>CAYOPM010000004.1:0-523177 GCA_964405865.1 uncultured Terricaulis sp. | reverse complement strand
CGAAGAGATGGTAGAAAGGTTGCTTTCGGTCCGGCCGTACAGGCTCCGGAATCGCTTCCAGCCATTCTTCCGTGTTTGAGAATTCCGGATCGACGTCGAATACGACGCCCCGAAACGGGAATAGCTTGTGGCGCACCACTTGACCGATGGAGAATTTCGCTTCCTGCATTTTCTCCTCCTTTGTTACCTCCTCATCTCTCGCTTGAGTAAGGTAGGTAGGAGTAACGCGGCCAACAAGCATTGGAGCCATGCACACGAATATGTGTGTCCTGGCGGGCGCGCATACGCCAGATCGGGGCGAAAACCCGGCGAATCCGGGGTGTCTCGCGGTCCGGAAACGGTTACCATCACCGGGAATAGGCAATTTGCGGGCGCCAGCCCGCGCGGACGTTTACGATGGTCAATGATGGGCGGACGCAGTCGTCGCGCAGCGATGACCGTTCTGGCCCGCGGTCGCGTGCGCCGATTTTCGCAGCGCTCGACCTGGGCACCAACAATTGCCGCCTGCTGATGGCGGCGCAAAACGCTGACGGCTCGTTGCGGGTCGTCGATGGCTTCTCGCGCATCGTGCGCTTGGGCGAAGGGCTCGCGCATACTGGGCGTTTGAGCGAAGGCGCGATGGCGCGTGCGTACCAGGCTTTGATGGCGTGCGCACAGCGCATTGAAGCCCGCTCTCCCGTTGCTGTCGGTTGTGTCGCCACGCAAGCGTGCCGCGCTGCTGCGAACGGAGAGGTTTTCCTCAACCGCATCGAGAAGGATCTAGGCCTCCGTTTCGATGTGATCAGCGCGGAAGAAGAAGCGCGGCTCTCGGTGCTTGGTTGCGGCACGCTGCTGGAGGCCGAAAGCCCGCACGCCATGATCGTCGACATCGGCGGCGGCTCGACTGAAATGTCGTGGGTCTCGCCGAAGGCGGTGATCCAAGCCGGCCTCGATCCGCCGATCGTCTCCTGGGGCACATGCCCGCTCGGCGTAGTGACGCTCGCTGAAGACGATCCCGAACCAGAAACCGGCGACCGCACCGATTGGTACGAATCCCTCGTCTCGCGCCTCGCCGAAACCGTCGCCGAAGTCGGCCAGGCCCAGCATCTGCGCGAAGCCTTCGCGCGCGGCGAGGGCGACATCATCGGCACCTCCGGCACCGTGACCAGCCTCGCCGGCGTCTTCCTCGATCTGCCACGTTACAACCGCGCCAAGGTCGATGGCATGTGGTTCGACGTCAGCGATTGCCGCGCCGTTATCGCCAAGCTGCTCGAGCAATCGCGTGAAGAGCGAGCACTGAATCCGTGCATCGGCAAAGACCGCGCCGATCTGGTCGTCATCGGCGGCGCCATCCTCGACGCGGTGCTGCGCGTCTGGCCGGCCAAGCGCATCCGCGTCGCGGATCGCGGCCTGCGCGAAGGCGTGCTAATGCGCCTGATGGCCAAGCACGGCGCAAGCGCATGAGTGACGAAGAACCCCCGAAGCGGCGCTGGACCGGCAAGCCCAAAGGCGGCGACGGTCAGCGCCAGCTGCAGACGCGCGTCAAAAACAAGAAGCTCGACGAAAGCTCGCGCAATTGGGTGAAGCGCCATTTGAACGATCCTTACGTCGCCCGCGCCCGCGCCGACGGTTACCGCGCCCGCGCGGCCTATAAGCTGCTTGAACTCGACCAGCAGTTTCATCTGCTGAAGCGCGGCGCCCGCGTGATCGATCTGGGCGCCGCCCCCGGCGGCTGGGCCCAGGTCGCCGTCCAGAAGGGCGCCGCGCGCATCGTCGGCGTCGATCTGTTGGAGATCGAGCCGCTGACCGGAGTCACTTTCTTCCAACTCGACCTGCTCGATCCAGAAACACCACGCATCTTGCTGGACGCGCTCGGCGGCCCGCCCGACCTTGTGCTCTCGGACATGGCCGCCAACACCACCGGCCATTCCAAAACCGATCAGATTCGCACCGGCGCGCTCGCCGAAGCCGCCGCCGATTTCGCGCTCGCGCACCTCGCGCCCGGCGGCGCCTTCGTCACCAAGGCGTTTCAAGGCGGCCTCGACACCGAGCTGCTGACGCGCCTGAAGCAGGGTTTCGCCACCGTAAAACACGCCAAACCACCGGCCAGCCGGGCGGAAAGCTCTGAAGTCTATGTCGTAGCGCAGGGCCGCAAACCGCCAGCGTGACTGGACAGCGGCTCGGAGAATCTCTACCAGCCGTCCATGGAAATCCGTGAAGCTTTGACCTTTGACGACGTGCTCCTCGAACCGGGCGCGTCCGATGTGCTGCCCGCCGACGTCAACACCGCCACGCGCCTGACCCGCGGCATCAGCCTCAATATCCCGCTCATTTCCGCCGCCATGGACACCGTCACCGAGGCGCGGCTCGCCATCGCCATGGCGCAGGCAGGCGGCCTCGGCGTCATTCACCGCAACATGACACCCGCCGAACAGGCTGACCAAGTGAAGATGGTCAAGAAGTTCGAGAGCGGCATGGTGATCGATCCCATCACCATTCACACCGACATGACGGTCGGCGAAGTGGTGCTAATCAAAGAAGCCCGCCGCATCTCGGGCTTCCCGGTGATCGATCGCGATAGCAAAAAACTTGTCGGCATCCTCACTAATCGCGACATGCGCTTTGCTGACATGAACGAGCGCGTCGCCGATCTGATGACGAAGGATAACCTCGTCACTGTGCGCGAAGGCGTGAACGAGGGCGAAGCCAAGAAGCTCCTGCACAAGCATCGTATCGAACGCGTGATCGTCGTCGACGATGCAGGCCGCGTCGCTGGCCTCATCACGGTGAAGGATTTCGAAAAGGCGCAAGCATTCCCGGCGCGCGCCAAGGATGAGCAGGGCCGCTTGCTCGTCGGCGCCGCCTCTACGATCGGCGATGCAGGTTACGAACGCTCGCTCGCGCTCATCGAAGCGGGCGCGGACGTTGTCGTCATCGACACCGCGCACGGCCATTCAAGCGCGGTGCTTGCCGCTGTCGCGCGCGTGAAGCGCGAATCCAACAAGACGCAAATTATCGCCGGCAACGTCGCCACCGCCGATGGCGCGAAGGCTCTAATCGATGCGGGCGCAGACGCTGTGAAGGTCGGGATCGGTCCGGGCTCAATCTGCACCACGCGCATCGTCGCTGGCGTTGGCGTGCCGCAGCTCACCGCCGTGATGGACGCCGCGCGCGCCGCGCAGAAGGCCGACGTGCCGGTGATCGCCGATGGCGGCATCAAGTTCTCTGGCGATCTCGCCAAGGCGCTCGCTGGCGGCGCTGAAGTCGCGATGATCGGCTCGCTGCTCGCGGGCTCGGAAGAAGCGCCCGGCGAAGTGATCCTCTATCAAGGCCGATCCTACAAAGCCTATCGCGGCATGGGTTCATTGGGCGCGATGGCCCGCGGCTCGGCTGATCGCTACTTCCAAAAGGAAGTCACCGATCAGATGAAGCTGGTGCCGGAAGGCATCGAGGGCCGAGTGCCGTTCAAAGGCCCGGTGGCGAACATCATCCACCAACTGGTCGGCGGCCTGCGCGCCTCGATGGGCTATGTCGGCGCCGCGAACCTGAAAGAGATGCGCGAGAAGGCGCGGTTCGTGAAGATCAGCTCCGCTGGTTTGCGCGAGAGCCACGTCCACGACGTCGCCATCACGCGCGAAGCGCCGAACTACCCGCTAGGGAGCTAAGCGCGATGGAGAAGGGCAATTTCATTCGTATCACGCCCTTCATCCATGTGCCTGACATCAACGAAGCTGTGGCATTTTTCGAGAGTCTTGGCTTCACCGCCTACGTGCGGATGGGCGACTACGCCTATGTGCAGCGCGAATGCGCGGGCGTGAGGTTGATGCAAAATCAGGGCGACGACGGCGCGCCTGAGGGCAATCGTCGGTTCAGCTATTATATCGACGTCGAAGACATCGAAGCTCTCTACCAGGAGCTGAGACCCGTCTTCGACGCGATGCCGCTTGGTCACGTTCACGGGCCTGCCGATAAGCCTTATGGTCAACGTGAGGTGTGCGTGCTTGCGCCCGACGGCAATTTGCTCGTATTCGGCCAATCCATCACGCGCTAACAGCGCTTCGCTTTAACGGGGTTCCTCCCATGCGTCCGGGCGCGCGGCAGCAAGCCGCCATCGAAATTCTCACCTCGCTTTCAAACCAGCGCCAACCTGCCGCTGATGCGGTGAAAGCGTGGATGCTCTCGCATCGCTTCGCCGGTTCGAAAGACCGCGCTGAGATCGGCGATCTCGTATTCGGCGCATTGCGCTGGAAGCAATCGAGCGCCTGGCGCATGGGCTATGACGAACCGCGCGCATGGGTGTGGGGTGCGTTGCGCTGGGGCTTCGGCTGGACGGCCGAGCAGATTGAGCAAAGCGTCTACGAAGATCCGCACGCGCCATCACCGCCGACCGAAGCCGAACGCGCAGCACTTGCAAGCGACAGCATCGCCGACGCGCCGCCGCACGTGCGCGGCGATTATCCCGAATGGCTCGACGCGAGCTTCACGCGCGCCTTCGGCGATGATCGCGCCGAAGAGGGCGCAGCGCTCGCCATCCCCGCATCGCTCGATCTGCGTTGCAACACGCTCAAAGCTACGCGTGACAAAGTCATCGCAGTGCTCGCCGAAAGCCCCAAGCTCACCGAGCCGCCGCAAGCCACGCCGTACGCGCCCGAGGGCGTTCGAATTCCGTGGAAGCAAGGCCGCACTTTTCCGTGGGCGACGGAACAAGCCTTCGTCAAAGGCTGGTTTGAAGTGCAGGACGAAGGCAGCCAGATCGCTGCGCTCATCTCCGGCGCTGAACCCTGCATGCAAGTCGCGGACGTTTGCGCTGGAGGTGGCGGCAAGACGCTGGCGCTTGCAGCGTTGATGCAGAACAAGGGCCAGATCTTCGCTTATGACGTCGATGGCCGCCGCGTAGCACCGATCAAGGAGCGCGCCGATCGCGCCGGTGTTCGCAATCTGCAAATCCGTACGCCGCTGCGCACCAAGGACGCACTCGAAGATTTGCGCGATCGTATGGATATCGTCTTCGTCGATGCGCCGTGCACCGGCTCTGGCACCTGGCGCCGCAACCCAGATTCAAAGTGGCGCCTACGCCCGAACGCGCTCGCCAAGCGGCTTGAAGAACAACGCCAAGCGCTGGCGATGGCCGCACCCTTGGTCAAGCCAGGCGGCAAGCTGATCTATGTGACGTGCTCGGTGTTGCCGGAAGAAAACGAGGACCAGGTTTCCGCCTTCATCGCTGAAAGCGGCTTCAAGCCGCTGGAAGTGAAATCGCCGGCGCCCGCACACGTGCGCGCCGTCGGCATGCAGATGACGCCGAAGCTCACCGGATGCGATGGCTTCTACATCGCGGTCCTGCAGCGCGTCTAAACTTCGATATCGAGCAGATTGCCCTTGCCGGAACGCCTGCGCTCAAATTTCGCTTCCTGATCGGCCAAGCGTTCATCGCGAAGCTTCTGCCGTCGCGGCTCATCATCGGCGCGCATCGCGCGTGTGGCGCGCTGCTTCTCGATCAGAGCGGCGGGATCGACGCGAAGGCGCTCTTGCACGACGTCGCGATGCGTCACAGCCGCGCCGAAATCGGCGGCCGCGCGGCCTCCTTTCTCTTCACGCGGCGGATTGTGGTGCAAGCCCACTGCCGGTTCGATGCCTGAAATCGCGGCCATGACGGGCATCATGCCGCATCGTCATTAGCGCGCCGTTCATGAGTGTTACTAATCTTTGCTAAGCATGATGAAGCGGCTCGACATAGCCATTGCCGGTTGCGGCGTAGCGGGCTTAAGCGCCGCAGCCTTGCTGCGCGCACAAGGCGCGCGTGTTGTTATCTTCGATCAGTTCGAAAGTCCGCGCCCGCTGGGCTCTGGCATCATCATGCAGCCCGTCGGGATGGCCGTGCTCGATGAGATTGGGTGCGGCGACGCATTGCGGGCGCTCGGCGCACCGATCACGCGTCTGCACGGCCGCAACACGCCGCGCCAAAATGTCGTGCTCGATGTCCGCTACGATGCGCACGGCGCCGATGCGCCGTCAGGTCTCGGCGTACATCGCGGCACGCTCTTTCAAGTGCTGTACGCCGCCGCGCTTACATCAGGCGTAGAGATCGAAAGCGGGTGGCGCATCGTCTCCGCTTGCGATGGTCGCTTGCACTTCGGTGACGGCGCGCATAGCCCGCGCTTCGATCTCATCATCGACGCACTCGGCGCGCGCTCGCCGTTATCGACGCCAGCACGACAAGCGCTGCCCTTCGGCGCGCTTTGGGCGAGCCTAGACTGGGCCGATGGCTTCGATCCAGCAGCGCTCGAACAACGCTATCTCGACGCGCGCAAGATGGTCGGCGTCATGCCGATTGGCCGCCTGAAAGGCGCATCGCACAACCAAGCCGCGTTCTTCTGGAGCTTGAAGCACGAGGAGCGCGCGGCTTGGGCCGCGGGTGATCTCGATCATTGGAAAGACGAAGTCCGCACACTCTGGCCCACAACCGAGCCGCTGCTTGCGCAAATCCAGAGCCACGACGATCTCGTTTTCGCCGTCTATTCGCACCGCACGCTCAGTTCGCCGCTTTCGCGTGACGCCGTTCACGTCGGCGATTCCTGGCACTGCACCAGCCCGCAACTCGGGCAGGGGGCGAACATGGCGCTGCTCGATGCGCTCGCGCTCTCCCGCGCGCTCACTTGGCAAAGCGATCTTAGCGCCGCGCTCGACGAATACGCGCGTCTGCGCCTCTGGCACATCCGTCTCTACCAAGCCGCGTCCTGGATGTTCACGCCGGCCTATCAGTCCGACAGCAAAGCCTTCGCGCTCTTCCGCGATTGGGTGGTAGCGCCGCTCTCTCGCATACCACCGGCGCCAAAAATCCTGGCGGCGCTTGTCGCTGGTCAAATCGGCGCGCCACTCAGCGCGATGCGCGACTAGGTCACTCCCACTCAATCGTCCCGGGCGGTTTCGACGTCACGTCGTACACGACGCGATTGACGCCGCGCACTTCGTTGATGATGCGCGTCGCGGCGCGGCCGAGGAAATCCATCGAGTAGGGGAAGAAGTCCGCCGTCATGCCGTCCGTGCTGGTCACAGCGCGCAACGCGCAGACATACTCATACGTCCGCCCATCGCCCATGACGCCAACCGTGCGCACCGGCAGCAACACCGCGAACGCCTGCCAAATCTTGTCGTACAAACCGGCTTTGCGAATCTCATCGAGATAAACCGCATCGGCTTCGCGCAAGATATCGAGCTTCTCGCGCGTGATCTCGCCGGGCACGCGGATCGCAAGGCCCGGCCCCGGGAAGGGGTGACGGCCAACGAACGTCTCCGGCAAACCCAGCTCACGCCCCAGCGCGCGCACTTCATCCTTGAAGAGCTCGCGCAGCGGCTCGACCAGTTTCATGTTCATGCGTTCCGGCAAGCCGCCGACATTGTGGTGCGACTTGATCACCACCGATGGCCCACCAGTCGCGCTCACGCTTTCGATCACGTCCGGATAGAGCGTGCCTTGCGCGAGAAAATCAGCGCCGCCGATTGACTTCGCCTTCTCCTCGAACACATCGATGAAGAGCTTGCCGATTGTCTTGCGCTTCACTTCCGGATCGCTGACGCCTTCGAGTGCGCCGAGGAAGCGTTCGCTTTCGTCGGCATGGATCAGTGGAATGTTGTAGTGATCGCGGAAGAGGGTAACGACTTGTTCGGACTCACCTTTGCGCATCAAGCCGTGGTCGACGTACACGCACGTCAATCGATCACCGATCGCTTCGTGGATCAGCACCGCCGCGACGCTTGAATCCACGCCGCCCGAAAGCCCGCAAATCACTTTGCCTTCGCCGACCTGCGCGCGGATGCGCGCGATGGCTTCGTCCTTGAACGCCGCCATCGTCCAATCGCCTTTGAAGCCGGCGATGCGATGGGTGAAGTTGCGCAAGAGCTTGCCGCCGTCCGGCGTGTGCACGACTTCGGGGTGGAACATCGTCGTGTAGAAGCGGCGCTTCTCATCGACGGCGATCGCGAACGGCGCGTTCTCGCTGGTGGCGATGACTTCGAAGCCCGCCGCGAGTTTCGTCACGCGGTCGCCGTGGCTCATCCACACTGGATATTTGCCGCCAACTTCCCACACGCCTTCAAACAGCGGCGATGCCTTCTTGATCTCGACATCCGCGCGTCCGAACTCGCGCGCGTGCCCGCCTTCGACAACGCCGCCGAGCTGCACTTGCATCGTCTGCTGGCCGTAGCAGATGGCCAGGATCGGCAGGCCGAGTTTGAACGCCTCTTCCGTAGCCCGCGGGCTTTCGCCTTCGAGCACGCTCGACGGTCCGCCCGAGAAGATGATCGCCTTCGGCGCGTAGGCTTTGAGGAAGGCGCCGTCGACTTTGTTGTACGGATGGATCTCGCAATAGACGCCGTTCTCGCGCACGCGCCGCGCGATCAGCTGCGTCACCTGTGATCCGAAATCGATGATGAGTACGCGCTCGTGGACCGCGTTCGAAGCGGGAGCGGAAGATGCGTGCTGAGCCATGGCCTGAAATGGAGTGCGTCGCGGCGGGCGTCAATTGCACGGGCCGCTGCGCTGCCATGCACGCGGCGACACTGACGGAATTTTCGGCGCCGACCGCTTGCGCAGGGACGGGCGCGGCTTTATCTAGTTGCGAACGACTCGCAACAATAGCGGTAAGCCCCATGCGCTTGGCCCTGAAGACCGGCTCCTACTCCCTGATGCACTTAACGGTCGCCATCGCGGTCACTTACGCCATCACGCAGGACTGGCGCGCAGCTTTAGCCGTCGGCTTGATCGAGCCGGCGGTGCAGACGGTCGCCTTCGTGCTGCACGACAGGGTTTGGGCTCGGATTGAGGGGAAGGGCACCAGTTAGTTTTCGAGCCAGTCTGGATGATCTCGAAGCCATGATGCGGCCAAGTCTCGAGGACGATTGGCGGTTTCATTGTTAGCTGCCCATCGAATTGTAACGCGTGCGTCGCGATTGCCAGATACGGCGGCGGAGTAGAGTCCCTGCAACGCGATAAGGCGGACTTCGGCTCGGCCATCTCTCGCTGCGCCAATTACCAGGTCGCATAGTGCGCCGATTGCTCCGCTGGCTCGCCAATTGTCTCCAATGACTTTTGCGATCTGCTCTCTCACACTCTTCAGCGTGGCGGACGTATTCAGAATGTAGTGAGCTGCTTTGAGGTCGTGGACGGAAAGCGCGTCGCCTTGGCCGCGCGCGGCCTCCAAGTACTCTTCGATCTTATCGACGTCTGGACGTGGCTTCTTAACTTCGGACACGACCAGCAACTCAGGAGTCCGAAGCGCGTTGCGTCGGATCAGGTCCGCTGCTGCGAAACCGACGGCGCCATGTTCATGCGCGATTTGCAGTTCTTCAAGTCGATCTTCGTCGTAAGACAGGAAGGGTTCCGGAATGGGCTCCTTCATCCGCCAGTTACCTCGCTCACCCTCGACGAGGCCCTTGAACGCGTTCAGCTCGGTGAAGGGATCAAGGCGGTTGAGTGTGCCATCCTTGTAAAACATCTCTTTCAGTTTCGAGGTTCGCTGCGAAATTGAGATCGCCTGAAGCAATGCTGCCAGGAAAACCAAGTCGACGACAATTCGAGTTCCGAAGATCACATGCTGTGCGGCCCCCACTTGCGCGTCGTCCAAGTGAATCGGCGCATCGCCGCGTACCTGATATATCTCTGCCCAATCGACAAACGGCACAGCCTTCGCGAGTTCAGTGCCAAAAAAGCTGAGCCAGGCCCAGAAATCGTTCAGCGTGCTTGGTTGCGCGAGTTGGAATAGGTCGCCCCCTAGTGCAACGTGCGCCTGACGAAGCGCCAACGGTACTAGCCAGAATAGCGACATGAAGCCGACGAGAGCTTCGTCTCTTAAATCTTGGCTGAACCCAACTTTGATGTGTGCGCCTTCGAAGCGTCGATTGAGCATCGCGTTCTCGCGATCTTCTTCGATCCAGGCCCAGCGGCGCGCAACTGACATCGCTCCGACAAACGCCCATGCGAGTGGCACCAAGCCCCACGGAGCAGGAAGGTACCACCCCAGAATAGCGCTCGGCAAAAGGTGTCCGACGAGTAGAGCGTATCTAGACGAGAGTGTCTCTTGGCTCGCCCCAAATGCGCCAGCCAAAGAGAATACCAACCAGCCGTCCACGCTGCTGACGACACCTCCTATCCATCGCACCAATTTGGAGTCGCGCAGGCTCTTGAGCAGACGGTCGCCTACCTTGATAAACGGTGCGACGGCAACGATTGCGAAAGCGACGGCGAGTCCGACGATCACCGTCACGCCTGCACTTTGACTGATATAAGCACCGTTCGCCTGAATAGTGGCCCAAAGGCCCAGCGCAATGATCACGCCTATGAAAGCTAAGAGCGCAAAGACGCCGAGTCCAGAGATGTGGTCGCGTTGGGGGGCACCGCCAAACTTTACCGGCAACTGGCCGTCAAGCTGAGCATGCACCCAAAAAGCTGCTGCAGTTTGAAGTAGGACAAAGCCGTATAGGAACACTGCTTGCAGCGGAGCGACGGCTAAGCCAACGCCGAGCTGACTGAGTACTGAGTGCACCGCGAGCCAGGCCATCTGAATGATGGCGATCCCGCTGATTACGCTCGCTGAAGGACGCTTCTTGCCGTCTCGAGAAGTCGTGCGCGCAATCCACGGCGCAAGATACGGAGTAGTAACGCCGAAGATGATAGCGACGAGTGTCTGCGCCTCAACGTGAGCCACGTTTAGCGAATAAGAGACTGCTGCCGCAGCCGCCGTGACGCCAACCAGGCCGACCCATGCGCGCCAATCTGCCTCCGGGCCATCACGGTTGATCGACCAAACAAAAGCAGCGATTTGACCAGCGCCGAGAAATGCAAACTGCGCTGCCTCCAGTGGTGTAGGCCCCGTCGCACCGACGCTGAGCGCGGCGAGTAGTGCGAAGCTGATGAGCGCCGTTGCGTGGAAACAAAACCAAAGGATGCGCCGAGCTATCGTCGAACCCGTTTGCTGCGGCGCGTCGAATGCCCCACTCGCTGTCACGTCCGCCATTTGCTCCCCCAATTGCTCCTTGAGGTAGCTTACTCACGCGTAATGCAATGTCACCTGTGGTTGCGTTATTGCGTGCCCGAAAAAATCTATCCCACACCTCCAAACCTGAGTGACACTACGCGCGCCTTCGGTTCGGGAGGGTCTCGTGAGCTCCGAACCTCGGGATATCGAAGGCGGTGGCCGACGCGGGAAAGATGAGGTGAGGCGAAGCCGATCCGCATCACGCTGTCCTCGGGGATGCAAACCGAGGTGACCAAGGCTCGGAAGGTCTTGCGCGTTGAACCGGCCATGCGGCGTGGAGCTAAGCTCCCGGGCGCCTGTGTGCGATGCGGTTGCCGCGTCAAACACCGCGCATCGTGAGTGGCGGTCGAGCCAACAACTCCTGTAGCCGCATCCGGGAAGAACGGCCGTCAAACGGGGCGCGTGCTTCAGCGTCTCTCGCCGATCGCAAGATCGGCATTCTCGGCGCTGACACGCGCCCCGCCTCCTGCTTCAAGCAGGGCACTTGGTTTTCAATCCGCGTGCGCGCGGAAGCGAGAAGGTGCGTCTATTGTTTTTGCGCCGCCGCGACCAGTGCGTCATCAATCTCACGCGCGCGCGCAGCAGCCGGTCGTCCAGAAATCCGCGCCACATACGCTTCAAACGCCGGTCGCTTATCGAGCGTGCCAAACTGCAAGCCCCAGCCGATTTGCGACCCGAGATAAACGTCCGCCGCGCTGAAGCGATCGCCGAGCAGATAGTCGCGCCCGCTCACGGCTTTCTCCAGCGTGTCGATCACTTGCTCGCGCGAGCCGTAGCCGACCATGCCGCGTTTATCGTCCGGCACATTCACACCAAGCGCCGTGTTCGATGCCATCGCTTCAACAGGCCCCGCGGCGTAGAACATCCAGCGATAATACGCGCCGCGTTCTTTCGATCCAGGCGCCGGCGCGAGGCCCGCTTGCGGGAAGGCGTCGGCGAGATAGGCGCACACCGCCGCGCATTCGGTGATCACCGTATCGCCGTGTTTGATCGCCGGCACTTTGCCCATCGGATTGATCGCGAGGTATTCCGGCGCCTTCATCGTGGTGCCGTAATCGAGCACGACGGTTTCGTACGGCTGGCCGATCTCTTCCAACATCCAGCGCGCAATGCGTCCGCGCGACATCGGATTGGTGTAGAAGGTGAGCTGATCTGCCATTTGCGTTCCTCCGTCGGCTTTGCTTAGTACGCGCATGGCTAAGAGCAAGCAGATTACGATCTACGGCATCAAGAACTGCGACACGATGAAGAACGCGCGCGGTTGGCTCGATGAGCACGGCGTCGACTACACGTTCCACGATTACAAAGCCGAGGGCATCGACAAAGCGACGTTGGAGCGGTGGGCGAAAGACGTGTCTTGGGAAATATTGCTCAACCGCGCCGGCACGACGTTCCGCAAGTTGCCTGACGCACAGCGCGAGGGTGTGACGGAGAAGAAAGCGATCGTGCTGATGGTGGAGCAACCGAGCATGATCAAGCGGCCGGTTCTCGATGTCGGCGGCAAGCTGGTCGTTGGCTTCAAGCCGGAGGTTTACGCGAAGCAGTTCGGCTAGTTACGAAGCATCCAAGTCGCGGCAGTGTCGAGAACCTCCGCGAGCACCTCTGGATCTCGGCGGCCTGACTTGGCGGGGGCGTGAAAACTGTGATCCGCGTGCTCAGCCAGCGAAAGCGTCGCGCGTTTGCCGAGCCGCTTCACAACAGGCTTCAGCAATTCCAACTCCGCCAACGCATCGTTCGTCCCTTGGAGAAACAGCATCGGTATCGCCACATCGTCCAAATGCTTCGCCCGCTCGTCGCCAGGCTTGCCCGCCGGATGCAGCGGGAAGGCAAAGAAGACGAGTCCGCGCACATTCGCCAACGCCGCCAAAGCCTGCGCCTGCGACGTCATCCGCCCGCCAAACGACTTGCCGCCGGCGAAGAGCGGCAGCTTAGGCGCTAGCTGATGCGCCTTCGCGACAGCCTCACGCACAACGCTATGCGCCAATGCCGGTGCATCAGGCCGCTTCGAGCCCCGCTCCATGTAGAGAAAGTTGAACCGCAACGTCGCAATGCCACGCTCGGCCAAACCCTCCGCGATTGCCGCCATGGATTTGTGCGCCATGCCAGCGCCGGCGCCGTGCGCGAAGATGTAAGCCGCCTTCGCGTTCTTGGGCGCAAGCCAAAGACCGGAGACGGACGCATCGCCGTCGAGCTGAACGGAGATATTCTCTGCCGTCACGCAGGCCGATAAAACAGCAGAACGCCGCCGCCAGCAATCGAGCGCGTCTCGATCAGCGCAAGCTTCTGACGCTCATTCTCCGGCTTGAACATCCGCGCGCCGCCGGTCTTGCCGAGAAGGATCGGCGCGATGGCGATGCGATATTCATCGATCAGGGCAGCCTCGCGCAACGACGCCGTGAGCTTGGCGCTCCCGAACACATAGAGCGTCTTCTCCGCCTCGCGCTTCAGCGCCGCCACATCGTCGATGTTACGCAGCAGGCGCGTGTTCTTCCAATCGGCAGATTGCAGCGTCGTCGAGACCACGGCTTTCGGTGCGCCATTCATGCCGCCCGCGATCTCGCCATCGCTCGCGATGGCTTCGGGACTTTGCCAGTATTGCGCCATGCCTTCGTAGGTGGCGCGGCCGAAGATGATATAGCTTGCGTCGGCGAGTTGTTCTTTCGAGAGCTTTTCCAGCTCTGCGCCCCAAACCGTCTCGTGCATCGAGAGATCCCAAGGTGCGGCGCCTTCGAACGCGCCGTCGAGCGACATGACGTTCCAGATGATCAGCTTGCCCATCGCTCAATCGCCTTCGCTGTCGAGGAAGCGGCCAAGCTGATCGAGTAGTTCGTTCGTGCCTTCTTCGCGACCGCCGGCATCGTCGAAGCCGTCGAGATAGACGCCTTGCTCGGTGTAGGTGAGCGTTGTGCCGGTAGCGCTCGGTTTGAACTCGGTTGTGGCCGAGTGAAACCGAGATCCGCGTTTGATCGAGGAGCATTTCGTAGCTCATCACAATGCGCTCGTTCTCGACGATGTCCCAGTATTCGCCGCGCATCGTGTGAACCGTGCCGCCGCGAGGGCCACCGGACTCGACTTCACGACCGCCGACACGAAAGTCGAAATGGTGCTCGAGTCGCTCCCAGTCTGCGGGACCGCCAAACCATTTGGCTTTCTTCGCAGGGTTCGCATAAGCGGCGAAGACTTTTGCCGGCGGATGCGGGTAGTCGCGCACGATGACGAACGTGTCGTGAGTGGCCGAGCGCTTGGTCATGCGAATTCCTTTGCGAGATTGTCGAGCGCCGCCGACCAGCGGAACTGATAGCCTTGGTCCATGTTCGAGCCATCGAACGACGCGATCTGCAGCGTGAGGTGGAGCTGCGTGTGAGCGCCGCTTGGGGTGAACGTGATGGAGATCAGCGGCGTGGAGACGCGTTTGGCGCCGTGCTTCACATCTTCAGCAAAGACGAGGCGCTCGGCATTGCGGATATCGAGATAGTAGACGGTCGCCACATAGTCTTCGTTGTTCGGCTCAATGCAGCGCGAGACATCGCGACCGCCTTCGCGGAAGTCGGCTTCTTCGTAGACGATCGCGATATTCTCCGCCGGCGCCGACCAGCGCTTGCGCGCTTCGACGTCGGCCCAAGCGGCGAACACGCGTTGCGGCGAGGCATTGTAGGTGCGCTCCATGACGAGCGTGGCGTGCGCAATGTCGGCCATGGCTCAGGCTCCCGGATACAGGTGAAAGAGCGGCTCGGACTCTTTGAGCGCGCGTTTGAAAGAGGGGCGTTGGTTCAGCCTTTCAAGGTAGGCAGCGATGCGCGGGAAGGCGCCGTCGAGCGGCACGTTGCGCGTGGCGTACCAAAGCGCCGGCGCGGCGGAGCAATCAGCGAGCGTGAAGCGATCGCCGACGATAAAGCCGTCATTGCGCAACTGCGCCTCGATCACGGTATAGGCGCTGCGCACGGCGCGTTTGGCTTCTTCGACGCCATACGGATCGCGTTGACCTTCGGGGCGAATGTTGTCGACCACGGTCTTCGACATCGTGACGTTCACGTGATCGAGCACGCGATCCCAGCGGCGCACTTCAAGCGCTGTATCGATATCCTTCGGCAGAAAGCGTGTCGCGCCCGGATAGTAAGTATCGAGATATTCGATGATGACGCTCGTCTCGGTGACCATCGTATTGCGATCGCTATCGAGCAGGATCGGAAACTTGCCCATCGGCCATTTGCCGATGAAGTCCGCGTAGGTGTGCTGATCCACCGTGACCGGCTCGAACGGCGTGCCGTTTTCATAAAGCGCGATCAGCACCTTCCAGGTGAAGGAGGAGATCGGGTGTCCATAAAGCGTGAGCATCAGTCGTCTTTCGTTTCATCGAGAAATTGGCCGAGGCGATCCAAGCGGCTTTCCCAAAGCGCGCGGCGCTCCGAGATCCATTTCTCCGCTTGGCTCAGAACCTTCGGATCGATCTTGCAGGTTCGCGTGCGGCCAACCTTTTCGGAGACCACCAGTCCCGACGCTTCCAGCACAGCGAGGTGCTGCATGACGCCTGGAAGGCTCATCGCCAAAGGCTTGGCCAACTCACTGACCGTAGCGGGCCCTTGGACCAGGCGATCGACCATGGCCCGGCGACTAGGGTCGGCGAGGGCCTGGAAGGCCATATCGAGGATCGCGTCCTGCCTGAACATCGACACTTAAGTAGAAACTTAAGTATGGCTTGGCAAGCGCCCGCATCCAAATCGCCACGCGGCGGCTGCATACTGATCGAAACTGGAGGCGAGTCTGATGATTTCGGGCAGCATGGAAAATTGGATGGTGGCGCTGCTCATTTTCGGCGCGATCGCGGTGTCGATGCTAGGCGCTGGCTGGGCGCAGTATCTTGAGCACCAGCGTCGCAAGCAGGCGATGGACGTTATCAAGGCCGCGATCGAAGCCGGCAAAGAAGCGCCGCCGATTGTTTACGAGCAGCTCTCCAAGGCAGGGCAATCGAAACCGCCGTGGGGCGAAGTCGTCGTCTTCAGCGCGCTTGGCTTCGGCTTCTGGATCGCGTTCGCGAATGCCGCAGACGAGCAGCGCACAGCATTCATGGTGGTTGCAACGACCATGACGGTGACCGCGATCGGTTGTTTAGCGCTCGCGATCATGCGTCCTGACCGCGGCGGCGACAAAGACGATGAGTCCGCATGATGAGGCGCGTCTCATCGCTGCCGCGCGCCGTGGTGATAGCCGGGCGTTCGCGGCTTTGGTGGACGCGCATCAGCAAGCAGTACGAGGGTTTTTGCGCCGTTTTGCTGGGCATTGGGCCGATGCAGACGATATCGCGCAGGAAGCGTTTGTGACCGCGTGGAGCAAACTTTCACGCTTCGAAGGGCGCTCGAGCTTTCGCTCATGGGTGAGCGGTATCGGTTTTCGTATCGCGCGCGATGCGCGGCGTGCGCATGGACGCGGCGCTCAGCGCGACAATGATTGGGCAAGCGTGCAAGACGAGAGCGAAGACGCCGCGCCGCTCGAAGATCGCATCGCGCTCGCAACGGCGATGGCCGAATTGCCCGATGATCAGCGCGCCGCCGTGGCGTTGTGTTTGGGCGAGGGGTTCTCGCACACTGAAGCAGCGACGATCTTGAATTTGCCGCTGGGCACTGTGAAGTCACATGTAACGCGCGGCCGTGAGCGTTTGCTCGCGCGCCTTCGTGGAGAACACTGATGGAAGACGAGGCCCGTCTCCTGCGCGCCCTCGGCGCGCCGGCCGCGCCAAAGCGCGATGCCGCCTTCACCCTTGGCGTCATGCGCGAAGCCGAGCGTCAACGCTTTCGCCGCGAGTCCGCGCTCAGCCTGATGCGGACGGCGGGAACCGCCGCAGCCGCCGCCGCGCTGGTCGCTCCGGCGCTGGCCTGGCTCCCCGAGAACCTGGACGCGGTTCAGAACGGCGTCTTAACCGCCGGCGCGATCCTGGCCCTGGTGTCACTCGCCCGGATCATGTCACAACGCATTGCTGTAGCCGCCCGCTGAGCACGTGCATCTAAAGCCTCCGGCCCGGGCATCTATGACGTAAATGGGGCATGAGACCCCGGGCTATGGAGAGCAAGTGATGGCCGCCGAAGTCTTTGTGCCATTTGTGTTTTTTGTGTTTTTAGGGGCCGTGATCCTGGTCCCGATCTACCTCAAGGAACGGACCAAACAGTCCGCCCACCAGCTTCTGTCGCAGGCGCTGGAGAAGGGCCAGCAACTCGATCCGGCGCTCATGCGCCAGCTGACCGAGGCGCAAGGCGGCAAGCAGCAGCAGGACCGTCCGCGCCGGACTCTGGGCAGCGGCGTCGTGCTCCTGGCGCTGGCGATCGGCTTCCTGTGCGCGAATTTCCTGGGCGACGGCGACAACGAAGCGCTGATGACCGCGTCCGTGATCCTGGGCGCTCTGGGTGCGGCTTTTATCCTCCTCGCGCTCGTGGACTATGCTTCCAAGAAAAAGGACCAGTGAGTGGTAATCGGTGGCGTCGCGGGGGTTTCTCAGTCTGGCTTCGGCCACAGAAGCTGCGCTGATCGTCGCAGCCCAGGCCAGAGATCAGGCGGCTTTCGGGGAACTCGTGAAGCGTCGCCAGGGTTGGGCCAGGGCGCTGCTCAGGAGAATGTGCTCGAGCCACGCTGAAGCTGATGATCTCGCTCAAGAGGCGTTCATCAAAGCGTGGGAAAGATTGATGGACCTGGAAACACCAGCGGCGTTCCCAGGTTGGTTTAGAAGGATTGCAGTAACGACGTTTTTGATGGCCAAACGGAAGCAGAAGGCGATTTTCGAAGAAATCGACGATGCTTCCCCGATCGCAGCCGAAGGGAGCACCCCGGAAGCCGCGGCCGGCGCCAGGATTGACCTGGAGAAGGCTCTTGCGAAGCTGTCGGATGCTGAGAGACTATGTGTGACGTTGAACCACGGAGAAGGGCTCAGTCACTCTGAAATTGTAGACATCACGGGTCTTCCCCTCGGCACCGTGAAATCACACGTTCTAAGGGGGACAGAGAAACTGAAACGGCTATTGGAACCGGCGACATGACGGACTTTGACGCTCTTCTGAAGCGCTCCTTCGCGGAAGCCCCCGAACCGGCCGATGACGGCTTTTCGGTGCAGATCAGCCGCGCCGTCGCCCATCGCGAAAAGACCGCCAAGGTCCGCAACACCGCCTATACGGTCGGCATGGCCACGGCGGCCGTGGCGATCTTCTACGGCGCTTACAGCTTGGCCTCTGTCTATGGCCAGGAAGTGCTGGCCTCGGCCGGCCTCGAACTCGCGCGCGCGCATGGCGCAATCAGCGGCGCGCCGTCAGTCAGCGGCACGGCCCAGGGGATGCTGCAATCGTTCGGCGCGGGCCTGACCCAGATGCTGCTGGTCTTCGGCGCACTCGCCGGCGGCGCGGTAGCCTATCGCGCCTCCCAAGACTAAGCACGCCCGGCTGGGGTCGCCGCTGGCGCTGCACTGCAGCAAAGGCTAATCCTGCTCGCACGTTAGCGAGGGCCCATGTCGCGCCACACAGAAACCGTCCGCCGCATCACCGCGCCCGATATTCGCGCCCGCAAGGGTGGCGAGCCGATCGTCTGTTTGACGGCCTATACCGCGCCAATGGCGGAGCTGCTGGATCCGCACTGCGATCTGCTGCTCGTCGGCGATAGCGTTGGTATGGTCGTGCATGGCCTGCCCAATACGGTCGGCGTCACGCTTGAGATGATGATCATGCATGGCCAGGCCGTGATGCGCACGGCGCAGAAGGCGATGGTCGTCATCGACATGCCGTTTGGATCGTACGAGGCGAGCCCCGAACTGGCCTTCGCCAACGCCACGCGTATTCTGAAAGAAACAGGCGCCGCCGCCGTAAAGGTCGAGGCCGGCGCTTATGTGGGCGCTACGATCGCCTATCTTGTGCAGCGCGGCATTCCGGTGATGGGGCACGTCGGCCTGCGCCCACAGGCCGTCAACGTCGACGGGAAATTCCGCGCGAAGGGCCGCACGGACGACGAGCGCGCCATCGTCATGGCCGAGGCCAAGGCGGCCGACGAGGCCGGCGCGTTCGCCATCGTTATCGAGGGGGTGGACGAAGCGCTCGCACCCGAAATAACCGCCGCCGTTAGCGCCCCCACCATCGGGATCGGCGCCTCGGCCCAATGCGACGGCCAAATCCTGGTCACAGACGATATGCTTGGTCTTTTCGATTGGACCCCGAAATTTGTTCGCCGTTACGGCGACTTGAAGGGCGTCATCGACAAGGCCGTTGGGGAATACGCAGCCGACGTCCGCAACCGCCGTTTTCCTGCCGCAGCTGAAACTTATGCCCTGCGGGTCAATGCGGCGCGGCAGCCCCGCGTTGCCCGGGGCGACAAGCGCGGTTAGCTTGCCGGCCAATTTGATGGGGGAAGGGCCCGGGCGATTCCGCGCGGGTCCGGTCAGGATTGATTTGTGACCAACGATACCGACAGTTTTGTCTCAGAAGTCGATGAAAGCCTGCGGCAAGACCGCGTCATGGGCTTCTTCCGCAAGTGGGGCCTACACATTCTCGCTGGCTTCGGCGTCATCATCATCGGCGTGGTGATTTGGCAGGGATGGCGCGGCTACAGCACTGAGCAATCGCGCAATTCGGCCGAAGCGTATTCTGCTGCGCAGGCGCTCGCGCAAGAAGGCAATCTCGCCGAAGCTAAAGCGGCTTTCGATCCGCTGCGCGAAGAAGGTCCGCGCGCGTATCGCGCAATGGCGCGCATGGAATATGCGGCGTTGCTTGAAGCGGAAGGCGATCTGCAAGGCGCGCTCGCTGAGTTCGATGCCGCCGCCGAGCAATCACCCGATGAAGTCATGCGTTTGAGCGCGCAGATCCGCGCTGCTTACATCGCCGCCGACACCGGCGACTTCCCATCGCTGCAAACGCGCCTCACGCCGATCATCGAGTCTGAGACGCGCTTCTCCTATCTCGCGCGCGAACTTCTCGGCATCGAAGCGTGGGAAGCGGGCGAACTCGATCTTGCGCGCGACACGCTTGAAAGTCTTACGCTTGCGTTCGACGCGCCTGAAGAGGTGCGTCAGCGCGCGCAAATCGCTCTCTCAGTCATCGGCCCAGCGCCGGCAACCTCAGCGGACGGCGCGGAAGCGCCTGCGCCTTCCGAAGGAGAAAACCAATGAGCCGTTTGGGTCCGACAGTTGCGATCCTCGCAGCCGCCGCTGCGTTGTCGGCATGCTCGACCGTCAGCCGTGTCGGCAGCGCGCTCAATCCGTTCGATGGCGGCGCCGCTGCGCCGGACGCGGCGCGTCCTGACGACGGCCGCGTGTCAGTGCTCGCGTTCGAGCAAGAGCTGACCGCCGATCCTTCGCTGAGCAGCGCGCGCATCGCCGTTCCGCCCGCCGTTGAAATGGTGGAGTGGAGCCAACCTGGCGGCGTTGCAGACAATTCGCCGCCGAACCAGCGTGGCGCGGCCGTGCTTGAGCGTATATGGCGTGCGGATCTGGGTTCGGGTTCGACCGATCGCGTTCAAATCGCAGCACCTCCGGTCGTCGCGGACGGCAAGCTCTTCTTCATCGACGCCAGCCATCGCGTGATCGCAGTAGACGCGTCGAACGGCCGTCGCATTTGGAGCGAACAAATTCGCTCCGACGCGCGCGACCGTCACGCGCGCGGTGGCGGCGTCGCCGTCTCGGGCGGGCGGGTGTTCGTGACCACTGGCTACGGCTTCCTCGTCGCGCTCGACGCCAACACTGGCAACGAAGTTTGGCGCGTCGATGCGGGTGCGCCGTTCCACTCGGCGCCGACGATTGCGGGCGGCCGCGTTTACGCGATCACCAATGACAGCGAACTCGTAGCGTTCGACACAGCAGACGGCTCGGTGCAGTGGAATCACCAAGCCATCGCCGAACCGGCGCGTATTCTCTCCGCTCCAAGCGTTGCGATCTCCAACGATTCCGTCATCGCGCCGTTCGCTTCCGGCGAACTCGTGGCGCTGCTCGCGGCGAACGGCCGCCGCCTGTGGAGCGACGCCATCTCGCGGACGTCGTCGCTGACTTCACTCTCGGCCATCAACGACATCGCCGGCCGCCCGGTGGTCCAGAACGGCATCGTCTATGCGGCGAGCCATTCCGGCATTATCGCGGCGATCGATCTGCGCAGCGGCAACCGCATCTGGTCGCGCAATTTCGCATCCACGCAAACGCCGTGGATCGCCGGCGACGTCCTCTATGCAGTCAGCACGGACGGTGTCCTGGTCGCGCTCAACCGCGAAACCGGCAACGCCTATTGGGTCCGCCAATTGCGTCGCTTCGAGAATGAGAACAACCGCACCGGCCGTGTGGCGTGGCAGGGCCCGATCATGGTTGGCGGCCGTCTTATTCTGGCAAACTCGGAAGGCGACATCGTCGCCGTGTCGCCGGAGAACGGACAGACCGTCGCTGAAGATCGTGTCGGCGGGCCGGTGTTCATTCCGCCGATCGCCGCGAACGGCAATATCTATGTCGTGACCGACGAAGCGCGTCTCGTCGTGTTCAACTGATTGATGGCGCCATGACGATCAAGCTCGCGATCGTCGGGCGCCCCAATGTTGGCAAGTCCACTTTGTTCAACCGCTTGCATGGCAAGAAGGTTGCGATCGTGGACGACACGCCAGGCGTCACGCGCGACCGCCGCGAGGCGCGCGGTAAGCTGGGCGATATCGAGTTCACGCTAATCGACACAGCGGGATTCGAGGACGTCACCGACGCCTCTTTAGAATCCCGCATGCGCGAGCAGACGCAAGTCGCGATCGCGGAAGCGGACATCATCGTTTTCCTGATCGACGCGCGCGTCGGCGTAACGCCGCTCGATAAAGCGTTCGCGGCTCTGCTGCGCCGCGCGGACAAACCGGTCATCCTTGGCGCGAACAAATCTGAAGGTCGCGCCGGCGATATTGGCATCACCGAGGCTTACGCGCTTGGCCTGGGCGATCCGATCGCGCTCTCCGCCGAGCATGGCGAAGGCATGAGCGAGCTTTACGCCGCCATCGCCCCGCACGCGCCGGCGCCGGGCGAAGGCTCTGGCGAGGCGCGCGAGCGTCCCGTGCAGCTTGCGATCGTTGGGCGTCCCAATGCCGGCAAGTCGACTCTGATCAACGCCATGATCGGCGAGGATCGTCTGCTCGTCGGCCCGGAAGCCGGCATCACGCGCGACTCGATTGCGATCGATTGGAGCTGGAACGGCAAGCCCTACAAGCTCGTCGACACCGCCGGCATGCGCAAGAAGGCGAAGGTTCAAGAGAAGCTCGAGCGGATGTCCGTCGGCGATAGCCTCCACGCCATTCGCTTTGCCGACGTGTGCATTCTCGTGATGGACGCGGAAGAGGCGTTCGAGAAACAAGACATCGTCATCGCCGATCTGGTCGAACGCGAAGGCCGCGCGCTCGTCTTCGCACTCGCCAAGTGGGATAAGATCGCCGATGCGCGCGCACATTTCGAAGAGATGAGCCTCGTCGCGCGTGAGCGCGTGCCGCAAACGCGCGGTGCGCCGATCGTGACGCTCGCCGCGCAATCCGGCGTCGGCCTCGACCGGCTGATGAAGGCTGTTGATCAAGCCCACTCCGATTGGACCGCGAAGGTCAAAACCAAAGACCTGAACGAGTGGCTCTATGAGACCATTCAGCGCCATCCGCCGCCTGCCGTGCGCGGCAAGCGCATCAAGCCGCGCTACCTGACCCAGATCAAATCGCGCCCGCCGACATTCGTGCTCATCTGCTCGCGAGCCGAAGACATGCCGGAGAGCTACAAGCGCTATCTCGTCAACGGCCTGCGCGAGGCTTTCAATCTGCACGCGACGCCAATCCGATTGATCGTGAAAGCCGGCAAAAATCCGTACGCCGACGGCGGCGAGTAGAGCGCAGACAAAAACGGGCGCAGCGATGTTCCTGGCTTCGCCGCACAACACGTCGTTTCGCGTGCATTCGTCGCAAAGTGCTGGCGCGGTCAGTGGCGCGGCGCATCTCATCGCGCGCATGAACCGAGCCATTCAAGCAAGCCTAATTGGCGGCCTCATCGCGGGCGCGCTCGACATTGTCTACGCGATCGTGGCGTTCGGACCGCTGAGCTTCAGTTTGCCTGCGATGCGCGTCTTGCAGTCGGTGGCCGCTGGCGCGATTGGCCGTGAAGCCGCAACCGCCGGCGGGTGGGGCACGGCGCTGCTTGGCCTGGGGCTCCACTTCCTTATCGCGATCGGTATGGCGACGGTGTTCGTGCTCGCTGCCTCGAAGCTCCGCTTTCTGCTGCGTCCAGCGCTTTTGTGGGGCGTGCTCTATGGTTTGGTCTTGTGGGTGGCGATGAACTACATTTTCGTGCCGCTCTCAGCCGCTGGGCCTAATCTCCATTTCGCATCAAGCTTTGCAGAGGCGAGCCAACGTCTGCGTGAAGCGTTCAGCGAAGTGCAGGGCGCGAGCGATGCGCATCCTTGGCTGGTGTGGGGATCGCTGTTCGCGCATGCCGTACTTGTTGGCGTGCCGATCGCACTGGTCGCTAAGCGCGATCAGAGCGCCTGAGCCGCGGCCCAGCCGCTCGACCACGCCCACTGAAAATTGTAGCCGCCGAGCCAACCGGTGACGTCAACCGCTTCACCGATAAAGAAGAGCCCGGGCACGGCGCGGGCTTCCATCGTCTTCTGCGACAGCGCATCCGTGCTGACGCCGCCCACGGTGACTTCCGCTTTGGCATAGCCTTCGCTGCCGGTCGGCGTCAGCGACCAGGCCTTCAAACGCTGCATGGCCTCGTTCAATGCCGTGTCTTTCAAGTCGCCGAGCGATGCCTGCGGCAGCGTTTCAGCGAGTGCGCCCGCTAGTCGCTCGGACAACACTTCGTTCAGCACGCTTTTAATGTGCGCCTTCGGCCGCGCGCGTTTGCGTTGTGCAAGCCAGTCCGCCGGCGCATCTGGCAACCAGTCGACACTGATGTCTTCGCCAGGCGACCAGTAGGACGATGCCTGCAACACTGATGGCCCGGAGAGGCCGCGATGCGTGAACAGAGCCGCTTCGCGAAATGCGGATCGGCCGGCGCTTACGACGACGTCAGCTGATATCCCTCGCAACGTGGTCATCCAAGCGAGGTCCGCCTCGGCGAATGTTAGCGGCACGAGGCCCGGGCGCGTTGCTTCCATGGCGAGATCGAACTGGCGCGCGAGATCGTATGAGAACCCGGTGGCGCCGAGCTTGGGGATCGATAAGCCGCCTGTCGCGACAACCAGCGCAGTGCTTTCGAATGCGCCTTGGCTCGTCTCGACAATGAAGTAGTCCGCCTTGCGCACACTGCTGATCTTGCAATGGGTATTGATGGCGGCGTGGGCCGCGTCGCACTCGGCAACCAGCATTGAGACAATGCGCTCGGATGAGCGGGCGCCATCGCAAAAGAGTTGGCCTAGCGTCTTCTCGTAATGCGCGATGCCGTGCTTGCGGATGAGGTCGATGAAATCGTGTTGCGTATGCCGCGTCAGCGCTGAGCGTGCGAAGTGCGGATTGGCGCTGACGAAGCGCGATGGGTCGTTGGCGTTCAGATTGGTGAAGTTGCAGCGTCCGCCGCCGGAGATCAGAATCTTGGCGCCGGGATCTGCGTTGTGCTCAAGCACGCGCACGCGACGGCCGCGCTTGGCGGCATGCATCGCGCAATAAAGTCCCGCTGCGCCGGCGCCGATAATGATGGCGTCGTAGGCCGCCATGGCGCGCCTCAGCTTTGCTGGAAGCGGACGGTTTCGCCGTTGGCCTCGTAGCTCGGCTCAAGCATGTCGACGATCGCGGGCGCGACGTCGTCGGGGGTCGGCAAGGTCATCGGATCTTCGCCGGGGAAAGCCTTGGCGCGCATCGCAGTGCGAACTGGTCCGGGGCTGAAGATGTTGGCTTTCATCGGCGTGATCTTGAGCTCAGCCGCGTAGCACTGCACCAACGATTCCAGCGCCGCCTTGCTCGCGGCATACGGCGCCCAATAGGCGCGTGGCGCGGTGGCGACGCCGCTGGTCAGAAACACAGCGCGGCCCGCGTCTGATTCACGCATCAGCGGGTGCATGGACCGGATCAGGCGCTGATTGGCCATGAAGTTCACGCCGATCGTTTCTTCCATGATTGACGGCGTTGCTTGATGTGCGGGCGTCAGCGAGCCAAGCGCGCCAGCGCAGGCCGCCAAACCATCGAGCTTGCCGAAGCGTTCGAAGAGTGCAGCGCCCAGCTGATCGATGCCGGCGTAGTCCTTCAGATCCATCGGCACGAGCGTCGCTTCGCTGCCGAGCGCGCGAATGTCGTCATCGAGTTTTTCCAGCGCCTTCTGTGCGCGCGCAATCGCGACGATGCGCCAGCCGCGTCGAGCCAACTCGAGCGCCACTGCACGGCCAATGCCGCGCGATGCGCCGGTGACGAGCGCAATCCGCTTCTGGTCGCTGCTCATTCCGCGGCGCGTTCAGCCAGCAGCGGAAGCTGCGTGAACTTGCCGTCGATCAGCGCTTGCTGATCGACCAACGGCGTCGGGTAGTCGCCGGTGAAGGCATGGTCGGTGAATTGTGGGTTCTCTGCATTGCGCTTCTCTTCGCCCATTGCAGCGTAAAGCCCATCGACGGAGAGGAAGCCCAGCGTATCGACGCCAAGGCTTTTGCGCATTTCCTCCAGCGTCATTTGCGCCGCCATCAGATCGGCGACGACCGGCATATCGATGCCGTAGAAATCCGGATGCTTGATCGGCGGCGAAGCGCTGCGGAAGTGCACTTCGCGCGCGCCTGCTTCGCGCACCATCTGCACGATCTTGCGAGACGTGGTGCCGCGCACGATCGAGTCATCGACGAGCACGACGCGCTTGCCTTTGAGCACTTGCAGGTTTGCCGAGTGCTTCAAACGCACGCCGAGTGCGCGGATCTCTTGCTTCGGCTGGATGAAGGTGCGGCCGACATAGTGGTTGCGGATGATGCCAAGCTCGAACGGGATGCCGCTCTCCGCCGCGAAGCCCATTGCAGCAGGCACGCCGGAGTCCGGCACCGGCACGATAACGTCGGCTTCAACGCCGGTTTCCTGCGCGAGCCTGCGGCCCATATTCTTCCGGAGTTCATAAACAGAACGCCCGTCCACGATGGAATCGGGGCGGGCGAAATAGACGAACTCGAAGAGGCAGGGGCGGGCTTGGCGTTTGCCGAACGGGAAGTGGCTGGTGATTTCGACCTTGCCTGACTTGCCGCGTTGAATAGTGACCACTTCGCCCGGTTCGATAGTGCGGACGAAACTCGCGCCGATCATATCGAGCGCACACGTTTCTGAAGCGAGGATCGCAGACCCGGCGAGATCGCCGAGCACGAGCGGGCGAATGCCGATCGGATCACGCGCGCCGATCATCATGTCTTGGGTAAGGCCGACGAGCGCGTAGGCGCCTTGAATGTCATGCAGGGCATCGACGAAGCGATCGATGACGCTGCGCCGTTGCGAGCGTGCGACCAGTTGCAGGATGCATTCAGTGTCGGACGTCGACTGGAAGATCGCGCCTTCTTGCACCAAGCGATCGCGCAGAGTGGAGGCGTTGGTCAGGTTGCCGTTATGCGCGATGGCGAAACCGCCAAAAGCGAGTTCAGCGAAGAGCGGCTGCACGTTGCGCAGGATCGTGCCGCCCGTGGTGGCGTAGCGCGTGTGGCCAATGGCTGACGTGCCCGGCAGGCGCTCCGGCATGTTGGGACCAGCGAAGTGTTCGCCGACGAGACCGAGATAACGCTCGTGGTAGAAGCGTCCGTTGTCGAAGCTGACGATGCCGCAGCCTTCTTGGCCGCGATGCTGCAGGCCGTGCAGGCCGAGCGCTGTCAGGACTGAAGCGTCCTCGCTGCCGAACACACCGAACACGCCGCACTCTTCGCGCGGCTTGTCATCATGTTCCCATCGATCTGCCGGGTCCGCCGGCGCCTGGAGAAACTGGAGGGAGGGGCGCTCGACGGTCATTGGTCCTCAGGGTGCCCCCTTAGATTAAGGTTGGGCCTGGGTTTCAGCGGGTTCCGCCGGCGGGATTGGCGCCGACTCGCCCTCTTGTTCATTCATCATATCACGAGCCCGCTCTTGGACTCGTGGCAGCACCGCTCCAAATGCCGATGCCACCCCGTCATATATAGGGTAGGTTCGCGCACAGCGAACAGCGGCTTGGATCTGATCATACGCCGCATGGCATTGAGCCGGGTCTGACGGCGGCGTGGTCGGGCCTTCGCCGACTGTGGCCTGTCGCATCACCAAGATTCCCAACGCCACGACCACGATCCCACGCAGAATACCAAAGGCCAGGCCGGCAGCGCGGTCGAAAGAGCCAATCTCGGTCGATTGATGCACCTCTTTGGCGAGCATCGAAACGACCACGGTGATCGCAATAAATATTACGAGGAAAATCAGAACGCCGCCGGCAACCTCAGCGGGCCAGCCCGAGACAGGCGTGGCGCTTTCGATTAACGGAGCGGCGAAGTTCCGGAAGAAATATCCAGCGAACCCGCCTCCTATAAACGCAATTACCGAGAACATCTCGCGGATAAGGCCGCGCGCGAAGGCCATCACCCCCGACAGGCCGAGCACTACGAGCGCCGCGAAATCAAACCAAGTGAAGCTAAGGTCCATCCCGTTCACTCCCCACCCCGAGACCGCTCATCCTGCGCGGTCAGCCAGCCGTCTTGGGATAGCCGTAGCCGCGGCGGCTGGAAAGGCCGCTCAACCATGCGGACGGCAGCTCAGTCGCTCGTTTCGACACCGATTGCAGCTGCGAGATCGGCAATATGCCCGATCTTGCGTAATTTGACCGCCTCGCCACCGCCGTTGCGTTTCTGCGGCGGCGCGAAAGCGCTGCTAAAGCCAAGCTTCGCGGCCTCTTTCAACCGCAGGTCTGCACGCCCCGCAGGGCGAACTTCGCCCGAGAGCGCGACCTCGCCAAAAACGACGCTGTCGGTCGGCAGCGGCTTATCGGCGAGTGCGGAAATGAGTGCGGCAGCCACCGCGAGGTCGGCTGCGGGTTCAGTGATGCGCAATCCGCCGGCAACCGAAAGGTAGACATCGCGCCCCGAAAACGAGAGTCCGCAGCGCGTCTCGAGCACTGCCAAGATCATCGCCAGGCGCGCAGAATCCCAACCAACAACAGCGCGCCGCGGCGTGCCGTACGCGGTCGACGCAGCGAGCGCTTGAATCTCAACCAGCACCGGCCGCGAGCCTTCAACGCCCGCGAACACTGCGGCGCCGGATGGCCGTTCGCCAGCGCCACCCAAGAAAAGCGCCGACGGATTGGGCGTTTCGACCAAGCCTTGTTCGAGCATCTCGAACACGCCGATCTCGTCAGTTGGTCCGAAGCGGTTTTTCACGGCGCGCAGGATCCGGAACGGCATGCCCCGTTCGCCTTCGAAATAGATCACCGCATCGACCAAGTGTTCAACGACACGCGGTCCGGCGATTTGTCCGTCCTTGGTGACGTGGCCAACCAAGATCAGTACGCAGCCGCTTTTCTTCGCAAAGCGCACCAATTCATGTGCGCACGCCCGCACCTGCGCGACTGTGCCCGGTGCTGCTTCGACGCCGTCCGCCCAGACGGTTTGGATCGAATCCACGATCACTACGTCGGGCTTCAGCTGCTTCAGGCCCTCGAGAATTTTGCGCAGATCGGTCTCGGCCGCGAGCTGAACCGGCGCCTTCTCCGCCTTCAAGCGGCGTGCGCGGTCCTGGACTTGAGCTTCAGCCTCTTCGCCAGTGACGTAAGCGACGCTGTGGCCGTTTCTCGCCAGCGCCGCGGCCGCCTGCAGCAGAAGCGTCGACTTGCCGACGCCCGGATCTCCGCCGACCAGAAGAGCTGACGCAGGCACCAGACCGCCGCCGCAAACGCGGTCGAACTCAGAAATGCCTGAGGCGAGCCGGGCAGGCGGTTCCGCGTCGCCCGCCAGTTCCACGAACGCCAGGGCCTTGCCCTTCTTGCCCATGGGCGCAGCCAGCGCCCCCGGCACGACCGGCCGCGCGGCCTCCTCGACGAGCGTATTCCACTCGCCGCAAGCGTCGCACTTGCCGGCCCATTTGGGCCAGATCGCGCCACAGGCCTGGCAGGTGAAAATGTGGTCCGACTTGGCCATGCCGCGCCCGAATCTCCTGCCGTCAGCATAGTCTGCCCGGAGGGAACATATGTAGAACGAATTGAATCCAGGCGCCAGTTCGAATTCGGCGACGCCGCGCTGCGGCTTTGATAGCCTCGCAGACGCATGACCGGACTACGCGCACTTCACCCGCTTAAAGGCGAACGGGATTTCCAATGGCGCGGCGGCAACCCGACGCGTGTTGAAGCGCTGACCGACATGGTGTTCGCGTTCGCGCTGACGCTGCTGGTCGTCTCGAACTCGCCGCCGAATTCGTTTTCTGAGCTAATTGATCTGCTCTGGGGCTTTCCAGGGTTCGCGGCGGCGTTCGCGATCCTGCTTTTGATTTGGCACTCGCACTACATCCTCTTTCGTCGCTACGCGCTGGAGGATGGTTGGATCACGGCGCTCAACGCGGGCTTGCTCTTCCTCATTCTTTTCTTCGTCTATCCGCTCAAATATTTGGCGACCATGCTGTCGCAGTTCATCCGCTCGCTTGCTGAAGGCGCGCCGCAGCCACCCTTGAGTTTTGCTGAGGCTGAGTCCGCATTGCTCATCTTGTCAATCGCGTATGCTGCGGTGTTTTTGATGTTCCTTCTGCTTTATGCGCGCGCGCTCAAGCACGCCGATGCGTTGGAGCTCAGCCCGCGCGAACGTCAATTGACGCGATTTGCGGTCTATGAGCACGGCGTACATATCGCCGTCGGGCTGCTTGTGATTGTCGGCGTTTTACTCATTCCGCGCCCATGGGCGACGTTTTCCGGATTTCTTTATTGTCTGATTGGTCCACTGATCTTTTTCGGCGGTGCGATCCTGGTGCCTGAGCCGAAGAAGAGCCCGAAGCCGGGCATGTGACGGAGGAGTGCTCATGCGGGTTGCTGCGATCGTTCTTGCTCTGACGCTTGCCGCGTGCGGTGCGCCGCCGGCGACCGAGGCGCCACAAGATGCGAGCGCGGGCTCGACGGGCGTCGGCCGTGTTCCGGATGCGCCGTTCACGCTGGAATCCGAAGCGCTGGTCGGCCTTTGGTCATTCGAACGCGATTGCGGGCTCTACGACCTCGTCTTCGATGCGGACGATTTGGTGCAATACTACGATTACACCACCACGCCGGGGAATGTGATCTCGTATCGTGGCGCTTGGTCCGTCGCGGACAACAACCGCGTCGTGCTGAATGTGAGCCTCATCGATATGGAAAACGAACCGACGGGCGAGGCGCACACGTTTCATTTGGATGTAGGCGCCCCGGTGACTGACGACCTTGTTGGCGCGTTCGGCCCGGCAGGCGGACCGGCGCGCGACGTGACGGCGCGGCGCTGCGAAGACGAGGATCGCGAATAATGACGAGTATCTTCGATCTTGCCGCGCGCACCATCGACGGCGCGGAGCGTCCGCTCAGTGACTATCGCGGCAAGGTGTTGCTGGTGGTGAACACGGCCAGCCAATGCGGCTTCACCTATCAATATAAAGGCCTCGAGGCGCTGCATCGTAAGTACGCCGATCGCGGCTTCGAGGTGCTTGGCTTTCCGTGCAATCAGTTTGGCCAGCAGGAGCCGGGTGATGCGGAGGAGATCAAGAATTTCTGTTCGCTCACCTATGATGTGACCTTTCCGATGTTTGCGAAGATCGACGTTAAAGGTCCGCAGCAGCATCCGATCTATGATCATTTGACGCGCGCCAAAGGCGGCGGCTTGCTCGGGCGCAACATCAAATGGAACTTCACCAAATTCCTGATCGGGCGCGACGGCAAAGTGCTCGCGCGCTTTCCGCCAACGGCAAAACCGGAATCGTTGGAAGGCGCGATTGAGCGGGCGCTTTAAGGTAAGCGGACGCGCTTCACCAATAGGTGTCGCTGACGCTCCAATACTTATCACTCGGCACGCCGGGAAAACGCCGCGCATCGATTTGTAGCCACGCGCCGCGTTTTGAGATGCGGCCAGGGCCTTCATCGGCGCCGTCAGCGCCATCGGGCCAGAACTCTTTTTCTTCGTACGGGTCTTCGAGCCAGGCCCGCAGCTGGAGCTCGCCGGCAATGCGCAGCTCAGCACGCACCCAATTGCTTTCGTGCCGTTGGAGTTCAATCACGCCGTCGCCGCGGTCTGATTTGAAGAACAGCGTGGCGCAGTCGCCGTCAGGGCGCGTTTTGCTCCAGATGCGACCGCGCGCGTCGCCGCGAAACTCGACTGGTGTCAGCACCCAGCTCGCGAGTTGGCTGATCAAACCGCGCGCGCAATCCTCTGGCGGCCAATTGTAGGTCTCGTTGTCACCGTAGTGAGGAGCGCGGTGTGGAGGGTGCTCTGGCATCGTCAGAGACTAGCGCAGCAGTTGGTCTACACCACAGCCTGGATCGGCCCTTCGGCGCGGCCGGCGACGAACTGCTCCACCATGGCGTTGCCGCTGGAGTCGAGCGAAGCCGTCGGCCCGCGCCAAACGATCTTGCCGTTGTGCAGCATCGCAATCTCGTCGGCGATTTTGCGTGCGGACGGCATGTCGTGCGTGATCGAGACGGCGGCGCAGCCGAGTTCTTTGACCATCTCGACGATGAGATCGTTGATTGCGTCGGCGGTGATCGGATCGAGGCCGGTGGTCGGCTCGTCGAAGAAGAGGATGTCCGGCTTGGCGATGATGGCGCGTGCGAGGCCGGCGCGCTTTTGCATGCCGCCGGAGAGTTCGATGGGCCTGACGTCGGCGAAATCCGGCGAGAGCCGCACTTTGCGCATCGTCTCGATGGCGCGCTCACGCGCTTCGCTGCGCGCGACTTTGTCGGCATAGATCAGCCGGAAGGCGATGTTCTCCCAGACGGTCAACGAGTCGAAGAGGGCGCCGCCTTGGAAGAGCATGCCGAACTTGCGCATCACGCGCGCGCGGATCTCTTCCGGCATTTTGGTGACGTCGGCGCCGTCGACCAAAACCTGGCCGGCGTCGGGCTTCATCAGGCCGAGCGCGCATTTCAGCGTCACCGATTTGCCCTGACCCGAGCCGCCGATGATCACCAGCGAGCGACGTTCGCGCACGTCGATATCGACGCCGTCGAGGACCTGGCGACCGCGAAGCACCTTCTTGATGCCGATGAGTTGGAGTTTCTCAGCCATGCCGTCAGTTCACGAAAAACGCGGTGATGAGATAGTTGACCGCCAAGATCAGGACGATCGAGCCGACGACGGCATTGGTTGTGGCGCGGCCAACACCCAGTGCGCCGCCGCTGGAGTGGTAGCCTTGGTAAGCGCCGACGCTGGCGATGATGAAGCCGAACACCGCGGCCTTCACGAGGCCAAGGATGACGTCTTCGCTTTCGAGGAAGTTGAAGGTGTTGCGGAGATAGGCGGCGCCGTTGAAGTCGAGGCTGTTCACGGCGACGAGATATCCGCCCATGACGCCGATAATGTCTGCGGCGAGCACGAGGATCGGCAGCGTTAGCGTAGCGGCGAGCACGCGCGGGCCGATCAGATAGCGGAACGGATCGGTGGACAGCGTCGTCATCGCATCGATTTGTTCGGTGACGCGCATGGTGCCGATCTCGGCTGCGATGCCGGCGCTGACGCGGCCCGCGAGCATCAGGCCCGCAAGCACCGGCCCCAGCTCACGCGTGATGCCGAGTACGACGATGTTCGGCACGAACTGCTCAGCGTTGAAGCGCGCGCCGCCGACATAGATGTTGAGCGCAAGCGCTGCGCCGATGAAGACGGCGGTGATGCCGATGACGGGCAGCGAGAAATAGCCGATCGCCAAACACTGGCGCAGAAACTGGCCGATGAAGATTGGCGGCGAGACGATCGCCGCAGCTGCGCGTCCGGTGAAGGCGGAGAAGCGGCCGATCTCGGCGCAGAACGCGATGGTCGCGCGGCCAATCGGAGCAAATGGATTGATCATCCGTGCACGCCGGTTTTGCGGACCGTGCCGGCGAAGGTGGTGAGCAGTTCGTAAGGCGCGGTGTTCGCGAGCGCTGCGACCTCGTCGATTGGCGCGTTCGGGCCGAGAAACTCGACCATCGCGCCAGGTTGCGCCTCGGCGCAGCCGGTCACATCGATAATGATGAGATCCATCGAAACACGCCCCAGAATGGGGCGCTTGGCCCCCCCGAGGAACCCATAGCCGCGCGTACTCAGTGACCGCAAGTAGCCGTCCGCGTAGCCGAGCGCGACGGTGGCGGTGCGCATCTTTTGTGCAGCAGTAAAGACGCCGCCATAGCCGAATGTCTCACCTGGTTCGACCTCGCGGACCTGTAGGATCGGCGCGTCGATACTGGCGGCGACGTTGAGCTTTGGATTGTCGGCGTCGAGCCCGCCGGAGCCGTAGAGGCCAATGCCGGGGCGGATGAGATCGAAGTGATAATCCGGGCCGATCAGCGCGCCGCCAGTGGAGGCGAGGCTGCGCGATGCTTTCGGGAAGAGCGATGCTGCGTCGACAAAGCGGCGCAGCTGCGTGGCGTTGAACTCGTGTTTAACGTCAGAGGCGCAGGCGAGGTGGCTCATGACCAGCGCCATGCTCACGTCTTTCAGCGCGCGCGCTGCATGCGTCAGTTCTTCCGGGCCGATGCCGAGGCGGTTCATGCCGGTGTCGATGTGCAAGCCCGCTGCGCCACGCTGATCCCAGAGTTGGATCTGGGTCATCGAGTTCAGAATCGGCGTGAGCTTCGCTGCGGCGTAGACTCCGACATCATCTTTGGTCGGGCCGTTGAGCACGAATATTTGCGGGCCTTCGCCAAGTGCGCGGCGCACGAGAACGGCTTCAGCGGATGTCGCGGTGAAGAAGATGCGCGCGCCGGCTTGTGCGAGTGCACGCGATGCGTTGACGGAGCCAAGGCCGTACGCATCGGCTTTCACAACGGCAGAGACAGCCGCACTCGGCGCCTGCTTCTTGAAGAAGCGCCAGTTCTCGACGATGGCGGCGTGATCGACCTTTAGCCGCGCGAGCCTTCTAGGCTCTCTCGTGTTCTGGGGCGGAAGCTCGCTAGGTGTGTTGGTCATGCCGAGTAGCGAGCTTCCGCCCCATAAAGAACACGAGCAAAATTTGGTTTGCCTAGTGCGGCTTGTCGCCCTGAAATTCGCATCCGTGTCTGCCCCAAAACTCTGGCGAATTTCAGGGCGACCGCACTAGGAGCGGTTGGAGAGGTTGCCGAATCTTGTGTAGCGGCTGTCAAAGAAGAGCTTCACTTTCCCAATCGGACCGTGACGCTGCTTACCGATGATGACTTCGGCTTGGTTGCGCACTTCGTCCACCTGCCGCATCCACGCAATATGCTCGTCTGTGCCTTCGCGCGGTTCGGCGCGCTCTAGATAATAGCTTTCGCGATAAACGAACAGCACCGCGTCGGCGTCCTGCTCGATCGAGCCGGATTCACGCAGGTCCGAGAGCTGCGGGCGCTTATCGTCGCGGGTTTCGACCTGACGCGACAGCTGCGACAGCGCAATAACCGGGACATGCAGGTCCTTCGCCAGCGCCTTCAGGCCCTGTGTGATTTCGGACACTTCCTGCACGCGGCCTTCGCCGCCTTTCTTCGAGCCGGTCACAAGCTGAAGGTAGTCCACCACGATGCAATCGAGGCCGACCGTGCGCTGAAGGCGGCGCGCGCGGGCTTGCAGCGGGGCGATGCCGATAGCGCCGGTCTCGTCGATATGAAGCGGCAGTTTTTGAAGATTGGTCGCTTCTTCGCGGAGCTTTTCATACTCGCGCGCGCTGATCTTGCCGCGGCGGATGCGATCGCTTTCGATCTCGGCGGCGTCCGAAAGAAGACGCGTCGCCAGCTGTTCGGCCGACATTTCGAGCGAGAAGAACGCAACGATGCCGCCTTTGCTCGCGGGCTTGTCGTCTTCCGGCGCGATATCGTGCGTCAGCTTGTTGCGCGCGATGTTGAAGGCGATGTTGAGCGCGAGCGCGGTTTTTCCCATAGACGGGCGACCAGCGAGGATAATCAAATCTGAGCCGTGCAGGCCGCCGAGCATGCGGTCGAGATCTTCGAAATTGGTGGCGAGACCGGAGACTTCCGTGTCGCTTTCGTATGCAGCGGCAGCGCTTTCGATCGAAGCGGTCAGCGCTTGCGAGAAGGGCGAGAAGCCTTTGTTTGCCGCGCCACTTTCGGCGAGCGAGAAGAGGGAGCGCTCGGCTTCTTCGATAATGTCTTCGGCGTCGTGATCTTCGGGTGGATTTTCCGCGAGATCGGAGATGACGTTGCCGACGCGGATGAGTTCGCGGCGAAGGGCGAGATCATAGATGATGTTGGCGTAGCTTTGGGCTTGCGCGGAGAGCGGGGCTGCCGCTTCCATCAGCTTCATAAGGTAAACCGCGCCGCCGATTTCCTTGATGCCGCCGTCGCGCGCAAAGCGTTCGCGCAGCGTCACGCCATCGGCGAGATCGCCAGCCGCGATGAGTTCGACGCAAGCTTGGAAGATGCGGCCGTGGACGGGATCGTAGAAGTGATGCGGACGGAGATTGCCGTTGATGCGGTTGTAGGTCTCGTTGTCGAACAGGATTGCGCCCAGGAGCGCTTGCTCGGCCTCAAGATTGTGCGGCGCGACGCGTGGTGTTGCGGGCTGCGGCGCGGGCGGGACGGCCAAGGGGAGCGAGGGCTGGTTCGACATGGGGCACGGAACATGGCGCGATTCGGCGCGGCATTTGTTTACGCACCGAAACCTTGACGCAGCTTTTCCCGAGTCGCGGACCGAATTTTGTTGTTGACGCAAAATGACGAGTCAGTGGCGTCGGTGTTGCTTTTTTCTGACCCGAAAATCCGGCGAAGCGCGCCTTCTCGTTATGCCCAGAACGCGCCCGCTCAAGGTTTACGTCACGCAGATCGGCTTTCACGAAGCGATCGTCGCCGCCCATAGTCAGCGGGCGGCGCTCGAAGCGTGGGGGATCAGTCGCAACTTGTTCGCGGTTGGCCGCGCTCATGACACGCGCGATCCGGCGACATGCCAAATTGCCATGGCCGTTCCGGGCCAAGTCTTCGCGCGCCCGATGAACAGCGCAAAACCGTTCCGCGCCGTGCGGGACATAAAAGAAGGGGCCGTCACCCTAGATGACGGCCCCTCCGATCAGGCGAAATGAGCGACGCGCTTATTCGGCGCGCGCACTCGGATCGTTGGTGATCGAATTGGCGGCCAATTCCTTGGCTGCCGCTTCAGAGTCGGCGCGATCAGCTTCAAGCGCCGAAGCGATGACGTTTTCGCCCTTCGCTTGCCGTTCGGCTTCGTCGTTCGAACGAGCGACGTTGACCTTCACGCTGGCATAGACTTCCGCGTGCAGACGCACGCGCACGTCGTAAACGCCAATGGTCTTGATCGGCTTGTCGAGAACAACCGCGTTGCGATCGATCTTGGCGCCGCCCTTGACGATTTCGTCAGCGACGTCGCGCGAGGACACCGAACCGTAGAGCTGGCCGGCTTCACCCGCTTGGCGGATGAGCACGTAGCTCTTGCCGTCGATCGTGCCGGACGCCTTTTCGGCGGCGGCTTTCTGTTCAGCGTTGCGCGCTTCGAGCTCAGCGCGGCGCGCTTCGAACGATTTGCGGTTGGCTTCCGTAGCGCGGAGCGCTTTTTTCTGCGGCAGCAGGAAGTTGCGCGCGTAACCGTCACGCACCTTCACTTCGTCGCCGATGACGCCGAGATTTTCGACGCGTTCGAGCAGGATGACTTGCATGTGCGGTCCTCCTTACTGAACGGCGAACGGCAGAAGCGCGAGTTCGCGGGCCAGCTTGATGGCCTTGGCGAGTTCGCGTTGCTTCTTGGCGGAAACGGCGGTGATGCGCGCCGGGACGATCTTGCCCTTTTCGCTGATGTAGCGTTGGAGCAGCTTCACGTCCTTATAGTCGATCTTAGGCGACGCGTTGCCCGAGAACGGGCAAACCTTGCGCCGGCGACCGAACGGGCGGCGGGCCGGAATGTTCGAGATGTTGAACTTCGGGGCGCCCTTGGCTTGCTTAGCGGCCATGATTATTCCTCCCCGCCTTCAAACTCACCACCCTCGTCGCCATCGCGGCCGTCACGGCGCGCGCGGCGGCGCTCGTCGCGGTCGCGACGGGCCAGGATCGGCGAAGGCTCTTCATCGAGTTGCTCAACGCGGATCGTCTTGAAGCGCATGATGTCTTCGTTGATGCGAAGACGGCGCTCGAGTTCGGCGATCGCCGTCGTCGGCGCGTCGATGTTGATGAGGGCGTAGTGACCCTTGCGGTTCTTGCGAATGCGGTAGGTCAGGTTGCGCAGGCCCCAATATTCGGTCCTGCTGGTCACGCCGCCGAGTTCCTTCACCGTGTTGGTGACTTCCTCGACAAGCGTGTCGACTTGCTGCGGCGAGATTTCCGGCCGCGCAATAAACACGTGTTCGTAATAAGCCATTGTTTCCTCTTCCAAAAACCTGCGGCGCCCCGGCCCCTGGAAGAGCCCTCCGAAGAAGGCAAAGGCCAAAACGATGGACCCCGGGCAGCGGATGCTCCCGGGGCCGCAGATCGCGAAGGCGCGGGGTTAAGCGAAACGAGCCGGGAAAGCAAGCGCTTAGCGGCTCTGGCGCGGGGGAAGGGTGGCGCGATAGGTTGGTCGCAGGGAGATCGGTGAATGCGTCGGATCGCGTTGGGGTTGTTTTGCGTCCTCGCGCTTGCCTGGCCTGCCGCGGCCCAGGACACGCCGACAGCTCGGCTTCCGACACCGGCGATCATAAACAGCCCCGAGTGGGTCAACGTGCCCAACGGCCGGGATTTCGCGCGCTTCTTCCCGCTGAGGGCCTTCGAGGAAGGCGTCAGCGGGCGCGTCGTGCTTGATTGCATCGTCGCCGCGGACGGCCTGCTCGGTTGCACGGTGGCGAGCCATGAGCCGGAGGGTTACGGCTTCGATGATGCCGGCATGCGGATCTCGCGTTACTTCCGAATGACCACGGAGACGCGACAGGGCGTATCGACGGTGGGCGGACGCGTGCGTGTGCCTATCCGGTTTGTGGCGCCCGAGCGGTCTGTGACGCCGCAACAGCAGCGCTGAGAGGATATGCGATGCGGCCGCTGACTTGGATACAACTGACGGCGACGGCGCTGATCTCAGCGTTGCTGACCTGTGCGTCGGCGTCTGCACAAGTCGCCGACGATCCGCCAGCGCAAGGAGAAGCGCCGACGATGCGCGGTGCTCAGGTCGTTGTCGATCCGTCGCCGCAGCCGCGGGCGCTGCCGCTAGTGCGTGTGCCGCAAGCCTTCGCGCCGCCCGCGCCGCCGCCGCCGGTTGGCTATGTGTGGAACGTCATTTGGACGGACCAAACAGAACCACGTGCGGTGCGGCGTCTCTACCCCGAGCGAGCTGAGCGCGAGAACGTCAGCGGCTCAGCATTGATTGATTGCTTGATCGTGGGGGACGGCAGTCTGACGGACTGTCGCGTTGTGAGCGAGACGCCGCCTGGCTTTGACTTCGGAGCAGCTAGTCTCGAACTCGCGCGACACTTCCGGGCTGCGCCGCAAACAAGCGATGGTCGTGCGACAGACGGCATGCGCGTTCGGCGAAACATTCGCTGGGCGCAGAACTAGGCGCGATTTCAGTGAGCCACCGTCCGCTGCGGATACTGACGCTGGTCCATTGGCTGATTGGCCATGGCGGCTTGCATGAGAACGTGCTCGACGTCTCGGCCGCGTTCGCCAAGCGCGATCACCGCGTCACAATTATCCATCCGCCAAGCCCACTCGACGCGCGATTGCGCGCAATCGGCTGTGTTTCGATCACGGAGGACCTGAAGAATGCTGCGCATATCGTGGATATCGCAGAGCGCGAGGGGCCGTTCGATCTAATCTATGCCCATCCCGGCTTGGCTCGGATCGCAGCGCGCGAGATCGCGCTCAAATCCGGCGCGCCGCTTTTCCTTACCATCCACGGTCAATATCCCGATCAGCTGCCGGACTATTGGCAAGAGGTCGAACGCGTCGTCACCGTCTCGGAAGCGATAAAGACCTACGTCGCTACGCTCGGCGTGCCGGAAGGGCGCATCATCGTTTGCCCGAACTGCGTCGACCTCGAACACTTCGCGCCAGCACCCAACGTGAAGCCCGACCCGGCAACCGTACTGGTCGCGAGCCGCATTGATCCTGACAAGCATGTGTTGCTGGAAGCGCTACGCGATTGCGTCGATGAGATCGCGCGCCGCGGCTCGCCATTGGCCGCGCCGGTGCGCTGGCGCTTCGCGGGCGAGGGTTTCTATGGCGACGCTGCTGCGCTCCTGTTCACCGAGATGAGGCAAAAACTGCGCGCCGATCAGCAGACATTTGAGAGCGCTGGATGGATCGATGATCGCGCTGCGCTCAACCGCGCATTCCAAGCGGCCAGCGTCGTCATCGCCTCGGGCCGCGCAGCAGCGGAGTCGATAGCGGCCGGCCGACCGACCATTGCCGTCGCCTCACGCGGTTATGAAGGCCTCATCGGGGCCGCCAATTTGGGCGCGGCGCTCAGCCGCAATCTTGGCGGCGTGGCGACGCCGGAGAGCATATACAGCCCAGGCCTGCTCTACGCCGACTTCGCCGCTGCGCGCGCTGGCAATGACCCTGCGCCGCTCATCGCCAAGCTCCGCGCCGAACGCAGCTTGGCGCAGATCGACGCCCATGTGCGCGAGGTCGAAGCGATACTGGCGCGTTAGACGCGTTCGAAGCTCGCCATGCGCGTGCGCAGGCGCGATGGCCGTTCGTCATCGCTTTCGAACAGTACTGGCTCGCCTTGTCCAGGCACAAGTTCAACACGGATGGAATTGGGTTGCGTGAACGGCTCGGCCACAGCTTGCAGTGCGCCATAGCGCACGCGTAACGCATCGCCGTCCGCCGCCACTTCGATGCGCCCCCACGCCGCACTTTCGTAGGCGCCGGCATAAGCCTCCCGCGCGCGCGTCAGCGTCCACTGGCGGCTGGCGCGATTGGCGCGGTCGGTGGTGATGGCAGTGACGCTGCGCGCACGCCGCGTTGCGCCGTCCGCGAGCGCCGCATCGAAGCGCTGCGTCGCATCGTCCGCGCCAAGCATGCGGTCATAGACATAGTTGGCGATAGCGTCGGTGACGGCGCCGCCTTGGTTGCCGTTGGCGAACACGGCCACCCCGACGCCCACCGCCGGCATGAACGAAACGTGCGCGCGAAAGCCGGCGAAACCGCCGAAATGATGCAGCAGGCGCTGGTCACGATAAGGCCCGTGGTACCAACCGAGTGCGTATCCCTCGCGCGTGTAGCCATCAAACTCAGCTTGCACTTCGGCAATCGGCGTTTTCACCGCCTCAATGATTTCAGGCGCAATGATCTGACGCCCGCCGATGCGCCCTTGATCCAACATCAATTCGAGCCACCGCGCCGCGTCATTGGCGCTCATGACGACGCCGCCGGCCGATTGCATGGTCTGATCGGTCTTCTCGAGATAAATGCGCGACAACGCGCCATCACCGTTGAGCGCATGCGGTTTGGCGACCGACCAACTCGCCGCGCGCGACATACGTGCGCTCGTGCGAGTCATACCGGCGGGGTCGAAGAGTTCGCGGCCCAGCAGATCCTGCCAAGCGACGCCCAAACGGCGATCAGTCAGAACCGTCGTGATGTTGTAGCCGACGTTTGTATAATCGAAGCGCCCTCGCGGCGCCTCGGCGTTCACGGTGCTCTCTGCCAACAGTCGCCAAAGCGTATCCGGGTCGTGCTGGCCTGAGAAGGCGACACGGAAGCCGACGGGACCGTTATCGATCCCGCTCGTGTGCGAGAGCATTTGCCGGAATGTCGTCTGATCGGCGCCGACTGCCGCCGGAAAGGGCGCATCCGGCGCATAGGCGGCAAGCGTCGAATCCAGATTGAACGTGCCGCGCTGGTGCAAAGTCGCGAGCGCCAGCGACGTGAGCGGTTTGGTGGAGGAAGCGATGTAGAACGCCGTATCCGCGTCCGCCCGCGCACTCGTGCCGACGTCCGTCACGCCAAACCCGCGCGTATAGACGCCCTCGCGCGTGTACACTGCCACAGCGAGGCCCGGTGTCATGTTCAGCGCCATCCCCCGCGCGACGGCGGCATCGAGCTCGCCGGCAAGCGCCCACCCATTTGAACGCGGCGCGGCAGTTGCGCATGCCGCCAAACCTGCAGCCGCCGATGCAGCCAGGAACGAGCGTCTGTTCATGCAGTCCTCCAATGGGAGGCGAGTGTCGGCGCTATTGCCCAACCGGTCTTGGACGATCTTAACAGACTGACGCGAGCAGCGCTCGATGCGCCCCGGGTGAACGCCCGAGGACGCGGCGAAACACGCGGTTCATGTGGCTTTGATCGTAGAAGCCCGCCGCAGCGGCTGTATCGCTCAAGCTTGCATCACGTTCGCCGAGCAGTGCGAGAGCGCGGCGCACGCTCTGTGCTTGTGCATATTCCGTGATCGATTGGCCGTAGCATTGGCGAAAGAGCCGCGAGGCGTGCGCCGGATGCGCGCCGGCGGCGCGGGCACGAGACGCGACGTCGATCTCAGCGAGCCCGCCTTCATCGAGCGCATGCTTGATACGCCGCAGCCAGAGCGGCGCTCCGTCGCGCCGCGCCGGCGTGCGTCCGCAATCGGCGATCAGGTCCTCTCCCGCTGCGCCCGCGCTCAAGCGATCGCCAACAAGTGCGGCCTCGAGAAATGCAACCGCATGGCGCATTGCGTAACCGTCGGAGCGACGCCGCCAGAGATCGCGCGCTTCGGGCGCATCGAACGGATCGTCTTGCAGAAACTCAAGCGCCACCAAGGTCGCGCCGTTCTCTCCAAATGCATCTTCATGCGCGGCGCGGCGCGATTTCAGCAGCACGTCGCCTGGGCGCATGGTGATTGCACCGCTGTCGGTTTCCTCCCGGTAGCCGCCGCGCACGAGCAGGCTTATGCGCGAGAGCGCATCCGTATGACGGCTATGCCGTTCGCCCGCCGCATAGGTGCAGACCACCGCCGCCAGGCCCGGCGTCGAAAGCAGAACTTTCCTCATCCCTCCCTAGAGATGCGGTTCCGGCGGTTTCGGATGCGCTTGTCGCTGCGTCCGCCTTGGTTTACCCCGCGCCCATGACAATCGCCTTCATTTTTCCCGGCCAGGGAAGCCAAGCGCCCGGTATGGGCAAGGGTCTCTACGACGCGTTCGGCGCGAGCCGGGAGGTGTTTCAGGAGATCGATGACGCGCTCGGCGAAAAGCTCTCGCGGCTGATCTTTGAGGGGCCTGCTGATGAGTTGACGCTCACTGCCAATGCGCAACCGGCTTTGATGGCGGTAAGCCTCGCTGCGATGCGCGCGCTGGAGCGCGAGTTTGGTGTTGCTGCAGGGAAGGCGGCATTCGTCGCGGGTCACTCGCTTGGCGAGTATTCAGCGCTCGCTGCGGCTGGCGCGCTCTCCGTTTCGGACGCGGCGCGTCTGTTGCGGACGCGTGGCAACGCGATGCAAGCAGCCGTGCCCGTCGGCGAGGGCGCGATGGCGGCGCTGATCGGCAAAGTCGATGTGGCGCTGGCGGAAGAGATTGCCGCGAAGGGCGCGGAAGCTGGGCCGTGCGTTGTCGCCAACGATAACAATGTCGGCAATGTCGTGATCTCTGGCTCGAAAGCCGGCATCGACGCGGCGTTGGCGTATGCGAAGGAAAAAGGCGCGCGTGCGATTGCGTTGAACGTCTCGGCCCCGTTTCACTCGCCGCTGATGCAGCCCGCTGCCGATGCAATGGCTGAGGCGCTTGCTGCCGCGAGCATCGCGCCGCTTGTTGCGCCACTCGTGGCTAACGTCACTGCGCGACCCGTTTATGAACCAACGACGATTCGCAAATTGCTGGTCGAACAAGTCACTGGCCGCGTGCGCTGGCGCGAGAGCGTCGAGTGGATGGCGACCGACGGTAGCGTTGGCCGTTTCATCGAAGTCGGCGCCGGCAAGCAGCTCTCCGGTATGGTCAAGCGCAATGCGCCAGATGCGGAGACTGTAGCACTCAACGAGCCCGCTGATCTCGAAGCCTTCGCGAAAACGGTTTGACGCGCCAAGTCGCACTCCTGCGCGGCGTCAATCTCGGCAAGCGCCAAGTGGTGATGGCGGAGTTGCGCGCCGTGCTGGAAGAAGCGGGCTTTGAAGACGTGCGCACGCTCATTGCGAGCGGCAATGTCCTGCTCACTTCCAAACTCAAAGGCGCAAAGCTTGAGGCGAAGCTCGAAGAGGTGATCCTCGAAGGGCTCGGCTTGAAGACCGACGTATTCGTCCGCACCGGCGATGAACTCGATGCGATCATGGCCGCCAATCCGTTCAAGGCTTTCACGAAGACCACGCCGACTTTCATGGTCGTCAACTTCATGCGCACAGCGGCGACGGAGGCTGAAATGGAGGCGATGGAGAAGACCTCGCTCACCGGCGAGGAGATCGCTCAGGGCAAGGGCTGCCTCTACATCAAGTTTCCGGAAGGCCAGGGGAAGTCGAAGCTGAAGATGCCCAAGCTCGGCTCGGCCCGGAACTGGAACACCGTCACCAAACTTGCCGCCGCGGTGCGCGCGGAATAGTCAGAACGACAAGAAGAGGGTCTCCATGTTCAATCTCAGCGGAAAAACCGCGCTTGTAACCGGCGCGTCGGGCGGCATTGGCGGCGCCATTGCGAAAGCGCTGGCGGCGCAGGGCGCCAGGATCGCGCTTTCCGGCACACGCGTTGAGGCGCTGGAGAAGGTCAAGGCCGAACTTGGCGGCGATCACGTGATTACGCCGTGCAATCTCGCCGATCCCGCCGCCGTAGATGCGCTCGTTGGCCAAGCTGAGGCGGCACTCGGCGGCAAGCTCGACATCCTCGTGGCCAATGCCGGCATTACCAAAGACGGCCTGTTGCTGCGGATGAAGGACGAGGATTTTCAGAAGGTCCTCGCCATCAATCTCGAGGGCTATTTTCGGCTCTCGCGGGCCGCTCTCAAAACCATGATGAAGAACCGGTGGGGCCGGATCATCGGCATTACCTCGGTTGTGGGCGTCACCGGAAACCCCGGACAGGCGAATTATGCGGCATCGAAAGCCGGCATGATCGGCTTCACCAAAGCGATGGCCGCGGAGGTCGCCAGCCGTAACGTGACCGCGAATTGTATCGCGCCGGGCTTCATCTCATCGCCGATGACGGACGTGCTCAATGAAGCCCAAAAGAGCGCTTTGATGGTGAAAATCCCCGCTGGACGGCTTGGCGAAGGGGCTGATGTCGCCGCCGCGGCCGTGTTCTTGGCCAGCGATGAGGCGGGCTACATGACTGGCCAGACGTTGCATGTGAACGGCGGCATGGCCATGATCTGACCGGCGGCATAGCAGAGCCGGCGGCGAAAAAAGCTTGCGCCCCGGACCGCCTGTGTTCAAAAGGCCGCTCACAAGCGTCCCGGACGGACGTGACGAATTTTTCAGCAAGTTCTCTAGTACTGGCGAGGCGTGCATGTCGGAAGTTTTTGACCGCGTTAAGGCGATCGTGATCAAGCATCTCGAAGCCGATCCCGCCAAGGTGACGGAGAAGGCCTCCTTCATCGACGATCTGGGCGCTGACAGCCTCGACAACGTCGAGCTGGTCATGGCGTTCGAAGAAGAGTTCGGCATCGAGATCCCGGACGACGCCGCCGAGCACATCCAAACGGTTGGCGACGCCGTGAAGTTCATCTCGGAGAAGCAGGGCTAAGGCCCTGCCGCTGCTGATGCGGCGCGTTGTCATCACAGGCATAGGGCTCGTCACCCCGCTGGCCGCGAACCGCGAAGCCACCTGGGAACGGCTCACTGCAGGCAAATCCGGCGCGAACAGAATCGAACACTTCAAGGTGGACGATCTGCCGTGCCAGATTGCTTGCGTCGTGCCGCGCACTGACGGGCGCGCCGGCGGCGCTGGCGATCCGCACGCATTCAATCCCGACAACGTCATGTCGGCGAAAGAGCAGCGGCGCATCGAAGACTTCATCCTCTACGCCATCGCCGCCGCTGACGAAGCGGTCGCAGATAGTTCGTGGAAGCCCGCGAGCGACGACGACAAAAATCGCACCGGCGTGCTCATCGGCTCCGGCATTGGCGGCATTGAAGCGATTGGCGCCAACCAGACGATTCTCGATCGCGATGGTCCGCGTAAAATCTCGCCGTTCTTCATCCCGAGCGCGCTGATCAATCTGGCGTCGGGCCAAGTTTCTATTCGTCACGGCTTCCGTGGTCCCAACCACGCTGTCGTCACAGCGTGCGCGACGGGCGCGCATGCTGTCGGCGATGCTGCGCGGCTCATCATGTATGGCGACGCCGATGTGATGGTGGCGGGTGGCGCTGAAGCGTCGGTATGTCGCCTCGCGATGGCGGGCTTTTGCGCGCTGCGCGCGATGTCGACGAATTTTACCGACACGCCCGAGAAAGCGTCGCGTCCGTACGACAAGGACCGCGACGGTTTCGTCATGGGCGAAGGCGCGGGCTGCGTGGTGCTCGAAGAGTACGAGCATGCGAAGGCGCGCGGCGCTAAGATCTACGCCGAAGTCAAAGGCTACGGCCTCTCCGGCGACGCCTATCACATCACCGCGCCGGCCGATGACGGCGATGGCGGCTATCGCGCCATGCAAGCGGCGCTGAAGAATGCCGGCATGAGCCCGGGCGACATCGATTATCTCAACACGCACGGCACCTCGACGCCGCTTGGTGATGAGATCGAACTGCGCGCGATCGAGCGCCTATTCGGCAATGCCGCCGCCAATCTCTCGGTTTCGTCGACCAAATCGGCGATCGGACACTTGCTCGGCGCTGCCGGCGCGGTGGAGGCGATCTTCTGCGCGCTCGCCATCCGCGACGGCATCATCCCGCCGACACTGAATCTGGACAATCCTTCAGTCGAAAGCGCCATGGATTTGACGCCTCATAAGGCCAAGAAACGGCCGGTGAGAGCAGCAATGTCGAATTCCTTCGGGTTCGGCGGCACGAATGCCGCTGTGATCCTGACCGCGGTGGACTAATGGCGCGCGCACCCGCACGCCGCGGCGGCGGCGGTTCATTCCTGTTTTGGCTGCTCGCGCTTGCCGGCGCAGCGGCTGTATTCGTGTTCTTCTTTTTTTCAAGCGCAATGAGCCGGCCTGGACCGAGCGCGGAAGATCGTGCTTTCGTTGTCGAGCGTGGCGCCTCTGGTGCGGCGATCGCATCGAACCTGCAAGAGCAGGGCTTCATCACTGACGGCCTGCTCTTCCGCATCGCCAACCGGGTCTATGGCGGCGGCGAGACGCTGCAGGCGGGCGAGTATCAAATCCCGGCGCGCGCTTCAGTGCGCGAGATCGTCGAGATGATGACGAGCGGCGATGCGCTCCAGCACGCGATCACATTCCCGGAAGGGATCACCATCGCCGCAGTCATGCGCATCATCGAGGAAAGTGATGTGCTGACCGGCGACATGCCCGAGGCGCCGCCGGAAGGCTCGATCCTGCCCGACACCTACCACGTCCAGCGCGGCATGACGCGCGCAGCGTTGTTGCAGCTGATGCAGGAAGCGCATGACGAGGCGGTGGCTGAGATCTGGGCCGAGCGCGCCCCGAACCTGCCGATCACCACAGTGGAAGATTTCGTCACGCTCGCTTCGATCGTAGAGCGCGAAACCGGCATCGCCGCCGAGCGGCCGATGGTGGCGGGCGTCTTCATCAACCGCCTGCGCATCCCGATGCGTCTCGAAACCGATCCGACGATCATTTACGGCGTCTGCATCCGGTTCCCGCAGCGCTGCCGCGATGGCCGCTTGGTGGATGCGCAGGGCAATCGCCGCACCATTCGCCAAAGCGAGATCGAACTCGACACTGGCTACAACACCTATCGCATTGACGGCCTGCCGCCGACGCCGATCGCCAATCCCGGCCGCGCGGCACTCGAAGCGACAGCAAATCCGGCAACGACCAACGCCATCTTCTTCGTCGCCGATGGCACGGGTGGCCACTTGTTCGCGGCCACGCTTGCCGAGCACCAAGCCAATGTCCGCCGCTGGCGTGAGATCGAGGCTGAACGTCTGGCGCAGCAGCGCCAGGGACGCTGAGCTGCAAGCGGCGGGGGTGCGCCCCAACTGATTCCCCTGTAATCACCGTGTCATGACTATTTCAGGCATGACCGGCTTTGCCCGCGCCGAAGGCGAACACGCCGGCCAGCGTTGGGTGTGGGAAGTCCGTAGCGTCAATGGCCGCAACCTCGATCTGAAGCTGCGTCTGCCGCCAGGCTTCGACGCAATCGAACCGCCCGCCCGCGCCGCAGCAAACGCCGCCTTCAAGCGCGGTAGCTTGCAAGCGACTCTAACGCTGGCGCGCGACGCCGCGGCTGCTGCGCCGCTCAGAATCGACTTCGCACTGGTGGACCGTCTGATCGATGCCGGCGAGCCTTTGGTGCGGGCAAACAAAGTCGAGCGCGCGCGTTGGGATGGTTTGCTCAGCGTCCGCGGCGTGTTGCAAAGCGAGGACGCGGTTGAGCTGAGCGAGGAAGAACGCGCAGCCCTTGAGGCAGCGCTCGTCGCTGGTTTCCAGCAAGCGCTCGCCGGACTTGCACAAGCGCGCCAAGCCGAGGGCCGCACGCTCGCCGCCATCTTCAGCGATGCCGCCGATAAGCTCGACGCGCTCATCGCCGCAGCGCGCGCTACAGCGGGCGCCGCCCCACAAGCGGCGCTCGATCGGATCAAGCAACGCCTCGAAGCGCTGGCGCCGGAGATCAAGCTCGATCCGCAGCGCGTCGCGCAAGAGGCCGCGATCGCGGCTATGCGCGCTGACGTCGCCGAAGAATTGGAGCGTCTGACGGCCCACGCCGCCGAACTGCGCGCGCTCATTACCAAGCCCGAGCCAGCAGGGCGAAGGCTCGATTTCTTGAGCCAAGAACTCACCCGCGAAGCCAATACGCTGTGTTCGAAGTCCGCTGATCTGGAACTCACGCGCATCGGCCTCGACCTCAAAACCGTGGTCGATCAGATCAAGGAGCAGGCTGCCAATGTTGAATGAACACGTTGCGCGGCGCGGCCTCATGTTCGTGCTGTCGAGCCCGGCAGGCGCCGGCAAGTCGACGCTCGCGCGCAAGCTGATCGAGGAAGATCAGAACACGGCAATGTCGGTCTCGGCGACGACGCGCGCGCCGCGCGGCAATGAGATTGACGGGCGCGAATACAAGTTCGTGTCCCGCGAAGTGTTCGAGGAGATGGCCGATCGCAACGAGTTTCTCGAGCATGCGATGGTGTTCGGCAACCATTACGGCACGCCACGCGCGCCGGTGGAGGCGTTGCTGATTCAAGGGCGCGATGTCCTGTTCGACGTCGACTGGCAGGGCGCGCGGGCGTTGCGAGCGGCGGCAGAGCAGGATGTCGTTGGCATTTTCATCCTTCCGCCTTCCATGGCCGAACTCGAACGGCGCTTGCGCGCGCGCGCTGAAGACGCCGAAGAAGTCATCAACCGCCGTATGGCGCGTTCGATGGACGAGATCTCGCACTGGAGCGAGTACGACTATGTGCTGGTCAACGCGCTGCTCGAACAAACGCTGGCTCAGATCAAGCAAATCCTCGCCGCCGAGCGTCTGAAGCGTCATCGCCAAATGTGGCTGCAGCTGCACGTCGAGCGGCTGAAGCAGGGCATTTGAGCGATGCAGCGCGCTCTCGCTTTGGCGATTGCGCTCATGATCTCAGCATGCGGTCAATTCGGTCCCGCCACGCCTCGTGCGTTTGAACGCTGGATTGCCGCTGACCCAGCGCGCGCCGGGTCGCTCGCCCGCTTCGAGACGCTGCTCGCGCGCGAAGGCGTCGCTGACGTCTTGCCGGTGCGCGAGCTTTGGTTTGTCGATCGGATAAACCCGGAGTGTGTGGTCGAGCCGTTCATTATACCCCCGGAAGAGACGTGGCCGAATATTGTGCCGACGCTGCGCTACATCCGCGATCACGTTGTGCCCGCAATCGGCGAAGTGACGGTCGCCTCGGGCTATCGCGATCCTGAGTTCAACACCTGCATCGAAGGCGCCTCGCGCAGCGCACATCGCGGCTTTCACGCGCTCGATCTCTTCCCACGCGATCCGCTGGTGACGCGCGAGCGGCTGATTCAAATCTTGTGCCCGATTCACGCCGCTGAGGGGCCTCGTCTCAATGTCGGCATGGGCATCTACCGCGCTCGCCGTTTTCATATCGACGCGCACGGCTACCGTGGCTGGGGCGAGGATTTTCGTGGCGCGACATTCCCATGCACGGCGGAGCAGACATGACCAGTTTCTAGGTTCGCTCTGAATGTGCGCGCCACGCCTCTGCTAAGCGCCGAAACCCGGCTTGATCAATCTCCTCAGCGCGGGCGGTCGGTGTGATGTCGGCAGCGGTGAGTAAATCTTCCGCATCTGGTGTCAGCGCACGTAACGCCGCGCGCAACATTTTGCGGCGTTGCCCGAACGCCGCGGCTGTCACGCGCTCAAGCGCATCGAGATATGGGTAGGGATCGGCACGGTCGCGCAATGTCACAATCGCGGATGCAATCTTCGGCGGCGGCGTGAAAGCGCGCGCTGGCACGGTGAATTCCAACCGGCAGTCGCAGCGCGCTTGCGCGAGCACAGCGAGGCGCCCGTATGCGTCGCTGCCAGGTTTTGCGACGATGCGCTGCGCCACTTCTTTTTGGAACATGAGTGTCATGTCCCCGCGCCACGCGCCGGCCTTCAGCCAGTTCACCAAAAGCGGCGTGCCGACATTGTAGGGCAGGTTCGAGATGATCGACGCGCTCGCGCCGCTCACCAAAGCCGGTTGGTTCACTTGCAGCGCGTCGCCTTGCACGATGGTCAGCCGGCCTTCGCTCCATGCCATCAGTGGTTCGAGCAATGGCAGGAAGCGCGTATCCTTCTCAATCGCCGTCACCTGCGCGCCCGCTTCGAGCAACGCACGCGTAAGGCCGCCGGGGCCTGGGCCAACTTCGATCACCTGCTTGCCGGCCAAATCTCCCGCAGTCTTCGCGATGCGTCGCGTGATGTTGAGATCGAGCAGGAAGTGTTGGCCAAGACCCTTATTGGCCCAGAGCCCATGCGCTTCCAATTCATCGCGCAGCGTCGGTAGATCGTCGGCGTTCATACGCGGGCGCGGCGCTCTGCCATTGCCCACGCCATCGTCATCGCAGCGCTCACGCTGTCGGGCCGCGCAACGCCTTTGCCGGCGATATCGAAGCCGGTGCCGTGATCGGGCGAGGTGCGCACGATGGGTAGGCCCAGCGTGATGTTCACGCCGTCCCAGAAGTGCAGCGTCTTGATCGGGATGAGCCCCTGATCGTGATAGAGCGCGATCACAGCATCGTAGGTTTGGCGCGCAGCTTCGTGGAAAAGCGCATCGGCGGAGCGGGCATCGCTGATGTTCCAGCCCTCGGTGCGGAGAATAGCGGCGGCGGGATTGATGACCTCGATCTCCTCGTGACCGATCGTGCCGTGTTCGCCCGCGTGCGGGTTGAGCCCGCAGAGCGCAATGCGCGGCTTGTCGATGCCGAAGTCGCGGCGCAGCGCTTCGCCGACAACGCGTCCCGTTTGCAGCAGCATTAGCCGGTCGAGCTTCTTCGGCACGTCCGCAAGTGGTGTGTGGATCGTCGCCAGCGCGACGCGAAGCGTGGGGCTTGCGAGCATCATCACAGGTCCATGCGCATGTGGCCAAACATCGTCCTTGGTCAGATGAGCGATGAACTCGGTGTGGCCGGGGAAACCGAAGTCCGCGGTGTGCAGCACCGCCTTGGCGATTGGCAGCGTCACCAGCGCCGACGCTGCTCCCGCGCGCACTGCGCCGACGCCGCGTTCGATGGCGGTGATGGTCGCATCCGCATTGACGGGGTCCGGCTCACCTGGCGTCTCTTCCATTGCAAGCGGCGTGTGGAGCACGCAGAGCGCATCGCCGCCGACGTCGATTGCGCTGAGATCATCGACGACCTTCAGCGACGGCTTCGCCAAACCTAACCGCGCACAAGCGCGCTCGAAAGCGCCTGCGTCACCGACAAGAAAAAAGGGCGGCGTCGCATTATCGCGAGCCGCCCAAATTCTTGCCGCCAGTTCGAGGCCGATCCCGGCGGGATCGCCCATCGAAACGGCGAGCGGCTTCATCTTACTGACGCATAATGATCGTGGCTTCGCGGCGCAGGTTGCGCAGGTAGCGCTCAGCCAACATGTTGAGTTCCTGTTCGCGCAAGCGGCCCTCGATCTCGCGTCGCTCGGGCACGCCAGCGCCGCCGGTCGAGCGGCCACAGACCATGATCATGTCAGCTTGATCGCCGTTGACGCGCACTTCTGACGATTGGCGCTCGCCGAGGCCCGAGATGCGCTCGCGGATCGCGGGCGACAGTTCGGATTCAGCTGTTTGGCCGAGTTCGACGAAAGCGGCGCCTTGGATGTTGGCGATTTGGCGCTCGATGTTCGGGCAGCCTTCTTCACGGCGGCGCACGCGCTCGAGATCGCTCTGGCGCGATGCGGGCGCCGTGACTTGGACGAGATCGATGATCGAGTTGGCGCCAGCCGTGCCGCCGGCGCGGCGGTCTCGCATGGCGATGATGTAGACGCCGTTCGGCGTGCGCACCGGGAGCGAGACCTGGCCTTGTTGCAGGCGATCTGCGATCGGCTGCAGTTCGGGTGCGAGCTCTGTCGATGCGATCCAGCCGATGTCGCCGCCAGCGGCAGCAGAGGGCGCCGCCGAGAACTGACGGGCTACCGCCGGGAACGGCGCGCCACGTTGCATTTCTTGAAGCAGGCGCATCGCGCCTTGTTCCATTTCGTTAAACTCGCGCTCGTTCTCCGCCGGCAGGAAGATTTCAGAGATCAGGTATTGCGGGCGCGTGAGGTTGGCGGCGATGCGGTTGATGGTGGCCGTGATTTCGGTATCCGAGACGCGGAGACGCGATCCGTACATGCCGCCCATGAGCCGGGTCCAGGCGAGGTCCGACGCGATCTGGGAGCGCAGCGTGCTGATGGAAACGCCGCGCGAGGCAAGCGAGCGCTGCAGGCCCGGTAAATCAGTTTCGTTCTGACGGGCGATGTCCGCGAGGCGGCGGTCAATGTCCGCCTCTGACACCGTCACATCAAAGCGCGCCGCTTCCTGCAATTGCAGCGCTTCATCAATCAAATCACGCAGTGCTTGTTGACGCGCGCGGGCCTGCATTTCCTCATTCGGGTTATCGATGCCGGCGGACATAATCAGCAGATTGGCGCGCTGACGTACATCATAGGTCGAAATCGGGCGATCATTGATGATCGCCGCGACCCCTTCCGACGCTTGCCCCATTGCAGGCGAGCCGGCGCCCGCCAGGGCCGCCGTAACAGCAACCGCTGCAAGAAACTTCTTCACGTTCATCAATAAGCTCCGCCTCAGCTCCCGCCGAATACCCCGAGCGAGCGCAGACCAATTCGGATCTGGATCCCCTCGTCAGGGCCGATCGTGCCCCGCCGCGTTTCCGTGCGGGTGTAGGCAATCTCGAGGAACGTACAATCGTCCTCGTAAATAGCCCGGATTTCCTGACGCAGATTTATGTCTGAATCTAGGTCGCGCGTCACACCGGCCTGCATTCGCCAACCGCGCGCAAGATCAACGCCCACCAAGCCTGTGAGCTGCGAGGTGGGGGTATCCGGCGGCGCGATAGAATCGTCGATGTCGAAATACCGGCCAGTGACGCTAAACCGCCCGGCGGCTGCGCGAACGCCCAGATCGATGCGCTGCAGGTCGAGCGTGTCGTCGGCCAAGCGGAACCGCGCCGAAGCGCCCAAGTTCGAGCCCAGATCAACTTGCGCCGCGCCGACCCAATCAGAAGTCTCGCCGGCGAGGTTGTTGGTTTCGGTGAAGCCGTCGGCCTGCTCCTCGCGCCAGCGGCGACCGAACATGAGCGAAGCGCTTTCGCCGGTACGAGCACGAGCGGTCGCGCGCAGACCCGCGCTTACGCGCGCACCCGGCTCCCAGAGATCGTAGTTCGGCGCCGCGTTCGGACGGAAGAGGTTGGAATCGTCGAGTTCGAACGCGAGGCTGTCCTCGTTGCGGATGCGCGGGTCTTCGGCGTCTTGGCTTGCCCATGCGGCCATGACCACCGGTTCGACCACGAGATCGAAGCGCTCGCCCGGGCGCATGAACGGCCAGCTGACTTCAGCGCCCGCCATGCCGAGGCCGCGGCCGAAGGTCTCGAACTCCTCTTCCGTGGTTTCGACATGGAAGAGATCGCCACGCGCTTGCGCGAACGGGCTCAAGACCATGCCCGGTCCGAAGATCATGTCGCGCCGCCAAGTGGCGCCGAGCGAGAAGCGGGCGTCGCTGCCCTCGAACGGCACGGTGCCTGGATTGTCTTCGCGCAGCAGTGCTGCGGTATTGGTCGCCACACGGAGCTGTCCGCCGACGCCCGGCACGCGGAAGACATGATCGGTCTGTAGATACGGCAGGATCAGCGGCAGCAGATCTTCAGTATCGGTCTCGCGCAGACCTTGGAAACTCACGAACGCGATCGAAGCGTATGAGTTTTGCGTCTGACCGATGCCGAACAGTTGGGTAATCAGGCGCGTGTCTTGGCCAATGTACGGCCCGCGGCGCTCGCCCGCGCCATCAAGGTCATAACGGCGCAGATATTGGTCGTCGTACGTGTGCTCGACGCCAAAGCCCCATTGCCAATCGTCGTTGATGTCGAAGAGGCCTTCAGCGAAGACGCTGTAGCGGAAGAGCTCATCGCCGAAGCGTTCGCCATCGCCGTCGAAGAGTTGCTCGTTCGTGAACGTCGTGTTCAGTTCGAGCGTGCCGGACCAGAAGCGGCGGCGATACTCCAGACCAACCAGCGGATTGACGTTGCCGTGAACGCGGAGCGACGCAGTCAGATCGGAATAGTCCGAAATCGCCCAGAAATAAGGCTGTTCGTAGAACGAGCCGAGACGGCGGTTGCGGCCGATGTCGGGCGGCAGGAAGCCTGACGCGCGGCCGACGCTTGGATCGGGGTGCGCGATGTACGGCAGATAGAGCACCGGCACGCCGGCGACTTCGAGCACTGCGCCCTGATACGAAATCGTGCGGCTCTCGCGATCCTGGATGGCGCGGCGCGCACGCAAGCTCCACGTCGGCGGGCGATCGCCGGTCGTGCAGATCGGGCAGCTTGTGTAGATGACGTTGCGCAGTTCGCTTTCGCCTTCGCCGTGACGAAGCGCTGCACGCGCTGCAAGCGTGCCGTTTTGACCGAGGCGCGCGCGCAATTCGCTCGCGGCGCCGACATTCATCGCTTCGTCAGCTTCGACTTCGTTCGCGTAAGTGACCGAGCCGTCTTCGAGTGCGATTTCGACATTGCCGATGGCGCGGATCGTGCCGCTGTTGAGATCGTAGACGAGGCGATCGGCGCGCAGGGTTCGGCCCTGATACCGGACGTTGACGTTGCCTTCGGCGGTGATCGTGCGCGCCTGCTGATCGTCGATCAGCTGATCGGCTTCGAGCAAGACGCGGTCGGATTCTTCAGCGGCTGCGGCGACGGGTTGCGTCGTCTGCGCCAGTGCGGCGGGACTAGCCGATACGGCAAGTGCAGCCGCAAGCGCGGCCCACCCTAGCGGCTCCCCCGAACGGCGCATTCAATCCCTCTGATCGACTCCCCAGAGGTTACCTAACCGCCTGTTGCATAAGGCGTCCAGGGCCGGAAACCGTCCGGGAGAATCCAATCCGCAGGTGTGGCCTGTCAGCCGTCTTCCATGAAGGCGACGATAGCCAGCGCAATGAAGATCCCAGCGAAGGGCGCGCTCCAGGCCGATACCGCCGCTGGGACCGATTGGGTCATGGCGAAGGCGCCGGCTAACTGGCCATAGAAGAACAGGAAAAGCCCCACCCCGACGCCCGCCGCACCCCACCGGGCTAGGTTGCCGAGCCGTTGAAGTTGCAGGGAAAATGCAGCGCCCAGGCCCGCCATGGCGGCCAAAAGCAGCGGATAGGCGAGAAGGCTCTGCCACTTCAGTTCGTACCGTGTGGGCGCAAAGCCCGCCCGCTGCGCTTCCTGAATAAAGCCGGGCAGCTCCCAGAATGAGAGCGAGGCGGGGCTTACGAACCGGTCGATCATTTCGGTGGCGTCGAGCGTGGTTGGGATAGCGAGGTTGGCATGGCGTACCGGGCGCCCGCCTGGCGTCGCCTCGACCAGGTTGGAGAGCTGCCAAAAGCCCGGCCTCAGGACGGCGGTCTCGGCAAAAATGCGCCGGGAGAAGCGGAGGGCGTCCTGGTGTTGCTCGAAGAACATGAAGGTGGCGCCCCGCAGGGTGGCGCCGGTTGAATCGACGCTTTCCGCATGGATGACCACTTGGCCTTCCTGGTCGCCCTGGCGGATCCAGACGCCCGTGCCTTGGCTGGATTGAGCTGCGGTATATTCGCTCGCGCGCTCGTCCTCGAAGGCGCGGTAGAGATAGGCGCCGATCGGATTGAGGATCGTGATCGTGAAGAGACCCAAGAGCACGCCTGTCAGGGCAGCGGGCGCAAGGAAGCGCCACGCCGAGACGCCCGAAGCGCGCATGGCGACAAGTTCGCTCGACCGATTGAGGCCGATGATCGCCATCATCACGCCAGCGAGCACGATGAACGGCAGCGTCTGCTCGACCAGCATCGGCGTTTTCAGCAGCGTGAGCCGCAATGCTTCCCAAACCGAAAGCTCAGTGCGCGCACCGACGGTGCGCATCTGCTCGACGAGATCGATCAGCAGGATCGAACTCAACACCGCGACCAGCGCGATAAGAATGCCGATGACGACGCGCGCGATGACATAGCGTCCGAGGCGGGAGAACATGAAGCCCATAGCTTATGCCTCCGCCAGAACGGACGGCCCCATCGACACACGTTTGCGCCGAGGTCGCTTACCCGCAAGCATCACACTGCACACCATGATGACCACCAGCGGCAGCGCAATCTGGATCGGATTGAGCGCAGGTTCGTCTTGCGCAGCCGATTGCAGCGCGATCGGTATCACGCGCACGACCAGCGCGATGCCGCCTGCAATCATGATGCGCCGTCCGTAGCCGCGCCGGCTGAACTCGCCGCCGAGAACGCCGACCAGCGCGATCATCGCCAACGCGATGCTGAGCAAAGGCGAGGCGATCCGCGACACCGCTTCGGCTTGGAAATCCTGCGCGTTTTGGATGTCGTAGTGCGCTGTCCAATCGGGAAGCAGCAGCTGATGTAGCGTGCGGTCCGATTGTTTGAGGAAAAAGTAGCCCGCCTCTTCGACCTCGCCGTCGAGTTGCAGAACGTAGCGGTCGAAGTCGAGCACATCGACGGTGCCGTCCTCGATCTGACGCTGAATCTGGCCGTCGCGCATGACAATGGCCGGACGGCCCTCGATCGTCTGAATAGCGCCGGCGCGGGCTGTGTAGGTGATCGGAAATTCGGGCCGCGCGTCATTGATCAGAAGGTCGCGCAACTCGCCCCCACCGCCGCGTTCGCGTGCGTAGAGCGTGAGGTCCTCGCTTGGGAAGGTGAAGGCGCCTTCTTCGATCAGGCTCGATGCAATGTCGGTGCGGAGCGCGAAGAATGTTTCTCGCCTCTCCTCGAACGCCCACGGCTGGATGATGACGTTGATGGTCAGGTGTACGAGCGCGGCGAGGGTCGCCAACTGAATGATTGGGCGCGCAAGATGCTGACGCGAGACGCCCGCGCCGTAGAGCACCGCGACCTCGCTCTCCGACTGCATCCGGTTGATCGCGTAAACAACAGCGACGAACATCGCGATCGGCAGCACCAGCGAGATCAGTTGCGGCAACGCCAGCAGCGTCACCCACGCGAAGGCAAAGCCGGCGCGGCGGTTTGTGATGATGATGTCGAGCTGATTGAGGCCCTGCGTCAGGATCGCAATGGCCGCAAGCGCCCCCAGGATCGCCAGGAGCGGCCCCAGCACCTGCCGGAACACGTATGCCGAAATGGTGTTCATCGCGTCCCTTCGCTGGCGGCGGCTGTCGCGTCCGATGCCCTAACCGCCGCACTCAGCTTTTCAATTCGTTCGCGCATGGCTACCACAGCGCCTGACCAAGGTTGAAGCGGGCACTGCCCGTCGGTTCAGCCCATTCTCCCAGAGGGCCAAGCCCAGAGGATTCTATGGACATTCGATTTGTGACCGCCGGCAGCGGCGACGTTGTGGCGGTTATGGCCACGGAAGGCGGCGAGTTGCTGGAGGCCGGCAAGGCGCTGGATAGCGCTGCGGGCGGACGCATCGCCAAGGCTGCGAAGGCCGCTAATTTCAAGGGCGGCGCGGGCCAAGTGGTCGATGTGCTGGCGCCGGAAGGGGTCGATTTCGCCCGCGTGCTGGTGATCGGCCTGGGTAAGGCCGACGCCGCGGACGGCATGGCCGTTGAGCGCTGGGCAGGCCACGCGGTGAAGCGGGTGCTGACCTCGGGCGCCGAAAAACTCGTTTTGCAACCGGACGCATTGCCGGGTGTCTCGAAGGCCGAGGCCGGTTCGCACGCCGCCATGGGTGCGCGGCTCTCCGCTTATCGCTTCGACACCTACCGGACCAAGCTGAAGCCCGAGCAACAGCCGACGCTCACCGCGGTCGAGATCGCCATGGACGGCACCGCCGCCGCCAAGGCGCGTGCTGAGAAGGACGAGGCTGTGGTCGAAGGCGTTTTCTTCGCCCGCGATCTGATGAGCGAACCGCCGAACGTGCTCTATCCGGAGAGCTTCGCCGAACGCCTTCGCGATCTTGAGACCGTCGGCGTGCAAGTCGAAGTGCTTGAAACCGCGACGATGGAAAAGCTCGGCATGGGCGCGCTGCTTGGCGTTGCACAAGGCAGCGCACGCCCTGGCCGACTCGTGGCGATGGTGTGGAACGGCTCCAGCGACAAAAAGGGCAAGCCGCTCGCGCTCGTCGGCAAGGGCGTCACTTTCGACACGGGCGGCATCTCGCTGAAGCCTGGCGCCGGCATGGATGAAATGAAGGGCGACATGGGCGGCGCAGCCGCTGTCGCCGGCGCGATGAAAGCGATCGCGCTGCGCAAGGCGAAAGCCAATGTCGTCGGCGTTGTGGCGCTGGTGGAAAACATGCCCGGCTCGAACGCGCAGCGTCCGGGCGACATCGTCCACACTATGTCTGGCCAAACCATCGAAGTGCTGAACACCGACGCCGAAGGCCGCCTCATCCTCGCCGACGCTGTTTGGTACGCGCAGGATAAGTATGAGCCGAGCGCCGTCATCGATCTCGCGACGCTGACCGGCGCTGTCATAGTGGCACTCGGCAACGAGCATGCTGGTCTCTTCGCCAACGATGACGATCTCGCCAACGCGATCACGTCGGCGGCGACTGCCGAAGGCGAACCGGTGTGGCGCCTGCCGCTCAACGCCGCGTACGACAAGCTGATCGACACGCCCAACGCCGACATGAAGAACATCGCCGGCAAGCCGGTCGCGGGTTCGATCGTCGGCGCGCAATTCGTGAAGCGCTTCGTCAAAGACGGCACGCCCTGGGCGCACCTCGACATCGCCGGCACGGCTTGGAAGTCAGGCCCGTACGAAGACCCGCTCTCGCCTGCTTGGGCGACCGGCTACGGCGTGCGCCTGCTCAACCGCCTGATCGCCAATCGCTACGAGGATTGATGGCGCACGAGGTGTCAATCACGCTGGGGTCATTCACCGACGACGACCATCACAAGATCCGGAATTTTCTGGAAGCCTTGTGTGTGAAGCTCGGCGACGCCGGTTGGGCCAGTTGGGACGACTTCGATTCATTGTTCAATTATCGCGTCAAACCGGGCGCGATCTTCTCGTTCCGGGTCACGACGCGACGAAAGCTGCGTGATGCGCTCGCCCTTGTTGAGCAGACGATCACTTCACACCTGATGGGGCCGTTTACGACGGTGAGCCACAAGAAGGTCGAGGATGGCTGACCTCTGGTTCTACCATCTTGAACGCAGCGAGCTTGAGCGCGCGCTGCCGCCGCTGTTGGAGAAGTGTCTGCAACGCGGTTGGCGCGCGCTCGTGCGCGGTGGTTTGCCGGAACGGCTGGAGTCGCTTGATGCGACTTTGTGGAGCTACAAGGACGAAAGCTTCCTACCGCACGCTGTCGATGGCGCGCCCGGAGTTGACGCGTCGCGCCAACCAATTCTGCTAACCGGCAAAGGCGGCAACCCCAACGACGCCCAAGTGCTCTTCCTCATCGACGGCGCCGAGCCCGGCGACATTGGCGGCTTCGAACGCGCGTGCCTGGTCTTTGACGGGCGCGACGACGCTGCCTTGGTTTCGGCCCGTTCGCGCTGGAAAGAGGCCAAAGAGAGCGGCATTGTCGCGACCTATTGGTTCGAAAGCGGAGATGGGAAGTGGGAGAAAAAGGGCTGATCTGGGCGATTGCGGGTGCAGCGATTTTCGCGCTGGCCGCATGCGCAACCGAGGAGCGCACCAATCGCGATCTGGAGCGGCTGGGCCGCGAGTATGAAGAGCAAGGCGCCAGCCCACTGGCCGAACGCGGCGCCAGCTGCGGCGCCAACCAACATACCGCCCGCGTCGGCACGGCACTCGCCGATTGGACCCCGCCGGCCGGCGCGCGCGTTATCCATCCAGGGACGCCGGTCACGCGCGATTTCCGCCGTGAGCGGTTGAACGTCATCGTCGACGCCGAAGGGCGTATTACTTCGTTGGAGTGTTACTAATGATCCGCGCCTCTTTGTTTGCCTTCGCTTTGCTGGCCGCCGCTTGTACGCCGCCCGCCGAAACGCCGCCGGAGCAACCCGTGGCCGAAGAACCGGCCGCGCTGCCGCAAACGGCCGCTGAAGCGACCGCGCAAGATACATGCGGCGCTGCGCAATATCGTGAGCTGGTTGGCCAGAACTTCGCCGCCGTCACGCTGCCGGCCGGGAATAACATTCGTATCATCCAACCAGACTCGGTGGTGACCCAGGATTTCAGCGCCACGCGCGTCAACATGATCGTCGGCGCAGACGGCGTGATCACCGCGTTCGAGTGCTACTAAGATGCGCGCGCTGATCATCGCAGCGCTCGTTGGTTTAGCGTCGGCGTGTGCAAGCACGCCGCCGCCAGCGTCTGCACCCGATAGCGCCGAAGAGGCGACGCAAGCCGACACCTGTGGCATCGCCCGCTTCCGGCATCTGATCGGCACGCGCGCCGATCAGATCGATCGGGCGACGCTGCCGCAAGGCACGCGCGTCATCACGCCGGATATGGCCGTCACCATGGATTTCCGGGCTGAGCGGCTGAACATCATGGTCGGCACGAACGGCATTGTCGGCTCGATGCGCTGCTTCTGAGGGCACGCCTCAAAGGTGAAGAATTCGCGACGAAGCGGAATAGGGCGCCAGGTAGCGATATCTGGCGCTCCTGTCGCACTTGGCGAGTGCAGGTGCGAAGGTTATAGACCCCGCTTCAAATCATGCCGGAGCGCACACAAATGGCCGTCGAACGCACCTTCTCGATCATCAAGCCGGACGCGACCAAGCGTAACCTGACCGGCGCGATCAATGCCGTGATCGAAAAGTCGGGCCTGCGCATCGTCGCGCAAAAGCGCATCCAACTCTCGGAAGGCCAAGCCGAAGGCTTCTACGCCGTCCACAAGGAGCGTCCGTTCTTCCGTGACCTCGTGACCTTCATGATCTCCGGCCCGGTCGTGGTCCAAGTGCTTGAAGGTGAGAACGCGGTTGCCGCCTATCGAGACATCATGGGCGCCACCAACCCGGCCAACGCCGCCGAAGGCACGATCCGCAAGCAATTCGCGGAATCGATCGAAGCCAATTCGGTGCACGGTTCGGACAGCCTCGAGAACGCTGCGCGGGAAATCGAGTTCTTCTTCCGTGACGACGAGATCGTCGGCTAAGTCGCTTCTCTTCGTAGATATAAAAACGGGCGCTCCTAGCAGGGGCGCCCGTTTTTGATTCTACTTCTTGCCGTCCTTGGGGCCTGGCTTTGCCGGTGCAGTCCCCTTGCCGGGTGCAGGGTTCTTCGAGCCCGTGCCGGTTTGCTTCGGCATCGGTCCGCCTGGTCCTTTAGCCATGATGATTTGCTCCTCTCGTTAGCTTGAGCAAGCGCGAGCCTACGCCTGTGTTTTGAGACGCGCCACTACTTGCGAGCGATGATTTCGAGCACCAACGGCGTCACCATCAGCGTGCCCGGCTGCTGGCTCACGCGAGCAAACTCATCTTGCATGTCCTTCGCCATTTGCGGCGTGATGCGGTTGAGCTCGAGCAGGCGGTCGATGTGGATGTCGAAGAAGCCAATCGGCCAGCGCCAGACATTGTCGTCCTTCGAGACGACATCGACATAGGGCTTCAAGCTCTCGACCTTCAGGCCCATCTCGGTGAGCCAAGCCGGCAGATGCCGCGCGATGTCCGGCTCGCCGCCAGAAGCGCGCCAGTTGGCCGAAACTTCATCGACAAACTTCTCAAAGTTGGGCGCGGGCGGAGCGAGCTTCCAGGTCTGGTAGTCGATGTACTCGTGAAAAACGAGCGCGCCGCCCGGCTTCACCGCGTCGACCAGTTTCTTCAGTGCATCCTTGGGCTTCGGCAGAAACGCAAAAATCCAACGCGCCCAAGCAGCGTCCGCGCCGTTCACCGGGATCGCGTCAGCGACGACATCGATCTCGTGCGCCTTCACTTGCCCAAAGCCGCGCGCCTTGGCTTGCGCCTCCAGCGTATCGAGAAAGCGGCGCGAGCGTTCGAGCGCATGCACTTCGCCGCGCGGTCCGACCATTTCAGCCAGATCCATCGTGGCAAAGCCCGGCCCCGCGCCGAAATCGATCACCTTGCAGCCATCGCCAATCTTGGCCCGCGCCCACGCATCGAGGGCACGCGGTCGCCAGACGCGGTGCTGAAACCCCAGCCGGTAAATCTCGTCATCGTGAGTGCCGAGAACGTAATCGCGTTCAGCCATGAAGTGTCTCCAGAGCTGAAATATAGGCGCGCGTCCGCGCCGCGTCTCGCCGGAACCGGACCAATCAGCCGCGCGAGATCGAAGCCTGGTAATAGCTCGTGGCATCGTGGCCGAAGAAGCGGATGTCGAGCGCCGCCGGCGTCAGCGTGCACGCGACGAAGCCTGGACGCGTTAGCACGAAGCGCGATTGCGGCGCGTTGCCGACGGGGCGAACTTCGGCGCCTGAGCCTGAGCAGATGTAGTTCACGCCCTCGGCTTCGAGGTGTTCGAGATCGTGGTCGTGTCCGTTGAAATAGGCTTGCACGCCATAGCGCTGCAGCAGCGGGCGCACGTGCTCGTACACGCCGTGCGAGCCGCCATGAGCGCCGCTTGAATAGACCGGGTGATGGCCGATCACAATGCGCCACGGCGCGCTGCATGATGCGAGTTCGCGCTCCAGCCACATGATCTGATCACGCGCGCCGAAATCGGCTTGCGGAACCTCATCACGGAGCCCGAGGAGATGGGTGATGGGCGTGGTGTCGATAAAGAAGAATGCCGCGTCGGACCCGTCCGCGAGCGTGACAACCTGGCTCCAATAGCGGGACGGCATCCGCCAGCGCGGGCTGACTTGCGTGTACTCCACTTCGGCGCCGGGCGAGCCCATATAGTCGTGGTTGCCGAGCACGACATACCATGGCCGCTGCAATGCTGGCGCGGTATAGACGTCCTCGAACGTGCGTTGCCACTGCAGATCGTGGATCGACTCTACGCCCTGGCCATAGAAGTTGTCGCCGGTTGAGATCACGAAGGCGCTCTGAATGTCGGCGCCGACGCGGCCCATAGCTTGCGCAACGGGTCGTTGGAATTCGGTACGCTCACCCCAATCGCCGATGACGAGGAATGAGAGGTCGCCCGTGTCGGCAAAGGCTTGAGGGGCGAAAGCGCTCGCTGCAGCGCCCGCCAGAAATCCGCGCCGCGATGTTGGCAACTTCAGCTGCATGCATGTCTCCCGCGCGGCAGCGGTGACCGGGTATGCAGGCGAAATCATGGCCGCGCTTTGAGAGTGCGAGCTACTCGCGGTCAGGCGCCTTCAACGCGTGCGCACGCTGCGTTTTCCGTTAGCGTGGCAGTCGAACTCTGGAGTCGCGAAATGACTGAACATGCGAGCGCTTATTCTGAGGGCGCCTTCAAAACCAAGCTCAGCACGCTGGCTGGTCTCGACAAGCTGATCGATGCGGCCAAGCAAGTGCACGCCATGCTGCGCGATCCGGCGACGCCGCTTTGGGTGAAGGGGCTGTGCATTGGCGTGCTCGGCTATCTTATCGTGCCGACGGATGTGGTGGCGGACTTCGTCCCTGTGCTCGGCTATGGCGATGATCTGGCGGCGCTCACTGCGGTGATCGCCACGATCGCTGCGCGCTTGCCGAAGCAACCTGAGCAAGACTCAGCGTTGGCTCAGGTTCATTGAGAGCAAGCGCGCGCACCAAGGCTTGGCCGGATACCGCACTCGGCGCATAGTGACATCCTGGCTCGCGCGGAGAGACAACGATGCTGGTGCGTTTCTGGGGTACGCGCGGATCGATCGCCACACCCGGCGGCGCGACCTTGCGCTATGGCGGCAACACGTCGTGCGTCGAGATTACATCGGACTCCGGCGAGCTCATTCTGATTGACGCGGGCACCGGCGCGCATGCGCTGGGCCGCGCTTTGATGGAGCAAGGCCGCGGCGCCAGCGGCCACATTCTTATCTCGCATACGCATTGGGATCATATCCAAGGCTTGCCGTTTTTCGCGCCGCTCTTTGTGCCCGGCAATGAGTGGCATATTTACGGGCCGCGTGGCCTCGGGCAGTCGCTGCGCGAAGTGCTCGCGGCGCAGATGGACTACGCCTACTTCCCGGTGACGCTGAACGCGTTCGCCGCGCATGTGCAGTATCACGAAGTGGTTGAAGGCGAGTTCTCGATCGAGGACGTGCGTATCGCCACGCAATATCTCAACCATCCAGCGCTCACCGTCGGTTATCGCGTTGAAGCCGATGGCGCGAGCGTCGTTTATGCCTCGGATCACGAACCGCACAGCGCGCATGCTGGCGAAGGCCATGCCGATGAGGCCGAAAGTGGCGATGTAGCGCACGTCGCGTTTTTGCGCGACGCCGATCTGGTGATCCACGATGCGCAATATACGGCGGACGAGTATCCGTCGAAGCTCGGCTGGGGCCACAGCACCGTCGAATATGCCGTTGACGTGGCGCTGGCGGCGAATGTGCGGCGGCTTGCACTCTATCATCACGATCCTGCGCGCGATGACGCCGCTGTCGACAGGCTGATCGCGGCGGCACAGAAGCGGGTCGCCGACGTGGGTGGTGATCTTATCGTCATGGGCGCAGCTGAGGGCGCTGCCGTGGAATTGCGCGGCGCCGCCAACGCCAGCAAACTCGCGCCGTTTGTCCCGTCCAGCTTGGTCAAACCAAGGTCGAGCGTCACCGAGGAAATGGTGCTGATCGCGGGGCTGCCGGAGCACGATTGTTCGGTGCTGACCGCCGCCGCCAAGGCCGATGGCATTCCGAGCGTATCCGAATTGTCGATCGAGGCGCTGAAGGCGGCGATCGAGAGCGGGCATCCGTCGCTCGTCGTACTTGGCGATGCGCTGGCGGACGGCGCTGATCCTGTCGCGCTGTGCGCTGCCCTGCGTGCGTTGCCCGGCGAGGCGGCGCGCGAGACGCCGATCATCGTGGTGACGGATCAGGCCGGCGTGCCGGCCGATAAAGGCGAGAGCGCGGGTGTCACGGATTGGCTGACGCGGCCCTACAGTTTGCAATATGCGCGCTCGCGTCTGCGCGCATGGATCATGCGGTCGATGTTGCGCTGGCGCAAAGCGACGCTGCCCGTGGATGAAGAAGCGCGGCTCGCTTCGGTGTATGAACTCGGGCTTCTCGATACGGAGACTGAGGAACGATTTGACCGTCACGCGCGGATCGCTGCCGCAGCGCTCGATGCGCCGATTGCGTTGATCTCGTTGGTTGATCGCGACCGCCAATGGTATAAAGCCCATCACGGCTTCGACTATAGCGAGACATCGCGCGATGTCGGCTTCTGTTCACACGCGATTTTGGACAGCGCGCCGTTCATCGTAAGCGATGCGTTGCAGGATGAACGCTTTGCCGACAATCCCGTAGTGATCGGCGAGCCGAACGTGCGCTTCTATGCAGGCATTCCGCTGCATGCGCCGGATGGCGCACGCGTAGGCGCGTTGTGCGTTGTGGATATGAGGCCGCGGCGCTTGAACGCTGCGCAGCTCAAGATGCTGCAGGATTTGGCCCGGCTGGTGGAGGAAGAACTGGCGCCGCGCGCTGCCAAGCGGACTGGCTAAAGGCTGCGCGCCAGCTCCGCCAAGCAGCGCGGATAGAGTTCGTGCTCCAGCGTTAGCACGCGCTCGGCCAGCGTCTCGGGCGTGTCGCCAGCCAAGATCGGCATGCGCGCTTGGCCGAGGATGCGTCCTGCGTCCACTTCCTCGACGACGAGATGCACGGTGCAGCCGTGTTCGCTCTCCCCCGCCGCGAGCGCGCGTTCGTGCGTTTTGGTGCCGGGAAATTTCGGCAGCAGCGACGGGTGGATGTTCACCAGCCGGCCTTTCCAGGAATTGACGAAGTAGGGCGTCAGCACGCGCATGAAGCCAGCGAGAGCGATAAGCTCGACATTGCGTGCGTGCAGCAGCGCGTTGAGTTCGCGCTCGAACGCTTCGCGATCCTTGCCGAACGGTTTGTGATCGAGCGTCAGTGCTTCGATGCCAGCGTCGCGTGCGCGTTGCAGGCCGCCTGCGTCGGCGATGTTCGACATGACGGCGACGATCTCGTACGCGTCCTGCTCGGCATCGATCAGCGCCTGCAGATTGCTGCCGCGGCCGGAGATGAGAACGGCGACGCGCTTTTTCATGGTGTTTGCAGGCTGGAGCGCGCGGCTCCGCCGCGCATGCGGCGCGGAGCGCCGCGCTCCCATATTCGAGGACTAGCGCTCACGTCGCTTTCAGCACGCCGATCTTGAACGCGCGCTCGCCCGCGCCGTTGAGCATGGTGACAACCTCGTCGGCCTTCTCGGGCGCGACGATCAGGATCATGCCGATGCCGAGATTGAAGGTGCGGCGCATATCTTCTTCGGGCACGCCGCCGGTGGATTGCAGCCACTCGAACACGGCAGGCCGTGTCCACGCGTTCCAGTCGAAGTCTGCTTCGAGATGATCCGGCAGCGCGCGCGGCGTGTTCTCGACCAAGCCGCCGCCGGTGATGTGCGCGGCGCCCTTAGCGAGTTTTGCATCGAATACCGGCTTCAGAGCCTTCGCGTAAATCCGCGTCGGCTCAAGCAAAGCTTCGGCGAGTGATTTGCCCGCCGCGAAAGGCGCCGGTGCATCCCAAGCGAGACCGGAGCGCTCAACGACTTTGCGCACCAGCGAATAGCCGTTCGAGTGCGGCCCGCTCGATGCGATGCCGACGATCACATCGCCTGCCTGCATCTCGCTCACACGCGGTAGCAACGTCCCGCGCTCAGCGGCGCCGACAGAGAAACCCGCGAGATCGTAATCGCCTTTGGCGTACATGCCCGGCATTTCCGCCGTCTCGCCGCCCGCCAGAGCCGCGCCCGCTTGGCGGCAGCCTTCAGCGATGCCGTTCACGACCTTCGCAGCTTCTTCGGCATTCAATTTGCCGGTCGCGTAATAGTCGAGGAACATCAGCGGCTCGGCGCCTTGGGCGGAGAGATCGTTCACGCACATGGCGACCAGATCGATGCCGACCGTCTCGTGACGGCCGCTTTCGATGGCGATCTTCAGCTTGGTGCCGACGCCGTCGGTGGTGGCCAGAAAGATCGGATCCTTGAAGCCTGCCGCCTTGGGATCGAACACGGCGGCGAATCCGCCCAGAGCCGCTTCCGCGCCCGGACGGGCTGTGGATTTAGCCGCCGGCTTGATCAGATCGACCAGACGCTCGCCCTCGTCGATATCGACGCCGGCGTCACGATAGGTCAGTCCGTTGGTTCCGTTAGTTTTATTGGTCACGAGATGAGTCCAGAAGCCGCCACATTGATAGGCGATTCCGCGCCGGATAGGGTGCCCAGCACCCCGATTAGAGGTTTGAGCATGAAAACTACGCCCCTGGCCGCCGTCGCCGCGTTGTTCGCAGCGGCCTTGTGCGCGTTCGCGCCGGGCCTCGCAACCGCCCAAGGGCGCGACAATGTTTACGTCGTTTCGGGTGTGACGGTGGACCAAACTGCCGCCAACGCCGCTGCCGCCCAGCAGGCGGGCCTGGCCGCTGCTCAGCAGCGCGGCTTCGAGCGCCTCGTGCGTCGCCTGACGCTGCCGGAAGATTTGGTCGCGCGCGGCATGCCTGTGGCGGACGCGGCTGCAATCGAGCGCTTGGTGCTGAGCGTCGCGATCGAAGAAGAGCGTCGATCCGGCACGCGTTATGTCGGCCGCATCACCGTGCGCTTCGATCCGACCGGCGTGCGCACATTGATGCGCCAACACGGCCTTACAGTTGTCGACACGCGCACTTCGCCCGTTCTGGTCGCCGCCGTCGTCGGCGACGGTGTAACGCCGGAAACCGCCGCACTCTGGCGAGACGTTTGGGCCAATGCCGGCTATGGCGACGAATTGGTGCCGATCGCAGTTGCGCCGGAAAGTTTGCGCGGTCCGCCAAGCTGGCAAACGGCGCAACCGTTCGCGCAATCTGCGGGTGCGACCTCCACGCTGTTCGCGACCTTGCGCGTACAGGGCGGAACGGTTGTCGCCTCGCTTGTCGAAGTGGATTCAAACGCCCGCCGCGAACGCGCCGACGTGGCTTCGCGTATTGATGGCGATAACGGCCTGCGCGCTGCGCTCGCCTCGCTCGCTGAACAAGCCAATACGCGCATTCAGAACGAGTGGCGCGCCCGCCTTGCGACCGGCGCTGGCCAGCGCGAACGCGTCAACGCCTCGGCGCTCTATAGCAGCCAGGCGCAGTGGGAGTTGATCAAGGACGCGCTCGAAGGTGCGGCCTCGACGATCATCTCTGAAATCCGCATTCAGGCTGTGGGCCGCGAGGGTGCGCTCGTTTCGTTTTCGTATGTCGGCGATCGCACGCAGTTGGTGGCTGAACTGACGCGACGCGGGGTGAGTGTCCAGGACACGCCGCAGGGCGTCGTGCTGCGCGTGGCGCGCTAAGCGGGACATGGACGAGCAGCCGCGCCTATTCGAGTTCCGCATGGGCGAGCGCTCGCCCGACAGCTTGGTTGTCACCGAGGCCAATCGCGACGCGGCGCATCTGCTGACCCAGTGGCGCACCTGGCCGAACGGCGCGTTGGCGCTGGTTGGGCCTAAGGGTGCGGGCAAGACGCATCTGGCTTTGGCATGGGCGCTGGAAGCAGGGGCGCGTCAGCTCTCGCCAGCCGCGCCATCGGAAGAGGCGACCGCCCTGTTCCGCGACGCCCAGGGGCGCCTCGTTATTGATGACGCTGACGGTCCGCGCGATGACGGCATGCTCTGGCGGCTGCTCGATCTGGCCCGAACCGAGGGCGGCGCGCTGCTGCTGGCCAGCGCTGAGGCGCCGTCCCGCTGGCGGGTTTCCACCCCGGACCTCGCCTCTCGGCTCAAATCTTTGGCCGTCGCCCGTCTCCAGGAGCCCGATCAGGCGCTGATGGAGGTAGTTTTGCGCCGCATTTGTCGCGAACAATTCATTTATCTGAGCGATGATGCGGCTCGTTATTTGGCGCTCCGGCTGCCGCGCACCTTTGAGGCGGCGCACCAGGCAGCAGCGGCGCTAGACGCGGATCTGGTCAAGGGCGCCAAGCCTGTCTCGCTGAAAGCGGCGAAGGCGGCGCTCGAAAAAGTCCAGAGCGCGTGGGGTGGTGGAGACGGTTAACAGATGGCGAAGACGCGCAAGAAGACGCGCGCGACGACGCAAAACGCGTCGCTGCTGACGAGCCCACAGCGGTTCATCAATCGCGAGCTTTCCTGGCTCGCGTTCAACACGCGCGTGCTGGAAGAGGCGGAGAACGAAAACCATCCGCTTCTCGAGCGTCTGCGCTTTCTCTCGATCTCCGCTTCGAACCTCGATGAATTTTACATGGTCCGCGTTGCGGGCTTGCACGAGCAGGTGAAGGCGGGCGCATCAGTGCTCAGCCTCGATGGCCTGACGCCAGCTGAACAGCTCTCGCGCATTCACGCCGCTGCAGCGGAATTGTTGACGCGCCAGCAGGAGCGTTGGCGCGCGCTGCGTGCGGAGTTGCGCGGCGCTGGCATCGCCGTGCTCGATCGTGAAGAACTCACGCCGGAAGAGCGTTCTTTTCTGAAGCCGCTGTTTATGGCGGAAGTGTTTCCGCTTTTGACGCCGCTCGCAGTTGATCCAGCGCACCCGTTCCCGTTCATACCGAACTTGGGCTTTGCCATTGCCTTGAAACTGAAGCGCAAGGGCGATGGGCGGACGCTCAATGCGCTCATCCCCGTGCCAACCCAGGTCGCGCGCTTCATCGACGTGACGCTGGCGCATCCGCAGACCGATCTGGCGCCGGGCGAACGCCCGCAGCGCCGTTTCCTGACGCTCGAAAACACGATCTCGCTCTTTCTCGATGAGCTTTTCCCCGACTATTGGGTTGAGGCGCAGGGCGCGTTCCGTGTCGTCCGCGACAGCGACATCGAAATCCAGGAAGAAGCCGAAGATCTCGTCCGCGAGTTTGAGGCGCGCCTGAAAGAGCGTCGGCTCGGCGATATCGTGCGTTTGAAGGTTGAGGCTTCGATGGCCGATGATCTGCGCGCCTTTATCGTGCGCGAGATCGAGGCCGATGCGCGTGATGTCATCATCATCGACGGCATGCTCGGCATGTCCGCGCTCTCGGCGCTGGTGAGTGAAGAGCGCCCAGAACTCAAGTTCCCGCGCTACGAACCGCGCTCCCCCGAGCGGATCAAGGATTTCGGCGGCGATAGCTTCGCGGCCATTCGCGCCAAGGATATCCTCGTCCACCACCCGTTTGAATCGTTCGACTCGGTGGTTCAGTTCTTACGCCAGGCCGCCGCAGATCCGGCCGTCGTCGCCATCAAGCAGACGCTCTACCGCACCTCGCGCGACTCGCCGATCGTCAACGCCCTGGTTGCCGCCGCCGAAGCGGGCAAGAACGTCACCGCCGTCATCGAACTCAAGGCGCGCTTTGATGAAGAGACAAACCTCAACGTCGCGCGCAAACTCGAAGCCGCCGGCGCGTCGGTGGTTTATGGCTTCATCGACTTCAAGACCCACGCGAAGGTGAGCATGGTCGTGCGCCGAGAGGCTGAGGGCCTGCGCACCTACACACACTACGGCACCGGCAACTATCACCCGATTAACGCGCGGATTTACACCGATCTGTCGCTGTTCACCTGCGATCCTGCTTTCGGCCGCGACGCGAACCGGTTGTTCAACTTTGTCACCGGCTACGCGCGCCCGGCGGAGCTCGAAAAAATCTCGATGTCGCCGTTCAACTCGAAGGCGACGTTGCTGCAGCTCATCCAAGATGAAATCGATCACGTCAAAGCCGGCCGCGACGGCGCGATCTGGGCCAAGCTCAACTCACTCGTGCATCCGGAAATCATCGACGCGCTCTATCGCGCCTCCAATGCCGGTGTGAAAATCGAACTCGTGGTGCGCGGCATCTGCTGCTTGCGCGCCGGTGTTCCCGGGCTCTCGGAGAACATCCGGGTTAAATCGATTGTCGGGCGGTTCCTCGAGCACTCGCGCATCGTTTGTTTCGGCGCCGGGCGGAAACTCCCCAATCCGGACGCCAAGGTGTTCATATCTTCGGCTGACTGGATGCCCCGGAACCTCGAACGCCGGGTTGAGGTCCTGTGCCCGATTGAAAATCCGACCGTACACCAGCAAGTACTCGACCAGATCATGGTCGCGAACCTCAATGACGAGGCGCAATCCTGGTACATGGACCAGGATGGAGTATTCAAACGGGTCGATGTCTCGAAGCTCGAAAATCCGTTCTCGGCGCACGTCTACTTCATGCGCAATCCGAGCCTTTCGGGCCGCGGCCGTGCGCTCAAGGGCGACGCGCCTGTTGCGTTCGATCATATCGGCGCACGCGGCTCCTAGATTTGAGCCCGCGCGATGAGCGCGGGCAAACTCCGCCCCGCCCAAGAAGCCGCCGTCATCGACGTGGGCTCCAACTCCGTACGCTTGGTCGTCTATCGCATCGATGGCCGCGCGATGACGCCAATCTTGAACGAGAAGGTCATGGCAGGCCTCGGCCGCGATCTCTCGCGTAAAGGTCTACTCTCAAAGGACGGCGTCGAGACAGCGATCGCTGCGCTGAAGCGCTTCGCGACAATCATCGAAGCACTCGATGTGCGCGATGTGTTTCCAGTTGCGACTGCCGCCGTGCGCGATGCGAAGGATGGCCCGGCATTCGTGCAACGTGTCGCCGATGAAACCGGCTTCAAGCTGCGCGTGTTAAGCGGTGAAGACGAAGCGCGACTCTCTGCGCTCGGCGTTGCTGGCGGTTCGCCCGATGCTGCGGGCATTGTCGGCGACCTTGGCGGCGCCAGCCTCGAACTCGTTGAGATCAGCCCAAAGGGCTTAGGCCGCGGCGAGACCTTTCCGCTTGGGCCACTGACGCTCGCGGAAGAAACTGAGTTCGATTACGCCAGCGTCAGCGATCACGTCTCAGACGTGCTCGAAAAGACCAAGCTGCTCGGCAAACGCGGCGGCGTTTTCTACGCTGTTGGCGGCGCGTGGCGTGCGCTTGGCCGCATCGATATCGCGCTCTCCAATCACCCGCTCGGCGTGCTGCATCAGCATGAGATGAACCGCAACGAGGTGATGAAAGTCGTCGATGTCGTGCGCAAGCAGAGCAAGCGCTCGCTTGAAAAGCTGGAAGAGGCCGCTGCAAAGCGCGCCGATACGTTGCCGTACGCCGCTGTCGTGCTCGAACGTGTGATGGTCGCCGGCAATTTCGATCGCGTGGTGCTCTCTGCGTTCGGTTTGCGCGAAGGCGTTTTGTTGGAGCGGATGAGCGAAGCGGCGCTTGCCGTGCATCCGCTGATCGCCGGCGCCGAAGCGCTGGCTGGGCGCTGGAGCCGCACGCAAGCGTTCGGCCAAGCCCTCGACCATTGGATTGCGCCGATGTTCGCCGGCCAAGAACCGATCTTCAGCAAGAAGCGCGATGAAATCATTCGCGGCGCCGCTGCGCGCCTCGCCGATGTCGGCGGCCCGCTCCATCCCGATCAGCGCGTCGAGATCATGTTCGATCTCATCCTCCGCGCGCCGCTGGCGGCCATCAGCCACGCCGAGCGCGCCTTCCTCGCCGCCGCCATCCATCATCGCTACACCAAGGCGCCGCCGCGCCATGTCGACGCCTACAACCGGTTGCTTTCTGAAGAGCAGCAGGCCGCCGCAGCCGCTCTGGGCGCGGCGCTCAGGCTCGGCGCCGATCTTTCGGGCCGCAGCCAGCCCTTGCTGGCCGGTTTCGAGGTCCGCGCTGTTGACGGCAAGCTGGTGCTTCGTGTGAAGAAGGCAGTGGCGCACCTGGTCACCGAGACGGTACAGCGCCGGCTCGAAGCCGCCGCCCAGGCGCTCGGCCTCACCGCGGAGTTGAAACAGGTATGAGTGAAGAACTGCCCGATCGTCTGTCCGTCGATCCGGATAGCCCGTTCTACAACGAGGCCGCGCTCGAGCGCGGTGTCGGCATCCGTTTCAAGGGCCAGGAAAAGACCAACGTCGAGGAATATTGCGTGAGCGAGGGCTGGGTGCGCCTGGCCGTCGGCAAGACCCTCGACCGTAAGGGCAAGCAACTCGCCATAAAATATTCCGGTACGGTCGAACCGTACTGGCGCGAGCCAGCTGGCGAATAAGCCTGCGCCGCCTGCGGCGGCTTGCTAAACTCGGCCCCGTCCAAGGGGAGCTCCATGAGCGAGGAACCTGGCGCGCGGCGGCTGGCGGCGATCCTGGCGATCGATCTCGTCGGCTATTCGGCGCTGAGCGAAGTGGATGAGACCGAGGCCGTGACCGCCGTGTCGCGGCTGCGCGGCGCGTTGGAGGGCGCTGCACTCGTTCACGGTGGACGCATCTTCAGCACCGCCGGCGACGGCTTCATGCTTGAGTTTTGCTCGGCCACCGGCGCGTTGGGCGCGGTGGACGAACTTTGGAACGCGTTCGAGCGCACGAGCGTGCGTGTCGGCGTCCATATCGGCGACGTGCTGGCGACGTCGACGGGCGATCTGCTCGGCCACAGCGTCAATGTCGCGGCGCGTTTGCAGAAGTTGGCGCAGCCTGGCGCCGTGATGGTGTCGATGGACGTGCGCCGCGCCGTGCGTGGCAAGTTGCAGCAACGTCTGCATGCGGCCGGCGCCATTCAACTCGACAAGATGAGCGAGACGCTCGACGTCTTCACGCTTGAAGTCCACGCGATCGTCAACGACAAGCCGCGGCCGCGTAAGCCAGAGCCGGTGTTGGCCGTGCTGCCATTCGACAATGATAGCGATGAACCGGAGATGGAGTTCTTCTCCGACGGCGTCGCCGATGAGATCATCTCGCTGCTGCTAAAACATTCGAGGATTAAAGTCATCGGCCGCACCTCGGCCTTCCAGTTTCGTGGCGATCGAAAAACCGAGGCGGCGGAAGTGCTGCGTGCGTCGCATCTTCTCGATGGCGCCGTGCGCTGCACCAAGACGGCGATGCGTGTGAACGCGCAACTGATCGACGCCGCCAGCGGTATGGTGCTCTGGAGTGAGCGCTATGAAGGTGCGCGCACCGATGCGTTCGTTTTGGAAGATGAGATCGGCGGCAAAGTCGCTACCTCGCTCCGCCGTTCGCTGACCAATACCGACCGTGTCGCGCAGACGATCGATCCTGCGGCGCACGAGCTTTATCTGCGCGCGCGCCAAATCTGGCTGATGCTTAGCGATATTGAGGAAGATCAGGCGGCGATCTTGCTCGAACGCTGCGTAGCACTTGCGCCGGAGTTCGCTGATGGCTGGGCGGCGCTGGCCAGCGTGCGCGCTTTTTTGTTGCCGCGCGACCGCGACATGATCGGTCAACCAGAGCATGACGCAGCACTCGCTGCTGCCCAGCGTGCGCTCAAACTCGACGCCGAATGCGCGCAAGCGATGGCTGCGCTCTCACTACTGAAGCCGGCGTTCGGTGAGCACGCTGAGAAGCTGCGTCTGGTCAATGAAGCACTGAAGCGCACGCCGAACGATTCATCACTCCACGTCGCGCGCGCGGCCTGGCTCTACAGTGTGGGACGTATGCGCGATGCGATGACGGCGCTTGATGTCGCCAGCCGCCTGGACCCACTGGGACCGGCAGTTGAAGGGTTGCGCGCCAGCTTGTTCTCGACACAGGGCGATTTTGAAAGAGCCATCGAGATCATGAAGGCCGCTTGGGCGCGCTGGCCGGATTCCGCGTTCATCTGGTACATCACTTGGAGCACGCTCTGCGCCGCGCGGCGTTTGGATGAAGCCGAAGCGCTTGCCGCAACAGGCATGGCGCCGAAGCGCGGTGTGAACGAGCGCGATGTCGGCGTCTTGCGCAATTACGTCGGGCTGCTGCGTTTGGACGAAGGCGAGCGCCGCGCGGCCTGCGAACACTTGCTTGCGCAAGTCGCAGCGAGTGAGGGCGCGTTGCCGCTTTCGACGGTGATCTTCGCCGCCAGCAATGGCTGCGCCGACCAAGCCTTCGACGTGCTGCACGCCGCACTCGATGCTGGCCGCAGCATCCGGCCCGACAATCACGACGCCTTCGGCATGGCGCGCGCGCAGGCGTCTCTCCAACTCTTTGCCGCAAATGGCGGCGAGCCGCTTTGGGCTCACCCGCGCTTCCCCTCGCTCGCGGCGCGGTTGGGCCTCGCGCAATACTGGGTCGAGACCAAGAAGTGGCCCGATTGCGCGGCCAAGACCGCCTATGACTTTAAAGCCGCTTGCCGCGACGCGATCGCGGCGTCCTGATTGTTAGACGTCTTCGACGCTGACCTTGCCGTCCTTCAGTTTCAGCGCCAGACGTCCGTGCTTCAGCGCCAGCGCGCGTTCGCCGAACACTTTGCGCCGCCAGCCTCGCAGGGCGGCGACATCGGCCTCATCGTTGGCCGCGATCGCTTCAACATCAGCTGCCGACGCAATCAAACGCGGCGCGACATTGTGATGATCCGCTTCGTAGCGCAGCAGAACCTTCAGCAATTCAACCGTCGGCCCAAGTCCGGACGGCAGCGGCGGCAAGCGCTCGTGCTTGTAAACCGGGCGGTTCGGATCATTGAAGGCGCGGTCGAGCGCCTGGATCAGTTCTTGCGCGGCGCGTGAATTGCCGAAGCCGCGCGGCACGGCGCGCATGCGATCGAAATCGGCAGCATTGCGCGGACGATGCTCGGCGATCTCGTAAAGGGCTTCGTCTTTCACGATGCGCCCGCGCGGTACGTCGCGCATCTGCGCTTGCCGCTCGCGCCACGCTGCGGCGACTTGCAGGCCGAGCACGTAGTCCGCCGTCGTTTTGCGCAGCTTCAGACGCTGCCAGGAATTCTCCGGCGTCGTGTCGTAGATATCTGGATCGAGCAGATTGGCGTGCTCTTCGTCGAGCCAGCTTAAGCGATCGTCGCGCTCGAGCTTGTCACGCATCTTCGGAAAGAGATCGCGAAGGTGAGTGACGTCGGCGAGCGCGTAGGTGAGCTGGTTCTCAGAAAGCGGACGGCGGCTCCAATCGGTGAAGCGCGAGGACTTGTCCAAGCGGCGCTTCAGGATTTGCTGCACCAAAGCGTCGTAGGCGATCGTGTCGCCATAGCCGCAGGCCATTGCGCCGATCTGGGTATCGAACACCGGCGCCGGCAGCGCCTCGCCGAGCTTCAGAAAAATTTCCAGATCCTGGCGCGCGGCGTGGAAGACTTTGAGGATCGATTTGTCGGCCAGCAGCGCCATGAAGGGCGCGAGGTCGAGGCCGTCCGCCAGAGGGTCGATGACCGCTTCAACCCCGTTCGAAGCCGCCGCCTGGATGAGGCAGAGCTTCGGGTAATAGGTCGTCTCCCGCATAAATTCGGTATCGACCGCGACGAAGTCCGCCCCTGCCAATTCTTGGCGGAACGCTTCCAGATCAGCGGTCTTGGTGATCAGACGCATCGGAGGGTGGTTGAGGCGTGCCGGCGCCGGGGTCAAGGCCCGCGTCTGAATTGGCCCGCTCCCTGCGACACCAGACCCGAAACATTCTGGAGTTGCGCCGATATGAAACGCGCCGCGCTAATTGCTGCCCTGATTGCCTTAACGACCCCGGCTTTTGCTCAGGTGTCGGACACGGGTGGCCCGATTACGTCCCAAGCCGAGCGCGACGCGACGGCGACCCGCGTCCGCGGCGGCGCTTCCTGCGCGGGTTGCGATCTCTTCCAGATCGATCTGGCCTACCAGAACGTCTCGGGCCGCAACTTCGCCGGATCGCGCATCCGTCAGGCCGATCTCACCATTGCTATCGCCGATCGCGCCAATTTCGCCGGCACGAACCTCTCGCTGACCAATATGTTCGGCCTGCGCGCCACCCGCGCTGACTTCACTGGCGCAAACCTCTCCGGCGCTTCGCTGGTTGGCGCGCATCTCGGCGGCGCGCGCATGAACGGAGCGGTGCTCACAGGCGCGAACCTCTCCGGCGCGGAACTTTCCGAGGCGCTTGGTCTCACCCAAGACCAGCTCAATACTGCTTGCGGCGACGGAACAACCACGCTGCCGGCGGGCATGACTATTCCTGCCTGCTGAAACAATAAGTAACAATTCCCGCTTACTGCAAGTTCACTGGCGCGAATGCTTGAGCAAGCATAGTCCGGCGCCGTGCTGACACAATTCCGCCTCGCGCTCATCGCGGCGGCCATGCTGGCGACAGTATGGACGGGGCAGGCGCTTGCGTTCTGGCCCTTTGGTGGCCCCTCGCGCATCGCCATCGCGCCGGCCTATGGCGGCGTCTGCGAAGACTGCGATCTCTCCGGCCGCTTGCTCTCCGGCGCCAAGATGACGAACTCCGTCTTCAACGGCAGCGATTTCTCCGGCGCGGTGATGACGCGCGTCGACGCTTCGCACTCAGAGTTCGAAGCCGCCAACTTCACCGAAACCGATCTCCGCCGCGCCACACTCGCCGACTCACATTGCCCACGCGCGCGCTTCGAACGCGCCAGCCTGATCAATGCGGACGGAAGGCGCGCGAATTTTACGCGCGCGAGCTTCGCTGACGCCGACGTCACCAACATGAACTTCGACGGCGCCGATCTCTCCGGCGCCGATCTCCGTGGCGCGCGTGGGCTCACGCAAGCGCAGTTAGATGACGCCTGTGGCGATGGCCGGACGCGTCTGCCACGCGGAATGCGCGTAGGGCGGTGTGAGTAGCGTCAGCTGGTAAGCGCGGCGCCCAGCAGGAAAAGCCCAACAAGCACGAGCGCGACGCAAAGTATCCGGGCGTGGTGGACCGTGCTCATGCGCGTCCACGAGTAGAAGCGCTCCTGACGAAGAAAAGGCCGCGCCTCGTCAGCTTCACGCTCCTTGCGCCGCCAAGCGTTCGCTAAGCGAAGTAAGTAGAGAGCGCTGACAATGGTCAGCAACCCGACTGCCGCGATGGCAACGCGAGCAGCAGGCTCCATCGCGCTAGCTCTTCGCCTGCTCCGCCAAGCGGATATGCAGCTCTTTCAGCTGCTTCGGCGTGACTTCTCCCGGCGCGTTCATCATCAAATCCTGTGCCTGTTGATTGAACGGGAAGACGATGACTTCGCGGATGTTCTCGACGCCTGCGAGCAGCATGACGATGCGATCCACGCCCGGCGCCGAACCACCGTGCGGCGGCGCGCCGAAGCGGAAGGCGTTCAGCATGCCGCCGAACTTTTCTTCCACGACCTCGCGCCCGTAACCCGCAATCTCGAACGCCTTGATCATGATCTCAGGCTTGTGGTTGCGGATCGCGCCGGATGAGAGCTCAACGCCGTTGCAGACGATGTCGTACTGGAATGCAGTGATCTTCTCGATCGTATCGCGATCGTTCGGATCGAGGCCTAAGAACTTCTCGTGATCGTAGTTCGGCATCGAGAAGGGGTTGTGCGAGAAGTCGATACGCTTCTCTTCCTCGCTCCACTCGTACATCGGGAAGTCGACGATCCAGCAGAACTTGAACTGATCCTTATCCGAGAGGTTCAGTTCATCCGCGACCTTGTTACGCGCGATGCCGGCGAACTTGTAGAACGTGCTCGGATCACCCGCGACGAAGAACGCCGCGTCGCCAACTTTGAGGCCAAGCTGATTGCGGATCGCTTCGGCTTTCTCAGGGCCGATGTTCTTCGCGATCGGACCAGCGCCGCCTTCTTCGCCTTCGCGCCAGAAGATGTAGCCGAGGCCCGGCTGACCTTCGCCTTGCGCCCATGAATTCATGCGGTCCGCAAACGCGCGCGAGCCGCCGTTCGGCGCAGGCACCGCCCACACCGCCGTCTTTGGCTTTTCCAAGATGCGCGCGAACACACCAAAGCCGCCGCCGCGGAAGTGCTCGCTGACGTCTTGCAGGATGAGCGGGTTGCGCAGGTCCGGCTTGTCCGAGCCGTACTTGGAAACGGCTTCAGCGTACGGAATGCGCGGAAACTCGGCCGCGGGCGTCACGCGCTTGCCGTTGCCGAACTCTTCGAACACGCCGGCCAGCACCGGGCCGATGGCGTTGAACACGTCTTCCTGCGTGACGAAGCTCATCTCGAAATCGAGTTGGTAGAACTCGCCCGGCGAACGATCGGCGCGCGCGTCTTCATCGCGGAAGCAGGGCGCAATTTGGAAATACTTGTCGAAGCCCGCGACCATGAGCAGCTGCTTGAACTGCTGCGGCGCCTGCGGCAGCGCGTAGAATTTGCCGGGATGGAGACGCGACGGCACCAGGAAGTCGCGCGCGCCTTCTGGCGACGAGGCCGTCAGGATCGGCGTCTGAAATTCGGTGAAGCCTTGATCGATCATGCGGCGGCGCAGCGACGCGATCACTTGGCTCCGCAGCAGGATCGACTTGTGCAGCTTCTCGCGGCGCAGATCGAGGAAGCGATACTTGAGGCGCGTCTCTTCCGGATAGTCCGGCTCGCCGAACACCGGCAGCGGCAATTCTTCCGCCGCACCCAAAATCTCGGCCGACGAGACGCGCACTTCGATCTCGCCGGTCGCGAGATCGGCGTTCACCGTTTCCTTGGCGCGCTCGATCACCTTGCCGTCTACACGTACGACGCTTTCAGCGCGCAGACGCTCGAACAGCGGAAACGCCTCCGAGCCCGGGTTCGCGACCAGCTGCGTGATGCCGTAATTGTCGCGCAGGTCGATGAACAGCACGCCGCCCAAATCGCGCTTGCGGTGAACCCAACCGGCGAGGCGCACATCCTTGCCTGCGTCCGCCGTCCGAAGGCCGCCGCAAGTATGGGTGCGATAGGCGTGCATCGAGAACTCCAGGGAGGTTTGAGTGGGGGTGCTGAAATTTGCGCCGGACAGGCGCATGTCCGCCCCCGTCAGTCAAGCACGACGGGTGCGCATTAAGGGAGCGCGGGTCTTCAGACCCGCATCTTCGCACCGGCGCCAGAAATGCGGGTCTGAAGAACTGCGCTCCTTTAGCCGCCGCTGGCTTCGCCCTTCGCGCCACACGCCGCGCAGGCGCCGTTTTGCTCCACGGTGAAATGGCCGCACGCGCCGCAGGGCTCGTTGCGATAGCCGGTAGCGGCGGGTTTTGTCGGTTGCGTCTTGATCTCGCGCTTGTCGCGCGCCGCATCCGCGCTGGTGCGCGGGCGGAGCATGACGAGATTATCGGGTGCTGCCCCGCGCGAGAAGCCGCGCGAGATCAGCCGCGCTGCGCTCTCCGCGTCAATCGCGCCTTTGCTCAGCCCGTCACTGCGCACATCGAACGGATCGACGTGTGCGAGGTCGGCGCGGCCGAGATAGGAGACCGCCAGTTCGCGGAAGATGTAGTCGAGGATCGACGTCGCCTGGCGGATGGTTTCGTTGCCTTTGACCTCGCCCGCCGGTTCGAAGCGTGTGAACAGGAACGCGTCGACATATTCTTCGAGCGGCACGCCATATTGCAGGCCGATCGAGATCGAGATCGCGAAATTGTTCATCAGCGAGCGGAAGGCCGCGCCTTCCTTGTGCAGGTCGATGAAGATCTCGCCGAGCTCGCCGTCATCGTACTCGCCGGTGTGCAGATAGACCTTGTGTCCGCCGACCGTGGACTTCTGGATGTAGCCCTTGCGGCGCTCAGGCAGACGCCGTCGGCGCTCTGATGGAGGCGTTTCCAGCGTGAGCGTGGTCATAGTCGCAGCAGGCGCAGCGATCGGCGCTTCCGGCGCTTCATCATCGATCGTTGCAAGCGTCAGCGTGATCGGCGGCGCCTCAAGGCGGATGGTGATGAGCCCAACGCCAGCCGCTTTCGCTGCATCCAGCAACGCGGTGCGTTTTTCGATCTCCACGCCCGCAAGCGTCAGCGAAGCCGCAACGCGCGCGAATGGCGCAACCGCCGTTGCAATGCCGATGCGTGCATCCGCGCTGATCGCGCGTTCGCCTGCAAACACGGCAGCGTGCTTCGGCGAGAGCGCGGTGGCCGTCGTGAAATCAGCGCTGCCCATGCAGAAGGCTTCAGCGGCGGCGATATCGTCTTCGCTGAAGCCAAGCGTCATCAACAGATCGCCGCGCTTACCAGCGGCTACATCTGCCGGCAGCTTTAACACGTCCTCGCAGAAGCCTGGCCCAACCACGAGCGGGTGCACAGCCGCGCGCAGATTGAACGCATCGCGCGCTGCATCTTCGATCGCATCGAGCGCAGGTTCCGTGAAGCCTTTGGAAGACAGCGCCTCCAAGCTCACGCCGGGCGCGTTGCGCAAAGTGCGCTTGCCTTCGATGTGGAGCGCGAGCGAAGCGATCGCATCTTCGTCATAGCCGAGCGTCGTCAGCGCGATGCGCGCATCGCCGGTGAGGATGCGGCCGAACACGCCATCGTCGCGCTCGCCATAAGCGGAAGGCGCAGCCAGCGGCGCGATGCCGGAAGCGGCAACGCCGGAACGCCGCGCGCTCGCGCCATCCTCAGCGAACGCAATCGCGATCGAGAGACGCAAACCGCCATTCTTCGGCCCGGGCAGGGCCTTGTAGAGCGCTTGTGCACGCTCGCCGATCTCGCCCTTGAGCGCCGCCGTTGCATCGCGCGCTGTGCGCACGAGCGCTTCTTCGCCGCGCTTAGCCGCCGACCAATCGGGATAAGCGCTCGTCGCTTGCGCCAGCGCCGAACTTTCCGAGATCGCCGCCGCATGCGCCATTGCTGCAACGCTTGCCGCCAATGCACGCGCGTCGTCGCTATCGTAGGCCAAGCCCGAGCGCATGATCAGCGCCGACAAACCCTCAAGCCGGATCACGATCGGGCGGCGCGGTGAAGCATTGCCGCCATGTGCGCCATCGAGCGCGCGGCAGAGCGTGCGCACAGCGGTTTCGAACGCGTCAACATCGAAGCCAGCTTCGACGCTATGGAAACGCGGCAGCACAACGCTCGCGGCGATGATGCTGCATTCGACGTCAGACGCCGCAGCGCCCGTAGGATCGAGGGCCGCGCCTGCGAACGCCGTGATCGGATGCGTGCCGGCCTCGGGCGCCGCAATCACAATCCGCCGACGCGCCGTGTCCGCGCCGGCATCGAGCGCTGCGCCGTAGGCGCCGCGTGCTGCCTGGCCGTTCAACGCAGCGACAATGTCGCCATCCGGCGCGCCGGAGAGGCGCGCTTCCGCCGCTTTGCGTTGCACGCCGCCGTGCTCGATGTTCAAGCCATTGCGCACAGCTTCAATCGCAAGCTCAGCCAGAACTGCATCGAGCGCACGCGCGCCAGCGACCAGCGCCGTGCTGGTGCGCAAGCGCGCGGCTTCTTCCGCGATGAACGCGCTGGCGTCTTCCGCCTTCGGCTTCACCAAGATCGCCGCGCCATTACCACCTTGCGGATCGGCGATGCGAGCTGCTGCATCGAGCGCATCGAGTGCGGCTTGCGTCGGTGCGCCAGCGATGCCGATGCGTGCGCCAGCGGAGAGCAAGGTCTGCACGCGGCCGATGGCTTCCAGTTCTTCGCGACGATCGCGCGGCCAATGCAGCAGCGCCGTCGACGTCGCCAGTTCCGCGCCAGGCGAGAGCGTCGCGCGGATGAGCGGGGGATCGAGCATGATCCGGCCGGCGAGCATCAGCGGCTCGATCTGATCGGCCAAAGCCTCGTCGTCGGCCCATTCACCCAGCCGGGCGGCTACGCGCGCGACCGCCTCGGTGACGCTCAGCCCAGCCCGCGTCTCGACCGCGAGGCCCGCCTCGACCGCCGCTTGGACCATGATCTCCGTCCAGGCCGGGGGCGCGTCCGCTGTGAATACCGTCTCGTGATCGATCGCCTCGGCCATCGAAACCCTCCATGTCACCGTGGAAGATACCCTTGCTTCGGCGGCGCAATCAATATTTAGTATGTGACAACTGGGAATAACCCCCAGGTCTTGTTTCGCAACCGCACTGGACTGGGATAAGTCCCTTCGCCATAGTGCGCGCCGATTTGCTGGCCGGCCCCGAATCCGGCCTCTCCGGAGCCTCATAAAAGCCCATGCTCACGCGGATTTTCACCTGGTGGAACGGCGCCACCCTGGGAGCGCTGTTCGATATCGGTCGGCGCGGGGTTCTTGTGGGCGAAGACGAGCAGGGCAATCGCTACTACGAGGAGCGCAAGCCCAGCATCGAGGGCCGCAAGCGCCGCTACGTCATTTATAACGGCCTCGCCGAAGCATCGCGGGTGACGCCCGATTGGCACGGCTGGATGCATCACACGATCGCCGATCCGCCGACCGTCTCGCCGTTGAAAAAGCAAAAGTGGGAACTGCCGCACGAGCCGAACATGACCGGCACGGTGCGCGCTTATCGTCCGAAGGGGTCGCTCGCGCGCGGTGGCGTGCGTCAGGCATCCTCTGCGGATTACGAAGCTTGGTCACCAGATGCGGACTCGGGGGAGCGGCCGTCATGAAGATCAATTTCGAACGCTGGGGCGAGACTATTCTCGGCGCCGTCGTCGCCGTGGTTGCGGTCGGCTTCTTCGTTTTTGCAGCGGCTCAAGCCGGGCAAACCGGTAGCGCCGCCGGCTACGAACTCACGGCGCGCTTCCAGCGCGTTGACGGCATCGCCGTCGGCTCGGACGTGCGCGTGTCTGGCGTGAAAGTCGGCGTTGTGCGCGCTGTTGAACTTGATCCGACGACGTTTGACGCGCGTCTCACGCTCGTCGTCGCCAACGGCATTCAAGTGCTGGACGACTCCACCGCACGCGTCACGTCCGATGGTCTGTTGGGCGGCGCTTATATTGCAATCGAGCCTGCGGGCATGGATGCGCTGCCGCCTGGCGGTGAGATCCCCAACACGCAAGGTTCTGTCGATCTGCTGACGCTTTTCGCCAGCTTCGCCCAAGGTTCGGGCGGCGGCTCTGAGGAAGAAACACAATGATCCGTGCACTCGCCGCAGCGTTTGTGTTCATGTTCGCGACTGTTGGCACTGCGCACGCGCAGCGCGCCGTCATTCGCGGTCTCGACAAGATCACCGGCCAAGCGCGCGATTACACGATTCCGGTCGGCCGTTCGGTGCGCATTGGCTCGCTCGAGGTGATTGCACGCGCTTGCGACAAGGCGGCGCCGGAAGAGCCGCCGGAAGTGCGCATCTATGTCGAAGTGTATGACACGCCGGCGGTGCGTGAGGGCGAAGAGTCTGAGCGCCGCGAAGTCTTCCACGGCTGGCTGTTTGCTTCGAGCCCCGGTTTGAGCGCGCTCGATCACCCGACCTACGACATCTGGGCTGTCGACTGCCGCTCGTAACGCGCGCTTCGTTCCGTTCGCGCTTCAAGTAATCCGGTTCGACTCTGCTAAACTCCTCACACGGGGAGGAAGCCGTCATGCGCGTTCAGGGTCATAATGTCTTCGCCATCGTCGCGGCCGCGGTTGCGATCTGGGCGATCGGGTTTCTGATTTACGTCGTGCTCTTCCAGCAGCAATGGATGGAGTGGACCGGCATCAGCGAAGCGGATGCGCAAGCAGGTGCTGAACGCATGCCATTCATGGTGGTTATGCCGTTCTTGCAGGCGATCGGCATTTCGCTGGTTGTGAAGTGGCGCAACGCTTCTGGCCCCGTCGCTGGCGCAATCACGGGCGCGCTCGTTGCGGTGCTGCTGACGATCGCGGGCCGCATGTATGGCTGGGTCTATTCGCTCGAGCCCACCGAACTCTTCGGCCTCGACAGCATGCACTATCTGCTGACCCACATGGCGGCAGGCGCGATCCTGGCGTCGTGGAAATAGCGGTTTGATCGACTCTCATGGCCGTTCGGGCTAAGCGGGCGGCCATGCGCATTCTCTGCACCAATGACGACGGCATCCACGCGACGGGCCTTGCGGTCCTCGAAAAGATCGCGCGCACGTTCAGCGACGATGTTTGGGTCGTGGCGCCCGAAGAAGAAAAATCCGGCGCGTCGCGCGCGCTCACGCTCACTGCGCCGATCCGCGTGCGCAAAGTCAGCGACAAGCGCTTTGCCGTGTCAGGCACGCCGACAGATTGCGTGCTGCTCGGCATCGAGCACCTGATCGAGGGCGGGCCGCCTGATCTTGTTCTCTCGGGCGTCAATCGCGGCCAGAATATCGCCGAAGACGTGACCTTCTCTGGCACCATCGCCGGCGCGATGCAGGGCATGCAGCTTGGTATTCGCGCCATCGCGCTTAGCCAAGCGCGCGGCTTTCGCGGCGAGGAAGCGCCAATCCCATGGGAGACGGCGGAGACGTTTGGCCCCGCGGTGGTTGGCAAAGCACTCGAAGTGGGCTGGCCGAAAGACGTGCTGATCAACATCAACTTCCCCGACCTGCCGCCGGATGAAGTCAAAGAGATCGAAACCACGGTGCAGGGCTTCCGCGATCAGCACATCATCTACGCTGACAAGCGCACTGATCCGCGCGGTGGCGCGTACTTTTGGCTGGGCTTCCGCGGCAAGCTTTCCAATCCGCCACAAGGCACGGATTTGCGCGCCATCTACGAGGGCCGCATTTCCGTGACGCCGCTGCACATCGATCTCACGCACATGGAGACGGTGCACAAACTCAAAGGCGTGCTCGGCGGCGCAGCGCCCAAGGCAGTCGCCAAGGAATGACCGATCCGGCGCGCCTCATGCGGTTCGTATTGGAGATGCGCCAAGCCGGCATCACCGATCCGCGCGCGCTCGCAGCTCTCGAACGCACGCCGCGCACGCATTATGCGCCGAGCCATCTCCAAGGCCTTGCGCTCGACGATGTCGGCCTCCCGCTCGCGCACGCGCAGACGATGACGAAGCCCTCGCAGATCGGCCGCTTTGTTGCAGCACTCGATGCTCAGCCGAACGATGTGATCCTCGAAATCGGCACAGGCTCCGGCTTTCAAGCCGCCGTCATTTCTGACATGGCGCACAAGGTCGTGACACTTGAGCGCTGGCGCGACCTCGCCGCCGATGCGCGCGGGCGTTTCGGCACAGCGCGGCTGATGCGGACTTATGCGCACGTCGCCGATGGCTATGACGGCTGGGGCGATGACGCGCCGTACGATCGGATTGTGATCAACGCGGCGGTCGAGGAAATTCCGCCGGTGTTGTTCGATCAGCTGAAACCGGGCGGTGTGATCGTTGCGCCGATGGGCGATGGCAGCGGCCAGCGTTTGATTCGCTGGCGCAACGATGAGCATCAGGACTTCGGTCCCGTGAAGTTCGCAGCGCTTGAGCGCGGCGTCGAAGAGGGCGACGCGCAGCCAACGTAATTTGCGCGCGGCCATGATTCTCGGCGAAGCTGACGCGATGACGCGCGCATTCCTTTTGCTGGCGCTGCTCACCTCCGCTTGCGCGACCGGCGCGCCGGCGCCGATCGTGTTTGGCGGCGGCGGAGGAGGTGGCGGTGGACAGAGCGCCTACGAGCCGCCCGCGCCACGCCGGAGCGCGCCGATCGAGCGTCGCGAAACCACGCGTCCACAACCCACACGAACTGCTGAACAGCCACGCCCGCAGCCCCAACCAGAGACGCGTGTGCAGCACCCGCAGCCTGAGCCCGATTGGGCCGATGGCGAGGGGCCGTCGCTCTCCGACTACGCGTTGCGTCCCGAAGATGCCCAGCCCTACGATCCAGCGAACTTGCCCGCCACGCATCGCGTCACGGGGAGCGAAACGCTCTACGACATCGCCACAACTTACCAGGTGCCGCTGCGTGCGCTGATCGATCAGAACAATCTCGAGCCGCCATACACATTGAGTGATGGCCGCGTTTTGCGATTGCCGCCGCCGCGTTTTCACACCGTCGCGCGCGACGAAGACTTTGAAGCTGTAGCGCGGCGCTACAACATTGATCCGCGTTCTCTGGCGCTGCTGAACCGCATGCAACCGCCATACGAAGTGCGCCAAGGCGATCAGATCGTGTTGCCCGCAATGGCGCGCGCTGAGCCTGCGCCGCCGCCCGCGCCAACGCCGCAACCGTCGCCGGTGCAACCAATCACTGTCGGCTCCGGCCAGTTCGCTTGGCCGCTGAGCGGCGACGTCATCGCGCGCTTCGGCGCGCAGCCGAACGGCGTGCGCATCGACGGCATAGAGATCGCAGGCCAGGAGGGCGTTCCGATTGCCGCCGCTGCCGACGGCGAGGTTGTTTATGCCGGTTCTGATCTGCCCGAGTACGGCACGCTCATCCTCATCCGCCACGCCGGCAATTACGTCACCGCCTATGGCCACGCGCGACGTGCGCTGGTGCGCGAAGGCCAACAGGTCCGCGCGGGGGAGCGCATCGCTGAGCTTGGTCCAAACGCCCGCGGCGCGCCGCGCCTGCTGTTTCAGGTCCGCCAAGGCAGCACCGCGGTCGATCCCGTGCCGCTTATGGGCGCGCGGGGAGAGCGCCGCCGGTAGCTGCGGCGAAACGGCGCGCGCATACGGTCAGCGGGCGTTGAAATGGCGGGGGCGAACTATATAGTCCCGGCCTTCCGCGAACCTGCTTCGCGACACTCTTTCAGGTCCGAACGGCGCGTCCCGCGCCCTTCTAGCGAGGATCAATGTTCATCTCTGAAGCTTACGCGCAAACCGGAGCCGCCGGCGCCGATCCGACGACCGCAATGATCTATCAGATCGCGCCGCTCGTTCTCGTCTTCGTTGTCTTCTACTTCCTGCTGATCCGTCCGCAGCAACAAGCGCGCAAGCGGCACATGGAAATGGTCGCGGCGCTCAAGAAGGGCGACGTCGTCGTCACCTCGGGTGGCCTGATCGGCAAAGTGAAGTCGGTGCAGGACGATGAAGTGCGCGTTGAGCTGGCGCCGAACGTCGACGTTCGCGTCGTGCGCGGCACGATCGCCGAAGTGCGCTCGAAGACCGATCCTGCGCCCGCCAACGATTCCAAGCCGGACTAATTCCCCATGCTGCAAGTAGCGCGCTGGCGCGTCATTCTGGTCCTTATTGTGACCGCGTTGGGCATCGTCTTCGCGGCACCCAACGTACTGCCGCAAAACGTCCGCGAGAGCTTGCCGCCGTTCTTGCAGCGGACGATCAATCTCGGCCTCGACTTGCAGGGCGGCTCGCAGCTGCTGCTGGAAGTCGACACCGCCGCGATGCAGCGCCAACAGCTCGACAACATCGCCGATCAGATGGCCGGCGCTTTGCGGGAGGCGACGCCTGCGATCACCTATACTGGCCGCGGCGTAGTCGCTGACGCGGCGCGCGTGCGTTTGGTGAGTGCAACGGATCTGGCCCGCGCTGAAGACATAATCCGGCCGCTGGCGCGTTCGCAGACCAGCAGCAACGATCAACTCACTTTCGTTTTCAACGCCGATGGCCTGATCGAGGCGCGCATCACTGATGCCTACATGCGCGAGCTTTCGCGTCAGGCGGCGCAGCAATCGATCGAAGTCATCCGCCGCCGTATCGACCCGGACGGCACAGCCGAAGTCTCGATCGCGCGCCAAGGCGACAATCGCATCGCTGTGCAGGCGCCAGGCGTCACCGATCCGCAAATGCTGCGCGACCGCATCGGCCAGACCGCCTTGATGACCTTCCACCTCGTGCGCGAAGTGTCGCCGGAAGAAGCCGCGGCCGGGCGCTTGCCGCCAGGGACGATGGTTGCGCAGCCGTATCCGGGCGTCGGTGACTCGCCGGAAGTGGTTGAGCGCCGCCCTCGTCTCACCGGCGAACATCTGACCAATGCGAGCCCTTCGACCGATCCGCAGAGTGGTGAGTTCGTGTTGAGCTTCCGGCTCGACAGCACCGGCACGCAACGCTTCTGCCGTATCACGCGCGACTATGTGAATCAGCGCTTCGCTATTTTGCTCGACAACCAAGTGCTGACGGCGCCGCGCATCAACGAACCGATTTGCGGCGGCCAGGGGCAAATCTCAGGGCGTTTCACCGCGAAGACCGCGAGCGACCTCGCCGTCATGCTTCGCGCCGGCGCGTTGCCTGTGCCGCTTTCTGTCGTCGAGCAACGCAGCGTCACCGCCGAGTTGGGGCAAGCGGCCATCGATGACGGCCGGACCTCGACCATCATCGCGTTCATTCTGGTGCTGGCGTTCATGGTGCTCGCTTACGGGCTGTTGTTCGGCGGCATTTCCGTGATCGCATTGGTGGTCAACGGCATTCTGATCATGGCGATCATGACCGTGACGGGCGCCGCACTCACGCTGCCAGGTGTAGCGGGTCTGATCCTGACGCTCGCCGTCGCACTCGACGCCAACGTGCTGATCTACGAGCGCATGCGAGAAGAGGCGAAGGCGGGGAGGCAACCTGCGATCGCGATCGACGCAGGCTTCAGCCGCGCCGTGCTTACGATCTTCGACGCCAACATCACGCACTTGGGCGCAGCTTTCATCATGCTCAACCTGGCTCCGCCCGGGCCGGTCAAGGGCTTTGCTTGGACGCTGCTCATCGGCGTGTTCACGTCGGTGTTTACAGCCGTTCTCATTACACAAGTGCTCGTCGCTTGGTGGTTTCGCGCCGCTCGTCCCAAAAAACTCCCTATCTCGTAGGCAAATGATCCCATGTGGCCTCTGATCAAATTCCTGCCCGAGAAGACGAACTTTAAGTACGTCATGTTTGCGCCGGTCCTCGGCCTGATCTCGCTCGCGGCTTGTATCGCTTCGGTCTATCTGACGGTGGTGCCGCTAACGCCGCCGTGCGGCGGTCTGAACTGCGGCGTCGACTTCAAGGGTGGCTCGATGATCGAAATCTCGACCGCGCCGCGAAACGTCGATCATGATGCGCTTAGGTCGCTCAACGATCTGGGCCTCGGCGAGGTCCAGGTGCAGGGCTTCACCGATCCCACCGAAGCAATGATCCGCTACGAAACGCCGGCCGACATGGACAGCAACGAAGCGCAAACGATCATGCGTCAGGCGATCACCGAGCGCTTGGGCGAGGGCGTGCACTTCGGCCGTGCGGAAGTGGTCGGCGCCAAGGTGTCGGGCGAGCTCTTTCTGCTTGGCGCTGCAGCGCTCGGCGCCGGCATCCTGCTGATGCTGGTCTACATCTGGTTCCGCTTCGGTCTCACGTTCGGCGCCGCTGCCGTCATCGCGCTGGCGCACGACGTCGTGCTCACGTTCGGCTTGTTCGCCATCACGCAGATGGAGTTCACACTGGTCGCTGTCGGCTCGATCCTCACCATTATTGGCTACTCGATCAACGACAAGATCGTCGTCCTTGACCGCGTTCGCGAGAACCTGCGCAAGTACAAGAAGATGCCGATGAAAGAGCTCATCGATCTCTCGGTCAACGAGACGCTCTCGCGCACGATTATCACCGGCGTCACCGGCCTGATGGCGCTCGGCGTCATGGCCTATTTCGGTGGCGAGGCCCTGTTTGCGTTCGCCGTGTCGATGTTCTTCGGCATCGTCGTCGGTACGTACTCGTCGATCTTCATTGCAGCGCCGATTTTGACGATCTTCGGCGTTGGCCGCCGTGACAACTTCCAAACGGCCGACGAGAAGAAGCGCAACAAGCCAAGAGACGACGCGTATTCGACCCCGTGACCGCGGGTTACCGGCGGGCTAATCTCTCTGCGAGGTAAGGCGACTCGAACGCCCGAGCGCCTTGGAGGGAGAGATCATGGCGGTGTTTTTGAGCAATCTGCGCTACGTCGCGTGGACCGCGCTAGCGGTCGGCGTGCTGTTCTTGATCTACTTCGCTATGGGTGTCGGCAGCTGGGACTTCGGCACGCAAGTCTTCTGGGAAGCGGCGCTGCGCTGGTCGCACGTGCTCGTCGCCATCATGTGGATCGGCCACCTCTACTATTTCAACTTCACGCAAATCCCGAACATGCCGAAGATTCCGGATGAGCAGAAACCGGCCGTCACCAAAGTGATCGCGCCGGCTGCATTGTTCTGGTTTCGCTGGGCTGCGATGGCGACGTTGATCACGGGGCTCTTGCTCGCGTGGAACCAGAACTATCTCTTCGAAGCGCTGACGCTTGGCGGCGCCAGCGATCCAAGCTTTGCGTCGAACAAGGAAATCTTGATCGGCATCGGCATGTGGCTGGCGATCATCATGTGGTTCAATGTCTGGTTCATCATCTGGCCGAACCAGCAGAAGGCGCTGAACATCGACAACAAGTATCCCGATCTCGACGCCGCCGCGAAAGCCGCCGCCGGCAAGACCGCGATGCTGTTCTCGCGCACCAACACGTTCTTATCGGTGCCGATGCTGGTGGCGATGACCGGCGCGAGCACGCTGTTCTAAGGCGAGCGCTCGACGGAAAATGCAGAGGGGACGTCGCGAAGTCGTGGCGTCCCTTTTTTCTGAGCGCTACTCAAGACGCGTGCGCATGGAAGAGATCTCCACCCTTGTTCGCCGCGTCGACGAAGATCGCTGGCTCGCGAGCCGCTTTGCACCGGCGAAGCTGCGTGAGAGGCTGATCGCGCTTTACGCCGTGAGCTACGAGATCGCGCGCAGCGCTGAAACCGTGAGCACGCCCGCGCTCGGCGATATCCGCCACGCCTGGTGGCGCGACGCGCTCGACGAGATTCATGACGGCAAACCGCCGCGCTCACATCCAGCGCTCGAAGCTTACGCACGCGCTCACGCAGCGGCGCCGTTCCTGCGTCAACCCTGGAGCGTTCTGATCGCAGCGCGGAGCGCCGACCTTGAGCCTTCGCCGTTTGAGAGTTTCGAGGCGCTGACGCGCTATGTTGATGCAACGGCGGGCGCGCTGATGCACTTGGCGATCGCAGCACTCGATGCATCCGCGTCAGCGCAGACGCTCACTTTCGTGCAACCAGCTGCGCGCGCGTGGGGCTATGCGGGGCTTCTCCGCGCTGCTCCAGTTTGGTCCTCGCGAGGGCGTTTGCTTGGCATTGAGCCGGACGCGCTGAAGCGCGCTGGTTCGGACGCGTACGCGCAAGCCAAGCTCATGGCGCGTGCGCTTCCGGCGCATCTCTTTCCGGCTTTCGGTTATGTGGCGCTCGTGCGCCGCTATCTGCGTACGCCCGAGCGCGCGCCGCTTCTGCTTGAACGCCAAGTGCGACTTGTAGCAGCGTCCGCTACTGGCGGCCTCTAGCGACGCCGCTCGCGAACCTCTCGCGTCGCTTCGCGGAGACGCGTTTCGAGCAGTTCGCGATCATAGCCGGCAACCAGCTCGCCATTGATCAGAAAGAGCGGCGTCGCTGTGTTTTCCAGGTCGATCGCCAGTTGGCGATTGTCCTGCAGCAAACGCGTCACATCTTCGCTCGCCATCGCCCGGCGCATGCGCGCGACATCGATGCCGCTTTCACGCGCGATCTGATCGATGCGCGGTGAGGTGAGATCGCCGCGGAAGGCCATCAGCGCGCGGTGAAACTGCCAATAGCGGCCCTGTGGCATCGACGCGATGGCGGCGCGCGAGGCTTCCATCGATTCCGGCGACAGGATCGGAAACTCCTTCAGCACGATGCGCACGTCGCTCCGTGTGCGGGAAATGTCCGTCACCCATTCGAGCGCCGCATGGCAGAAGCCGCAGCGATAATCGAAGAACTCGACGATAACGATCGGCGCATCGGCTGGACCAATCGAGAAATCGCGCCGATCCGAACGCGCGCGCAGCCAGCGCTCCGTTTGACGCCGCGCTTCGAGCGCATCTTGCGCTTCGCGCAGAACGTCGGGATTGTTGACGAGGTAGTCGCGGACTATGGCGCGGATTTCGGCTTGCTCTTGAGCGTTGAAGGTTTGCGCCGAGGCGGGCAGCGCGAACGCGAAAACCGCCAGCACCGCCGCATAAATCCAACGCACCATGAACCGGCTCTCCGTTTACACCGAGCCGTTCATGTGGCCGGTTTGGACAGCGTCATCAAGCGCTAAGCGCTTAGCGGCGGCGCGCTGGTGGGCGTTCGCGTTCCATGTCGCGCACTTCATTGCCGGCGAAGCTCACAAGGTCCATCGCCCGCTGATAATCGGGCGTGTTGCGCGGCAGTTCGAGACGCGCGCGTTCAGCGAAGCTCAGGGCCGCCGGGTAATTGCCGATCGAGAAGTTCTGCTCGGCGGAAGCCAGCTGCGCCAACGCCTCATTGCCCTGGGCGCTGCGCGCTTGCGCCATTTCGCGCCAGGCAAAGCCGTTGTCCGGCTCTTCGCGCACCACTTGGCGCAAGAGCTCGACGGCGCGATCGGCGCCTTCACGCCCACGCGCTGAAGTGAGTGCGCGGGCTAGGTTCACTTGAAAGAGGGGTTCGTTCGGGCGCAGCGCCAGCGAGCGTTCATGGAACGGGATCGACTCTTCGGCGCGACCGTTCTCGAACAGGATCTGGCCCATCAGCTCCTGATAGTAGGGATTGGACGGATCCTCAGCGATCAGGATATCGAGCTCGCGGCGTGCATTGTTGAGTTCCGCCACGCGGTAATACGCAACAGCGCGGGCGTAACGCGCCGGCTGCGAGGTGTCGGAGAGCGGGTAGCGCGCCAGTGTCTGACCTTCCGAGCGCAGGAAGCCGACGAGCTTTGCCTGCATGAAGTGGAAACGGCGCATGTATTCGTCGCTGTCTGGCGTCGCGGTGTAGGGGCTTGCCGCCACACGTTCGCGCAGCGATTCAACGCGATCGGACGTGTAGGGGTGAGTCATCATGTACGGCGGCGCGCGGCGAGCCATGAACTCGTACGGGCGAATATTCTCGTTGAAGAAGTCGAGCAACCCTTGCGGCGATTGTCCGCTCTCGCGGAGGTACTGGATCGCTGCGGAGTCGGCCGCTGATTCCTGCACTTGCGTGAAGCGCACGAAGCTGCCCATCGCGAACGCTTGCGAACCGGAGATCAGCGATATGCCCGCATCGGGCGCACCAGCGGCGATTGCGAGCACGCCCAGACCGATCGAGATCAGAGCCGGCGCCATAGCTTGCTGCATCGCTTCGCGCGAGCGCGCCAAGTGACCGCCAGCGATGTGGCCGGTCTCGTGTGCGAGCACGCCGATAATCTCGTTCGGATTGTCAGCAGCGAGGATCAGGCCGGTGTGAACGAAGATGTTCTGACCGCCGGCGACGAACGCGTTAATGCTCGGATCGTTGACGATGTAGATGGTGACGTCGTCGGGATCGAGCCCCGCGGCGCGCAGCAACGGCTCAGTGTAGAGCCGAAGCGTCTCTTCGATTTCCGCATCGCGAATGAGGCTTTGCGCCGAAGCGTTCGACGATGTCGCGATGGAGAACACGGCGGCGAAAAACGCCATCGCCGCGCCTTGCACGAAACGGTTGAACGCTCGGGTCATCGTCCCATCCATCGAAGCTATCGCAGCCGGTTTGAGCCCCGCTTTACGGCGAGAGCAAGGCCGGCCGCGTTAGCGCTTCGTCATCAGCCCTTCTTCCCCCAACGGGAGAAGCGCGAGAGGAATTTATCGCGCCGTTCCTGGTCGGGTTCGTAGTTCAGGGCAGCTTCCGCATCATAGCGCGAAGCCGTCTCTTCGGTAGCGTCATCTGCTTCCGCAGCCGCCGTTTCAGCTTCGGCCACCAACGCGACCGCCGCCTCATAGGCCGGCTCCGGCGTGTAGGAGGGCGCTGCCGCCGGATGCGCGATCACTTCGGCTTCCACCGCTTCGATTTGCGCGTCGGCCTCCGCTTCCGCGTCTTCGATCACGGCCTGAACACGCGCATCGCCATTGCGATGACGGCCTTCCGGACGCGGGCTGAGCGACTTCAGATCGGCGCCGACGAAATCGAGCCATTCGCCGCCATCGACCTCATACACGCGCCGTCCGCGGCCACGGCCACGGCGGCGGCGCTTGTTGTTGCGGCCACCGCGCTCATTGCGTTCGCCACGCTCGCTGCGTTCGGCGGCAACAGCGGGTGCGGCTTCACCGGTCTCGCCGGTTTCAGCTGGCGCGTCGTCTTCACGACGACGGCGTCCACCTCTGCGGCCACGGCGGCGGCGGCCACGGCGATCGTCGCCATCGGCTTCAGCGCTGGCGCTGCGGCGCGGACGGGCTTCGGCTTCTTCCTCGTCAGCCTCTTCAACCTCGTCTTCGATCTCTTCGACCTCGGCTTCGACTTCTTCGACGACAGCTTCGCGCGCACGACGCGGCGCGGGCGCCTCGGCTTCTTCCTCTTCATCGAAGACGTCGCCGCCGACATTGATCTCGAAGTCGCCCGAATGCATCTGGCTGTTGGCGCCGACGCGCACGCGGACGTGACGGTTTTCTTCGATCGCCGACAGCGCATCGCGCTTTTCGTTCAAGATATAGAGCGCTGTTTCCGTCGCGGTGCGCGCATCGATCTCGTGGTTCTTCTGCTTGGCGGCCGTTTCATCGAGTGCACGCAGCAAAGCGAGAGCCGCGCTCTCGACCGAGCGCACACGGCCAGAGCCTTGGCAATGATCGCAAACGTGGCTGGTGCCTTCCAGCACGCCGGTGCGGCGGCGCTGGCGTGAAAGTTCGAGCAAGCCGAAGCCGCTGATCTTGCCCATTTGCACGCGGGCGCGATCGAAGCGGAGGTTTTCCTTCATCCGCTTTTCGACGGCGCGGTCGTTCTTTGGCTCTTCCATGTCGATGAAATCGATCACGATGAGGCCGGCGAGATCGCGCAGACGCATCTGGCGCGCCGCTTCGTCAGCGGCTTCCATGTTGGTCTTGAAGGCGGTCTGTTCGATATTGCGTTCGCGCGTGGCGCGGCCGGAGTTCACGTCGATGGCGACGAGCGCTTCGGCTTGGTTGATGACGATGTAGCCACCGCTCTTCAGCGTCACGATAGGCGAGTAGATGGAATCCAGCTGACGCTCGACGCCGTGCTTGGCGAAGATCGGCGTCGGATCTTTCCAGAGATGCACGCGCTTGGCATGGCTCGGCATCAGCATGCGGACGAAGTCTTTGGCTTCTTTGTACGCAGCATCGCCGTCGACGTGAATTTCGTCGACGTCTTTGTCGTACAGATCGCGGATTGCGCGCTTCACCAGCGAGCTTTCTTCGTAGATCAGCGCCGGTGCGATCGACTTCAGAGTCTCGTCACGAATGGTTTCCCAGGCGCGCGAGAGATACTCGTAGTCGCGCTTGATCTCGGTCTTGGTGCGCTTGGCGCCCGCCGTGCGGATGATCAGGCCTTGGCCTTGCGGCACTTCCAGGTCAGTCGCGATCTTCTTCAGGCGCTTGCGGTCGGTGGCTTGCGTGATCTTGCGCGAGATGCCGCCGCCTCGGCCGGTGTTCGGCATCAGCACGCAATAGCGGCCGGCGAGCGAGAGATAGGTCGTCAGAGCCGCGCCTTTGTTGCCGCGCTCTTCTTTCACCACCTGAATCAGCATGACCTGACGGCGGCGAATGACCTCTTGGATTTTGTAGCGGCGGGTCAGGATTCTGCGGCGGCGCTCGTCACGCGCTTCATCATCCTCTTCCTGATCTTCGCTTTCGGCTTCCGCCTTCGCCAGTTCAGCCTTGATGGCTTCCTGGTCGTCGTGCGGGATCGCGTAATAGTCTGGGTGGATTTCCGAAAAGGCGAGGAAGCCGTGGCGGTTGCCGCCATACTCGACAAAGGCAGCCTGCAGCGACGGCTCTACGCGCGTCACCTTGGCGAGATAGATATTGCCTCTGAGTTGTCTTCTGCTGGCTACCTCAAAATCGAAATCTTCAACTCGGCTTCCGTCGAGCACCGCGACCCGGGTCTCTTCCGGGTGGGCGGCGTCGATCAACATTTTCTTGGCCATTAATATGGGCTCCGTCAGCGCCGGGCGCACAGGCTCTCGAACGTCCGGACAGAACCGGGGCGAGAGCGGCGAGGGGGCGCAAAGTCATGTGAATTGATCCTGCGCGATCGGCGGCCCGGGCTTGGAAGCCTCTGGCGCTGAGATCGATCGCGGACGAGATCATAGGTTGCTCCAAATTGACGCCGTCTAAATGGCGGCGTTTACGCTCCGGCAACGGATGGCCATCGGGTCCGAACGCGGGCGCAAAGAAAGCGCGCGACCGCAGGGGCCTGGTTCGCCGATCCGCTTAGCGGGAGCGCGCCGGGCGCTCTTGGGGACCTCCCCTGACGGCGCAACCGACGATGGGCCAGAGCTTTGCATGATTTGAACGGCAAAAGAAAGTCGCCCGGCGGTATTCCAGGGCGCTTATGGGGTCTGATCCGCATCCGGAATGGGGATGATGGTCAGCACGCCGGGCACTGAGGTCGGCGAGAGCTGGTAGCCAGGATTGAGCGTCAGCGACCAATCCGGTCCGGCCAGGCCAGTAGCGTCCGGATTGGCGACGATAACGCGCTGAAAATCGCTGGTAATGAGCGCGCCTTGGGTGCGCAGTTCGCCCCAAGCGTCGCGCACCGTCAGGGCGCCGTAATACGAGCCGAGGTCCGGGACGGCGGTGATCTGGCTCGGATTGAATTCCATCCTCATGTTGATCAGCGGCGCTTCGAGGCGCGGTCCCTGGGCGTAGGACTGCCGAAGGCCAGCCAGAATTGCGGCTCGGGCCTGGGCGCGTGCGGTTTCCTCGGCTGCGATCGCTGCGCCGCTATAGCGCTCGCGGGCTTGCCGCAAAGCGTTGCGGTTGCCGATGCGCGGGCGGAGTTCGTTCAGCAGCAAATCCGGCGGCGCGTAAGCGCCAAGCTGCGTGCGCCAGTTCGGCTCAAGATCATCGAGCAGCAGGCCGTAGCCCGGACCAGCTGCATAAGCGAAGGCGCGGACGTAAGCATCGTGTGTGTCGAAATCGTCGAGCGTTCGCGCCGCATAGAGATCAGGGTTTTCGCGCACGCCGAGGCGAACGCCCGTATAGGAGGCCAAGCCCTCATTGCGAAAGAGCGCGGCCTCGGTCGCCGCAGCTGAAGGGTAGCGGGCGAAGCGCGCGGCGCGGAAAAGCAACGCATCGCGTCCCGCTTGCGCGCGTGCACGGCCACGCGAGCGCATGGCGGTGGCGAGTGCGCGGAACTCGAGGCGGAGCAGGACGCGTGCTTCTTCTTCGTCGAGATGAAGCGGGTTTTCGCTGCGTGCAGGCGCGAGACCGAGTTGCGGCTGAATGCGGTGCCAGGCTTCGTGTGCAACCAGATTGCGGCGTTCGGTGGCGTTCTCCGGCAGCGGCGCGATGAGCATGATCCAACGCCGTCCCGCCCATTCGACAGCCGTGTTCGCCACCGGCACGTCCGCAGGCAACGTGCCGACCCAGCCTGCGCCGGTATCAGTGAACACGCCCAGGCCGTCGCTTTCGCTGGCCCACGTCGCGCGTGTCGATGGATCGACGACCAGCATCGGCCCGCAAATGTCGATGCTCCAGAGCCGACCGCGATCCTCGGCGCAGATGGTTTGAAGGTCGCGATAAGCGCCCGAAGCCGCCATGACATCCTGTCCCGACGCCGGGGCGGCGAGACTGGTGAACGCGGCGAAGGCCAAAACCGCTAAGATCCGCATGCTATAAGGTTGAGCAGGGTTGACGCCGCGACACAACGTGCGCGCGACGAACTGTGGTTAGCGCTGCATTCACCTTCCTTTTCAACTGGATAGTAGGCCGGTTCGGGTACTTTCCCGGTCTTCATGGACGTTACCCGTCGCACTTTCGCCCTCGCAGGCTTCACCGCGCTCAGCAGCGCCGCTTTGAGCGGGCGCGCTTGGGCCGATGATCCTGCCGCTGTCCGCCAGATTGTGGTGGAGCCCTCCGGTGTGAACGCTCGGGTCTCGGTCGGGCTTGACCGGCACACGCAGGTTAGGACTTTTTTCCTGACGGAGCCCAATCGTTTCGTTATCGACATCGCCAACTCACGTCTGGCGCTCCCACAAGGCCCATCGGGCAGCGGTGCGGGCGGAGGGGTGATCCGCGGCTATCGCTATGCGCCGCGCCCGGATGGGGCTTCGCGCTTGGTTCTCGATCTTGAAGCGCCGGCCAGCTTGGTGCGCCAAGATCTGGGCGGGCGACGTCAGCCGATGGTGAGCTTTGACCTTGCGCCGAACGCGCCCTTCGTGGCCGCACCTGCGCCGCTGCAGCGCCAGGGCCGCGATGCGCGCCAACGCATGATCGTGATCGACGCCGGCCACGGTGGCCGCGATCCTGGCGCCATTGGCGTCACCGGTGTCCGCGAAAAGGACGTCGTTCTCGATTCCGCGCTGAAGCTGCGCCGGGCGCTTGAACATCGCGGCCACCGCGTCGCCATGACCCGCGACGCCGACACTTACGTCGAACACAGCCAACGCGTGCGTTTCGCGCGCCAGCAAAACGCTGACCTTTTCATCTCGGTTCACGCGGATTCGCACGCCAATCGCGAAGCGGCGGGCGCTTCGGTCTATACGCTTTCCGAACGCGGGGCCGATCGTGCGCAGGGCATGATGGATGCGCAGAACTGGAACGTCGATCTGGGTGACGCGCCGCGCCAGGGCTTGGCCCACGACATTCTGCTCGACCTTCGCCAGCGCGAGACGATCAACAATTCAGCGCTGTTCGCTCAAACTGTGATCCCGCGCATTGCGTCGGTAGCGCCCTTGCTGCGCAACACCCACCGCAATGCCGGTTTCTTCGTGCTGTTGGCCCCAGATGTTCCGGCCGTGCTGATCGAGACCGGCTTTTTGTCCAACGTCGCGGATGAGCGCCGGCTGGCCGACCCGAACGCCCGCGAACGTCTCGCAGATGCGATGGCCCGGGCGGTGGACGACTATTTCGCCGCGCCTGCGCTCTACGCGAGCGCCTAAAATGGGTGCGAATCTTGCGCTAGAGACAGGCTCGCCCCTAATGCCGCGCAGGCCATAATCGCGCCGCATTGGAAGGCGAGGCCGAGCCGAACTCTGTTTTAAGCGCGCAAAATGCGGGGCGCCATGTCGCGATACGACACTTACGAAGACGACGATCATCGCGGCTGGAGCCGTCACGATCGCGACGACGATTATCGCGAACCGCCACGCGGCGGCGGAATTCCGTGGCGCAAGATTTTGATCGGCCTCGCCATCGCGATCGGCGTCGGCTTCCTGATGGTTGTCGGCTTCATCATCGCGGCGCTGCAAGGCTTGCCGAGCCTTGCTGATCTCGAAAATTACGAACCGCCGGTCACCAGCCGCGTTCACGCTGGCGACGGCGCGCTTGTCGCGGAGTTCGCGCGCGAGCAGCGCGTGTTCGTGCCGATCGAGCAAATGCCCGAACACGTCCGCAACGCGTTCGTCGCGGTCGAAGACGCACGCTTCTTCGAACATTCGGGCATCGACTATCAGGGCTTGGCGCGCGCTGTGCTGCGCATTCCGATCGACGTCATTCAAGGTCGCCGCGTGCAGGGCGCTTCGACGATCACGCAACAGGTCGCTGGCAACATGCTCACCGGCCGCGCCGCTGAGTGCGAAGGCGGCCTTGGCGGCATGTTCTGCGCGATCTGGACGAAGCTGCGTGAAGGCTTGGTCGCGCAACGTATCGAGCGGGTGCTCGATAAGGACCGCATTCTCGAACTTTATCTGAACCAGATTTATCTCGGCAACCGCGCCTTCGGTGTCGCCGCTGCATCGCTCAACTACTTCAACAAGCCGCTCTCTGAGCTCACCGTCGCGGAAGCCGCTTATCTCGCCATTCTACCGAAGGGCCCGGCCAATTATCAGTTGCCGCGCAACCGCGAGCGCGCCATCGATCGACGCAATTACGCGATCGGGCGCATGCTTGAGCGCGGTTACATCACCGAAGCGCAAGCAACGGCCGCGCGCGCCGAAGATATCGTGGTGACCAACCGTTTGGCCGGCGACCAATTCGTCGCCGCTTCGCATTTCGTCGAAGAAGTGCGCCGCCAAATCCAATCGCAATACGGCGAGGACGCGCTTTACAATGGCGGCCTCTCGATCCGCTCCACCATCGACACGCGTCTGCAACTCGTCGCCGCGCAAGCTTTGCGCCGCGGATTGGAATCTTACGACCGCCGCCATGCATGGCGTGGTCCAATCGGCCGTGGAGATGCCGCGGGAGATATCCAAGCGCAGCTCGCGGAAGCCACGGCGCCGCCGCAGCTCTCCGGCTGGATCCGCGCAATGGTCACGGCGTCCGGCGCCAACGGCGTGTCTGTTACCGACCAGAACGGCGCGACAGGCCGTCTGCTCGCCGACGATGCATCGTGGGCCGCACAAGGCGCGCGCAGCGAAGCGTCGCGTGCGTTACGGTCTGGCGCGATCATCTATGTGACGCGCGGCTCGAACGGCCGCTACACGCTCCGCCAGGTGCCGGAAGTGCAGGGCGCGCTTGTTGCGATGGACCCGCACACGGGCCGCGTGCTCGCTATGGTCGGCGGCTATTCGTTCAACGACGCGAATGGCCTCAACCGCGCGACGCAAGCGATGCGTCAGCCAGGTTCGTCGTTCAAGCCGATCGTCTACGCGGCGGCACTCGACTACGGCCTGACGCCGGCGACGCTCGTCGATGACGGGCCGCTCGCGATCGAAGCGGGCGATGGCACGAACTGGTCACCTGAAAACTACTCACGTGAGTTTTACGGCCCGACGACGCTGCGCCGTGGTCTGGAGCTTTCGCGTAACGCGATGACGGCGCGCGTGGCTTACGAAATGGGCCCGCAGCGCGTGCTCGAATACGGCCAGCGCTTGGGCGTCTATGGCGAAGACACAACGCCAGTGTTCTCGCTGGCGCTCGGCGCCGGTGAAACCACGTTGATGCGCATGACCACCGCCTACGGCATGTTCGTCAACGGTGGCCGCCGCATCCAGCCGATCATCATCGACCGCATCCAAGATCGTACCGGCCGCTCGGTTTTCCGCCGCGACCAACGCGAATGCGCCGAATGCAGTGCTGAATGGCGTCGGGGCATGGCGCCGCCGACTTTGCCGGACACGCGTCAGCAAGTTCTGGATCCGGTCACCGCGTACCAGATCGTCTCGATGAGCGAAGGCGTCGTCCAGCGCGGCACCGCGACGGTTATCGCTGACCTCGGCTTCCCGCTCGGCGGCAAGACCGGCACCACCAACGACTACAAGGACGCTTGGTTTATCGGCTTCTCGCCGGACCTCGTTGTCGGCGTCTGGGTTGGCTTCGATCAGCCGCGCAATATGGGCGAAGGCGAAACCGGCGGCCGCATCTCAGCGCCGATCTTCCGCGAGTTCATGCGTGAAGCCTTGCGCGGCGTGCAACCAGCGCCGTTCCGGATTCCGCGTGAAGCCGAACTCGTGCGCGTCGATTCTCAAACGGGCCTTCTGCCGAGCACGACGACCACGCAAACGATCCTTGAGGCCTTCCGTCCAGGCACCGAGCCGTCGCGCGATGTGGCAGCTTCGCCGTTCGTCTTTGGCGGCACTGATCCGCTCGACCCGAGCGTGCTCTCTGGCCTCGACGCCGATTACGGCAGCCAGCGCGATCGCGAACGCGAGCAAAGGCGTCTGCAAGAACAGCAGAGCGAGGATTTGGGCGGGCTGTACTAGGTTCTGGGCTTTAGGGATTAGGGTCAGGGCCGCGCGACGCTTGCGTTTAGCGGCCCTGGCCTTACATCCGACGCCTAACCTAATCCCCAAACCCGAGAAGCTCGAGCCCAGCCATGCGCGCCGAAATTGCTGCTCTTTCTGAACAAATCGAATCCGCTGTCGCTTTGCTGCGGAGGCGTCTTTGACTGGGATCGCGCCCAGGTCCGATTTGACGAACTGACCGCGCTCTCTGAGCGCCCGGATTTTTGGAACGATCCGGACAAAGCACAAAAACTGATGCGCGAGCGCACGAAGCTCGAGAACGGGATGAATTCGATCATCGCGCTCGAACGCGATTTGCGCGATGGCGTTGAGCTTGCCGAGATGGCGGAAGCGGAAGGCGATGAGAGCCTGATCGCGGAAGCGCAGCAAGGTCTCGAAGCCGCGAAAGAGCGCGCCGCGAAAGCTGAGCTTGAAGCGCTGCTCTCTGGCGAAGCTGACGCGAACGATGCGTACATCGAATTCAACTCCGGCGCTGGCGGCACCGAGAGTCAGGATTGGACGCAAATCTTGCTGCGCATGTATCTGCGCTGGGCCAGTGCGCGCGGCTTCAAAGCCGAGCTGCTCGAAGAGCAAGGCGGCGACACCGCCGGCATCAAATCCGCGACGGTGCTCATCCAAGGCGACAACGCATACGGCTGGCTGAAGACCGAAGCGGGCGTGCATCGCCTGGTGCGCATCAGCCCGTACGACTCGAACGCGCGCCGGCACACCTCGTTCGCGAGCGTGTGGGTTTATCCGAAGATCGATGACACCATCGAAGTCGAGATCCTCGAAAAGGACGTGCGCACCGATACTTATCGCGCGTCCGGCGCTGGCGGTCAGCACGTCAACAAGACGGACTCGGCAGTTCGCCTGACACACGCTCCTACAGGCATCGTGGTCGCCTGTCAGGCGGAGCGTTCGCAGCACAAGAACCGCGCCGCTGCGTGGGACATGCTGCGCGCCCGCATTTACGAATCCGAGCTGCAAAAGCGCGAAGCCGCCGCCCAGGCGCTGGCTGACAGCAAGACCGAGATCGGTTGGGGCAGGCAGATCCGGTCGTACGTCTTGCAGCCGTATCAGATGGTCAAAGACCTCAGGACCGGTGTTGAAACGTCGGATACAGCTGGCGTGCTCGATGGCGATCTCGACCAGTTCATGGCTGCCTCGCTTGCCGCAAGAGTGAGTGGCGCGGCCGATAAAACGGTGGAAGATATCGACTAGGCTGCGGCGCGGTTGGGGACGATGAACGACACGGTCGAGACTGTCGTAGAACCGGGAGGGTGGCTGGCTGAGTTTCAGCGCGGCCGCCTTGGCGGCGCTTCGCCGCTTGGCTCCTATCAAGGCTTGCTCGTCGACGAGATCGTGCTGCCGCAAGGCGCGCTTGAAAACGCCGATCCGGCGCAGCTGGTGCTGGCGTCGTGCGCCTGGACCGAAGCGCTGCTCGACCAAGTGTTCATGGTGCATGGCGAGTTCGCGCCTGAATCTTCGTTCGGCTATTTCGCGCACGATTATCTGGTGCAAGCCTCCGCCGGCGGGCACGCGCGCTATTTCGAGATCCGCAAGCATGACGAGCTCGCCTTGAAGTGCGCGCAGCAGGGTTTGAAGAGCATGATCGCTGCGCCGCACCTTGAGCTCTTTCAGCTCAATCTGCGCCTGCATCGCATGCCGGCGCCGGGTGCACGAAAACTCGCGCAGCAGAAGGGCTATCGCGATGTGAAGGCGGCGGTGCGCGATCTCGATAAGCGCCTGGCCGAACTTGAGGCGCGCGAGCCGCTGACGCCGCGCCACAAGACGTGGCTGAAGAGCTTGCGCAAAGTACAGTTTGTGCCCGAAGCGGAGATGACCAAACATCTCGGCCGCTTCGCTAAGCAGAACGCACTGCGTGTGCAGCGCAAGGAAGAGGCAGAGCGTCTGCGCGCTGAACGCGATGCGGCTGATCCCGCTTTCATCGCGGCGCGGGCGTTGTGTGAAATGGCGGGGCTGCAGTTTGCCGGCTTGAAGCCGATGGGCCCAGCGAAGCTGCGCGACGTTTGGCCGGAAGGGCCGGACAAGCAGGGCTTTGCGTTTCGCGTCGAGACCAATGCCGGACCGCGCGGTGCGCTCTTCTATGTCGAGGGCGCCATCTTCAAGAAGCGCCTCGCTGTGCTGATCGAGAACGGCAATCCTCTGCCGATCGGGTCGCTCACGCCGAGCGAAGCCGAGTTCAACGCCATCGTTTCTCGCTAGAGCGCGTCGCCCCGGCCATGGCTTGACATTCCAATGCTTCCGACCTTGATTGATCGTTCAAGCAACGAGGCGGGATGCGGATTTTGGCCGGTTTGGTGATCGCTTGGGCTTTGGCCGCCGGCCAAGCTTGGGCTGAGACCCGAAATTGCTCGCGCGCTGAGCCCAGCGGTGAGCGGACGCTTTGCCATGAGGCGGTGATCGATGCGCCGGCCGCTGAAGTATGGCGGCTGTTTGCGACGAGTGAGGGTTTGGGCTCTTGGCTGGCGCCTGTTGTTGCGATCGATCTCCGCGCCGGCGGCATTTGGGAGTCGTCATACGATCGCAATGCGCGGTTGGGCGACGCGGGCAATATCCGCAATCGCGTGATCGCGTTCGCGCCGGAGCGGATGCTGGTGATCCAGGTCGCTGGGGCGCCGCCGAGTTTTCCGCACGCCGATCTCGTTGGCGAACTGGCGACAGTGATTGAGTTTGACGCGGTCGACGCCAATCGCACTCGCGTGCGCGTAAGCATGCTTGGATATCGCGCAGGCGAGGGCTTCGATGTGCTCTACCGGCATTTCGAGTGGGGCAATGCCTACACCCTCGATGCGCTCGCCGCGCGCGTCGCCAACGGCCCGACAGATTGGAGCGCTGCACAATGAGTGCGAGTCCACGCGAGAAGATCATCCATGCCGCGATGGAGCTGTTTTGGCTGAAGGGGTACAACTCGACCTCGATCGCCGATCTGCTCTCGCGCACGCAGCTCAATTCCGGCTCGCTCTATCATGTGTTTCCCTCGAAGCAGGACGTGCTGATCGGCGTACTCGAAGCGTATCGCGATGGCATCGAGGAGATGCTGCTGGAGCCGGCTTGGGGCGCTGTTGACGATCCGATCGAGAAGATTTTCGCACTGCTCGCGGGCTATCGCACCGCGATTGTGGAAAGCGAATGCACTTATGGCTGTCCGATCGGATCGCTGGCGCTTGAGCTGCATGAGCCCGATCCGCAAGTGCGCGATCTGCTGGCGGTGAATTTCGAGAATTGGACGCGTGCAGTTGAGCGCTGCATCGAAAATGCGGGCGCGCGCATTCCGGCGCGTGTTGATCGCCGCGCGCTTGCGGAGTTCGTGCTGACTTCGATGGAAGGCGGCGTGATGCAGGCGCGGACCTATCGCGACGTCGCGTATTTCGACCGCACGGTGAAGCAGTTGCGCGATCATTTTGCGCTGTTGGAGCAAGCCGCGAAACAAGCGGCGTAAAGCGGGGAGGCGTGCGATGCTGGAGTTGAATTGGCTGGCGGTGTTTGCCGCGGCTTTGAGTTCGTTTTTGCTCGGCGGCGTTTGGTATTCGGCTTTGTTCGCCAAGGCTTGGCAGAACGCGGCCGGCTTGAGCGACGAGCAGATCAAAAGCGGCAATATCGGGCTCATCTTCGGCGGCTCGTTCGTGCTGGCGCTGATCGCCTCCGCATCGTTCGCGATGTTTCTTGGCAGCGAACTCGATGCGATGACGGGCGCGCTCTATGGCTTCACGGCGGGGCTTTGCTGGGTGAGCGCGTCGTTCGGTATCAATTATCTGTTCGAGCGGAAGAGCCTCACGCTCTTCGCGATCAACGGCGGCTATCACACGCTTCAGTTCACGTTAATCGGCGCAATTCTCGGCGCGTTTTGATGCGGGCGCTGTTTCTCGCTCTGGCGCTTGGCGCGTGTGCGGGTGCGGCGCCTGCTGATCCGATGGCGCCGTTGCAGCCTTTGATGGGCTGCTGGCGCGGGACGTTTCCCGATCAGCCGAACATCTACGATGAGCGCTGTTTCGAACCGCTCGGTGCGCATGTCGTCGATCGCCATTATGTGCGGCCGACGACTTATGGCGGTGAGACGACTTATCACTATGACGATGCGCAGCGCGAAGTGATCTGGGCCTATGCGGCCAGCGATGGCGGGCGCAGCAATGGCGTGGTGACGGCGCGCGGCGATGCTTTGGTGTTTCCTGAGCATACGTTCCGTAGCGCCGATGGAAGCGAGATGCGCTTGCGCTCGACCTGGACGTTCAATGGACCGGATCGGTTCTCGGCGTTTTCCGAGCGGTTTGAGAATGGCGCATGGGTCGTGCTGATGCGCATCGACTACGAACGCGCACTGGCCGATCCGCGCTAACCAAAAAGCCCCGGCTCTCGCCGGGGCTTTTGATTTTGCTCTGGAGCAGAAGCTTAGTTCGTGCCGGTGACGATCACGCCTGAGACCATGCGGTCGTCGTTGGACGGTTCGCCGAACACCGAGCCCGAATAGTTCTGTTGCGATTGCACGATCTGCGGCTGGGCCGGAGTGCCGGGGCCAGCTTGCGAGAGCGGATCCTGCAGGTAGCGGCACTGACCTTCGAACACCGCGCCCATCTCGACGGAGAGCGATTGGTGGACGATGTCGCCGAGAACGTGAGCGTTGCGGGCCAGCATGACCTTGCGCGCGCGCACCGAGCCTTCGACGCGGCCGTGAACGGTCACGCTTTCGCTGACCATGTCGCCTTTGACCATGCCGGTGTCGCCAACCGTGACCGAGCCGCCGCGGACGTTGCCGTCGACTTCGCCGTCGATCTGCAACTCAGCGCCTTCAGCTTCGATCGTGCCGGTGATCTTCACGCCATTGGCGATGATCGAGGCGATGCCGCTGCGGGTAGGGGCCTGGCGGCGTTGGGGGGCTGGATCTGGCAAAGCTGGCACGTTGGAGTCTGGTTTACCCTTGTTCGTGAACATGCCGTCCTGCCCTCAAGAAACTGACAGGATCAACCGCCCTGCCGCGGAACCACACTTCGTAGTGAAGGTGGGTTGCAGTGCTCCGCCCCGTAGACCCCATCGAGCCGACACGTTGTCCAATGGCGACGCGATCACCGCGTTGCACTTGGATGTCGCGCAAGTGTGCATAGCGCGTCTTGAAGCCGTGGCCGTGGTCGATCTCGACCACATTGCCGTAGCCTGAACGCACGCCAGCAAACGAAACAACGCCCGGGGAGGTGGCCACGACCGGGGCGCGTTCAAACGCGGCGAGGTCGAGACCGGCGTGGAAAGTCGGACGGCCGTTGAACGGATCGATCCGTTGGCCGTAGCCGGAAGTGGTGCGGTAATCCACGGCGACCGGCGCTGCGAGCGGGGTTGCGCCCGCGATCGCGCCAAGCCGGCGTGATTCACCGATACGCGCCGCGACTTGCGCAACACGGTTGGAGAAGGCCGGGTTCAGGCCGCTGTCGCGCAGATAGGCGACGAAGTCTTGCGGAACGAGCGGGCCGCCGACGCCGGCATCGGCGCCGTCAACCGCAGGCATCGAAACGCCCGTAAGGCGCAGGACGCCGCGGACTTGCTCGGAGCGCTCAACGACGGAGTCTTCAAGCTCCGAGAGCGTTTGCTCCTGATCGGACTCGAGCCGGTCGCCACGGGCGCGGAAGCCGACAGTGGTGACTTGATAGGGCTCAGAGGCGATGGCGCGGGATTGGCGCGGCTCGGCTTCGTCGATCGAAGCGGCCATGATGATGCGGGCGCCGTCACGCTCGATCGGGCGCGAGGCCGCGAGTTGGAGCGTTTGGCCGCCGGCGTACTCGAGCAGCGAGCGCAGGACTTCGTGGCGGCTTTCGAATTCGGCGGTGGCTTGGTCGAACTGGCGGGTGCGTTCTTCGAGCTGGGCTTGGTAAGCGGCGGCTTGGGCGCGGCTTTCGTTCAGCCAACGGTCATACTTAGCGCGTTCACGCTCGATCTCGGCGTTGGACGCGGTTGCCTGGGGGCCCTCCATGAGGGTGTTGGTGGTCGCGTAGACGCACCAACCGGCAATACCGACCGCGCTGAGCGCGAGAAGAGCTTGCTTGCCCGGAGACAAGGACACGTAGCGGACAGTGCCGCCGCTACGATGGTAAATCTGTCGTTCCGGGAATATGCGGTCAAAAAATGCCCGCGCCCGCGATCCGAACTGGCTCATGGTCCGCCACCGCCCACTAACTCAGTGCCACAAAAAATGTCGTTAGCCCCGCCAGAACCAACCAAACCTGAAACGCTCCCGAATTGCAACAGGGCCCAGCCGCTGTTTACGGGAATTTCAGGCTTGTTAACGAGGCATCTGCGAAATCCGCGCCAAATCTGAGACTTCACTATCCCAAAAGGCCTATTTTCCGGGCTTCCCGTTAACTTCTTTCAGGACTTCATCCACATGTCCTGGCACGCGCACCTTGCGCCAGATGCGAGCGAGCTTGCCGTCAGCGCTGATGAGGAAAGTTGAGCGTTCGATGCCCATGAAGGTTCGTCCGTAGAGACTTTTCTCCTTCCAGACGCCGTAACGGTCGCAGACTTCGCCGTCCTCGTCGGAGGCTAAGATCACTGTCAGCCCGTGTTTGGCCGCGAACTTGTCATGCTTTGCGACGCTATCGCGCGATACGCCGATAACCATCACCTTCGCAGATGCGAAGGCTTTCGCATTTTCAGTAAAGTTTAGAGCTTCTTGGGTACAACCTGGTGTGTCGTCCTTAGGGTAAAAAAAGAGGACGGCCCGCTTACCCTTAAGCGAGTTCAAGCTGACGCGCCCGCCTCCGGCCGTCGGTAAATCAAAAATGGGGGCGGGGTCGCCGGGTTTGAGTTCTTTCGCCAAGACAGGCCTCCAGGCAGGGGCGGCGTTTGCGCCGCCGGCCAGCCCGGCGCACTGCGTCGGGGCTGGAGCTTTGCTTTGCTTTATAATGGTTTCCCGCGCTAGAGCTTGGGACGGGGCGTTGGAGTTGTGCGGATGATACGCCGCTCGACGCTCATTGCTGTCGAGATTTTACTCGGTCTGGTCGCGGCCTTCGCGATCGGCGTCGGCGTCGCTTGGTGGCGGCTGAGCCAGGGACCGATCGAGCTCAATGCGCTTCGCGAGACTGTCCAAACCGAGCTTTCCGCGGCCCGCGGCGGGCGCCCTGTCGGCATTGAAGGCGTCCAGTTGGCCTGGAGCGAGCGCAATGCGCTCGAGCTGCGCGCCATTGGCGTGACGGTCGAGGACGGGCGCGGCGGCGTGCTTTCGCGGCTGGAGCGGGCGCGGCTTGAACTCCATGTGCTGCCGCTGCTGATCGGGCGGATATCGCTCCAGCGGGCCGAGTTTGAAGGGGGCGATCTGACCTTCCATCGCAAGGTCAACGGCGCGCTACATATCGCCTTCGGGCCGGAGGGCACGCCGGCTGACATCATTATCGATCCGCCGCCGCCGAATGAATCCTTGGAAGCACGCGTGGCGCGCGTGCTCGACAGCATGTCGGATGCTTTCCGTCCGGTCGGTCCGGGCGGTGGCTTGCGCGAAGTCAGCGTGCGCAGCGCCAACCTCTTGATCATTGACGATGGCGGGGGCCGCTGGACCGCCGACGACGCGAACTTCGAGTTGGCGCGCCGCGGGCGCTCGTTGGCGCTTGTCGCCGATGCACGGCTTGAGGGCGCCGAAGGCATGGCGCCGGCGACGTTGCGGATCACAACGGACACGCGTTTTACGACGGCGGTGATCGAGTTCGGCGCCGAGAATGTGCGGCCGCGTGCGATCTTCTCGCAGGCAGCGCTTGGACCGTTCGCCGGTCTCGACGCACCGATGACGGCGCGCATTTCCGTGGGGCTCGATCGCGAAGTCGGCGTCAATCAATTCGATGGTGACGTGGAGTTTGGCCGCGGCTCGGCGGACATGGGCGGCGGGCGCTTCGATCTCGACGGCGGACGCCTGCGCGGGCGTTACGACATCGAGACCGACGAACTCATCATTGATGAAATCGCCATTGCTGGTGATCGCACACGGGTCGATGGCGAGATACGCGTGCGCGACGTCTCGCGCATCATGCGCGCCGCACCCAACGAGCCAGCGGCGTTCGATATTTCTCTGCCCGCGGCGCGGCTTGCGGTGCCGGGTACGTTCTCCGAGCCGGTGGCGTTTTCGAACGTGCGCCTCGTCGGTTCGATCGTCAGCGCCGACTCAAGCATCCGCTTCACACAGATCACCGCGCAGAATGGCGAAGGCACGATCCACGCGACGGGCCGCGTCTATTGGGCCGAGGCGGGTCAAGGTGAGCAACGGCGCATGTATACCGGCATCGAACTCGATGGCCGGGTGGACGGCGCGATCGACGCGCGCGTCATTCCAACGGTTTGGCCGATCGGCATCGGTGAAAGCGCGCGCGAGTTCTTGGGACGCTCCATTCAGGGCGGACGCGTGACTGACATCGTCGCCCGGCTAGACATTCGCCCCTCTGATCGCGCTGCCGGTGTCTATCGCAACGAAGCGGTGGACGTGCGCTTCAATGTCAGCGGCGCGCAGATGCAGTTTGTCTCGACCATGTCGCCGGTGATGAACGCGCGCGGTTCAGGGATTCTGCGGGGTAACAGCTTCCAGATGACAGTGCCCGAAGCGACGTTGAACGGCATCACTGTGACTGGCGGCAGTGTCGACATTCCGCGCTTCAAGCCGCGTGGCGACATGCTGACGATCAGCGCGCGCCTCGACGGCAATGCGCGCAATCTGTTTGAGCTGTTGACGCAAGAGCCGATTAGCCTGGGCGATCGCTTGCCCGTGGATGCGGCGAGTGTTGCCGGGCGCGGCAGCGTGAACCTCCGTCTGCAGCGTCCGATGGAGCGCGAAGTCCCGTTCGAGCGCTGGCGCTTCACTGTCGACGGCACGATCCGCGACTTTGCCGGTAACATGACGACGCGGCGCATGGCGCTCAGCCAGGGTCAGCTCACTATTCGTGGCGATCAGCGTTCTATCACGGTGGCGGGTCCGGTGCGCGCCGGCACGTCGGCGATAGACAATGTGCGCTGGGTTGAAACGCTTGGACGCGACGGACGCGAAGGGCGCTCAGAATATCAAATCTCCGGCGACTTTGACGCGAACGATCTTGAGCGCCTCGGCTACGCGGTCGCGGCGCAATACGCGCAAGGGCGCATTGGTGTGACGGTCAGCGGCCAGGGGCGCGGCTTCGATGTCGACAATGCCCGCATCGAGCTTGATCTCACCAATGCTGCTGTCGATGCGATGAATTCGTTCTGGACCAAGCGCGCTGGCGTCCGTGCCACAGCGCGCTTTGATGTGAACCGCCAGAGCGACGGCAGTCTGCTGCTCTCCAACATCGATGCGCGCGGCGGTGGTCTGACGGCGCAAGGCCGCATGCAGATCGCGCGCGACAATAGTTTGCTGAGCGTCGATCTCACGCGCCTTGCCATTGAAGGGCGCTCGGATGCGCGGCTCACTGCGACGCGCGCTGCCGATGGCGGCATGGATATCAACGTGCGCGGCGCGCTCTTCGATGGCGCGCCATTCATGGGCTCTGAAGCGCCGCCCGGACAAACGCCGCAAATGATCGCCGCTGCGCGCACGGCCGCGCAAGCTTCGCCGCCTCTGCGCGCGAGTGTGATCGTTGACCGGTTGAAGCTGCGTGGCGACGCGACTTTGACGAATGCGCGCGTTCAGCTGGCCATGTTGCGCGGCGGGCTCTCGACGCTGACGGTTGAAGGCCGCACGCCGAACGGCGGTGCGCTCTCGCTGAATTTGGGCCAGCGCCTCGCGTTCCGCTCGGACGATGCGGGCTTTGCTGTGCGGGCGCTGACCGGCATGGAAAACGTCGTCGGCGGCACCGCGAGCGCGGACGGCGAATGGCGCGGCGGTTTGCCGGCGCAAGCGCGCTTCACGGTGCGGATGCGCGATTTCAACGTGCAGCGTTTGCCGGCGATGGCGCAGCTCTTGTCGTCAGCGGGATCGCTGACCGGCTTGGTCGATACGCTGAACGGCGAAGGCATCAGCTTCAATGCGATGGAAGCCGACATGGTCTACGCCAATGACCGCGTGACGTTCGAAGAAGGCCGCATGGCCGGCCCTGCAATGGGTTTGACCGGCGCTGGCTCTTATGATCTGCGCGCCGACAATCTCGATATAGATGGCGTCGTCGCGCCGTCGCCGGTGTTGAACTTGTCGATGCTCGGTGAGATTCCAGTGATTGGTAATCTCATCGTCTCGCGCCGCGGCGAGGGCGTGTTCGGCATGACGTATTCAATCAATGGCCGCGCCGAGCAGCCGCGTGTCGGAGTCAACCCGATGTCGGCGCTGACGCCCGGTATTTTGCGCCGCATCTTCGAGCCGGTGCGCGAACCTGGCGCCGGCGGCTCGCATTCGTGGCAGCCGGAAGCGCAGTACCGCGCGGTTGAAGATGCGCAGGAAGCGGCGGCGAATGCAATCGAGCTTGTGCCGATGGCTGAGCCGGTTGCGGCGAATGAGAATGACGCTGCCGGCGGCGGCGAGCCGGTCGCGGATGCGGTTGTGGCCGCTACGCCTTAACTCCACCCGTTCCCGGATGCGCGCAGCGCAGTCCGGGTGTGAGCTTATTCTACCTTCAACAGCGCGTGCTTCTTCTTGCCGAAGGAGAGCTTGATGGCGCCGTTGACGATGTCGGCGTCGCTCAATGCGGCGCCTTCATCGCTGACGAGCACGTCGTTGACGCTCGCAGCCTTGCTCGCGATCGCGCGCTTGCCTTCGCCGTTTGAGCCGACGAGTCCAGCTTTCGCCAAAGCCGCCGCCACGCGCAGTCCAGCGAACTCCGCGCGCGGCACAACGATCGTCGGCAGATCATCGCTGCGTGCGCCTTGTTCGAATGTTGCACGCGCGGCGTTCTCGGCCTTCAGCGCTTCTTCGCGGCCGTGGAGCAGAGCGGTGGCTTCGGTGGCGAGCACTTTCTTCGCGTCGTTGATCTCAGCGCCTTGCAGCGCCTCCAAGCGCGCGATCTCTTCGAGCGGGAGGTCTGTGAAGATTTTGAGGAAGCGGCCGACGTCGGCGTCTTCGGTGTTGCGCCAATATTGCCAGTATTCGTAGGGGCTCTTCATGTCCGCGTTGAGCCAGACGGCGCCGTCGGCGGTCTTTCCCATCTTTGCGCCGGAAGAGGTTGTGATGAGCGGCTGCGTGAGGCCGAAGAGTTCGAAGCTCTCCATGCGGCGGCCGAGTTCGACACCGTTGATGATGTTGCCCCACTGATCCGAGCCGCCCATTTGCAGTTCGCAATTGTAGCGCTTCTTCAGCTCCACAAAGTCATACGCCTGCAGGATCATGTAGTTGAACTCGATGAAGCTCATCGGCTGCTCGCGTTCGAGGCGGAGCTTCACTGAGTCCATCGAGAGCATGCGGTTGACGCTCATGTGGCGGCCGACCGTGCGCAGGAAATCGAGATAGTTGAGCGGCATCAGCCACTCTGAATTGTCGACGAGGATGGCGTCGCTCTTGCCGGCGCCGAACGTCAGAAACTTATCGAACGTGCTACGGATCGAGTTGGTGTTTTTGACGATCTGCTCTTCGGATAGCAGCTGGCGCATTTCGTCCTTGCCGGACGGATCGCCGACGCGCGTCGTGCCGCCGCCGAGCAAGACGATCGGCTTGCCGCCGGCCTGCTGAAGCCGGCGCAGGTACATGATCTGGGTGAGGTTGCCGACATGAAGCGACGGCGCGGTCATGTCGAAACCGATATAGCCGGTGACGCCGCGCTGGGCGGCTTTGTCCAAGCCTTCGAGGTCGGTGCATTGGTGAAACTGCCCGCGCGCGACGGCGTCGCGGAGGAAGGCGGACTGGACGGTTGCTTCGGTGGTCATAGTGGGCGGGCGCTTAGCATGAGGGCCGCCCAAGTCGAAGCGAGAACCGCTCCCGGCGTCTCGATTGACATTGATAGCGGGCGAACCAAACCTGCCGGCGAGGGCGGGCCGATGGCTGAAGTTGGTGCGGGTCAAACAGAGCCGAAGACGCGCAAGGATCGGAGCCTGCTGTGGTGGGCTTTGAGCCTGCTGCTCGGGCTCTACACGCTCGAGTTCAACGCCGAGTGGCTGTTGCGCGACTTGCGCCTTCAGCCCGGTATCGGTCAGACCGGCATAGTCCGCGAGCAGCTAGAGGCCGGCGCGCCGCCCGGCTTCGTGGGAGTCCGCAGCGTCTTGCCTGGTTCAACGGCAGAGCGCGCGGGAATCGTGGCGGGTGATTTCGTCAGGTTCCCGCAATCCGGCGCGATCTCCCGGCAGGTGGCGGCGGGGGAAGCCATACCCATCATTCTTGATCGCGGTGGCGAGCGGCGCTCGCTCACGCTCATCGCGGATGCGACACCGTTCGGCATTGAGCATGCGAATTGGGAGAACTTCATCACTGATGCGGCGATCGCAGTGTCGGTGTTGTTTGGCCTCGCAATCATTGCACGCAGTCGCCGCCGACCTTCGGCGCTGTGGTTGGGTGTCGCGCTGATGATCTTCGGGCAGATCGACGTAATCCCGAGCTTTTGGACGTCGGGCGTGACGATCTTTTGGTTCTTCGCCGCATTAAGATGGGCGATGTACGCGCTGCTGCCCGTCGCGTTTCTGCAGTTTGCAATGCACTTTTACACCGAGAATGTTGGGCCATTGGGGGCCGGGGCGCGGCGGGCATTCTGGGCCTACACGGTGGCCGTGTTTGGGTCGATGGCGCTGGTCTTTTGGACGCTCGCGACATCAACGGCGCTTCCAATCGTCGGTAACGGCGTGCTGCTGTCGAGCATCTTTGTTTATCTCGGTTTGGCTGCGGCTGGATGGGTGGTGTTCGTCGGCTGGCGAGGCAGCGTGCAGGAAGTGCAGCAGCGTTACGCGATCATGCTTCTAGGGGTCGGCCTGATTTTGTTTTCGCAGGGGCTGCAGACGACATTGTTCTTCCTGCTGAACCGGCCGGAGGGCGTTTGGCTGAGCGTTTCGACGTTGGTGTCGGGGCTGATCGCGCCAGCGTTGCTGGCCTATGCAATGTTGCGCGACCGTGTGTTCGATCTCGGGTTTGCGGTGAACCGGACGCTCGTCTTTTCGATTGTCAGCGCGGTGTTGTTGCTGGCGTTCGGCTTGGCGGAGTGGGTCGTCAATGAGCGGCTCGGGATTGCGGCGCTGCGGAACAATCCGCTGGTGGCGGCGGCGATCGCTTTGGCGCTGTTCTTGACGTTTCACCACATCCACGGCGCCGTTGAGCGCGTGGTCGAGGGCGTGTTCTTTCGGGCTTGGCGGCAACGGGAAGCGGCCCTGAAGCGCTTCGTGCGCGAAGCGGGATTCGTGCTGAAGGGCGATGTGTTGCAGCGCGAATACGTGGCGGCGCTTCGCACCTACACGGATGGCGCCGAGGCGGCGCTCTATGCGCGTGATGAAAATGGCGCCTATGAGCGTCGCGAAGGCGTGGTGGCGGGCGCGCCGGACATCATCGATGCAGACGAGCCTGCCTTGGTGGCGCTGCGCGCCGACCACGCGCAGGTCGATATCGCGGAGAGCCGGTCGACGCTGCCGGTGGCGCTCGTGCTGCCAATGATTATCCGCCACGAGATTGATGGCTTCGTGCTGCTGGCGGCGAAACCCTCCGGCGTCGCCTATCGCCCCGACGAGAAGGACGATCTGGCCAAGGCGACGGAAGCCATCGGCGATGATCTGCACGCGCTGAAGGTCGAGCAATTGCAGCGCGGCATAGCGAACCTGGAAGCGCGCAACGATGAATTGCGCGCAGCACTGAACGGGCGGCAAGCGCCCAAGCCTGCATAGGCGTTCGGCGGCGGGATTCGGCGCAGAACGAGATTGGTTGTTAATGGTCTGGCGGTTTATCTTCGCCGCATGCGCGTCGCCCTACACCCGCACCCGGATACGCCCGCCAACGCCGTGACGGCGATTGCGGTGGAGGTGGTGCGTGAGGATGGCGTGCTGCGGTTGAGCTATCGCGCGAGCGGGCGGGTGAGCGATCTGCTTGTGCCAGCGCCGGCCGAGTTCGAGCGCGCTGACGAGCTTTGGAAAGAGACCTGTTTCGAGGCGTTCGTGCGCGGGCCGGGTGATGCGTATTGCGAATTCAACCTTGCGCCGTCGACGCGCTGGGCCGCGTATGCGTTCGAAGGCTATCGGAGCGGCATGCGCAACTACGAAGTTGCGCCGCTATTTCTTGAGACCAATGTCGGCGACGATTGGTTTGAGTTGAACGCTGCTGTCGCGCCGGGCGCCGATGGCGTGTGGCGCGTTGGGTTGTCGGCGGTGATTGAAGAGACGGATGGGACGAAGTCGTACTGGGCGCTGGCGCACGCGCGCGGCAAGCCGGACTTTCACCACGCGGATGCTTTCAGTTTGGAGCTTGCATGAAGTACGGCATTGAGCGGTTGTTGGAAGACGCAAACCTGCGCGCGCCGCTGAAGGGTAAGCGCGTGGCGCTGGTGGCGCATCCGGCTTCGGTGACGCGCGATCTTACGCATTCGCTCGACGCGCTGATGGCGTGTGAGGACATTCGTGTCACGGCTGCGTTCGGGCCACAGCACGGTATGCGTGGCGACAAGCAGGACAATATGGTGGAGTCGCGCGACTACACCGATCCCGTGCATGGCGTGCCGGTGTTCAGTCTTTATGGAGATCAGCGCCGGCCAACTGGGCAGATGATGTCGACGTTCGATGTCGTGCTGATTGATCTGCAGGACCTTGGCTGCCGCATCTACACCTTCATCACGACGCTGCTCTACATGATCGAAGCGTGTGCGGCGGATGGCAAAGAAGTGTGGGTGCTCGATCGTCCCAATCCGGCCGGACGTCCGGTCGAGGGGCTGACGCTGCGCGCGGGCTGGGAGAGCTTTGTCGGCGCAGGCCCGATCCCGATGCGACATGGGCTGACGCTCGGCGAATTGGGGCAGTGGTTCATCGATCACTACAAGCTCAATGTCGCGTATCGCGTGATCGCGATGGAAGGCTATCGTCCTGCTGAGGCGCCCGGCTATGGCTGGCCGATCAACGAGCGCACATGGGTAAACCCGTCGCCGAATGCGCCGAACCTCTGGATGGCGCGTGCGTATGCCGGGACGGTGATGGTGGAAGGCGCTACGCTTTCGGAAGGGCGCGGCACCACGCGTCCGCTCGAAATTTTCGGCGCCGCCGACATCAATGCGCGTGACGTGTTGAGCGAGATGGAGCGGTTCGCGCCGCATTGGCTGGCGGGATGCAAACTCCGCGAAATCTGGTTTGAGCCGACGTTTCATAAGTGGGCCGGCGAGCTTTGCCACGGCGTGCAGATCCATTGCGAGGATCCCGCATACTATAATCACGAAGCGTTCAGACCGTGGCGACTGCAGGCGCTTGCGTTCAAGGCGATCAGACGGCTTTATCCGGACTACCAATTGTGGCGCGAGTTCTCGTACGAATATGTTTTCGACAAACTCGCCATCGACGTCATCAACGGCTCGCCGCTGCTGCGCGAATGGGTCGATGATCCAAACACCGGCCCCGGCGATCTCGATGCGATCACGCTGCCGGATGAGCAGGCGTGGGCGGCGGAGCGGGCGAAGTATTTGATCTACTGACCGCTTGGCTGCCAGCCGCTCGCGGCAAGGAAGGCGCGCGCGTCTGTGCCCTGAATGATGTCGCGGATTGCTTGGCGCTTGTCGGCAGTGCGTTCGTAATAGGCGCGCACAATGCGGTAGCCGACCCAATAGCCGAGGTCGCCAGGCGCTTCGCGCGTGCCGACGCCGTTATAGAGCCAAGGAGAGAGATCGCGGCTGTACATGTCGGCCACGAAGCGTTGTTCGATCTCGGCTTCGCGGCCGGCGGTCCAGTCGATGAGATGGTTGTTGGAGATGCGCCCTGTCATTAGCTCGGCGATGAACTCGGCCGCACCCTCGTTGAGCGACTGAGAGAGCACCGTCTCGCCCGCGAAGCCGCTCTGCAGCGAATGCACCATTTCGTGCGCGATGATGTGGGTGAGGCGAATGTCGAGCGCGGCTGGATCGGGCGAGCCGGCGCGGCACATGACTTCGAGACCGATCATCAAGGCTTCGCCGTTGGCCGTTCCGCCTGAAGTATCTGCGCCGATCAGGATGTAGGTCTGCGGATAGGTGGCTTCGGGATAGAGCGCTTCGAGCGCTAGGAACGCGGCGCGGACACGAGCGCGGACATCGCCGAGGTTTTGTGCGCAGGCGCGGGCGTCTCTGTAGATTTGCGGACGTTGCGCGATGCGCGCGGCTAGACGCTCCGCTGAGACGATACGGTTCGGAATGAAGCCGCGCACGCCTGCGCTGCCATTGGCGATGTAAGGCTGGAGCGCTGCGGCGTCGGGGTGGCCGTCGGCGGCGTCATAGATGCGGAAGAAGGCGTCGACGTCGGCGGTTTCGATTCTGGCGTCGAGCGGATCGGCGGCGCGCTGGGCGTGAGCGGTGGTGGTCGTTGCGGCGAAAAGTGCGGCGGCGATGAGAATGGTGCGCATTGGAGCCCTCCTGGCATCGGGATGCCGCGTGCGGCGCGATTGGATGCGCTTCGCCAGAGTGGCGCTCGCGCTGTTCGTCTGTCAAAGCTCTAGCGATAGATCGAGGCCCACATGACCACGCCTGCATTCGCCGCGCCTTTAATTTTGCCGAGCGAGACGTTGCCGAACCGCTTGGCGAAGGCGGCGATGACGGAGGGGATGGCTGACACGCGCGGGCGGCCGTCGGATGATTTGGTGCGGCTTTACGAGGCATGGGGACGCGGCGGTGCAGGGTTGCTGATCAGCGGCAACGTGCCGGTCGATGCGCGGCATCTTGAGCGGCCGGGCAACGTGATCATCGCGGGCGTGCAGGATGATGCTGCGAAAGCGGCGTTGCGGCGCTTGGCGCAAGCGGCGCGGATTGGCGGCGCAGGATTTTGGGTTCAGTTGAGCCATGCCGGGCGACAGACGCCCGCTTTGGTCAATCCGACACCGAAGGCGCCGTCTGCTGTAGCGTTGGCGTTGCCCGGCAAACTGTACGGCGTGCCAGTGGCGCTCACCGGCACGGAGATCCGCGCAATCATCCAGGGATTTGCGGACGCTGCCGCTGTGTGCCGCGAAGCAGGCTGCACCGGCGTGCAGATACACGGCGCGCACGGCTATCTCATATCGCAATTCCTCTCGCCGCTCGCCAACAAGCGGGAAGACGAGTGGGGTGGTTCGTTGGAAAATCGCGCGCGCTTTCTGTTGGAGATCGTGCGCGCCACGCGTGCGGCGGTGGGGCGCGATTTCACGCTCTCGGTGAAGCTCAATTCTGCCGACTTCCAACGCGGCGGCTTCGCGCCGGGCGAGAGCATGCAGGTGGCGCAGTGGCTGGAAGCGGAGGGCGTCGATCTGCTCGAAGTCTCCGGCGGCAATTACGAACAGCCGCGAATGATGAAGATGGAAGGGCTGGAGAAGGCCGATACGACTGGTTTGCCGGCGTCCACCGCCGCGCGTGAAGCATACTTCCTCGATTTTGCCGTGGAGCTGCGCAAGCAGGTGAAGACGCCGCTGATGGTGACGGGCGGCATGCGCTCGGCGGCGGCGATGAACGAGGCGATCGAGCGCGATGGCGTTGCGCTGATTGGGATAGGGCGGCCGATGGTGGTCGATCCCGATGCGCCGCGGCGTTTGCTTGAAGGTGCGGCTGAGCTGGATCGTTATGAGGAGCGGTTGCGGCTTGGGCCGGGCTTCTTCAGTCAGCGCTCGTCTTCCAAGATCGTGCGTGCGCTGAACGGCTTCGGCGCTCTCTATTGGCAGTATCAGCAGCTCCGCCGCATCGGGCGCGGGCAGGGGGCGGACATGAAGCTTGGTCTGCTGAAGGCGCTGATGGCTGAGCGGCGCGAGCAAGAAGCGTGGATGGCGCGACGCGGGAGTGGTGCGTGACCCGTCTCGATCGCGCCAACAATATCGCTGATCTGCGCAAGTTGGCGAAGCGGCGGCTGCCGCCGGCGATCTTCGACTACATCGATGGCGGCGCCGACGATGAGTGGACGCTGCGGCGTAACTCCAGTGCGTTCTCCCGTTATGAGCTCATGCCGGATGTGCTGACGGATGTGTCGCGCATCGAAACTGCTGTCACGGTGTTTGGGCAACGTGTGGCGCGGCCGCTGATGTTGGCGCCGACTGGGCTGACGCGGATGTTTCATGGGCAAGCGGAGCTTGCCGTCGCGCGTGCGGCGGCGAAGCATGGCTTGCTGTATTCTCTCTCAACGCTTGGCACGACGACGCTTGAGGATCTCGCGCAAGCGTTCGGCGGGCCGAAGGTTTTTCAGGTTTACATCTTCAAGGATCGCGGACTGACGGCGGAGTTCGTGCAGCGCTGCAAGGCGGCGGGCTTTCATGGATTGGCGCTGACGGTCGATACGCCGGTTGCGGGCAATCGTGAGCGTGACCGGGTGAACGGTTTGTCGATCCCGCCGAAGCTGACGCTTAAATCCATGCTGGGTTTTGCCATGCATCCGGGCTGGTCTCTGCCGGCTTTGACGGGCGCCAAGTTCGATTTCGCCAACGTGAGCCATAAGGTCGATGCGCTGGCCGAAGGGTCGATGAGTTTGTTCGACTATATCGGCGGCCAGTTCGATCGCTCGCTAACGTGGAAGGATGTCGAGTGGCTGGCGCGCGAATGGGGCGGGCCGCTGGCGATCAAAGGCGTGATGACGCCGGAGGATGCGAAGCGTTCGATCGCGAGCGGCGCAACGGGCGTGATGATCTCCAATCATGGCGGACGCCAACTCGACGGCGCGCCGGCGCCGGTGGATCAACTTGCGGCCGTGCGCGATGCGTTGGGCGATGGGCCCGATGTGATTTGCGACGGCGGCGTGCGGCGCGGCAGCGATATTGTGAAGGCGGTAGCGCTTGGCGCCACAGCATGTTCGATAGGTCGGCCGTATCTTTATGGTCTCGCTGCGGGCGGTGAAGCGGGCGTCGATCGTGCGCTGACTTTGCTCGGCGAGGAGTTCGAACGCACGCTGGCCCTGGCCGGCGTCAACGATGTGCGAGCGCTTTCGCGCCGCCATGTGCGCGTGGCTGCTTAAGTCTTCGCGTCGATCATATCGCGGACTTTCTGGCTGAAAGCGGCGATTTCGAAGGGTTTGGTGAGGATTTGCATGCCGGGGTCGAGGTGGCCGTTGCCGACGACGGCGTTCTCGGCATAGCCGGTGATGAAGAGCACTTTGAGATCGGGGCGCAGGCGGCGTGCGGCGTCGGCGATTTGGCGGCCGTTCAAGCCGCCGGGCAAGCCGACATCAGTGATGAGCAAATCGATGCGCGCATCGGATTCCAGAATCTTCAGCGCGTTCGGACCGTCCGGCGCTTCGAGCGCGCGATAGCCGCTCTCTTGCAGCACATCGAGCATGAGCATGCGCAACACCATTTCGTCATCAACGACGAGCACAACCTCGCCGTGGCCGTGTTCGATCGAGGCGTCCGCGCCGCTTGTCTCGACATTCTCAGCGTCGCCGAAATGGCGTGGCAGATAGAGGCAAACCGTCGTGCCTTGGCCGACTTCCGAATAGATGCGGATCTGCCCGCCCGATTGGCGCACGAAACCATAAACCATTGAAAGGCCGAGGCCCGTGCCTTGGCCCAGCGGTTTGGTGGTGAAAAACGGATCGAAGGCGCGGCTGATGGTGTCTTGCGTCATGCCGGCGCCCGTATCGGTGACGCAGAGCGCAACGTACTGGCCTGGCGGCAAATCGCGATCGCGTGCGGCGCGATCGTCGAGCCATTTGTTGGCGGTTTCGATGGTGAGGCGTCCGCCGCTCGGGGCCATTGCGTCGCGGCCGTTGATGCAAAGATTGAGCAGCGCGTTTTCCAGTTGCGGCGCATCGATGCGCGTCGCCCACAGGCCGCCGGCTTGCACGACTTCAACGGTGACGTCCGGACCAACTGAGCGGCGGATCAGGTCTTCCATGCCGACCACGAGTTTGTTCACGTCGAGTGGGCGCGGATCGAGTGTTTGGCGGCGCGAGAAAGCGAGTAAGCGCTGCGTCAGCGCGGCTGCACGGCGCGTGGATTCCTGGGCGCCGGAGAGGTAGCGCTCGAGCCCCTGCGTTCGCCCTTCGGCCAAGCGCTTGGCCAAGAGTTCGAGGCTGCCGGAAATGCCGGCGAGCAGATTGTTGAAGTCGTGCGCGAGGCCGCCGGTGAGTTGGCCGACCGCTTCCATCTTCTGCGATTGGCGGAGCGCTTCTTGGGCCTGCAGCAATTCACGCGTGCGTTCTTCGACGGCTTGTTCGAGGATCGCCGAAGCTTCTTTCTGATCGTGAATGTCGGTGTTGGTGCCGATCCATTTGATGATTGCGCCGCGTTCATCCTTGATCGGTGCGGCGCGTGCTAGGTGCCACCTGTAGGCGCCGTCGGAGCGGCGCAGCCGGAATTGCGTTTCGTACGCTTCGCCGCTTTCGAGCGCGCCAAGCCAACGCCCCTGGGCGTGCGGAATGTCGTCAGGGTGAACGATGTTGGCCCATTCGACGCCGTCGAGCGTGCCAGGCGTGGCGCCGCTATATTCGTAGACTCCGTCATTGAACCAATCGAGTAAGCCGTTTGGATTTGCGGTCCAGGCCTGGTTCGGCATGGCGCGGGCGAGGGTGCGGAAACGCTCTTCGCTCTCGCGCATTGCGGCTTCGGCTTGGCGGCGCGCGGTGTGGTCCTGGAACAGCACTGCGACCTGACGGCGTGAAGCGGGTTCGACGCGATACGCGGAAAGCTCAAGCCAGCGACCGGTTGCTTCAAGTTCGCGCTCGAAGCGGATTGGCTGGCCGGTTTCGAGTACGCCGCGATAGAGGCGCACCCACTCGTCGGCCTCGTCGCCTACCATCTCGCGGACCTTCTGGCCGACGACGTTCGGGATGCCGGCGTGCGTGGTGTAGGCGGGATTGGCTTCGACGTGGATGTAATCGCTGTTCGGCCCATGTGGCCCGTCGAAGAACTCGATGATGCAGAAGCCTTCGTCGATGGCGTTGAAGAGCGTGCTGTAACGGTTCTCGCTCTCGCGCAGATCGGCTTCGGCGCGCAGCCGGGCGGCGTTCAGCTCATCATCAATCGGCGTCTGCTCGCTCATGCGTCAGCAGACCTAGGGCGTTCCGACCGCGCGGGCGAGGATTATCTGAAAAGGGAACTTTAACGCGGCGCGCGTTTGGCCAAAATCCGCTGCAGCGTGCGGCGGTGCATGTTGAGGCGGCGCGCGGTTTCGGAGACGTTGTGACCGCAGAGTTCGTACACGCGCTGAATGTGCTCCCAACGGATACGATCGGCCGACATTGGATTGTCTGGCGGCTCGGGCTTTTCATCCGGAGAAGCGAGCAGGGCTTTGACGATGTCCTCGGGATCGGCGGGCTTGGCGAGATAGTCGAGCGCCCCGGCTTTCACAGCCGCGACTGCGGTGGCGATGGCGCCGTAGCCGGTCAGCATTACGACGCGAACGTCGGGGCGATGCTTGCTGAGCGCTTCAACCACGGCAAGGCCCGAGCCGTCCTCCAAACGCAGATCGAGCACTGCGTAAGCGGGCGGTGCTTTGGCGGCGATGTCGTTGGCTTCGGCGACGCTGCCGACGGCGGTCACTTCGAATCCGCGGCCCTCAAGCGCGCGCGCGAGGCGGGTTCGGAAGGGCGCGTCGTCATCAAGAATGAGAAGGGATTTGTCGCCTTCTAGGGGCGCTTCCAGGGTCATTGCTCTAACCTGTTCTGATGCTCTCTACTTAGCGCATTTTGCGCGGGTTTAAAGCGCGGGCGCCTCGATTGCCGCACGCGGCCATCGCGCTTTTACCATCGCGCCGACATTGGGCGGCCGGCGGTTGCGCATTTCGAGCTTTGCGCCGGTTCGTTCCAGTAACGTCTTCGAGATGAAGAAGCCTAAACCCAGTCCGCCGGCTGCTCCCTGTTCGTCGCGTTCGGTCAGATAGGGTTCGCCGAGGCGGCTTAACACGCCTGGGGCGAATCCTGGGCCATCATCGCGAACCACGACTTCAATGATATCGGCATCCCAGCGGGCCTCGAACTCGACGCGGCTCGTGGCGAAGCCGACGGCGTTCTCCACGATGCCGCCAAGTGAATGCACGATCTCCGGCATGCGGCGCACGTCGAGCGGGCCTTCTCCCGTGGTGATGATGACGATCTCGGCGCCCAAGCCTTGGTGCGGCTCGGCGACCTCTTCGAGCAAAGCGCGGATCGGCGCGCGTTGCAGCATGACGTCGCCCTGTTCGCGATTCGCTGAGAGTTGCTGCAGGATGCCGCGGCAGCGTTCGCTTTGGGTGACGAGCAAGTTCAAATCTTCGGCGCGCGGATCGTCCGCCGGCATGGTGCGAGCCATTTCCTTTGCGACGAGGTGGATGGTGGCGAGCGGCGTGCCGAGCTCGTGCGCGGCTGCTGCTGCAAGGCCCCCAAGCGCAGACAGCGTCTGCTCACGCGCGAGCACGGCTTGCACGGCGGAGAGCGCGATGTTGAGCCGCTCTTCCTCCGCAGCCACCCGCCAAGCATAGACGCTGGTGAAGCCAAGCCCAACAAGCATCGCGACGGCGATGCCCATTTGGTAGAGCGGCGGCAGCTCGAAGTACGCGCCGTCCGGCCAAGGCAGCGGCAAGCGCCACACAGAGATCACGCCGACGCATGCAAAGGTCAGTGTCGCCAGCATCGCCGTGACGGCGGGGCGTAAGATTGTTGCCGAAACTGCAACTGGCGCGACGAAGAGAAACACGAACGGATTCTGCAAGCCGCCTGTGAGCGCCAGCAGAAACGCGAGCTGGATCACATCGTAGGCAAGCTGCGCCGCAGCCTCCCATTCGCGCGCGAGTTCTTGCGAGTGGCGCGCTGTGATGAGCGCCAGATTGAGCGCCACTGAAACGCTGATCGCGGCAAGCGCCAGCCCGATCGGGAAGTCGACGTTGAGCCCGTAGCGGACGAATAGCACCGCGCCGGTCTGGCCAAGGATGGCGAGCCAGCGGAGCAGAATGAGCGTGCGGCCGCGGACGCGGCTTTGGGCCGTCCAGAAGCTGGGGACGGCGGGGGCCGGCATACGGACGTCGGGCAGGGACATGCCCCTCCATGCGATGCCGCAGGGCCACGCGGCAATACCGCGCGCTTGTTGCCATTGATTCTGCGAAGCGTTCGCAATAAAGAGCGTGCCTGACGATTTGGGGGCGGGGGCTTTGAGGCCCGCCGACGAGGAGCGAGCGCGATGCGGGGTGGTTTGGGGAAGAAGTACGTCTGGGGGACGGCGGCGATGGCTTTGGCTCTGGGCGCCCTGGCGATGCCGGCGCAGGCCGAAGAGGACACCGCTGAAGGCGAGCAGGTCACGGTCACGGCCACGCGCAGCGCCCAGAACGTCGATGCTGTGCCGAGCGTGGTCACGGTGATCGACGCTGACGAGATCGAAGAAAATCTCGCAACCGACATCAAAGATCTGATCCGCTTCGAGCCGGGCATTTCGGTGCCGACAACGCCGTCGCGTTTCGGCGCTGCCCTCGGCGCCACCGGCCGCGACGGCAATTCAGGCTTCACCATCCGCGGCATGGGCGCCAACCGCGTGCTGTTCCAAGTGGATGGCATTCGAGTGCCGGATGGCTTCGCCTTCGGCCCGAACGCGTTCGGGCGTGGCGATTATGTCGATCTCGATCTGCTGCAAGCGGTAGAAATCGTGCGCGGCCCGGCATCGGCGCTTTACGGCAGTGACGGCCTGGCCGGCGTGGTGAGTTTCATCACCCGCGATCCGACAGATTTTCTGCGTGATGACGAGAATTTCGCCGCACGCGCCCGCGTTTCGTATGCAAGCGCTGACGAAAGCCTCTCGACCAACCTGACGACGGGCTTCCGGCTAAACGATCAGTTCTCAGCCTTGCTCGCCTATACGCGCCGCGAAGCCAGCGAGACGGAAAACCAGGGTGAAATCGACACGCCGGATTCACGCCGCACTGTGCCGAACCCGCAAGACATCACCAGCAATGCGCTGCTTGGCCGCCTCGTGTTCGAGCCGAGCGAGCAACATCGCTTCCGCCTGACCGGCGACTACAGCGACCGCGAAATTACGACGGAAGCGCTCTCCGGCCGCGCGGTTCTGCCCCCCGCAGGTCCCGCACTTGGCGCCGGCAGCGTTATCGATCTCGACGGCTTGGACGAAAGCGAGCGCACGCGCGTGACGCTCGACTACACCTTCACCAATCCGGGCGGCTTGATCGATAGCGCGTTCGTTGCGGTGTATGCGCAAGAGAGCTGGCTGCGTCAGTTCAGTGATGAGGATCGCAACACCTCCGCCGACCGGACGCGCGACACGACCTACGACAACGACGTGTGGGGCGTGACGGCGCAAGGTGAGAGCGCGTTCGATGGCGGCTTCGCCGAGCATCGCTTGGTCTACGGCGTTGATTATTCGGTGACGACACAAGGCGCGATCCGCGATGGCACAGTGCCGTCGCCGCCGGCGGTGTTCCCGGAGCGTCCGTTCCCGGAAACGGAATACGTCCGCACCGGCGTTTTCCTCGTCGATGAAATCTCGTTGCTCAACGGCGCGCTGACGCTCTTTCCAGGCGTACGCTACGATGAATACGAACTCAGTCCGCAGGACGATGCGCTCTATACCGGCCTGCTGACTGGTCAGAGTGGCGACCACATCTCGCCGAAGTTCGGCATCGTCGCGTGGCCGACAGATACGTTCGGTGTGTTCTTCAACTACGCCGAAGGCTTCAAGGCGCCGGCGCCGAGTGAAGTGAACAATTACTTCGAGAACCTCTCGCTCGGCGCATTTGGCCAAGCTTACACATCGATCCCGAACCCGAACCTCGATCCAGAAACCAGCACTGGCTTCGAAGCCGGCATTCGCGGCCGCAACTGGAGTATGCTCGGCGGCACATGGGATTGGAGCGCCTCGGCGTTCTCATCCTTCTACGAGGACTTCATCAGCCAACAGATCGTCAGCGGTTCAGGCTCCGCCATCGATCCGTTTGTCTATCAATACGTCAATCTGAACGAAGTTGAGATTTGGGGCCTTGAGGCGCGCGCCAATGGCGATTGGGGCAATGGTTGGGGCCTGACCGTCGCCGCCTCTTTCGCGGAAGGCGAACAAACGACGGCGGCGGGCACTGCGCCGCTGGAGTCGATCGATCCGTTCCGTTTGGTCACGGGCCTTCGCTATGACGCGCAAAGCGGCAATTGGGGCGGCCAAGCGATTTGGACGTACTCGTCGCAAGTCGATCGCTCAGATGTCGCCAGTCCGACGACGGCGTTCCGTCCGGGCGCTGTCAACATTCTCGATCTGACCGCGTACTGGAACGTCACTGAAGCCGCGACGCTGCGCGCCGGCATCTTCAACGTGACGGATGCGACCTACTGGTGGTGGAGCGACGCGCGCGGCTTGAGCGCCTCGTCCGCGACGCGTGACGCTTACACCCAGCCTGGGCGGAATTTCTCAGTTTCTGTGGCGTATCGGTTCTAAGGAGGATGGAACGATGCAAATGAATGTAACGCGGCGTGCTTCGCTGCTCGCGTTTGCCGGTGCTGGCGTAGCTTTGGCCGCACCCGGCGTCGCGCTGGCGCAAGCGCGGCGTTTGCCAGCGAATGTGGAACGCGACCGGCAGTCGATTCTGGCTATGGCCGGCGATTATCGCGTGCGTTTTAACTTCGACGAAACCGTGCCGTTCGTCAGCGATTACACGCCGCGCGAGCCGACCACGAGCGGCGGCTACGAAAGCGTGCGCGTGATCGAAGACCGCGGCGACTTCATCTCGCTGCAACATTTGCTCGTCGCTTCGCACGAGGGGCAGACGTTCATCATCAAGCATTGGCGCCAAGACTGGACATACCAGCCGCGCACCGTGCTGGTGTATGACCGCCTGAACTATTGGTCGCTCGCCAACGTCTCGTCGGCCGATCGCCGGGGTGCGTGGTCGCAAACCGTGTGGCAGACCGATGACTCGCCGCGTTATGGCGGTGTCGGATCGTGGAATTACGACAACAATCGCACCATCTGGATCAGCGGCGCAACCGCGCGTCCGTTGGCGCGCCGCGATGCGATCCGCAACCCGCCGTATGTCCGCTACAACTCGATCAACCGTCATGCGCTGACGCCGACCGGCTGGGTGCACGAGCAAGACAACGAAAAGATCGGCGAACGTGAAGGTCAGATGGTGGCGATCGTCCATGAGGACGGCGTCAACACCTATGATCGGTTCAACGACTATCCGGTCGCGGACGCGGACGCGTATTGGCAATCGACCGCCGATTACTGGGCGGGCGTGCGCGGTGCGTGGGACGACGCGATCGCGCGCCGCCGTGGCGTGTGGGTCGAAGAAGAGGCGCAAAATGGCGCCATCACCGGCCCGACGCTGATGGGTCTTGCCGACCGCATCCATGCTGGCGAAATCACCACCGCGCCCGCCATCACCGAAGCGCGCTCGGCCATCGCGACCGCGACGAGCCGAGCTTAATCGCTTGCGAGAACGGCAATCAGGGGGCCTAGCTCCTGGTTGCCGTCTCTGCGCTCCATGTGGGGCGCCCAGAGGCTTGAGACTGAGCCGTCAAGAAAGAGCGCATCGTCGCAGCCGAGTTCGTCGCGGAAGAAGCGCGCGAAGCGGCCGAATGAGACAGCGCCTGAACTGATTACGAAGTAAGCGATGCCTTCGCGCACGCCGACGCCGTTGCGCACATAGCGCGATGGGCCGTCATGCTGGAAGCGCGGATGCAGGGCGCCGTCGATGACGAGCATCGGACCCGATTGCGTGGCCCACCACACAGGGCGCGTCGCGTTCGCAAAATTGGCTGACGTGTCGACGTAAACCGCGCCGCCACGGTCCTGCCAGAAGACGCCGTTCGGCATCATGTGGAAATTGCCGGGGCCTTCGTTTCGATTGAGACGTCGCTCTTCATCCCCCTCGGCGACGAAAAGTCCTATCGGCGCCCCAGCTTCGTCATACATGCCCGCGTTCATGGCAAAGCGCACACGCTCTGCATCGTCGCCGAGATACGTCGCGAGGTCGGCGAAGCTGCGCACATAATCGCCGTCAGTGTCGCGTGAGATGAGGCGCATTCGATCTCGCGAGGGATCGAAGCTGCAGACGGTAAAGCGCGAGCCTTCGAACGTGTGCACCACGCAAGGCGGCGGTTCGCTCGCGCGCGGCCACGCGCTGAAAATCACCATGGCGAGAAGCACTGCGGCGCCGCCGGCGAGACCGAACCATATCTGTCGCGAGAGCTTCATTCTGCGTAACAAAAGGCTGTTTTGCGTGTCGGCTCAAGTACAAGCTGCGGCATTGCGCCCCCTGTGCGGTCGCGTCGCGTTGCTTGGGCAAGGCTCGAAGCGCTTAGATTTCCGCATGAACGAGCCAGTTGAAACGCCGCGGCGCAGGCTGACGGGGGCGGTTGTGCCCGCGATTGCAGCTGCGCTTTTGGCTGCGTTGGCGGTGATGCTGCTGGTCGCCCGCAATGGCGGCGATGAGAAAAGTGCCGCCAACGACGTCTCGATGGAAAACTGCATCCTGCGCAATGCCGATGCGGTGAACGGCCCGATCGAATTGCAGGATGCAAACGGCGCGCGTGTGACGCAGGCCGATTTTGCCGGCCAGCCGGCGGTCATGTATTTTGGCTTCACCAACTGCCCGGATATCTGCCCGACATCGATGTATTTGCTGGCCGCCGCGCAAGCGCTGCCGGGCGGCTATGACGTGCAACCGATCTTAATCACCGTCGATCCGGCGCGTGATACGCCCGAGGTGATGGGCCTTTACGCGCGCACGGAAGGCTTCCCAGCGGGGCTTATCGGCCTGACCGGATCGCAAGCGCAGATCGACGCCGCCAAGCGCGCGTTCCAAGTGCATTCATCGCGCGTCGACATCCCGGATGCGCCGGCTGGCGTCTATAATGTCGACCATTCCTCGTTCCTCTATGTGCTGGACGGCGAGTGGCGCACGCGCGCGATCGTTCGGGCCCATAGCGGCGTGACGCCGGAGCAGGTGGCCGCTTGCATCGCCGCCGGCCTGGAGCGGACGGACCTGCCGGCCTGACATTATGGGAAGCGGAACCGCTTCCGGCGCTTGGCGGGGCAGGTAACTAACATTACGTTTAACGGTAGGCCGGGGCGAGGAACCCTTGGGTCTGCTAGGGCGTAGGCATAGTTCGCCCGTCTGGCGCCGCAGTGCAGCGATTGCGGCTATCAGGCGTCTTAGCTTGTTGGAAACGGGGGAGCGCGCACGATCCGAGACTCGGATTGCTGCGGCGCAGCACGGAAGGGCCGGAATGCTCTACTCGCTTTATGAACTGGGCCACATGTCAGTGGCGCCGCTTCGCATTGCCGCTTTGATGCAATCGACGGTGCTGCGTTCGCCTTTGAACCCGATGGCCGATACCGAAATCGGGCGCACGGCTGCCGCCGCTTCGGATCTCTTTGAATCGGTGACGCGCCGCTACGCCAAGCCGAAGTGGAATTTGCCAACGACGTCAGTGAACGATGTCGATGTGCCGGTGACGGTTGAAACCGCGTGGTCGACGCCGTGGTGCAACATGCTGCACTTCGCGCGCGATGCTGACGCGCTGGAAGCTGCGCGCGGCGAGCGCGTCGATCCGACAGTGCTGATCGTTGCGCCGATGTCTGGCCACTACGCGACGCTGCTGCGCGATACGGTGATGGCGTTCCTGCCGGAGCACGAAGTTTACATCACCGATTGGGCCGATGCGCGCATGGTGCCGGTGCTCGCGGGTCGCTTCGATCTCAACGATTACATTGATCACGTCATGGGCATGCTCCGCGCGCTTGGGCCGGACACGCATGTCGTGGCTGTGTGCCAACCGGGCCCGGCTGTGCTCGCAGCCGTTTCGCTGATGGCGGCGGAAGACGATCCGTGCACGCCGGCGACGATGACGATTATGGGCTCGCCGATCGATGCGCGCAAATCGCCGACGGCGCCGAACAAGCTCGCCGAAACGCGCGATCTCGACTGGTTCAAGTCGAACATGATCCATTCGGTGCCAGGGATTTATCCGGGCGCATTCCGCCGTGTTTATCCGGGCTTTGTGCAGCTTGCGTCGTTCATGGGCATGAATCTCTCGCGCCACGTCGATGCGCACCAGGCGTATTTCCAGAACCTAGTGAAGGGCGACGGCGACTCCACCGAGAAGCACCGCGACTTCTACGACGAATATCTCGCGGTGATGGATCTTAGCGAAGAGTTCTACATCCAGACGCTCGTCGAAGTGTTCCAGGAATACACGCTTGCCAACGGCACGATGAAGCACCGTGGCGTGAGCGTTGATCCAAGCAAGATCACCAAGACAGCGCTTCTGACCGTCGAAGGCGAGAACGACGATATTTCCGGCATTGGCCAAACCCAAGCTGCGCACGATCTCTGCGTGAACATCCCGGAGCACATGCGCCGCGACTACATCCAGCCGGCCGTCGGCCACTACGGCGTATTCTCAGGCCGCCGCTTCCGCACCGAGATTTATCCGCGCGTGCGCGACTTCATGCGTGGTTTCCAAAGCGCTGCATCGCGCACGGAAAAACGCGCGAAGCTGAAGCTAGTGAGCGAAGGCTAGGCTTTCGGGCCGCTCCAGCCGCCAGCTGGATTTTCTTCGATGAGCGACATGGTCTTCCCCTCCGCTGCGCGGACGGGGATCGCTGTCACGTCTAAGCCTGCAAGACAGCGCACATTGACACCGTAATGATCCGGCATCGAGCGTTTGCGGTGAAACGGATAGATGCCGCAGACGCTGCAGAAATAGTGGCGCGCGATGTTGGTGTTCCACTGATAGAGCGTGAGCTTGTCTTCGCCGTTGAGCACCGTGAGCCGGCTTTCGTGCAGGTTCGTCATCAGCGCGTTTTTCTTGCTGCAGAGCGAGCAATCGCATGTGTAGAGTTCCGTGATATCGGTATCGACTTGGAACTGCACAGCGCCGCAATGGCACGAACCACGATAAACCGGCATTTGCTCACCCTTTGGCGAAAGCTAACGCATGCGCCATCGTGCGTTAACGGGCGCGACGTGAGATTCTTGGCGATGCGCTTCGATTCGCCACGCAAGGCAGAAGAGCCAACTCAAACCGAGATCGAAACGATCGACGGTAAGCGCGTGCCTGTGAAGCTGATCGTCAATCCGCGCGCGCGGCACGTCTCGGTGCGTATCGATCCGACGCGGCGCGAGGCGATCGCGACGGCGCCGTCGAAGCGTTATCTGAAACACGCGGCGCAATTTGCGGCGGAGCGTGCGGGTTGGATCGCGGCGGAGCTTTCGCGTCTGCCGAAGGGCGTGAACTTGTCGCCCGGCTCGTTCGTGACGTTTCGCGGCGTCGAGCATGAATTGATGATCGAGCGCGGTCGTGGCCATGCTCGGATCGAGCAGGATCTCATTCCGCGCATCGTGGTGCCGACGCTCGATCCCGCGCTCTTCGAGTCGCGGCTGATCCGCTTCTTCAAGGATCAAGCGCGCGAAGATCTGATTGATCGCGTCGCGCACCATGCGGTGACGCTGGGCGTGAAGCCGGTGAAGATCCAAGTGAAGGAGCTGCGCTCGCGCTGGGGCTCCTGCTCGGTTGATGGCGTGCTCTCGTTCTCTTGGCGGCTCATCCTGGCGCCGCCTTATGTGCTCGATTATCTCGCCGCGCACGAAGTCGCGCATTTGCGCGAGATGAACCACTCACGCCGTTTCTGGGCGCAAGTGAGAAGCTGCATGCCGGACTACGAACGCGGCCGCGACTGGCTGCACGAGCACGGTTACGCGCTGCACGCAGTTGGGCTGGCGCGTTAAGTCCGCTTCGGCGGTGTGAGCATCCGGCGCATGACGCCGTCACGATCAACAAAGATGTGTTTCAATGCGCCCAGCACATGCAGGCCGATGAAGATGATCAACGCCCAGCGGCCGACCGCGTGCATGAGTTCGGCGATTTCGTGGATGCCTTGATTGCGTTCGGCGAACGGGCTCGGAATCGAGATCACATCAAACACATTGATCGCACGTCCGCCCGACCAGATAGCGAGGGGCCCGCTTACAATTTGAACGAGGATGCCGAGCAGCAGAATTTGGTGCGTTGCTGCGGACACAAGCCTCAGCCATGGCGCCTGCTCGGGCGGCGCTGGGCGCGGCTGGAGATAGCTTGAGACAACGCGAACCAGCAAAATCAGGAAGAAGCTGGCGCCAAGGCTGATGTGCCAACCCATAACCGCTGCTCGCGTGGCGCGATCGCCGGCGTCGGCCGCCATGTCGGCGCGGAAGCCGGTGACGAGCATCAGAATGACTGCGAGCGCCGCCAGCCAATGCAGCGCGATCGAGAGTCCGCCGTACCCGTCTTTGCTGTTCGTCCACTGCATCGCGCACCTCCAAGCGCGCAAGCTTAGAGAGCGTGCGCGGCGATACAACGCGCCAGAATGGCGCCAACGCGTCTCAAGTGCGTCTGACGATCAGCGCCCTTCAGGCCCGAAGTCGAGCGAGCGGTCTTGCTCGTCAGGCGGCGCCACAGCGGGCGGTCCGCCGATGACAGCGCCAACGGGTGCGCCGACGGCGGTGAGTTCGGGTGAGATCGGATTGGGTAAGCCGACGTCGTAATCGCTGTCGCGCGGCATCTGCAGTTCGCGTGACGACGTGTTGCGGAGTGCTACCGGCGCGATGCGCGCCCAGATGTCGGCGGGCATGGAGCCGCCGGTGACGCGGGCGGTGGTGGTGAAGTTGTCGTTGCCGACCCAAACGCCGCCGACCATGCCGGGCGTGAAGCCGATGAACCATGCGTCGCGATAATCGTTGCCGGTGCCAGTTTTGCCGGCGACCTGGAAATTGCCCATGCGCGCGCGCGTGCCGGTGCCACGTTGGACGACCGCGCTCATCATCATGTTCATGTAGCGCATCGGGCGCTCTTCGATGACGCGCGAGCGATTGCTCGGCCGCCACGACCACATCGTTTCGTTCGAGTTTGCGCGGCGGATGCGCATGACGCCGTGACCTTCGACGCGATAGCCCTCCGACGCCATCGCGCCATAGGCCTGCGTCATCTCGAACAGCGTCATCTCCTGCGCGCCGAGCGAGAGCGAATGATAGTTCGAAAGCGGCGAGGTCACGCCCAGGCGGCGCGCAACATCAATGACGTTCTGCCCGCCGACTTCGCTTGAGACGCGGATCGCCACCATGTTGAACGAGTTCGCGAACGCCGAATTGAGCGACACCGGCCCATGAAACTCGCCGGTATAATTGCCGGGGGTCCACGGCGGTTGGCCGTCAATGTAGATCGTGATCGGAGCGTCTTCGCGAACGGTCCAGGGCGTCAGACCGTTCTCCATCGCAGCGAGATAGATGAAGAATTTGAACGACGAGCCCGGCTGGCGGCGCGCTTGGGTCGCGCGGTTGAACTGGCTTTGGTCGTAGTCGCGCCCGCCGACCATGACGCGCACGCCGCCTTCATCGTCCATGAAGAGCGCTGCAGCTTGGCCGACGCGGCGCTCTTCGCCTTGTTCAGCGAGAATGGCCTCAACGGCTTCGGCGGCAGTACGCTGTGCAGCGATGTCGATCGTGGTCTCGACGATGAAATCGTCGCGCTGCTGGCCGATGACCTCATTGAGCAGCGGATCGATCCAGTCGCGATAGTACGAGAGCACGCCCGCCGGATTGCGGCGGCTGATCGTCAGTTCCTCTTGAAGCGCTGCTTCGCGCTCGGCGGCGCTGATGAAGCCTTCGGCGACCATTTCATTGAGCACCACGGTGGCGCGTTCGCGCGCGGCGCCGATGTCCTGACGCGCCGGATTGAGGCGCGACGGTGCTTTGACGAGGCCGGCCAGCATCGAGGCTTGTAGCAATGTGAGTTCGCGCGCGGGGCGGTCGAAATAGCGCTCTGACGCGGCTTCGATGCCGTAAGCGCCGGCGCCGAAATACACACGACTCAAATAGAGAGCCATGATCTCTTCTTTGGTGAAGCGGCTCTCCAACCAAAGCGCCAGCATCACTTCCTGCGCTTTACGCCGCCATGTTCGGTCGTTGGTGAGGAAGAGGTTCTTGGCGAGCTGCTGCGTGATCGTGGAGCCGCCTTGTACGACGCGGCCGGCGCGCAAGTTCTCCGCGCCCGCGCGCATCAAGCCGCTGACGTCGATGCCGAAGTGGTCGTAGAAGCGCCGGTCTTCGATGGCGAGGAAGGCTTGCTCGACATAAGGCGGCAGCGTTTCGAGATCGACGGGCGGTGCATTCTGCGCGCCTTCGCGCAGGATCACGTTGCCGTTGCGATCAAGGAAGGTGATCGACTGGCCTTGCCGCGCTTCCCAAAGATCGTCGGTCGAGGGCATGCCCCAGGTGACGTAGAAGAAGAAGCCGACAACGAACGCGACGCCAGCGGCGGCCGTCCATCCGGTCCACACCGCAGCGTCTTTGAGATTGCGTGGCGGGCGTACGCCGCGAATGCGATTCCAAAGCGCGATGAAGAAGCCGCGCACTGCACCCCAGAACGCAACCCATTTGGGTTCGATCACGCGCCACGCCGCCGCAGCACTCTCACCGACGCGCGTCTTGATGCGATCCCATTGTGAGGGCGGCGCTTCAACTTCGCTCTCGTCCGGATCGCCCGCGGCGCGGAAGAAGGCCGGCGGCAGTTCGCCGCTTTGTGCGGGCGGTTCTTCGACGGCGGCGGGTTCTGAGATTTCAGATGCGTGCGTCTCGGGCGCTTCCGGCTCTGAGGCTTCCGAGATCAGTGGCTCGTCAGGTGTTTCCGGCGCGGACGGTTGATCCCCGCTGGCGTTAGCCTGCGGCGGCGTCCCGTCGGGGCGCTCAACCGGATCATCGCCCGGCTCGTTTGGATCGTTCTCGTCAGCCACCCCGGCTTACCTCCGCGCCATGACCTAGCGCGATTCGAGCCTTGGCCCGCGCAGCGCAGAACAGGCGGTAACCACCTAAACGCGTGAACGCGCCAACCAGGGAACAAGTTTCCCCGTCTCGTTCTGGAGGGGAATTTGGGCCGAACCGGGTGTTTCGGCAATGGGAACCAGCTCTTGCTTCCGCTTGCCCGTCCCAGGGGACGCGGCCATATATGGACCAACGTCCGCGGGAATCTCCCGTGGCCAAGGAGGTTTATTCGGATGAGCGACTATCGTTCGGGCGCCGGCACAATTCCGGCCAGCCGGGAAGAGATGGCCATTGATCCTGGTCTGCGCCGGTTCATGCTTGGCGTTTATACGAAAATGGCATTGGGCCTGGGCTGGTCGGCGGTGCTTGCATTCGCCGTTGGCACCATGGCGCCGGTTACCCAGATCGTGCTGTTTTCGCCGGTCTATTTCGTCGTGATGTGGGGCCCGCCGGCGATCCTGCTGGCTTCCAACTTCTTCCTACGCAACGCCTCGCCGACAGCGTCGGGCATTCTCTATTGGGTGGTCGTCACCCTTATGGGCTTGGGCCTCGGCGTCTGGGTCTATCTGGCCGCGAGCGCCACAGGCGTCACCACAACGGGCAACCGCGAACTCGTGGTCACCTTCGCCAATATCGCCAAGGCCTTCCTCATTACTGCAGCGGCCTTCGGCGCATTGGCGCTCTGGGGTTACACCACCAAGCGTAATCTCAGCGGCCTGCACTCGCTGCTGATCATGGCCACGTTTGGTCTTTTCCTGATCGGCACGCTGCAATTCGCGGCGGTCAGCTTCGGCTGGATCCAGGGTTCGGGCATGTTCGAAATCGGCATGCAGGTCGTGATGCTGATCGTGTTTGGCCTGCTGGTGGCGACGCAAACCAACCAGCTGCGCGAGGCCTATTACTACCTGGCCAACGATCAGCGCGGCCAGGCCGTGATGACCAATATCGGCGCGCTGAACCTCTACATCGCGTTCGTGACCATCTTCCAGATCATCCTGAGCTTCATGAGCTCACGCGAATAGTCTGGACGGACAGTCCAAAAACCAACGCCCCGGCCCCAAAGCCGGGGCGTTTTGTTTAGTCACCGATCACGCGCATGCGCTTAGGCTCCAGCACTGCGAGCACGGGTTCGAGATCATGGCCACGGCGCAGGATGCGGCCATCGACGGCGCGCACCGAAAACGCGCCTTGGCGACGCGCGTCCTCCGGGCGCTTTTCAATCTGAAAGAGGGGCGCTTCGCTGGTGCGGCGATAGACGCTGAAAATTGCGCGGTCTGGTAGAGCGTCGAGCGCATAGTCGCGCCACTCGCCAGCGGCTACCATGCGGCCATAGAAGCGGAGCAGGAGATCGAACTCGGGACGTGAAAAGAAGATCGTCCTTACGCTCATGCGAAACACCCCTTCATGTGAGCATCCTGTGCAGAACTTTCGATGCGAAACAATGGCTTCATTAAAGTTTCGATCACGTCGGGTTTTAGCCTTGCTTACGCCGGTTTTGAGAGCGAGCTTAGTTGCGTGGCCGGCCGGAGAAAGGCTCGTGCTGGGTATCCATCAGCCCCCCCAGCCCCCCCAGTACGCGCTTCGGTCGGTCCACATTATTCTCCTAAAGCCCGCGAGAGATCGCGGGCTTTAGTGCATCTGGGGCTCCGCTTTTCCTCTTGAAATAAGCCTTTTCGCGCCTGTGCGGCGTATGTCGTGCGGCGTGGTGTCGGCGTGTACGCGCGGCCACGGAACAGCGCGATTGCGATCAGCGACGCTCGTCGGAATCGCCTTAACTGGGCTGAAACCAGAGACGGAATCAGCAACTCTGATTCGCCCGCGACCATGCGCCTCTGTGGATAAACAGCGATGGTCTTTTCGCGCGAAGGGCCGTAAGAGCGGCGCTCGTTTCTGACGGGGTTTCCATCCACATGCTGTTGCAGGTCGACGGCTTGCGCAAAAGTTTCGGTCGCCGCCAGGCGGTCGATGGCATCGGCTTCTCACTCGACGTCGGTGAAATCGTCGGCTTCCTGGGACCGAACGGCGCGGGCAAAACTACAACCATGCGTATGATCGCGGGTTATCTCGAACCCGACGAAGGTTCGGCGAAGATTTTCAACATCGATATCGCCCAGGAGCGCCGTCGCGCCCAGGAGCGCGTTGGCTATCTGCCGGAAGGCGCGCCGCTCTATGGCGAAATGACACCGTGGACATTCCTGCGTTTCGTCGCCGAGACGCGCGGCATGAGCCGTGAAGCCGCCCGCCACGCCGTGCGCCGCGCCGCGCAGGATGCACGGTTGGGCGAAACCATCGACCAACCGATCGAGACGCTCTCCAAAGGCTACCGCCGCCGCGTGGGTCTTGCTGCTGCGCTGCTGCATGATCCGATGCTGCTCATTCTGGACGAGCCGACCGACGGCCTTGATCCAAACCAGCGCCACGCTGTGCGCGATTTGATCAAGCGGTTGGGCGAAGAGCGCGGGCTCATCATCTCGACGCACTCACTCGAAGAGGTGGACGCGGTCTGCACCCGCGCCATCGTCATCGATAAGGGCCGCATCGTTGCGGACAAAACGCCGGCAGAGTTGCGCGACGAGCATGGCAGCCTGGAACGCGCCTTCACGACGCTCACCGGCGGGGAGGAACGGGTGTGAAGAAGCGTCCCGGTCTTGCCAGCATGGCGGCGATCTATCGCCGCGAACTGCTTTCCTACGTCACCACGCCGACGGCCTACGTCTTCGTCGCGGTGTTTTTGTTCGCCATTGGCCTCTTCACCTTCCAGGTGGGCGGCTTCTTTGAAACGCGCCGCGCTGAACTGGTGCCGTTCTTCGCGTTTCATCCGTGGATCTTCATGGTGTTTCTGCCGGCGGTCTCAATGCGGCTTTGGGCCGAAGAGAGCCGCTCCGGCGCCATCGAGTTGCTGCTGACGCTGCCGGCGCCGACATGGTCGCTCGTGCTCGGCAAATATTTGGCGGCGTGGACGGTGGCGGCGGTTGCGTTGTTTTTGACCTTCCCGCTCTGGATCACGGTCAACGTCTTGGGCGATCCCGATAACGCCGCGATCTTCACGGCCTATCTCGCAAGCTTGCTGATGGCGGGCGCGTATTTGGCGATCGGCACGGTGATGTCGGCGCTGACGCCGGCGCAGGTAATTGCGTTCGTGCTCTCCGTGCTGATCTCGTTCCTGCTGACCTCGCTCGGCTTGCCGATGGTGCAGGACGCGTTCCGCGAAATCACCGGCGGGCCGTTCGCGGAAGCGGTGGCGCGCTTCTCGATCCTGCATCACTTCGATGCCGCGCAGCGCGGCGTCGTGGAGTTTCGCTCGATTTTCTATTTTGGTTCGCTGATTGCGCTGTGCCTTGGGTTCACGGTGCTGGCGGTTGACGCGCGGCGGGGAGGCTAACAATGACCGCACGCCGTTACGCATTGCTGGCAGCGCTTGCGCTGTTCGTCATGTTCATCGCCGCGAACGTGACCGGCACGACCTGGTTCCGCGCCTGGCGCTTGGACCTCACTGAAAACCAGCTCTACTCGATCTCGCGCGGCACCCAGCAGACTCTGGACGAGCTGAGCGAACCGATCACACTCACCCTCTATTTCTCGCGCGACGCAGCCGCCGCACGGCCCGACATCGTGGCCTATGCTGGCCGCGTGCGCGAAATGCTGCAGACCTATGCTGCCCGCAGCCACGGCCGCGTGCGCTTCGTGCAAGTCGATGTTGAAGCTTTCTCCGACGAGGAAGACGAAGCCCTTGAGAGGGGCATCGCGCCTGTGCGTCTCTATCAGGACGCCGATCCGATCTATTTCGGCATTGTCGGCGTCAACGCGATCGACGAGCGCCAGCTTATCCCGCTGCTCGATCCGGCGCAGGAGCCGACGCTCGAATACTTGCTGACGCGCTTGATCTGGGGCCTTGAGAATCCGGACCGCACCCGCGTCGCGCTGATCACGTCGCTTCCGATCGACCCGCCGGCCGACCCGAGCACGATGACGACCGGCGCGCAGTCGACGTTCGCGATCGAGATGGGGCGTTTCTTCGACGTGACGAAGCTCGCCCCGGATTTCGCCGACATTCCTGATGTGGATGTTCTGGCGATCATCCATCCGGGTGCGCTGAGCGAACGCCAGCTCTACGCCATCGATCAGTTCGCGCTTCGGCGCGGACGCGTGTTCGTGGCGCTCGATCCCGCATCGATGGAGAGCATGCAGCAGCAGCAGAACTTCGATCCGTTTGGCGGTCCGCCTAGCGTGATTCCGCAAGCCTCGACGCTTGAACCGCTGCTGTCGCGCTGGGGCGTGACCATGCAGCCGACTGTAGTGCTCGATGGCCAGTATGCGCTGCCGGTCAACGTGCAAGACCCGATGACGGGCGCGACCGGCCAAGCGCCGCAGCCGCTCTTCTTCACGGTCCCGCGCGAAGGCCTCGACAGCAACGATCTGATGACCTCGTGGCTCCGCCGCGGCATCAACTTCGGGACTGCCGGCGGCTTGAGTTGGAGCGAGCGCGACGGCGTTGAGGTCACGCCGTTGGTCGAGACCAGCGGCCAAACCATGCGCTTGCCGGCGCAGACGGCGCTGATGGCGCCGTCGCCCTACGACATCGCAGCGATGTGGCCGCCTGCTGCGGGACGGATCGAGACGATCGCGATCCGCGTCGCCGGCAATCTTGAGAGCGCCTATCCGGAAGGTCGCCCGGTCTCCGAGGTCGCGCCTCTGCCGGTTGAAGGCGAAGCGGCGCCAGCGCCGCAAGCCGCGCCGACGGAAGAGTCTGCGCCGGCCGAGCACCTCGCGCGCTCTGAGACGCCCGCGCAGATCGTCGTCGTTGCTGACGCCGACTTCTTGAACGACGCCTTCTATGTAAACCCGGCGGATGGCGCGTCGGGCATGGACAACGCGTCTTTCGTCATCAACGCCCTCGAAGTGCTGGCGGGCTCCGACGCTCTGGTCTCGCTGCGCTCGCGCGCGGCGCCGGCGCGACGGATGGAAATGCTCGATGAGATGGAAGAGGACGCGGATCGCCAAATCCGCTCGCGTCAGGAAGAATTGCAGATCGAACTGCAACAGGCAGAGCAACGCCTCTCCGAAGTTCAGGCGCGCGGGTCTTCCGGCGCTTTCTCCGGCAATCTCGGCGCTGAGATGACGCCGGAAGAAAACGCCGTGATCGAGGAATTCCGCGGTCGCGTGGTCGATGCGCGGTCTCAACTGCGCGGCGTCGAGCGCGAACTTCGCAGCGACATCAGGAATCTCGAACTGCTGCTTGTCTTCATCAATGTCTGGCTCGCCCCGCTTCTGATCGCGGGCGCTGGCATGTTCTTGTTCTGGCGCCGGCAACGCCGCGGGAGGGGCCGGTCATGATTTCCACTTTGGCTGAGCGTCGCCGCAATCGACTGCTGACTCTGTTCATCGCGGCTGGCGCGCTGGTCGCGGTCGCGGCGGTGACGACGGCGATCACGATGCGCGGAGCAAGTTCGAACGCGGTCTCCGGCGCAGTTGTGCCGGGTCTTTCGGACACGATTAGCGGCGGCACCCGCATCATCATCACTAGCGCCGAAGCGAGCTATCGCATCGAGCGCGCCGAGCGTGGTGAGCAGACGCTCTGGGTGATGCGCGATCGTGGCGACTTCCCGGTGCAGTCGGCGCGCTTGGCGCAACTCACCGAAGGTTTGCAGAACCTCCGCTTCACGCGCCGCATGACCAATGATGCGAACAAGCACGCGCGTCTGGGCGTCGACGATCCGCGCCAAGGCGGACGCGGCATTCTCGTCCAGATCGAAGATGGCCGTGGCGCGTTGCTGGTGAACCTGATCCTCGGTGTCGAACCGGCAGGCCTTTATGTGCGCCGTCCCGACAACAACCAGACTTGGGCGGCGGAAGGCGAACTGCCGCCGCTGCGGGACGTGGCTTCGTGGCTTGATCTGCGCCCACTCGACATGAGCCCTGAGGCGCTCGCGCGCGTCGAGATCATGCCGCCGGAAGGCCGCGCTTATATTGTCGCGCGCGACACCACAGACGCGCCGTGGCGCATCGTGTCGCCTGGCGTGGCGACATTGGCGCAAAGCAGCGTCGATGCGACGGCGGAAGCCATCACGGGCTTGACGCCTGTCGACGTGCAGCCGGCGCCAGCCATCCAAGGCGATCCGCGCGCACGTGTGCGGGCGCTGACCTTCGATGGCGTGGCGATTGACGCTGAGCTGATCGAGAGCGATGGCGGATTGTGGTTGAAGCTCGTTGCGCGCGCCGGTGCGCCCGAGCAGGAGCCGGCGGCGCTGGCGATCAACAATCGCGTCGCGGCCTGGGCTTATCGCTTGAGCGATGAAGATGTGGCGGTGTTCGTAGCGCCGCTCTCGAGCCTCGTGCCAAACGCTAGCGCTCAGGCAGGTATGCCGCCGCTATAACGCGGCCGCCGTAAGGCTCTTGCACGATCACGGCGCATGCGGGTGAGCAGCGGCTGCGGTCGAACCAGAGCGCGCCGCCGTCCCATGCGCCGAGATTATCGATCGCGGTGACGACGTTGTAGTGAAACACGCGCCGGTAGCGATTGATGCCGCGCGAGACGTACACGTCTATCGGGCCCTCATCGTAGGACATGACCCACACATCGGCCGGCGTCGTCCGCGGGCGGCCCGCGCCGACGGTGATGCGTACGGTGTTGCTGCGAACGCGCGCTATGGTGATGTCGGGCGCAACGGTCGCGCGCTGCGCCTTGGTCTGATCGAACGCCGCGCGCGCTTCGTCCCAATAGGAGGCGCTCATCTGCGAGGCGCCGTTGAACACGAGCTGTGGGGTAAAGCGCCCGCGTACGCGCAGCGCGCGCGAATAGGCGCGCTGGCGGTTGGTGAAGTCGGGATTGGCGAGTGTGTCTTCCCAGCCGAGATAATCCCAGATGTCGACCGGGAAGGTCAGAGCGAGCGTGTTCTCTTCGCGCGCCAGCATCCCGAGCAGCCGGTTGGCGCGCGGACACTGGTCGCAGCCTTGTGCGGTGTAGAGTTCAACAACCACCTCCGCCTGACGAGACGTTTGCGCGTTCGCCACAGGGGCGAACAGCGCCAGTCCGAGCAGGGCGGCGGCGATAGTTCGGCCAATCATGCGGTCAAGCATGACCGCCCAGTCACACCGGTTCTAATCAAACCAGCGTGACGGGCCGGGTTTCGCTCACGAAGAACGGGCCAAACCGCGCAGAACATAGTGAAGGATACCGCCATTTCGGAAGTATTCGACCTCGTTCTCGGTATCGATCCGGCATTGGACCTCAACTTCGTCCGTCTGGCCGTTGGGGCGCCCGATCTTCAGCGTCACTTTTTGGCGAGGGCCGAGGCCGGCAACCCCGTCAATGGAGACGGTTTCCGCACCCGTTAGGCCAAGGCCCGCCCAGGTCTGGCCACCGATGAATTGGAGCGGCAGCACGCCCATGCCGATCAGGTTCGAGCGGTGGATGCGCTCGAAGCTCTCGGCAACCACGGCGCGCACACCGAGGAGGGTGGTGCCCTTAGCCGCCCAGTCGCGCGACGAACCGGTGCCGTATTCCTTGCCGGCGAAGATGACGAGCTGCTTGCCTTCCTGCTGATAGCGCATCGCCGCATCGTAGATGAACATGCGCTCGCCGGAGGGCTGGTGGATCGTGTAGCCGCCTTCGACGACGGAGCCGTCCTCGTTCTTCACCATCTGGTTCTTGATGCGGATGTTGGCGAAGGTGCCGCGCATCATGACTTCGTGGTTGCCGCGACGCGCGCCGTAAGAGTTGAACTCCGATTGCGGCACGCCGTTCTCGGTGAGGTAGGCGCCGGCGGGGCTGACCTTCTTGATCGAGCCTGCGGGGCTGATGTGGTCGGTGGTGATCGAGTCACCGAAGAGACCAAGCACGTAAGCGGCGTTCACGTCCTTCGGCGGCGTGGGAGTCATGCTCATGCCTTCGAAGTAGGGCGGGTTCTGCACGTAAGTGGATTTGTTGTCCCAACCATACGTGCGGCCACCGCCGACTTTGATGCCTTGCCAGTGTTCATCGCCCTTGAAGACGTCGCCATAGCGATTGGCGAACATTTCCGGAGTCACCGCTTCGCGCACAGTCTTTTCGATCTCGGCGTTGGAAGGCCAGATATCGCGCAGATAGACGGGCTTGCCGTCGCTGCCCAGCCCAAGCGGATCGGTTTCGAGATTGACGTAGACAGAGCCTGCAAGCGCGTAGGCCACAACCAGCGGCGGCGAAGCGAGATAGTTCGCGCGGACGTCCTGGTTCACGCGGCCTTCGAAGTTGCGGTTGCCCGAGAGCACGGAAGCGACGACCAGATCGTTGTCCGCAACAGCTTGCGAGATCGGCGCGGGCAGGGGGCCTGAGTTGCCGATGCAGGTCGTGCAGCCATAGCCCACGAGATTGAAGCCGAGCGCGTTCAGATCATCATCCACGCCAGCGCGCGCGAGATAATCCGTCACAACTTGTGAGCCAGGCGCGAGCGAGGTCTTCACCCACGGCTTCACTTCCAAGCCCTTCTTGCGCGCGTTCCGCGCAACCAGGCCGGCGGCAAGCATCACGGACGGGTTCGACGTGTTCGTGCACGACGTGATCGCGGCGATCACGACATCGCCGTGGCCGATATCGTGATTGAGTTCGCTGACCGGCGCGCGCTTGTCGAGTTCGTCGCTCTTGCGGAACTCGTCGGCCATGACTTTCTTGAAGCCATCGGCGATGCCGCCGAGCACAACGCGATCTTGCGGACGCTTCGGGCCAGCGAGCGAGGGGCGCACATCGGCAAGCGAAAGCTCAAGCGTATCGGTGAATTCCGGCTCTTCGTCCGTGCGCCAGAGGCCGTTGGCTTTGCAGTAGGCTTCAACCAACGCAACGCGCGCCGGATCGCGGCCGGTGGCGGCGAGATAGTCGACGGTCTTTTGATCGACTGGGAAGAAGCCGCAAGTCGCGCCGTATTCCGGCGCCATGTTGGCGATGGTGGCGCGGTCTTCGACGCTCATCGTGTCGAGGCCGGGGCCGTAGAATTCAACGAACTTGCCGACAACGCCCTTCTTCCGCAGCATTTGCGTCACAGTGAGCACGAGGTCGGTGGCGGTGGCGCCTTCTTGCAGCTTGCCGGTCAGCTTGAAGCCGATGACTTCCGGGATCAGCATCGAGATCGGTTGGCCGAGCATCGCCGCTTCCGCTTCGATGCCGCCAACGCCCCAACCCAAAACACCGATGCCATTGATCATCGTCGTGTGCGAGTCAGTGCCGACGACCGTGTCCGGATAGGCGTACGTGTCGCCTTCGACGTCGCGCACCCAAACGCTCTGGCCGAGATATTCCAGGTTCACCTGGTGGCAGATGCCGGTGCCGGGTGGGACGACGCGGAAATCTTGGAACGCGCCTTGGCCCCAGCGCAGGAATTGATAGCGCTCAGCGTTGCGCTCGTATTCGAGCTCGACGTTCATCGCGAAGGCGCTGGCGCTGGCGAAGTGATCAACCATGACCGAGTGGTCGATGACGAGATCGACCGGCACGAGCGGATTGATGCGCTCAGGATTGGCGCCGAGCTTCGAAGCCGCATCGCGCATCGCCGCGAGATCGACGACAGCCGGCACGCCGGTGAAGTCCTGCATCAGCACTCGCGCCGGCGTGAACGCGATTTCGACTTCGTTCTTCCCCTTGTTCACCAGCCACGAGGTCATGGCGAGAATGTCGGCCTTCTTCACCGCGATACCGTCTTCGGTGCGGAGAAGGTTTTCGACGAGAACCTTGAGCGAAACGGGAAGCTTCGAGATGTCGCCGAGACCGTTTTCGGCGGCGCGCTTCAAATCGAAATAAGCGTAGGACTTGCCGCCCGCGCTGAGCGTGGTGCGGGCGTTAAACGAGTTCAAAGAAGGCATGGGTCTGCATCCAGGCTTTAGAGCTTCAGAGATGCAAGCGCGTTGGGGAGCGCCCCAAATCCGGAATCAAACCGGTCGCGCGGCAGGGCTTATGTAACGCCGTTTTGCGAACGCGCAATTAAATGGCTGAACTCTCTTTGCGAGTGGTTCGCAATCCCCTGGATCCCGGATCGCGTCCCGGCTCAAGGCCGGGATCGCGTCCGGGAAACGGTTACGCTTGCGGCGGCGGCGCAGGCGGCGCGGTGCGGTTGAAGAACCGCCCGCCACGGGCGCGCCGCCAGCGGAGCAGGAGCCAAGCGAGCGGGATCACCACGACTGCGATTGGGATCAACGCAGCGATGATGCCGATGATCACTGAGAAACCGATCACGACGATGTTGAGGAAATTGGCGAGCGCATCGCGTAGCGGCCGGAAGGTGTCGCTGCCCACGGAGCGCGGCGCCGACTGATACGTGAGATCGAGCTGCGACATCGATACGCGCGTGCGCATAACGGCGAGTGATGAAGCGATCGCGTCGAGTTCGCCCTGTACCCGCGCCAACTCGCGCTCGACTTCAAGCAAATCGGAGAGGCGGCCTGGGCGGCTGCGCAGCAGCGCTTGCAAGCGATCGCGTAGCGATGTGAGCGCACGTTGGCGTGCTTCCGTATCGACAATCTGGCGCGTCAGGTCTTCGCTGTTCACTGACCGCGAGACTAAACGACCGCCGGCCTGTTCGGCCTCGGCATTGATGCCGCCCATGAAGGTCTGCAGCCAAGCCGGCTCGCCACGCAGCGAGACGTTGCCGTTCATCTGAGATTGCGGATCGCCGTAGCGGTTGGAGCCGATGAGTTGGCACAGGCGCGGACCCGCGCTTTGGCAAGCCTCGATGTGGCGATCCATGACCGCCGAGAGCCGGTCGCTCGGCACCTCAAGCCCCATCGCATACGAGTAGGCGAGATAGAGAACCGGCATCGGTCCGCCCGCTTGGCCGGGCGTCGGCGAGGGGCCTTGCGCCGCCTCTCCCGCTTCGCCGTCCATCGGAGGCGCGGCTGGCGCTGGCGCCGCGGCAGGGGCGGACTGAGCGCGGTCCATATCGGCCATGCCGCCATAGGAGGCGGATTCCTCGGTGGCGGTCCCTGGAAACTGGTCCGCCTGTCCGCAGGCTGCCAACAGACTGACCAAAGCCAGTCCGGCCATAAATCGACGCATCGCAGCTTCCTCCCTCAGCGCTAACCAAGGCCCGCTTGGCGCAACGCGCAACCCTTTCTAGAACCGGGGCCGGATTATGAGCGGCCTTCGACCTTTCCAAGACAACCCGGCTTTACGCGTCGATGGCCTGGCCATCGCCCGCGGCGGGCGCGTGCTGTTCTCGGGGCTGAGCTTTGCGGCCGAGGCGGGCGATTACGCCGAACTGCGCGGCGCGAACGGTGCCGGCAAGACCTCGCTGATCCGCGCCTTGGCCGGCTTCCTGCCGCCGCGCGCAGGGACGATCGTGTTTGAGCGCATCGAAGAACCGGCGCTGGCGTTGCACTATGTCGGCCACACGAACGGGCTGAAGACGAATGCAAGCGTTGCCGCGCACGCGCGCTATTGGGCTGGGTTGTTCGGCGGCGCTGGCGATGCTGAAGGCGCGCTTGCGCGTGTCGGACTGAGCGGCTTGCACGAGCGTTTGACGCGGACGTTGAGCCAGGGGCAGGCGCGGCGCTTGGCGTTGTCACGCCTTGTGATTGCGCCGCGGCCGGTCTGGTTGTTGGACGAACCGGCGGCAGCGCTCGACGCGGAAGGCCGCGAGATGTTGAACGCGCTTGTTGCCGCGCATCGCGCTGACGGCGGCATCGTGGTTGCGGCAGTGCATGAGCCGCTTGGCCCGGAGCCATCGCTTGCGCTGACGGTCGGCGCATGAACGCGTTTGCTGTCACCTTCCGCCGCGATCTCGCGATGCTGTGGAGCGGCGGTGGCGCGCTTGCGCCGCTGGGCTTTTTCCTTGGCGCGACTGTGCTGGTGCCGTTGGCGATGGGGCCGGAGCGTTCGTTGCTCGAAGCGGCGGGACCGCCGCTGGTTTGGATCGCGGCAGCGCTTGCGGTGCTGGCGACGTTGGAGCGGCTCTTTCAAGCCGATCTCGAAGATGGCTCACTCGATCAGATGCTGCTCTCGCGCGCCCCGCTCGAATGGCTCGTACTCGCGAAAGCGTGCGCGCTGTGGTGTGCAGTGGGTTTGCCGCTCGCGCTTGCAGGCGCGCCGGCGGCGATCGCGCTGCAAGCGCCGCTTGAGCGCGTGCTCGCTATCGTGGTGAGCCTCGCGCTTGGGATGGCGGCTTTCATCGGCATTGGTTTGGTGGGTGCTGCGATTACCGCTGGCGTTAAACGCGGCGGTGTCTTGATCTCGCTCATTGTGATGCCGTTCTTCGCGCCGCCTATCATCTTTGGCGCGGCGGTGGCTTCGGGCGAGGAGGTCGGCGCAGCACTCGCGGTGCTGACAGGCTGCGCGCTTGGCGCGATGGCGCTAGGGCCGATCGCAGCCGCGGCGGCTTTGCGGTTACAGGCGGAATAACAGGTGTCGGGTGCCAGCATGTCAGGTGTCAGAATGTCCACTGCCGGTCCCGCCAGTTTTCTGGCACCTGACACGCTGAAACCTGACACCTGACATGCTGAGCTATCTCTCAAACCCACAGCGCTTCATGGGCTTCTCGGCCTGGGCCGCGCCGCTGTTTGCGGTGCTGGCGGCGCTGTTGTTTGCGGTCGGCTTGCCGTGGGCGCTCGTGTTCTCGCCGCCCGACTATCAAATGGGTGAGACGGCGCGGATCATGTACGTCCACGTCCCCGCTGCATGGTGGAGCATGGGCGCGTTCGCGTTCATGGGCGTTGCGAGCTTTGTCAGCCTCGTCTGGCGCCACGCCCTTGCTGACGTTGCCGCGCGCGCAGCTGCACCAGTAGGCGCGACGTTTGCCGCGATATGCTTGATCACCGGTTCATTCTGGGGTGCGCCGACTTGGGGCACTTGGTGGGAGTGGGATGGGCGTCTCACCTCCATGCTCGTGCTCTTCATCATCTATCTCGGCTACATCGCGCTTTGGAGCGCGATCGAGGACGAAGAGAAAGCTGGGCGCATGGCGGCGATCCTTTGCCTGGTTGGACTCATCAATCTGCCGATCATCAAATTCTCGGTCGATTGGTGGAGCACTCTACACCAGCCGGCGAGCATCCTGCGCGCCGAAGGTTCATCGATCGATCCAAGCATGATGGGCCCGCTCTTCACGATGGCGGGCGCTTACCTCGCGCTCTTCGCGGCGCTCACGCTTTACGGCATGCGCACCGCCATTTTCCGCCGCCGTGTCCAAGCCGCTGAACTGAGAGCAAGCGCATGATCGAGGGCGGCTGGGATTATGTGACGCCTGCTTACGCGGTCGCGATCGTGGCGCTGATCGGTGTGACGATTGCAGTTGCGCGCAATGCGATGCACTGGGCCAAGCGCGCCAAAGCGCTGGAGAAGGACAAGACGCCGTGAACCGTTGGCTTGCCTTCATCCCGCTCGCCGCACTGGCGCTGCTTGTGATCGTCGGGGCGTTTCTGCTGACGCGCGAGGGTGAACGCGAGACCTTCTCCGAGGGCAGCATTGGTCGTCCCGCGCCTGCTTATTCGCTGACCTCCCTCGATGAAGGCGGCGCGATGGTGACGAGCGAGACGTTTGCCGGCCAAGCCTATGTGATCAACGTCTTCGCATCATGGTGTACGCCTTGCCGTGCCGAGCACCCGCAATTGATGGCGCTGCAGGCGAGTGGCGTGGAGATTGTTGGCGTCGCTTATAAAGATCGCCCTGTCGCCACGATGGCGTTCTTGAACAGCTTGGGCGATCCGTTCAGCGCTATCGGTCAAGATCCAGAAGGGCGCTTCGCGCTTGAACTTGGCATACTGGGCGTGCCGGAGACGTTCGTGATCGGCCCGGACGGCGCCATCCGCGCCGTGCATCGCGGCGCTCTGACGGCGGAAGTCGTGGAAGACGTAATCCGGCCTGCGCTCGACGCGCCTTAACGGCGCGGCTTGCGGCCGTTCTTTTCGGGTTTCGGCTTGGCTTTCGCTCGCGCGGCGCGCGCTTGTTTCTTGGCTTCGCGCTTGGCGTTGCGCTCTTCTTTCTCGGCTTGTTCAGCAGAGAGCTTGGCGAGCTTCGCCAGCGTCGACAAAAAAGATTTGCTCTTGGTGCGCGGCAAGAGATCAAGGATCGCCGCATCGGCGGCGCGCGCGTGCTGCGTTGTTGCCGCGAGTACAGCCGCGCCCGACTGCGTGAGGTGCACGGCGTTGGCTCGGCCGTCTTCGCTCGACGGCGTCCGCTGTACGAGGCCGCGCTTTTCGAGCGCCTTCATCATGTCGGCCAATGTCGAGCGGTCGATGCCGGTGGCTTTGACGAGATCGCTTTGGCTCGCGCCTGAATGTTCGGAGACCGCAGCGATCACCGCGAACTGGCGCAGCGTCACAGAACCTTCAACCAATTGCGTGAAGCGTTCGGATGCGAGCTGCTCTGCGCGATGCAGCAAATGGCTGGCGGAGTTCGCGAGCCTGTAAGGCTCGGGCTCTGTGTCCGCACTTGACCGAGCCACACGCCGCCGCTCCAAATTTGGGCGAACCTTAGCGCTGTGGCCAACGCGATCAATCATACGAACGAGCGTCATTCGCCACAAAGGCGAAATTCAGCCCGAAAACGGCTCAATCAGGCGCCGGGTGCCGCCGCTGGCGCCTCGTCCTCTTCGTCCTTGTGATGCTTCAATACGATTGGCGTGTTCGCGGCAGCGAAGAGAATGAAGGCCGGATAGCTCAGCGCCGTGCGCAAATTCAGCCACACGTCAAAATTGCCGTTGGCCTCGTTGTAGTAGTAGCGCAGCACTTCGTTCAGGCCGGCCATCACGAGATAAAAGATTGCCCAACGCAGCGCGAGAATGTTCCAGATTTTGTCTGGCAGGTTGAAGAGGTGGCGGAAGAAGAGCTTCCAGACGTTCTGCTTGATCGCCAGCGAAAAGAGGATCGCTGCGGCGTAAAACACGAACGTAAAGGTGAATTTGAGCTGGATGATCGCCGGATCGCGCAGAAGGATGGTGAGCAGGCCAAAGCCTGTCACCAAGACGCCGGTAACGATCAGGATGGGTGGTATCTTGCCACGCTTCCACTTGCACCAGCCGATGGCCGCCAGCACCGACACGATGAAAACGCCGGTGGCGATGTAGATGGCCGACTCTTTCGTCTGCTCCAACCGGTGCAGGACGTTGTAGGTAACGACGAAGACGAGGATCGGCCCGAGGTCGACCCAAAGCTGGCTCGCGTCGTTCTTCTTCGGTTTGGTGGTATCGAGGGCGGCTAAGTCTTCGCTCATGGCTCCTGATACGCTGAACTCCCCGCAGGAGACCAGCGGCTTGCGCTGAAAGCCGTTTAGCGGCCAGATCGGCCCGAAGCTTTGGGAGGATGCGCGATGCGAGCAGGGATTTTGGCGGCTGCAGCGATGTTGGCGGCCTGTGCGAGTGCGGCGTCGCCGGAGGCGGGCGCGCAGGCGCAGGTGCGGTCGCTAGGAGAGATTTTGGAACAATCGCCGGCGTCGGACTGGCAACTCGTCGATCCTGAGAACACGCTCTACATGGATTTGCCGGCTGGCCGCGTGATCATTGAACTGGCGGACGAGTACACGCCCGGTCATGCCGCCAACATTCGCGCCCTTGTGCGCGCCGGTTATTTCGACGGCTCCTTCATCCTGCGCAGCCAGGACAATTACGTCGTCCAATGGGGCCGCGATGACGGCGACGCGACGCCGATGGGCGAAGGCCAAGCAGCGTTGCCGCCTGAGTTCGATCGCCCACGCCGTGGCGTAGACATCACGCGTCTGCGCGATCCGGATTCGTATGCGCGCGAAGTCGGCTTTGCTTACGGGTTCCCAGTTGCGAGCAATGGCCAGCGCACCTGGCTGACGCATTGCTATGGCATGGTCGGCGCTGGGCGCGGCGATACCGCTGACAGCGGCAGCGGCTCTTCGCTTTACGTCGTCATCGGCCAAGCGCCCCGGCACCTCGATCGCAACATCACGACGGTAGGCCGTGTGTTGCAGGGCATGGAACTGCTCTCGGTGATGCCGCGCGGCACGGGCGCTTTAGGCTTTTACGAGACGCCTGAGGAGCGCACGACGATTACGCGCGTGCGCTTGGCCGCTGACGTGCCGGCGAGCGAGCGCATCAATCTCGAAGCGTTGCGCACGGATAGCACCACCTTCCGCGATGTGATCGAGTCACGTCGCTTCCGGCGCGAGAGCTGGTTCTTAGACCCGGTCGGCCACGTCAATCTCTGCAACGTGCCGCTGCCGGTGCGGGTACGGCCTTAGCCTATCTCGTGAGCAGTTCGCGCGCGAGACGAGACGGCGCATTGCGATGGTCGCGTCTGGGATCGAATGGGCGCAGGGTTGATACGAGGTCTGCCAGAGAGGGCGGCATCCTGAGGTCGCCGCTCAGGACCGGAACGACGCGGTCAGCTCCAAAGCGCAGCGCGCGCCGTATGGTTTGTTCGGCCCAGGTCTGATCCGAGGGCGCCAGGCCTGACGGAGTGACGCCGTCTGGCGTCAAGAACACCAGCACCCAACCGCTCTTGGCGGAATCTTCGAAATGCCACGCGTCCATCTCGCGCCAAATTTCCAAGTCGCCAGACACGTGTCCAAAATCGGTTTGGAAGCCGCAATCCTTGAGCGCTGATCTGTAGGGCTCAACATCGAGATGCCCTATATGAGCGAAATAGACACGCGTCCGCGCGACAAAATCGTTCAGGCTCTCAAGATCAAGCGACTCGGCGTCTACGCGAATCCTGCCTATCCGCTTGGCTTGCCGCTTTGCGGCTTTCTCCACGGCGATGCGCTCGCGCCTGACCCACTCGGAACGCTCCGCTGCGGCGCTCTCGCAATAAAGGAAGAAACTTCTCGCTCGAATCTCTTTGTCGATGAGCGGCCAAAACTCCTTGGCGCGTGTCAGCGCCTTCAGGTGGAAAAGCAGTGGTGATGCGCCGGCGCTTTCGAGATGATTGCGCACCTGACGGACCGCAGCAATATCCTCGCTGGCGTGTGAAACGAACACCCAGGACTTGACTTCATCGCTCGGCATTCTGCGCACCCATGCTCAACTTAGGGGCGCTGTCAGATCATGCAACCGTCAATTCATGCCCTAGACTAAGCCCACCAATGCGCGCGAGAAATCGTGCGCGTTGAACGGCTTCAAGTCTTCCGCGCTCTCGCCGACGCCGACGAAATGGATCGGGATGGCGTGCCGCTGCGCGACCGCGACGAGCACGCCGCCTTTGGCGGTGCCGTCGAGCTTGGTCATGACGAGACCGGTGATATCTGTGACAGAACGGAAGCTCTCGACTTGGCTGAGCGCGTTCTGGCCGACGGTCGCATCGAGCACGAGCAGTGTTTCGTGCGGTGCGTCTTCGTCGATCTTGCGGATCGAGCGCACGATCTTGGCGAGCTCGGCCATCAGCTCTGATTTATTCTGAAGGCGGCCAGCCGTATCGATCAGGACGACATCGGCGTTCTCATCCTTGGCGCGCTTGACGGCTTCGTAAGCGATGCCGGCTGCGTCTGCGCCTTGCTTCGACGCGACAAACGATGCCCCGGTGCGCTGCGCCCAGACTTGAAGCTGTTCAATCGCGGCAGCGCGGAAGGTATCGGCTGCGCCGATGACGACTTTGGCGTTGGCGTCGCCGAGCAGCTTGGAAAGCTTGCCTATCGTGGTGGTCTTACCCGAACCGTTGACGCCGATGACGAGCACAATCCGAGGTTTCGGATCAGTTGAGAGATCGAGACTCGCTTCGCGCGGTTTTAGGATGCGCGCGACTTCGGCGGCCAAAGCTTCGCGCGCTTCGGTATCGCCATTCTCTTTGCTGAAGCGCTGATCGGCGAGGGCGGAGGCGATACGGGCAGCAGCACTTGCGCCCATGTCGGAGGTGACGAGCGCGTCTTCGAGTTCTGCCAGCGAGGCGGCGTCGAGCTTTTCCTTGGTGAAAACCGCGCCAATGCTTTCGGCCAGTTTCGACGAGGATTTGCGCAAGCCGTCGAAGAGGCCCTTAGACTCAGCTTCCTTCGCCTTCGCTTGCTCAGCGGGGCTCTTCTTGTTGAACAAACCCCAGATCATGCCGCGACGCCAATCAGATGCGCGCCGTCATGATGCGTGAAACGCAGGCGCTGTGTGGGTGCGGCGACGACATCGCAGCGCACGGTGGTGAAATCGGAAAGCCGTCCCATGCCGTCGCGCTCGATCAGCGCGTCAGCCTCGCGCCCAACCCAGGCGCTCAAGTGACGCGTGAGTGCCGCTTCGCCTGCTTCACGCAAACGCGCCGCGCGCGCTTTGATCACGGCGCGATCGCTCTGCGGCATGCGCGCCGCTGGCGTGCCGGGGCGCGGGCTGTAGGGGAAGGCGTGGACGTAAGCCAGTTGCGCTTCTCCGATGATCGAGAGCGTGCTGGCGAAATGTTCTTCTTGCTCGGTCGGGAAGCCGGCGATGAAATCGGCGCCGAGCGCGATCTCGGGGCGCGCCGTCTTCAGCCGCTGGCACAATGCGATCGCCTGCGCGCGCGAGTGGCGGCGCTTCATGCGCTTCAGAATGAGATCGTCGCCGTGCTGCAGCGAAAGATGCAGATGCGGTGCTATGCGCTCGTGCTGCGTGACCAGTTCGAAGAGCTGATCGTCCATCTCTGCGGAGTCGATCGAAGAAAGCCGCAACATGCGCAGCTCAGGCACAAGCTTCAGGATGCGTGCAACCAGTGAGCCGAGTTGTGGCTGCGCCGGTAGGTCGTGGCCCCACGAGGTGAGATCGACGCCGGTTAGCACCACTTCCGGCACGCCGTTGGCGGCGAGACGGCGCACTTGCTCGACCACTTCGCCCGCCGGCGATGAGCGCGAGTTTCCGCGTCCGTACGGGATGATGCAGAACGTGCAGCGGTGATCGCAGCCGTTTTGCACCTGGATGTAGGCGCGCGTGCGTTCGTGGAAGCCGTCGATCAGATGCGACGCGGTTTCGCGCACGCCCATAATATCCGCGACCTGCACGCGCTCGTGCACGGGCGCGAAGCTTTCGGCCCGCATCTTCTCGGCATTGCCGATGACGCGGCTGACTTCCGGCATGTCGGCAAAGCTTTGTGGATCGATTTGCGCAGCACAGCCGGTGACGACGATCTCCGCATCCGGCCGCTCACGGCGCGCGCGGCGGATGGCCTGGCGCGCTTGGCGGACAGCCTCGCCAGTAACCGCGCAGGTGTTGAAGATCACCGCATCTTGCAAACCCGCTTCGCCCGCGAGCGCGCGCATGGCTTCGCTCTCATATGCGTTGAGGCGGCAGCCGAGCGTGACGATTTCAACGTCCTGCTTTGGGGGCTTGGTGGGCGCGTTCATGCGTAAACGTCAGGTGAGCGTGTGGGCGGGTGAGGTCAAGCGCGACAAATGAAAAGCCCCGCGAGAGACCCGCGGGGCTTTTGAACTTGGCTCTCGCCGAAGCGCTTATTCAGCGGCGTCAGCAGCTTCGCCGACGAAGTCGTCTTCGCGGGCGCCGCCGGCGCGTTCAGCGATACGGGCCGACTTACCGCGACGGTCGCGCAGATAATAGAGCTTCGCACGGCGGACAGCGCCGCGGCGCACGACTTCGATCGAGTCGACGGTCGGCGAAAACAGCGGGAACACGCGCTCAACACCTTCACCGAAGCTAATCTTGCGGACAGTGAAGCTCGCATTCAGATCCGAACCCGAACGGGCGATGCAGATGCCTTCATAAGCCTGCACGCGCTCACGATCGCCTTCCTTGATCTTCACGTTCACGCGGACGGTGTCGCCCGGATCGAAGGAGGGGACGGTCTTGCCCTTGGTGATGCGGGCGACTTCTTCTTGTTGCAGCGTCTGAATCAGGTTCATCGAAACTACCGGAGCGCGCGGGCTTTGGGCCGACGCTTCCTTCTGGAAACCACGGGAAAGCGGGGCGTATAGGGGATGAGGTCCGCCCTGTCGAGGGGCTTTAGAGCCCCCAGGTCGGGGCACAGGCGACAAAAGTCAGGAGCTGACCTTCGGGGTTGCGGAGCCGCATGACGCCCCTGCCGCCAGCCGTTCCGATCTGGACGGCCACCTCGTGTCCGGCCGCGTCCTGGAGGCCGATAAACCCCTCCGCTTCGCTGACGACGCCAACAGCGCCTAGGCCGGGCGTCAGCCAAGCGAGGCTCATATCCGGGAAGAGGTACGAGATGGCCGGGTCGTCTGTAGGGATGATCAGAAGTCCCCAAAGGGCGCGGACATTGGCCAGCGAGTCTGGAGTCAGAACCGGCGGCATCGCCGCCTCGACCGCCTCGATTTCTTCCTCCGCGCCGCTGCAGGCGCGCGTGATCTGCTCATTCGTGAGCGATGTGACTGGCCGCCAGAGCATCGAGAGCGCGCGCGACGCGCGTGCGGCCTGAGCTTCGGTTTCGGCGGTGCTCGTCTGTGCCGCGGCGGGTGCGGCGGCGAGGCAGGCGAGGGCGAAGAGGAGGCCGCGGAGCATTAGTCTTTTCCGTTGCCGGGCAAATCGGGCCGTCTTTGGGCGGTGAGGTTTTGTCGCTGAGCTTTACGCCAGGCTTCGACCTTGGCGTGGTCGCCGGAGGTCAGCACGTCCGGAATGGTGCGGCCCTCAAACTCGCGGGGGCGGGTGTATTGTGGATGTTCGAGCAGGCCGTCGCTGAAGCTCTCTTCGACGATGGACGCATCGTTGCCGAGCACGCCGGGCAGGAGCCGCACGCAAGCCTCCAGCAGCACAAGCGCTGCCGCCTCGCCGCCCGCGAGCACGGCGTCGCCGACGCAAACTTCCTGCATGCCGCGCGCTTCGATGACGCGTTCGTCCAGGCCTTCGAAGCGGCCGCAGAAGAGGATCACGCCAGGCCCCGCCGCCCACTCGCGCGCCATAGCTTGGCTCAATGGTTTGCCGCGCGGCGAGAGATAGATGATCGGGCGCTCATTGCGCGGGATGGAGTCGATGGCCGCCGCCGCAACATCAGCGCGCAGTACCATGCCGGCGCCGCCGCCCGCGGGCGTGTCGTCGACATTCTTGTGCGGGCCTTGGCCGAAATCGCGCAGTTGCACCGTCTCAAGCGACCACGCGCCATCGCGCAGCGCTTTGCCGATCAGCGAAACGCCAAGCGTGCCCGGAAACGCTTCCGGAAAGAGCGTGATGATGGAGGCGGCGAAGGTCATGGAAAACTGTCTTGGACGCCGACAAATGCGCACTCTCTGACGCGCCAGTAGTCGCCTGTGCGCGTGAGTGTGCAGTGATAGATTTCGGAGGAAAGGCGGCTGCCCCGGCTTGCTTGGAAGCGGGCCGTTGTACCACCGTTGGCAAATGTTGCCGCTGTGAAGTGCGCAGTTAGCGTCTCGTCCAAGTTGGTGTTCCAGTCGCAGTCCGTGCGCTCACGCCCACCCGGAACGAGATTGAATGATTGGCGCGGGGCCTCATTCCAAAACTGCGTCCACACCGCGAGCGCCAAGTCGCACTCGACGCTTGCTCGACGGTCTTGTGCGACCGCCGCTGTGCTCGTCAGCGCGCCGGCAAGAAGCACTACGCAGAAAGCAACAATTCGCATGATCTGACGGTCGCAAGCGCGAGCGTAGGCGTAAAGTAACTTTACGCCTACTTCCCGTTCGCCGGTTCTGGCGGCGGTGGGTCGAGCACGACGCGCTTGCCGGCGAGATCGACGAGCGGTGCGGTTTCCTTGGTGAAGCTGATCCGCACGTTCGGCGCGCCGTTCGGCGGGCGATATTCGATGATGTCGCCAGCGCCGAAATTCCACACCGCGCAGATGACGCCAAGCACTTGGCCGTCGAGCGACTCCGCTTTGCAGCCGAGCAGATCGACGATGTAGAACTCGTCTTCATCGGTGGCCGGAAGATTGGCGCGCGGCACGAAGAGCTTCACGCCTTTCAGCGCGTCAGCATCTTCCTTCGTCTTGATCTCGGCCGCGACGACAGCGACGCCGTCATTCAGCGCGCGCCAGCTCTTCGGCTTCAGCAGCAATTTGCCGTCTTCGCCGTAAAGCGGGCCGTACGAGATCACGCCCTCTTTCTTTTCGGTGAAGGCGCGCAAACGGACTTCGCCTTTGACGCCGAACGCGCCGGCGATAGCGCCGACCATCACCATGCCGCCCTTGCCGTTCGCTTTGGCTTTGAACGCGGGCACGGCCTTGGAGTCACCGACCACTTCTGCTTCCTGGACTGGCTTCGGTGCGGCGAGCGGCTTCGGCGCTGCGCGCACCGGCGCTGCGATCGGCGCACGCGTCACCGGTTGCGCGCGGCCAGCGGCGACCGCGAGCGGCTTCGACGGGATCGGGCCAGCGAACGCTGCCGCGACTGGCGCAAGCTTCGGCGGCTTAGGAGCCTTCGGCGCTTTCGCGGCCTTCGGAGGCTTCTCAGCTTTGGCCGGCTTTTCAGCGGCGACCTTCGCGGGCTTTTCCGGCTTGGCCGGTTTTTCCGCCTTCGGCGCCGGGGCAGGCTTTGCGGCCTTCTCCGGCTTTTCCGCCTTACCCTTCACCGCCTTCGCCGCGGGCGCTGGCTTCGCTTCCGGCGCCGGGGCCTTCGCACCCTTTGCCGGTTTCGCTTCGACCTTTGCCTTTTCTGGCGCCTTTTCCGGCTTTGCCACCGGTGTTGGCTTCACTGGCTTGGCTTCTGCCTTCTTCGGCGCAGCAGCTTTCGCCGGGGCTTTCGGCTCCGGCTTCGGCGGCGCGGCCTTAGCGGCGGCTTTGGCCGGCGGCGCTTTCGGCGCGGGCTTGGCCGGCGCGGGCTTCGGCGGCGGCGCCTTGGCGGCGGCCTTCACCGGCTTCGGTGCGGGCGCGGCAGCCTTCTTCGGCGCAGCGACCGGGGCAGCCTTTTTGGCTGCCGCCGGGGCGGTCTTGGCGGCCGGCTTCGCGGCCTTGGCGGTCTTCTTCTCGGGCACTTGCTTTCCTTACGCCTCCGGCGTGGTCTCACCCTCAGCGGCCGGCGGGTTCTGGGCGGCGTAGCGCTCCGCCATCTTCTTGCCGGGCTGAGACTTGTTCGGGTTGTTCTTGGCTTCGCGCTTCATCACGCCGGCCTGGTCGAGGAACCGGGCGACGCGATCGGTCGGCAAAGCGCCTTTCTTCATCCACTCTTGGATCCGCTCGAGCTTCAGGAGGACCCGGTTCGGGTCATCGGACTTCAATATAGGATTGTAAGTGCCGACTTTCTCGATGAAACGCCCGTCGCGGGGGCTACGGCTGTCGGCCACCACGATTGAGTAGAACGGACGCTTCTTGGCGCCGCCGCGAGCGAGACGGATTTTCAGGGACATTTCAGTGCTTCTCCTTTGAACTCTTAGCTTTTTTTGTCGCTTCCGGGAAGTCCCGGCAGGCCGCCAGGAAGCCCTGGAAGCCCAGATTGAGGGTTAAGACCGGGTAGGGGTTTGCCCGAACCGAGCTGTTTGAGCGCTTCCGGTGACGGCATACCGCCACCAGGCATGCCGGGCATGCCGCCGAAGGGCATCTTTCCCTTGCCCATCGCCTTGGCCATGTCGGCCATGTTCCGGTGCATCTTGAGGAGGCGGTTGACCTCCGCGACCTGGACGCCCGCGCCCTTGGCGATCCGCGCCCGACGCTTGCCGTTGAGCAGATCCGGCTTGGCCCGCTCCGCTTTGGTCATCGAACGGATGATCGCGATCTGGCGGTGGACCTGTTTGTCGTCGAGCGCGGAGTCCGCGATCTGGTTCTTCATCTTCTGGACGCCGGGCAGCATGCCCATGACGCCCTTTAGACCGCCGATCTGAATGATCTGGCCCAGCTGCTTTTCCATGTCGTCGAAGTCGAACTTGCCCTTGGCCAGCTTCTTGGCGAGCTTTTCGTTCTCTTCGCGATCAGCGGTTTCGACAGCCTTTTCGACGAGGCCGACAATGTCGCCCTGGCCGAGGATGCGGCCGGCGATCCGGCGGGCGTCGAACACTTCGAGCGCTTCGGCGCGTTCGCCGGCGCCGAGGAACTTGATCGGCAGGCCGGTGACCGAGCGCATCGAGAGCGCTGCGCCGCCGCGGCCATCGCCGTCGGCGCGGGTCAGCACGAGGCCGGTCAGCGGCAGGCGCTCGTGGAAGCGTTTGGCGGTTTCGACCGCGTCTTGGCCGGTGAGGCTGTCGGCGACAAGCAGCACTTCGTTCGGCCTGGCGATGCCGGCGATCGAAGCCGCTTCGGTCATCAGATCTTCGTCGATCGTCGTGCGACCAGCGGTGTCGAGGATGAGGACGTCGTGGCCAGTTTGGCGGGCGCTCGCGAGCGCGCGCTTGGCAATGTCTTGTGGGCTTTGGCCGGGAACGATCGGCAGCACATCGACGCCGATGGTTTTGCCGAGCGTGGCCAACTGCTCCATCGCCGCTGGGCGGCGGGTATCGAGCGAGGCCATCAGCACACGCTTTTTCTCGGTCTTGCTCAGACGCAGCGCGATTTTGGCGGTGGTGGTGGTTTTGCCTGAGCCTTGCAGGCCGGCCATCATGATGACGTTCGGCGGCTCGCCATTGATGCGCAGACCTTCCGGCGCGCCTTCGCCGCCAAGCGTCTCAACCAGCGCGTCATAGACGATCTTGATGACCTGTTGGCCGGGCTTCACGGCCTTGATGACGTTCTCGCCAACCGCGTCGATGCGCACTTTGGCGATGAAATCCTTCACCACCGGCAGCGCGACGTCGGCTTCCAGAAGCGCCACACGCACTTCGCGCAGCGCCGCATCGACGTCCGCTTCACTGAGCGCGCCGCGCCCGGTGAGCTTGTCGAATACGCCGCCAAGGCGTTCTGTTAGGGCCTCAAACAAATCTAACTCCGGTCTAAGAGCCCGATTTCCTTCGGAAATCGGTCGGCGCCAAAAGCAGTTTTACCCCGCCGGACGATCACGTCGGGCGGGGTGCCTCGCCAGCCTCCGGAGCTATAAATAGGTCCTGTGCCGGTCAAAGCGCAGCTTAGAGCTGGCGCATGGGCGGGCTTCTAGCTTGCGATAGGCCACTGGTCAAACGCGCTGCGGCCACAACTAGCGCGCGACGCCCCGCCGTGGTTGAAACGCCAGCATTAGACACGCCCTGGGGGGAATACATGCGACGTTTGATGGCCGCCTTAGCGGCGCTCGTCACGCTTGGCGCGGCCGGCTCAATCCCGGCTGCTGCGCAGAACCAGCAAGCGCCAACAATCGCGGCATTCACCGCAGCGCCGGTGCTGCGATCGGTCACGTTGTCCCCGAACGGCCAGTTCGTCGCTTACATCCGCGACGCGGCTGAGCAGCAAGTTCTGTTCGTGGCCGACCTTAGCACAAATCAGACCCGCCCGATTCAGTCGGCGCGCGGCGGCAATGCCATCACCTGGGTGCGTTGGAAGTCTGACGATCGCTTGATCTTCGGCGTGCAGCAAGAGGCCGTTGTCGCCGACCGCGCCTCCACCGGCACGCGTCTCAACAATGTCGAAGGCTTCACCTTCCGCCGTTGGCGCGTGTTCTCGATCGGGCGCGACGGTACGGGCGGCGTTGAGATATTCGCAGAGCAGCAACGGCGCCTTGTGAACGGACTTGGCTCGACCTTCCTCATTGATCGCCTGCCGAATAATCCCACCAGTGTTTTGCTCAGCGCCGTCGACAATGATGGCGTCGGCATCTGGCGCGCAGACGTCACCACCGGTCGCGCCGAGCGGATCCTCGATGGCTCCTATGACACGATCTCCTACGGCACCGATGGCGAAGGCAATCCGGTTGTTCGCATGGACGCGCCGGAAAACGAGTCCGCGATCCGCATCATGCGCCGTGCGCCTGATCAGCGCGGCTGGACGCTTTATCGCGAAGTGCGTCGCGCCGCCGGCGCTACCAACTCGCCGGACTTCCAGATATTGGGCCCCGCGCCGGGCGCTGGCCGCGTCTATGCGCTGGCACGCCTGGACAATCAGGATCTGCTCAGTCTGCACGTCTTCGACACGACCAGCGGCCAGTTGGGTGAAGCGCTGCAGCAGGGCCAGCAGGCCGACGCCGATGCGCCTTGGGTCGATCCGCGCACCCGCGAGGTGATTGCGCATTGCGAATACGCCACGCGCATGCGCTGCACTTCGCAAGACCGCGATACTGAGCGCCATTTGCGCGCGGTCGAGCAATTCCTCGGCGAGGACGTCACCGTCTATCTCTCCGGCATATCGGTCGATGGCAATGTTTGGCTTCTCTACGCCGATGGCCCGCGCGAACCGGGTGGCTTCTATGTTTATGACCGCGCCGTGGCCAACGTCCGCTCGCTTGCCGAAATCTATCCGGAAGCGCCGATTGACTCGCTCTCGCCGACGCGCGTTGTCGAATACACGACGCGCGATGGTCAGCGGCAGTGGGCCTATGTCACGGCGCAGGCCGGTGAAGGGCCGCGCCCAACCGTGATCATGCCGCACGGCGGGCCAGAGTCGCGCGACTACTTTGAGTACGACGCCTATGTGCAATTCCTCGCATCGCGTGGTTACGTTGTCGTGCAGCCTAACTTTCGAGGCGGTGACGGCTTTGGCCGCGCTTTCGCGGACGCCGGACGTGGCCAATGGGGCCAGCGCATGCAGCAGGACGTCGAGGACGCGACCCGCCACATGATCGAGGCGGGCATCGCTGACGCGCAACGCATCTGCATCGTCGGCGCGTCCTATGGTGGTTACGCAGCACTCGCGGGTGTTACGCTAACGCCTGAACTCTATCGCTGCGCGATCTCGATCTCCGGCGTGTCCGATCTGGTCGAGACGTTGCGTCAGGAGCGGCTGGAGAACGGGCGGGTGTCGCTGACCTATCATTACTGGCTGCGGTCGATCGGCGATCCACGCGAAAACCGCGATGCGCTCCGCGCCGTTTCGCCAGCGTTGCTGGCGGACCGCGTCACTGCGCCGGTGCTGCTGATCCACGGCACGGCGGATGAAGTAGTGCTGCCACGTCAATCCGAACTGATGCAGCGCGCGCTTGAGCGTGCCGGCAAACCGGTGCGCCACATCACGCTCGAAGGCGCGGGGCATACTTGGTCGGCGTGGACCGTCGAGCAACGCACTCAGATGTTCACAGAGACAGAGTCATTCCTGGCTCAGCATCTGGGCGCCACGCGCTAACGCGCAGCAAGCCTGCGTCTCACCTCTTCGCCGATCGCGAGCGATGAGGTGAGGCCGGGGCTTTCTATGCCGAAGAGGCAGATGAGATTGGCGACGCTGTCGTCGATGATGAAATCACCTTGGCGTTCGCCGGCGCCGTGTAGCTTCGGGCGGATGCCGGCGTAGTCGGGCTGAAGCGCGCCATCGGGCAGGTTGGGCCAGAAGCGGCGCACGGTTTTGTAGAAGCTCGCCGCGCGTGCGGGATCGACGGAATAGTCCTCGTGCTCGACCCATTCGAGATCGGGGCCGAAGCGGGCGACGCCGCCGAGGTCGCGGCGATAGTGTGTGCCAAGCGCGCCTGGGATTGGCGGCGGGTAAATCAAGTGTTGAAAGGGCGCTTTGACGCCTTGTAGCGCAAAGTAATTGCCCTTGCCGTAGTGCAACGCCGGGATGCGCGCACTCGGAAAATTCTCGACAGCGCGCGCGCATGTTTGTGCGCCAAGTCCGGCGGCGATGACGAGCGCGCCGACGCTAACCTGCATCGGCGCCTCGCCGCCGACATCAACGACATAGCCCTTGTGGCTTGGCTTAGCGCTAACGAAAGGCGCTTGCAGCACGACCGCGCCGGCATGCGCCTCGATCTCGCCTTGTAGCGCCAGCATATAGCCGTGCGCGTCCATCACTCCGCTCTCGCGGCTTTCCAACGCTGCAACCGCATTGAGCTCCGGTTCGAGCGCGCGCGCCTCCGCGCCGCTCAGCCAGCGCACGCCTTCAACGCCGTTGATCTCGGCCTGCTTGGCGAGGCCTTCGAGTGCGGGGATTTCACTCTCTTCGGTGGCGACGATGAGCTTGCCGCATTTGTCGTGTGCGACGGCGTGGCTTTCCAGAAAACCGTAGAGCGCGCGGCGGCCCTCGACGCAGAGCCGCGCCTTCAATGAGCCGGTGGCGTAGTGAAGGCCGGCATGGATGACTTCGGAATTGCGCGAAGAGACGCCCGCGCCGATCAGCGATTCCTTCTCGATGACGGCGACGCTGCGCCCTTCGCGCGCCAGCGCGTAACCGCAGGCCAGGCCCACAGCGCCCGCGCCGACGATCAAAACGTCGAAATCGCTCATGCCACCAGTTACCTTCGCGCCGGCGTCCAAATCATTAAGCGAAACTTACGCGAAAAACGCCGATTACAAACGACCGGTTAATCAAGCTGAAAGCAAGCTGCCTTTAGTTTGACGCGCAGTCACGAGGGGCGAGCGTGCTGAAGTTTAGCGATCAATCCATGCTATCAGCAGCGCGGGGGCGTGTGTCCACGTTGCGCTGGCGCATGGTGATCGCCGCGTTGTTCGCGCTCGGCGCAACGAGCGTGCTCGATTCATTCGAAGCCGGGCTTAGCTGGTATCTCGTTCTCTGCCTGGCGATGGGCTTGGATACCATGCTCGGCCGCTCCTATTTGGAGTCGCGCGGCGACGAGGCGCGGCGCACGGCGGGCCCGCTCTTCGTATGGGGCTGCGTTTTCAGTATTTGCGTGTTCACGGCGATGCCGTTGGTGCTGGCGGCGATGGGCGGCGGCCCCGGCCGGGTGCTCGGCGTGTTGATGGCGGCAAGCTCGCTGGTCAGCGTCATGCTGTTCACGTTCCAAGCGCCGCGCTTCATGTATCTCTCGGCAGCGCCCGCAGTGATCGCGCTGCTGGCGATGCCGTTCATCCCGTTCCACGAAGCGCCGGCCAGCGCCTTGCAGGGCGCGCTTGGCGTTGGCTGCGGTGTTATTGGTTTCCTGGCTTACATCGCGCGTTCCGCGCTGAACAATACCAAGATGATCACCGGTTGGCGCGCCGCCAACCAGGCTGCGAAAGACCGTCAGCTCGACGCCGAACTGAAGCGCGCCGAAGCGGAAGAGGCCAATCGCGCCAAATCGGAGTTCCTGGCGGTGATGACGCACGAATTGCGCACGCCGCTGAACGCAGTCATCGGTTATGCGGAAATCATCCAGGAAGATCTTGACGCTGAGGGGCGCAAGGACTTGTCGGACGACGCGGGCCGTATCACAGGCTCGGCGCGGCACTTGCTTGGCCTCATTGATCAGATTCTCAATCTCTCCAGCATCGACGCGGGCAACGAAGGTCTGGCGCTGCGCGACGTCGATGTACGCAAGCTGCTCGAAGACGCTGTTGGCGCAGTTCAAGAAGATGCGCGGACCGCGGGCAATCGGATTTCTCTGCGCGTCAGCGCCGAGGCCGAGCACACCTACTCGGACGGCAACAAGCTGATGGTCGCGGTGGCGGCGCTTGTGTCGAATGCAGTGAAGTTCACGTCGCAGGGTCTGATCGCGGTAACGGCCGAGCTTGATCGCGGCGACGCTGACGACATGCTGGTGATTGCAGTTTCGGACACGGGCCAAGGCATAGCCGCCGAGAGCCTTGGCGCGATCTTCAAACCTTTCACACAAATCGAACAAGGCACGACGCGCAGCAAGGGCGGGATGGGCCTTGGCCTCTCGATCGCGCAGCGCATGGCCAACACGTTGGGCGGCGAGGTCAGCGTGGTGAGCGAGCTTGGCTCGGGCTCGACATTTACGCTGCGCACGCCGCTGCGCGTGAAGGCGCAGAGCGCGGTTCGCGCAGCCGCTTAAGCTTCAGTCTAAAGAGAAGGCCCCCGCCCTCTCCTCGAGGAGGAGAGGATGCGCCCAGGTGCGGGGGGAGGGTTCTGGGCGTCCGCGGGGTGTGCCAGTTGAACGCCCAATGCGCCTGATCGTTCCGGGGCAGTTGGCTAAGTGAGAGGGTGTCTTATATAGACATCGCCTATGGACGACCGTTTGCCCGCCTCTTCGATGCCGACCCTTCGGCAGTTGCAGTTTCTCGTCGCGCTGCGCGCCGAGGGCAGCTTCGTGGCGGCCGCGGAAGCGGTGGGGGTGACGCAGCCTACACTCTCTGCCGGCATCAAGGATCTGGAGACAACTCTGGGCAGCGTGTTGGTTGAGCGCGGCCGTAGCGGCGCGGTGCTGACTCCAGCGGGTGAAGAGGCGGCTGAGCGGGCCTCGCGGGCGCTGAGTGAAGTCGAGGAGATGGTGCGCGCGGTGCAAAGTGCCGGTGAGCCGTTCACTGGCGTTTTTCGCTTAGGCGCCATTCCGACGATCGCGCCCTTCCTATTGCCGCGCGCGCTGCCGCTGTTGAAGCGCAAGTTTCCAAAGCTGCGGTTGCAGATGCGCGAGGATTTGACGACGCGGCTCATGGATGCGTTGCGCACGCGTGCGCTTGATGCGGCATTGATCGCCTTGCCTTATGAAGCGCATGGCATCGCCACCGCTTCGATCGCCGATGATGAGTTTCTCTTTCTTTGTCCTGAGACGCATCCTCTGGCGCAGCGCAATGATCTCTCGCCCGATCAATTGAAGAGCGAAGAGATGCTGCTGCTGGAAGACGGGCATTGTCTGCGCGAGCACGCCCTCTCCGCATGCAGGATCGCGCCGGGACGACGTTCGAGTGAAGTGGGCGCCACGAGCCTGCATACCTTGGTGCAGATGGTGGCGGGCGGCATGGGTGTGACGCTATTGCCGAAGATCGCGGCCGAGGGCGGCGCGATCGCGGGCACACACGTTTCGGTGCGTCCGTTCTCGACGCCTTTGGTTGGCCGCTCGATCGGCGTTGCGTGGCGCGAAGGCGGTCCGCGTGAGGATGAGGCGCGTAAGCTCGCGCAGGTGTTGCGCGAACTCTTTTAGGACGTCGGCCAGTCTGGCTTGGAGAGTTGCTTGGCCAAGTGCGGCAGGCGGATCACCAGCCAGAGTGCGGCCCAGATGTTGCCGAGGATGAACACCGGCACGGCCCAGGCGGCGGCGACCATCCAAGAGCGCTCGGTCAAGAACACGATGACCGCAAAAAACAGAAAGCCGATGAAGAGATCGGCGAGCGCGGTGACGCCCCACGGCAGCGTTGTCAGCACTGCGGCTTGATCCAGGAACGAGCCATGCAAATCCTGGCGCGCCATGAACGCCCAGATCACCAGCCCAAGCAGGGCCAGACCCAGGATGCCGATCGCCGCGCGCACTACGTTCATAAGCTCACTCTCCTCACCGGCTTGATGGCAGCCCGGACGCTGCCGTCAAGACGTGGCCCTCAGTTCTGGGTACTCAGTCCATCAGCCGTTGCATGAGGTAAGTGTACTCAAGTGCACGCCGGCGCGCTGCTTCGTTCAGGTTCGCCGCCGCTGAGTGGCCGCCATCGATGTTCTCGTAATAGAGCACCGGCAGCCCAAGCTCGAGCATGCGTGCGACGTACTTGCGCGCGTGACCTGGATGGACGCGGTCGTCCTTGGTTGAGGTCAGCACGAACGGGATCGGGAAATCGTCGCGCGCGCGGAGGTTCTGGTAGGGCGAGATCGTCTCGAGGAACGCGCGCTCTTCCGGATTGCTCGGCGAACCATACTCATCGACCCACGAGGCGCCGGCGAGCAATTGGTCGTAGCGCAGCATGTCCAGCAGCGGCACTTGCACGACCGCGGCGTTGATCATCTCCGGATGCTGATTGAGCATCACGCCCATGAGCAGGCCGCCGTTTGAGCCGCCCATTATGCCGAGGCGGCGCGGGCTGGTGACGCGGCGTTCAACGAGATCGCGCTCAACCGCGTAGAAATCATCATAGATGACTTGGCGATTGGTGCGCAGGCCGGCTTGGTGCCAGGCAGGGCCGAACTCGCCGCCGCCACGGATGTTGGCGAGCACATAGACGCCGCCCCGCTCCAGCCAAAGCTTGCCGACGGAGGCGCTGTAGGTCGGCGGATACGAAACCTGGAAGCCGCCATAAGCGTAGAGCAGCGTCGGGTTATCGCCGTCGAACTCCATGTCGCGCGGACGCACGATGTAATACGGCACGCGTGTGCCATCGGCGCTCGTCGCTTCGTATTGCTCAGCGATGAAGCGCGACGCATCGAACAGCGCCGGCAGCGAGCGGATCGCGCGCGGGGTCGTTGCATTGTTGTCGAGCGCATAGAGCGTCGAGGGCGTCGTGTAGTCCTGGTAAGTCGCGAACGCGAGCGACTCGGTTGGCGACGAGCCTGCGAACGAAACTGTGCCGGTGGTTGGCAGGCTGATCTGCGTGGTTGCCCAGCCGTCGCCATTCGGCGCGATGCGCAGGATGCGGCCGCGGACGTTTTCATAACCAGCAACGAGGATCGCGTCGCTTGTGATGGCGACGCCTTCGACCGATTGGCGATCTGTTGGCGTAAACAGCGCCGTCGCGCGCGGCGCCGCAGCACCGGTATCGGCGATTGGGTAAGCAACCAGCGCGCCTTGCGCCAACTCGCGCCAGGCTTCGTTCAGCGTGAACACCAGGTTGCCGCGGAAGAGGCCGACGATCGAGGATTTGGCGGGCAGGTTGATCTGCTGTGGCGTCGCGCCGTCCAAGCGCCAATAGCTGGTTTCGAAGAACGTGTTGGCTTCATACACAACAGGAAGGCGCGAACCGTCCGTATCCTGGAAGACGCCGACGAAAACGCCGACGTCGCTGGTTTGCCCGCGCATCACTTCGGTGGCGGCCGAAATCGGCGTGCCGCGGCGCCAGCGTTTCACGATCATGGCGTAGCCGCTCTCGGTCATCGAGCCCGGACCCCAATCGGTGGCGACGAGCAGCGTATCGCGGTCGAGCCATGCCACGGCGCTCTTGGCTTCCGGCACGACGAAGCCGCCTTCGACGAAGCGGCGCGTGGCAATGTCGTATTCGCGCACGGTGTTGGCGTCGCGGCCGCCATCGGAGAGCGAGATCAAGCAGCGCGTTGTGCCTTCGAGGCAATCGCTTCCTTGATAGACCCAGTTGGCGTTTTCAGCGGCAGCGAGCGCATCGACGTCGAGCAGGGTTTCCCAACGCGGTTCGCCGCGCGAATAATCGGCCAGCGGCGAGCGGCGCCAGATGCCGCGCACATGCGTCTCGTCCTGCCAGAAGTTGTAATAATAGCCCTCTTGAATGCCGCCGAGCGGCAGGCGGTCGCGGTTGTTCGCGATGGCGAGGGCGTCTTGGTAGAGTGCTTGATAGCGCGGGTCGGCTTCCAGCACGCCGAGCGAGCGCTCGTTCTGTTCGCGCACCCAGGCCAGCGCCCGTTCGCCTTCGACTTCTTCAAGCCAGAGATATGGGTCTTCAGTCATTGCGGGCGTGCTCGGGGCTTGTGCGCTCTGGGTCGAGGCGCAGGCGGTTAGGACAATGGCGGCGAGGCCGGCCAAAACGGCTGAACGCATTATGGTGGTTCCCCTCGGAATCTTGAGGGTCAACCAAGCAGCCGCCGCCGCCTAGGGCAAGGCCGGGTCGACCAATATTGGCGTCCGAGCAGGTGCGTTTAAGTCGCGAAGCGCTTACATTGGTTCCGATGCGCTATTTCAAGATGAACGGCTGCGGCAACGACTTCGTCATTATCGACGCACGGTCGCGTGGTGCGCTGCCATTGTCACAGGCGCAAGCCGCCGCCATCGCAGATCGCCAGACCGGCATCGGCTGCGACCAAGTGATTGCGGTTGAGCGCTCAATGCGCGGCGACGCCTTCATGCGGATCTGGAACGCCAATGGCGGCGAAGTCGAAGCATGCGGAAACGCGACGCGCTGTGTTGCTTGGCTGCTGATGGAGGAAGGCGGTGCCGTTTCGCGCCGGATCGAAACGCCAGCGGGCATGCTTTACGCAGAACGCCGAGGCGAGAACCTCATCACTGTCGACATGGGTTCGCCGCTTCTGCGCTGGGAGGAAATCCCGATCGCGAAGGCGATGGATACGACGCGCCTCGATTTTGAAGCGGGCGGCTTGAGTGCGCCGGGCGCGGTCAACATGGGCAATCCGCACGTCGTCTTCTTCGTCAATGACGTGCGCGCCGTGCCGATCGAAACGCTCGGGCCCAAAATCGAGCACGATCCGCTTTTCCCTCAGAAGGTGAATGTGGGTTTCGCCGAAATCCGTTCGCCTGATGAGATCCGCTTGCGGGTCTGGGAGCGCGGCACGGGATTGACCAAGGCGTGCGGCACCGGCGCGTGCGCTGTGGTGGTCGCCGCGCATCGTCAGGGGCTCACCGGCCGCAAGGTCAATGTCCTCGTGGACGGGGGTTCACTTGAGATTGAATGGCGCGCGGGCGATGACCGGGTTCTGATGACCGGGCCCGTGGAATTGGAAAACACCGGGGAGTTGCCTGCCGGATGAGAGCCATCGCCGCCCTTCTGCTGCTCTCTGCTTGCGCCACCACACAAGCGGCGCCGGGCGAGCGGCTGCGTGGGTGTTGGATCGAGCGCAGCAATGTCGGCGGGGCGGTGACGATGCGCTGGCTGCCGGACGCAAACGGTGAATTGCGCGGTGATCTCCTGCGCTACAGCACATCCGGCGCCTCGGGCCGTGAGCGCTACGCGCTGCGCTTGCGCGAAGGCGGCTACGTTTTGTGTCAGTTGGGCCCAACGGAAACCTGCTGGGCGGTCGCGCAGGGCGAAGGCGGCTCGCTCGAAGGTGGCCGCGCGTTTATCGACTCCTACGGCGGCGATCGCGTGCGTATCTCCGTCATCGACGAGCGCGGTCAGCGCGTGATTTTTCAAGGCGACCGCGACGGTTGCGACTGAAGCGATGATCACCGGCATCGATCATGTCGTGATCGGCGTTCGCGATCTGGACGCTGGCGTCGCCGATTATCAGCGTTTGCTTGGCAGCACCGTCAGCTATTCCTACGAGCGCGATGGCGTTGCCGCTGCGGTTATCGCGACCACGAATAGTGCTGTCGAACTGATGACGCCGCGCGGCGATAGCGGGATGGCGCCGCGCTTGCGCGCGATCATAAACGATTTTGGCGAAGGCCTGGTGAGCGTTGCGTTCAGTGTCAGCGACATTGAGCGCATGCATCGCAGAATCGAGCGCGTCGGCCTCTCGCCTGACGCCATTACCGACGGCGAAGCGGGCGCGCTACGCTGGCGGCGCTTCCGAGCCAATTCGCATGCCGCGAAGGGCGTGCGGCTCTTCTTCATCGAACGCGCAGCGCCGCTTGCGGATGTAAGCGAGAGCGATGTCATCGGTCTCGATCACATGGTGATTCAAATCGACGATATGGATACGGCCGCAGCGCTCTACGGCGCGCGCCTTGGTCTTGATATGCGCCTTGATCGCGGCATCGGCGATCGGCGCCTGATGTTCTTCCGCTGCGGTGATTTGATCGTTGAAGTCGCGCAGGTGAAAGAGACAGTGCACCGCTTGTGGGGGCTCTCCTGGCGCGTGCGAGACGCAGAGCGCGAGCAGGCGCGGCTGGCAAATCTTGGCCTAAGTGTTTCAGAGGTGCGTGGCGGCATGAAACCGGGGACGCGGGTTTTCAGCGTACGCGACAAAACCTGTGGCGTGCCGACATTGATGATCGAAACGTCGCCGAAGCGCGATTGACTCTGCCTTCCCGCGCGCCATGCTCGCGGGCCTTTTGGCCACGAGGGGAACATTCGGTCATGGCGGAACCGCTGAACGCAACATTCTTCACGCTGAAGACGCGCGACCGCGCGGTGCTGTTGCCTGCCACGTTGGTGATGATTGTGCTGGTGGGGGCGATCACAGCCGCCTTCATCGCCGCCAACTGGGGTTTCGTTGATCAGGTCATGGAGATGATCCGCAACGGCGACCGTCAGCCGAACGGCGACGAAGAGACAGCGCGCTTCGGCTTCGGGATCATGGCGTTCGTCTTCAGCGCGTTTCTCTTTTTGGTCCCGCTCTACTTCGTGCTCGCGGCGTACGAAGCCGCGTGTCTGCGCTGGATGATACGTGGCGAGGCGCCGGGCCTCTTTGGCATCACGTTCAACAATGACACATGGCGGGTGTACGGAATTTATTGGTGCTGGTGGATCACGCAGCTTGCGGCGAGCATGGCTGTGGGCATGCTCACGATGCCCTTCATGTTCATGATGATGGGCGACATCGCCGCCGGCGGCGCCTCCGATCCGAACTCTCCGGAATGGCTCAACATGCAGCTGCGTATGCAAAGCTTGTCGCTGCTGCAGTACATCCCGCTCGCCTTCATCGGCATTCGCTTAGGACCGGCAGCTGCGACCTCGATCGCGCGTAAACGCTTCTCGTTCTTCGACGCTTGGAAGGTGACGCGCGACCGCTTCTGGTCGTTGCTGGGTTCGTATGCGTTGGTGGCGGTGATTTGCGCTGTCATCTACGTCGGCGCGGCGGCGTTGACCTTCTTCACCGTTTATGGCGGCGCGTTTGACGGCGACATTAATGCACTTGTCACGTCGCCGGACGCCGCCGAAACTTTCGTCAACACGATGTGGGAACGGATCAACACCCCGACGGGCTGGACCTATTTGGGTGTCGGCTACGCGTTCATGATCGCGGCGAGCCTGGTGTGGTATCTGCTGAGCTACGGCATCAATGCGCGCGCGGCGTTGGTGGCGCTCGAAGAGGGCAAGATCAGCGTGTATCAAGGCGACGACGATTAAGCCACGCGCTGGCGGCAACGGCTTGTGCAGCGCCTGCGGGCGCTTGCCACACGTCTGGATTGGTGGGAACAGAGCGGCCGGACATTCAGGAGGGTTCCATGCGGGGTATTGCGCGCGCGCTATTGGTGGCGGGCGTTTTGTTGAGCGCGCCGGCGGCGATGGCGCAAACGATCAGCGCGCCTGTGCGCGTTCAGACAGGCCAAGTTTACACGGTCACCGTCGATCAAACGCAGACCAGCGAGTTCGCCGGTCAAGACATCGAAGCGACGGTCTCGCACACATACGCGCTTCACATCATCGACGCCGAACGTGGCATCTGGCGCTATGTGCCGGCCGGGATCAGCTACACGATGCCGACGGGCCTGCCGACGCCAGAAGGAAGCGATCTGAACTGGACCCTAATCAACCAGGCGGCATCAGCAGTCTATCGTGTCTCGACCGATATTGGCTTTGAGTGCCGCGTCGATGAGTACGGCCGCTGCACCGACATGACCAATTGGCCGATGTGGCGCTCGCGCGTCGAGGACGTCGTCATCATGGGCGATGCGTTCGCGCGCATGATGCCGCAAACGGCGCCGAGCGGCGAAGCGGTGGAAGAAGAGTCCGGCATGCCCAAGAGCGACGAGGAAGAAGCGGCCGCGGCTTCGCCATATAACTGGGAGCGGATGCGCGGGCCGGTTCTGCGCGGCGTCGCCACCATGCTCGACAACATCGACTCGCGCGACCTCGCCGGTTCGTTGGCGATGATGCAGCCGGGCGCTTTGTTGCAAGGCCGTTCGCTGACCCGCCGACAGCCGGTCGCGGTGTCCGACGAGTTCGAGATGCCCTTCGGCGCCCCGGCGCTGCGCTTCAACGGCACGCTGCAGCTGGAGCGCGTCAATCAGCGCGACAACACCGCGACTGTCGTGCGCCGGGTCTCGCTGGATGAAGCAAGCGCGCGCGCGTCCCTGGGCGGCATGGCGCAGTTCCTGACGAACAGCGTGGTGCAGCCGATCGCCAACTCGCTTGGCGAAGGTCAAAGCGCGGAAGGATTGTCGAGCATGATCCAACCGATGCTGGACGCCTTCTCGATGCGTTATGAAGAAACGACGACGGGCACCATTGATCTGAGCACGGGCTTCGCGCGCGAAACCGTCACGGAGTATACGGTGACGCTTACGTCGACGTCCGGCAGCAGCACGCCGCCGATGACGGCGAGCGGTCGCACGGTGATCCGGATAACGCCCGGCGCGCCGAACACGGATCGTCTGCCGCGTCAGTAACCGATTGCTGAAGCACTGAAAGCGTCGCGGGCGTTCAGCCCGCGGCGCTTTTCTTTTTACGTGTTGTCTTTGGCGCGGGCGCTTCAGCGGCTGCGGCTTTTTGCTTCGGCTTTTGCGATGCACTGCGCTCGCTATGGCGCTTCAACGCTTCGGCAAGATAGCGGCCCGTGTGGCTCGCCTTCACTTTCGCCACCTCATCCGGCGTGCCTGACGCGACGATCATGCCGCCGCCATCGCCGCCCTCGGGCCCGAGATCGATGACGTAGTCGGCAGTTTTGATGACATCGAGATTGTGCTCGATCACCAACACCGTGTTGCCGTTGTCGACCAGCTCATGCAGCACTTCGAGCAGCTTTTTCACGTCCTCGAAGTGCAAACCGGTGGTCGGCTCATCGAGAATGTAGAGCGTCCGGCCGGTGGCGCGTTTTGAGAGCTCCTTGGAGAGCTTCACGCGCTGCGCTTCGCCGCCGGACAGCGTTGTCGCTTGCTGGCCGATATGCACGTAGCCGAGGCCGACGCGCTTCAGTGTTTCGAGCTTGTCGCGAATGCTCGGCACGGCGGTGAAGAGGTTGGCGCCTTCTTCGACCGTCATGTCGAGCACATCGGAGATCGACTTGCCCTTATAGAGCACCTCAAGCGTCTCGCGATTGTAGCGCTTGCCCTTGCAAGTATCGCAGGTGACGTAGACGTCCGGCAGGAAGTGCATCTCGATCTTGATGACGCCGTCGCCCTGGCACGCTTCGCAGCGGCCGCCTTTCACGTTGAACGAGAAGCGCCCCGGCCCGTAGCCGCGCGCTTTCGACTCCGGCAGTGCGGCGTACCAATCGCGGATCGGCGTGAACGCCCCAGTGTATGTCGCCGGGTTCGAGCGCGGCGTGCGGCCGATCGGGCTTTGATCGATATCGATGATCTTATCGATGTGTTCGAGACCAGTGATCGCATCGTGCTCAGCCGGCACGTCGCCCGAACCGTGCCACTGGCGCGAGACGGCTTTGAACAATGTCTCGATCACCAGCGTGGACTTGCCGCCGCCGCTGACGCCGGTGACGCAGGTGAAGGTGCCGAGCGGGATCGTCGCGTCGACGTTGCGCAGATTGTTGCCCCGCGCGCCTTTGACAGTGATGCCGCGCTTCAGATTCACCCAGCGCCGCTTTTCCGGAATCGAAATCTCACGCGCGCCTGTGAGATAGGCGCCGGTGATGGACTTCTTGTCCTTCTGGATTTGCTCCGGCGTGCCTTCAGCGATGATCGTGCCGCCATGAATGCCGGCGGCGGGCCCCATATCGATAACGTGATCGGCTTCGAGGATGGCTTCTTCGTCGTGCTCAACGACGAGCACCGAGTTTCCAAGATCGCGCAGGCGCTTCAGCGTATCAAGCAGCCGCGTGTTATCGCGCTGGTGCAGCCCGATACTCGGTTCGTCGAGAACGTAGAGGACGCCCGTCAGACCCGAACCGATTTGCGACGCGAGACGGATGCGCTGGCTCTCCCCGCCCGACAGCGTGCCCGACGCGCGGCCGAGCGAGAGATAATCGAGGCCGACGTCGACCAGAAAGCGCAGCCGATCGTTGATCTCTTTGAGGATACGAACCGCGATTTCCTGCTGCTTCGGCGTCAGCTTGTCGTTGAGCCCCGCAAACCAGTCGCGAGCATTGCGGATCGACATTGTCGAGGCGACAGCGATGTCAGTCATATCGACCTTCACGGCGAGCGCTTCTGGCTTTAGCCGCTTGCCTTCGCACGTCGGGCACGGCGCTTCCGACTGATACTTCTCCAATTCCTCACGCATCCAAGCGGAGTCGGTTTCCTTCCAGCGCCGCTCCAAGTTCGGCAGCACGCCTTCGAAATTCTTCGTCGTCTCGTAGCGGCGCACGCCGTCGTCATAGACGAACTTGATCGGCTCCTTGGTGCCGAACAGGATCGCGTCGCGCAGCGGCTTCGGCAGATCGCGCCATTTGCCGGTTGTCTTGGCCTTGAAGTGCTTCGCCAATGCCTCAAGAGTTTGCGCATAAAGCGGTGACGGACCTTTGGCCCAAGGTAGGACCGCGCCATCCTTCAACGTCTTGTCTTGATCGGGCACGACGCGTTCAGCGTCGAACTTGAGTTGCACACCCAAGCCATCGCACGCCGGGCAAGCGCCAGCGGGATTGTTGAACGAGAAGAGGCGCGGTTCGATCTCCGGGATCGTGAAGCCGGAAACTGGGCACGCGAATTTCTGGCTGAAGATCAAACGCTCCGGCGCGCCCGCTTTGTTCTTCAGCGTCGCTTTGCCGGTGGCGTCTTCGGTTTTGCCGGCGATCTCCGCGAACGCGATGCCTTCAGCGAGCTTCAAAGCTTGCTCAAGCGAGTCCGCCAAGCGCGTTTCGATGCCGGCTTTCACCGCGATACGATCAACGACGATGTCGATGTCGTGCTTGAATTTCTTGTCGAGCGTCGGCGGCTCAGCGAGTTCGTAGAACTCGCCGTCGATCTTGGCGCGCTGGTAGCCCTTCTTCAGGTACTCAGCCATTTCCTTTTTGTATTCGCCCTTGCGGTCGCGCACGACCGGCGCGAGCAAATACAAACGCGTGCCTTCCGGCAGCGCCATGATCCGATCGACCATTTCGCTGACTTGCATCGCCGCGATCGGCTGACCGGTCGCGGGCGAGTACGGAATACCGACGCGCGCCCAGAGCAGGCGCATGTAATCGTAGATCTCAGTGACGGTGCCGACAGTCGAGCGCGGATTACGCGAGGTGGTTTTCTGCTCAATCGAAATCGCAGGCGAGAGGCCTTCGATGGAATCGACATCCGGCTTCTGCATCAGCTCCAAGAACTGACGCGCGTAAGCGGAAAGCGATTCAACATAACGCCGTTGGCCTTCGGCGTAGATCGTGTCGAACGCGAGCGACGATTTTCCGCTGCCACTCAAGCCGGTGATCACCACCAATTCGTTGCGCGGAATATCGACGTTTACGCCCTTGAGATTGTGCTCGCGGGCGCCGCGGATGCGGATGTGCGTGAGGGCGTCTCTCATTGCGGCAGACCGAACGCGATTGAAGTCATGGAGATGCCTGGAAAGTAGTGGCGGTTAAAGACGTGCGGCGTCTCGCCGTCGCCTTGCGCCGCCAGTGTGTAGAAGAGCGGAAAGAAGTGCTCCCAATCGGCGTTCGCCGCTGGGATGTTGGGATGGCTTGCGTAGTTCAGAACAGCTGCGTGATCGCGCCGGTCGATCGCTGCTGTGATGTAATCATCGAACTCGCGATCCCACGGCGTCGGCTTGTCCTGATTGCGGAAGAAGCTCTGCAGATTGTGGACGATGTCGCCCGACCCGATCAGCAGCACATTGTCATCGCGCAAAGCGGCGAGCGCTTGGCCGATGGCGTAGTGCTCCTGCGGCGGACGCTTGGCATCGAGGCTGACTTGCACGATCGGCACGTCGGCGCCGGGATACATGTGCGTCACCACTGACCAGGTGCCATGATCGAGTCCCCAAGACTCATCGAGCGCTGCGCGAAATGGCGCCAGGCTCGAAACGATCTCCTGCGCCAAAGCCGGATCGCCAGGCGCGGGATACTGAACGTCGAACAAAGCCTGCGGAAATCCGCGGCCGAAATCGTGGATGGTGCGCGGCTGCGCGTTCGCCGTGACGCGCACGCCGTCCGTCACCCAATGCGCCGAGACGCAGACGATCGCGCGCGGCTTCTGAAAGCGCGCAGCGATCTCCGCCCAGCCGCGCGCGGAGGGCGTGTCTTCGATCGCGTTCATCGGCGAGCCATGGCCGACAAACAGGGCGGGCGCTCTCGGGGTCATTTCGGTCTTTCGGGATCGCCGTGAGCCAACGCGGCGACACCATATTTAGTAGCCGGAGTCGGCTGAACATCAAGAACAATGAGAGAACATCTGTGGATGCCCACTTGTTCGCCTGATTGGTTCGGGTGGTTAACGCCCCTTTACGTTTGAGGCGAGTCGGCTTATAGAACATAGAGAGAACATTTGCCCGGAGACGACCGGCGGATGCCTCACCATCGAGTAGTGCGAAGGAAACAGGAGGTCGGCGATGGCTGGCAGCATCAACAAAGTGATTTTGGTCGGTAACCTGGGCAAGGACCCGGAAGTGCGCCGTCTCAACAACGGTGATCCGGTTGTGAACCTTTCGATCGCGACGTCTGAAAGCTGGCGCGACAAGCAGAGCGGCGAGCGCAAGGAAAAGACCGAGTGGCACCGCGTCGTGATCTTCAACGAGAACATCGCGAAGGTCGCTGAGCAGTATCTGAAGAAGGGCTCGACGGTGTACATCGAAGGCCAGCTGCAGACGCGCAAGTATGAGCAAAACGGCGTCGAAAAATACACGACTGAAGTCGTGCTGCAGAAGTATCGCGGCGAACTCACCATGCTCGGCGGCAAGGGCGACGGCGGTGGTCGCTCCTACGAAGATGACGGCGGTGGCTTCACGTCGAAGTCCGGCTCGAAGCGTTCGAACGACGGCCCGCGCGAAAGCTTCAGCCAAGATCTCGACGACGAGATCCCGTTCTAAGGCGCCATGCGCGACGTCCACCTCGCCCTTGATGGGCGAGGTGGCCACGAACTTGTTCGTGGACGGAGTGGGTGGCCGCTCGGGTCCGAGGAGTCACCCACTCAGTCATTCCGCCTTCGCCTGACGGCTTCGGTGGACTGACAGCTCGCCCATTAAGGGCGATCAGGAGGATTGTGCGATGGCCAATGAGATCGCGCGCAAGCTCCGAAAGACCATGACGCCGCAAGAGGTGAAGCTCTGGGCTCACCTCCGACCGCTTAGACATCGCGGCCACAAGTTTCGCCGGCAGGTCCCACTACGTGGTTACATCGTGGATTTCGCGTGCTTCGAGGCGCGGCTGATTATTGAGGTCGATGGCTCGCAGCATGGGATGGCGGAAGGTGTAGAAGCGGATCGTCGTCGTGATGAAGTGTTGGAGCGTGGCGGTTTCGCTGTGTTGCGGTTTTGGAATGCGGAAGTCGATCGCGATTTCGACGCCGTGTGGTCAATCATCTCCGATGCGCTTCTGAATGCTGAGCTCAAGCCCAAGTGGATTGAAGAATTCGGTGCGGTGGTGGACTAGCTCCTCCTCGCCCTTGATGGGCGAGGTGGCGCGAAGCGCCGGAGTGGGTGACAGCACCGACGGAGGAGTCACCCACTCAGTCACGCCGCTTCGCGCCGCGACAGCTCGCCCATCAAGGGCGAGCAGGGCGTTGGCGCCGTCTCGCGCAAAGCCCATATCGCCTTCATGATCCCGTTTTCCGTTCTCGATCTCGCGCCCATCGTTGAAGGCGGGACCGTTTCGCAAGCGCTGGCCAACTCGCGCGATCTAGCGATCCAGACCGAGCGCTTTGGCTACAATCGTTTCTGGCTCGCCGAGCATCACAACATGCCGGGCATCGCCAGCTCCGCGACCGCGCTCTGCATTCAAAACGCCGCCGCCGCCACCAAGACGATCCGCGTCGGCGCCGGCGGCATCATGCTTCCTAACCACGCGCCAATCGTCATCGCCGAACAATTCGGCACGCTGGAAGCGCTCTTTCCTGGCCGCATCGATCTGGGGCTCGGCCGCGCGCCGGGCGGCGATCAGCGTGTTGCGATGGCGCTGCGGCGCACGCTCGTCGGCGGCGAGGATCGCTTTCCGCAAGACGTGATGGAGCTGCAAGCATTGCTCGCGGAAGCAGAGCCGCGTCAGATCGTGCGCGCGGTGCCCGGCGAAGGCGCCAACATCCCACTCTGGATGCTGGGCTCTTCAACCTTCGGCGCGCAACTCGCTGCCGCACTCGGCCTTCCATACGCCTTCGCCTCGCACTTCGCGCCGACGCAAATGATGGACGCAATCGCGATCTATCGCGAGACGTTCCGCCCGTCAGAGCAATTGCAGAAGCCTTACGTCATGCTCGGCTTCAACATCTTTGCAGCGCCGACCGACGAAGAAGCGCGCTATCTCTCAACCTCGCTCATGCAAGCGTTCGCCAGCCTGCGCCGCGGTATTCCGCGCAAACTGCAACCGCCGGATCCGAGCTTCGAAGAAACGCTAAGCGCGTCCGAGCGCGCGCAACTCGACGAAGTGATGAAATGCTCCGCCATCGGCGGCCCCGAAACGGTGAAAGCGAGCCTCGAAGCCTTCATCGGCCGCACGCAGCCGGACGAGATTATACTCGCGTCGCACATCTACGATCACGCCGCGCGTGTACGCGCTTACGAGATCGCAGCGGAGGTTCGTAAAGAGCTTGCGCGCTAGCCGAGCAGCGTGTCGCCGAGCGTCATAGGCGTCTCGGTTTGCTGCGCCAGCTTAGCGGCCCATTGGACTGCGCGGGTGATTTCTACGCCGTATCCTTCCGCGGATTGGCGTTGCTGCGTGTACGCAGCGCCGTCGAAGGCGACACCAGGCTGCTTTGCGTGCTCGCGAAATATCGGGCCATTAACGATCGAGGCGCGCGCTTCGGCATCCAGGTCGATGTCCAAAAACTCGCACAGCTTGGCGAGCGCAGCCGCAGGATCGGCGATCAATGAATCGCTGTTCAACGTACGGACGCGATGCGGATAGTGCATTTCCAGTTGGCGGAAACATGCGACCTGCATCATCCACGCTTGCGCGGCGATCTGCATATCCGTTTGCAACATGAGTTGTTCGTCGGTGAAGGTCACGTCGAGTGGCATCACGATGCTCAGCGCCTGATAGAGTTCGCGCGCGTAAACGCGTCCTTCGGGGCCGCGGCGCGTCACCGCGCGCAGAAAGTTCTCAAGCGGCGAATAGAGCAGAATGGCCTTCGCATCCGGTCGCAGGCCCATCATTTGCGGAATGAGCGCGGTGAAGACGTTGTTGAGTTTGACCACCTGCGTCTCGTGACCGAAGAGCGGGCGCGATAGCAGGTTAAGTGTGGTTTCGAGTGCGCCGATGGAGCCCAGCGCGACGCGCCCGCTCGCGCGTGGCCGCGCAAAGCCGGCGAAGACTGAAGGCTCTTTGAGGCCCATCGAAAAGCCCGGCTGGTCGAGCGCGCGCGTCAGCAGCGTCGAACAGCAAAAGGCCGTGTGAAAAATGAAGTGGAGCGGCCCGGAGACTTCACGGATGACTCCGGCCGGCAGCTTCGACGCCGGCACGTACCCGGAAAGCCGAGCGCCGCGCACATAGCGACCATCCAAGAACACAGCTTCAGCACGACCCTGGCGGTCGAGATAAGCGAAGTTCAGCGCGTTGCGTCGAACGTCGTAAGCGCAGGGCATCCAGTTGGGATCGCGGACGAGCGCCTCCAGGTTCGCCTGGTCGGCGAGGGGCGTCCCGGAAGCTGGGTTGAGCGGCTGGTGCAGCAAGGGGTCAGGCTTCCGAAGATAGGCCATAAGGCCTACGCCTTTTGAACTAGACTCAGTTGTAACTCAAATTACTGTTTCGTGAAAGGATTGCGCTGCGGACGGCATTCGTCCGACGGTTGTGGCGCCCAAAAACGCCCGTGCGAGGCTGCTGGCGCATCCCCCGAACCGGCTTAGAAGGGCCCTGTGACCGCCCCATCGCGCGCCTTCGCGCCGCTCGATCTCGCTATGCTGTTGTCGATCGCCGCGATCTGGGGCGTGAACAACATTCTGGCGAAAATCGCTATCGACGCGCTGCCGCCGATGATGATGGCCGCGACCCGCTTCGCCATCGTGCTTGTTGCGCTGATCTGGTGGATCAAGCCGCCGCCGAAGGGGCAGTTGCCGCTCTTTCTCGGGATGCTCGCTTTCATCGGGCCGCTGCACTTCGCCATTCAGTCGATCGGGCTGAAGCTGGCGACAGACATGCCGCCTATGATCGTGGCGATGCAGCTCTGGGCGCCGGCGTCTGTGGTGTTTGCAGCGATCATGCTGCGCGAGCGCGTGAGCCCGCTGCGATGGGCTGGCGTTGGTTTATCGTTTCTGGGCGCAGCCTCGATGAACTTTGATCCCGCGGTGTTCGCGCAAGGCTGGCCGCTCTTCCTCGTCGGTCTTGCATCCGTCGTTTACGGCGTTGGCACTGTGCTCGTACGCAAGCTCGGCGGCGGTCTTGATCCGTGGGCGACGCAAGCGTGGATCGCGCTCGCGGCGGCGCCGACGCTGAGCATTGCATCTTTGACGTTTGAAACAGGCCACGTCGCCGATGCGCAAGCGGCGCACTGGAGTGTTTGGGCGTTCATTATTTTCGGCGCGCTGGTCTCTTCGATCGTCGCCAACGCATTCATGTTCAAACTGCTACAGAAATATGAGGTTTCGCGCACGACGCCGTATTTGCTGCTGACGCCGGTAATCTCATTTGCGCTTGCCGCAATCATTCTCGGCGATCGCATCAGCGTGCAAATCCTCATTGGTGCCGCTGTAACGCTTGCTGGCGTTGCACTGGTTGCTCTAGCAGAGCGACGCTTCAAACCGATCGCGCCCGCAGTGACCGAACCCTAAGGCAGGCGCGTCAGCGCAGCACACGCGATGCGTGCGCCCGCGCCGCCGATCGGCTGGCTCCTGTGATCGTCGGGCGCTGCGTGGATAAGCAGGGCTGAGCCATCGCCATCGAGCAAGGGTTCGCGCGCGTGGCGGTTGGCGTTGCCTGGGATGCGATCGCCGCCGAGCGTGACGTACGGGGTGAACACTTCCGCCGCGAAGGGGCCTGCGGGCGCAGCGAAGATGTTGGGGAGATCGCCGGCTTCCGGACCGCGCGGATTGAGCAGGCCGTGCTCGCCGTGGCGCTCCATTTCGGCGTGACCGCCTGAGGCTTGGAACCCGGCGGCGAAGTCGCTGCAATCGCCGCGTTGGTGGAGGTGGAGGCCATGCCAGCCCGGCGAGAGCGCGCCGGCTGAAAACTCCAATCGAATCAACACGCCGTGCCGGCCATCCGTAAACGTGGCCTGGCCGATCGCTTGGCCTTCACCGCCGACGATCCAAACCGTGCGTGGGGCGGCCGTGGGCGTGTAGTCGCGGCTCCCACTGCCGCTGGCGCAAGCGCTCAAAAACGCTGCAAAAATAAGGGCGGCGATGGGGCGCATGGAGTGCTCCTTGGTTTGCGACGGCGCCGTCACGATGTTAACTTCCGATGGATTCGTGGGCGGTTTTTAGGCCGCCTTATCCACCAACTCCTGAACAGCAGATTTAGACCGGGTCCCGTGTCAGACACGTCAGATCCCGCCGAGAACGGCGGACCTCAACTTCCCAAAGGCGTCTCGCTCATCACCATCGAAGATGAGATGAAGCGCTCGTACCTCGATTACGCCATGAGCGTGATCGTGTCGCGTGCGTTGCCTGATGCGCGCGACGGCTTGAAGCCGGTGCACCGCCGCATCCTCTACGCCATGGATGAGGCCGGGAACTCGCACGACAAAGCCCACCGCAAGAGCGCCAAGAGCGTCGGCGATGTGATGGGCAACTACCACCCGCACGGCGACCAGGCGATTTATCTGACGCTCGTGCGCCTCGCGCAGGACTTCTCGATGGGCCTTACGCTCATCGACGGTCAGGGCAATTTCGGTTCGATCGACGGCGATATGCCGGCTTCGATGCGTTACACCGAAGCGCGTCTCGCCAAGTCCGCACGTGCGCTGCTCGATGACATCGACGAAGGCACAGTCGATTTCCAAGACAACTATGACGGCACGGTACAAGAGCCGACAGTTCTGCCGGCGCGCTTCCCGAACCTTCTGGTCAATGGCGGCGGCGGCATCGCGGTCGGCATGGCGACGAACATTCCGCCACACAATCTGAACGAAGTGATCGATGCCGCGGTGGCGATGATCGACAACCCGAACATCGCCGATCTGGATTTGCTCGACATCGTGCCGGGTCCCGACTTCCCAACGGGTGGCGAAATCCTCGGCCGCGCCGGCGCGCGCATGGCGCTGATGACAGGCCGTGGCTCAGTCTCGATCCGCGCCAAGCATCACATCGAAACCATTCGCGGCCGCGAAGCGCTCGTGTTCACCGAAATTCCGTATCAGGTGAACAAATCCGAGATGGTCGAGAAGATCGGCGAGCAGGTGCGTGAAAAGCGCATCGAAGGCATTGCCGAAGTCCGCGATGAATCGAACCGCTTGGGCGTGCGTCTCGTCGTCGAGCTGAAGCGCGACGCGGTCGCGGACGTCGTACTGAACCAGCTCTATCGCTTCTCGCAGCTGCAGACGTCATTCGGCGTCAACATGCTGGCGCTGAACCAGGGCAAGCCAGAGCAGATGGGTCTCAGGAAGATTCTCGAAATCTTCCTCGGCTTCCGCGAACAGGTCGTCACGCGCCGGACCAAGTTCCGCTTGGCCAAAGCGCGCAAGCGCGGCCACGAGACCGTTGGTCTCGCTATCGCTGTCGCCAACATCGACGAAGTGATCAGGCTGATCCGCGAAAGCCCCGATCCGGGTGTCGCGCGCGAACGCCTGGTCGCGCGTGAGTGGCCGGCGGGCGATATGATGCCGCTGATCATGCTTATCGCTGACCCGCGCACAGTCGTGATCGAGGGCGACAAAGTTCGACTCTCGGAAGAGCAAGCCAAAGCGATCCTGGCGTTGACGCTTTCGCGCCTCACCGGCCTTGGCCGTGATGACATCGCGAAAGCGGCGAATGAGATCGCGGAAGAGATCAAGGAATTGCTCTCCATCCTCGCCTCGCGCGAGCGCATCCTCACGATCATCCGCGACGAGATGATTGCAGTGAAAGAAGCGTTCGGCGTGCCGCGCCGCACGCAATTTTCCGAGTCCGACGGCGATATCGACGATGAATCGCTGATCCCGCGCGAAGAGATGGTCGTCACCGTCACGCATGGCGGTTACGTCAAGCGCACGCCGCTTGCTGCCTATCGCACGCAGCGCCGCGGCGGACGCGGCCGCTCGGGCATGCAGATGAAGGACGAGGATTTCGTCACGCGCGTATTTGTGGCCTCCACGCACGCGCCGATCCTCTTCTTCTCGTCGTCAGGAATGGCCTACAAGATGAAGACGTGGCGCCTGCCGGCGGGCGATCCCCGCACCAAAGGCCGCGCGCTCGTCAATCTTTTCCCGCTGCAAGCGGGCGAGACGATCACGTCCGTCATGGCATTGCCGGAGGATGAGCGCGATTGGGACAAGCTCGACGTCATGTTCGCGACCAAGTCGGGCAATGTCCGCCGCAACAAGTTGAGCGACTTCGTTCAGGTGAATCGCAACGGCAAGATCGCGATGAAGCCCGACGAGGGCGATGGCATTGTCGAAGTGCAAATCTGCTCCGACGACGATGACATCCTGCTGACCACCGCGAATGCGCAATGCATTCGCTTCCCGGTCACGGACGTGCGCGTCTTCTCGGGCCGCACCTCAACCGGCAATCGCGGCATCAAGCTCGACGATGGCGATAGCGTCATCGGCATGGGCGTGCTGAAGCACGTTGAAGTCACGCCTGCCGAAGCGCGCGCCTACTTCAAGTGGGACGCGCAATCGCGCGATGGCGCGACTGAGGTCGAAGCGGAGGGCGATGAAGCCGATACGGGTGAAGTTGCTGACGTGCCGTTCGAGAAGCTGATGCTGATGAAGGCGCAGGAGCAATTCATCCTGACGGTTACGTCCGGCGGCCTCGGCAAACGCGCCTCGACCTACGAGTACCGGATCACCGGCCGCGGCGGCAAAGGCCTCCGCGCGCACAAGCTGACTGGCGATGCGCGCCTCGTCGCGTCTTTCCCGGTGAAGGACGAAGAGGAGCTGTTGCTTGTCACTGATAAGGGCCAGCTCATCCGCACCGGGGTCGATCAGATCCGGATCGCTGGCCGCGCCACGCAGGGTGTCATCCTGATCAATGTCGGCGACGATGAGCACGTGGTCGCGACGGAGCGTCTCGAAGCCTTCGGCGGCGACGAGGGCGAAGGCGGGTCAGAGGAGGGCGGCGAGTGACGAAACGGGTTCGCGTCGGTCTTTATCCCGGCACTTTCGACCCCGTGACCAACGGGCATGTGGATATCATCGCCCGCGCCGCCACCCTGGTGGACCGCCTCGTGATCGGCGTCGCTATCAATAAGGATAAGGGCCCACTGTTCACGCTGGAGGAACGGGTGGGCATGGTCGAGGAGCAGATCGCCAAGATCAAGGGCGAGGCCGAGATCGTCGTCCAACCTTTTGACACATTGCTGATGAACTTCGCCGAAAGCGTAGGGGCGCAAATTATCGTCCGGGGACTTAGAGCAGTCGCCGACTTCGAGTACGAATTCGCCATGGTCGGGATGAACCAAAAGCTCAACCCGGCCATCGAAACGGTTTTCCTCATGGCCGATCCGACGCACCAAGCGATCGCGTCCCGGCTGGTGAAAGAGATCGCGCGACTGCAAGGAAGCGTCGCGCACTTCGTGCCTCAAGAAGTAGAAGGACGACTGAAGGCAAAGTTCGGGGTGTCTTGATGCTGCTGCGGCGTGGATTATTGGCGGCGGCCCTCCTGATGGCGGGGCTGCTCGGTGCAAGCGATATGGCGGTGGCGCAGCAAGCGCCGGATCCGCGCAACTGGCGTCAACTCGACCCCGAGGACACGCTCTATATCGATACGGTCCATGGCCGCATCGTCATTGAGCTCTACCCTGAGATTGCGCCGCGCCACGTCGAGCGGATCAAGACGCTGACGCGCGCTGGCTATTACGACAACCTGACCTTCCACCGCGTCATCAATAATTTCATGGCGCAAACGGGCGACCCACTCGGCACCGGCGAAGGCGCATCGAGCCTGCCTGACCTGCGTGAAGAGTTCCGCTTCCGTCGCGGCGCCGACATGCCGTTCGTTCAGGCGGCTGTGCAGGGCGGCGCGCGTCTGGGCTTCTACAAAACGCTGCCGATCGAAACGCAGCCCGATGCGCAAATGCAGGTGACGTCGGATGGCCGCGTGGCCGCAAGCGCACTGCATTGCCCCGGCGTCGTCTCGATGGCGCGCTCGGAGAATCCGAACTCGGCCAATAGCCAATTCTTTATCATGCGCGCGCCGCGCTCCGATCTCGACACGCGCTACACGATTTTTGGCCGCGTCGTTTGGGGCCAGGAAGCGGTGATGCAGATCGCTGTCGGCAGCCCGCCGCCCGTGCCGGACCGCATGCTGGCAGTGCGTGTGGCTGCTGACTTGCCTGAAAACGAGCGCGCGCCAATTTATGTGCTGCGGACCGACGGCCCGCAATTCCGCGAACTTATCGACGAAACACGCAACGAACGCCGTGCTGATTTCTCGATCTGTGACGTGCAAATCCCCGCGCGCGTGCCGCGCGACAACAACAGAGAGAGACGCTGGTGGTCGATAATTCCTTTCATACCCTGACGCTTGAACTCGACACTGGCACGGTGAAAATCAAGCTCCGTCCGGACTTGGCGCCGAACCATGTCGCGCGCATCGGCGAGCTGGCGAACGAGGGCTATTACAACAACGTCCCGTTCCACCGCGTCATCCCGGGCTTCATGGCTCAGGGCGGCGACGGCAAGAACTTCAACGGCACGGGCGGCTCGTCGAAGCCGAACCTGAAGCAGGAGTTCAACGCCGAGCCGCACGTGCGCGGCGTCTGCTCGATGGCGCGCACCAACGATCCGAACTCGGCCAACAGCCAGTTCTTCATCTGCTTCGACGATGCTCGCTTCCTCGATAAGCAATACACCGTCTGGGGCGTGGTCGAAGAAGGCATGGAAGCCGTCGACGCACTGCCGAAGGGCGAGCCGCCACGCACGCCGGGCAAGATCATCTCCGCACGCGCGGAGTGATTGGTCTCAGATGCCAGGTGTCGGGTGTCAGACCGCATTTTGCTCCTGACACCTGACCTCTGACACGTGACACCCGATGCGCGTCGATCTGTTTGATTTCGAGTTGCCGGAAGAGCTGATCGCCCTTCGCCCAGCGCGGCCGCGCGATAGCGCGCGGCTGCTGCATGTGCCTGCCGAGGGTGCATTCGAGGACCGCATCGTGCGCGATGCACCGATGCTTTTCCGTCCGGGCGATCTGCTCGTCTTCAACGATACCCGCGTTATACCAGCACGCTTGAACGGCGTGCGCGTGCGCGAAGAGTCGAGTGTTTCCATCGAAGCGACGTTGATTGAGCGCACCTCGTCATCGACTTGGATCGCACTCGCCAAGCCAGGCAAGCGGCTGCGCGAGGGCGATCGCATTCGCTTCGGCGCGCAGGATGATCGGGCTTGTCTGCTCGGCGCACTCGACGCGACGGTGCAGGCTAAAGGCGAAGATGGCGCGATCACGCTCGCCTTCGATTTATCGGGCCCCGATCTCGACGCCGCTATCGCCGCCGCCGGCGCCATGCCGCTGCCACCCTACATCGCCAGCCGCCGCGCGCCCGATGAAGAGGACATGAGCGACTATCAGACGTTCTACGCGCGCGAAGACGGCGCGGTGGCAGCGCCTACGGCCGGCTTGCACTTCACGCCTGAACTCTTCGAGCGCTTTATCGAGCGTGGTCTCGCTTGCATGCGCGTCACGCTGCATGTCGGCGCCGGCACGTTCTTGCCGATGAAGGCCGACGATACAGACGATCATGTGATGCACAGCGAGTGGCGTTCGATTCCGGAAGGCGTCGCTGCGGAGATCAATCGCGCTAAAGCTGACGGCCGCCGCGTCATCGCAATCGGCACAACCGCGCTACGTACGCTTGAGTCATCCGCGGACGATGAGGGCATCGTGCATCCTGTCGCCGGGCCGACCGATATTTTCATAACACCCGGCTATCGCTTCCGTGTCGTTGACGGGCTCTGGACCAACTTCCACTTGCCGAAATCAACGCTCTTCATGCTCGTCTCGGCCTTCGCCGGCCTCGACCGCATGCAAGCTGTCTACGCCCACGCCATCGCCGACCAGTATCGCTTCTATTCCTACGGCGACGCCAGCCTGTTATGGCGAGCGCAATGACGGCCTTCCCATTTCAGACTCACGCTCGCGACGGCGCGGCGCGCACCGGCGTTTTGAAGACGCCGCGCGGCGATATTCAAACGCCGGCGTTCATGCCTGTCGGAACGGCCGGCACAGTGAAGGGGCTCACGGTCGATCAAGTGAAATCGACGCGCGCCGATATCATTCTCGGCAACACCTATCATCTGATGCTCCGCCCCGGCGGTGAGCGTCTGCAGCGCCTCGGCGGTCTGCACAAATTCATGCGCTGGGACGGCCCGATCCTCACTGATAGCGGCGGCTACCAAGTCATGTCGCTCGCCCAGTTGCGCAAGCTCGACGAGAACGGCGTGACGTTCCGCAGTCACGTTGATGGCAGCGAACATCGCCTGACGCCCGAAAGCTGCATGGCCATTCAAGCCGATCAGATTGGGTCGGACATCGTCATGCAACTCGATGAATGTCCGGCGCTGCCGGCGCCACGTGAGCGCGTGCAGGAGGCAATGGAGTTGTCACTCCGCTGGGCCAAACGCTGCAAGACAGCGTTCGGTGCGCGCGAGACGCAGAATTTGTTCGCCATCGTGCAAGGCGGCACTGATGCGGAGCTGCGCAAACGATCAGCCGAAGCGTTGATCGCGGAAGGCTTTGATGGCTACGCGATCGGTGGCCTCGCTGTGGGCGAAGGCCACGAAGCAATGTTGGCGACACTCGACGTCACCGCGCCGCTATTGCCGCAGGATCGCCCGCGTTACCTCATGGGCGTAGGCAAGCCGATCGATATCGTTGAGAGCGTCGCGCGTGGCGTCGACATGTTCGATTGCGTGCTGCCGACGCGCTCAGGCCGTCATGGCCAAGCCTGGACTGACCAAGGTTCGCTCAACATCAAAAACGCGCGTTTTGCCGAAGACGAAACGCCGCTCGACGCCAGCATCGATTGCCCCGCCAGCCGCGACTATTCGAAAGCGTATCTGCACCACTTGTTCAAGGCCGGCGAGCTGCTGAGCCAAGTGCTGCTCTCCTGGCACAACATAGCCTACTACCAATCGCTCATGGCGCGCATGCGCGTAGCCATCAGCGGAGGTCGCCTAAACGAATTCCGCGCTGCGTTCGCCGCGCAACAGCGCGAGAGCGACTAGCCGAGCGACACTTCAGTGGCGAGTTCGCGATATCGGCAGAGCGCGTTGACCAACTGCATCTGCCGCGGCGAACCGCAATCCGGCTCAAAAATCGCTGGCGTGGCGACAACGAAGCACAAGGCTTGAGCGCGCGAGGTGGCGACGTTCAGTCGGTTCAGACTGTACAAAAACTCCATCCCCCGCGGCGCATCTACACTGCTTGAACTGGTCATGGAGTAGATGACGACGGGTTCTTCCTGGCCCTGAAATTTATCGACGGTGCCAATCTTCGCGTTCGGCATCAGCCGCTTTAGCTCAGCGACCTGCGCATTGTAGGGCGCGACGATGAGGATGTTGTCGCGCGTGAGCGGCACGGTGACGTTGTGACGGTTGGTCCAAGTCGGCTTGCCGCGTAACAGGGCTCGGACGAGTTTACGCACCGCTTCCGCTTCTTCGGGAGAACAATTATCGCGCCCTTCGTGCTGGACAGGCAGATAGCGCAGACCTGCGCCGCCGAGCGCGGGCGAGGCCGTGACCGTCTGCCGCTTGAGCGTTTTCAGCGGATTGAGTCGCCCTTCATAGAATACCTCTGAGGTGAACGCGCAGATCTTCGGGTGTAGACGATAGGTCTCGGGCAGAAAGAGCCCTTGTTCGGCCGGCATCGTTTTCGCGTCGCCCAAGACGTGGTGCAGCGCCGACGCATCAGAGCCTTCCGGGTGGCTGGCTTTGCTTGGCTGTTCGAGTTGCTGGGGATCGCCCAGCAGTACGAGCAGCGGCGCCGCGTGGCTGACCGCGAGCACGTTGGCGAGCGACATTTGCGCTGCCTCGTCCACGAACAATACATCGACCGATGCCGCCACCGCCTCGCGCGCCCAGAACCACGCCGTGCCGCCGACCAATTGCACATCATCGTCGAGCGCATTGAGTGCGCCGTCGTTGTCGTCGAGATAGGTCAGGCCGTCGCGCGCGTCGAAATCTTGATCGGTCTTTTGGACGCATTCCAGTTCGACGCCCGCAAGTTCTGCCGCCTCAAGCGCCTTGCTGATGAGGTGATTGATGACGCGATGACTGTTTGCGGTGACACCGATACGCTTTCCGGCCTTGGCGAGCGCCGCGATCATTTCAGCGCCGGTGAATGTTTTGCCCGCGCCAGGCGGGCCTTGAATGGGCAGTACGCCCGCAGCGCCGGAAAGCGCCAAGCGGATCGCCGCCTCATTTGGCGTCTCGCTCTTTCGTATGAGCGGCGGCTTTGTCAGCGGCGCGCGTGTCAGCAGCGCCCATGCTGCGCGGTACTCATGGGCTGAATTGTCGCCAGCGGCGATGGCAAGCGCGATGCGCTTTACCGCGGCGGCGAGGACATCGGTGCGAACGTCGTCATACTCGAACACGGCTTCGGGATGATCGCCGGCGGTTTTTCCCATCTTCTTGATCTCGACCCAGCCATCCTCGGGCGAGATCGCCGCTACCGTGCCGAGCTTGTCGCCACCGGCGGCATACACGTCGGCCTCTTCGCGTATGTCAGTTTCTTGTGGCGGAAAGCTGTAGCGATGCGTGGGGATACCGGTTCTGCTCTCCGCCACCAGGCCTTCGAGCGAAAGGCCGGAAATCGCCTTGCGTTCGTCTGTCAGTTCTTCCGGCGTCAAATCGTGCAGCCGGAACTTCTCCCAGATCGAGACCTTCCACTCGCGGCGGTGCCAGCCGAGACATTGCGCCAGCACCCAGCGCGCTTGCTGTTCCGGCGTGCGCGCTTGTGCGTCTGCCGGGACGCCGGTGCAGAGGTGTTCGGAGATCAGCGCGATTTCTCGATCGAGATCAGAGATCGCCTCGCTCGGGTCGCCGGGTTTGACCTCTGGGCGCGCGATGTCTGCGCCGTTCTTGATGGCCGCCGCGCGCAGCGTTTCGAGCCAGTCGCGCAGACCGGCGGTCGAATGGCAATCGTCGGCATTGTAGCGCTGAACCACGTCACAGTCGTCGCCCAGATCGGCGAGAGAATCGCCAAGCTCAAGCGCTGCTTGAAAGCGCGCTATGGAGCGGTTCACGTCAGGGAGCGCCGCATCACGGTCGAATTGGTAGAAGGGTTCGAGCTTCTTGATCGAATAGCTTTCGACCCCGCAGCGCACGCCGTGGCGCACGACACGCAGCAGATCGACGAAACGCTCGCCGCGCAGCAACGAATCCAACTCGCTCTCACGCGTTGCGTATCGGCCCATCAGCCGCTTCAGCGCCGAGGGTTCATAATGGTTGTAGTGATAGATGTGCAGGTCGGGATAGCGCTCGCGTCGTGCGATCGCGAAATCAATGAAGCGCTCGAACGCTGCTTTCTCTTGCTCAGCGTCGAGCGCCCAATGCGCGACGTACTCAGGCGCGCCGCTTTCGTTCACGAAGACGTAGCCGAGCAGATACTCGAGACCCGCTTGGCCGACATAAGAATCGCCTTCGAAGTCGAGGAAGATGTCGCCCTTGGAAGGCGCGGGCAGCGCGCCCAGTCCCAAACCGGGTTGCAGCGGCAGCAATTCGTAGACCGGCTTGCCGCACTCACGCGCTTCAAGCTGCACGCGCGCTTGCTCGCGAAGTTTTGTGTAGGTTTCGCGGGCCCCGCGCTCGGGCTTCCACGGTAGCGGCAATGGTAGGTGCGCAAACGCCGCCAGTGTCGTGACGCTGCGCTCTTGCAATTCGAGAATATGGCTGCGGCCAATGCCGGCGACGAAGGAGAGGTGGTCGTCGTCGCGCCGTCGCTTCTCGCAATCCTGCGACCAGCCGCAAAGATCGCAATGCGGCTTCGGATCGGGATAGATGTTTACGGCAGGCGCCTCGACTGCGGCGGCCAAGTCCTTCTGCGCCCAGCGCAGATAAGCGCCGAAATCATCGACACGGAATGCGATCTCCTCGAACGGCTCGCCGGGTGTGACGATGTACATGTATTCGGGGACTGCGCCCTGGAAGCGCGCGAGCAACTGCGAATAGAGCGCCACTTGCAGCACTGCGCTTGCCTTGGCTTCGCGCGCGAGTTTGGTGTCGATCACCTCGTACGACCACGCGCCGAGATCGCTCTTCAGCGATGTACGGCGCAAGACGTCAGGGTAGCCGCGCCAGAGCCCGTCAGAGAACGCCGCTTGAACGATAATGTCGGCGCCGTTTTGCATCGCAGCGAGCGTGGCGGCTTGAGCTGTCTCGCGTGGTTCCTCGCGGAGATCGGCGATTGTCAGTCCGAGCCCAGCGCAATGATCGACAAATGCGCGCTCGTGGCGGCGGCCGCGTTCGCGCAACGCTTCTAGGAGCGGATCGTCGTAATATGGTGGTTGAGCAATCTCGCCATTGGCCAGCGCGCGCGAAAGCTGCGTCAGCCGCCGGCATCCGAGATGGCCGGCGACATCCGTTGCACTGAGAAGATGGCCCCCGCCCGTTTGCCGCTGCATGCGCGTAAGCTAGGGAGCAATACGCGCCAGCGCCAGCGCTTAGCGGTTCGAGACGTTCGGCGGCGGCGGCGGGATCATGCTGGGGCAGCCGAGTGAGGCGCCGTAGCCGCGCAGGAATGTCCGGCGCTGCTGGCCATTGGCGACCGCGCGCAGCGCTTCGCGTTCAGCGCGGTTGGCGCCGGAGATGCGACGCACCCACGAGCGGAACGGGATCAGATCGGCGGCGGTGTCTTGCGCTGCTTCGATGGCTTGCTCTTCGACAAAATCGCCGCTGCGGTCCCAGACGTTGCGGTTCGGACCCGGCTGGTAGCTCTCCGGTCCGAGCACGCCATCAAGCTGCGCGATCTCGCGCGAGACGGCTGAGCAGTCGTTCAGCGAAGCGGTCGCATAGGGATATTGCAGATTGCGCAGCAGCAGCGGAATTTCTGGACGGATGAGGCCGACATCGCGGAACGGAATGTAGGCCGCATCGCTCACGCCGCGGCGTGTGTCGGACGTGCGACCGGTGCTGCAACTCGCGACCGCGACCGCCAAGAGACCCGTCGCCAGAATGCGTGGTAAAGACTGCGCCATGTACTGCTCCGGAAACCTTCCGCCTCGCTATAGCGGCTCGCGTCAAACCACGCCAATGCGGCAAGACATGGACGGCGCGAAAGGTTAAGTCCCGCTCATGCTCCCGGTTGAGAATGTTCTGCCCGATCTGCGCGCCGCGTTGACGCGCCGGAACGAGGCCGTGCTGGTCGCGCCCCCGGGCGCCGGCAAAACGACGCGCGTGCCGCCGGCTTTGCTCGATGAGCCGTGGGCGCAGACCGGCAAGATCATCCTGCTTTCGCCGCGCCGGATAGCTGCACGCGCAGCAGCCGCGCGCATGGCGAGCGAGCGTGGCGAACGCGTTGGCGATACGATCGGCTATCGCGTGCGTCTGGATTCGCGCATCGGACCGAAGACGCGGATCGAGGTTGTCACCGAAGGCGTGTTCACGCGCATGATACTCGACGATCCGGAACTGCGCGGCATCGCCGCTGTGCTGTTTGATGAATTTCACGAGCGAAGCCTGGAAGGTGATCTAGGCCTAGCGCTTGCGCGAGATGCGCAGAGCGGCTTGCGCCCTGATCTGAAGATCGTCGTGATGTCAGCGACATTGGATGCGGCGCGAATTGCGGCGTTGCTTGATGATGCGCCGGTGATCGTTAGCGAAGGTCGCATGTTTCCGGTGACGCACGTCTATCGCCCGCGCGATGCGCGCGCGCGATTGGAGCAGGAGGTCTCTGCTGCGGTGCGCGGCGCGTTAGCTGCGGAGAGTGGCAGCGCACTGGTGTTTTTGCCAGGCGTGCGCGAGATTGAACGCGCCGCAGAGGCGCTGCGCGCTGATCTGCGCGATCCAAGCGTTGATGTGCGCCCGCTCTATGGCGCCATGAGCGCGGCGGACCAGGACGCGGCGATTTCGCCCGCGCCCGCTGGCCGACGTAAAGTCGTGCTCGCGACCGCCATCGCCGAGACGAGCCTCACCATTGATGGTGTCCGCATCGTCGTGGACGCCGGTCTCGCGCGCCGTCCGCGTTATGAGCCGGCGCTTGGGCTTTCGCGACTTGAGACTGTGCGGGCGAGCCAAGCCGCGATCACACAGCGCGCGGGCCGCGCCGGGCGCTTGGAGCCGGGCGTGTGTTGGCGGTTGTGGAGCGAGGGCGAAACGCGCTCGCTGCCGGCGTTTGAGCGGCCTGAAATCCTCGATGCGGATCTCTCCGGTCTCGCGCTCGATCTCGCGGCTTGGGGCGTCAGCGATCCAGCATCGCTCGCTTGGCTCGATCCCCCGCCGAAGCCCGCGTGGAGCGAGGCGATGGCGCTGTTGAAGCGGATCGGTGCGCTTGACGAGAGCGGGCGCTTGACGCCGCACGGCGAGGCTGTCGCGCGTTTGCCGTTGTCACCGCGTCTGGCGCACATGGTGATCGCGGCGGCGAAGGATGGCGAAGGCTTGCTTGCTGCGCGGATCGCGATGGTGTTGACCGAGCAGGGTCTCGGCGGGCGCGACAACGATCTGCGGGCGCGTCTGCATCGCTTTGACGGCGAACGCGGACAGCGCGCTGATGCTGCGCGCAAGCTGGCGGAGCGGATTGCGGAGCGGGCCGGTGATCGCACGCGCGGCCCGGCGAATGAGGATCGCGCGGGGCCGGTGCTGGCGTTGGCGTTTCCCGATCGCATCGCGAAGGCGCGCGGCGGCGGTTTTGTCATGGCCAATGGCCGTGCGGCGCAGATCGACGAGACATCAGCGCTTGCGCGCGAGCCGTATGCGGTGATCGCGGATATCTCCGGTGCTGCGGGCCGCGCACAGGTTTTGCTCGCCGCGCCGATCGCGCTGGCGGACATCGAAGCGATTTTCGGAGCGGAGATCGAGACGCGTGCTGCCGTCAATGTGGATGCGGCGACCGGCGCGGTGCGCGGGCGGCGTACGCGGCGGCTTGGGCGGATCGTGTTGTCGGAGGCCCCGCTTGAGAAGTTGAGCGCCGATGAGATGCGGCAGGCGTTGCTCGATGCGGTGCGTGATGATGGCTTGTCGCTGCTCGATTGGGACGAAGCAGCGCGACAGGCGCGAGCGCGTGTTGCGCTGATGCGTGGTCTTGAAGGTCAGGCGTGGCCGGATTGGAGCGATGCGGCGCTACTGGAGTCGCTCGATGACTGGCTGGCGCCGGCGCTCGGCGGCAATCTTCGTGCGGTGCAAGTAGGCCAAGCTTTGCTGAACGCGTTGGCTTACGACCAGCGCCGTCGGCTCGACGCCGAAGCGCCGTCGCGGTTCGAGACGCCGGCAGGTTCATCTTTGTTGATCGACTATGAGGCCGAAGGCGGCCCTGCGCTCGATGTGCGTTTGCAGGAGATGTTCGGCGAGGCGACGCATCCGTCTGTCGCCAATGGCCGCGTGCCGCTGACTTTGCGCTTGCTTTCGCCCGCGCATCGGCCCGTGCAGACGACGAAGGACTTGCCAGGGTTCTGGCGCGGCTCGTATGCCGCCGTGCGCAGCGATATGCGCGGTCGTTACCCGAAGCATCCCTGGCCCGAAGATCCCTTAAACGCGCCGCCGACACGGCGCGCGAAACCAAGAGGCTCCTGATGATTCCGACGATTGACGACGTGAAGGCCGCTGCTGAGCGCATCAAAGGCGTCGCCGTGCGCACGCCGCTTTTGCGCAACGATGCGCTTGATGCGGCGACTGGCGCGAAGGTCTGGGTGAAGGCGGAGAATTTGCAGCGCGGCGGCGCGTTCAAGATGCGCGGCGCCGCGAACGCGATCGGCGCGCTGGCGCCGGAGGTGCGCGCGCGTGGGGTGATCGCGTTTTCTTCGGGCAATCACGCGATCGCGGTGAGCACGGTGGCGAAGCTTTACGGCATCCCGGCGACGATCGTGATGCCGTCGGACTCGCCGCAGATCAAATTGGAGACGACGCGCGGCAATGGCGCCGATGTCGTCACGTATGATCGCGTCAATGAGAGCCGAGAGGCGATTGGCGAGCGGCTGTTGAAGGAGAAGGGCGGCTCGCTGATCAAGCCGTTCGACGATCCGAACATCGTCGCCGGCCAAGGCACGGCTGGCTTGGAGATCGGTGAGGAGATCACGCCGGACGTGCTGCTCGTGCAAGCAAGCGGCGGCGGCTTATCGACGGGCTGTGCGCTTGCTCTACCCAAGACGCGGATCATCGCGGTGGAGCCACAGGGCCACGACGATATCGCGCGTTCGCTTGAGGCCGGTTCGATCCAGCGCAATGCGCCGGGCATTCGTTCGATCTGCGATGGCTTGCTTACCGATCAAATGGGCGAGATTCCGTTCGCGATTGCGCGCGAGCGGTTTGAGCGTGTCGTCGCCGTTAGCGACGAGCAAGTGCTGCGTGCGATGAAGTTCGCGTTCCGCAATCTGAAGCTCGTGCTCGAACCTTCAGGCGCCGCAACGCTTGCGGCGCTGCTTGAAGGCGGCATCGACCTCAAGGGCCAGACAGTCGCCATCATCGCCAGCGGCGGCAATGTCGATGCCGAGACTTTTGCGCGCGCGCTCGCGGCTTAGCGGCCGCGGCGCAGGTCTTCTTCGAGCTGGATGCGCACAGGTTCGCCGGCCAAGCGGTAGCGATAGACCTGCAGGTTCTCCGTCACGCGCTGCACATAGTTGCGCGTTTCCGAGAACGGGATGAGCTCAACCCAATCCACGACATCGACGCTGCCCGAGCGCGGATCGCCGAAGTCGGAGATCCATTCGCGCGCGCGGTGCGAACCGGCATTGTATGAAGCGATCGCCAGCACATACGAGCCGTTGAAGCTATCGACCAGATCGGACAAGTGCGCCGAGCCCAGCGTCATGTTGTAGTTCGGATCCTGCGTCAGCGAAGCGCGCGCATACGGCATGCCTTCGCGGCGCGCCTGCGCTTGCGCGGTCGACGGGATGAGCTGCATCAGGCCGTACGCGTTGGCGTGCGACACGGCACGCGGATCGAACTCGCTTTCCTGACGGATGATCGCCAGCACCAGCGCCGGCTCCGGGCCGCGCGTGCTGACCGTCGATGGCAGGTCGATCAGCGGATAGGCGGCGTTTACTGCAACGACGTTGCGGAAGAGGCCGGCCTTGGCGCTGCGCAGCGCCGTGCGGTCCCAAGATTGTTCGCGGGCGAGTTGCGCGAGCAGTTCGATTTCCATCGGATCGTCGAGCGTGTCGTCGAGATAGTAAGCGATCGACTCGAAGTCCTGCACGTCGCCAACCATCGCCATGACGCGGAGCGCGCGGACGAGTTCGCGGTTTTCGAAGCGTTGGCGTGCAGCGTCGCTCACTTGCGCCGTGGGCGGCAGCGAGAGCATGGCGCTGCGGTTGCCGCGCGTGGCGGCGAGCTGGCCATAATAAGTGAAGTTGAAGCGCGCGGCTTCGTTGAACAGACGCTCGGACTCACTGCGATTGCCGAGCGCTTGTGCGGCTTCGGCGCGCCAGTAGAGCGCACGCGAGAGGCTGACCGGTGACGAGACGTTCTCGCTTAAGTGCGAGAAGTGTTCAGCGGCGCGTTGCGGCTCGTTGAGGAAGCGCAAGCTGAGCCAGCCGGCGAGCCATTCGGCGTCGGCGAAAGATTCGCCCGAGGTCAGGCCGTGATTGGTCACGAGCTGATAGGCGAGCTGATAATTGCCGGCGCGCATGGCGCGCGGAATGTAGAGGCGGCGCTCGCGGAAGATCGCGTCGCGTGCGTAGGACGGCGCTTCGCGTGCATTGATGCGCGTGGCCATTTGCATCGCTTCGATCGGTTGATCGGTGCGGCGGCGATATTCGGTGCGGTCGAACAGCAGACCCGGATCGTCTTGGCGCGAAGCGGGTACAGCGTCGATCGCAGCTTGGAGGCCGCGACGGGCGCGTGTTTGGATCGCGATGCGTGCGCGCACGACTGCGGCGTCAGCGCTCGACATGCGCGATGTCAGGCGTTGCGCGGCCGGGCGTTGATCGCGCCAGAGCAGGCCGAAGGCGCGGGCGGCGTGATCGTCGGCGGTGAGCGTGTCGTTGAAGGTGGCGAGGACGCGGTCTTCCGTGGCCGTCGTCAGCGCGTCATCGCGCCAGGCGGCGCGGGCGATTGAGTTGGCTTCGTCACGCTGACCGAGTTCGCGCAGCGCCATAGCGAGCGCGATGCGGCCGTCGCCAGTGATCGGGCCGTTGTCCTGACGCAGGAATTCGACGCGGTCGCGCGCGGGGAGGCCGGAGTCGAAAATGGCTTGCTCAGCGCGGGTGCGCATCGTGTTGCGGCCCGGCCAGCCTTGCAGTTCGTCGAGCGCTTGGCGGAGGTCGCTGAATTGGAGCGGCGCATCGGTGGACGCAGCCAGGCGCCATTGCAGCATGCGGCGCACGAGCGGGTCGGTGGCGCCGTCGCGCAGTTGCGCCAGAGCGAACCAATCGCGGCGATCGACGGCGGCGAGGCCGTCGCGCAGGCGCGATTGTTCGGCGGCTGACGGGAGCGGCAGCGGCTGGGTGTAGGTCTGCGCCTCGGCGCCGCCCGGGCCGGGCGCTGTGCCCAGGCTCGAACCCACCAGGATCGCGCCCGAAACGGCTGCCATGGCCGCAATGCGGATCAGTTTGGGAGCCAGCATGTTCCCCTCGCCTCGTTTCAAAACAGCAGCGGGCTCGCAAGCGATGGCTGGCGAGCCGCTATTTAACCTCGCCCGACAGTGTGGCAGGAATCGCGCCAATGCCACCTTCGAAAGCGCACCGACATGATTAAAGGGTCGATTCCGGCTCTCATTACGCCATTCCGTGACGGAATCGTAGATGAACGAGCGCTGCAGGCGCTGGTGGAGCGTCAGATTGCTGAAGGTTCACATGGGCTTGTCCCATGCGGCACCACCGGCGAGAGCGCGACGCTTTCGACTGAGGAACACGTCCGCGTCGTCGAATTGGTCGTGGAAGCCGCCGCTGGGCGCGTGCCGGTGATCGCGGGCGCGGGCTCCAACAACACCGCGCACTCGATCGAACTGGCGCGCCGCGCCAAGGCGGCCAAGGCGGACGCGGTCCTCGTTGTGGCGCCGTATTACAACAAGCCGAGCCAAGACGGCATCGTCGCGCACTTCAAGGCGATCAGTGACGCCGTCGATATTCCGATCGTCTCGTACAACGTGCCGGGCCGCACGGTGGTGGACATTTTGCCGGAGACAGTGGCGCGGCTTTCGAAGCTCGCGAACGTCGTCGGCATCAAGGATGCGAGCAGCGATATTGGCCGCGTCGCGCGTCATGCGGCGCTCTGCGAGGAGGGTTTCATCCTGCTGTCCGGCGATGATCCGAGCGCGCTTGCGTTCAACGCGGCGGGCGGCACCGGCTGCATCTCGGTGACCGCCAACGTAGCGCCGAAGCAATTCGCGGCGCTGCAAAACGCGACATTGCAAGGCGCGTTCGACGCGGCGCGCAAGATCGATGAGACGCTCTACGATCTGCACAAGACGCTCTTCATCGAGCCGTCGCCGGCGCCGACTAAATATGCGTGCTCGCTGCTGGGCCTCTGCACCGAAGAAGTCAGGCTACCGATTATTCCGTGCAGCGATGCGGCGAAGGCGAAGATCAAGGCTGTAATGGTCGAAGCAGGTCTTATCTAAAGGCGATGGCGAAGAAGAAGGACGATAACAACAAGCTGGTCGCAGAGAACCGGCGCGCGCGCTTCGATTATGCGATCGAGGACACGCTGGAGGCTGGCATTCAGCTTGTCGGCACTGAGGTGAAGTCGCTGCGCAACGGGCGCGCGAACATCGCCGAAAGCTATGCGAGCACCGACAAAGGCGAGCTCTGGCTGATCAACGCGACCATTCCGGAATATCCGCCGGCCGGCCAGTTCAATCACGAGCCGCGCCGGCCGCGTAAGCTCCTGGTGCGCGGACGCGAGCTGAAAAAGCTCGTGGGCGCCGTTGAGCGCGAGGGCCGTACGCTCGCGCCGCTTCGGCTCTATTTCAACGACCGCGGCATCGCCAAGGTTCAGATCGCACTCGCCGTTGGCAAGAAAGCGCACGACAAGCGCGCTGCAACCAAGGATCGTGACTGGAAGCGTCAGCAATCGCGTTTGCTTAGGGATCGGGGATGAAGCGCCTCCTTGCTGCTCTTGGTTTAGCCGGCGCCGTTGCGTGCGCGCCGGTCAGCGAGCGCCCGCACACGCAAGCGCAATGGCTCGAGTGCAACGGCGAAAGTTTCTCCGCCGATCGCGCCGGCGCATGCAGCGCTGTCATCCATGACCGTTCCGCCGATGCATCGCGCCGCGCGCTTGCTTCGCTTGAGCGCGGCCGCTTGCGGGCTGAGTTTGGCCAGCACGGCCGCGCCGTTGCCGACTTTGGCCGCGCGCTTCGCTTCAATCCGCGCCTGGCTGACGCGCTGACGGAGCGTGGCAAAGTGCACGCCAATCGCGGCGCCTATGATTTCGCGCTGCGCGACTATGACGCCGCGCTGGCTATGTCGCCAAATGATCCGTTGGCGCTGCATCACCGGGAGCTTGCGCTGGAGGGCCGCGTCGATGCGGTCGCAGCGGAACTCGATGCGTTGACGCAGGCGCTCGTGCGCGAGCCTATGAACCCGGATTTGCTCAACAATCGCTGTTGGGTTCGCGCAGTAGCGGGGCGCGAACTGGAAGCGGCGCTGATTGATTGCGATCGCTCGTTGGCGATCCAGCGCGATGCGGCGACGTTCGACAGCCGCGCTCTGGTGCATCTGAAGCGTGGCGATTTCAACGCGGCGATACGCGACTACGAATCCGCGCTCGCGCTCGATCCGGGCGACGGACACTACCTTTACGGACGTGGCCTTGCGCGCCGTGCACTTGGCATGAACGCCGAAGCGCAAGCGGATTTTGCCGCCGGCGAACGTGCGCGGCCGGGGATCGCTGAGATGTACCGTAGCTACGGTGTCTGACATGCGCGCTGGCCTCATAGTGCTGGTGTTGCTTTGCGTGACTGCGTTTGGCGTCGCTCGCGCCGAAGCTCAAAGCGCTTCCGCGCTTGTTGAGTGCGAGACTTACACACTAACGCCGCAGCAACGCTTGGCGCCTTGCACAGCGGCGTTGGCGGAAGAGGGCCTCACGACTGAGCAGCGTTTCAACGTCTTGAGCGCTCGTGGCTACATCTATTACTTTACGCTTGAACAGCACGATCTCGCGCTGGCGGATTACAACGCTGCCGTGCTGCTTGATCCTGAACTCGATCCGCAGCGACGCGGGCGCGCTTCGCTGTTCTTCAATCGTGGACGCATTCTGACAGCGCTGGAGCAGTACGCCGCCGCGGTCGCGGATTTCGCGCGGGCGGCGGAGATCAATCCGCGTTGGGGCGATCCGCTGAGTTGGAGCGCGAACGTCAAGCTGAACCATCTTCGCGACTATACCGGCGCCGTGACGGATATCGAGGAAGCGGTACGGCGTGCGTCGTACGATGAGGAGCTGGCGGCTCGGCGCTGCGCGATCCGCGCTATCGCGAACCAGCACGTCTCAACGATCGCTGCGTGTGGGCAAACGCCACTCTAGCGATCTCTGCCGCACAGCGCGTCAGCGCTTGCGGAGATGAGAGAGCAAGGACGCGCTTCGACTGAAGCTTCTAGAAATTGGTAGCGAGGGTTTGTGCCGAAGCGCGCCCTTGCGTGATTTGTTGTGCAACCGGCGGAGCTACGCGGCGTTCGTACGAGCATCCGGGGGCCATGCGTGTGAGGGCAGACACGGTGTTGAGCGGGGTGCACCTCCGCTCAACATGAAGATCAACGCGGACTTCTCCCGCCACAGCCGATGTTACTCGAATTGATCCCGCGCGACGCTGGGTATCCGGCGAGCCTTAGCGCCATGTCTCCGTTCCCGGCTGACGTGCACAGCGCGCGCCAAATCGCACGCTAGGTTCTCCGCTTTCCTTCATCTTGCGGAGCAGTGACGGGCCTTCTCGCGAACTTCCATCACATCACGTTCAAACCACATCTCCGACGCTGTCAGCTTTGGTACTGGAGCCTCCCGTGTTGGAGATGCGAGCATCTTCGCATGAGTTGAAGTCGGTCGGATTGATTTCGAACCGGGCAAGCAATTTCAGCAACTTCAGCGCGGATTGTCAGGGATAGTGAGCGCCATGGGCCGCAGTGCGCGGGTCTGTAATTGGCCCGAAGCGGTCATTCGGTGATTGCTGAGTCTCGAAGTTCGGCTAGCACTTCAACTAGCCGGTTTCGCTCCTGCGACCAGTTTTTGGACAGCTGAAAACTCGGGATGCCTTCCCGGTTCTGCCATGAAGTCGGAACTGGCCCAACCGTGACGTGGCTTGCTCCGGGGTGTCGCTCACCAACACCATCTGGACCACCGACAAACGCAACAAACGCTTCGACACCAACAGGTCGGAATTTGGACCGGACGAGCCAAAGCTCATCCATCCACCACGCTTCCGTGGGCGCGTCCGCTGGCTCGATATCCCAGCCGGCCGTCTCTAGCGCCGCGCGAAGCTCGCGCTTGTGATTGTGCGGAATGACGTATGCCACGTAACACTCATATAGGTTCTAAGTCGCACTAGGGAGCAGTTGTCGGATGTCTGCTCCCGGCAAAAAGCAGACCTTTAGCGTCGCGTCTTATCAGCCGCAGCGAAGTGCGCCATTTGGTCCGCGCGGGCTTTCTTGAACGCAGGGCGTTCGGTGATGCGCTTTACGTACGCTTCGGTAGCAGGCCGATCGCCGTGGGCGCGGACTTTCGAGACGCGCAGAACGTCAGCCATCAGCAGATCAGCGACGGTGAAGCGATCGGCGGCGAGCCAGTCGCGCTCCTTCAGCTCGCGCTCGATGTGAGCGAGGCGGCTTTCCAGCCAGCCGGTGAGGCCGTTCTCTCTCGCGCCGGTGATTTCCAGAAACCACCACGGCACGGAGACCATCTCGATCGAGTTGAGCGCAGCAATCGTCCATTGCAGCGTCTGCGCTTCGCCGACCGCGTCGCGCGGCATCAGCGTTTCGCTCTTGCGTGCGAGGTGGAGGAGGCCGGCGCCGCTTTCGAAGAGTTCGAGGTCGCCGTCGCTGAGGAACGGGACTTGGCCGAAGGGCTGGCGCTCTAAGTGATTGGTCTCGCGACCGTCGAATGGGATCGTGCGCACGGCGTAGGGCAAGCCCGCTTCCTCGCAGGCCCAGCGCAGGCGTAAGTCGCGCACGAAGCCTCGCGGGCCGTCGGGAACCCAGTCATAGGTCCAAATGATCAAGTCACTCATTTGACTGCTCCGAACTGGGCCGCTGGAGGGCATCGCAAGAGCTGCGCTCTGTTTGGATCCATGTGCGTTCGTTCACTACCGCGTGGAACCATAACAGGCTACCGGAGTTGCCGCCGGGGTTGGGGAGCGCTTACCGCAAAGCTGCATTGAAGCAGCACGCGGGTAGAAGAGGGAAGAATTCCTATGAAGTATGCAACTATGGCCCGCGCGCTCGGGGTCGCGATTTTCGCGGCGGTCAGCCTTGGCGCGTGCGCCACGCGCGACGACATCCGCAACATCAACACCCGCCTCGATGCAATCGATGCGCAAGTTGCGCGCGCTGCCGCAAGCTCTGAATCCGCCAATCAGAACGCGGCGCGCGCCAACCAGCGTTTGGACAGCATTGAAGGCCGTGTGCAGCAACTCGAGCAGCAACCGGCTCGCCGCGCGCGCGGCTAATCACTAGGTACACAATTCGTGACGCGGCTTGCCTCGGGCGTTTCCGCGTTCGCTAGGGGAGTCGCGTCATGAAGTTGTGGACGCATTCAATCAGAGCCGTTCTCGGTTCGCTGGCGCTGGTATTCGCGACAGGCGGTGTAGCTGCGGCCCAGGATGCCAGCGCGCAGCCCGAGTTTTCCGCCGACCAGCTTCCGGCCGATCAAGACGTGTCGGAGCGGGCGATTGAACTTGCCGGTTGGATTGTCGGGACGAGGGATCACCAGGGTTATCCGTTCGCGGTGATCGACAAGCGCACCGCGCAGGTTTTGGTGTTTGGCGCCGATGGCCGGCTGCGTGGCGCAGCGCCTGCGTTGTTTGGCTCAGCGACCGGCGATCACACAGCGCCCGGCGTTGCTGGTCTCGCGCTCAGCGCTATTCCCGGTGACGATCGCACAACGCCGGCTGGGCGCTTTATCGGCGCTTATGGTCCGTCACTCGATGCGGGGCGCGTGCTTTGGGTCGATTACGATTCCGCGGTGTCGATACATCCGGTCACGCTCGGCGTGCCTTCAGAGCGGCGCGCTGAGCGTCTTGCATCTGCAACGCCGGACGATAACCGCGTCACGCATGGCTGCATCAATGTCTCGGCTGAATTTTACGAGCGCATAGTCCAGCCGACATTCGCGCGAGGTGGTGTGTTCTACATCCTGCCCGATCGCGGCTCGCTCGCTGAGACTTTTCCTGGGTTTGCGCGCAGCAGTTAGGCCCAAGCCAACTCTTTCGCGCGCGCCATCGCTGTTTCGAACATCTCCGCCGTGAGACGTCGCGTTTGTGTGTTGTAGCGCGAGCAATGGTAGCTGGAGACGAGCAGGCGGCCGCCGGGGAGTGCTGCTTCGGCGCCGTGGGCGAATTTCGCGTCGGTTGGCTTCAGCCCATGCGCGCGGAGAATGGTTTCGTGCGCGATGGAGCCTAGGGCGAAGAAGACTTTGAGCTTCGGCAACGTATCGTAGCGCGAGATGAAGAATGGCCGGCAGGTTTTGATTTCTTCCGGCGTCGGCTTGTTCTCTGGCGGCGCGCAGCGGACGGCGTTGGTGATCATCGCGCCTTTGAGCGTGAAGCCATCGTTCGGATCGGCGCGATATTCGCCTTCGGCTAGGCCGAGTTTTTTCAGCGTGCCGTAAAGCAAATCGCCGGCATAGTCGCCGGTGAAGGGACGACCCGTGCGGTTTGCGCCGGTGCGGCCTGGTGCGAGGCCGACGACGAGCAGTTTGCAGTTTGGGTCGCCGAACGAGGGCGCGGGGCCGTTGAACCAGGTCGGCTCTTTGCGCGCGTTCTCCGCGCGATAGTCGACGAGACGTGGACACAGCGGGCAATCGCGTGGCGCTTCGGGCGGAACAGAGTGGATCAAGCGATCGGGCGCGGTCATAAGAACTTCCATGTCTGACACGACATTCGTCGCTCTCGGCTCGAACATGCCGTTCGAAGGCGCGCCGCCGCGTGCAGTGTTGGCGCTGGCTGTCCGTGCGCTGGATGAGGCTGGCCTGCAAGTGCGTGCGCGATCGGGCATCTGGGAGACCGCCGCGTGGCCGTCGGGCGACCAGCCGGACTATTACAACGCGGTGGTGGAGCTAGACCGGGCAGGGCTCGCGCCGCAACCGCTTTACGAGGTGCTGGCCGGGATCGAGCGCCGCTTTGGGCGCGACCGGCGCGAGAAGTGGGCGGCGCGGACGCTGGACCTCGATATCGTGGCCATGGACGGGTTCGTCGGGGTGTTCGATGGGGTAGAGCTGCCGCATCCGCGGATGGCGGAACGGGCGTTCGTTTTGGCCCCGCTGGCCGAAATAGCGCCCGGCTGGCGGCATCCGGGGACGGGGCAAACGGCCGCCGAGATGCTGGCGGAGCTGCCTGGCGGATACCGTTACCGCCAGGTTGGGTCGCTAAGCGCCTAGCCGCCCTGCGCTTTTCGCGCTTGCGGGGAGCTCTTCGCATTGCGAAAAGCTGATCGAACGACTAGGTTGTTCGTTCAATCCGTCCATCTGAGATCAGAGGAAGCACGCCTTGGCTCGCGTAACCGTCGAAGATTGCGTAGAAAAAATCCCAAACCGGTTCTCGCTGGTGCTGCTTTCGGCGCATCGCGCCCGCAACATTTCGTCCGGCGCCGAGCCGCTGGTTGACCGCGACCGCGATAAAGACCCGGTCGTGGCGCTGCGCGAAATCGGCGACGGCGCCATCACGGTCGACGAACTGCGCGACAGCTACGTGATGCTCTATCAGGACGTTCAACCGGCCGCTGCGGCGGAGGACGAACAGGATCGTCTGGCGCTGGTGGCGCCGGTCGAAACCAGCGAAGAAGACGTCCTGCGCGCGCTCCAGCAGGAAGCCGAAGCGCAACGCGACGAGCGTTACTAAGCCGTGGGCGGCGGTGACGGAGTCGCCGCCAAAACCCCGGCTGGTCCCACTCAGGCTGGCGCGGGCGACAAGTCCGCGCGTCCGCGTTATCTGCGCCAATTCGAATTGGTCGAGCGTGTACGCGCGTACGATCCATCCGTCGATGAGAGCCTGATCAACCGCGCCTATGTGTACGCGACGGCGAAACACGGCAGCCAGAAGCGTCACTCCGGCGATCCGTACTTTGCGCACCCGATCGAAGTCGCCGGCATTCTGACTGAGTACAAGCTCGATGCGGCGACGATCGTTGCAGGCCTCCTGCACGACACGATCGAAGATACAGACGCCACGCGTGAAGAGATTGTCGGCAAGTTTGGCGAGCAAGTCGCCGATCTCGTTGAAGGCGTCACCAAGCTTTCGAAGCTTGAGATCCAGTCGGAAGAGAACAAGCAGGCGCAGAACCTGCAGAAGTTCATTCTGGCGATGTCGCGCGACGTGCGCGTTTTGCTGGTGAAGCTCGCTGACCGCCTGCACAACATGCGCACGCTAAAGCATGTGCCGAAGGCCGATAAGCGCGAGCGCATTGCGCTTGAGACTCTCGAAATTTACGCGCCGCTCGCGCGCCGTATCGGCATGGAGAAGATGGCGCGCGAACTGGAGGGCTTGGCCTTCCACGAAGCTTTCTCCGAAGCGGAAGCGGCGATTCTGGCGCGCCTGGAAGGCCTGAAGCTCGATCGCGGCGAGAACGTCGATCACATCCGCAACACCTTGAAGGAAGTGCTGGAGTTCGCCGGGATCGAGGCGCGCATCACTGGTCGAGTGAAGGCGCCGTATTCGATCTGGAAGAAGCTCCGCCGCAAGAGCGTCGAGTTCAACGATCTCGCGGACGTCTATGCCTTCCGCGTCATCGTGCAGAACCCGGACGATTGTTATCGCGCGCTTGGTGTTATCCATCAGAGCTGGCGCTGTGTGCCCGATCAGGTTGAGGACTACATCTCCAACCCGAAGCCGAACGGCTACCGGTCGATCCACACCACGGTGATCGGGCGCGGCAACGTGCGTGTCGAAGTGCAGATCCGCACCGAAGAGATGGATCAGATTGCCGAGAACGGCGTCGCGGCGCACTGGCGCTACAAGAACGAAGCCTACGGCTACGATGAAGAGACCGCGCAATCGGCTGGTCTCGATGCGCGCGAAGCGATCCGCTCGCTGATGGAGATCGCCGAGCATGGCGGCGATGCGGGAGAATTTCTCGAGCACGCCAAGCTCGAAATGTATTCCGACCACGTCTTTGCGTTTACGCCGAAAGGTGCGCTGATCCCGCTGCCGCAGGGCGCCACGCCGCTCGACTTTGCCTATGCGGTTCACTCCGATATTGGCGACCGCTGTATCGGCGCGCGCATCAATGGCGAAGAACGGCCGATGCGCACGGCGCTGCGCAATGGCGACGTCGTTGACATCATCACGGGCGACCGCGTGGCGCCGATGCACGGCTACGAAGCCTTTGCCAAAACCGGACGCGCAAAGTCTGCGCAGCGGCGTCTGGAGCGCGTGGCGCGACGTGAAGAGTTTGGGCGTTTGGGCCGCGATCTCGTGCAGCACGCTTTGCATCGCTACGGCCACGAACTTGCGGAAACTGCGCTGAAGCAAGCGGCCGAGCGGCTTGGCAAGCATGACGAGGAAGAGCTCTTCATCGCTGTCGGCGAAGGCACGCTGAAGGCGGGCGCTGTTGCGGTTGCGGCATTCCCCGGTCTTGAAGAGCGCGTGCGCAAGGATTCTGGCCGCCGGCCGATGGAGCTGGAGAAGGCGAAGTTCTACGTCAAAGGCAGCGAACTCACGCCCGGCATTGCATTGCATTTCGCCGAGTGCTGTACGCCTATTCCTGGCGATCGCATCATTGGCGTCCAGACGCCCGGCAAAGGCGTGATGATCCATACGATCGATTGCGAGCAGCTGGCAGGTCTCGAAGGCGAAGCCGAGTGGGTCGATCTCGCTTGGACGCCGACGGCGCTTCACCGCACGCTGGCGGTTGGCCGCATCGTTGTAACGGTTGAGAACAAGCGCGGCGTGCTGGCCGAATTGTGCGGCATCATCGCCGAGAACGAAGGCGACATCCTCAATCTCCGCCTCGCCAAACGCACCGTCGATTTCTTCGACATGATTTTCGATATCGAAGTCGCGGACGCCAAGCACTTGACCAACATCGTCGCCGGCCTGCGGACGAGCAAAGCGGTGAAAGACGTCGAGCGCGTTAAGGGTTAGGCGCCGCACGCGTCCGGGGGAAAGTAATGTCAGACATTGAGCGCGCGGCGCTGCCGCAATGGCTTGGCTGGGCACGTTTAGCGATTGGCTTGGCGCAGGGCATCGCGGTCTATGTGCTGAGTGAGCAGCGCGAGGCGCTCGATCCAGCACTCAACAATGCGCTCTGGCTGACGTGCGTATTTGTGCCCGTCGTCGTTATTGGTGCGCTCGGCGCGTTGCGGCCGCTGACGCTGGCGATATGGACCGGCGTGGCGGTGGTCGTGACGGCGTCGCTGGGTGTTTACGAAGTCTATCGCATCGGTGACGAACTGAACCGCAGCAACATGCCTTACGGGCCGCTGATCGTGGTCATTCCAGCGCTCTTGTTCGTTGCGCACCATCTGGTTGCGGCTGGCGACGAGGCGCGAAAGTGGATTGCGCCGTACGAGCGCTATTTCGATTTGGGTTGGCGTCACGGCGCGCAATTGGCGCTTGCCTGTTTGTTCACCGGCGCATTTTGGGCGGTGTTGATGCTCGGTGCTGCGCTGTTCAATCTGATCGGCATTGCGCTGCTGTCGGAAATCTTCCGCGAATCCTGGTTCGCGCTGCCGGCGACCTTTGCTGTGTTTGCTGCGGCTATCCATTTGACCGATCTGCGCGCGGGTTTGGTGCGTGGTGCGCGGGCGCTCGGGCTCGCCTTGCTTTCTTGGCTTCTGCCCGCGATGGCCGGTCTGGCGGCGGCGTTTTTCCTTGCTCTGCCCTTCACCGGCTTGGAGCCGCTTTGGGCTACGCGCGCGGCGGCGCTCATCCTGATTTGCTCAGCGGCGGTGCTGGTCGTGCTGATCAACGCGTCGTACCAAGACGGACAGAACCCGCCAGGCGCCATTCTGCGTTGGTCGGCGCGCTTGGCTTCGGTGTTGTTGACGCCGCTGGCGGTGCTTGCCGCGTACGCGCTCTACCTGCGCATCGATCAATACGGGCTGACGCCGGAACGGGTGTTTGCTGTCGCGGTCTTGATCGTGGGCTTCTGCTATGCCGTGAGCTATCTCGCGGCGGCGTTTTGGCGTGAGTGGATGAAGCCGCTTGAGCGCGGCAACATCGCCGCTGCGGTGGTGCTTCTGCTTGTCGCTGTCGCCGTGTTTTCTCCGTTTGCCGATCCCGCGCGCATGTCCGTCAGCGATCAGGTGAGCAGGCTTGAGAGTGGGCGCACCGCGCCGGAGCATTTCGATCTCGTGTTTCTGCGCTTTGATGGCGGGCGCTACGGCAACGAAGTGCTGCAGCGCTTGCGCGACGATCGCTCCAGCGAAACGGCCATTGCATTGAGTGATCGTGCGCGCGAAGTGCTGGCGCTGGAGAACCGCTGGCAAGCGCATGGCATTGAGCAAAATGTGCCGCCGCCTGTGGTGATCATGCACCCCGAGGGCGCGCCGCCGCCCGAAGGGCTCTTTGACCTCACGAACGAGTACGGTGCGGCTAGTAATTGCCGGCGGCGCGGCGTGCCATGCCATGTGTTCCAAATCGATGTCGTTAGCGGTGGCGCGGCAGAGTTCGTCGTCGTGAGTGACCGATTCATCAGCGTCTATGCGCGTGGCGAAGACGGCGCCTGGCAGCTGCTTGCGAACGGGCATGGCTCCGGCTCGGAGGCCTTCCCCGATGCGATCGAAGCGGGCTCTGTGGTTGTCGTGCCGCCGTCGCTGAACGACCTCCGGATCGGTGATGAGCGGGTCGAACTGACTGAGTCGGACAATGACGTCTTGGCGCGTGCGGCGATCGCTCCAGCGGCAGCGACCGATGACTGAATCGGCGCTGGGGCGTCGACGCGGGGTGCGCCAAACGCTACATACGGGCCCATGAATCAGGACCAAGTACTCGACGAATTCCGCGCCGCGGGCGCGTTGTTGGAGGGGCATTTCATCCTCTCCTCCGGGCTGCACTCGCCGGTGTTTTTCCAGAAGAACGCCGTGTTCATGGACCCGGCGCGGACGGAGCGTTTGTGTAAGGCGCTGGCGGAGAAGGCGCAGGCTGCTTTCGGCAAGATCGACGCGGTTGTCTCGCCCGCTGTTGGCGCGATCATTCCTGGTTACGAGACAGCGCGGCATCTTGGTGCGCGCGCGATGTTTGTTGAGCGCGAGGCGGGCGCGTTTCAGTTGCGGCGCGGGTTTGAGATCAAGCCGGGCGAGCGCGTGCTGATGGTGGAGGATGTTGTCACCACCGGTTTGTCGTCGCGCGAATGTCTCGACGCGATCCGTGGTCATCCGGGTGAGTTGGTTGGCGCTGCGTGCCTGATCGATCGCTCCGGCGGTAAGGCTGACATCGGCGCGAAATTGGTCTCGCTCGCCAGTGTCAGCGCGCCTGCTTATCCGGCCGATGCGTTGCCGCCTGAATTGGCGGCGTTGCCGGCGATCAAGCCGGGCTCGCGTGGATTGGCTGCATGAGCCAGCGCGTTCGTCTCGGCGTCAACATCGATCACGTCGCGACGATCCGCAACGCGCGCGGCGTTGCCTATCCCGATCCGACACGCGCAGCGCACGTCGCGCTCGATGCGGGCGCGGACGGCATCACTGCGCATTTGCGCGAAGATCGCCGGCATATCTCCGATGCGGACATCGCCAATCTCTCAGCCATGCTGCGCGAACGCGCCAAGCCGCTGAACTTTGAAATGGCGGTGACGAACGAGATGCTGGAGATCGCGCTGAAGCATCGGCCGCACGCTGTGTGCCTAGTGCCGGAGCGGCGCGAGGAGCGCACGACTGAAGGCGGGCTCGATGTCGCTGGCGGTCACAACTGGATCGCGCCGTTTGTTGCGAAGCTGCGCGATTCGGGTTCGCGCGTGTCGCTCTTCATCGGCGCTGATCCATTGCAGATCGAAGCCGCGGCGCGGACGGGGGCTGCGGTGGTGGAGCTGCACACCGGCGCCTACTGTGATGCGGCGCGCGATGGTCACCAAGCGCAAGCGGCGGAAATCCTCGCGGCGTTGCAAGCGGGCGCTAAGCAAGCGGCGTCGCTTGGTCTCGAAGTGCACGCCGGACACGGCATCGATTACGGCACGGTTGCGCCGATCGCGGCGATCCCGGAGGTGGCGGAGCTGAACATCGGACACTTCCTGGTTGGCGAAGCGATCTTCGTCGGGCTTGCCGGCGCGGTTCAGGAAATGCGGGCGCGGATCGACGCTGCGCGCGGGCAGGGCTAAGCAGCCTCCATGATCATCGGCATCGGCTCGGACATCATCGACATCAGGCGGATGCAGAAGACGCTCGAGCGCTTCGGCGACCGCTTTACCCACCGGGTCTATACCGAACTCGAGCGCGCCCGGGCCGAACGGCGCCCAAACCAGCGCGCCGACACTTACGCCAAGCGTTTCGCGGCTAAGGAAGCATGCTCCAAGGCGCTTGGTACGGGCTTGAAACAAGGGGTGTTTTGGCGGGACATGGGGGTGGCTAACCTGCCCAGCGGCCAGCCCACGATGAAGCTCACGGGTGGGGCGTTGCGCCGCCTGGAACAGCTGACGCCACCCGGGCATACCGCCCACATCCACGTAAGCCTTACGGACGACTTCCCGATGGCTTTCGCTTTCGTCATCATTTCGGCGGAGTTGAGCCAGAAGGAACCGGGCTAGTGCTTGGCTTCCGCGTCTCAGGGGAAAGCTTTGGCCGTCTGCTAGGCGATTGCTTCAAGGACAGAATTTCGGCCGGCGCGAAGTGCGCTTCGCCGCCAGCGAGAAACGCATGAGCATGACGGGCGCATCTTCTTCCTCCTCGCAGCCGGCGATGGATGTCTTCTGGGACAACGTGAAGACGATCCTCTACGCGCTGGCGCTTGCGATGGTGCTGCGCTTCACCATCGCGCAACCGTTCCGCATTCCGTCCGGCTCGATGCAGCCGACTTTGGAAGTTGGCGACTACATCGTCGTGACCAAGTGGTCCTATGGCTATGGCCGCTTCTCGTTTGCGCCGCTGGAAGGCTTATTGCCGGAGGGCCGCTTGTTCGGCTCGGCGCCAGAGCGCGGCGATGTCGTCGTTTTCCGTCCGGAGCCCGAACCGACGCGCGATTTCATCAAGCGCGTCGTCGGCTTGCCGGGCGATCGCATCCAGGTGATCGATGGCGCCCTGCACATCAACGGCACGCCGGTCCAGCGTGAATCGCTGGGTACGGTGGAGTTTCTGAACGAGCACGGCTTTCCCGAGCAGATTCCGGCCTACCGCGAAACATTGCCGAATGGCGTGAGCTACACCGTGTTTGATCGCAATCCGCGCAGCGAACTCGACAACACACGCGAGTTCCTGGTGCCGGAGGACAGCTATTTCATGATGGGCGATGATCGCGACAACTCGGCTGACAGCCGCGTGGCGTCGGTCGTCGGCTTTGTGCCGTACGATAACCTTGTCGGTCCGGCGCAATTTGTCGTCGCTTCGTTTGACACGAGCACCTCGATTTTCCGGCCGTGGACGCTGTTCAGCGGCTTCCGCGGCAATCGTTTTCTCAAAGCGGTGGAATGAGCGCCAAGCAGAACGCCGCGCTCGATGCACTGCAGGCGCGCATCGGCTACACATTCAAGAACCGCGCGCTGCTGCAAGAATCGCTGACCCATGGCAGCGCGCTCGATGGCGCGCGCGTGAAGCGCTCGTACGACCGGCTGGAGTTTCTGGGCGACCGGGTGCTCGGCCTCGTCGTTTCCGAGCGGCTGCTGGCTGAGAACAAGACGATCGAAGAAGGCGAGCTTGCGCCGCGCTACAATGCGTTGGTGAATAAGCATGCCTGTGCGGCGGCGGCGCGCGCGGCTGATCTGGGCGCGGCGGTGGTGCTGTCGCCCTCCGAAGAAGCCAATGGCGGCCGCGGCAAAGAGGCGATCCTCGCCGACATTTGCGAGTCCGTGATCGCGGCGATTTATCTTGATGCCGGCTTGGAAGCGTCGCGCGCGTTCATTCATCGCTTCTGGGGTGATGCGTTTGACGATGTGAAAGCGACGCCCCGCGACGCCAAGACAGCGCTGCAGGAATGGGCGGCGGCGAAGAAGAAGGGATTGCACTACAACGTGGTTGACCAAACTGGACCGGAGCACGCGCCGCATTTCGTTATCGACGCGGTGGTCGATGGTTTTCCGCCAACGCGTGGCGAGGGCGGATCGAAGCGCGATGCACAGCGTGCGGCCGCAACGGCATTTTTGAAAGCGCGAGGCGTGAATGTCTGAGCAACGCTGTGCGGTGGTGGCGGTGCTGGGCGCGCCGAACGCTGGGAAATCCACGCTGGTGAACACGCTCGTCGGCGCGAAGGTCGCGGCGGTGACGCAGAAGGTGCAGACGACGCGCGCTTTGGTGCGCGGCATCGCCATGCGCGATCAGACGCAACTGATCTTGATCGATACGCCCGGCGTGTTCGCGCCGAAGAAGCGGCTTGAACGGGCGATGGTGGCCGCTGCTTGGAGCGCGCTCGAAGGTGCAGACGCGATCATCCACGTCGTTGATGCGGCGGCGCAGGTTGGCACCGATAAGGCGGCCGCCGATGCACGCTCGGTTGAAGATGCAGCGACGATCTCCGCAAAGCTCAAGCAAATGGATCTGGCGTCGATCCTGGTGCTGAACAAAGTGGATGTCGTGCCGCGACCGGAGCTTTTGGCGCTGACGACGAAGCTGGTGGAAGAGGGGCTCTACACTGACGTCTTCATGATCTCGGCCAAGAAGGGCGACGGCGTCGATGATATCGCCCGCACGCTGACCGAACGCGCGCCAGAAGGCCCGTGGCTCTTCCCGGAAGATCAAACAATGGACGCGCCTGCGCGCGTGCTCGCGGCGGAGATCACGCGCGAGAAGGCGTTCCTGCGCTTGCATGAAGAACTGCCGTACGAACTGACGGTCGAGACCGACACTTGGGAAGAGCGCAAGGACGGCTCAGCCAAAATCGATCAGACGATCTATGTGGCGCGCGAAAGTCAGCGGAAGATCGCGATCGGCGCGGGCGGGCAAACGATCAAAACGATCGGCGAATTGGCGCGCAAAGACATGGAAGCCGCATTCGACCGGCGCATCCATCTCTTCCTGCATGTGAAGCTGCGCGAGAACTGGAGCGAAGAACGCGCGCTCTATCAGCGCCTCGGACTGGATTACGAGGCGTGACCAATACGGCGTTTCGCGGTATACTAGCCTCATGAGCCTTTTGGATCGCATCACCATTGAGCCTGGGAAGATGGGCGGACGGCCCTGCATCCGTCGTATGCGCATTCGCGTGAGCGATGTCCTGGATATGCTTGCCGGCGGCGCCACTCCGGAGCAAATCCTGGCGGATTATCCATATCTGGAAGCGGACGACATCCGCGCGAGCCTGGCTTACGCGGCAGCTCAACTCGGTCATACGGTCGTGCTCGCGGCGGAATGAAATTCGTCGTCGATCAGCAATTGCCGCCTGCACTGGTGCAATGGTTCGAAGAGCGCGGCCACGCCGCCCAGCACGTCTACTTAATCGGCCTTGGCGAAGTCGATGACCGCGTGATTTGGGACTATGCGCTGAGCGAAGGGGCAATCGTCGTCACTAAGGACGCGGATTTTGCCGAACGTCGTCTTCGGGAGCCGCACGGGCCGACAATCCTATGGCTGCGGATCGGCAATAGCACGAAGCAAGATCTATTCGAGTTCATCGAGCGAGCCTGGCCTGTGGTTGAGCCGGCGCTGAACTCGGAGCCGATCATAGAGGTGCGCTGATGGAATGGGTCGATGACGCCATCGTCCTAGGCGCGCGCCCGTTCGGCGAAGGCAAGCTCGTCGCTGAAGTGTTCGCGCGTGATCATGGGCGCTATGGCGGTGTCGTGCATGCGGGGCGGAAGTCTGCACCTATTCTGCAAGCAGGCAATGTCGTGCACGCCCGTTGGAAGGCGAGGCTTTCGGAGCAGCTCGGATTCTACAGTCCGCTTGAACTGACTGAACCGCACGCGACGCGTTTGCTCGACGATCCGATTGCGCTGGCTGGTTTGTCGTCAGCCGTGACGATGATCCGCGCGGCGACGCCCGAGCGGCAGGCCTATCCGCAGCTCTACGACGCGCTGATCGTGCTGATCGAGGCGATGCCGCACACGGATATTTGGCCGGCGCTTTACACACGCTACGAGCTCGGTTTGCTCTCCGCGTTAGGCTACGGGCTCGATCTCACGCGCTGTGCGGTCACCGGCGAAACTGAGGGCCTCGCTTGGGTCAGCCCGCGCACCGGCCGCGCCGCGACGGCCGAAGCGGGCGCGCCGCACGCGGACGTGCTGCTCCGGTTGCCGCCGTTCCTGGTTGATGCGGAGGCGGAACTAAAGTCCGGCGATGTGGCCGACGCCTTCGCTTTATCCGGATATTTCCTGGAACGGCGCTTGTTCGACCAGCGCGGCGAAGGCATGCCCGACCAGCGCAGGCGGCTGATTGAGCGTTTAGGCTTTGCAGGACGACTCTGATTTAACGGCGCAGAAGAACGCGCACTCGTTTCGGAGAGCCAAGAATGGCTGACGATATCACCAGGTCGCCCGAAGAAGGCGGCCGCATTGTTGAGGAAGCGATCGGCGAGGCGCTATCGAAGCGCTATCTCGCGTACGCGCTCTCGACGATTACGAGCCGGGCGCTGCCGGATGTGCGCGACGGGTTGAAGCCGGTGCACCGGCGTGTGCTTTACGCGATGCGTCTGCTGCGGCTTGGGCCGGATGCTGCGTATCGTAAGTCCGCGAAGGTCGTCGGCGATGTGATGGGTGACTTCCACCCGCACGGCGACCAATCGATTTATGACGCGCTCGTGCGTCTCGCGCAGGATTTCGCCGCGCGTTATCCGCTGATCGACGGCCAAGGTAATTTCGGCAATGTCGACGGCGATAACGCCGCCGCCATGCGCTATACGGAAAGCCGGATGACGGCGGCGGCTGAAGCGCTGCTTGAAGGCATCGACGAAGGCGCGGTTGATTTCCGCCCAAGCTATGACGGTTCGAAGCAAGAGCCGGTCGTGCTTCCGGCCGCGTTTCCGAACCTGTTGGCCAATGGTTCCAGCGGCATCGCCGTCGGCATGGCGACGAACATTCCGCCGCACAATGTTGCTGAGCTGATCGATGGCTGCTTGGTGCTGATCGAGAACAGCAAAGCGACGACGGACGATTTGCTCAAGGTCATCCCCGGTCCGGACTTTCCGACGGGTGGCATTGTCGTTGAACCGCCGGAAAATATCCGCGAGGCGTATGAGACGGGCCGTGGCGGTTTCCGTGTGCGCGCGCGCTGGCAGACCGAAGATCTCGGCCGTGGCATGTGGCGCATCGTCGTCACCGAGATTCCGCACTTGGTGCAGAAGTCGAAGTTGGTTGAGCAACTCGCCGGCCTCATCGAACTGAAGAAAGCGCCGCTGCTGGCCGACGTGCGCGACGAGAGCGCTGAGGATATGCGGCTCGTGCTGGAGCCGAAGTCGCGAACAGTTGAGCCTGAAGTGATGATGGAGAGCTTGTTCAAGCTCTCGGCGCTGGAAACGCGCATTTCGCTCAACATGAACGTGCTCGACGCCGATGGCGCGCCGCGCGTGATGAGTTTGAAGGACGTGCTGCGCGCGTTCCTGGATCACCGCCGCGATGTGCTGCAACGGCGCGCTGCGTTCCGGCTTGAGAAGATCGCGCAGCGCTTGGACGTGTTGGCCGGCCTGCTGATCGTCTATCTCAATCTGGATGAAGTGATCCGGATCATCCGCAATGAGGACGACCCGAAGGCGAAGCTGATCGCGCGCTTCAAGCTGAATGAGACGCAGGCAGAGGCCATCCTCAACACGCGCCTGCGCCAGCTGCGTAAGCTCGAAGAGATGGAAATCCGCCGCGAGGATGCGGCGTTGCGCGAAGAGCAGAAAGAGCTGCAAGGCCTGCTCGAAGATACGCGCAAGCAATGGCGCCGTATTTCCGCTGAGCTGAAGGAAACGCGCAAGGCGTTCGGTCCGGGCACGGCTTGGGGCAAGCGCCGCACGGAGCTTGGAGAAGCAGCGGCGGTTTCGGCGGATATTGATGTCGAAGCCTTCGTTGTGCGCGAGCCAGTGACCGTGGTGCTCTCCGAGAAAGGTTGGGTGCGCGCACTTAAGGGCCACGTCGCTGATCTCAGCGAGATCAAATACAAGGAAGGCGATGGCCCGCAGCACATCGTCCAGTGCGAGACGACGGATAAGCTCCTGCTGTTCGCCTCCGATGGCCGCGCCTTTACGCTCGATGCGCACAAGCTGCCGGGCGGGCGCGGACACGGCGAGCCGATCCGTTTACAGATCGAGCTGGGCGATATCGACGAGGCAGTGGCGCTGTTCGTGTACGAAGAGGGCGCCAAGCGCGTTGTCGCAAGCCACGAGGGCTACGGCTTTGTTGTCGCCGAGAGCGAGATGCTGGCGTCGAAGCGCTCGGGCAAGCAGATCCTGAACGGTCGCGCCATGCAGGCGGCGAAGGTCGAGGGCGATCAGGTGGCGGTGATTGGCGAGCGCAAGAAGCTGCTCGTCTTCCCGCTCAGCGAGTTGCCGGAGATGACGCGCGGCAAGGGCGTGAAGTTGCAGAGCTACCACGATCGCGGCCTCGCCGACGTGAAGGTGTTCAGCAAGGACGAGGGCCTGACCTGGCTCGACGGGGCCGGGCGCACGCGTGTGGTGGCCGAGTGGAAAGAGTTCAAAGGCAAGCGCGGCGGCGCAGGTAAGGTCGCGCCCAAGGGCTTTTCGCGTTCCGGGCGCTTCTCCGACGTGATCGGCTAAGCGCCCTTAAGAAGCCGCGCCACGCTTTTTAGAGACCACGGTCACACCCGGAATGACGTGCGTTTCTTGCGGCTCTGTTATAAACAGCCCCATGACTCGCGAGCGTTGCGGGTAGAGGGAGCGTCAATGACACTCATCATTGTCCTGATCATCGTCGCCGTTTTGGTCGTACTGCTGATCGGTATTTACAACCGCCTGGTCGCACTTCGTCAGAACTGCAACCAAGCTTTCGCCGACGTCGATGTGCAGCTGAAGCAGCGCCACGACCTCATCCCGAACCTGGTCGAGACCGTGAAGGGCTATGCCGCGCACGAAGCGGGCACGCTCGAAGCAGTGATCCAGGCGCGCAATTCGGCCGTCAGCGCTGAGCGCACCGGCGATCCGAAAGCAATGGGCGCGGCGGAAGGCATTCTGGGCCAAGCGCTGGGGCGCCTGATCGCCTTGTCCGAAGCGTATCCGGACCTGAAGGCCAACACGAACTTCCAGCAGCTGCAAGCTGAGCTCTCGGACATCGAGAACAAGCTCGCCGCCGCGCGCCGTTTCTTCAACAACGCGGTTGGCGAATACAACACGGCCCGCGAGCAATTCCCGGCTGTGATCTTCGCCGGCATGTTCGGCTTCGGCCCGCGCGACTTCTTCGACGTTGGCGAAGACACGCGCGCGCAAATGGATGCGGCGCCCCCGCAGGTGAAGTTCAACTAAGGACTGAACCCAAGTGGGCGGCGCCTACGGCCTCCAGACTCACATCTGGAACAACAACTGGAAGACCGTCCTGCTCATGGCCGGTTTTCCAGTTCTGTTGTTGCTGCTGACTTACGCGCTCTTTCTGCTCTTCGCCGGTTTCAGCGGCATGAGCGTCGGCAAGAACGAGACGGCGGGCTATTTCATCTGGGCGGGCCAAGCGCTGGCGCAATCGTGGCCGTTCGCCATCGCGGGCGCGATCCTGTGGTTCGGCATCGCTTACGCCTTCTATCAGAACATGATCGATGCCGCGACCGGGGCCAAAAAGGTTGCGCGGACTGAAGAGCCAAAACTCTACAACCTGCTCGAAAATCTCTGCATCTCGCGCGGCATCACAATGCCGGCGCTGCGGATCATGGAAACCGATGCGCTGAACGCATTCGCGACCGGGCTCCACAAGGGACAATACTCGATCACCGTGACCCGGGGATTGATGAACACATTAAATGACGAAGAGCTCGAAGCGGTGCTGGCGCACGAGCTGACGCACATCCGCAATGCGGACGTGCGGCTTCTGGTCATCGCCGTGATCTTCGTTGGGATATTCTCATTCGTCGGTGAGATCGCGTTTCGGGGCCTGCGGTTCGGCAGCGTCGGCGGCGGTGGTTCGCGGCGCTCGGGCGGCGGACGCGATGGTGGTGGTGGGGCGATCATCGCGATCATTGTAGCACTGGTGATTGTCGCGATTGCTTATGGCCTCGCGATCGTCATTCGCTTCGCCATGTCGCGGAAGCGCGAGTATTTGGCGGACGCTGGCGCGGTCGAATTGACCAAGAACCCCGACGCGATGATCTCGGCGCTACAAAAGATTTCTGGCAATTCGGTTGTCGCCAGCGCGCCGTCGGAAGTGCGCGAGATGTTCATCGAGAATCCGCATTCCGATTTCGCCGGCATGTTCGCGACCCACCCGCCGATCGAAAAGCGCATCGAAGCGTTGGCGAAGTTCGCAGGTGGGCGAGTTGCTGCGCCCGTGGCGCCGCTGCCCACTGAACCCCAATCTGCGCCAAAGCCGGGCAAGCGTGGTCCGTGGGGCTGATGCCAGCGGTCAAGAAATCAACTGCGATCGTCTACGCGCTCGTTGCACCGCTCGCTTTGGTTACATTCGTTCTTGCTTGCGTCATCGGTGCGCTGAGCGGCGCTTACGCGCTCATGGGATGCGCCGTGTCGATCGATTGGCAGCAGCTGTGTTTGATTGCGGCCGGTACGCTGCTTGTCCTGTACCCCACGCTTGGAGTGTGGGTGTATCGACGCCTGACATCCTCGAACTGACGGCCTAAAAAATCGGGCGCGACGTTGCCGTCGCGCCCTAGGCTATGGAGCTTGATAAAGTTCAGTTGGTGAGCCAGGTCTCGCGGACGTAGTTACTGAAGTCACGGATGACGACGTAAGCTTGCTCCATCAGCTCGCGGGCTTCCGGTAGATACATCCAGGCAAACCAACCCACGAAGATGACGATGAAAGCAGTCGCGACGCCGTTGCTGCCGTTCGTGTCGCGCTGGCCGGTGACGGTCTCGAACGAGGCTTTGCGCAGCGCGCTGAAGGGCGCGGAGATGGCGGCGTAGACGACGCCCAGGATCACAAGCACCATCCAGAAGGGCGCATCGAGCGGCGGATCCCAGCCGAGGATTTCGCGCGTGGTGATCAGCGAGAAGAACGCGGCAAGGAAGGCGATCAGCAACGCTGCCGTGATGACGCTGAAGATGAACGCGCCGAGACCGGCGAAGACGCGCGTCACATAGCCAGCTTGCGGCACGGGCGCCGCGGCTGCCGTGCGGCGATCGGTTGCGCCGCGCCATGAATTCATTTGCTCGTTCCACGCGCGGCGTTGCCTTCGCCACTCCGCGCGCCAGCGCGGGGCGTTCTGGTCCGTAAAAGTCGCGTATTCGCGCTTGGCGCGCTCGACGACTTCCTGCGCATTGAACGGGGCGCCGTGCGCGGCGGCCAGCTCTTCGCTTGTGGAAGCAACTGGCACGACGAACACCATCGCAATGTAGATGAGGCCAGTGAAGCCGCCGGTGAAGATTGTCGCCAGCACCCAGCCGACGCGCACCCAATCGACATCGACGCCAGCATAAGCGGCCATACCGGCGCTGACGCCGGTCCAGGCGCCGCGATCATAGATGCGATAGAGGCGGCGCGTCGGGCGTGGGCCATCGTCGCTACGGGGCGCGGCGCCTGCAGCTTCAGCGCCCGGTTCGCCGGTATCGCCTTCGACAGGACCCATCTCGCTCAGGATGCGCGCCATCTCGGTGGCGTTCACGACAGTCTTGTTAGAGCCGAGTTGCGCGCTGCACTTATCGGCGATGGCTTGCTCAAGATCGCGGACGATTTCGGCTTTGTCCGGATTGGCCGCGAGCGAGGCTTCGGCGCGCGTCATGTAGGCGCGCAGCGCATCATAGGCCGGCTCTTCCAGCTGATAGGAATTGCCGTTGAGATTGATGGTGACGACACGTTCCATGATTAGCGACCCAAGCCTTCCAAGGTTGCAGTGAGATGACGCCAGTAGGCGGAGAGCTCATCGAGGCGCGTCATGCCTTTGTCGGTGAGTTGGTAGTATTTGCGAGGCGGGCCCTGGCCGCTCTCGACCCAGTTGTAATCGACGTACTCCTCGCGCCGGAGCTTCGAGAGAAGCGGGTAGAGGGTGCCTTCCTGGGTGGCGAAGGGGGTGGGCGCCAGCGTCGCCAGGATGTCGCCGACATAGACCGTCCGGCCGCGCACGATCGTCAGGATCGCGAACTCCAGAAGGCCTTTACGGAGGCCGGTGAATTGCTCGTCTGCGATTGGCATAAGCTACCTTGTAGAAAAAAGGTAGCGGGACGTGGGCAGGATGTCAAGGATGGCAAGGGCGGTTCCGGCGGCGAGGGCGGGGAGCCGGGGAAAGCGAGGGTCGCGCGTCTCAGAAAAGTGCGTTCGTTGGCTCGGCGCCCGTGGCTCGATCGCCAGCAGCTGGCGGGTGACGTCCGTTTCACCGGCACTGATCATTCGGTTCGCGTTTGATGCGCGCGATCTCAGGGATTTTGATGCCAGTGAGAGCATCTCGGCGCGCGCGTGGGTTCGGCGCGTCGCTTCGCAGAGCGCCGCCGTCCGGCGTTCTTCCTGTCGCTAAGCTCAGGCGCCACGGAAGCGATTGTAACGCCTGCTACTGCGATTGTTATCGCGGTGTTTACGGTTGTATCGCGCTTGCTCGCCCCACGTCGCGACGCTTGGGAGCGCAGCATGCCTGATCTGGATTCACGCTATCGAGGCGCCGAGGGGCAATCTTTGTCGCGCCGCGTTGTGGATCTGCTGAAGCAGCACGACGTGCCGACGTCACCTGCCAACTACGAGGTTTGGATAAACCACGCCGCAGGCGCTCATCCTGATCTCAGCCGCGAAATCGAAGCGCAGTTGGCGAGCGGCGGGCGCTTCACGGACGCAGTAAACGAAGCGCTGTTCAATCGCTTCTTTTCGGATGCGCGCTTGACCGTGGAGATGGTGGAGACGAGCGAGTCCGTGGCGCGGGAGTTGTCTGGCGTGATCTCCACGTTGCGCGAAGCCGGCGACCAGACCGGGGCATACGCCGATACGCTTCAGAATGCCGTCAGCATCATGGAACGGAGCGCTGAGGCCAGCGACTTGCGCGCTGTGATGGCCAGCCTCGTGGCCGTTACGCGCGATATGGTGGGCAACAATCGCCAACTTGTGACGCAGATGGCGTCATCATCACGCCAGGTCGAGGCCCTGCAAACGGCCCTTCAAAGCGTGAAGGTCGAAGCGCTCACTGACGGCCTGACGGGTCTCGCAAACCGCCGTATGCTCGATGAAACCCTGCGGCGGCGTGTTGACGAGCCCGAGGCAAGCAGCGCCGGATTGTGCCTGCTCATGTGCGACATCGACCACTTCAAAAGATTCAACGACACCTGGGGCCATCCAGTCGGAGACCAAGTCCTTCGCTTCATCGCAGCCGTGCTGAGGCAGCATGCGCACGGCGACATTTTGGCGGCGCGTTATGGCGGTGAGGAGTTTGCCGTCGTGCTTCCGCGCACCGATATGGCTCGCGCGTCCGCCATTGGCGAGGCTATCCGCAAGCAGGTCGGGTCCAAGCGGCTCACGCGCCGATCCACCGGCGAAGTTATCGGCGCGGTGACAATATCCGCGGGAATTGCGCAACTTCGCTGCGGCGAGAGCGTCGCCGATCTCATCGCGCGCGCCGATGTCTGTCTCTATGCATCCAAACGCGCCGGCCGCGATCGCATCACCACGGATACTGATACAGGATTGGTGTCAGCCGCCTAAGCTACGGCCCAGTTCGATTCTCTAGGACGTCGGGCGCTTAGAGTCCGTGATCCGCCGGCAGCGGCGGCGCTTCGCGCAGCAGCGTGATCGCGATGCGGCGGTTGCCGGGCATGGTTGGATCGTCCGGGAAAAGCGGCTCGCTGTCGCCGCGGGCGGCGATCTCGTAAATGCGGTTAGCCGGAATGCCATTGCTGGAGAGAATCCGGCGCGCAGCTTCGGCGCGCGCAGCGCTCAGCTCGAAGTTCGACCCATAGCGGCCGCCAGGCGGCGTGCCGTCGGTGTGGCCGGAGATGGTCAGGCGGTTGGGCAATTGCTCGATCACCCCTGCGATTGCGGCGATCAGGCGGCGCGCGCGGTCGTTCGGTTGCGCGTCGCCGGAATTGAACATCGAGCGACCTTCCTGGTCGATGATCTGGATGCGCAGGCCTTCGGGAGTTTGCTCCATGATGACGTTGCGCGACAGTTCGGCGACGTCGGGCATGTCGGCCATAGCTTGGCGAATGGCGATTTCGGCGCGCGAGAAGTCGGCGTTCTCACGCAATGTGCGGGCGCGCGAGAGACTGTCGGCATTGGGATCGGACTGACCACCTGGGGTGGCGTCTTCTTGCGCGGCGTCGGTGGCGTCAGCGTTTGATGTGTATTGCGGCTCGCTGGCGGCAGCCACCGGCGCGGAGTGACCGTGGCGTACGCCCTCTTCGGCAAAGCTTGTGCCTTCGAGCAGGCCACCTGCGCCTGAAGAGACGCGGCTGACGCTGGCGGGTGCGAAAAACTCGGCAATGCCGCGGCGTTGCTCTGGACTTGTCGTGTTGATCAGCCACATGAGCAGGAAGAACGCCATCATCGCGGTGACGAAGTCGGCGTAGGCGACCTTCCAGGCGCCGCCATGGTGCCCGCCGCCGACGACCTTCTTGACCTTCTTGATCAGGATGGGGCGTTGATTGGTCGCAGCAGTCACGGGGCCGTCCATTCTGGAGGAAGCGCGCGACCTTGTCCGAACGAGGTTAAGATCGCGTTGAGCAATAGGAATTGAGCTGTTGATGGAAGAGGGTGCGCCTGATCAGATTTTCCGGCGCGTCATGAGCGCTTTCGCTACCGGCGTGACGGTGGTGTCGGCGACGGGCGCGGGCGGGCGCATGGCGGGCATCACCGTCAACTCGCTGACGTCGGTGTCGCTAAAGCCCCGACTTCTGTTGTGGTGTTTGGGCGATCAGTCCGAGCGTTACGATTTCTTTGCTGCTGCCGATGAATGGGGCGTCACCGTTCTGGGCGCCGCCGATGAAGCGCAGGCGCGGCGCTTTGCGCGCGCCGACACCGAGGAGATCGAGGCAAGTGAAGCCGAGATGTTCGGCGGCGTTCCGGTGCTGCAGACCGGGGTGGCGCACATCGCTTGCCGTACCCATGATAGACGCAACGCCGGCGACCATCTCATCATTATCGGCGAGGTGCTTGATCTCAGGGTCAAGCCGGGGCCGGCTTTGACATTCTTCCGCGGACTCTACGGCACGGCCGAGGATCCGCGCGGACCTTCCGGGAGCTAAAAGCGATGGCGAAAACCGCGTTCATTGGTTTGGGTGTGATGGGCGGGCCGATGGCGGGCCATCTCGCGCGCGCCGGCCATGACGTTGCGGTCTATAATCGCAGCGAAGAGAAGGCGCGCGACTGGGCGCAAAAACACAAGGGTCGCACCTACACGTCGGTGGCGGGCGCGGCGGACGGCGCTGACATCGTGTTCTCGTGCGTCGGTAATGACCGCGATCTGCGCGAGGTGTTCGAGGCGGCGCAAACGACAATGCGCAAGGGCGCGATCTTCGTCGATCACACCACCGCCTCCGCCGCGATCGCGCGCGAATTGTCGGAGAAGGCGGAGGCCCTGGGCTTTGGCTTTCTCGATGCGCCGGTGTCAGGCGGCCAAGCGGGCGCTGAAGCGGGCAAGCTCACCGTGATGGCAGGCGGCGAGCAGAGCGTGTTTGCCGAAGCCCAGCCGATCATGGCGGCGTATGCAGCGAACATGACGCTGATCGGCCCTGCTGGCTCGGGTCAGCTTGCGAAGATGGTGAACCAAATCTGTATTGCGGGCGTGCTGCAAGGACTGGCGGAGGGGCTGCACTTCGCCAAGCGCGCCGACTTAGATGTTGAGAAAGTCATCGCCGCGATTTCCAAAGGCGCTGCGCAAAGCTGGCAAATGGAAAACCGCTGGAAGACGATGGATGAAGGGCGCTTTGACTTTGGCTTCGCCGTCGATTGGATGCGCAAGGATTTGGGGCTCGTGCTCGATGAAGCGAAGCTCAACGGCGCTAAGCTTGAGCTAACCAAACAAGTCGACGCGAATTACGCCGACGTGCAAGCGATGGGCGGAAGGCGCTGGGATACGTCGAGCTTGATCGCGCGCTTGGAGCGGCCGAAGAACTGAGTGAAACCAAGCTTACGTTAGGGATTGGTTCAAGGTTACTTAAACTCATTGCTGTACTGTCCGCGACCTTGGCGGAGACAAGAACAACAATGAACGTCAAAGGCTGGACCGTTCTTATTGTTGAGCCCAACAAGTTCGAAGGTCAGATCATGCTCGATCTGCTTCGCAACGCGGGCGTCGACAAAGTGAAAGTCGTGCAGTCGCAAGACGTCGCGATCGACTTGCTGGAAGTCTATAACGCCAACGTCGTCATCGCGTCCTACGAGATGGGGCCGCTTGACGGTGCGACGTGGACGAAGGGCTACCGCCGCAACAAGAAATTGCCCGGCCGCAAGGCGGCGATTTTCATCACCTCCGGCGCGTTTTCGCGCGTGATGGCTGAAGAGTGCCGTCATGCCGGTTGCAACGCGCTGATCGGCAAACCGATCTCAGGCAAGGTGCTGCTCAACACAATCAACAAAGTGCTGACCCAGCCGCGCGAGTTCATCGATACTGAAACCGGTTATGTCGGCCCGTGCCGCCGCGCCGGCATTGTCACCGCTGGCGCGCCGTCGAAGCGCCGCAAGGCAGACGATTCCGCCGGCATCACGGCGACGACGCTGCAGGATGCGGTCGACATGCTGCGGACAGCGGCGTCCGGGTTCGCGGAGAATTCTTCCCTGCTGGAGCCGTGCGAGATCGCGCTGCGCAACGTGCAAGCCTATGCTGTGAACGCCGGCGACGGGCCGCTGATGCGCGCATGCGCGGCGTTCTCGCTGCAACTCTCGTCCGCCAAGGGCTTACGCCCGGAGGCGGTGAAGGCGTCGCTCATGGTGTGCGTCGACGGCGTGACCAAGCTCGTGTCGCTAGGTCAGGACCAGGCAACGCGCCGCGAAGAAATCGCCGAGGGCGTGCGCTTGGCTGTCGGTAAAGCGGCGTTGCAGCGCGCGGCCTGACGCTGCGCCGACGCCGCAGTTCATTTTCTGAGAGAAGCCGCTAGGGTGGCCGCTTGCGGAGGCGGCCATGAGCGTAGTCATTACTCCCCTTCCAGGCGCGGGCGCCGAGATTGGCGGCGTTGATCTGGCGCGGCCCTTGTCGGACGAGGATTTCGCTTCAATCCGGCAAGCCTACGCCGATCACGGCGTGATCTTCTTCCGCGATCAGGACATCACCGAAGAGCAGCACATCGCGTTCGCGCGCCGTTGGGCGCCGATCAACATCAACCGCTTCCTGGGCGCGCATCCGCAGCACCCAGAGATCGCGGTGCTGCGCAAAGAGCGAGATCAGACCGAAAACATCGGCGGCGCCTGGCATACGGATCAGTCGTACGATCACGCACCGGCAATGGGTTCGATATTGGTGGCGCGCGAACTGCCGCCGTCGGGTGGCAACACGTTGTTTGCGTCGATGTATAAAGCTTACGACGCACTTTCGCCGGCGCTGAAGGAAAAGCTGGCGCCGCTGAAGGCGATCCATTCGGCCAAGCGCATTTTCGGCAAGGCGGCGCTCTACAACAAGGAGCGCGGTGATCGCATCGGCAATGAAGATGTGGCGGAACAATTGGAAGATAGCGTTCATCCCGTGGTGATCACGCATCCGCTGAGCGGCAAGAAGGCGCTCTTCGTCAATATCGCCTATACCACGCAGATCATCGGCTGGAGCGAAGCGGAGACGAGTGCGTTCGTGGGCGAGATGTTCGTCCACTGCACGCAGCCGCAGTTCGTTTATGAGTTCGAGTGGCGCCCTGGGTCGATAGCGTTCTGGGATAATCGCTCGACCTGGCACTACGCCAAGAACGATTATCATGGGCACCGCCGCGAGATGCACCGCATCACGTTGGAAGGCGTGCCGCTTTCCGCCTAAGGGGACGCATGATGCGTATCTCTGGAATGACGCCGCTGCTGCAAGTCTATGACATGCTGGAAGCACTCGCCTTCTATCGCGACGTGCTCTGCTTCGAAGTTGTAGCGGCCTCGCCGCAGGTAGAGGCGCCTGAGGGGCGCTTCTCGCACTGGATGGCGTTGGAGCGGGACGGCGTGAACATCATGCTCAACACCGCGTTTGACGAAGGCGAGCGCCCGCCTACGCGTGTTGATCTGCTGCAGCGCGCGCATGGCGATGTGTGTCTCTATTTCGGCTGCGCCGACGTCGACGGCGTCTTCGAAGAATTGCGCGGGAAGGTCGCAGACCTAGCGCCGCCGTCGAACGCGCCCTACGGCATGCGTCAACTTTATCTGCGCGACCCGGACGGCTACGCGCTCTGTTTCCAAGCGCCGTTGGCGTGAGCGAGGATGTAATGGGATTGAACGCGAATGCCGCCGCCTCGCTGTCGAAGTGGCACGACATGGTGGCGAAGAAGGACATGGCCGGCCTCGCCGACATCGTCCATCCCGAAGCGACGTTCCGCTCGCCGATGGCGTTCAAGCCCTATCACTCAGCACAAGCGGTGACGCTCATCATCTCGACGGTGATGAATGTGTTCGAGGACTTTGCGTATCACCGCACTCTGGTGAGCGAAGATGGGTTGAGCGTTGTGCTGGAATTCAGCGCGCGTGTTGGCGAGCGCGGCTTGAAGGGCATCGATCTCATCAGGTTCGACGCGAGCGGAAAGATTGTCGATTTCGAAGTGATGGTGCGGCCGTTGAACGGCCTGCAAGCGCTCGGCGCCGAAATGGGCGCGCGACTCGCGGCGTTTTTGCCGGCGTATAAGGGATAATTGGGTCGGTCTCTAGATCGGTACGGAGTTCGCAATGACAGCGGAAACGGGTACTCCCTCGCCAAGGCAGAGGGCCCCTGGGCTCTGGTCCAGCCTTCCTCGGTTGATCAGCGCTTGGCTCTTTGCGACGTGGTTTATTGCGTGGACCCAGTTGCAGTGGAGAGGCGGAGCCGTAGAGGTTTACGTCCACATACGAGGCGCGCCTGAACTCGCTCTCGCGGCAGCGGTGGCGGTTATCCTCGGTTGGGTTGCAGCTACGCCCGCGCCTTTTTCCAAAGAAGGCACTCGCGCTGAGCAGCGCGATCAGACGTTCGCACTGTTGGTTTTGACGATCGTTAGCGTGATGGCCTGGGTCGTCTTGTCGAATCTGTAGCCAACAAGCGCTAGCCCAGCATTTCCGCGACCTTCAGCGCGAAGTACGTCACCACCCCATCCGCGCCGGCGCGTTTGAAGGCCATCATCGTTTCCATGACGGCGCGGTCTTCGTCGATCCAGCCGTTGGCGCTTGCTGCTTTGATCATGGCGTACTCGCCGCTGACTTGGAACGCGTAGGTGGGCAGGCCGAAGCTCGCCTTCACGCGCGTGACGATGTCGAGATAGGCAAGCCCCGGCTTCACCAGCAGCATGTCGGCGCCTTCGGCGACATCCATGGCGACTTCACGGAGCGCTTCGTCGGCGTTGGCGGGATCCATTTGATAGGTGCGCTTGTCGCCGGGATTGGCGACAGAGCCTTGCCCAAGTTTCCCTGAGCCGATCGCTTCGCGGTAGGGCCCGTAGAAGGCGGACGCGTACTTCGCGGCGTAGGACATGATCAGCGTGTCGTGATGGCCATCGCCATCGAGCGCCGCGCGGATGGTGCCGACGCGGCCGTCCATCATGTCGGAGGGCGCCACGATATCGGCGCCGGCCTTGACTTGGATGAGCGCCTGCTCGGCCAACACTTCGACAGTCTCATCGTTCAAGATGCGGCCATTCTGTAAGAGGCCGTCGTGGCCGTGATCGGTGAACGGATCGAGTGCTACGTCGACCATGATGCCGATCTCGGGCGCTGCATCTTTCATCGCGCGCACGGCGTTGCAGACGAGGCCTTGCGGGTTGAGCGCTTCCTTGCCGGTCGCGTCTTTCTTCGAAGCATCGACGTGCGGGAACACAGCGATCGCGGGAATGCCGAGCTTCGCTGCGTTGCGCGCAGCTTCCGCAGCGGCGCGCACGGAGTAGCGCTTTACGCCGGGCATGGCGGTGACGGGGATTTGTGGCTCGATGCCGTCATGAACGACCATCGCCCAGATGAGATCATCGGTGCTCACCGCGTTTTCGCGCGTGAGGCGTCGCACCCAATCGGTCTGGCGCAGACGGCGCGGGCGGGTGTTTGGGTAGCGTCCTGAATAGCTCATGCGAGTCGTTCGCAATAAAACGGCGTCATCTGCGGTCTCGCGCCCCAGTTACTTGAGATCATGCGTCAGTTATCTTGGATCATGGCGCTTGCCTACAACAGCGGCTACGCCTTCCGGTCATAAGACAGAGAACACGCCGCGTGAGAGACCAAGACCTTCAAGTGTTCGAGCACGCCGTCGCGGGCATCCGCGATGAGGGGCGTTATCGCGTGTTCGCTGACATCATGCGCGAGCGCGGCCGGTTTCCGCACGCCAAGCTGCGCCTGCAGGACGGCGGCTATCGCGACATCGTCGTCTGGTGCTCGAACGATTATCTCGGCCAGGGTCAAAGCCCCGAAGTGCTCGACGCGGCGCACGCAGCTTTGGATAAGGTTGGCGCCGGCGCGGGCGGCACGCGCAACATTTCGGGCACGACCTCTTATCACGTCGATCTCGAAGAAGAGCTGGCGAAGCTGCACGGCAAGGAAGCGGCGCTCCTGTTCACCTCCGGCTACGTCTCGAACGATGCGACGCTCTCGACGCTGGCGCAGCTCTTTCCGAACCTCTGGATTTTCTCGGACGCGCAGAACCACGCCTCGATGATCGAAGGCATCCGCCGTGCGAAGTGCGAACGTCGCATCTTCCGTCACAATGACGTTCAACACCTCGAAGCGTTGATCAATGAAGCGCCGGCCGATGCGCCGAAGTTGATCGCGTTCGAGAGCGTTTATTCTATGGATGGCGACACCGCGCCAATCGAACAAATCTGCGATCTCGCCGAAGCTTATGGCGCGATGACCTATCTCGACGAAGTCCACGGCGTTGGCCTCTATGGCCCGACCGGCGGCGGCGTCGCTGAGCGCGATGGCGTGATGCACCGGGTCGATTTCATCGAAGGCACGCTGGCCAAGGCGTTCGGCACGATGGGCGGCTACGTCACCGGCCCAGCTGCTGCGATGGATGCGATCCGCTCCACGGCGTCGGGTTTTATCTTCACGACTTCACTTGCGCCTTCGATTGCGGCTGCGGCGCTGGAAAGCGTGCGGATCGTGAAAGAGTGTCCGCACTTGCGCGATCGCTTGCAGGAGCGTTCCGAGCGCTTGAAGGCGTTGCTGGCGGAAGCCGGCATTCCGGTGATGTCGGAAAGCACGACGCACATCGTGCCAGTGCTCGTGGGCGACGCGGCGCGCTGCAAGAAGATATCGGACATTCTGCTGCTCGAGCACGGCATCTATGTGCAGCCGATCAACTATCCGACTGTGCCGAAGGGCACTGAGCGCCTGCGCATCACACCTTCGCCATTCCATGACGACGCGCTGATGGATGCGCTGGTTGAGTCGTTCAAAGCCGTTTGGGCCAAGTGCCCCGTTCACATCCCGCCCCAATCGTGAGCGGCGAGGCGTGAGCGGCGACGACCTCGGCGACGTCATCTTTGAAATCACGCAGGTCGGCGACGTGCAGCGCGTGGCGGCAGTGCACGTCGCGACTGGCGTTGAAGTCGTGATCCAGGCGCCGTCCAATGCAGCACGCGTCGACGTGCAGGCGCTGGCGCTGCGGAAGCTGGAGTGGGTGCTGAGCGGAAAGGGCGATGACGATGCGCCGCCGCCTCCACGGCCGGGCAAAATTGTCTAAAGGGCCAGCGGCTTTCGTCATCCTGGGGGCTTCGCGCAGCGAAGGCGCCGGGATCCAGGAGATCGTAGAGCGCAGGAGGTTGCCCTGGATCCCGGGTCGCACGATGTGCGCCCCAGGATGACGGGTTAGTCCTTGCGGCGGACGCCTTTGCCGAGACCGATCTTCTTGGCGAACTCGGAGCGTCGCGCGGCGTAGGCGGGCGCGACCATCGGGTAATCGGCGGGCAGGCCCCAGCGCTTGCGATAATCTTCGGGGCTCAGGCCGTAAGTCGAGCGCAAGTAGCGCTTCAGCATTTTGAGTTTTTTGCCGTCCTCCAGGCAGACGATGTAATCGTGCTGGACCGACTTATTCACCGCGACGGCAGGCTTCGGGCGCTCGCCAGCGGGCGCAGCGCCCGGCGCGGCCAGCGTCGACACGGTTTTGTGGACCGAGCGGATAAGGTCAGCGAGCTCTTCGGAGGAGAGCTTATTGTTGCTGACAAATGAGGCGACGATATCGGCGGTCATACGCAACGTCTCGGCGTTGCCATTGGCCTCTACTTCGTCTTCGTCCCGTATAGGCAAGCTAATTTTCCTAGCCAATACAACGCTATTTCGCCGGCCTATACCGCTATGGTCGTAATCGAGGCAAGTATTACTAGCGACATAAGCCATTCAGCTTGCCGATAATTGCAGTTTTATCGCCCTACACAGTAACTTTGCTTATTCGGGGCGAGGAACTTATCTTGTAGGCGAATCCGATACCTCAAGTTGAGCGAGGCCAGAATGACCCAAGCCGCGGGACGCACCGCCGGTGAACGCGACCGTTTCTTTGAAGCGGCGCTCGAGCGCGTAGACGCCGACATCAAGGCGTCGATCGACGCCGAATTGCAGCGCCAGCAGAAGCAGATCGAACTCATTGCGTCGGAGAACATCGTCTCGCGCGCGGTGCTTGAAGCGCAGGGCTCGGTGCTCACCAACAAATACGCCGAAGGCTATCCGGGCCGGCGCTATTATGGCGGCTGCGAGTTTGTCGATGAAGTAGAGCGCCTCGCGATCGAGCGCGCGAAGAAGCTGTTCGACTGTAAGTTCGTGAACGTGCAGCCGCACTCTGGCGCCAATGCGAACCAAGCCGTGTTCTTCGCGCTGCTGCAGCCGGGCGACAAGTTTCTCGGCATGGATCTGGCGAGCGGCGGTCACCTGACGCATGGCTCGCCGGTGAACGTCTCGGGCAAGTGGTTTCATCCGGTCGCTTACGGCGTGCGCGAAGATGACCATCTGATCGATTACGATCAGGTCGCGGAGATTGCGCAACGCGAGAAGCCGAAGCTGATCATTGCGGGTGGCTCAGCCTATTCGCGGCATATCGATTTCAAGCGCTTCCGCGAAATCGCCGACAGCATCGGCGCTTATCTCATGGTCGACATGGCCCACTATGCCGGCCTGATCGCGGGCGGCGCTTATCCGTCTCCCCTCCCGCACGCGCATGTGGTGACGACGACGACGCACAAGACGCTGCGCGGCCCGCGCGGCGGCATGATCCTCTCGAACGACGAAGACCTCGGCAAGAAGATCAATTCTGCTGTGTTTCCGGGCCTGCAGGGCGGGCCGCTGATGCACGTCATTGCTGCGAAAGCGGTGAGTTTCGGCGAGGCGCTGCAGCCTGAGTTCAAGCTCTATGCGCAGCGCGTTGTTGAGAACGCGCGGGCGCTTTCGGCGCGACTGGTTCAGAACGGCTTGGCGGTCGTTTCGGGCGGCACGGATAGCCATCTGATGCTGGTTGACCTGCGGCCGAAGCGAGCCACGGGTAAGGTGGCCGAGCATTCGCTGGAGCGGGCGCTGATCACCACCAACAAGAACGGCATCCCGAACGATCCGGAAAAGCCGTTCGTGACCAGCGGCATCCGCCTCGGCACGCCGGCCTGCACGACGCGCGGCTTCGGCCCGGCGGAGTTCCAGCAGGTTGCGGACCTGATCTGCGAAGTGCTGGATGGTCTGCAGGGCTCGAACGGCGATAACTCGTCGATCGAAGCTGCGGTTGCCGCCAAAGTCGAACAACTCACGGCTCGTTTTCCGATCTACAATTGAGAGCGCGGCGCCGCTGATTCGGACCGCGCGGAGCTCAAAACATGCGCTGCCCGTTCTGTCAGAATGAAGACACCCAGGTGAAGGATAGCCGCCCGACCGAAGACGGGGCGGCAATCCGGCGCCGGCGCCAGTGCGATAAGTGCGGATCGCGTTTCACGACGTTTGAGCGCGTGCAGCTGCGTGACCTTGTCGTGCTGAAGCGCTCGGGACGGCGGGTGCCGTTCGATCGCGATAAGCTGGCGCGCTCGCTGGCGATTGCTTTGCGCAAGCGGCCGATCGAGTCGGATCAGGTCGAGCAGATGATCTCCGGCATCGTGCGCAAGCTTGAGAGCCAGGGCGAGAGCGAGATCACGTCCGAGACGATCGGCGAGATGATCATGGAGGCGTTGGCCGTGCTCGATCCAGTGGCTTACGTCCGCTACGCCTCAGTCTATCGCGATTTTCGCGAAGTGGGCGATTTCGCCGAGTTCATCGAAGAAGCAGGCGCCAGCAAGAAGCCTTGAGCTTTGCGCTTCGGCGACGTGCTAGATTGCGCCCATGCCCCGCCCGCGCGTCACCCTAAAACTCGCGACCTCCCTTGACGGGCGGATCGCGACGGCTGCGGGCGAAAGCCAGTGGATCACGGGCGAGGCCGCGCGCGCTGAGGTGCAGCGGCTGCGCGCGGCGCATGACGCTGTCCTGGTTGGCGCTGAAACGGTGCGGAAGGATAATCCGTCCTTGCTCGCGCGCACTGAGCCGCTGCCGGCAAAACAGCCGGCGCGGGTTGTCGTGACCACGCGGCTGGAAATCCCGCCGGATGCCAAGATGTTTGGCGATGTCGCTATCGCGCCGGTGGTCGTGTTTTCGGCGCCGCGCGCAAGTCCCGCGCGGCACGCGATCCTTGAGGCCATGGGTGCGCGGATTGAGCAGGTGGACACAGGGCTGGGCGGCGTTGACATGGCGGCGGTGCTGGAGCGTCTGAGCAGCCTGGGCTTTGGCAGCGTGTTGGTCGAGGGCGGCGGCAGGATCGCGGCGTCGCTCGTTGATCTGGGTGTCGTAGACCGGATCGAGTGGTTCCGGGCGCCGATGGTCTTGGGCGGCGAAGGCCGGGCGGCGCTGGCGGATTTGGGCTATGGCGCGTTGGCCGATGCGCCGCGGTTCAAGCGGGTTGCGCTGCGTGAGCTTGGCCCCGATGTCTGGGAAAGCTACGAGCGGGCCTGAGAGAGCGAGCCTTGTTTACTGGAATTGTTTCTGCACTCGGTGATGTGCGCGCAGCGGAGCGGCGTGAGGGCTTGCTGCGCCTGACGATCGGCGCGCCGTATGCCGCTGACGGCATCGATATCGGTGCGAGCATCGCGCACGACGGCTGTTGCCTGACCGTGGTCGAGAAAAGCACGAAGGCTGATGGCTCGGCGTTCGTTGTTGAGGTTGCGCCCGAGAGCCTGGCGCTGACGACGCTCGGTGCGCTCAATGTCGGCGACAAGGTGAATCTGGAGCGCTCGCTTCGCGTCGGCGACGAACTCGGCGGCCACATGGTGCAGGGCCATATCGATGGCTTGGGCGAGGTGCTGTCAGTTCGCCAGGATGGCGAGGGCTGGCGTATTCGCGTGAAGCCGCCGGAGAGTATCGCGCACCTGATCGCGCCGAAAGGCTCGATCGCGATTGCGGGCGTGTCGCTGACGGTGAATGAGGTCGATGACGAGGGCTTCGGCGTGCTGATCATTCCGCACACTTGGAGCGTTACGACTTTGTCGAAGCTGAAGGCCGGCGATAAAGTGAATTTAGAAGCCGACATGATGGCGCGCTACGCGGCGCGGCTCATCGAGGCGCGGAGATAGACATGGGCTCGAAGCCCTCACCGATTGCGGAACTGAAGCGCGCCGTCTCGCCGATCGCCGAGATCATCGAGGAAGCGCGCGAAGGGCGCATGTTCATTCTCGTTGACGCGGAAGATCGCGAGAACGAGGGCGATCTTATTATCCCCGCGCAATTCGCAACGCCGGCCCAAGTGAACTTCATGGCCAAGCATGGTCGCGGTTTGATCTGCCTCGCGCTGACGGCAGAGCGTTCGCGCGAGTTGGGGCTGGAGCCGATGGCGCCGCGCAATCAAGCGCGCCTTGGCACGGCGTTCACCGTTTCGATTGAGGCTAAGGAAGGCATCTCGACAGGCATCTCTGCAGCTGATCGCGCGCGCACGATTGCAGTGGCGATTGATGGCGGCAAAGGCGCTGGCGACATCGTCTCTCCTGGTCATGTGTTTCCGCTGATGGCGCGTGAAGGCGGCGTGCTGGTGCGTGCTGGGCATACGGAAGCGAGCGTCGATATTTCGCGCGCGGCGGGGCTCAATCCCTCGGCGGTGATCTGCGAGATCATGAACGACGACGGCACAATGGCGCGCCTGCCGGAGCTTGTCGCCTTCGCGCAGTTTCACAATTTGAAGATTGGCGCGATTGACGATCTCATCGCCTATCGCCGTGCTAATGATCGTTTCCTCGATGTGCTGCACGAAGGTGCGTTCGAAACGAGCGTCGGTTCCGGTTTCCGCATCGTCGTGTTCCGCAATCGCTTGGACGGCGTTGAGCACGCGGCGTTGGTGAAGGGCGAGATCAAGGCGGATCAGCCCACGCTCGTGCGCGTGCACCGCACGGATTTTGCGGCTGACGTCGTTGGCGGCTACGGCGATCGCGCTGGTCTGGTTAATAAGGCGCTTGGCGAGATCGACGCTGAAGGCGCGGGCGTACTGGTGATCCTGCGCGATCTGGTGCCGAACGCGATTTCGCGGCGCTTGAAGGGCGAGCCGGCTGAGTTGGAAGCGGACGACGAATTGCGCGTGATTGGTTTGGGTTCGCAGATTCTGCGCGAACTTGGCGTTGGGCGCATGATTGTGCTCGGCAACACGCCGCAGAAACTGGTTGGCCTTGAAGGCTATGGGCTGTCGATCGATGGCTGGCGCGGGTTCAAATCGTGAAGAAAGACTTGGAAAAATTTCCGGTGGCCTCGCTGCCGGGCGCCCGCCTGCTGATGGTGATTTCGCCCTATTACACTGGTGTCGCCGACATGCTGCAGCGTGGCGCAGAAGCGGCGGCCGGAGAAGCGAAGGCGACGCTCGATCGCGTGTTCGTGCCAGGCGCGTTCGAAATTCCCGGTGCTATTGCGTTGGCTGCAAAGACCGGACTCTATGACGGCTATCTCGCGCTCGGTTGCGTCGTGCGCGGTGAGACCAGCCATTACGATTATGTCTGCGGCGAGAGTGCACGCGGACTGATGGATCTGACGATCCGTGAAGGACTTTCGATTGGGTATGGCATCTTGACGGTTGAGAGCTTGGCGCAAGCAGAAGAGCGCGCCGACCCCGCGCGCGGCGATAAGGGCGGTGAAACGGCGCGTGCGGCGCTGGCGATGGCGGCATTGAAGCGCCGCTTCGCTGAGGTCGCGCGATGAACGAAGCGCAAATCGCCTCGCGCCGCGCCGCGCGTCTGGGCGCCGTGCAGGCGCTCTATCAAATGGAAGTCTCCGGCGCGACGACGGAAGACGTCATCCGCGACTTCAGCGCCGGCAAGCTGCCGCGCGAAACGGAAGCCTCATACACAGACAGCGAAGGCGATCTCGATCTCTTCAAAGTGCTGGTGGAAAAGGCCGTCGAACGCCAAGCCACACTTGATCGTGCGATAGCGCGGCATTTGAGCAAAGGTTGGCGCTTGGAGCGCATCGATGCTGTAGCGCGCGCTATCCTGCGCGCTGGCGCGGCGGAACTTGAGCAGCGCGCCGACATTCCGAAGGCGGTGGTGCTCGACGAGTACGTCGAGATCGCGAAGTCGTTCTTCGAAGGGCCAGAGCCGGGCTTCATCAACGCCGCACTCGAAGCCTGCGCGCGTGACTTGCGTTCCGAGGCCGAAGGCGCATAAGCGCGGCCATGTCCGCAGACGAATTCGACATTATCCGCACATTGTTTGCGCCGCACGCAGGCGAAGGCGCGCGCGGACTCCTTGATGATGTTGCTGTGCTCGAAGCGCAGGGCGCGCTGGTTGTGACCACAGATGCGGTCGTAGAGGGCGTTCATTTTCTGCCCGGCGATCCGATTGAAACGGTTGCGGCGAAAGCGCTGCGGGTCAACGTCTCCGATTTGATCGGCAAGGGCGCAAAGCCGGTCGCCGCGCTTCTGACGCTTGTCTGGCCGCAATCGCGCAACGCTGACGAGATCAAGCTTTTCGCCGATGCGCTGGGTCGCGATCTCAAGCTCTTCGGCATGACTTTGATCGGCGGCGATACGACGTCGACGCCGGGTCCGCTCACGGTTTCTATCACAGCGTTCGGCGTGCCGCTCGGCGTGCGCACGCCTTCACGCGCGGATGCGGAAGTCAGCGATGATGTCTGGCTCGCCGGTGGCGAAATTGGTTCGGCTTGGCTCGGCCTGCAGCTGCGCACCGGCGCGCTAACGCTCGCCGATCTGAAGCGCGGCCGTGAGCAATTCGTGCCGGCAGCGGACGAAGAAGCGCTGCGCTACGGCACACCGGATTATCTGACGCTGCCGGGCGAAGAGTTCGACACCGAAGCGGCTTGGCTGATGTCGGCCTATCTGGCGCCATTCGTGCAGCCGGCGGCGGCAGCGCTTGTCGCGCGGTTCGCGAATGCCTCGATGGATGTGTCGGATGGTCTTGTGGGCGACGCGGCGAAGCTTGCGGCGGCGTCTGGCGTTGCGATCAAGATCGAGGCGAACGCCATTCCATTTTCTTATGCGGCTCAGCGTTGGGCGTTCAACGGCGGCGACTTCCGCAAGCTGATCACTGGCGGCGATGATTACGTCGTGCTGTTCACGGCGCCGGAAACCGTGCGTCAGGCGATTGCCGCATTGGATCCCGACGGCGCGCTGCGCCTCACGCGCATTGGCCGCGTGGAAGCAGGCGCGGGCGTCGCGGTGCTGGACGCCGCGGGCAATGCCGTCCCGATCGAGGCGGCAAGCTACAGCCACAAACTCGGCCGCTAGTCGGACCGCAACCGGTACGAACTATCCCATTAGGCGCCGATTAACCGGCGCTGCTCAGCCTGCCGCAGCATGAGCAAGAAGTACGCGATCGCCCGAGCCGTGGCCGCGGCGCTCATTGCCTCCACGCTGATGGCGGGGCTGGCGAGTGCGTCGGGCGGCAGCACAAAGGGCAAGGAAAAGGGCGAAGAGGGCGCCGAAGCGGCGGCGTCGTCGCGCTCGATGGACGCGCCCTACCTCGCGGTGCCCGTCGTGCGCGATGGGCAATTGGTGAACTACCTCTTCGTGTCGATCCGCGTGGAGATCGCCCAGGGTGTGGACCTCTGGCAGACGCGGGAACGGGCGCATTTTCTGCGCGACGCCCTGGTCCGCGCCAGCCACGCCAACGATCTGGCCGATCCGGAGAACAACAACGCCCTGAACGACGCACGCGCCATCGCGGTCTATCGCGCAGCGGCGGTCCAAGCCCTGGGTGAACGGGCCGTGGCCGGGGTCAGCATCGTCGCCACCTACTCGAGCCAGGGCTCCGGCATCTAAGCAGAGCTCATTTGCCCGGCTCTTCCTTGCCTAAGAGCGCAGTTTTTGGCATGAGGCGCCCACCTTCGGGGGAAGCGTTGCCGCAGACGGACTGTCGCGGGACGGCCAACCCATTCCCCAACCGGTGCGAGACCCGCACCCAGGACAGGTAAAATGGATATCACCACCATCGTCGTATGGTCGGCCGTCGTGGCCGGCATCGTGGCGGCCTTGTACGGCTTCCTCGAAACTCAAGCGATCACCAAAGCCAGCGCCGGCACTGACCGGATGAAAGAAATCGCGGCCGCGATTCAAGAAGGCGCGCGCGCCTATTTGAACCGTCAGTACCGCGCCATCGCCTATGTCGGCGTTGGCGTTGTCATCGTGTTGGCGATCGCATTCCAGAACTGGGAAATCCCGGTTGGCTTTATCATCGGCGCGGTGCTCTCAGGCCTCGCCGGCTTCATCGGCATGAATGTCTCGGTGCAAGCGAACGTGCGCACGGCGGAAGCTTCGCGCCAATCGCTCGCGGGCGGTCTGAAGATGGCGTTCAAGGCCGGCGCGGTGACGGGCATGCTCGTCGCCGGCGGCGCGCTTTTTGGCGTTGCGTTCTACTATCTCGTGCTGACTGAATTCGTAGGCCATGCGCCGACCAGCCGTGCAGTGATCGACAGCCTGGTTGCGCTAGGCTTTGGCGCTTCGCTGATCTCGATCTTCGCGCGTCTCGGCGGCGGCATCTTCACCAAGGGCGCTGACGTCGGCGGCGACATGGTGGGTAAGGTCGAAGCCGGTATTCCGGAAGACGATCCGCGCAACCCGGCCACGATTGCCGACAATGTCGGCGACAATGTCGGCGATTGCGCTGGCATGGCCGCTGACTTGTTCGAAACTTATGCTGTGACCGCGGTTGCGACGATGGTGCTTGCCTCCATCCTCTTCCGCGACGCTTCGGAAGTGCCGCTCATCATGGTGCTGCCGCTGGCCATCGGCGCGTTCGCTATCGTTGCCTCGATCATCGGCACGTTCTTCGTGCGTCTCGGCCCGTCCAACAACATCATGGGCGCGCTCTATAAGGGCCTCGTCGCCGCCGGCATTCTTTCGGCGGTTGGTCTCGCCGTTTCGATCCACCTCACCGTGGGTTGGGGCGCGATCGCGGGCAGCCTTGGTCAGTCCTCCGATCTCGCGGGCGTTTCGGGTCAAGATCTCTTCGTCTGCGGCCTCATCGGCTTGCTGGTGACGGGTGCGATCGTCTGGATCACGGAATACTACACCGGCACGGGCTTCCGTCCGGTGAAGAGCGTCGCTGAGGCCTCGAAGTCGGGCCACGGCACCAATGTGATCCAAGGTCTCGCAGTCTCGATGGAATCGACGGCTCTGCCGGCGCTCACCATCGTTGCGGGCATCATCGCCACGTTCACGCTGGCTGGCCTCTTCGGCATCGCCATCGCTGTCACGACCATGCTCTCGGTCGCGGGCATCATCGTGGCGCTCGACGCGTTCGGTCCGGTTACGGACAATGCCGGCGGCATCGCTGAAATGGCCGAACTGCCGAAGGAAGTGCGCGTTACGACTGACGCGCTCGACGCCGTTGGCAACACCACGAAGGCCGTCACCAAGGGCTACGCGATCGGCTCTGCGGGTCTCGGCGCGCTGGTGCTGTTCGCCGCTTACTTCGAAGATCTGAAGCACTACGCGAGCAATGCGAGCGAGTATCCGTTCTTCGCGAGCCTGCAACTCTCGGAGCTCGATAGCTTCTTCGCGCTTAGCAACCCGTATGTGATCGTCGGTCTCTTTGTGGGCGGCTTGCTGCCGTATCTCTTCGGTGGTTGGTCGATGACTGCCGTGGGCCGAGCTGCGCAGTCGGTTGTCGAAGAAGTTCGCCGTCAGTTCCGCGAAATTCCGGGCATCATGGAGCGCACTGCCAAGCCGGATTACGGCAAGGCCGTCGACATCCTGACGCAAGCGGCGATCAAGGAAATGATCATCCCGTCGCTTCTGCCGGTGCTCGCGCCGATCGCGCTGTTCTTCGTGATCTGGTCGATTGCTGGTGTCGCGAACGGTCTGGCCGCTCTCGGCGCGCTGCTCGTCGGCGTCATCGTGACGGGTCTGTTCGTCGCTATCTCGATGACCTCGGGCGGCGGCGCTTGGGACAACGCCAAGAAGCTGATCGAAGAAGGTCATCACGGCGGCAAGGGCTCTGACGCCCACAAGGCCGCTGTCACCGGCGACACAGTCGGCGATCCCTACAAGGATACGTCGGGCCCGGCCGTGAACCCGATGATCAAGATCACCAACATCGTGGCGCTCTTGCTGCTCGCGGTGCTGGCGCACTGGAACGGCTAATCAGCGATAAGCTGAAAGGCAAAACGCCCCGGTCGTAAGGCCGGGGCGTTTTCATTTTGGATCAAGCGCAAACAAAAACGCCCCAGTGTAAGCCGGGGCGTTTGATGTTTCGTTGAGCGTTCCTTAGCGGCGATTGCGCGGGTTATCTTCGCCTTCTTCGGTGCGGATCGGGTTGGCGCCGACGTTGCCGAGCAATTGTTCGATGATGCCAAGTTCGCGACCGCGCGTCGGCGTTTCTTCGGAGCTGTAATTGACCATGCGACCACGCTCCATTCCGTACTTTTCGACGGATGAGACGATGTCGCCATCGAAGCGCACGACCATGACGCGGCGATCGGTGGTGTCGGGGCTATAGAAGGCGATGCGTTGCTGCACGGCGCTCACATAATACCAGGCGGTCTGATCGTAGACGGCTGTCGTCGATGGCGAGCCGAAGCGCTGCTGCACGGTGGCGCGCGTGTCGACGCCGACTTGCGGGTCGGGGAGTTCGACGTCATTGCGCTCGGGCCGGAAGCCGCTGTAAGTCGCCACCGGCGCGCAGGCGGCCGCGGCGCCAAGCGCCAGAGCTGCCGCAGAGAGACGCAAGAAACCGCGATTCATATTTCACCTCGCGGGCGTTTCGGCCCTTTGATTTTGAGCCCAACGGGTAAGGCGGACCGCGCGACCGGGCAAGAGGGGAGCACAGGAAAGGGTATGGGGATCTGGCCGTTCGCCCGCTCGACAGCGCGCCGGGACGCTGAATCGGTGCTCACGGCTGTGAGCGCCGCCAGCCGCCAGCCGGCCCTCTACGGGCCGGGCAGGGCGCCCGATACCATGGAGGGGCGCTTCGAGATGCTGACCCTGTTCGCTACTTTGGCCCTCGTCCGGTTCCAGAACGAACCCGGCGCCGAGCCGCTGGCTCAACACTTCACCGACCAGCTGTTCGGGCTGATCGACGACGGGCTTAGGGAGGCTGCGGTCGGCGACACCACGGTGCCCAAGCGCATGCGCAAGCTGGCCGGGGACTTCTATGGGCGGCTCAACGCCTATGCCGGGGCGATGGAAGCCGGCGATCGGCCTGTGCTGGCGGCAGCCATCGTCCGCAACACTGGCGTCGACGAGGCGTTCGCCGCCAGCCTGGCTGAGATCGCAGCTAAAGTTGCGGAACGCCAGAAGGCTCTGCCACCGGCGCAACTGGCCCAAGCCGATAGCTGGGTTGCGGCTTGAGGCAGCGGGCTGCGTTGGCTTTCCCTAGCGCGCCCTTTATGGTTCGCGCCTTCTCCGGCGCGCTTTGACCGCCTTTCAGGACAATTGAGCTGTATGAGCGACGGTCTCGTTCTCTCGATCGACGGGATGGGCGGCGACAACGCCCCTGACATCGTTGTCGAGGGCGTCGATATCGCCGCGCGCCGCAGCCCGACGACGCGCTTCATCATTCACGGCGACGCCGCCAAACTGAATGCGCTCTTGGAGCGCTTTCCGCATGCGAAAGCAGCGAGCACAGTTGAGCACGCGGAAAAAGCTATCGGCATGGAGCTGAAGGCCGCGCAGGCGATGCGCCAAGGCAAAGGCTCGAGCGTTTGGAACGCGGTCGAAGCGGTGAAGGATGGACGCGCCAACGCGATCGTCTCGGCGGGCAACACAGGCGCCTTCATGGCGATCTCGATGTTCCGTCTGCGCACGATGGAGGGTGTGCATCGTCCGGCGCTGACGACACGCTGGCCGAACGTCAAAGGCGGCTACACAGTGATGCTCGATGTCGGCGCCAATGTTGAAGCCGACGCAGAGCAGCTGGTTGAATTCGCGATCATGGGCGAAGCGTTCGCGCGCGCGGTGAACGGCTTAGAGAAGCCCAGCGTGGCGCTGCTGAATGTCGGCGCCGAAGAGCAGAAAGGCCACGAAGAAATTCGCGCCGCTGCGCAGCTTATCCGCGATGCCGGCGTCGATCTCAATTTTAGCGGTTTCGTCGAAGGCGACGATATCGCCAAGGGCACTGTCGATGTCGTCGTGACTGACGGCTTCACCGGCAACATTGCGTTGAAGACGGGCGAAGGAACCGCACGTCTCGTGGGCCAGTTTCTTCGTGAAGCGCTGAAAAGCGGCCCGCTTGCGATGCTTGGCGCCGCGATCGCTTATCCGGCGCTCAAGAAGCTGAGCAAACGCATGGATCCTGGCAGTTTCAACGGTGCACTTTTCTTGGGGCTCAACGGCCTCGTCGTGAAAAGTCACGGTAGCGCCAACGGCAACGGTTTTGCCGCCGCTATCGGTGTCGCCGAGAAAATGGCGCGAAGCCATTATCGCGAAGAGATCGAACACAATCTGCGCCGCCTCGCCACCGCCCATGCGGAGACGGCGAAGGTCGGGGACGCCGGCTGATGACACTGCGATCAGTTTTGCTGGGGGTAGGTTCGCACCTGCCTGGGCGCGTCGTCACCAATGACGAACTCGCAGCGCGGGTCGACACGAGCGACGAATGGATCATTGCCCGCACCGGCATTCGCGAGCGTCACATTGCCGAAGAGGGCGAGAAGACCTCAGATCTCGCGCTCGCCGCTGCGCGCAAGGCACTCGAAGCGGCGGGGCGAACGGCTGACGACGTCGATCTGGTCATCGTCGCGACAACGACGCCCGATCTTACATTCCCAGCTACAGCCGCGCGGGTTCAGGCCGCTTTGGGCGTGACCAAGGGCGCGGCGTTCGATCTGCAGGCCGTGTGTTCCGGCTTTATCTTCGCGCTCTCTACCGCCGATAACGCGCTGGTGCGCGGGCAGGCGAAGTGCGCGCTAGTGATCGGTGCGGAGACCTTTTCGCGCATCGTCGATTGGGAAGATCGCGGCACCTGCGTTCTGTTCGGCGACGGCGCCGGCGCTGTTGTGCTGGAAGCGCAAGAGCGCGACGATGATCGCGGCGTGATCTCCGCCTTCCTGCGCACTGACGGCCGCATGCACGATCTGCTCTATGTCGATGGCGGTCCATCGCAGACCGGCACGACCGGCAAAGTCCGCATGGTCGGCAACGCCGTTTTCCGCAACGCTGTGGAGCACATTTCCGGCGCGATGCTGGAAGCCTGCGCGCTGGCGGGTGTGACGCTCGATCAGGTCGATTGGTTCGTGCCGCACCAAGCCAATCAACGCATCTTGGATGGCGTCGCGCGCAAGCTTGGGATCGATGTTGAAAAGGTGATTTCAACAGTTGCGCTGCACGGCAACACCTCAGCGGCCTCGGTCCCACTCGCGCTCGACGTCGCGGTGCGCGATGGGCGCATCAAAACGGGCGATCTGGTGCTGATGGAGGCGCTGGGCGGCGGTTTGACCTGGGGCGCGGCTCTGGTCCGTCTATAACGCAACCGCAATATTTGACACTAAGCCACGGAAGCGACTAGCTTTTCCCCTTAATGGCGTCCGCCTGACGGGCGCCGCTTGCGGAGGGGGCTCCGGTGGCGAAGACAGTAACACGAGCCGATCTGGTCGAAGCGTTGGCCAAGCGCGCCAATATGCAGCGCGCCGACGCCAATCGTCTGCTCACGCGCATGCTCGAAATGATGCAGGACGCACTGGTCGATGGCGACACGGTGAAGCTCTCGCGCTTCGGCAATTTCAACGTGCGCACCAAGCGTCAGCGCGTTGGACGCAATCCGAAGACGGGCGAGGAAGTGCCGATCACGCCGCGCCGCGTGGTGACGTTCCGGCCCTCGCAAATGCTGCGTGAATTCGTGGAAAAAGGCGGCCGCGGTCGCGCGAAGAGCTAATCGACAATCGGAGGGTGGGATGAAGGCGAAGCTGGCTTGTGTGTTCGCATTGATGACGCTTGGCGCGTGCGCGAATGTCGGCCTTCCAGGCGCATCCGCCGACTTCGATCCGTCGCGCTGCTATGAGCGCCAGTTCAGCATCTATTTCGAACAGCAAGAAGCTGAGCTGAACAACGCCGCGCGCGAAGCAATTCGCACCGTTCAGGACGAACTGCGTGGCTGCCAAATCGATAGCGTGCGCGTGCTGGGCCTCTCCGGCGCGGCTGGCACCACCGCCGACAATCTCGATCTCTCAGCCCGCCGCGCGCTCTACATCGAGCAATACATGGAGCGCGAAGCCTCCTGGCGCGGTAAGATCGAAACACTCGCCGCCGGCGAAGCAGGCGCTGTCACGCCTGACGGCACGCCCGAACCGATGCGCCGCGTCGCGCGCGTGACGGTGCAAGCCAGCGCGCCGCAATAAGCGGCGGCGTCTTAACGCTCCTCTCGGGCCGCCGCGCGTTCTTGGAAGCGTTGCAGCTCGAACAGATCATTGCGCGATAGCCCGAGCGCCGCAGTAAGGGCGGCGCTGGTTGCTGCGCCGATCTGATGCGCGCTTGCGGTGAAGGCGCGGACATTGGCGCGGTCGGCGTCGGTGATGGCGGCGGGCGCGCCTTCTTGGGCGGCGAGGATCAGTTCTTCGGCGCGGAGCACGAGTTCAACTTGCAGCGCTGCGTGTTGCATCACCGCGCTCGCTTGCGCTGGTGCGAGCTTCGCGACGAGGGCGTCAAGCGCGTGGGCTGCTGATGTCTCCGTGAAGTGACCGCCGCGAATCTCGGCGAGCAGCTGGACGTGGCGGGCGTGATCGGTGCGCAGCCATTGGCGCGCGGCAGTTTCGTTGCGTGCGAAGGTGAGAAAGAGTGTTGCAGGGATCAGCAGGAGCGTCGCCGCCATGATGAGGAGCGGCTGGTTGGGGAAGTGATTGAAGACGGAATGGATGAGGATGGCGGTGACGAGGCCTGGCAGGAAGAGCAGCGGATTGAAGCGATAGCGGGCGGCGGAGGCCTCGGCTTGGCGCTCGGTCATTTCGTGCGAGATGACGGCAAAGAGTGCGGTTGCGCCGCCGTGCATGATGGCCGTGCCGAAGCCGCGCACGAGCCAAGCGGTGATGTTCGCCTCCGGCAGCATGACGACGTACCAGATGTTCTCAACGGCGGAGAAACCGGCGCCGACGGCAAAGCCCGCGATTGCGGCGTCTAGCTTGAAGCCGATGCGATTGCGCGCAAAGAGCCACAGCACGGGCGCTGCCTTCAGTGGCTCTTCGATCACCGGCGCGACATAGCGGCTGTAATCGCTCATGCCGATCGGGAAGCCGTCCATCACGCGCCAGTTGGCCAGAAAGCTTAGCGCAGCGATCGCACCGCCGACGCCGAGCAATATGCCGATCATGCGCATGGGGATGAGATTGAAGACGTCGAGGCGATCGAACAGGAAGAGCAGCATGATGACAGGCAGAAGCGCGATCAGCGCTTTCGCCAGCATGAGCCCGTCCATCACATGATCTTCAGGGAGATGAGCACTTCGCCGCCCTGCCTCTCGCCATCTTCGAAGCCCTCGGCGTAACCGATCGAGAATGTCATTGGCAAGCGATGGGCGAAGGTGAAGTTCCAATCGGCTTGGACGCCGATGGTTTGATACGAGCCGCGCTCTCCGCTGCTGGTTTCAGCTTCGAGCGCGCCGGCGAACACGGCGGTGCGCAGCGAGCTTAGATAAAGGCTGGGGATTCCGACGTCCTCGAAGCGGATGGGCGGAAAGTTCACTTCGCCCATGACGCGGCCATAGGTCTGCGCGTCGATTTCGTTGATGTCGAAGCCGGGCAGGCTGTCGAAATCGCGATAGCGCTTCACTTCGCGGTCATCGACGTAATTATTGCCGAAGCCTCCCATGTAGAAACTGCTGAGCGGGCTCTCATCGTCGCCACCGGCTGTACCGGCGGAGGTGTAGAGCCATACGGAAGAGTTCGGCATAGGCAGCGGCACGCCGAAATCGAGGCCGGCGCGGATGTGCGGGAACGTCTCGCCATTGGCGCTATCGGCGCCGGCATTCACGTTCCAGCGCCAGCCGCGTTCGTGATCGACAGCGCCGAGCGATCGCGTGGTGTTGGTGTAGTTTAGCGAGGCATTGAGCGAATAGAGCTCATCGAATTGCGTGCCGATGGCTTGTGCGCCGGGGAGCGTGTCGAGGCCGGTATAGTAGGCGGCTTCGACGTCGAATTCGAGTTCGCGCGGCAAATCATAGATGAGGTTGCGATTGTAGCCGACGATGAAAGCGTCGCCGGCGCGTGAGCGCTCGGTCGGGCCGAAGAGATCGTAGAAGTCAGCGCCGTTGTGGCGGTATTGCGCGCGCCAGCGGAGATTGTGATAGGCGAGATTGACGTGCCAATCCTCGTCATCGTCGAGATGCGAGTTCGGCGAGTAAGAGACGGTGGCGCTGAACTGGTTGAACTGCAGCGGGTCTTCAAAGACGACGTGATAGCCGGCAGCGACACGCCCGCGATAGCCTTCAACGATCGGATAAGCGGCGCCGATCCGCATCTCGTCGCGCGGCACATAGCGCCCACGCTCGGTGATCATGCTTTCGAGATTGACGCGGCTTGGCGAGCCTGCGGTCCAGGTCGTGACGATCGGGTGGCGTTCGGCGATCTGTGCGCCGAGGAATTGCACTGTGCCGAGAGAGTCGAGCGGCGCCGGCTGGATGCGGCCTGGGCGGAAGCCGTCACCGGTGAATTCATAGACGATGAGCGAGCCATCGGCTTGCGGGATCGGGCGGAAGAAGCCGGTGGCGGAATTGCTCATCGCCTCGATCTGCTGCGTTTGCAGGTCGAAGCGAAAGATGTTCGAGACGCCGGTATAGTAGGCGCTGCCATAGAGGTAGCGGCTGTCTGGCGAGAAGACGAAACCTTCAGGCGTCGCAGCGCCGAGTGTGAAGCGCGTGATCGGTTCGTCGCCGCCGCGCAGCAGATCTGCGGTGCGGAAGACTTGCACCGATTGCTCGCCATTGATTTCGCCAACGCTGGCGGAAAGCAGAGCGCCGTCGGCTGAAATGTCGAGATCGAATGGCACGCGCCCGAACGGGAAGGTGAGTACCTGGTTCCAGCCCGTGTACGGATGCGGGATGCGCACCAGCGTCACCAAGCCATTCAAGTGGCGCAGGCCCCAGAGCGAACGGTCGGCGGGATTGAAGACGATGTCGCCGATACGCGCGTCGCGCAGCAGCATGCGCTCGCGGCCGGTGGCGACATCGACCTCCATGATGTCGCGATAGGCGTAATTGTCGGTCGTGTACCACGCCGTGTTCGACGCCGGATCGTAAGCGAGCGAGGTGACGCGATAGAGCATCGCGCCCTTGATATCGGTTAGATGGCGAATGTCGCCGCTGCCGATCTCCAGCACGCCGAGATGGCCGATGATTCCGGGATAGCGGAATGCGCCAATGAGATTGCCATTGGGATCAACATAGGTGCGCGAGACTGAACCCAAGGCGCGCGGGCTGAGCGGGGCGATGGTGGTCAGCGGATTGGCTTCAAGCGCGCTTAGATTGGTGCGCTGGAATTCATGCTCCCAGGCGATCCAATCGCGCCAGGCTTGATTGAGCGGAATGCCGAACACTTGCCGGAACTGCGCGGCGTAGTACGCCTCGCTGCCAGGATCGCGGCGTAGCCACTGGACCACTTGTTCGGGCGTGTAATTGTAAGCGAGGTAGGAGAAGAAGCGCGTGCCGTAGAGATAATCGTTCACGCCGACTTGGAAGTCGACGAAGATGCCTTCTGACTCCAGGCCTACCGGCGAATAAAAATGCGCGTCGTCGCGCACCATCGCGCGGAAGACCATCTCGTCATAGCCGCCCTGAGCGCGCCCGAGCCCGCCGGCCATCCATGTTTCCATGAAGACGGCGCTGCCTTCGAGATACCAGCGCGGCACGTTCACGCGCGGGGTCGCAAGATAGTTGTAGAGGATCGAGAGCGGCTGCTCCTGCAGCGGCATTGGCTTGCCGAAGAAGGCATTGCGCCAGAACGCGTCGCGTGCGTTCCACACATCCATGAGCGCGACGTGGACGACTTCGTGATTGGTCAGCGTGTAGAAGCGTTCGCCGGGGCTGAAGGTCTCGTAAGCGAGGCTCAAGGGCGCGATGTCGAGCAGCATCGCATTGTTGGGCGAAGCGCGGGCGGCGGCGTTGCCGTAATCGCCGAAATCTTTGAGCAGAACCGTGACTGGGTCCCACGGCTCCCAGTCGAACATGCGCTGCTGGAACGCGAGCGCGTTCTCGAAGCTGCGGCCGACATAAGGGACGAGGTAGGTCTCGGCCGGATCGAAATAGAGGAGACGCATGTCCTCGGTTTCGATCCGGCTCAAGTCGATGAGCGGCACATCATCCGGTGCACGGCTGATTGGCTCGTCGGCCGGAGGTGGCGGCGGCTCTTCACGCGGTGGGTCGGCGATCGCATCTGGCGGCGGAACGGGCGGCGCTTGCTCCTGAGCGTGCGCGCTATCGGCCCAAGCGCAGAGGAGCAGCGCCAAGCCGATCGTGAGCGCACGAAGCGCCGTCAGATCCTTCCCCATGCGCATTCTGCGCATGCCCCCACCCAAGACGCGGCTTAGCGCGCGTCGATCGCTTGCGCGAAGCTTTGGTCACGCGCCATCGCCGCAAACGCCGGTTGGCGGGCGAGCGCGGCGAATGCCGGTTCGCTGGCCAGAGCCTGGAACGCCTGCGCATTGCTGGCGAGCGCTTGCAACGCTTGGGCGTTGTTGGCGAGGGCTGCGAACGCTTGCGGGTTGCTTGCCATCGCGGCGAACGCTTGCTGATAGCGTGACATGGCGTCGAACGCCTGAGCGCTCAGCCCTTGCGCCGATGCCGCGATGGCCGCTTGCGCTTGGAAGGCCTGTGCGCTTTGCGCCATCGCCGCCAAGTTCTGCGCATCCGCTGCGAGCGCTTCAAACGCTTGAGCGTTGGACGCCATCGCCGCGAACGCCTGGGCGTTCTGCGAGAGCGCGGCAAACGCTTGCGCGTCTGCCGCGAGCGCTTCGAACGCCTGCGCGTTGGAGGCCAGCGCTTCGAACGCTTCGGCGTCACGCGCGAGCGCGCTCATGGCGGCGGCGTCGCGGCCAAGGGCTTGGAACGCTTGCGCGTCTTGAGCCATCGCGGCGTTGTTGTTGGCGTCGCGCGCGGCCGAGGCGAAGGCGCGGGCGTTGTTGGCGTAAGCCTCGAACGCCTGTGGATTGCTCATCATGGCCTCGAACGCCGCCGGATGACGCGCCAGCGCTGCGAAAGCTTGCGGATGGCGGGCGAGGGCGGCAAACGCCTGCGGGTGTTGCGAGAGCGCTGAGAAAGCCTGAGCGTTCTGCGCCATAGCGAGCGCGATGTTAGCGTCGAACGCTTGTGCGTCTGAGGCCTGCGCCTGGAAGGCTTGAGCGCTTTGCGCCATCGCCGCGAGGCTGCGGGCGTCTTGCGCCAGCGCTTCGAACGCTTGCGCGTTTGCCGACATGGCTTGGAACGCTTGCGCGTTTTGAGACATGGCCGAGAAAGCTTGCGCATCGCGCGCCATCGCCTGGAACGCCTGGGCGTTTTGCGAAAGCGCGGAGAACATCTGCGCATCAGCGGCGAGCGCGCTCATGGCGGCGGCATCACGGGCCATGACTTGGAACGCTTGCGCATTCTGCGACATGGCGGCGTTGTTGTTGGCGTCGCGTGCTGCAGCGGCAAACGCGGCGGCGTCACGCGCGTAGGCGGCGAATGCACGCGGGTTGCGCGCCATCGCTTCAAACGCTTGCGGGTGACGCGAGAGGGCGGCGAACGCCTGCGGGTGCTGCGCCATTGCGGCGAAGGCCTGCGGATGTTCGGCCATAGCGGCGAACGCCTGGGCGTTTTGCGCCATAGCGGCGAAGACTTGCGCGTTGGCTGCTTGTGCTTCGAAGGATTGCGCATCGCTGGCCTGGGCGCTTTGCGTCAATGCACGGAAGGCTTGCGGGTTGCTGGCGAGCGCTGCGAACGCTTCGGCGTTTTGGGCCATCGCGAGCAGCGCTTGCGGGTCGCTGGCGAGCGCGGCGAAGCCTGGTTCGCTTGCAAGCGCGCGGAAAGAGGGATCGTTGACCATCAACTCGAACGCATCGGTCTGCATCAACTGCGGCACGGTCTGGTCGCCGAGCGTGACGTCATCGGCGCCGACTTGTGCGTTGCGATAGCGTTCGACCGGCGCGATTGTGCCGAAGATGTTGCCGCCGTTCGGCGGCGCGAACGTGCCCACGGCAACTGCACTAATCGTCAAGAGCGCCAAGAGCGCCGTCGCTGCGACGCCCATTTTGGTCGTGTTTGAAATGTCGGCCATTCCGCCGCCTCCTCCATCAGAGCCTCGCCCTGTGAGTAGCTGCCAAGATTACCGGTGCGTCAATGAAAACTTGGCCCGGCGAAATGGTGATTTCGTCCGGCGCGGTCCGCCGGATGCTCGCGCTGGTGGCTGAATTCACTTGATTTTGTGGCGCTACGGCGCGCCAAGTACGGGCCATCGGCGACGGTCAGGGGGACACGTCATCAATGGCCTTGCTGCTGCATAGGCTCGGTGCGGCGCTGCTTATGGCGTTTGAGGCGCTCGCCTGTCTGGCGAGCGTGGCGGTGCTGATCGCGCTGGCTGCAGCGCCGAGCTACGCCTTCTATCTGCCGTTTGAACCAAAGCCTTGGCATTGGGCAGCGGCGTTCATGTCGGCGGTGACGATCGCCGTTGCGGCGTCGTGGATCAGAAGCATCTTCGACAGGCGGCTACCGTCGCGCATCGGCGGCGATCCGCGCCACGCGCACATTAGCGGTTGGACGTTCTTCTTCATCATCGGCGCGACCTGCGCGATCGTAGCGTTGGCGACGTGGGCCGCTGGCAGCGAAACCAATCGCGAGACGATCAACACCGATTGGGGCGAGCGGATTACGTTCGCGCTTATCACCGCGTTCGTGTTGGCGGCGATCCTTCCGGCGTTGCATGTCGGTGACCGGGCATCGGGGCTGGTCACGTTTATCGGACGCCTCATCCATCCGTTCGGCCGCGCACTCTCCATTCTCGACAGTATTCTCGTGTTCGCGGTTGCCGGCGCGGCGGGGGTGACGCAGAAATCTTTGTTCGTGCGCTATCTCAGCCTGTTCGGCACGCTCGGCGCGTGCGCGGTTATGGGCTATTGGCTCGAGCCGCCTTGGGGCTTGGCGCCATTGGCGTGGGGCTTTCTCGTCGCCATCGCGATTTCGCGGCGATGGGCTTGGATCGAGACCGACCGCGAGTTGGCAATGCTCAATCGCCGCTTCGTCGGTCCGCATCTTCGCATCGGCTTTGGGCAAGATCTGCGCGACGAAGCATTGCTGAGCTTCGCGTTTCTTTTGCTGTTGGTGCCGCTGGGCTTGCGGCAAGCACAGATCGGCGCGTTCGATGCGCACTACGAGCTCTTCAACGTGACGCTCGAAGAAGCGGAGAATTTGCGCACCTGGATCGGCTTCTTTGGCACGGAGCTGGCGAAGGCGGTGCCGTTCGTCGATTGGGCGGAAGTGTACGATGTCGGCGGCTCCGATGACGCCATCGTTCGCAGCGAAGCCTCGCAGCATTTCGTCTTCGTGACGCGCATCCTGGTGGACTTCGTCTTTCTCGCAGCACTCTTGCAGGCGCTTTCGATTTCAGCGCGTAACGCCGCGCAGCGCGGGCTTTTCTATGAGGGCCAAATCCCTCGGCTCGATCCGTTTCTTGAACCGCGCGAGTTTCATAAGCTGTTGCGACGCGCCAAAGGCGGACGAATGACGCCCGATCCGGAGCGGATCGCGGCGTTTCCGCACTACGATCCGATCCGACTGAGCGAGTTGGCGGGCGAGAGCCGCGATCCGCTTCTGCGCCGCGCCGTCAACGCGGTTCGCGTGGCGCAGGGTGGATCGAACATTGAGGAGTTTCATGCAGAGCTCGCCAAGCGCGTACGCGCCCCGGTGCGCGATAAGGCAGCCATTCTTGAAGTCACCAATGCCATTCAGGCAACCGGGCGCAAGCGCGATGTCGCTTTGCTGGATGAGTTGCGGCGGGAGCTGAACGAGGCGCCACGGCTTTTAGAAGTGCGCGCCGACGTCGCCCGGTTGCTGGCTGAAGCGGAGGATTCGCCAGAGAAGGTCGACGCGCTGATCTCGATCCTGCACGGCGCGCGAGATACGTTGTCGCCGGTGCGCTTGATCGCGCTAGGCGAACTCGCGGCTGCTGCACGGCGCGGACACGAACCGACGCGCCAATCGCTCGCCGCCATCGTTGTGTCCGACGATTTGAACGAAGGTGAGCGCAAGCGCATCCAAGAAATCCTCGAAGCGCCGCCGGAGCCGGAAGCCCCGCAGCAAGCGCCGACGGAGACGGATCATGTCGGGCTACAAACACCCGCGGATATTGCCGCAGCTGAACGCGTTGCTTCGCGCAGCGAACGCGCGCGCACTCGTCGGCGCAATCGCGTGATGGAGTGGGTAGGCCTGGCGCTCCTTGCGGTGTTCGGTTCAGCGATGATCTACGCGTCGCAGAATCCGCAGGCGTTCCGCATTGAGCAAGAGGTCGCGGTCGTCGATCTGCCGGACAACGCAGCGCCCGTCGAGCCCGTGCAGCCGCAGCAGCGTTCGGTGTTCCGCGATTGTGACGATTGCCCGGAGATGATGTCGCTCACCGGCGGGACGTTCCGTATGGGCGCGCGTGAGGATGATCCGGGGCGGCGGTCATGGGAATCGCCGCTGCATGAAGTGACGCTGGCGCCGTTTGCGGTTGGCGTGCGCGAAGTCACGTTCGCTGAATGGGACGCCTGTGTCGCCGATGGCGACTGCGATGGCTACGCGCCGCCAGATCGCGGTTGGGGCCGCGGCGATCGTCCGGTGATGATGGTGTCGTGGCGCGATGCGCAGCGTTATGTGCGTTGGCTCAGCCAAAGGACCGGACACGCCTATCGGTTGCCGACGGAGGCCGAATGGGAGTTCGCGGCGCGCGGCGGCAGCGAGACGCAATATTGGTGGGGCGAGGCGTTCGAGCCGGGCCGCTTTTCACGCGAACGTACCGCAGAGGCAGGCGCGAGCGAGGCGAATGGATTTGGTCTCTACGACGTGACAGGCAACGTCTCCGAGTGGGTGGAGGATTGTTACGTCAACAATTTCGTCGATGCGCCCGGTGACGGTCGCGCGGTGACACGCGGGGATTGCGCGCGGCGCGTGTTACGCGGCGGCTCTTGGCGCGACGAGGCGCCAGCGTTGCGCGTCGCGAGCCGCAGTAGAGTGGGACAGACTGTACGCGATGCCGGAATCGGGTTCCGTGTGGCGCGCGCGGATTAGGCGGAAGAAAGTTCGTTCTGCGGAATGAAAATGCGAGGGGAAAAGTCATGATTGCACGTTGGATGATTGTTGGTTTCGTACTTTGGATAATCGTCGCCTTGGTCTTCCGCTTCGCGGGCGACGTGGCGTTCAACCCTGGCCGTGACGGCGTGTCGTGGGCGTTCATGCTGCTGCCGCTGATCATGCTGGCGATCACGTACGGGCTGTTGATTGCGTTGAAGGTTGCGCCAACAGATCGTGCTGAAGCGGCGTCGATCATGGCGGTGCCGGGCCTGCTAATCGGCATCTATCAGATCAACTCGTTCGCCAACGTCTTCCCAAACCTCGACTCGTCGCTTGCCGTGTCGTTCGCATCGCTGATGTTTGCGTCCTACGCGGCGGTGATCCTTGCCGGCATCGTGGCGTCGCGTTTGGTGCGCGTCTCCGACACGCAGTAAGCCTCGACCGAGACCTGCAACGGCCCGCGTGCATGCGCGGGCCGTTGTCATGTCTGGGGCGGCGCTGTGTTCTCACGGAGGAACGCCAGCACAAGCGGCCAGCTCTCGGTGCGGGCGTTGGCATTGCCCTCGACGGTGCCCCCGAGCATGGCAAGACGCGGATAGAAGGCGTTGTCCGGCGGGATTGGCGGGCCGAAGACGAGATGGCCTGCATCGGCATAAGCAAGGACCTGCACGGGCGGCCCGCCGCGCGCCGATGCGCGTGTCTGCAGCGTGCGCGACATCGGGCAGGCTGGCCACATCGTTTCCGCTTCGCCGCAGACCAGCATCGTCGCCGCGCGCGCGCGTTCGATCGGGATCGCGGCGCGTTCGGCGGCTGCACTTTGGGCCGGATCTTCAACGGAGCGATAGACGCTGATCGTGCCTTCGGCTTGGTTCCACGATGAGAAGGGCATCGTCGGCAGTTCAGCGCCGTTCGCCGTCCATGACGAGCTTTGGCTTTGCCCGCCTTCGGCCCAGTTGATGCCGTTCCACACGACACTCGTCGGCATGCCCGCAACGACGGCGCGCACATCGGGGCGGCGCGTCGCGACAAGAAGCACAGCTTCCGCGCCTTTCGATGCGCCGAGAAGCGCCAAGCGTTGCGGATCGACGCGGGGCTGTGCGCCAAGCCAATCGAGACCGCGATCGAACATTTCGAGCGGGATGCGTTCGAGCGAGTCCGGCGTACCCGGCGCGCCGAAATAGGCGAGCTGCAAAACGCTGAAGCCTTCGTCTTGCAACGCCAACGCCATGTGATGCGCACCTCGGCCCAAGCCCCCTTCGGAGCCGCCAAGCAGAAGCACGCCCGCGTGTGGGCCATCGCCTTCAGCGGGGAAGTAATTGCCGAACAGACCGGCTTCTTCGATGCGCACGCCAGTGGCGCCGGGGTCGAGCACTTCAATTTCGGGGAGGCCGTAATTCTCTGGCGCCGCTAGCCGAAACAGCGCAGCGCCGCCGATAAGGGCGACGATAAGTGCGCCAATGGCCAGACCGTTCTTCCAACGCATCGCGATTACTCCGTTATGCGAAGAAAATGCGCCGATGGGCCGCCAAAGTTCAGTGTGGCGGGTCAGCGAGATGAGGTGACAAACATCACCTGGCGTGACGTTGGACCGTTGGAGCGCGTGGCTCCGCCGCGCATGCGCCGCGGAGCGGCGCGCTCCCCAATTCAAGACGTGCGTATGCATCATCGCGCTCCATGACGAAGCCGAAGGGCGAGACGCTGAGCTGACGCGCTAAGGCGCCAAAAATTCTATGTGAGAGACTGCGCGTTTCGCTCAGCGTCCCCGTGATGCTGACGCTCGCGCAAGAGATGAGGAGCTATTCACTCCAGGCCCTGTGCGCCAACGGCGAGTGGGTCAGTCCAACAACCAATCCCCAGACCGCGACGGTTTCAATCCCCGCCGCCTAACCTCGCTCACCACGGTCCGCCTCACGCTGGGTTGGACCAACGCCCCTTCGATGAAGCAGACGAGGGGATGATACGGCTGCTGCCGAGGTGTCGGATAGATTTTGTGCGAAGCGCTGAAAACAAAGGCGCAGTGCGGTGTTTGGTGTTGGATAGATTCAAGCTCTACCGCCGTCATTCCGGGGTCGCGCAGCGAGGCCCGGAACACAGGGGCCGCAGTGCATCGTTTTGGTCGCGCTACGTGTGCAACTCTCCCCCGAAGGCAATTCGCCCTGTGGCGGCGGGTTCGAATACAACGTGGACCTGCTCAGAGGGCCTCTCGCAGACATTGGCGATTGTTGCGCAGATTCGGCGAGCAAGAGTTTGGAGCCTGGATTCTTCAGGAACCTCGGCTTGCAGCACGTGCGCGAAAATGGGAGCGACACCCGGCTCGGCGCCGGCGTTCTCGGCGTAAGCATTGGCGTCAAGATGGCGGACGCGAACCCAGGTACCGCGCGGACGCGAACCCAGAGCATCCCCCAAAGCATCTGCAAGGCGCTGAGCAAGCCCTGGGTCTGCGCCCTTCACGCCAACGATCTCAATATCGACGATGGGCATGGGACCGGCTCCGATAGTGGCTTGCGTGCTCAAGTCCAGCCGTTCAGCTCCCAACCGTCAAGTCCGCTTGGCCTCGCCGATTGCCGTCAGTGGGACGCCTCGATCTTGGCGTCACTTACCAGACCACATAGCTGTTCCAAGACGTCGACGGCCCGCACAAGTTCAGCGCGCCCCAGTCGCGTCTCCAACTGTTCTAGCAACGGCCTTTCTATGCGCTTCACGCGCGCCACCGCGCGCTTCGCTTTTGCGGTCATCTTCAGGACAATCACTCTTCGATCATGTGGATTCGCGTCTCGCGCAAGCCAGCCACCGTCTACCATCGACGACGTCAGCCTCTGCATGAACTGACGCGACACAATTCGGGCGGCGGCAAGTTGCGACGAAGACAATGGCCCTGTTCGGTCCAGTGTCAGCAAAACCGAGCGCATCCCTGTGGACAAGCCCGAGCGCTCATGCAGCTGCTCCGCCGCAAGTGTTAGGCGATGGTAGGACATCACGATCGCTTCGATAAGCGCTTCCGCGTGGGTGGGCGATGTCATGCTTGACCTTAAACCGGTCAACGTTCATGTTGTCAACCCAGTTGACAATGTGATGACGATCGCATGGCGAAGGCATTTGATGGATTTAGCGGGCGTCTGGTCGCGCGCATCATGGCCGCACTTAACGCCGGCGCCGAACGCGAAGCCGTTGAAATTCTCGCCCCTTCGCTGGAAGCACGAACATTGGTGATTGGTTTTGGTCCGGGGGTGGGAATTGAGGCGCTGGTTGAGCGGACACCAGAGGGATTTGTGCTTGGCATAGATCCGTCTGCCGCGATGATGTCTGCGGCCCAAAAGCGACTTCGCGATGCCATTTCACGCGGCTTGGTACAGCTCCAACGAACGACGGCAGACCAAATAGACGCCACAGCTGGAGCATTCGATGGGGCAATTGCAGTCAATACGCTGCAGCTTTGCGAACCGATCCGCTCAACGGTGCGGGAACTCTCGCGCGTGCTGAGGCCGTCTGCGAAGCTTGTGACCCTGACTCACGACTGGGCGGCAGCGCGCCACGCGGGCACAGTAGAGCGTTGGCTCAAGGAAACTAGTGAGGCGCTGGAAGCCAACGGATTTACGAGCCTAGATGTCGGACAGGCGAAGTCAGAAAAGGGCCGCGTGCTGCGTGTTTGCGCTCTAAGGACGAGCGGCTGACAGGGGGCCACGAGCGATCATAAGGCGTCTGCCCAATCTCATCTCGGGCGCGCTCACAACCACCCTCGATCCCGCGCGATGCGCGCTGCTTCGATGCGGCTGGCGGCGCCGAGTTTGGCTGACGCTTCGGAGAGGTAGTTGCGCACTGTGCCGGGCGAGAGATCGAGGCTGCGGGCGATGTCTTTGTTGGAGCGGCCTTCGTCGGCGAGGCGCAGCACGTCGCGTTCGCGGTCGGAGAGCGGATTGCTCGGCGCGTCCCATGCGGCTTCGGCGAGTTCGGGCGCAATGGCGCGGCCGCCGCTCGCGACTTTGCGGATGGCGTTGGCGAGAACGTCGGACGATGCGTCCTTCAAGAGATAGCCGCGCACGCCGGCATCCATGGCGCGGCGCAGATAGCCGGCGCGGCCGAATGTGGTGACGATGAAGACTTTCGTCTGCAGATTTTCCTTGGCGATCGCTTCGGCGACGTCAAGGCCGGAGAGCGCGGGCATCTCGATATCGGAGAGCAGAATGTCAGGCTTCAAGTCGCGCACGGCGGCGAGTGCTGCTGCGCCATCGGGGGCGCGCGCGATGATGGAGATGTCGCTCTCCAAGGAAAGCAACGCCGCCAGCGCGCCGAGCACCAGCGCCTGATCCTCAGCGATAACGATACGGATCATGCCGATGCTGCCAGCGGCAAGCGCGCGACGAGCTGTGTGCCCTCGGCGCCGCCAGTGACGCTCAAGCCGCCGCCTGCAGCGGCGAGCCTTGAGCGCACGCCGCCAATGCCGCCGCCTTCGCGCACGGCTTCGCCGTCGCCATCGTCGGTGACGGTGAGTTCGAGGCCGTTCGCGCCGCGTGTCAGCGCGATGCGGCATGTCTTTGCGCCGGAATGGCGGATGACATTGGTGATCGCTTCGCGGAGAGTCATGGCGAGCACGGCGCTTGCGCCTTGGTCGATCTGTTCAGCGTCGGCCTCGACAACACAGGATATGCCGGCGGCGGCGAGTGCGGCTTGCGAACTGGCGATCTCGCGGCCGAGTGTGGCGCCGGTCATGCCGGCGACGGCGGCGCGAACTTCGGCCAACGCATCGCGCGCCGCGGCGGCGACTTCGCGCATTTCCGCTTCAGCTTTCGCGGCGTCGCGCGGGGTGAGTTTGGCGGCGAGATCGGCTTTGATGGCGATGAGTGTCAGCGTGCGGCCGAGCAGATCGTGCAGATCGCGGCCGATGCGTTCGCGCTCGGCAGTCGCGGCCATTTGCTTAACTTCATCCTGCGCGCTGGCGAGCGCGCGGTTTTTGTCTTCGAGCATGCCGCGCGAAATGTTGGCGATGCCGATCATCACCATCAGGAAAACGCCCATGGCCCAGTAGAACGGCGTTTGCTGGATGATCATGCCGGCGAGCGCGGTCGCGACGGCGAAGATGCCCAGCACGATGCCAGCGCGTCGCGCCGGCCGAAGTTCGCCCACCATTGCGGCGGCATAGACCGAGATCACGGTCCAGTTGCTGTCCGTGTAGATGAAACCGAACGAGAGCAGCAGCGTCGCCGCGGCGTAGGCGATGAGCGCGTTCTCCTTCGCCATGCAGGAACGAATGTAGAGGACGAGGAAAAGCGCGAGGCCGGCGATCGCCCACAGAATTTGCGGCGTTGAAGGCAGCCGAAAAAACCAGGGGATGAAGAAAAGCGGCAGGTACAGCAGCCACAGCAAAGGGCCGTCGATGCCGAGCCAATTGATCTTGGCGCCGTCCTGCCGCGTTTCAGTCCTCGTCATGGATTCAAGAGTCCTCGCAAACAGCTGCCTGGGTCAAGCGGCGTGACGTCCTTGGCCGGTCCAGGCGAAGATCGCAGCGGCGATGGTGATCAGCGCCAGCGGGCCGGCATGGAGCCAGACATTGGCGGCGTCGCTGCGGCCGACAACCATCAGCGCCATCTCGCCCAGATGGTAAGAGGGCAGGCTCCAAGCGATCGTTTGGATCACCTCCGGCAGAACCGCGATCGGCATCCACAAGCCGCCCATGACCGCAAGGCCGAGGAAGAGGATGTTGACGATCGCGATCGCAGCTTTGAGCCCGAGCCGATAGCCAATGCCCAAACCGATCAGCGCGAACGGGATGACGGCGAGGATCTGTAGCGTGGCCAGCGTCGCCCATTGTTGCGTGCTGAGGCGGACGCCTGCGTAGATCGCGAGCGCATAGACCAGGCCGATGGCGATGGCGCTGAACACCATCGTCGCGATGAGCTTTGCCGTGATGTGTGCGCCAGCCGGCATTGGCGAGAGGCGCTTCAGTTCGAGCTGACCGGTCTCGCGCTCACTGGCGACATTGGCGCCAAACCCGAAGAGCGCAGGGGCCATGACGGCGTAAACGCCGAAGGTGGCGAGCGTGTGCGTCGCCATCTCGACGTCGCCGCGTCCCATGCCGAGCGCGAAGAGCGCATAGAAGGCTGGCGGCAGCACAATGGTCGGGATCGCAAATTGCGGCATGCGCGCCGATTTGATGACTTCGGCGCTGGCTTCACGCGCATAAACGCCAGGCGCTGCGGCAACGAGAGCGGACATTATGCGGCCTCCTTCACGGTGTTGGCGATGATGTCGGCCAGCGCGTCTTCGAGCGAAGCGGCGGCGACTTCGAACTGGGTGAGCGCCGGATCGGCGCTGAACAGCGCTTGCAACGTGGCGCGCGCGTCAGTGGTGAGCAGCGCTGTGTCGGCGCCGACTTGATCCACTTTGGTCACTGCTGGGAGCATCTTCAGATGCGCGGTCGCAGCCGCGGTGCGGAATCGGATGGTCGAGCCCGCGACCTTGGCTTTGATCGAAGCCGGTGGGCCATCGGCGATGATGCGGCCTTCGGCGATGACGACGATGCGGTCAGCCAGCGCTTCGGCTTCGTCCATGTGGTGCGTGGCGAGCAGCACGGCTGCGCCGCCGTCGGCTTTCGCGCGCACCGTGCGCCACATGGCGCGGCGCGCATCGGCGTCGAAGCCGGTGGTGGGTTCGTCGAGCACCAGGAAATCGGGATTGCCGGCGATGGCGAGCGCGAATTGCACGCGGCGCTGTTCGCCGCCGGAGAGCTTGTCGCAACGGCGCTTGGCGAGAGCGGTGAGACCGGCTTGTTCGAGAATGTCTTTGGTCTTGAGACGGCGCTTGAAGTAGCCGGCTTGCAAGCTGATTGCCTCGGATACGGAGAGTGACTCAGGCAAGCCGGCCGCTTGCAGCATCACGCCCATGCGGGCCCGCGCTTCCGCATCGCGCGGATCAAGATCGAAGAGTGTGATTCCGCCCGCATCGGCGGCGAGGCGACCCGTCATGAGGCCAGCGACAGTGGATTTGCCTGCGCCGTTCGGTCCCAGCAGCGCGGTGACGGCGCCGGCTTGCAGGGCGAAGTCAAAGTTCTTCAGCACGGGTCTGCCCGCATAAGCTTTGGCGACGCCGGTAAGGCGCGCGACGGTGTTGGGCGGCGATGACGGCACTTGGGTGTCTCCTCGGCGATGGTGCGCCTAAGAAAGCAGGCGGCGGGCGCGCCGTTGAGTGCGGGGCGTCAAGGGCAGGGGGTGACAGGTGTCACCTGGGCGCTCGTTTCGTGTTAGGTGGGCTCGACTCGAGCCGAGGAGGCGCTGATGCCAATCGTGGGAAGCTCTGCAACGCCGATGGCGTTTGTCTATGTCACCGACAGAGCGCGGGCGTTGGCGTTCTACAAGGACACGCTCGGTCTCACATTGAAGAGCGTCGATCCCTACGGCGACATCTTCGATCTCGGCGGCGCTCTAATGCGCACAACCATGATCCCCGATCACCAAGCCTCACAGCATCCTGTCGTCGGCTGGAATGTCACCAACATCGAAGATGTAGCGCGCGCCTTGCTCGAACGCGGCGTCGCCATGACACGCTTCCCCGGCATGCCGACTGATGATCTGGGCGTGTGGTCGTCGCCGGATGGCAAATCAAAGTTGGCGTTCTTCGCTGATCCGGATGGCAACTTCGTGTGCTTGTCGGAAGGCTGAGCGCGTTGGCGTAAGCCATCCGAAGCTCGCAGAGCGAAGGATTGGTCGGAGCGGCGGGATTCGAACCCACGACCCCCTGTCCCCCAGACAGGTGCGCTAACCGGGCTGCGCCACGCTCCGATGCCGGTATCCCCGCGCCCGGAAGCGCGGAGGCGCCTCTCTAGCCGTCCTTGCTCGTCGCCGCAATGCGGGGACGGGGCGGTTTACGGCCCTGATCCCGGGCTTCGTGCAGCGCTGCGACGAAAGAATCGCGCCAGGCGTTCACATCGTCGCGTTCGACCCCGTCCATCAATGCGCGCCAGCGCCGGCGGCGTTCGTCGATTGGCATTTTGAGCGCACGTTTGACGGCGTCGGCGACATCTTCTTGGCTGAACGGATTGACGATCAGCGCATCGCGCATCTGCCAAGCGGCGCCGGCGAAGCGCGAGAGCACGAGCACGCCGGGATCGGCTTCGTCTTGGGCGGCGACGAATTCCTTGGCGACGAGATTCATGCCGTCTCGTAGCGGCGTCACGAGTGCTACGTCCGCGGCGCGATAGATGCCGGCGAGCTCTTCGCGCGAATGCATGCGGTGGACATTGCGGATCGGGATCCAGTCCATCTCGGCATTGGCGCCATTGATGCGGCCGGAGAGCGCGTCGAGGCGGGCGATCATGTCTTGATAGGCGCCGACTTCACTGCGCGTGTAGGTCGATATCTGCAGCAAGAAGATTTCGCGGCGCAGTTCTTTGTTCTCGTTGAGCAGGCGTTCGTATGCGAGCAAGCGTTCGTCGATGCCTTTGGAATAGTCGAGCCGATCAACGCCGAGCAGCATCTTGCGACCAGCCTTGCTTTCGACGAGGCGATCGTAGCTTTCTTTTGCGGGCTCCGACGCGCCGAGTGATTTGAACGCGTCGGCGTCGATGCCGATGGGAAATGCGCCGGGACGCACGGTGCGGCCGAAGGCGGTGACGCGGCCATCGGAGAGCGCCATGCCGTCGGCATCATTGGTGACGTAGCTCTGGAACGCGTTTTTCCACTCCTCAGTGTGGAAGCCGATGACGTCATAGTGGAAGAGGGACTCAACCAGCTGGCGGTGACGCGGCAGCGTGAGCATGAGTTCGCGCGCCGGCCACGGGATGTGCAGGAAAAAGCCGATGGCGTTTTTCACACCGCGCTCGCGCAACTCGCGGCCAAGCGGGATCAGGTGATAGTCCTGGATCCAGACGATATCGTCTGGGCCGATGAGCGGCAGCAGCGTGTCAGCGAAGCGTTTGTTCACGCGCGCGTAGGCTTCACCGAACGAGCGCTCGTACTGCGTTAAGTCAATGCGATAGTGGAAGAGCGGCCAGAGCGTGCGGTTGGCGTAGCCGTTATAGTATTCATCGATGTCTTGCGCTTCGAGATCGATGGTAGCGACTGTGACGTCGTTCTCGCGCTGCATAGAGATTTGGCCGGTGAACTCATCGGTCGCGTTGCCGCTCCAGCCGAACCAGATGCCGCTCGATTGGCGCAATGCGGCCGAGATCGCCATCGCGAGGCCGCCTTGGCTCGACGCGCCTTCCGGCGCGGGCTTCGAGATACGGTTGGAAACGACAATCAAACGGCTCAACGAACAGCACTCCAGGGTTTGCTCAAAAGGACGGCGCAATTGATCAGGCCGGCGAGTGAGTAGGTTTGCGGATAGTTGCCCCACGGCGCGCCGGTGGTGAGGTCGCTATCCTCAGAGAGCAGACCCGCATGCGTGCGGCGCGCGAGCATTGCTTCGAAGAGGCGCCGTGCTTCGTCTTTTTGGCCGACGAGATAGAGCGCTTCGATCAGCCAGAAGGTGCAGAAGTTGAAGGCGGTTTCGGGCTTGCCGAAATCGTCTTCGTCGGCGTAGCGCAGAACGTGATCACCGCGTTGCAGGTCCTTCTGGAGCGCCTTCAGCGTAGCGGCAAAGCGCGGGTCGTCTGCTTTGAGGAAGCGGGTATCGAGCATTTGGAGAAGGCTTGCGTCCATCTCCTCCCCGCCGAGCGTTGCGGCGTAGCGGCCAAGTTTTTCGTTCCAGGCTTTGGTTTCGATGGCCGCGCGGATTTCTTCGGCGCGTTTGCGCCAGAGTTGTTCGCGATCGCTCAGGCCTAGATGCGCAGCGGCGCCGGCGAGGCGTTCGCACGCGGCCCAGCACATGAGCGTTGAGTAAGTGTGGGTCGCGGCGCGGGTGCGGAATTCCCAGAGGCCGGCGTCGGGCTTCAGATGCACGTCATACGCGCGCTCGCCGACGGATTCGAGGGCGTAGAAGTCATCGAGCACCGGCGGGCGCAGGAGACGCGTATCGTAGAACGCTTGCGCGGCGGAGAGGACGATTTGGCCGTAGACGTCATGCTGGTGATGTTCGTGCGCCTGATTGCCGATGCGGATCGGACCCATGCCGGCAAAACCGGGGAGCGACGTGATCTCGGCTTCTTGTAGGATCGGCTCGCGGCCGACGCCGTAGAGCGGCTGGATGCGGCCGCTGGGCGTCGCGTCGACGATGTTGCGCAGATAGCCGAGATAGCCTTCGAGAATGTCGGCCGCGCCAAGGCGCGTGAGCGCTTGCACCGTGTAGTACGCGTCGCGCAGCCAGCAATAGCGATAGTCCCAATTGCGGCCGCTGTTCGGCGCTTCGGGGATGGATGTCGTCATCGCTGCGACGATCGCGCCGGTCTCTTCGTGGACGCACAGTTTCAGCGTGATGGCGGCGCGGATCACATCGGCTTGCCATTCGAGCGGCGTCGCCAGCGTGCGCGCCCAACGCTGCCAGTAGAAGCGCGTGTGCTCGTACATGGCGCGCACTTCGGTGCGCAGATCGTCACCGAATGGTTCGTCGGGCCCAAAGAAGAAGACGTGCTCTTGCTCAAGCCGAAAATCGCGCGAGTCATAGACGTTCGAGATCGGCAGCGAGGTAGAGAGCCGCATCATGCCCGGCACGCCATAGCGGATGTGGTTCGAACCGGAGGTGTGCTCAGCCAGGCGCGAGCCCCAATCGACCGTCGGCTTCAAGCGCATGCGCAAGCGCGGCGCGCCGTTGATCGGGCGCACGATGCGCGCGTAGGCGTTGGGGCGATAGGTGCGGTGATGGCGGCGATAGCGTGGGCAGAAGTCAATGATCTCGACGGCTGCGCCGCGTTTATCGGTGAGCGTTGTGATGAGAATGGCTGTGTTGCGCTCGTAACGCTGTTCGGCGCCGACTTGATCGATGAGATCGATCGCCCACACGCCTTCCGTCGTCGCATCGGCTGGATCGCGGCCGGACATGAGCGCGTTGAACATCGGATCGCCATCGATGCGCGGCACGCACGCCCAGACATAACGGCCTTGCCGGTCGATGAGCGCACTGACGGCGCAGTTGCCGATCGGGGCGAGATCGAGATCGCGATAAGTCATCAGGCCGGTCCGTTGAGGCTTGCTTGCAGCCACGCGGCGACGCTCTCGGGGCAATCGAGCCCGAACGAGGCGGCGCTGTCGCGCCTGTCGCCCACGAGAACGCCAAATCCGCCGAGTTTGGCGGCGCTGGCGAAGGCGTCTTCGTCGGTGACATCGTCCCCCACAGCGATGGCGCGGCGATTGGCGAACGGCGCCTGACGCATGAAGGCTTCAAGCGCATCGCCCTTGGTGCGCTGGCCGGCAATGAGTTCAACGACCATCTGCCCTTGCATGACACGAAGGCCGTGCGCAGCGGCGATCTCCGCGGCGGCGGTTTGCACTTCGGCTGCCATCTCAGGTGAATGCCGATAGTGCAGGGCGAGGCTGGCGCGTTTGTCTTCGATGAGAAGCTGTAGCCGCGAAGCGAGCGCGTAGGCATCGGCGCGCGCTGCCCAGACCGGCTCATTATCGTTGGACCATTGCACTGTACTGGCGACAGGCGTTTTGAACTCGGCGCCGTGGACGCCGGCGATTGTGCCGAGCGCGCCTTTCAGAATGTCGTCAGCGTCGGCGACTGTGCGTCCCGTGATAACGGCGCAGGCGCCATCGAGTTGAATGCACAATTCGCGCAGCAGCGAGAGTAATTCGGCGCTGGCGCAAACGGCGTTTGGCTGATCGGCGATTTCGACAAGGGTGCCGTCAAGGTCGAGAAAGAGCGCGTCCCGATGCGGCTGCAACAGCGGCGGATGGGGACGCAGAGACGCTTCTGTCATGGATGCCGAACGCATACGCTCCTCGATTGAGCGACGGCCTTAATGACGCAAGAACACCCCGAACTCGCATGGCGCGACGCAGCGAGGATAAACGCATGGCGCGCTATAATGTTCCCGATAAGAAAGCCAAAAAACTTGCGCCAAATTGCGGCTTTAGCGCTGATTGACACAGTTTGGCGCCGCTCTCACGCGGACGCGACACACCTCCTCAGAACGCATTCAGTGGCCGCGCGTTAGCTTCTCAACAACGAGAACAGGAAGTCTCGTCACTAAGGAGCAATGACTATGAAACGCTATGCAATCGCCGCTGTCGCCGCGTTGACGCTGGCAGGCCCGCTTGCGGGCACAGCGTCGGCTCAACAAAATCCGCGTGGCTACGAGCGCGATCGTGATGATCGCCGCGACGCTCGCCGCGATGACCGTCGGGATGACCGCCGAGATGTTCGCCAAGCGCAACGCTGGAATCAGCGCTCGCACAACGGCTTCTACCTCGGCAACCGCTTCTACTATGGCCAGCCGTCGTACCAGCAGATGCAACGCCGCGACTATCGCCCGGCGTGGCAGAACTGGCGCCGTGGCGACCGTCTCTCGCAGTACCATCGTTCGCAGTATCGCGAAGTCGATTGGCGCCGTGAGCGTCTGCGTCAGCCGCCGCGCGGCTACCACTACGTCCGCGACGATCGCGGCGAAGTCCTTCTGGTCGGTATCGCGACCGGCGTGATCCTGAGCATCCTGCTCAGCCAATAACGTGAAGCCGCTTCGATGAAGCGCCGCCCCGGGGTCCGCTCCGGGGCGGTTTTCATGTTTGCCGGTTCATCCAGGTGAAGAGCGGCTTCAGCGGGAAGATCCAGACGATGCCTGCGATCGCGTAATAGATGAGCTGAGCCCAGTTCGGCAGCACGCTGGCGAGCCACACGCCGAGGCCGGCAGCCAACACGGCATAAATGCCGAGATAAGCCAGAAGCGCGAAACAGCCGATCGCCTTGCGTGTCTGCGTTTTCATGACTTTTCCCAAAGGCGCTGTGCTGGCACGCGGCGGCGCGCCGCGTTTTCGCCAGCCTTGCCCGGTTCTATGGGGAGGTCGAAGGGACGAGCAAGCATGAGCGCTGACGACATTTGGCCGCCACGCGAGCGATGGGTGGGCGTTTGGCTGCTCGTCGTCGCCGTCTTTGTCGTGGCCATGATCCTGGTCGGTGGCGCCACGCGGCTGACCGATAGCGGGCTTTCGATCACCGAGTGGAATCTCGAAAAGGGCCTGACGCCGCCGCTGACGGCCGAGCGTTGGACCGAAGAGTTCCGCCTCTACCAGACAACAATGGAGTACCAGACACAGAATTTCGGCATGAGCCTCGCTGAGTTCCAGCGCATCTATTGGTGGGAGTGGGGCCACCGTTTCCTCGGCAAGATGCTTGGGCTGGTGTTCGCGCTGCCGGCTTTGTTCTTTCTCTTCACTGGGCGCTTGCGCGGACGCTTCCGCGTCACCGGCGTGCTCTTCCTGCTGGGCGCTTCGCAAGGCGCTATCGGCTGGTGGATGGTGACGAGCGGCCTGTTCGATCGGCTCGATGTTTCGCCGCTAAGGCTCGCCATTCACTTAGGTATGGCGCTGATCATTCTGGCGCTCTCCCTATGGGTGGCGATCGGCGCGTTTGGTGCGCCGCGCGAGGGATCGAAGTTGGGCGTGTCGCGCTGGGTCGCAGCGATGCTGCTCGTGTGTGTGTTCGCGCAAGCGATATTCGGCGCGTTGATGGCCGGCGCGGACGGCGGCGCGGCTTATGCTGATTGGCCGCAGATTGGTGGCGAGTGGATTCCGTCGAGCGCGTTTGGGCTTGAGCCGCTCTGGCATAACTTCACCGAAGACCACGCGACGCAGCATCTCGTGCACCGCAGCTTCGGCTATGTCGTCGCGCTGATCGCTTTGGCGATTGGCGGTTTCGCGTTGGCGCGCGGGGAGGGCGTCGCGCGGGTGGCTGGAGCGACAGTCGGGGCGGCCGCGCTCGTGCAGGTTCTGCTGGGCGTGCTGACGGTTTTGGCGGCCTCGCCGCTGTCCTTGAGCCTGATGCACCAAGCGGGCGCAGTGGCGCTCTGGGTGGCGGCGGTGGTGAGCACCCGGCTGGCATGGCGGTAACGGCGCGTGCGTAAGATAATACCGCAACTGTAAGACTCTGTATTTATTGTGTAAAACAGACCCCATTGACGGCAATTCGGCGCTGCAATAAACGCGCGCCTTCGTTTTTGTCAGGAACCAGTCATGCGCACCCAATCGACGCGCTCGGCCAAGGCTTCGGAAATCACCAACGGCTGGATCGTTGTTGACGCCGAAGGCGTGGTCGTCGGCCGTCTCGCTTCGTTTATCGCCTTGCGCCTTCGCGGCAAGCATCGCGCCGATTTCACCCCGCACGTTGATACCGGCGACCATGTTGTCGTCATCAACGCTGAGAAGGTGGCGCTGACCGGCAAGAAGATGACGGACAAGATCTACTACCGTCACACCGGCCACCCGGGCGGCATCAAAGAGCGCGTCGCCGGCAAAGTGCTGGAAGGCAAGCATCCGGAACGTGTTCTGGAAAAGGCCGTCGAGCGCATGATGCCGAAGGAAAGCCCGCTGGCGCGCAAGCAGCTGGCGAAGCTTCGCGTTTATGCCGGCGCGGAGCATCCGCACGCCGCGCAGAACCCCGTCACGATCGACTACAAGTCGAAGAACCGCAAAAACTCGAGGATCGGCTAAGCCATGAGCGACATTCAGCAAGGCTTTGAGTCTCTCGGCCAAATCGCCGGCGTGCCGAAAGGCCAAGGCACCGAGCACATCGCCATCGTGCGCGAGCGCAAGGTCGATCAATTCGGCCGCGCCTACGCGACGGGCAAGCGCAAGAATGCTGTGGCCCGCGTTTGGGTGAAGCCCGGCAAGGGCAACATCACCATCAACGGCAAGACCAGCGACGCATATTTCGCGCGCCCGGTTCTGCGCATGATGATCAACCAGCCGTTCAAGGTCACTGAGCGCGAAGGCGAGTTCGACGTGTACGTCACCGTCTCCGGTTCGGGTCTCTCGGGCCAAGCCGGCGCTGTGCGTCACGGCATCTCGAAGGCGCTCTCCGATTATGAGCCTGCTCTGCGCCCGGCGCTGAAGCACGCCGGCTTCATGACGCGCGACAGCCGCGTGGTTGAGCGTAAGAAGTACGGTAAGGCGAAAGCCCGCCGCAGCTTCCAGTTCTCGAAGCGCTAAACCGCTTCTGGGTTTTGGTTTCGACGGGCGCTTCGGCAACGAAGCGCCCGTTTTCTTTTGCGCTGCACAAACACATTGCTTTCGCGGACGCGCTAGTCGGCCATTCTCAGACGTGCAAGAGAGTGAGCCAACCGTCGGCTGCGCAGCTTTTGGGAGGGGCTATGGGCTTGAACGCGTCCGGACTCGGGCTGATGGCGTTGGCGCGCGCGAGCGGCGCCGACTTCTCTCGCGTCATCACCATTGGGCGCCAACAACTCACCATCGGCATGGGCGAGCTCGAAGCGTTTTTCCGCCAGCGCGGGCGTGACGACATCGCCGAACGCATCGCCGCCGATGTGAGCGATGGCTATTGCGAGTCAGTGCTGCGCTCAGCCTTCGATGCGAAGACCGTGCACTCGCTCGATGCTTCCGGCTACGAGAACGCCAGCATCGTCCATGACATGAACACGCCAATCGGCGCGCACGATCCGTACTCGGTGATCCTCGACCTTGGCACGCTCGAGCATGTGTTCAACGTGCCGGTGGCGCTCGACAATGTCGCGGCTCTCTGCGCGCCCGGCGGCACGATCATGCACATGCTGCCCAGCAATAATTGCTCTGGGCATGGCTTTTATCAATTCTCTCCGGAGCTCTTCTTCCAAGTCTATTCCGAAGAGCGCGGCTTCACGGGCACGCGCGTGTTCGCCGCGCCGATGGGTTCGCAGGATGTCTGGTACGAGGTAAAGGCGCCGCACACGTTGAAATCGCGGGTCAACATTACGAGCCGTGACGAACTTTATTTGCTCGTGATGACGCGTAAGACTGGTGCGGCGACGCCGCTGGCGACGAATCCAGTTCAGCAATCTGACTACACGGCGCTCTGGGCCGCGGAGAATGCCGCGCCGAAGCAGCAACGCCGCCGCAACGGCTTCCAGCAATGGCTGCGCTCGCTCACCAATACGATGCGCCACCGCGCCAAGATGGCCCGGCGCGACGCGACCAGCCCTCGCGCTGACATGATCCGACGAAGCGTGCTCGAATTGGCGCCGCGCTTCGATGTGCTGGGATGCTCGTATCTGGTCATCCAAGCCATCTGCTGATGGCGCCGGGGCGTCGAACGCCTATCTTCTGACCCTGACTTCACGACGGACACCTAAACTATGGCGCAGCGCGTTTTCATCGACGGCGAAGCCGGCACGACCGGTTTGCAAATCCGCGAGCGGCTTGAAGGCCGGCGCGATCTCGAACTCGTCTCCATCGATCCCGCCAAGCGCAAGGATGCGGACGAGCGCAAGCGGCTGCTGAACAGCGTCGAAGCGGTGATCCTCTGCCTGCCGGATGACGCCGCGCGCGAGGCGGTGTCGTTGATTGAGAACGATGCGGTGAAGGTCATCGACGCGTCGACCGCCTACCGGGTTGCCGATGGCTGGGCCTATGGCTTTGCCGAGATGGCGAAAGAGCAGCGCGCGAAGATCGCCGCATCCAAGCGCATTTCCAATCCTGGCTGCTATCCAACGGGCTTTATTGGTCTGGTGCGGCCGCTTATCGAAGCGGGCCTTGTGCCACGCGCATGGCAGTTTTTCTGCAACGCGGTCAGTGGCTATTCGGGCGGCGGCAAGGCGATGATCGCGGAGTTTGAGGACGAAAGCGCCCCCGGTTACACGCGCGCGCCTTATCGCATCTACGCGATGGCGCAGAAGCACAAGCATGTGCCGGAGATGCAGACGCAGGCCGGGCTCTCTCGTCCGCCGATCTTCGCACCGAGCGTAGGGCGCTACTACAAAGGCATGATCGTAGAGGTCCCGCTGGCTCTGATGGCGCTGCCAAATCCGCCCAAGCTCGCCGACGTGCACGGTGCGATCGCCGCTCACTATGCCGGCGAACCTTTCGTGGAGGTGGCGTCGCTTGCTGACGCCGCTGCTTTGAAAACGCTCGATCCGGAAGGGCTCAACGGTACGAACCGGATGAAGCTCTTCGTCTTTGGCCACGATGGGGAAGCGCGCTTGGTCGCACAGCTCGACAATCTCGGCAAAGGCGCGAGCGGGGCTGCAGTGCAGAACTTGAACTTGGCGCTTGGCTTGGAAGAGCGCGCTGGGCTTTAAGCCCCAGCGTACGGCTTGATCGTCTCGTTATCGACGAACTGGTTGTTCTCGGCGCGGATCTTCGCGGCGGCTTCGTCGTAGAGGAACGGCAAGAACGCGTAACGCTGGCCGCGCGTCATGGGCGTCGCTTCGTGCATCAGTGCGCAGGAGAAGATGACCGCGCCGCCGGTTGGCGCACGATAGGTGCGCTGGCCGAATTCCGGGAAGCGCAGATCGCCGCCGTCATAGTCTTCTGCGTTCAGATTGAGCGTGCAAGCAAAGCGGCGGTGACGCGTGGCGTTGGTGGTGTTGTCACGGTGCGGTTTGAAGTAGCCGCCCTCGGCCGTGTCATAGCAAGCGACGAGATAGCGCTCCATGCGCGTCGGTCGCCACATGAAGGCCTTCTCGATCTCCGGCGTTAGGCGCCAGAAGAATCGCTGCATGATCGCTTTGCGCATGTCTTCTTCGTCGATGATGCAGTCCGAGCGCTTCTTGAACGACGGATTAAGCTGCACAGAGGCGATGCCGTCTGCATTCTGCACGGTGATGCCTGACGCCTCGCCGCCGCGTTTATTGTAGTAGTCGATGAGGACTTTGCAGAATTCCGGCTCGAACACGCGCGGCACGATGAGCACAGGCGCGTGCAGCGGGACGCCGGCATGATCGTCCGGCTCCGGCGCGGCATTGTAGGCGGCGATCGCCTCTTGCGCTTGCTCGATCGGGAAGAAGCGCGTCGCGCGCAAAGTCGGATCGAGCAGCACCCAGCGATCTTCGCCGTCGGGGCCGAGCAGGCGTGCGGCTTTCAGCGCCTCGGCGTCCGAGAAGACCAGCTTGCGTTCGGCAAAGGCCGCCAGATGAGGATGTTGCTCGAGCGCCGCGCCTGTGAACACGCCGGTCACGCGCGTTGTCTCGGCGGTCTGCGGGACATCCAGCGCCGCGATCGCCGCGCGCGCGTGCGGCGTGCTCGGATCGCTCACAGCGCAGAGCAAAATCTGCCGTCCCGCCAACGACCACAACGCAAAGCGCGCGTTGCGGTTCGAGTTCGCGTCGCGGTTGACGAGCTGTTCGCCGTAGGCGAGCGGGCGGTTCGGTGCGGCGGGCTGCTTAGTCACGGGACCTAACTTTTACGTACTCGCCGGGCGCATCTGCAAGCGCGGGAAGGTCGCCCTCGCCTGGGACGCGCGCATCAACGTCGGGCCCAGAGATTTTCGCGAGCCACTGATCCCAATAGGGCCACCACGAGCCTGGATGCTCGATGGCGAACGCCTGCCAATCTTCGATCGCGCCAGCGAGGTTCTTGTTGGTCCAATACTGATACTTGTTGGCGCTTGGGTGATTGATCACGCCGGCGATGTGCCCTGAGCCTGCCATCAGGTACTCAACAGGCCCGCCGAACGCTTGCGCGCTGCGATAGACGCTTTGCGCCGGCGCGATGTGATCTTCTTTCGAGCTTTGCATGAAGATCGGGATTTTCACGTCCTTTAGCGAAAGCTTCTCGCCCAGCATGGTGAGCTTGCCTTCGGTCAGCGCGTTGTCGCGATAGAACTTACGCAGATAGAAGAGGTGGAGCTGCTTCGGCATGCGCGTTTGATCGGCGTTCCAGTAGAGCAGATCGAACGGCGGCGGCTGTTTACCGATATAGTAATTGTCGACGACGTAGTTCCAGATGAGATCGTTCGAGCGCAGCGAGTTGAACGTATCGGCCATGACTTGCGCGTCGAGCACGCCGCCGGCCTGATCCATCTTGTCTTCGAGAAACTTGATGCCGGTGTCGTCGGAGAAGACGAGCAGGTCGCCGGCATATTTGAAATCGGATTGGCTGGCGAAGAAGGTGGCGCTCTGGATGCGCTCGTCGCCTTTCTTGGCCATGTGCGCCAACGTCGCCGCCAGCAGCGTGCCACCGACGCAATAGCCGACCGTGTTCATGCGATCGACGCCGGCGGCTTTCTCAACCGCATCGACGGCGGCATAGATGCCTTCGCGCGCGTAATCCTCGAACGTGACGTCGCCCATGTCCTCGTCCGGATTGACCCAGGAGACGAGGAAAACTGTGTGGCCCTGATCGGTGAGCCACTTGATCATCGAATTCTTCGGCTGAAGATCGAGGATGTAGAATTTGTTGATCCAGGGCGGAAAGATCAGCAGCGGGACCTCGTGCACCTTTTCGGTCGTCGGTGCGTATTGGATGAGTTCAAACACGCGATTGCGGAAGACCACTTTGCCTGGCGTCGTCGCGACATTGATGCCGACTTTGTAGGCGTCGAGATCGGTTTGTGAGATGGCGAGCATGCCCTCGCCACGCTGCAAATCCTTCGCGAGATTCTCCACGCCCTTAAGCAAGCTCTCGCCGCCAGTCTGGAAGAGCGCGCGCAGCGCGGCGGGGTTGGTCATGAGGAAGTTTGATGGCGAGGCGGCATCGACGGCTTGCTTGATGAAGAATGTCGCTTTGCGCTTGGTTGCGTCATCGACGCCTTCGGCTTTGTCGATGAGATCGGTGATGAACTCCGATGTCGCGAGATAGGATTCGCGCAGCATCGAGAAGCCGGGATTGGAGCGCCATTCGGGATCGCGGAAGCGCTTGTCGCGCACAGGGCCTTCATCGGGCTTTTGGCCGGTGAGCATGTAGGCGGTGTGGCGCTGCCAGATATCGGCGTAGCGCTCCCAAAGCTTCGCATGTGCGTCGCGTAGCGTTTCGGGCTGGGTGGCAAGATGCGACCACACATCGTTCAGCGCCACCTGCATGCCGAGTGGGTCGGGCTTGAAGTTAGCCGCGTCTTTGGTTTGGTCGATGAAGGCGGTGGAGAAGACTTGGTTCGCGCGCGTCATAGCCTGGGTGAGATTGGCGGAGAGGGCTGAGAGGCTTTCGGCGGTCTGCTCCATCATCAGCTCGTTGAGCGGACGTGGCGGCTCGGGCTGGGGCGGCTTTGGCGGCGGGGCGGCAGCCTGTGCGGGGGCGGGCGCCGGTTCTGGCGCGGGCTCCGCTTTTGGCTTGGCAGCGCGGCGGCGGGCGCGCTTAGCGGCCGTCTTTGGGGCGCCCTCTTGGGGGGCCTCCTCCGGGCGCGGCGTTCCGCCGTCAGCTTCGGTCATGTCCTTCTCCCTATTGGGGATAGTGTAGAGCCGCTTCGCACGGTGGCGCAAAGCCTGGGTCTGGGGTAGGAGCGTTTAGAGGGTGATTTTTCGACTCCTTTTCGGGGCCTCTAGGGACAAACGTGCCATGCGCGGAACAATGGCCATCGCGGCGCTCTTCGCCACCACCGGTTTGACCGGATGCATCACCGCGAACAGCGAGGTGCCGGAATGGTTCGAAGCGCGAAGCGTCGAGCAGGACGCTTCCTACCCGAGCCTTCGTGACGTGCCGCGCGGCACCACCGCAAACACCAATGCAGCACACTGGTCGCGCGTTGAGGCGGACACCGTCGCCGCCGGCCAAGCGATGCAATCGAACCCGCGCTCACAACCGGCGACCAACACTGAGAACCCGACTGAGTTTCTCGAAGAGGCGCGTGAGGACCTCGAAGAAACGCGCGCTTCGCACGAACCCTATTAAGGCGCACGCACAGGCGTCATGAGTTCCGCCGACTTTCACAAAATCCGCCGTCTGCCTCCGTACGTTTTCGAGGAGGTGAACAAGCTCAAAGCGCGTCTGCGCGCCAAGGGTGTCGACATCATCGACTTCGGCATGGGCAATCCGGATCTGCCGGTTCCGCAGCACATCGTCGACAAGCTCTGCGAAACGGCGGCGAAGCCGCGCACCAATCGCTACTCAGCATCGCGCGGCATTCCCGGCCTGCGCAAAGCGATGGCGGGTTATTACGACCGCCGCTTCGGCGTGAAGCTCAATCCAGACACGCAGATCGTCTCGACGCTTGGCTCGAAAGAGGGCTTCGCAAACCTCGCGCAAGCGATCACGGCGCCGGGTGATGTGATCATCTCGCCCAATCCATCGTATCCAATCCACGCCTTTGGTTTCATCATGGCGGGCGGCGTTATTCGTTCGATTGAAGCGCATGCGCCGGAGCAATATCTGCGCGGCATTGATCGTGCCGTGCGCCACTCCGTGCCGCCGCCGATTGCGATGGTGGTGTGCTATCCGGCCAATCCGACCGCACAAACAGCTGATCTCGATTTCTATAAAGACGCCGTCGCGATGGCGAAGAAGCACGAGATGTTTCTGCTCTCCGACATGGCGTATTCGGAGATCTACTTCGAAGGCGATCCGCCGCCATCTGTGTTGCAGGTCAATGGCGCGACGGATGTCGCGGTTGAAGTGAACACGCTTTCGAAGACCTATTCGATGGCCGGCTTCCGCGTCGGCTTCGCGCTCGGCAACGAGCGGCTGATTGCGGCGCTCGCGCGCGTGAAATCGTATCTCGACTATGGCGCCTACACGCCAGTTCAGGTGGCCGCGGCTGCCGCGCTGAACGGTCCGCAGGATTGCGTCGAAGAGATGCGCAACACCTACAAAGCGCGGCGCGACGTGCTGCTCGATAGCTTCGCAAAGGCCGGCTGGACGTTGCCGAAGCCGAGCGCGTCGATGTTCATCTGGGCGCCCTTGCCTGAGAAGTTTGCCCATCTGGGCTCTGTGGAGTTCGCCAAGCGGCTCATGGAAGGCGCCGAGATCGCGGTCGCGCCAGGGGCGGGCTTTGGCGAATACGGGGACGGGTTCGTCCGCATCGCGCTCGTAGAAAACGAGCAGCGCATCCGCCAAGCGGCGCGCAACCTGAAGCGCTTCCTCTCCTCAAACGCTGCGCCAACTGACGCAGAGTAAGCTTTATCCTAGTTCTCGCTTGACGGGGCGCGGGCGCCCTCCCAAAGCGTTCGCGAATTCCGGAGCAGACCATGCATAACATGACCGACGATCTCGCCTTTTCGGCAGCGCGCGTGCCGATCGCAGCGGCGATCGCGGCCGCGAAGCTGGCCGGCCGTGGCGACGAGAAAGCCGCCGACCAGGCCGCCGTCGACGCCATGCGCACAATGCTCAATCAAATGCCGATGAAGGGGCGCATCGTGATCGGCGAAGGCGAACGCGACGAGGCGCCGATGCTCTATATCGGCGAAGAAGTCGGCACCGGCAAAGGCGCGGAACTCGATATCGCGCTCGATCCGCTTGAAGGCACGACGCTGACCGCAAAGGCTATGGCTAATGCGTGCGCCGTGATCGCGTTCGCGCCGCGCGGCGGCCTGCTGCATGCGCCGGACACCTACATGGATAAGCTCGCCTGCGGCCCAGGCTTCGATGAGGGCATCATCGATATGGACAAACCGGCGGACGAGAACGCCAAGGCGCTCGCCAAAGCAAAGGGCTGCCGCGTCGAAGACATCGGCGTCTGCGTGCTCGATCGCCCGCGTCACGCTGAGATCATCAGCGCGCTTCGCAAAGTCGGCTGCCGCGTTCACTTGATCACGGACGGCGACGTTGCCGGCGTCATCAATTGCACCAAGCCGGAAACCGGCATCGACATGTATGTCGGCCAAGGTGGCGCACCGGAAGGCGTGCTCGCTGCGGCAGCGCTGAAGTGCGTTGGCGGTCAGTTCCAGGGCCGTCTGGTTTTCCGCAACGATGACGAACGCGCGCGCGCTGAGCGCACGGGCGTCACCGATTTCAAGCGCCGTTACACGCTGAACGAACTCGTCTCCGATGACGCGCTGTTCCTGGCGACGGGCGTGACGCAAGGCTCGCTGCTGGATGGCGTGCGTGTCGTGAATGGTATCGCGCATACGCACACGCTCGTGCTGAATTCGTTCACGCGTACGGTGAGTGAACTGCGTGTTAAGCAGCCGGTCTAACCGGCGAATCACGCTACGACTGCGCAATGAGCGCGGCGCGTAAACTGGAAACGGGAGCTGCCTTCCTCGGCGTCGAGCGCTCGCTCACCGGGCGGCGCTGGCGCACGCGCGAGGCTGACCTCGCGCTCACCGAAGCGTTCCGCCGCCGCTTCTCGCTGCCTGAAATCGCAGCGCGTCTGATGGCAGGGCGCGGCGTTGCGCTTGAAGATGGCGAAGCGTTTCTCAATCCGACGCTGAAGACGCACTTTCCCGATCCGTCGACTTTTACGGATATGGATGAGGCCGCGCGTGTGATCGAAGACGCGATCGTGAGCGGACGCAAATGCGCAGTGCTTGCAGACTATGACGTCGATGGCGGCTCATCCGGCGCGCAACTCGTCCGCTACTTCCGTGCACGCGGCCGCGAGTTGATGATCTACGTCCCCGACCGAATGAAGGAGGGCTACGGCCCGAGCGTGGTCGCGTTCGAGCGGCTGAAGGAAGCGGGTGTCGAACTCGTCATCACCGTCGATTGCGGCGCGGCGGCGGAAGGGCCATTGAACGCTGCTGCCGATCTCGGCGTCGATGTCGTCGTGCTCGATCACCACTTGATGAGCGGGCCGCCGCCGAAGGCGCGCGCGGTGGTGAACCCGAATCGGCAGGATGATCGCTCGGGGCAGGGACATCTCACGGCCGCCGGCGTCGTGTTGGTGACGATGGCGGCGGTAAACCGTGAAGCGCGGCGGCGTGGTTCGATTGGCTCGAACAATCTGCCGGACTTGATGCAGATGCTCGATCTGGCGGCAATCGGCACGGTCTGCGATGTCGCGCCGCTAACCGGCTTCAATCGCGCTATCGTCACACAGGGCCTCAAGGTTCTGCGCAATGGCAAGAATATCGGCATGGTCGCGCTCGCCGAGAACGCAGGCCGCAAGGGCAGCGCCACGGTTTACGATTTCGGCTTCATCCTCGGCCCGCGCATCAATGCAGGCGGACGTGTCGGCGATGCGTCGCTCGCGACGCGGTTGCTCTCTACTGAGGACGAAGACGAGGCGCGCGAACTTGCGTCCACGCTGGAAGCGTTGAACCAAGAGCGCCGCGCGCGCGAAGCGGAGATGTTGGCGGAGGCGGAGAGCGCAGCGCTTGAAGAAGCCGAGAAGCGCGCTGTCGTAATCGTCGGCTCGCATCGCTGGCATCCCGGTGTCATCGGCATTGCGGCTGGGCGTCTCAAAGATCGGCTGATGAAGCCAACGATCGTGCTCGGCGGCGTCACCGAACACGAACCAGCGAAGGGCTCAGGACGCTCGACGCCTGGCGTGAACCTTGGCGCGGCGGTGGCTGCGGCGAAGGAAGCGGGTCTGCTCATCAATGGCGGCGGTCACGCGGCGGCGGCGGGACTCACCGTGGAGTGGAATCGCGTCGAGGCGTTGAAGGATTTTCTCTCCGAGAAACTCGAACCGGAAATGGCCGCAGCCGCCGGCGAAGCGCGCGCGCTCACCGTCGATGCGGCGGGCGCGGTTGGTGCGATGGATTTGAGCTTGATTGATGCGCTCGATCGCATCGGCCCGTATGGGCAGGGGCATCCAGAGCCCGTGTTCGCTCTACCGGACGTGCGCGTCTCGTTCGCCAAGCTGGTTAAAGATGAGCACGTCCGCTTCACGCTCGAAGATGCACGCGGTGCACGGATCAGCGGCATCGCTTTCCGCGCGATGAAATCGCCGTTGGGCGAGGCGCTGATGAAGCGTGACCAAGTTTTTCATGCTGCAGTGCGCATAAAGCGGAATGAGTGGAACGGGACCGTGAAGGTCGAAGTCGAGATCGTGGATCTGGCGCTGGCGGGTTGACAGCGCGAAGGCGCGTGCTTGGTTGCGCGTATGAGCACAAACTTCCCTGAACACGGAACAGCCTGGCCGGAACTCGAAGCGCGCATGCGCGAACTCGGCGCGGGCGACGTGAAGTGGCGCGACGGCAAGACAGCGGTGTACGTCTTCAATGCCGGTGAGGACGTCGCGCAGGTGAAGAAGGCCGCTTACGCCATGTTCTCGGAAGAGAATGGCTTGGGTCCGGCGGCTTTTCCCTCGCTCGCGCGTATGGAGCGCGAGGTTGTCGCGTTTGGCTTGCGCATCCTGAACGCACCGCAGGCTGCGGCGGGCGCGATGACGAGCGGTGGCACGGACTCCATCTTCATGGCGTTGAAAGCGGCGCGCGATTATGCGCGTTCGAAGGGCAAGGCTGGTCCGTTCAACATCGTGACGCCGTACTCTGCGCATCCGGCGTTTCACAAAGCCGGCATGGTGATGGACATCGAAGTTCGTCGCACGCCGTTGAAAGATTATCTCGCCGATGCCGCCGGGATCGAAGCCGCGTCCGACGACAACACGATCATGATCGTGGGGTCAGCGCCGTGTTTTCCGTTTGGCTTGATCGATCCGATCGTAGCGTTGGGCGAAATCGCTCAGCGAAGGAATTTGTGGCTTCACGTCGATGCTTGTGTTGGCGGCTATCTCGCGCCATTCGTGCGCATGAATGGCGCAGATCTGCCGCCGTTCGATTTCAGCGTAACGGGCGTCTCATCCATGTCGGCCGATCTGCACAAGTACGGCTACGCCTCGAAGGGCGCATCGACGGTGTTCTTCCGCAGCGAGGCGCTTAAGGAATTCATGCCGTTCGACGCTGGCCCTTGGCCGATGGGGCGGATGATCACACCGACGCTCGCGGGCACGCGGCCCGGTGGCGCCATCGCGGCGGCTTGGGCGGTGATCCAGTTTCTCGGCGTCGAGGGCTATCGCAAGAAGCAGTCGATGGTGGTCGAGGCGCGCGAGAGGATCGAAGCGGGTGTGAAGCGGCTGGGCTTCGAGGTGCTGGGGGCGCCGCAACTCGGGCTGCTCTCGTTCAGTCACCCAAAGGCGGATGTGTTTGCGCTTTTGGGCAAGCTCCACCAGCGCGGATGGATCACGGCTGTGAACCTTGAGCCGAAGGCGCTCCACCTGATGCTGTCGCCGGTACATCTTGAAGTGAGCGAGACTTATCTCGCCGATCTCGAATGGGCGCTGAGCGAAGCCGGGGATAAGTCGGCCGCGGCGCAATCGACCTACGGGCGTTAGCGGCGCGGCGTCAGATCGTCGTCTTTGGGCTTGGCGAGGTTGCCGACCGACCAGGCGATGAGCCCAATTCCGCCGACGGTGCAGAAGCCAAGCATGGGCGCGGAGGAGGCAATCTGGAGGAACGGCAGCATCCACTCCATCCGTATGCCCGCCAGGGTGAGCAGGAGCACGACCAGCGGCATGAGCAGGGCCCAGCCGGTAAAGAGTCCGAGGATGCCGAGCATGAAAACCCCCGCTTGCCAGCCCCGCCGGGCGCCTCTATATCGCGGCCTCCCCGCGTTCCAGCGTGGTCCGTGGGCCCTTCGTCTATCGGTTAGGACGCCTGGTTTTCAACCAGGAAAGAGGGGTTCGACTCCCCTAGGGCCTGCCACTTTCCCGCCTCCGCGAGCGTGCTAGATACCGCTCCGGAAGAGGGATTGGCTCTATGTCTGTTTTCAAAGTTCTCCGGAGCGCCGCTTGCGCGCTGCTGCTCGTTACCGCCGTCGCCTGCGCCGAGCAGGCGGTCACGCCCGGCCCAAGCGGCGAAAGCGTTGGCCCCAATGCGCCAACCGAGGCTCTGACCATCGACACCGCCAATGGCGAAGTGCGCTTCAATGTCGAGATCGCCGACGACGAAAACGAGCGCAATCACGGCCTCATGTACCGCGATCCGCTGCCCGATGACCGGGGCATGCTGTTCCACTTCCAAGAGCCGGAAATGGCGAGCTTCTGGATGCGCAACACGCCGTCTTCGCTCGACATCATCTTCATCGGCGTCGACGGCCGCATCCTCAACATCGCCGAGCGGACAACGCCGTTCTCTGAGGCGTCAGTCCCGGCGACGGGAATGACTCGTGGCGTGCTCGAAATCCGGGGCGGACGGGCTCGTGAGCTGGGCATTGCGCCTGGGGATCGTGTTCATCACCGCATCTTCCCCAGTTAACGCGTTGCAGTGAGCGGCGGCGCGTGGCAACAGACCGCCTCAAGTCGGGGTGTAGCTCAGCCTGGTAGAGCATTAGCTTTGGGAGCTAAGGGTCGAGAGTTCGAATCCCTCCGCCCCGACCATCCTTCGCTCGCGATAGCGAGAGAAGGATGCCCTCCGTAGCCTTGGCGTAGGAGGGCTGGTGAATTCCGTTCGCGAGCTTCGGATGGCTTACGCCTGAAGAATCTCGTGCAGGACGGAAAACCCTTGGCGCAGCTACGGATGGCTGACGCCACAAACAGTAACGCCGCGCCTCCGAGGGAGACGCGGCGTTTCTGTTTTCAAGCTCGCGCCTGGTTAGCCGCGATAGGGTTCGCCGTTCTCGTAGAAATAGCGGCCCGATTGCTGGTCGTAGAAGTAGTAGCGGCCAGTGCGCTGGTCGTAGCGTTCGCGACGGTTGTCGACATTGCCACAACGGCCTTCTTGGCGGCAGCCGAGATACCAACCGGCGGCGGCCCCAACTGCAGCGCCAGCGAGCGCGGCTTCGTCATCGCCGAGCACCGCACCGGCAACACCGCCGATCGCTGCGCCGCTCAGCGCGCCTTGTTCGCTCTGGGTCATGCCTGTGCAGGCAGAGAGCGCGATCGCTGCTGCGGAAATCATACCTGTCAAAGCCATACGCATCGTGCGTGCTCCTGTCATTCGCATGTCTGATGCGCTGACAACGAGCGCGGTGGTGTTGCGTTCCGTCGCGATTGTGCGACGCGCCGCTATATGGCGCCGACGTCACGCAAGTGTGCGAGTTCCCTTTCTTCGGTTCCCAGGAGCTCCCGCAGCGTTTGTTCCGTATTCTCGCCTAGCAAGGGTGGCGCGATCCGAGGGTCGGGCGGGGTTGCGCTCATGCGGATCGGATTTGCAGTGACCCTGACTTCCGCGCCATCGCTGCGTGTCATCGTCTGCACTGCGCCGCGTGCGGCGACATGCGGATCGGCGAACACTTGCGGAAGCGTGTTGATCGGGCCGCACGGCACGCCAGCTTGTTCGAGCACACTCATCCAGTGCGCCGTGGTGCGCTGAATCATGATTGCCGCGATGGCGCTTGTGAGTTCAATGCGATTGGCGATGCGCGCGGGATTTGTCGCAAAGCGCGGATCGTCGGCGAGCTTGACGCTGGCGGCGTCGCAGAAATCCCGAAACTGTCCGTCATTGCCGACAGCGAGCACGACATGGCCGTCCGCGGTGGCGAACACTTGATAGGGCGCGATAGAGGCGTGTGCGTTGCCGAGGCGCTTGGGCTCTTCACCAGAGAGCAGATAATTCATGCCGAGATTGGCCAGCATCGCCAGCTGACAATCGAGCAGCGAGATATCGAGATGCTGGCCCTCGCCGGTGCGCTCGGCATGGCGCAGCGCGGCGAGGATCGCGGTGACGGCGTACATGCCAGTGAAAAGATCGGCGACAGCGACGGCCGACTTCATCGGCTCGCCGGCGGGTTCGCCCGTGAGGCTCATCAGCCCGCCCATGGCTTGGATCATGTAATCGTAGCCGGCGCGTTTAGCGTAAGGCCCGTCCTGGCCAAAGCCGGTGATCGAGCAATAGACGAGTGAGGGGTTTGCGGCTTTGAGGCTCTCATAGTCGAGCCCGTATTTCTTCAATCCGCCAGTCTTGAAATTCTCGACGAGGACTTGGCAGTGCGGCGCCAAGCGGCGCACGAGCTCGGCGCCTTCAGGATGCGCGAAGTCGATCGCGACGGATCGCTTGTTGCGGTTGGCGGCAAGATAGTAGGCGGCGTCGCCTTGTCCACCGTCAGGATGCGTAGTGAATGGCGGGCCCCATGAGCGAGTGTCATCGCCGGCGCCGGGCTTCTCGACCTTGATCACATCAGCGCCGAGATCGCCCAGGATCTGTGTCGCCCAGGGCCCTGCCAGCACGCGCGAAAGATCGAGCACGCGCACGCCGGCGAGGCTGGCCTTGGGGGCGGGCGCGTCTGTCATCAAATCACCTGTGATTGTCTTGCTCTGGCTTTAGACGCTGGTTAGAGCGGCGCTCATGAGTGAAGTCAAAACACCTGTCGCCACAGGCGGCTGCCAGTGCGGCGCGGTGCGCTACGCGCTCTATGTCGCGCCGCAGAATTCGCATGTCTGCCATTGCCGCATGTGCCAGCGCGCCACGGGTGGCGTGTTTGCAGCACTGGCGGGCGCGCCGAAGAGCGAGTTCGCCTGGACCAAGGGCGAGCCGGCTGTGTTTCAGAGTTCAAGCTTGGCCAGCCGCGCCTATTGCCGCGATTGCGGCACGCCGCTTTCGTTCAGCTACGACATGCCGGCGGCGCGCTTCTATGTGACGATCGGTTCGATGGATCAGCCGGAGACTGCGCCGATCATCATTCAATACGGCATCGAGAGCAAAATCGGCTGGGTGAAGTTCTGCGAGGACGTACCGAGCGAAGTCACCGGCGCGGATCCCAAAGCGGCTGATTTCTTCGCCGGCATGCAGAGCAACCAAGGGTGAGCGAGCATCCACTGCGCTCGCGTGTGCGGCGGCTCTATTTCGGGCATGCGCAGAGCTCCATCCGTTTCCAGGGTGTGCTGCTCTTCCTCGACGTCCTGATCATTGGCTTCTTCATCGGCAGCCAATTCATCGCCGAGCAGAGCTGGTTCTGGATCGTCGATGCCGCAATCGCGGTGTTTCTGGCGCTCGACCTTTTCGCGCGGCTTTTTGCCTTCGGTACGCTGCGGCGCTGGCTCAAGTTTCCAACGACCTGGATTGACCTCGTCGTATTGGCGACGCTGCTGTTTCCAGCAGTGCTGCACAATTGGGGCTTCCTGCGCATTTTGCGCTTGTGGACGCTCGTCAACAGCGAGCGCTTTTGGAACGTGCTCGCGCGCGGGCGGTTCGACGAAACCTATGTCGAGGATCTCAGCAAGGCGATCGTCACGCTGTTTGTTTTCATCTTTATGGCTGCAGGATTCACGCAGGCGTTCTTCCTCGGTGCGCACCCTGGTCTGAATAACTTTGTCGACGCGATGTACTTCGTGGTGACGTCGCTGACGACCACCGGCTATGGCGACATCACGCTCGCCACCGCGTCGGGGCGGATGTTTACGATCATCCTGATGATTACCGGCATCAGCTTGTTCTTCTCCGTCGCTCAGAAGGCGTTCGCGCCGCACCGGCGCATTGCCGAGTGTTCGGAATGCGGAATCGACCGTCACGAGCCGGACGCACGCTTCTGCAGAGGCTGCGGCGAAGAGTTGCCCTTGCGCAGCGAGCGCCGCCGCGCCAAAGCGTCGGGTGAAGAGGGCGGTTAGCTCAGCGGTAGAGCGTCTCCTTTACACGGAGAGGGTCGGGGGTTCGATCCCCTCACCGCCCACCATCCTACGTTCGCGAAGCGCGCGTAGGATGCCCTCCAGCCTTCGCTGCGCGTAGCGGAGTGAAGGTTGTCCTCCGAAGCCTTGGCGAAGGAGGACTGGTGAATACCCTAGCGCAGCTACGGCCGGCTCACGCCGTAGCCTCGGCGTAGAAGGGCTGTGCCTCCCACGCGCGAGCTACGGACGGCTTACGCCTCGCTAGTCCGCCGCCGCGCCGCCGCGATTGCGCGTGCGATAGAGCGAGTAGAGGATCGCGCCGCCAAGGAGCACTAATGTCGCGATCAGCGACCATTGCGGCTCCAGATAGGGCGCCCAGCCAAGCTCCTTCGACAGACCAAAGTTCCAGATGATCTTGCCGCCAATCAGCACGAGCACGAGCGAGAGGCCGTACTTGAGATAGCTGAACCGCTCCACGGCAGCCGCCAGCATGAAATACATCGAGCGCAGGCCGAGGATGGCGAAGATGTTTGACGTGTAGACGATGAATGGATCGCGCGTGACGGCGAAGATCGCGGGCACGGAGTCGACGGCGAAGATGATGTCCGCTGCTTCGACCATAATCAGCGCCAGGAAGAGGGGCGTTGCGAACAGCGCCATCTTGCCGGTTTGCGGATGCGGTTCGCGTACGAAGAAATTGTGGTTCGTGATGCGATCCGTCACCGGCACAACGCGGCGCACGAACTTCAACAGCGCGTTGTCTTCGAGCTTAATCTCATGGCCGCCGCCCTTGCTGCTTAGCATTCGCCAGCCTGTCCAAATCAGGAAGGCAGCGAAGAAGTAGAGCACCCATGTGAACGAGTTCACGATCGCAGCGCCCGCGCCGATGAAGGCCGCGCGGAAAACGATCGCGCCGATAATGCCCCAGAAGAGCACGCGATGCTGGTACTGACGCGGTACGGCGAAATAGGTGAAGATCAGCGAGATGACGAAGATGTTGTCGAATGCCAGCGCCGTCTCGAGCAGGTAGCCAGTGTAGTATTGGATCAGCGCTTGTTGGTTCAGATTTTCTGGCGTGGTGTAGTAGCGCGGATCGGGATCGTAGAAGAACCAGATGTAGGCGCCGAACGCGATCGCGAGCGACGCAAAGCCCGCCCACATCAACGCGCTCTTCTTTGGTGAGATGACTTCGTCGCGTTTGTTGACGACGCCCAGATCAAGCCAGAGCAGGCCGACGATGATCGATAGAAACGCCAGCCACAGCCAAACCGGCTGACCAGCAAACTGATCTGCAAAAAAGTCCATTCGCTTTCTCCCTCGAGGGTCGAACAAAGCGAATTGCGGTCGGAGGCCGTCCGGGCTCGGGCTCGGGACGGGGGCTGGAGCGTGAGACGCCTCTGCCCGCAATCCTCCAGTCCGACATCACGGTTCGCGAGAACCGCCAGAGGGGCCCGGCCTGGTAGCGCCAGATATGGCGCCCAGGGTTCGGTGTGCAAGACGGGTTTCGCGTTTCGGGCGAGGCGCAGTATGCGAGGAATGCGCCTTCGCGGCGGGCGAACCTGGGGGTAAACTCCCTGCCATGCCGTGGATTCCTTTCCGCACCGGACTGATCGCAGCTGCCACGCTTGGGCTCGCTGGCTGTGACCGCCTCAACCTGGGGCCACCGACGGCCGAACCTGCCCCCGTGGTCGCGCCCGCCCTTGAGAGCTCTGGCGCCGACCCCGCGCTGCGCGGGCATGCCGGCGAGGCTTATGCGGCTTTCATCGCCGCCGCGGGCGCCCGCTATGCGCCCGACGCTTTGGGGCTCGGCGGTACCGATCGCGAGCGGCTACAGCGCGCGATGGCCGCGTCCCGAAGCGAAGTGCTGGATGGCGGCGGCGCGGAAGCACTGGTGTTCCGTGGCTGCGCTGAGGCTGGCTGCGCTGAGGGTGTAGCGATCGTTGCGGTCGACTTGTCGACCGGTCTGGCCTTCGTCGGCGTCAAGGACAGCGCGGGCGCCGAGGTGTTCCGGCCGAACGACCGCATCGAGGCGCTGCTGCGGCTCAATTCGCCGACGCGGAGCTGGGACAATCCGGAAGCGCCAGCTGAACAAGCCGCCGCCGAGCAAGCCGCGCCTTAATCTTTCTCTGTTACAGGCTCCATTTCGCGCGCTTGACCAGGGCGGCGGGTTGGCCTAACCACCCGCCTCTCGCGTAAGAGACGCGGGTGTAGCTCAGTTGGTTAGAGCGCCGGCCTGTCACGCCGGAGGTCGCGGGTTCGAGCCCCGTCACTCGCGCCATTCGCGCTCCGATTTCAGCCACATCGCCGGATTGCCATCGTTCGCGACGCCCACTAGCGTCCGCGCCGAATTCGCGGCTGCGGCGCCTGGACCCTGGCGTCGCGGTCCGATGCGCTTTAGGTGGACCGCATGGGCCTCGACCTCATTGAATACGCGCCGATTCTCATCTTCTTCGCGATCGCGACGGTGATGGGTGCAGGCTTTCTGATTGCCGCTTGGGCGGTGGCGCCGAAGAACGCCGATAAAGAAAAAGTCTCCGCCTATGAGTGCGGTTTCAACGCGTTCGACGATGCGCGCATGAAGTTCGACGTGCGCTTCTATCTCGTCTCGATCCTCTTCATCATTTTCGATCTCGAAGTCGCGTTCCTGTTTCCGTGGGCGCTGACGCTCGGCGATATGCCGCCGGAGATCGGACAGTTCGCATTCTGGTCGATGATGGCGTTCCTCGGCGTGCTGACGGTCGGCTTCATCTACGAATGGAAAAAAGGCGCGTTGGAGTGGGAATGATCCGATGAGCAACACGATCGTTCCAGCAGGCAGCGCCGCGCGCGCCGGAGTCGAAGGCGGATACCCCGTCAAAGAAGACGATCCGTTCTACACGGGTCTTTCCAACCAACTGGCCGATAAAGGCTTCATCACCGCGGCTGCTGACGATCTCATCACTTGGGCGCGCACCGGCTCGCTGATGTGGATGACGTTCGGCCTTGCGTGCTGCGCGGTTGAGATGATGCAGGCTTCGATGCCGCGCTACGATCTCGAGCGCTTTGGCTTCGCACCGCGCGCCTCACCGCGTCAGAGCGACGTCATGATCGTCGCCGGCACGCTCACCAACAAAATGGCCCCCGCGCTGCGCAAGGTTTACGACCAGATGCCGGAGCCGCGTTACGTGATCTCGATGGGTTCGTGCGCCAATGGCGGCGGCTATTATCATTATAGCTACGCCGTCGTGCGCGGTTGCGATCGGGTCGTGCCGGTCGACATCTATGTGCCTGGCTGCCCGCCGACAGCGGAAGCTTTGGTGTACGGCGTGCTTCAGCTGCAGCGCAAAATTCGCCGCTCAGGGAATATCGTTCGATGACGCAAGCGCTCGAAGATCTGGGCGCGCATATCCGCGCGTCGATGACCAACGCGGTGACCGGTCACGCCGTCAGCGTCGGTGAACTGACGCTTGAAGTGCGCGCTGACGACATCGCGACGGTGATCAAGTTTCTGCGTGACGATCCGCGCTGCAAGTTCACGACCATGATCGACATTTGCGGCTCGGATTATCCGCAGCGCGCGAAGCGTTTCGACGTCGTCTATCATTTGCTGTCGATGCATCTGAACCATCGCATCCGCATCAAGATCCAAACGGACGAGAACACGCCGGTCGCTTCGATCGTCAGCATCTATCCGTGCGCGGATTGGTTCGAGCGCGAGGCGTTCGACATGTACGGCATCCTCTTCACCGGTCACCCGGATCTGCGCCGCATTCTCACCGATTACGGCTTCGAGGGTTTTCCGCTGCGCAAGGATTTCCCGATGAGCGGCCACGTCGAGGTCCGCTACGATGCCGAGCAACAGCGCGTCGTCTATGAGCCGGTGAAGCTGCCGCAAGCGTTCCGCAACTTCGACTTCCTCTCTCCATGGGAAGGCATGACCCTGCCGGGTGATGAGAAAGCCAATGGCTGACGATCTCTCCAACGCGCCGACGGAAGAAAAGCGCACGTTCACAATCAATTTTGGCCCGCAGCACCCGGCCGCGCACGGCGTGTTGCGTCTTGTGCTCGAGCTCGACGGCGAGATCGTCGAACGCGTCGATCCGCATATCGGCTTGCTGCATCGCGGCACCGAGAAGCTGATCGAGTATCGCACCTATCTCCAAGCGATCCCGTATTTCGATCGCCTCGACTATGTCGCGCCGATCAACCAGGAGCACGCGTTCTGCTTAGCGATTGAGAAGCTCGCCGGCATCGAAGTGCCGCGCCGCGCCTCGATCATTCGCGTGCTCTATTCTGAAATCGGCCGCGTGCTGAACCACTTGCTCAACGTCACGACGCAGGCGCTGGACGTCGGCGCGTTGACGCCGCCGCTCTGGGGCTTCGAAGAGCGCGAAAAGCTGATGGTGTTCTACGAACGCGCCTCCGGCTCGCGCATGCACGCCAATTACGTGCGCCCAGGGGGCGTGCACCAGGATCTGACGCCGGCTCTGATCGAAGATATCGACGAATGGGCCGATCAGTTTCCGGGCAAAGTGCGCGACATCGAAGGCCTGCTCACCGGCAACCGCATCTTCAAACAGCGCAACGTCGATATCGGTGTGGTCAGCCAAGAAGACGCGCTAAAGTGGGGCTTCTCGGGCGTGATGGTGCGCGGGTCGGGCATGGCCTGGGACCTGCGCCGTTCGCAGCCGTACGAAATCTACAGCGAACTCGATTTCAAAATCCCGCTCGGTAAGAACGGCGACTGCTACGATCGTTATCTCTGCCGCGTCGAGGAGATGTACGAGTCCACCAAGATCATCAAACAGTGCTGCGAATTGCTGCGCAAAACGCCGGGTCCGGTGCTGCCGGAGAACTCAAAGTACGCACCGCCGCGCCGCGCCGAGATGAAGAACTCGATGGAAGCGCTCATCCATCACTTCAAGCTCTACACCGAAGGCTTCCACGTTCCGGCGGGCGAAGCGTACGCGGCAGTCGAAGCGCCAAAGGGCGAGCTCGGCGTCTACCTCGTCGCTGACGGCACCAATAAGCCGTACCGCGTGAAGATCCGCGCGCCGGGTTTCCCGCACCTCAACGCGATGGATTATCTCTGCAAAGGCCACATGCTGGCTGACGTCTCGGCCGTGCTCGGCTCACTCGACATCGTGTTCGGTGAGATCGACCGGTGAACGAGACCTCCGCATCCTTGGCGTCCGGCACTTATGGCCGGGACTTCGGCCTGGTGGCTGGCGCTTGGTTGCTCGCGGTCGTGCTCAGTTTCGCGCTGAGTGCGATGTTGGCGACGGGTCACTTCTTGTTTCTGATCCCTGCGGGGCTCGCGGCGTTTGCGATGTTTCGCGGCGCGTACTTGAGCGCCGAAGTTGCGCGCGGGTTTGCGGCGCTGGCGATCCGCCAATCAGCGGTGACGTTTTTCGTTTGGATCGTGGTTTTCGCTCTGGTCTTGGCTGCCGGAGCGTTCGGCGGTTTGTCACTCCCCGGCGCCGGACAGGCGTTGGGCGAAATGCTCGCGATGGGCGGCTGACACATGAACGGTGAGCCGATCCCGCTGATGCTTTGGATCGAGGGCAGCGTCGCTCTCGTGATCGCGCTGGCGTTCGTGCTCTATGCATTCTTCGCCTTTAAGCCGGAGCACGTCGAGCATCATCCCGCGCGCGTGCGCATCGGCGCTGCGATCCAAGGCCTGGCGATCGGCTTGCTCATTGGCTTCGTGATTGTGCCGCTGCGTACGCAAGTGATGGACATGCGCGGCTACGAGACGAGCGTGTCAGCTGGTACCGCTTCGCTCTCTTTCTTGCCGGCTGTGTTGCTGCTCATTGCGATCCGCCGTGGCGCGTTGCTCAAAATACCAGTGCTCTCGACCTATCTGCGCGCCTTCCGCCGCGCGACACTGCTGAAAGCGCGCGACGACGCGAACAATGCGCTGGCGAAGCTCGATGAGATTGAGGGCCGGAGGGTTGCCGCATGAGCGTCATTCAGTCTGAAGACATGATGCAACTCGCGGTCCTGGTGGGCATCGCGATTATCGGCGTTGTCGTGCTGTCGTATTTCCTGCGCCCGAAGACCCGCGCGCTCTATCCGGGCGGGTCGCGCCGCTATCTCTCGGCGGTTACGGTTCAGGCCGTAGGGTTCATGCTGCCGATCCCAATTGTGCTGCTGGCGCTCTTCGGCCGCGTTCAAGGGGGCATGGACGTCATCTTCGCCGTGTGCGCGGGTCTGATCGTCGTTTATATCCTACGCTCGATCCCGGTGACGGGGCCGATGTTGAAAGACTTGCACCGCGCCCGCATTGAAGCGGCGATGCAGCGGCTGGAGCGCCGCCCATGAGCGCCGTCGACGTGGTTCAACGCCAGCTTGAAGCGTACAACGCCCAAGACCTCGACGCGTTCTGCGCGACCTATGCCGACGATTGCGTCATCGCCGACTTGAACGGCGCCGCCACGCAGGCCGGCAAGGACGCGATCCGCACGCGTTACGCCAAGACGTTCGGCGATTTCCCGCAGAATCGCGCCGAAGTCGCCAACCGCATGGTCCTCGGCGACGTCGTCATCGACCACGAGAAGGGTGAGCGCTCACCGAGCGGGCCGTTCTTTGAGGCGCTGGTCGTCTATACCGTCAAAAACGGGCTCATCGCCCGCGTCGATTTCGTGAAGTGAGAGAAGCATGAGCGTCCGCCGTCTAGCCGCCGAACAGCCCGCGAGCTTCACGTTCTCCCCGGAGACGATGGAGAAAGCGCGCTGGTGGATCGCCAAGTATCCGCCTGAGCGCAAGCAATCGGCGATCATCCCGATCATGTGGCTGGTGCAAAAGCAGGAAGGCTGGGTGAGCGAGCCTGCGATCCAGGCGATGGCGAAGCTGCTTGAGATGCCGCCGATCCGCGTGCTCGAAGTCGCCACCTTCTACACGATGTTTCACCTCTCGCCGGTCGGCAAACACCACTTCCAGCTCTGCGGCACGACGCCGTGCATGCTGCGTGGCGCCGAAGATCTGAAGAAGGTCTGCAAGAGCCGCATCGGTGAGAAGCACGCGGTCAGTGCTGACGGCAAATTCTCGTGGGAAGAGGTCGAGTGCGTCGGCGCCTGCGTGAACGCGCCGGTCGTCGCGATTGATGACTACTATCACGAGGACCTGACGCCGGACGCGCTCGAAGCACTGATGGATAAGCTGGCGCGCGGCGAGAAGATCGAGCCAGGCTCAGCGCTCAATCGCCAAACCTCGGCGCCGGAAGGCGCGCAGAAAACGCTGACTGATCCGTCGCTCTATGACGGCTCACTTGCGCGCCCGATAAAATTGCCCGGCCTCCCGGAGAACGCGTGAGCGACACGCCGCCCCCGATGCCGCAGCGCGAGAAGCTCGCGGTTGAACGCCAGATCGGCCCGCCTTCGGTTGCGAAGAATGGTGCGCTGTTTCTCTATGGCGGGCTGACGATCGCGTTGCTTGGACTTGCACTTTACATGGCGCTTGTTGAACGCCAGCCGCTGATGAGCGGCTACGTTGCAGCGCCGGCCATTGGAGCGATGTGGTTTGCGCTCCGTCTGTTTATGACTTGGGGTTCGCATGCTCGCGGATAAGGATCGTATCTTTCTCAATCTCTACGGGACGCATGGCGCGGACCTTGAGAGCGCCAAGAAGCGCGGCGCATGGAACGGCACGGCCGACATGCTGAGCGCGGGGCGCGACTGGATCATTCAGCAAGTGAAGGATTCCGGGTTGCGCGGCCGCGGCGGTGCAGGCTTCCCGACCGGCTTGAAGTGGTCCTTCATGCCGAAAGAGGTGAAGGATCGCCCGCACTATCTCGTCGTCAACGCCGACGAGTCCGAGCCAGGTACCTGCAAAGATCGCGACATCATGCGCCACGATCCGCATCTGCTGATCGAAGGCTGCTTGCTCGCCTCATTCGCGATGCAGGCGCACGCTTGCTACATCTATCTGCGCGGTGAGTACGTCGCTGAGCGCGAAGCAATGGAGCGCGCGGTCAAGGAAGCTTACGAAGCCAAGCTGATCGGCAAGAACAACGTCCACGGCTGGGACTTCGACGTCTACATCCACCACGGCGCCGGCGCTTACATTTGCGGCGAAGAAACCGCGCTGATCGAAAGCCTTGAAGGCAAGAAGGGCCAGCCGCGCCTAAAGCCGCCGTTCCCGGCGAATGTCGGCCTCTATGGCTGCCCGACGACCGTGAATAATGTTGAATCGATCGCGGTGGCGCCGACCATTCTGCGCCGTGGCGCCAAGTGGTTCGCCGGCATCGGCCGCGCCAACAATGCGGGCACCAAAGTGTTCTGCATCTCCGGCCACGTGAACAAGCCGTGCAATGTCGAAGAGGCGATGAGCATTCCGCTGAAGCAGCTGATCGAAGAACATTGCGGCGGCGTGCGCGGCGGTTGGGGCAATCTGAAAGCGGTGATCCCGGGCGGATCATCGGTGCGCATGATCAATGCGCAAGAGTCCGAGACCATGCTGATGGATTTCGACGCGCTTTCAGCTGCGCCGCATCGCTCAGGCCTCGGCACGGCGGCGGTGATCGTCATGGATCAGTCGACCGACATGATCCGCGCCATCGCGCGCATCGCGTATTTCTACAAGCACGAAAGCTGCGGTCAGTGCACGCCGTGCCGCGAAGGCACGGGCTGGATGTGGCGCGTGCTTGAGCGCATGGCGAAAGGCGAAGCCGATCACAGCGAGATCGATTTGCTGCTCGACGTCGCCGGCCAAGTCGAAGGCCACACCATCTGCGCGCTTGGCGACGCTGCTGCGTGGCCGATCCAAGGTTTGATCCGTTGCTTCCGTCCAGAGATCGAGCAACGCATCGATCGCTACCGTTCAGCGAAGGGCGTGCACCAAGTGATTACGCCTGCCGTCGCAGCTGAATAGTCAGCATTTGCGCTGACGCCATCAACAGCCTAAGTTCATAGAATTCACCCATAGGAGGCCAAGGGCGTTAACGCCTGGGCGCGCCCGCCCCGTGCGAAGTCTCTCGTCATCACGATGCTTTGCCCGCTCAAGGAGAATGCAATGACTTATGCCGCCAACGGCGCGAAGGCGTCGTTTGACGATCTTTACGAGCAATATGATCCGCGTGACTATTTCTCGATCCTAGGGTCGCTCGATTACTCTATCCCTGACATGGCCAAGCCCATTTTTAGGCAGCTCGCGGCTGGTTTCCGCGCTGCAAACGGTCGTGGCGCGACCATACTTGATCTAGGATCATCTTACGGCATCAATGCCGCCGTCTTTCGATTTCCGCTCACCATCGACATGCTTCGTCGCCGCTATGCGCGCCGCGAGATGATGGCGCTGACATCTGAACAGGTGCGGGCATTCGATCGGGCGTACTTCGCGTCGTGGCCACGCTCGCAGTCCGAGAAAATTATAGCCGCGGACGTTTCGGCGAATGCGCTCGACTACGCTCTTAATGTCGGCCTGGTGGAAGATGTTGTAGCGCACGATCTGGAGAACGGCGCGCCGCCTGAGATCGCGGCAAAACTTGCGGACGTTGATTTGATTATATCCACCGGCGCGGTCGGATATGTAACCGAGAAGACATTCGATACATTGCTGAACGCAGCCAATCGCACGCCGTGGGTGGCGTCTTTCGTGCTTCGGATGTTTGATTACGAGCCCATCGCTGAGCGCTTGGCGAAGGAAGGATTGGTGACTGAGAAATTGCGCTCCGCTGTTTTTGTGCAGCGCCGCTTCCATGATGAGGACGAGGCGAAGCAAGTCACGGAGTTGTTGCGGGCGAAATCCGTGGACCCTGAAGGATTGGAGTCGGAAGGCCTGCTCTTCGCAGAACTTTATGTGTCCAGACCCAAGGCAATGGTGGAAGCGATGCCGCTGGATTGGCTGGTCCGCGTTGCGAGTGGCCGCAATCTGAGTTTCGGACCGCGCCTAGTTCAAGTACGACGCGATGGACGCCGCTTGCTGGCGCCGCTTAGATCATGAGTCCGATGAAACACTTCCTTCTCCTCTACACCTACGCGCCAGACTTCATGGAAAAGCGCGGGCCCGTGCGCCCCGCGCACATCGAACTCTGCAACGCCTCCGCCGCACGCGACGAACTGCAACTCGGCGGCGCGGTGCCGAGCGATGATCCGCCGTTCGGCTTGCTCTTGTTCAAAGCCGAGAGCGCGCAAGTCGCGGAAGATTTCGCCAAGGCCGATCCCTATACGAGTGGAGGGGTTGTCAGCTCATGGCGCGTGCGCGAGTGGATCACGGTGGTGGGCGCAGGTGCTCTGACCAAGGTGTGATCCAATGGCGCAAGGCGTAATCGAGACCTGGGACAAGCTCGAAGATTTCACGCCGCGCTTCGTCAAGTTCGACGGACTGAAACGCAAAGTCTATGTCGCGGGGCAGGGCCCGGCGGTCATCATCATTCACGAAATCCCTGGCATCACGCCAGAAGTCGCGCGCTTTGCGCGCTGGGTGCGCGACGCAGGCTTCACGGTTTATCTGCCATCGCTCTTCGGCAAGCCCGGCAAGCCAAACAGCCCAGGCTACGTCAACGCCTCGATCTTCCGCGTTCTGTGCATCGCGCGCGAGTTCAAGATCCTGAACTCCGGCGATGAGCACGGTCCCGTGGTCGATTGGCTAAAGCAGCTGGCGGCGGTGGCACACAAGGAATCCGGCGGCAAAGGCGTGGGCGCGCTCGGCATGTGCATCACCGGCAATTTCGCGCTCTCGATGATGGTGGAGCCCGCCGTGCTCGCACCGGTTCTTTGCCAACCGTCCGTGCCGGTGAACAATCCGGCCGGTATCCACGCGTCGCCAGAGGATGTGCGCGTCGTCAAAGCGCGGATGGAGCAGGAGAATTTGACCCTTCGCGGCTATCGCTTCGCCGGCGACAAACACTGCAAGGCCGCGCGTTTCGAAGCTTTGAGCGGCGCTCTTGGTTCAAGGTTCGAGGGGGAAGTGCTGCCCGATAGCGCCGCCAAGCCCGACACGTTCAGCAAGAACCCGCACAGCGTCGTGACAACGCATCTGATCGATGAAGCCGGTTCGCTGACCCGATCGAAGGTCGATGAGATCATCGCCTTCTTCAAACTGCGGTTGACCTGACGAAAAGAAACGGAGCGGCTTTCGCCGCCCCGTTCTGGTGTCGCAACAATGTCCCGCGTGACTTATTGCGGCTTGTCTTGGTCTTTGCGGTCGCGCCGCTCTTGGTCTGGACGTTCCATGTCCTGGCCCTGCCGGCGTTCATCGTCGCGGCGTTCTTGGCCCGGCTGCGCCTGACGCGGCTCGCGTTCTTGGTTCTGCTGTTGGTTGTTCGGCATGAGGTAAGCTCCTTCATTGCCCGCCCACGCATGACCAACGGCCCCGGGCGCCTGCCGTTCCTGCAAAACACAAGTAATGTCAGTTGCTTACGTCGCTACCGCGGAACTTGTCCGGAGGTTGGCGCCGGCTGCCGTGTTTGTTTCACGCCACGCACCTGGCATCGCTTCTAAGCGCCTGTCGCAGCGGACCTTTCGCCCACTTGCGGCGACGCAATAAATGGGTCATTCGGGCGCCGCGAAAGCGGACACTCATGACGAAGATTCTCGTCGACGGCGTTGAAGTCGACGTCCCTCCGGAACTTACCTTGCTGCAGGCGTGCGAAGCCGCCGGCGCTGAGATTCCGCGCTTCTGTTATCACGAGCGCCTCTCGATCGCCGGCAACTGCCGCATGTGCCTGATCGAAGTGAAAGTCGGCGGCAAATCTGGGCCGAAGCCGGTCGCGTCCTGTGCGCAGCAAGTGAAAGACTTGCCGCCGCCGCGCGATAATTTGCTCAACGAGCTCGTCACCCGCGGCGCCACTGTCGACAAGGCGCGCAAAGGGGTGATGGAGTTTCTGCTCATCAATCACCCGCTGGATTGCCCGATCTGCGACCAAGGCGGTGAGTGCGATCTGCAAGACCAGTCCGTCGCCTATGGCCGCGGCGGTTCGCGCTTCGATGAGAACAAGCGCGCGGTCGAAGAAAAATTCATGGGCCCGTTGGTGAAGACGGTGATGACGCGCTGCATCCAGTGCACGCGCTGCGTCCGCTTCGCCACGGAAGTTGCGGGCGTGTCTGAACTGGGCGCCACCGGCCGCGGCGAGGACATGGAAGTCACGACGTATCTGGAAGCGTCGCTCACCAGCGAGCTGTCCGCCAACGTCATTGATCTCTGCCCAGTTGGCGCGCTTACCTCGAAGCCATACGCGTTCAACGCGCGGCCGTGGGAGCTCACGAAGACCGAGAGCGTCGACGTGATGGACGCGCTCGGCTCGAACATCCGCGTCGATGCGCGCGGTGATGCCGTGCTCCGCGTGCTTCCGCGCCTCAACGAGGGCGTCAACGAAGAGTGGATCTCGGACAAAACGCGCTACGCCGAAGACGGCCTCTCGCGCCAGCGTCTCGATCGCCCGTACATCCGTGAAAACGGCAAGCTCCGCGCAGCGACCTGGGGCGAGGCGCTCGATGCGACAGCCAAGGCGCTTTCGGGTGATGCGAAGAAGATCGGCGCCATTGCCGGTGATCTCGCTTGCGCCGAGAGCATGAAGGCGACGCTCGATCTTTTCCGCGCGCTCGGCTCGCCGAATACCGACTGCCGCGCGGATGGCGCAGCGGTCGGCGGCGCGCGTTCGTCTTATCTCTTCAACTCGACCATCGCCGGCATCGACGAAGCCGATGCGATCCTGCTGATCGGCACGAACCCGCGCCTCGAAGCGCCGGTGCTGAACGCACGCATCCGCAAAGCCTGGTTGCGCGGCGCGGAGATTGGCGTGATCGGCGAGGCGGCTGATCTCACGTATCGCTACACGCACCTTGGCGACGCGATCGGCGGCAACCACGCTTTCCTCGACACGCTGAAGAACGCACAGCGTCCGATGGTCATCGTCGGTTCTGGCGCGCTGGTGCGTGAAGATGGCGCTGCCGTTTTGCGCGCGGCTGGCCAGCTTGCAGCTGGCGCCAACGTCGTGCGCGGCGATTGGAACGGTTTCAATGTGCTGCACAGCGCGGCCTCGCGCGTCGGCGGCCTCGATCTCGGCTTCCTGCCGGGTGAGGGCGGCAAGAGCGCGCGCGAGATGCTGGCGGGCGGCCTCGATACGCTGCTGCTGCTCGGCGTCGATGAAGTCGATCTGCCGAAGGCCGGCACGGTCATCTATATCGGAACGCACGGCGATGCTGGCGCACACCGCGCTGACATCATCCTGCCGGCCGCCGCCTACACTGAGAAAGACGCGACCTGGGTGAACACCGAGGGCCGCGTCCAATACGGCCGCCGGGCGACGTTCCCGAAGGGCGACGCGAAGGAAGATTGGGCGATCCTGCGCGCGCTCTCAGCCGTGCTTGGCAAGACGCTGCCGTACGATACGCTGGGTGCGCTCCGTCAGAAGATGATCGCCGATCACCCGACATTCGGCCACGTCGATTACGCGCCGGGTGCGACCGATGCGGCGAACTTCAACGTCGCCGCCATAGGGGGTGACGGCGCCGTGAGCAACGCGCCGCTGCGCACCGCGATCACCGATTTCTACCTCACCAACCCGATCGCCCGCGCCTCGAAGACGATGGCCGAATGCTCGCGTCTGCGTGCGGGCGCTGTTGCGAAGGTGGCGGCGGAATGAACCCGAGCGCCGACTACGTTCCGCTGATCAATCTCCCGGTCGAATGGGAGTGGACGCTGATGAAGACGGGCCAAGTGCTCGCCATCATGATCCTGCTCCTGATCTCGCTCGCCTTCCTGCTCTTGTTCGACCGCAAGATCTGGGCTGCGGTGCAGCTGCGGAAGGGGCCAAACGTCGTCGGTCCGTTCGGTCTGCTTCAGAGCTTCGCGGACTTCTTCAAGTTCGTGTTCAAGGAAATCGTCATTCCGGCGGGCGCCAACAAGACGGTGTTCATCCTGGCGCCGCTGCTGACGTTCGTGCTCGCCTTCGTCGGCTGGGCCGTCGTGCCGTGGGCGCCGGATGTCGTGATCGCCGATCTGAACGTCGGCATTCTCTTCTTGTTCGCGATCAGCTCGCTAGGTGTCTACGGCATCATCATGGGCGGCTGGGCTTCGAACTCGAAGTACCCGTTCCTCGGCGGCCTGCGCTCTGCGGCGCAGATGGTGAGTTACGAGGTCTCGATCGGCTTCATCATCATCACCGTGTTGTTGCTCGTCGGTTCGCTGAATCTGACGACGATCGTCGACGCCCAAGCGCAGGGCATCTGGATGTGGAACGGGTTCCGCATCTTCAACTTCGCTGAGTTCCCGGCGAACATCCTCGTCGGCGTCGTCATGTTCGCGATGCTGGTGATGTTCTTCGTCTCAGCGCTCGCGGAAACCAACCGCCCGCCATTCGATCTGCCCGAGGCAGAATCCGAACTCGTGGCCGGCTATCAGGTTGAGTATTCGTCGACGCCGTATCTGCTCTTTATGATCGGGGAGTATCTGAACATCGTGCTGATGTGCGCGATGATCAACATTCTCTTCCTCGGCGGCTGGCACTTGCCGTGGGGATCGATCGAGAGCCTCGGGCTCGATCCGTTCTGGACCTCGTTCATCGCGATGGGCGTCTTCTACGTGAAGATCTGGATGCTCTTCTTCATGTTCGCGATGGTGAAGGCGATAGTGCCGCGCTACCGCTACGACCAGCTGATGCGTCTGGGCTGGAAGATCTTCCTACCGACCTCGCTAGTCGCCGTTATCGCCATTGGCTACTACGTCACGTTCCTGGCGCCCGCCGCTACAACCACGGTTGCGGGGGGCTGATGCGCGCGATGATCATCATTCTCGCTCTAGCAATAGGCGCTTGCGCCACCGAGCCGGCCGCAGCGCCGACGCCGCTGCCTGAGACGGTGTCGGTTCAAGTCAGCTCGACGAGCGACGCGGACGCGCAGCGCCTTTGCGGCAGCCCGGCGCGTCCGGAAACCGCGCATCACGAGTCCAACGTCGTCACTTATCGCTGCCTGAGAGGAGCAAGCTAATGTCTCGTTTGCTTCAAGCCGCGAAGGGCGCGTTGATGCTGGACATGGTGGGCGGCTTCGCGCTCGGCATGAAGTATTTCTTCACGCGTAAAGCGACGATCAACTATCCGTTCGAGAAGGGCCCGCTTAGCCCGCGCTTCCGCGGTGAGCACGCTTTGCGCCGCTACGCCAATGGCGAAGAGCGCTGCATCGCCTGCAAGCTCTGCGAAGCCATCTGCCCCGCGCAAGCCATCACCATCGAAGCAGAGCCGCGCGAAGACGGCTCGCGCCGCACGACGCGCTACGACATCGACATGGTGAAGTGCATCTATTGCGGCTATTGCCAGGAAGCGTGCCCGGTTGACGCCATCGTCGAAGGCCCGAACTTCGAGTTCGCCACCGAGACGCGCGAAGAACTCTACTACGACAAAGAACGTCTGCTCGCGAACGGCGACCGCTGGGAGCGCGAGATCGCGAAGAATTTGGAACTGGACGCGCCTTACCGGTAGGGCGGGTTTGAACTTGGTTTGCTCCCCCGCGCGCGGGGGAGCTGTCCGCGAAGCGGACTGAGGGGGCGCTGGAAGCGCGAAAGTGGTGCGAGACGCGCCCCCTCCGTCATTCGCTTCGCTCACGACACCTCCCCCGCTTGCGGGGGAGGACATTGGGAGAGCGTAACGGATGTTGGCGGCAATCGCCTTCTATGTGCTGGCTGCGGTCGCGGTGATCTCCGCGTTCGCGGTTATCTCCGCGCGCAACCCTGTGCACTCGGTGCTGTTCCTGATCCTGACGTTCTTCACGTCGGCAGGCCTCTTCGTGCTGCTCGGCGCCGAGTTTCTGGCGATGCTGCTGGTCGTTGTGTATGTCGGCGCCGTCGCGGTGCTCTTCCTCTTCGTCGTCATGATGCTCGACGTCGACTTCGCCGAGCTGAAGCAAGGCTTTCTCTCGTACCTGCCGATTGGCGCCATCATCGCCCTCGCGCTGTTCGCGGAATTGGCGCTCGTCGCCAGCGCTTCGATGGCCGCCAATGGCGCACCCATCGCGGTCGCGCCGTCGGGCCAAACCGAAATCACCAATGCCGAGGCTATCGGCTTGGTGCTCTACACAGACTATCTGCTCGTCTTCCAAATGGCGGGTCTGGTTCTGCTCGTCGCCATGATCGGCGCGATCGTGCTGACGCTGCGCCATCGTCCAGGCGTCAAGAAGCAGGACATTGCTGCCCAAGTCGGCCGAAAGCGCTCCGAGGGCGTCGAGCTGAAGGACATTCGTCCCGGGCAGGGGTTGGGCTGATGCTTGAGATCGGGCTTTCCCATTACCTGTTCGTCGCCGCCGCGCTCTTCACGATCGGCGTCTTCGGCATTTTCGTGAACCGCAAGAACGTCATCATCATCCTGATGTCGATCGAGCTCGTTCTGCTCTCGGTGAACATCAACCTGGTCGCGTTCTCGGCATACCTGCAGAACCTTGAGGGTCAGATTTTCGCGATGATGGTGCTGACGGTAGCGGCAGCCGAAGCTGCCGTGGGCCTCGCCATTCTCGTCACCTACTTCCGCAACCGCGGCAATATCGCGGTCGAAGACATCAACCAGATGCGGGGCTAAGGCGTGCAATTCTCACCCGAAGTCCTGATTGTCCTCGGCCCGCTGTTCGCAGCGGCGTTCGCTGGCCTGTTGCAGCGTTATATCGGCGACAAAGTCGCGATGGGCATCACGACCGCCTCGATCGGCGTGTCGCTGCTGCTCTCGTGGCCGATCTTCGTCGGCTTCGTCTGGGGCGACGAGACGGCGCGCGTCATCGAGCTTTTCCGCTTCATCGACGTCGGCGGCTTCACATCGACGTGGAGCGTGCGCATCGACACGCTCTCTGCGATCATGCTCGTGGTCGTGAACACGGTCTCATTCCTGGTTCACGTCTATTCGATCGGCTACATGGCCGAAGACCCGCACCGGGCGCGGTTCTTCTCCTACCTCTCCTTCTTCACCTTCTCGATGCTGGCGCTCGTAACGGCGAACGACTTCCTCCAGCTTTTCTTCGGCTGGGAAGGCGTCGGCGTCGCGTCGTACCTGCTGATCGGCTTCTGGTTTCAGAAGCGCTCGGCCAACGACGCTGCGATCAAAGCCTTCGTCACCAACCGCGTCGGCGATTTCGGCTTCGCGCTCGGGATCATGGCGTGCTTCTTCCTCTACGGCTCGATCCAGTTTGATGAGGTCTTCCACGCCGCCGCTGCCAATCCCGAACTGCTGATTGGCGTTGGTGAGCTGCAGTTCAAAGCGGTCGAGGTCGTCGCGTTCTTGTTGTTCATCGGCGCGATGGGCAAGTCGGCGCAGTTCTTTCTGCACGTCTGGTTGCCGGACGCCATGGAAGGCCCGACGCCTGTCTCCGCACTCATCCACGCCGCGACGATGGTCACCGCCGGCGTGTTCATGGTCTGCCGCGCGGGCGAGCTTTATCACCTGGCGCCGCTGGCGAGCGGCTTTGTCACCATCATTGGCGCAGGCACGGCGCTGTTCGCGGCAACCGTTGGTCTCGCGCAAAACGACATCAAGCGCGTCATCGCGTATTCGACGTGCTCGCAGCTTGGCTACATGTTCTTCGCGGCAGGCGTCGGCGCCTACAACGCGGCGATGTTCCACTTGTTCACGCACGCCTTCTTCAAGGCGCTGCTCTTCTTAGGCGCAGGCTCCGTCATCCACGGCATGCACCACGAGCAGGACATGCGTTACATGGGCGGCGTCCGCAAACCGATGCCGATCACTTGGGCGATGATGACGATCGGCACGGTCGCGCTCATCGGCCTCGGCATTCCGGGCATTGGCGGCTTCGCCGGTTTCTACTCGAAAGATGCGATCATCGAAGCCGCGTACGCGAGCCACGGCATCGGCGCGCAATTCGCCTTCTGGTGCGGCGTCACCGCGGCGCTGCTGACGAGCTTCTATTCATGGCGCCTAGCGTTCATGACCTTCGAAGGCAAGTTTCGCCCGAACCCAGACGCGCATCACCATGACGACCACGCGCACGATGATCACGCGCACGCCGATCACGCCGATCATGGCCACGGACACGACGACCACCACGCCGCGCCAGCCGATGGTTCAGCGCCGGCGCATGAATCGCCGTGGATCATGCTTGTGCCGCTGATCGTGCTTGCGGTCGGCGCGGTCTTCGCGGGCATGGTGTTCTACCCGTACTTCATGGGCCACCATGCCGGTGAGTTCTGGGATCACGTCATCCCGTTCCACGAAGGCCACCACGACTTCCCGACTTGGGTGCTCTGGGCGCCGTTGATCGTGACCATCACCGGCTTCTTGTTCGCCGTGATCTTCTATCTCTGGAAACCGGCCGCGCCGAAGGCGATGGCTAAGGGGCCGGTCTGGGCGTTCCTCTATAACAAATGGTACGTCGACGAGATCTACGACTTCATCTTCGTAAAAGGCGCACGCGCGCTCGGCGACTTCTTCTGGAAGTTCGGCGACAAGAAGGTCATCGACGGCCTCGGCCCTGATGGCGTGGCGATGACCTCGCGGGTCGTGTCGCGCGGCGCGCGCAAACTGCAGACGGGCTTTGTGTATCACTACAGCTTCATCATGCTGATCGCGGCGGTCGCGTTCGGCGCCTACGCGATCTTCGCCGGCATCGGAGGCGGGCGATGAGCGAGATGATCGCGGGCTGGCCGCTGCTTTCCATCGTTACGTTCTTGCCGGCAGCGGGCGCGCTGCTGATCCTGCTCTCGCGCGCGTCTCAGCGCGGCGATAATCCCGGTTATGATAGCGGCGTACGTCTATTGACGCTGATCATCACGGTCGCGACGTTCTTCATTTCGTTGTTTGCCTTCGCCGCTTTCGATCCGAGCGCACCGGGCTATCAGCTGCAAGAGAGCATCCCGTGGGCGTTCGGCATGTCCTACGCGATGGGCGTGGATCAGCTGGCGATGTCGCTCGTCATGCTGACGACGTTCCTGATGCCGATCTGCATCTTGGCCAGCTGGCACATCGAGAAGCAGGTCGCGAGCTACATGGTGCTCTTCCTGGTGCTCGAGACGCTGATGATTGGCGTCTTCTGCGCGCAAGACATCATCCTGTTCTATTTGTTCTTCGAGGGCGGCCTCATCCCGATGTTCATCCTGATCGGGGTGTGGGGTGGCGAGCGCCGCGTCTATGCTGCGTTCAAATTCTTCCTCTACACGCTGCTCGGCTCGCTGCTGATGCTTGTCGCGATCGTCGCGATGATCGTGATGGCGCGCAATGCCGGCATTGAAGACCCGTCGAACATCCCGGCGCTCACAGCCTTCGCCGCAAGCGGCGGCTTCAGTCCGGACATCCAAATCTGGCTCTGGCTCGCCTTCTTCGCTTCGTTCGCGGTGAAGATGCCAATGTGGCCGGTCCACACCTGGCTGCCTGACGCGCACGTCGAAGCGCCGACGGCCGCGTCGGTGGTGCTGGCGGCGATCCTGCTGAAGATGGGCGGGTACGGTTTCCTGCGCTTCTCGCTGCCGATGTTCCCGGACGCGTCGCATTTCTTCACGCCGATGGTGTTTGCGCTCTCTGTGATCGCAATCGTCTATGCGTCGCTGGTTGCGTTCCGTCAGCTCGATATGAAGAAGCTCATCGCGTACTCGTCCGTCGCGCACATGGGCTTCGTGACGATGGGCATCTTTGCCGGCAACGAGCAGGGCATCCAGGGCGCGATCTTCCAGATGCTGTCGCACGGCGTCATCTCCGGCGCGCTCTTCCTCTGCGTCGGCGTTGTCTATGATCGCATGCACACGCGCGAGATCGCCTTCTACGGCGGCCTCGTGCATCGCATGCCGGTTTACGCGGCGATCTTCCTGCTGTTCACGATGGGCAATGTCGGCCTGCCGGGAACTTCTGGCTTTCCGGGTGAAATCCTCACCATGGTCGGCGCCTTTCAGATCAATGCGTGGGTGGCGGCGGGTGCGGCGCTCGGCGTGATCTTCTCGGCGGCGTACGCGTTGACGCTTTATCGCAAGGTCGCGTTCGGCGTGATCGAAAACCCGAAGCTCGACGGCATCCAAGATTTGGACGCGCGCGAGTGGGTCACATTCGTGCCGCTCGTTATCGCGACGCTCTTTATGGGCATCGCGCCATCGTACGTTCTCGACTTTACCAGCGTGTCGGCTCAGGCGATCGCCAGCGCTTTCGCGGGAGCCGCGCCATGAACGCTCCCTTGGTAGATCTGGCCAACAGCCTGCCGCTCGCGCGGCCTGAGCTGCTGCTCGCAGGCTTCGCGCTGATCGCAGTCGTCATCGGCGCCTGGTTCAAGGACCGCGCGTTCGGTGCTCTCTCTTTCTTTGCTGTGCTTGCGCTCGTCGGCGCGGGTGCGCTGGCGATCATGTTCCAACCGGGTGCGCCGGTTGAAATCCTGCAAGGCGCGATGGTTGTCGATGGCGTCGGCGTCTTTGCCAAAGCGCTGATCGCGTTCTCGGCGGCGGCGACGTTGCTCTTGGGCGCCGATCACTTCAACCGCACGAAAGAAACCCGGTTCGAATATCCGATCGTCGTGACACTGGCCGTGCTTGGCATGTTCGTCATGGTCTCGTCGCAGGATCTTATTAGCCTTTACGTTGGCGTCGAGCTGCAGAGCTTGTCGGCCTACGTTCTGGCCGCTTGGCGCCGTGACGATGCGCATTCCTCAGAAGCCGGTCTCAAGTATTTCGTGCTGAGCGCGATCTCGTCTGGCTTGCTGCTGTTTGGCTCATCGTTCGTCTATGGCTTCACCGGCTCGGTGCGCTTCGACGCGATCGCTGCCGCGATCAGCGAAGGCGCGGGCGGCGTTGGATTGACCTTCGGCATCGTGCTGATGCTCTGCGCGCTCGGCTTCAAGATGTCGGCCGCGCCTTTCCACATGTGGACGCCGGACGTTTACGAAGGCGCACCGACGCCAGTGACGGCGTTTTTCGCTGCGGCGCCCAAGGTCGCTGCCGTCGCTTTGATGGCGCGTGTGCTTTACGAACCGTTCGCGGGGCTCGAAGATCAGTGGCGCCAAGTCGTTGCGGCACTTGCCGCGATCTCGATGATCTGGGGCTCGATCGGGGCGCTGCTGCAATCCAACTTGAAACGCCTGATGGCGTATTCCTCGATCGCCAATATGGGCTTCGTGCTCATGGGATTGGCGAGCGGCGTCGAAAGCGGACCCGTCGCGTCGCTGCTCTATCTCGCATTCTATCTGCCGGCCAATATCGGCGTGTTCGCGCTCATCCTGGCGATGCGCCGTGACGGCCAATCGGTCGAAACAGTCGCTGACCTCGCGGGCCTCGCGCAGAAGCGGCCGTGGATGGCTGCGATGTTCACGATGCTGCTCTTCTCGATCGCGGGCATTCCGCCGTTCGCAGGCTTCATCGGCAAGCTGCTCGTCTTCACTGCCGCTGTGGACGCCGGCCTCGTCTGGCTCGCCATTGTCGGCGCCATCGCTGCGACCATCGCGGCTGCCTACTATCTCCGCGTCCTCGCGTCGCTCTGGTTCGCGCAACCGGCTGCGCCGCTGCAGACCGCGAGCGGCACGGTTGCGTTGACGGCGACCGCAATGGCGGTGCTGACGTTTCCTGTCCTGGTCATCGTGCTCGGCATGTTGCAGAACTGGGCCGAAGCCGCGGTGCGGATGAGCTTTTGAGAAAGCGGTGGTCATGATCGACGCGTCCGCGCCGGTCGAGACGTTCGAGGAAATCGACTCCACCATGCTGGAGGCGCGACGCCGCGCCGAGCGTGGCGAGCTTGGTCCGGTGTGGCTGGTTGCGAAGCGGCAGACGGCAGGGCGCGGACGGCGCGGTCGAACCTGGATCACCAAAGACGGCAATCTGCTGGCGACATATCTCTTTGCCACCGACAAGCCACCCGCGCACATCGCATTGTTGGGTTTCGTCGCCGGTCTCGGCATCGCCGAAGCGATTGACGAGCGTCTTGGCGCCGGCAGCGCCGCGCTCAAATGGCCGAACGACGTGCTGATCGACGGCGCCAAAGCCGCGGGCATCCTGCTTGAATCCGGATCGCTCGGCGCGGGCGGCACATGGGCGAGCCTCGCTTTTGGCGTGAACCTCGCGGACGCTCCGGGAGGCATCGATCAGCCGACGGTAAGTTTGCGGGCTGTGCTGCCGCCCGATGCAGACGCGCCGTCTCCGCTGGAGTTCCTGGCGCGCGTAAGGCGGGGCATTGAACGCTGGAGCACGCGGCTTGAGACCGAAGGGTTTGAGCCGCTCCGTGCCGCTTGGCTTGCGCGCGCCTACGGCATCGGCCGCGACGCGCGCGTCCTTCAGGGCGAAGCCGTTTTGGAAGGTCGCTTCGCGGGACTATCACCGCGCGGCGAACTAGAACTCGATACGGACGACGGTCGCCGTCTCATCGCCGCCGGCGATGTGTTTTTCCCGCAAGCAGGCTAAGCTCACCCATGCTTCTCGCCATCGATGTCGGCAACACCAATACGAAGTTCGCCGTCCATGACGGCCAGACTTGGCGCGGCCAGTGGCGCGCCTCGACCGATACGACTCGAACCGCCGACGAGTACGCGCCGTGGCTGAGCCAAATCATGGCGACTGCCAGTCTTGGACTGAGCGATGTCAACGCCTGCATCATTTCAACGGTCGTGCCGCAGGCGCTCTTCAATCTGCGCAACTTGGCGCGCCGCTATGTGAACACTGAGCCGATGGTGATCGGCGAAGACGGGCTGAAGCTGGGCATTGAAGTACGCATCGATAAGCCGAACGAAGCGGGCGCCGACCGGCTTGTGAACGCCGTTGGCGCGTTCATCGAATATGGCGGCCCATCCATCGTCATCGATAGCGGCACCGCGACGACGTTCGACATCGTCGCCAGCGATGGCGCATTCGAGGGCGGCATCATCTTGCCGGGGATCAATCTTTCGCTGCAGGCGCTGCACGATGCAGCGGCGCGTCTGCCCCGCGTCGAGATCCGCGATCCGGGCCGCGTCATCGGCAAAGATACGGTGAGCGCCATGCAATCAGGCATCTATTGGGGTTCGATCGAAATGATCGAAGGTCTCTGCCGTCGCATCAAGGCTGAGTACGGCGCACCGATGAAGACGATAGCAACCGGCGGCGTCGCTTCCATCTTCGAAGGCGCGTTCCCGTCGATCGATTATTTCGATCAAGACCTCACATCGCGCGGCTTGCTGGAAATCTTCAAGCGGAATGGCGGCAAGCTTTGAGCAAGCCGAAGCCCGACGACGAACTCGTCTTCCTGCCGCTCGGCGGCGCGGGCGAGATCGGTATGAACTTGAACGCGTACGGCTACGGTCCGCCGGATGCGCGCAAATGGATCATCGTCGATATCGGCGTCACGTTCGGGCGCGAAGAGACGACGCCCGGCATCGATCTCATCCTGCCGGACCCAGCATTTCTCGAAGAAGAGCGCGATAACATCATCGCCATCGTGCTGACGCACGCGCACGAGGATCACATCGGCGCGCTCGGCTGGCTCTGGCCGCGCTTCAAAGTGCCGGTCTACGCAACGCCGTTCACCGCTGCACTCGTGCGCGAAAAGCTGCGCGAGCATGGCTTGCTCGATAAAGTCCCGCTCACCGAAATCCCACTCAAAGGCCAGCTCACGCTCGGGCCATTCGACATCGATTTCGTCACGCTCACGCACTCAATCCCGGAGCCGAACGGCCTCGCCATCCGCACGCCGCTTGGGCTGATCTGGCACACGGGCGATTGGAAGATCGATCCCGATCCGCTGATTGGTGAGACCACAGACGAAGCCAAGTTACGCGCGATGGCGGAAGAAGGCGTGCTGGCGATGGTGTGCGACAGCACCAACGTCTTCGTCGAAGGCACGGCGGGCTCCGAAGCGGAAGTGCGCCAAAAGCTCACCGAAGTGATCAAGAAGTGCACCGGCCGCGTCGCGGTGACGGCGTTCGCGTCGAACGTGGCGCGCGTGGAGACAGCGCTCTACGCGGCGCGTGCGGCGGGGCGCACGCCATGCCTCGTCGGCCGCTCTATGATCCGCATCTATAACGCCGCCAAGAGCGTCGGGCTGTTGAAGGATACGCCGGAAGTCATTGATGAGGATGAAGTCGGCAGCTTGCCGGACGCTAACATCCTCTTTCTCTGCACCGGCAGTCAGGGCGAGCCGCGCGCCGCACTCTCTCGCATCGCGCGCGGCGATCACCGCAACGTGGCGCTACGCCAAGGCGACACGGTGATCTTCTCGTCGCGCGTCATTCCCGGCAACGAGGCCGCGATCCACACGCTGCACAATCAGTTCTTGGAACGCGGTGTCGAACTCATCACCGCTGACAACGAACATCTGATTCACGTCTCAGGCCATCCAGCGCGTGACGAGCTGAAGCAGATGTACGCCTGGGCGCGTCCGCGCATCGCCATCCCGGTGCACGGCGAGCAACGTCACATCCGTGAGCATGTGAAGCTGGCGCTTGAACTCCAGGTGCCAGAAGCGATCGGCCCGCAGAATGGCGATCTCGTGCGCCTCGCGCCTGGTACAGCTGCGATCATCGATGAGGTACCGTCCGGTCGACTTTACGTCGATGGCGCTAACATCGTCCCGGCCGAGGACGAAGCGCTGAAGGACCGCCGCCGCCTCGCCGCCGAAGGCGCCGTTCACGTCACTTTAGCCATCGGCGCCAAGAACGCGATCGTCGCTGGGCCTACGATCAGCGTCCGCGGCATCTCGATGGCGGACGAAGAAGACTTCGAACTCGCCCTAGAGGAGTTGCAGGAGGCCGCAGAAGCTGCATTTCAACGCCTCAAACGCGATGAACGCGATGACGATGACGTGGTTGAGGGCGCGCTGATGCGTGCGGTTCGCAAAGCTGCGCAAACACTGTGGCGGAAGCGTCCGCTCGTGGACGTGAGCGTTCTGCGCCTCTAAAACACCAACCGGCGGACGTTAGGTTTGGGAGTAGGGGCCATGATCGGCCGATTGAATCATGTGGGCATCGCTGTGCCCTCCATTGAAGACGCAAAGGCGACCTATCGCGATCTCTACGGCGTGCCTGCGCATGAAATGACGGAGACGCAGGACTTGCCGGCGCAGGGCGTCAAGTTCGCGTTCGTGAACGTCGCCAACAGCCAGATCGAATTGATCGAGCCGCTCGGCGACGACAGCCCGATCCGCAACTTCCTCGAGAAGAACCCGAAGGGTGGCCAGCACCATGTCTGCTTCGAGGTCGAGAACATTTATGCGGCGCGTGACGAGATGGTCGTGCGTGGCGCCAAGGTGCTGAACGAACCTCGGATTGGCGCGCATGGTACGCCGATTATTTTTATCCACCCGAAGGACTCAAACGGCGTGCTCATCGAGTTGATGGAAACGCCCAAAGAAAATGCGAAGGGGGGCGCCCACGCATGACCCTGTTTCTCGGCGTTGCGATCTTCGTGATCCTTTGGTGGCTGGCCTTCTTCGTCATGCTGCCAATGGGCGCGCAGAGCTTGCACGAAGCGGATGAGGCGTCGGTGCCGGGCGTCGAGCGCGGGGCGCCGAAGTCCCACAATCTTGGCAAGAAGGCGCTCTGGGCGACGGGAATCGCGGCGGTTGTGTGGCTGGGCGTCGCCTATGCGATCTCGGTCGACCTGTTCGGGGTGTATGGCCGCTAGGCCGCGTTGCGGGCAGGCGCGCAGCAGTTTATGCCCGGGTCCTCGAAGAGGAACCGATAACGCCCATGCATGCGCTTAAGATCACGCGCGCGGAAGATTTTCCCGAGTGGTACCAAACGATCGTTCGCGAGGCTGACCTCGCTGAACTGTCGCCAACGCGCGGCTGCATGATCATCAAGCCGTGGGGCATGGGCATCTGGGAGCGCTTCGTCGCCGAGATGGACAGCCGCATCCGCGCCGCCGGTCACGACAATTACTATTTCCCGATGATGATCCCGCTCAGCTTCTTCGCCAAGGAGGCCGAGCACGTCGATGGCTTCGCCAAGGAGATGGCTGTCGTCACGCACCATCGCCTGAAGCAAATGGACGGCACGCTGAAGCCTGATCCCGAAGCTGAGCTGACCGAGCCACTGATCCTACGCCCGACGTCGGAGACGATTATCGGCGACGCATTTAGCCGCTGGATCAAATCGTATCGCGATCTGCCGCTGAAGCTGAACCAGTGGGCCAACGTCGTCCGCTGGGAAATGCGCACGCGCATGTTCCTGCGCACCGCGGAGTTTCTCTGGCAGGAGGGCCACACCGCCCACGCCGACGAAGCGGACGCGATGGAAGAGACGATGTGGGCGCTCGAAATGTATCGCAGCGTCGTCGAAGACGTGATGGCGATCCCGGTCATCTGCGGCGAGAAGCCGGAGAACGAGCGCTTCCCCGGCGCCGATCGCACCTATTCGATCGAAGCAATGATGCAGGACGGCAAAGCGCTGCAAGCCGGCACCTCGCACTATCTCGGCACGCACTTCGCCGAAGCGCAGAACATCCGCTACCAGGATAAGGAAGGTGGCCAGACGCTCTGCCACACGACGAGCTGGGGCACGTCCACGCGTCTCATCGGCGGCATGATCATGACGCACGGCGACGACGATGGTCTGCGTACGCCGCCCGCTATGGCGCCGCGCCAGATCGTCATCGTGCCAATGCTGCGCGGCAAGCCTGAAGACGCTGAGCTGAAGCAATATTGCGCCGATCTCGTCGCCGAGCTGAACAAGGGTTGGGCGCTTGGCTCGCCGATGCGCGCCTATGTCGACATCAAGGATGCGCGTCCCGCCGACAAACGCTGGGATTGGGTGCGTCGCGGTGCGCCGATCATCTGCGAGATCGGTCCGCGCGATGCAGCCAACGGCCAAGTCACGTTCATCAAGCGCAATGCGTTGCGTGAAGGCGAGAAGATCAAGTCGCACTCGGTCGCGCGCGCGGATTTCATCGCGCAGGCGCCGGGCCTGCTTGAGACGATGCAAGCTGAACTCTTCACCGAAGCCAAGGCCCGCACCGAGAGCAATATCCGCGACGGCTTCAACACCTTCGCTGATCTCGAACGGTACTATGGAACCGACGACGAGAGCGCCGAGTTCAAGGGGTGGGCGCGCGTTCACTGGTCGCGCCCGACCGGCGCTGCGCTGGAAGAGGTGGGCAATCGCTTGAAGTCACTGAAGCTGACGATCCGCAACGCGCCGCTGAAACAGCCCGCGTCGTTCGGCGCATGCATCTTCACCGGCGCGCCCGCCGTTGAGGAAATCCTGATTGCGCGGGCTTATTGATGGGTGACGCTTCAAAGCCGTTTGGCCTTTTTGAGCGCACGCTCGCGGGCCGCTATCTGCGCGCCAAGCGCCAGCATGGCGGCGTCGCTCTGATCTCGGTCATCTCGGTGCTCGCGATCATGCTGGCGGTGATGTTTCTCGTCATCACCATGTCCGTGATGAACGGTTTCCGCGATACGCTGCTGACGCGCATCCTTGGTGTGAACGGCCACGTCTATATCGACGTCCGCAACTATCCGGGCGTGGAGATTGATCGCCTAGCCGCAATTGCGCGCGACACGCCCGATGCGGTGCAGGTGACGCCTGTCATCAACTCGCAAGCGCTGGCGACATCGGACGGGTTCGCCGGCGGCGTGGTTGTGCGGGGCATTCCGCGCGCGGATCTGGAGCAACTGGGCATCGTTGCCGACAACATTCGCGGCAGCGGTGGCTTTGAAGGCTTTGAGGGCATCGACTCACCCACCATTCTCGTCGGCGAACGCTTGGCCGCGACATTGGGCGTCGCCGAAGGCATGGCGATTTCCATCCTCTCGCCGCAAGGCGAAGCAACGCCCTTTGGTCTCACGCCGCGACGAAAGTCCTTTCTGATCGGCGGCGTTTTCAATGTCGGCATGGCGGAGTTTGACGCTGGCCTTATCTATATGCCGCTCGAACAAGCGCAGGTTCTGTTCAGCCGTGGTGATGGCGCTGACGAACTCGAGATTCGCATCCGCGATCCAGAACGCAGCCTCGAGTTCATGATGGCGTTGCGCGAACGACTAGGCCCAGACGCCGTCGTCTATGATTGGCGCGCGAAGAGCCAAGGCCTTTCCGATGCGCTTGTCGTCGAGCGCAACGTCATGCGCCTCATTCTGATGACGCAGGTGCTGATCGCTTCCTTCGCGGTGGTGATCGGCTTGCTGATGCTGGTGAAGAACAAGAGCCGCGACATGGCGATCTTGCGCACGATGGGCGCAACCAAGGGCGCCATTCAGCGCGTGTTCTTCATGGCGAGCGCGACATTGGGCGTGATCGGGCTAGTGCTCGGTCTGGTCCTCGGCATCAGTTTCTGTGTCTTCATCGGGCCAATTCAGGACTTCCTTTCGACCGTGCTTGGCTTCGATATTTTCCCCGGCACCGTCTATTCGCTGGAATCGCTGCCGGCGAAGGTCGAGCCGATTGAAGTCACAATCGTTTCACTGTTCACGATCCTGATCGTCTTCTCGTCGACGGCGATCGCGGCGTGGTGGGGATCTCTGTTCGATCCGGTCGAGGCGTTGCGCTATGAGTGACGAACAAGTTCTCGCAATCCGAGGCCTGGTCCGCCGCTTCCGCGCTGGCGCCAACGATCTCGTCGTGCTCGATGGCGTCGATCTCAACATCCGCGCCGGCGAGATTGTCGGCCTTGTCGGCCCGTCCGGTTCGGGCAAGTCCTCCCTGCTGCACGCGGCGGGCTTGCTGGAAGAGCCGACGGGCGGCGAAGTCAGCCTCGATGGCCAGTCGGCGTGGCTGCTCGATGATAGCGGCCGCACCGTGCTGCGCCGCGACGGCATCGGCTTCGTCTATCAGTTCCACCACTTGTTGCCGGAATTCACCGCGCTCGAAAATGCGGCTTTGCCGGCGCTGATCGCGGGGAAGGCGAAGGAAGACGCGCACGCCGATGCGGGCCGTCTGCTCGAAGCGCTAGGCCTCGGCCATCGTCTCGATCACCGCCCGTCGCAGCTTTCGGGTGGTGAGCAACAGCGCGTCGCGATCGCGCGCGCGCTGGTGAACCGGCCGTCGCTTATTCTGGCCGATGAGCCGACGGGCAACCTCGACCCGGATACGGCGGCGTCCGTGTTCAACGAACTCGCTTCGATGGTGCGCAACGAAGGCACCGCGGCGCTGATCGCCACGCACAATTACGAACTTGCGCGCTACATGGATCGCGTCATCGGTCTGAGCCACGGCAAACTCATCGAGATCGACCGCAACGCGCCGATCGAGCCTCAGCTCATGGCCGGCGAAAAGCGCTCCGCCTACGAGCCCGCCTCGGATGCAAAGCCCAAGCTTTATCCGTGGGCGCGCTTTTGGGCCAAGCAGATCGACGTGCATCTCTACGCGATGTTGCTGTTTGCGCTCATCGGCACGTTGGCGACGTTCGCTGGATTGAACCCGCAAAGCTTGTTGTGGGCAGTTCTAGCACTGGCGCTGCTGACGTTCCCTGCTGTCGACGCCATGTTGCTTACGGCGTCAGGGGGCTCGCTCGGCCGCGCGATTTTCCGATTCCGGGTGCAGACGCGAAGCGGCGAGAAGCCAAGCTTCGGCCGCGCCTTCTCGCGCGCACTGACGTGTCTCTTCTTTGGTCAAGGCCTCTGGCTTGGCCTCGTGGCGCTGCTGACCAATTGGGCCTCGTACACCAACCTCGTCGAGCACGGCGCGTCCCTGTGGGATCGTGAAGCGGGCACCGAGGTCGTCCATCAGGGGCCGAAATGGTGGAGCTGGCTGCTGCTGGTGCTGCTGATAGGACTCTGGGCCGGGCTGATTTGGCTGGGGACACAGCCGCTTGAGGCGCCTGGAATCCCCCTCGGCTAGTCGCGGGCGGCGGCTTCCGCACCTATCTTGGTCCGGAGACGAATCATGTCCGCACCCTTCATCCATCTCCGCGCCCGATCCGCTTACTCGCTGCTGCAAAGCGCGGTGCAGGTAAAAAATCTCGTCAAGCTTGCCGCCAAGCACGAGATGCCGGCGCTCGGCGTTACCGACGCGAACAATCTCTTCGGCGCGCTGGAGTTTTCCGAGGCGGCAGCCGAAGCAGGCGTTCAGCCGATTGTTGGTGTGTCGCTCAGCGTGAAGAGTGAGCGCGGCGCCGATGGCGTGCTGGCTCTGCTGGCGCAGAACGACGAAGGCTATTCCAATCTGATGCGGCTCTCGAGCGCCGCTTTCATTGAATCGGAATCGCAAGACGAACCGCATGTGCCGCTCGCGCGCGTGCTCGAACATTCAGGTGGGCTGATCGCGCTCACAGGTGGCGGCGAGGGCGTGCTGGCGGCGCTGCTCGCCGAGGGCAAAGGTGATGTCGCCGAAGCGGTGCTGCGCGATCTCGAAGGCGCGTTCGGCAACCGGCTCTATGTCGAGCTGCACCGCCACGCCGAGCGTATCGAGGCGGAGACCGAAGGCGCGTTGATTGAGCTCGCTTACGCACGCGGTCTGCCGTTGGTGGCGACCAACGATATCCGCTTCGCCGAGCGCAAAGGCCACGGCGCGCACGATGCGCTGATCTGCATCGCGTCATCGTCCTATCTCGGCGAAGAGGACCGGCCGCGCGTTACGCCCGAGCACTATTTCAAATCGTCAGCGGAAATGCGCGAGCTCTTTTCCGATCTGCCCGAGGCGATCGAGAACACGTCTGAAATCGCCAAACGCTGCGCGGTGCGCGTCGACAAGCGCAAGCCGATCTTGCCGCGCTTTGACACCAAACGCGGCCGGGATGAAGCGGCGGAATTGAAGGCGCAAGCCGAAGCGGGCTTGAAAGAGCGTCTGAAAGCGCTTGGCGATCAGCGCGCAGCACCCGTTGAGGATTACGAGAAGCGTCTCGCGTTCGAGCTGCAAGTCATCACGCAGATGCAGTTCCCGGGCTACTTCCTGATCGTCTCGGACTTCATCAAGTGGGCCAAGTCGAACGACATTCCTGTCGGTCCGGGCCGTGGTTCGGGCGCCGGCTCCGTCGTCGCCTGGGCGCTGACGATCACCGATCTCGATCCGCTGCGTTGGGGATTGCTGTTCGAGCGCTTCCTCAACCCTGAACGCGTCTCGATGCCGGACTTCGATATCGACTTCTGCCAGGAGCGGCGTGGCGAAGTCATCGAGTACGTCAAGAACAAATACGGCGAAGATCGCGTCGCGCACATCATCACGTTCGGCACGCTGCAAGCGCGCGCCGTGGTGCGCGACGTAGGACGCGTGATGCAGTTGCCGTTCGGCTTGGTCGATAAGTTCGCCAAGCTCATTCCGGCGAACCCGGCGAATCCAGTCACGCTGGCGCAAGCGTTGAAAGACGACGATGCGCTGAAGGCCATGTTGCGCAACGAGCCGGAGCTCAAAGGCCTCGTCGATACAGCGCTGGAACTCGAAGGCCTGTATCGCAACGCCTCCACGCACGCTGCCGGCGTCGTTATCGGCGATCGTCCGCTGATCGAACTCGTCGCGCTCTATCGCGATCCGCGCGCACATTTGCCGGCGACCCAGTTCAACATGAAGTGGGTCGAGGCCGCGGGTCTGGTAAAGTTCGATTTCCTCGGCCTGAAGACACTCACCGTGATCGACCGTGCTGTGAAATCGATCCGCGCGCGGGGCATCAAAATCGATCTCGACGCGCTCGGCTTCGGCGACGAGAAGACTTACGAGCTGATGCAATCGGGTCTGACGTTCGGCGTGTTCCAGCTCGAAGGTCAGGGCATGCGCGATACGCTGCGCAAGGTGAAGCCGACGTGCCTTGAGGACGTCATCGCGCTCATCTCGCTTTATCGCCCAGGTCCGATGAAAAACATCGACCACTTCGCCAATGTGAAACACGGGCGCGAGCGGCCGGATTATTTGCATGAGTCATTGAAGCCGATCCTGGAAGAGACGTACGGCGTCATCGTCTACCAAGAGCAGGTCATGCAGATTGCACAGGTGCTCTCGGGCTATTCGCTCGGCGAGGCCGATCTTCTGCGCCGTGCTATGGGTAAGAAGCAACCCGCCGAAATGGCCAAGCAAAAGACACGCTTCATCGACGGCGCCAAGGAGCGCGGGGTGAACGAGAACTTGGCCTCGCATATCTTCGACCTGGTCGAAGAGTTCGCGGGCTACGGCTTCAACAAGTCGCACGCTGCCGCCTATGCCGTGATCGCGTATCAGACGGGTTATCTGAAGGCGCACTATCCGGTCGACTTCACGGCAGCGTCGATGAGCCTGGAAATCTCGAACTCGGAAAAGCTCGCGAGCTTCTATCAGGACGCGCGCCGCATCGGCGCGAAGGTGCTGCCACCCGACCTCAATCACTCGGAAGCGGACTTCAGCGTGAAAGAGACCGAGGATGGCGACCTCGCGGTGCGCTACGCACTCGGCGCTGTCCGCAACGTAGCCCTTGGCGCGATGGAGGCGCTCGTTGCCGAACGTCAAGCGCGGGGACCGTTCAAGGCGCTCTATGATTTTTCCGAGAGACTCGATGCAAAGGCTGTAAATAAGCGCCAGCTCGAAAATCTTGCGAAGGCCGGCGCGTTCGACGGCATGGAGCCTGATCGTGCGCGCGCTCTGGCCGCGTGTGAGATCATTTCCGCCTACGCGCAGCGTGTCGCGGAAGAGCGCGCGAGCTCGCAGACGAGCTTGTTCGGGGCCGATGAGCCAAGCGCGCGTCCGGCATTTCCGAAGGCGCCCGTCTGGTCGGCGCAGGATCGGTTGGACGCCGAGCGCGAGAGCGTCGGCTTTTATCTCTCCGGCCACCCGCTCTCGGACTTCTTTCTCGACAATGGCGAGCGCTACCGCACGCACGCGGAAATCGTCGAAGAGGGCGAAACCGAGCCGCGTTCCTATCCGATGGCCGGCGTTATCCGGCGCATTCAGTACCGGCCGGCGCAGACCGGCGGTACTCTGGCCTTCATCTCGGTGTCGGATCCCACAGGCGACTTCGACGCGATGATTGTGCCTGAGCAGATTCAGGCGGCGCGCGATATCATCGAAGTCGGCAAGGCGTTCGTCTTCCGGGGTCGCGTGCGCTGGCGCGACGGCGATCTCAAATTGAGTGCGGATACATTCGAAGTCGTTGAAGCCGCCGAGGCCCGCACCGTCGAGGATCTGCGCGTTATCCTTAAAGAGGGCGCGCCGATCGATCTGCTCGCGCAGACGATAAGTGCGTTGCCCAAGCCGAATGCCGGCGAAGCGCGGCCGTTGCGGCTGATTTTACGCCTCGCTGACGGACGTGAAGTCGAGATGCGCGCCAAGACCATGGTTTCCGGTGCGCCTGCCGCACGCGCGGCTCTTAAGGCTGCGCGTGGGGTGGAGCGGGTGATCTAGCCCGTCCGTCGCAAGATTCTCCCGAAAGGCGTGTAAGCGCTTGTTTAACGGGTTTGGGGCTGCATGCTCGCCACCGGATAGGGAGGGGTCATGCGCCTCGGAAATTGGACTGCGATGGCAGCTGCGCTTTTGCTCGCAGCGTGCGCCACCACCAGCACGGACACGCCGGAAGAGCCGCGTGTTCCGTTTGCTTCGACTTATACGCCGGCGCCGTCGACGCCGACTTTGATCCGCAACGCCACCGTGCTCGATGGCAATGGCGGCGAGTTCGCGAACTATGACGTGCTGATGCGCGATGGCCGCATCGTCGCGATCGGTGCGAACCTCTCGGCGGACGGCGCGACCGTGATCGACGCGACGGGGCGTTTCGTGACGCCTGGCATCATCGACGCGCACTCGCACTTGGGCGCTTATCCCGCGCCGAGCATTCAAGCGACGTCGGACGGCAACGAGGCGACGCAGCCGAACACGGCTGAGGTCTGGGTCGAGCACTCGGTGTGGCCGCACGATCCAGGCTTCCAGCGCGCTGTCGCTGGCGGCATCACGACGCTGCACATCCTGCCAGGTTCGGCCAACTTGTTCGGCGGCCGCGGCGTGACTCTGCGCCCCGTGCTCGGCGCGCGCACGGTGCAGGAGATGAAGTTTCCGGATGCGCCTTATTCGCTGAAGATGGCGTGCGGGGAGAATCCGTCGCGTGTTTATGGCGGACGCAACTCTTCGCCGGCCACCGGCATGGGCAACGTCGCCGGCTATCGCCAGGCCTTCGCCAACGCTGCGCGTTATGCGCGCCGCCTCGAAGCGGCTGAGAATGGCACTGGTGAGCCGCCGGATCGTGACCTTGAAATGGAGACGCTCGCGGGCGTGCTGCGCGGCGAGATCTTGCTGCAATGGCACTGCTATCGCGCTGACGAGATGGCGGTCGCCATCGATATCGCGCGCGAGTTCGACTTCGAGATCAGCGCGTTCCACCACGCTGTAGAGGCTTACAAGATCGCTGACCTGCTGGCGGAATCGAACATTTGCGCGGCGATGTGGGCCGATTGGTGGGGCTTCAAAATCGAAGCCTATGACGGCATCCGCGAAAACATCCCGTTCGTTCACGCCGCCGGCGGTTGCGCGATCGTGCACTCGGATAGCGAAGTCGGTATTCAGCGGCTCAATCAGGAAGCGGCCAAGGCGCTGGCTGACGGGCGCCGCGCCGGCATCGAGGTTTCGCGCGGTGAAGCTTGGACCTGGCTCTCGCGCAATCCAGCGCGCGCGCTCGGCATTGAAGATCAGACCGGCACGCTGACCGCAGGCCTGCGCGCTGACGTCGTGATCTGGTCGGCGGATCCGCTGACCACTTACGCGGTGGCGGAGCGTGTCTTCATGGACGGCGCTTTGATCTATGAGCGCGGACGAGGGCATGTTTCCGACTTCGAGCTCGGCCAGACGTACCAGGAGGGCGCACAATGAGAATCCTCGCCGCACTTCTGATGAGCGTTGCATTGGCTGCGCCTGCAGCCGCTGAGACCGTGCTCATCCGCGATGGACGCGTCGTCACCAATGGCGCTGCCGGCATCATCGAAAACGGCGACGTGTTGATCGTCGATGGCCGCATCACGGCTGTTGGCGCCAACATTACTGCGCCGCGCGGTGCGCGCGTTATTGACGCGCAGGGCCGCTTTGTGACGCCAGGCGGCTTTGCCGCGATGAGCGAGATCGGCTTGTCCGAGATCTCGGGCTCGGGCGCGCCGAATGACGCCAGTGTCGAAGGCAGCCTGATCAGCGCTGCCGCTGATGCCGGCCGGGCGTTCAATCCGGCCGTTACGGCGGTCGCGGTGACGCGCATGGAAGGCGTCACGCGCGCCGCCATTGCGCCATCGTCGAACCAGCTCTTTGGCGGGCGTGGCGCGTTGGTTTCGCTGAGCGGCGATGCCGATAGCGTGTTCGGCGAGCGCACGTTCATGGTGGTCGATCTCGGTGAGACCGGCGCCAATCGCGTCGGCGGTTCGCGCGCCGCTGTTTGGCCGGCGTTTGAAGCGGCCCTTCGTGATGCGCGGGAATATCCGTCGCGTTTCCGTAGCGGCCAGGGCGGCGCGGTGTTGAACGAGATCGACGCGCAAGCGTTGCAACCGTTCGCGCGCGGCGAGGGCACGTTCCTCGTGCACCTCGATAGCGCTGCCGATATTCGCCGCTTGATCGCGTTCGCGCGCGCCAATCCGCGTTTGAAGTTCATCATCCATGGCGGCGCGGAAGCGTGGCAGGTGGCCGACGAACTGGCGCGTTCGCGTATTCCGGTGATCATCGATCCGCTTTCGAATTTGCCGGATCGCTTCGAGCGGCTCTCTGCGCGTCTCGACAATGCGGCGATCCTCAATCGTGCCGGCGTTCGCTTTGCCATCGCGCCGGGACCGGGGTCGGTTGACGCGCACCAAGCGCGGCTCGTGCTGCAACTGGCGGGCAACGCTGTCGCCAACGGCTTGCCGTGGGATGTTGCGTTTGCGGCGGTGACGCGTGCGCCGGCCGATATTTTCGGCGTTGGTGGGCGTCTTGGCCGTCTTGAGCGCAACTATCTTGCCGACGTTGTGATCTGGGACGGTGATCCGCTTGAGGTGCAAAGCGCGCCGACGGCGGTGTTCATCGAGGGCGTCGAGCAGCCGCTGGTGTCGCGCCAGACGCGCTTGCGCGATCGCTATCATCCCGATCGCGTGCGGGAGCTGCGCTAACAATCCTCTCCCCTTGTGGGAGAGGACAGCGTTTGCCCTAGCAAACGCAGGTGAGGGGTATGAGCGCACGTCTTCAAAGATCGAGCCCTCACCCCTCATCTGATCTGCGCTTCGCTTCGATCTGTCTTCTCCCACAAGGGGAGAAGACGCGTTTGCACGCCGCACGCGCGTGAGCGCTGCGGGGTGGGAGAGCAAAGGCGCGCTTCGACTGAAGCTTCTAAATCTTTGTAGTGCTGGGGTTTGCCGAAGCGCGCCCTTGCGCGATTTGTTTTGCAACCGGCGGAGCTACGCGGCGTTCGTACGGGCATCCGGGGGCCATGCGTGTGAGAGCAGACGCGTTGTTGAGCGGGGTGCACCTCCGCTCAACACCAGGATCGACGCAGCCCGTTCCTGACTGTCGATCACGCGCGACGCTGGGTATCCGGCGAGCCTTAGCGCCATGTCTCCGTTCCCGGCTGACGTGCACAGCGCGCGCCAAATCGCACGCTAGGTTCTCCGCTTTCCTTCATCTTGCGGAGCAGTGACGGGCCTTCTCGCGAACTTCCATCACATCACGTTCAAACCGCATCTCCGACGCTGACGGCTTTGGATCCGGAGCCTCCCGTGTTGGAGATGCGTGCAGTATCGCATGCGCTGCCGTCGGTCGGATTGAATTTGGCGAAGTGACGGGATTTCAGACGGTTGCGATCAACACGCGTTGGACAACGGGTTCTCAATCGCCGTATCGCGCGTGCGTCCGCTATTCGCCGGGAGCGGACGCTAGGCCCGTTCAATGTTGGAAGCGTGAATGTGGATAATCTTCCATCGTCCAGCGCGTCGCTGCAAAATGACGGTGCGTCTTCCCAGGCCGCTTTGCGATGCCAAATGGAAGCTGCACACCGCAACGTCATCCTCTTCCTGAATGAGCAAATCTTCAGGCGTCAGTCGATGATAGGGCGGTCCTGGGTTTGTAGTCGGCAATCGCTGTGCCAGGCGGCGCATGGCCGCGGGCATTCCCCGGCCACGCCGATAGTTGGAAAGGTCCTGTGTTTCGGTAGGCAGTGCGCGGTCAAAATAGGTCGCGTCCTCCGCGAACGCGGACTCCATCCTCGGAAGATCACAATCTTCGAACGCTCGAAGAAAACTGAGGAGTACGGACTCTGCGCTTTGGCCCTCGGCACCCGTATGACTGGCGCACGCCGTGAGTACGGCCGGCGCCAACAATAACGAACGGCGGTCTAGGTTGTCCGTAGCCATGTCTTCTCAAGTAAAGCACAAACGGCTGGGCGACGGTATGCGAAACAGGCTTCACGCCCTCAAACGGGCGCCTGTCGCAGATCTGCTCGAAGTCCGCTCCTGGGCCAAAAGCGGCCACAGGAGACCTCCGCGCTTTGCCGACTGGTGCGCAGCGCGTATTTTCCGCTCTTGAGCCAAATGGAGCCCGTCATGAGCGATGCCGTCGGCCCCGGCGATCTCGTCTTGTGCGTGAACGCGTCGCCGAACCACTTCACCGGCGAGGCGGTGCCGCTGGTGGTGGGGGAGACCTATACGGTTGGGGCGGTGTTCGAGTTCGCCTGCCCGTGCGGGCGGTCGGACGCGCTGCTGGACGTCGGGGTGGACTTTGCCTGGTGCCAGAGCCGGTTTCGGCTGCTGCCGAAGCCCAAGTTCAAGGCCGAGCCGAAGGCGGCTTCCGTGCCCAAGGAGAGGGTCTGATCCCTCCCCGCCAGGGGAGGGTGTCGCGGAGCGACGGGTGGGGCGGCGGCCCGGACGTGGGAAAGGCCTGCGCCAGCAGCCCACCCGTCAGTTTGCGCTCCGCGCAAACTGACACCCTCCCTTGCAAGGGAGGGATGGAAGGCCCCCAGCCCCGCGCTTGTTTTCCGGGGGCTTATCCCTTACATCGCCGCCTTCACTACGCACGCGGAAGCGGCGGGGCGGTCTGAAAGCGGCCAGTTTCCTCCATCCGGTCCGGGGTTTTCCTGGTCTCTTCCGTGGCGGCAAACCGGAAAAGGAAAGTCTTATGGCGCTGCCTGAATTCAGCATGCGTCAGCTCTTGGAAGCTGGCGCGCACTTTGGTCACCAGACCCACCGCTGGAACCCGAAGATGGATCGCTACATCTTCGGCGAGAAGTCCAACATTCACATCATCGACCTGTCGCAGACGGTGCCGTTGCTGCACCAAGCGCTGGTGAAGGTTCGCGAAGTCGCCGCGAAGGGTGGCCGCGTTCTGTTCGTCGGCACCAAGCGCCAAGCCGCGGACCAGATCAAAGCCGCCGCGCAACGCTCGGCGCAGTATTTCGTCAATTCGCGCTGGCTCGGCGGCACGCTGACCAACTGGCAGACGGTGTCGAAGTCGATCGCGCGTCTGCGCGAAGTCGAAGGCATCATCGCCGGCGGCGGCGTTGGCCTGACCAAGCGCGAAGTGCTGAACCTGACCCGCGAGCGCGACAAGCTGGACCGTTCGCTCGGCGGCATCGCCTCGATGGGCGGCATCCCGGACCTGATGTTCGTGATCGACACCAACAAGGAAGCGATCGCCATTCAGGAAGCCAAGAAGCTCGGCATTCCGGTCGTCGCCATCGTCGACTCGAACTGCGATCCGGATGCGGTCACGTTCCCGATCCCGGGCAACGACGACGCGGCGCGTGCGATCCAGCTCTATTGCGATCTGATCGCTGATGCTGTGCTCGATGGTCTGACCGAAGGCCAAGTGCGCGGCGGCGTTGATATTGGCGCGTCCGCGCGTCCGCCGGTCGAACCGGTTGTCGCTGAAGAGCGTCCGCGTGCTCCGGTTGAGAGCCCGATGGATGGCCCCACTGGCGCCAACTACTAAGCGACACCATTTCAAGGCGCGCTCGACTGCTCGAATATCGGGCGCGCCTTCGTATCAGGAGTGATGAAAATGGCGGAAATCACCGCTGCGCTGGTCAAAGACCTGCGCGAAAAGACCGGCGTTGGCATGATGGATTGCAAGAAGGCGCTCGCCGAGAACAACGGCGACCTGGAAGCGTCGATCGATTGGCTGCGCGCCAAGGGCCTGTCGAAGGCCGCCAAGAAAGCTGACCGCGCTGCCGCTGAAGGCGTCGTGGCGGTGGCGTTCGCGGGTAACGAAGGCGCGGTGATCGAGCTCAACTCGGAAACCGACTTCGTCGCGCGCAACGCCGACTTCCAAAAGGCCGCGAACGCGTTCGCGAAATTGGCGCTGAACGCCGGCGATCACGACGCGCTGCTCAATGCCTCGCATGATGGCGGCAAAGTTTCGGACGCGGTGACGCAACTGATCGCGACGATTGGTGAAAACATCACGCTGCGCCGTTCGGCGAAGCTGAAGGTCGAGAACGGCGTCGTGGCCAATTACGTCCACGGCAAGGTTGACGGCTCGGACACGCTCGGCCGCATCGCTGTGTTGGTCGCGCTGGAATCCACGGGTGATAAGGCTGCGCTGGAGAGCTTCGGTAAGAAGGTCGCCATGCACATCGCGTCGGCAGCGCCCCTGGCGCTGAGCGAAGGCGAAATCCCCGCCGACCGCATCGAACGCGAGAAGGCCGTGATCGCCGACATCATCAAGGAAGACCCCAAAGCTGTCGGCAAGCCGCAGCAGGTGTTGGACAAGATGCTCGAAGGCAAGATGCGCAAGTTCTTCGAAGAATCCGTGCTGACCAAGCAGGCCTTCGTTCTGAACCCGGACCAGACGGTCGAAGCCGCTGTCGCTGAAACCGCCAAGGCGGTTGGCGCGCCTGTGAAGATCGCCGCCTTCGTGCGTTTTGCCGTCGGTGAGGGCGTTGAGAAGCGCCAAGACGATTTCGCGGCCGAAGTGGCCTCGATGACTAAGAAAGACTAACCGAAACCGCCGCCGTTTGGCTTTGCGCCGACGGCGGCGGACGCGTTATGCTTCGGCGAACCGTCACATCCGGAACAATCCGATGAGCCTCGCCGAAATGCCCAAATCCTCAGCCGCGCGTAAGTACAAGCGCGTGCTCCTCAAAATCTCTGGCGAAGCGCTGATGGGCGATGGCCAATATGGCATCGACCAGGCGACGTGTGAGCGCTTTGCGCAAGAGGTGCTTGATGCGCAGCGCGCCGGCGCTGAGGTGTGCCTCGTCATTGGCGGCGGCAACATCTTTCGCGGCATGGCGGGCGCCGCCAAAGGCATGGAGCGCGCCAGCGCCGACTACATGGGCATGCTGGCCACCGTGATGAACGCGCTGGCGATGCAGAACGCGATCGAAAGCTTGGGCGGTCATGCACGCGTGCTCTCGGCGATCCCGATGGTGACGGTGTGCGAGCCGTACATCCGCCGCCGCGCGATGCGTCACATGGAGAAGGGGCGCATCGTTATCTTCGCCGCCGGCACCGGCAACCCATTCTTCACGACCGACACCGCAGCCGCACTGCGCGCAGCTGAGATGGGTTGCGATGCGCTGCTGAAAGGTACGCAGGTCGATGGCGTCTACACGGCTGATCCGAAGAAAGACAAAGACGCGACGCGCTACGATACGCTCTCGTATCATGAAGTTCTGGCGCGCGATCTCAAAGTGATGGACGCGTCGGCGATCAGCCTGATGCGCGATAACGGCATTCCGATCGTGGTGTTCTCAATTCACACGCGCGGCATGCTGGCCGAAGTGTTGGCCGGCGGCGGCGTGAGCACGACTATTAGCGACTAAGGACGACGACAATGGCTGCCTCTCCGCCCTTCAAACTCGACGATTATAAGAAGCGCATGGATGGCGCGATCACAGCGCTGCAGCACGAATTCGGCGGCCTGCGCACCGGACGTGCTTCGCCGACCATTCTCGATCCGATCAAGGTCGATGCTTATGGCGCGGAATCGCCGCTGAGTTCGGTGGCGAGCGTCAGCGTGCCGGAGCCGCGCATGATCTCGGTGAACGTCTGGGACAAGGGCGTTGTCGCTGCAGTCGATAAAGCCATTCGCTCCGCCAATCTTGGGCTCAACCCGATTGTTGACGGCCAGACGCTGCGCATTCCGATCCCGCCGCTGACCGGCGAGCGTCGCGCGGAATTGGCGAAGATCGCCGGCAAGTATGCTGAGCAACAGCGCATCGCGGTGCGCAACATTCGCCGTGACGCGATGGAGCATCTGAAGAAGCTCGAAAAAGAGCATCAGATCAGCGAAGACGATCACAAGCGTCACGGCGCCGAAGTGCAGAAGGCGACGGACGACCACATCAAGAAGGTCGATGATCTCTTCCGTCACAAGGAAGAGGAGATCATGCAGGTTTAGGGCTTCATCCCGGAGCCTCTAACCTCATGGTCGCCGTTCCAACCCCCGCAAACGCGCCCGTTCCGCGCCATGTCGCCATCATCATGGATGGCAATGGCCGCTGGGCGAAGCGGCGCGCGCGGCCGCGTACGTTCGGTCATAGCGAAGGCGTGGAAGCGCTGCGCCGCACGGTTGAGGCTGCAGGTGAGCTGGGCGTTCAGTACCTCACTGTGTTCGGCTTCTCGACCGAGAATTGGCGCCGCCCGATCGAGGAAGTGAACGCACTCTTCGACTTGCTGCGCCTTTATGTGGCGCGCGATCTGGAGAAGCTAACGCGTGAAGGCGTGCGTGTGCGGGTGATCGGCGAGCGCGCCGGTTTACAAGCCGACATCGCCGACATCATCGAGAACGCCGAGGCGAAGACGCGTCACAACGACAAGCTCCATCTCATCATCGCCTTCAATTATGGCGGCCAAGACGAGATTGCGCGTGCGGCGCGGCGCATCGCTGCGGCAGCGGCTGCGGGGACGATCAAACCAGAAGAGATCAATCCGGATACGTTCGCGACCTATCTCGACACCGCCGATATGCCGGCGCCGGATCTCTTGATCCGCACCTCCGGTGAATTGCGGCTTTCCAACTTCATGCTTTGGCAAGCGGCGTACGCCGAATTGGTGTTCACCGAGACGCTTTGGCCCGACTTCGGCAGAGCAGCGCTTGAGCAAGCCATCGAAGCCTACCAGCGCCGCGACCGGCGCTTCGGGGGATCAGACCCTGAGCCGCGCTGAACCGGCGGCGGACGGCGCGAAGCGTTCGGATTGGTCCGACCTCGGTCCGCGCATTGTTTCCGGTCTCGTTCTGGCGACCGGCGGCGTCACAGCCGCTTATTATGGCGGACCTTGGTTAGCGGGCGCATGCGGCGCCGCTGTCGTGGCGATGAGTTTTGAATGGGCGCGCATGAGCGAGCCCGAAAACTCCACCCCCGCCTTCCTGTTCGCGCTCGCTGGTTCGCTTGGCGCAGTGATGTTTTCGAGCTGGATGTATCTCAGCTATGCGGTCATCTGGCTTGCCGTTTGCTGCGTGCTCTCAGCCTTTCGCCGACGCACACTTGTCGGTATCATCGAAACCGCGGGCGGCGCGTTTTACATCGGTTTGCCGGCGGCGATTTTCGTGTGGCTGCGCGATCGCGCGCCGGAAGGCTTGGAGACGATCCTCGCGCTCTTCGCGATCATCTGGGCGGCCGATATTTTTGCGTACTTTGGCGGCAAGATAATCGGGGGTCCGAAGATCGCGCGCGGGCTCTCGCCCAATAAAACCTATTCTGGGATCGTCGCGGGGATCGTGGCGGGTGCTGCAGCCGGCCTGGGCTGCGGCATCCTGTTTCACGTCGATCCCGAGTATCACATGGCATGGTTGCTTATCGGCGCGGTGATCGCGTTCACGGGACTCATGGGCGATTTGTTCGAATCTTTCTTGAAGCGCCGCTTCGGCGTGAAAGACGCAAGCCGTCTGATCCCTGGGCATGGCGGCGTGCTGGATCGCATCGATAGTTTGATGGCGGCGTCGCTTCTCGTTGGCGCAGCGTTGGCATTTGGCCCGCGCGCGACGGCGCTGCTGTTCGGGACCGGCCTGTGACGCACATTGGCCGCTCCATCTCAATCCTTGGGGTCACGGGCTCGATCGGTGAGTCCACCATTCAGGTGATCGAGGAGCTGCGTTCGCAAGGCGCCGAGCTGCCTGTTGAGGCAGTCACTGCGGGTCAGAACCTGAAAGCGTTGGCTGAGGCCTGCCGGCGGTTGAAGCCGCGCTTCGCGGCGGTCTCCGATCCGGCGCTGTTGAGCGCGGCGCGCGAGGCGCTGGCGGGTTTGAACGTCGAGGTCGGGGCAGGGCCGTCGGCGCTTGAGGAAGCGGGGGCCCGGCCATCAGATTGGGTGATGTCGGCCATTGTCGGGGCGGCGGGACTTGCGCCCACTATGGCGGCGGTGCGCCGGGGGGCGCTTGTTGCACTGGCGAACAAGGAATGCCTGGTCTGTGCCGGGCCGCTCTTCATCGAGGCGGCGCGCACGCATGGGGCGACGCTGCTGCCGGTCGATTCCGAGCACAACGCCATCTTCCAGGTGATGACCCACCCCGAGCGGGTCGAGAAACTCACCCTGACTGCATCGGGCGGGCCGTTCCGGAGCCATTCGCGCGAGGCAATGGCGCGGGCGACGCCGGCCGAGGCCTGCAAGCACCCGCGCTGGAGCATGGGGCGGAAAATCTCCGTCGATAGCGCAACGCTCATGAACAAGGGGCTCGAACTGATCGAAGCCTCTTATCTCTTTGGTTTTCCATCAGAAAAGATCGACATCCTGATCCATCCGGAGAGCACGGTGCATAGCTTCGTGCACTATGTGGACGGCTCTGTGCTCGCCCAGTTGGCGAGCCCCGACATGCGGGTACCGATCTCCTACAGCTTGGCTTGGCCAGATCGCGCGCCGGTATCGGCTGCCCGTTTGGACCTGGCCAAGATCCGCTCGCTCAACTTCGAGACGCCGGATTCGGCCCGTTTCCCGGCCTTGGACCTCTGCCGAAACGCTCTTCAACGCAACGCCGCAGCGACCACGGCGCTTAGCGCGGCCAATGAGGTCGCTGTGGACGCATTTCTGGAGAGCCGGATAGGTTTCCTCGACATTTGCACCATAGTCGAAGAGGTTATGACGGTGCTGGAGGGGAGCGACGCAGGGCTTATCGCAAAATCGCCTTCATCGTTCGCTGAGGTGGTGGCGGTGGATCAGGCCGCGCGAGCCGCGGCGCAACGGATTGCGGCAAAACTTGCGGCAGCCTAAAGGCTTGCGGCGTTCCAATAAATTTACCGGCGCGGGAAGGAAGCGGACGACATGGACGTGCTGCAGGGCATACAGACGCTGGTGTTGTATCTCGCGGCGTTCGTTGTCGTCCTGAGCGTTGTCGTCTTCGTTCACGAGTTCGGCCACTTCCAAGTCGCGCGCTGGCGCAAGGTCGCGATCGACACGTTCTCCATCGGCTTTGGCAAAACACTGGTCAGCTGGCGGGATCGCCAGGGTGTCGAATGGAAGATCGGCGCGCTGCCGCTCGGCGGCTATGTGAAGTTCGCCGACGATGCCGACGCGATGTCGACAGGGCCTCGCGAAGCGATCAACGATCCGGCAGCGCTCGCCGAAGCGCGCAAGAAGGGTCTCTTCCACGCGCAATCGCTCACCACGCGTTCGATGGTGGTGGCGGCAGGGCCGGTCACGAATTTCGTTTTTGCGGTTCTGGCATTCGCCGCGCTCGCGCTCATCTCGGGCCGCGACGTCACCGATCCAGCTTCGATCCCGGCGCGCATCGCGACAGTCCATGAAAACACCGCCGCAGCTGCTGCTGGGCTGCAGTCGGGCGATATCGTGCGCAGCATCGATGGCGCAGCGATCGCCAACTATGATGCGTTGCGCGCGCGCGTATCGGTGTCCGCGGGCACGCCGCTCGCGTTCGTTATTGAGCGTAACGGCGAGAGCATTCCGATCACGGTGACGCCGACGCGTGCGGAGGCCGCACAGCCGGGTGTCGAGGTTGGCCAAGGCTTGCTCGGCGTGACTGGTCCGCTTGCACTGCGCGAAGAACGCACGATTGAACCGATCGGCGTGCTCGAAGCATTCCGCATTGGCGGCCAGAATACTTGGGGCATCATCTCCCAGACGGTGTCTTACATCGGCGCGATTTTCGCTGGCCGTGAGTCGGGCGATCAGATCGCTGGCCCGCTCGGCATCATCAACGTCTCCGGCCAAGTGGCATCCAGCGCGCTCGATGGCCCGGGCGACGATTGGGGCGCCAAAATTGGCACGCTCGGACTTTCTCTGCTGATGCTGATGGCGGTGCTTTCGGTGGCCGTCGGCTTCGTGAATCTGCTGCCCATCCCAATCCTGGATGGCGGCCATCTCATGTTCTATGGCATCGAGGCGGTGCGTGGGGGCAAGCCCATTCCGCCTGCGGCGCAAGAATGGGCTTACAGGGCCGGATTCGCCGTCATGGCGAGTTTGTTTCTGTTCGCCACCTGGAATGACATTACACGGCTCTTCCCAGGAGCACCGTGAACGGCGCCTCGTCCTTGTTTTTCCAAGCAGGATGGGGTCTTAAAAACGCGGCGCTGGGGAGCGTCGTGGGAGCGTCGAGGGCTTGATGAAGCGGGTTCTGCGGGATGTGGTGGTGAGCGCGGTGAGCGCTGTCGCCACTGTCGGCGTCGGTACGGGGGCGCTGTTGGCGTCGTCGGAGGCGCTGGCGCAAGATTCAGGCACGACGGCTACGCCGCAGACGCAAGCAGGCGTCGCGATCCAGCGTGTTGTTGTCGAGGGCAACCAGCGTATCGAGCCGGCGACCATTGCGTCGTATCTGCTCGTGCGTCCGGGCGACACGTTCGATCCCGAACGCATCGACTTGTCTCTGAAGACGCTGTTCGCGACGGGCCTGTTCGCTGACGTGAACATCACGCAGCGCGGCGGCGATCTCGTGGTCTCGGTCATCGAAAACCCGATCATCAACCGCGTCATCTTCGAAGGCATGCGCACGCTCGACGAGGAAGACCTCGAAGACGAAGTGCAGGCGCGTCCGCGTTCGGTGTTCACGGCTGCGCGCGCTCAGGCCGACGTGCAGCGCATTATCGAAGTGTACCGCCGCGCCGGCCGCTTCGCCGCGCAAGTCACGCCGCAGGTTCGCGAACTCGATCAGAACCGCGTTGACCTGATTTTTGAAGTCGACGAAGGCCCGGTGACAGGTGTTCGCGACGTGAATTTCATCGGCAACGAAGCGTTCTCCGATCGCACGCTGCGCGACGCTGTCGTGACCAGCCGTTCGAGCTGGTGGAACATTTTCAACGCCAACGACAATTACGATCCCGATCGCCTTGAGTACGATCGCGAACAACTGCGCCAGTTCTACGCCAATCGCGGCTACGCTGATTTTCGCATTGTCTCGGCAGTCGCTGAACTGACGCCCGACCAGACCGACTTTTTCATTACCTTCACAGTCGACGAAGGTGATCGCTACGAGTTCGGCGAAATCCGCGTCGAAACCGAGTTGAACCGTCTGTCTCAGGAATTGCTGCTGGCTGCGGTCCCGATCCGCACGGGCACGGAGTTCCGCGGCGATCTGATCGAGAACTCGATCGACGCCATGACGTATCTCGCCGGCACGGTCGGCTACGCCAACGTCGATATCGTTCCGCGCGTCGATCGCGATCGCGAGAACCGCGTCGTCAACATCACGTTCGAAGTCAACGAAGGCTCGCGCACGTTCATCGAGCGCATCGACATCGTCGGCAACACCAGGACGCTTGATGAAGTCATCCGCCGCGAAATGCGCGTCAGTGAGGGCGACGCATTCAACCGCGTCCTGCTCGACCGTTCGCGCCAGCGCGTGAATGCTCTGGGCTTCTTCGAGACTGTGACAGTTGAAGACAGCGACGGCTCATCACCGGATCGCTCGGTGGTGACGGTGACGGTCGAGGAGCAATCGACCGGTGAATTGGCGTTCGCAGCGGGTTACTCGTCGAACGAAAACTTCCTGTTCGACGCCTCGATTACCGAGCGCAACTTGCGCGGCCGCGGCCAGTTCCTGCGTCTTCGCGCATCGACGAGCGCGCAACGTCAGCAGATCGATCTGCGCTTCACCGAACCGCGCTTCATGGGCCGCGAGGTCGCCGCCGGCTTCGATCTCTACTCGCTGCGCACCGACTTCTTGAGCCAGTCTTCGTTCGAGAACCAATCGACTGGCTTGGGCTTGCGGCTCAGCTTCCCAGTGGCCGAACGCACGAGTCTGGGCCTCACCTATTCGCTGATCCAAGACGACACAGAGATCGCCGACGTGTTCATTGATCACGATGGGCTCGGAAACACGCCTGCGATCAACCAATGCGATCCGCGTCCCGACAACACCTCGCGGCCACTGATCTGCGACCAAGAAGGCGCGTTCCTGACCTCGGTTGTCGGGTTCACGGTCAACTGGGATCGCCGTAACGACCCCATTTTCGCCACACGCGGATTCGATCTCTCCGTCAGCCAGGACGTTGCCGGTCTTGGCGGTGAAGTGAACTATCTGCGTACGGAACTTGAGGGCGGGCTCTATTATGGCCTGCCGTGGCAGGGCTGGCGTCTCTCGGGACGCGTGTCCGCCGGTTACATCATGGGTTGGGGTGGTGACGACGTCCGGATCAATGACCGCTTCTTCAAAGGCGGCGCGAGCTTCCGGGGTTTTGATGTCGCCGGTATTGGCCCGCGTCAGTTGCTGGTCGATGACGACGACTACACACAGATTGTCACAGAAGGCGATGCATTGGGTGGTAATGTCTTTGCAGTCGGCACCATCCAACTTGACGTTCCACTCCCGCTTCCGGAGTCGTACGGTATCGGCGCTGCGCTCTTCACTGAATTTGGCACGGTCGGCATGGTCGACTCCGCGAGCCGCGGCGTCGTCAACGTGCCGGGCGATAACAGCATCATCGTTCGAGATGACGCGTCTCTGCGGGCGGTCGCCGGCGTCACTGTCTATTGGGACTCTCCATTCGGTCCCGTGCAGTTCGACTTTGCGCATCCGTTGCAGAACGAAGAATACGACCAAATCGAAGAGTTCCGGTTCTCGTCCCGGACTCGTTTCTAAAAATTCCAAGGGAGACTACGCGTCATGCGTGTACTGAGTTCTATTTGCGCGGCCGCGGTGATTGCGGCGGCGGCAACCTTCGCCGCGCCTGAAGCCGACGCACAGCGCGGCCGTAACAACGACCAAGCGTCGACGGTTGTCGTCATCGATTATCAGCGCGTGCTGACGGAATCGGCCATTGGCCGCGACATTCAAGCCAAGCTGAACGCTGTTCGCACTGAAATCAGCACAGAGGCTCAAACGCTGCAACCGGAGCAGCAGGCGATCGAAGCGGAAAGCCAACGCCTTCAGGCCGCAACACGCACCATGAGCCCTGAGCAGATTCGCAACAGCACGACTTACGGCCCGCAATACCAAGCGCTGGGCCAGCGTCTGGAAGCGTTCCAGCGTCGGGGGCAGTCGCTGCAGGGCGACATGGAATGCACTCAGCTGATCGCGCTTCGCGAATTCGACACCGCGATCTCGCCGGTCGTGCGCACCGTGATGGAAGGCCGCGGCGCTGGCGTCGTTCTCGACGCCCGCAACGTCCAAATGACACTGCCTGCTTTCGACATCACCACGCTGGTTATCCAGCAGCTCGACCAGAACGCCGCCACGCGCACGTCGAACGTGGTGCGTCGTCCGGTGACGGAATGCGTTGGTCAGCAGCAACCAGCCGCCCAGTAAGGCTTCAAGAGTGACATTGGGCGATAGCGGCGCCAAAAGGGCGCCATGATCGACCCACGTTTCTACGCGGCGCTCGGACCGGTGACGGTCCGGGCGCTTGCGCCTTCTGGCGAGATTGGCGGCGACGCCGATAAGGCGCTCACGGGCGCCGCACCGGCTGATCGCGCCGGGCCAAGCGACCTCTGCTATTTCGAGGGCAAGAAGGGCGCGCTGGCGCTCACAAGCTCTCCGGGCGCCTGCATCATCACGCCGGCGCAAGCGCATCTCGCCCACAACGCCGCAGCCCTCATCCTCACGGAACGCCCACGCGGCGCATTTGCGCGGCTTGTGCCGTCCTTGCTGCGACCGCGCGGGTTCGCTGCTGACGCGCCAGCTGTCGATCCCAGCGCGCGGTTGGAAGAGGGCGTTGTCGTCGGCCCAGGCGCTGTGATTGGCCCGGACGCGCAGATTGGCGCGGGCACGGTGATCGGACCGAACGCGGTGATCGGGCCAGGTGTCACTATCGGCCGGCGCACGACTATAGGCCCGCGCGCCACCATCTATTTCGCGCTGATCGGCGACGAGGTGAGCGTTCTCGCGGGCGCGGCCATCGGCGAGCAGGGCTTCGGCGTTGCGGGCGATGCCTCCGGGCCGGTTGATGTGCCGCACCTTGGGCGCGTCATCATCCAGGACCGCGTCACCATCGGCGCTAATTCCTGCATTGATCGCGGCGTCTTCGACGACACCGTGATCGGCGAAGGGGCCAAGATCGATAATCTCTGCCACGTCGCTCATAACTGCACGATCGGGCGCGGCGTGTTGATCGCGGCCTTCGGGGGCATTTCAGGGTCCACCACGATTGGCGACGCGGCCACGCTTGGCGGGCGCGTTGGCATTGCCGACCACCGCAAAATTGGCGCAGGCGCTACGCTTGCGGGCGGCGCGGCGGTATTCCAAGACGTGCCGCCAGGCGAAGTGTGGAGCGGATACCCGGCGAAACCGTTACGCAAATGGCTGCGCGAAGCGGCCTGGATTAGCCGCAAGGCAGGGGCGCGCAATGAAGGCGAATGACCTAACTGAACAACAGAAGACGACCGACGATGTGATCGAGATCGGCGAGATCTTGCGCCGTCTGCCGCATCGCTATCCGTTTCTTCTGATTGATCGTGCTGTCGACTATGTGCCGAACAAGTCGATCCGCGGCATCAAGAACGTAACCATCAACGAGCCGTTCTTTCCGGGCCATTTTCCCGGCGCGCCGGTGATGCCTGGCGTGCTGCAGATCGAGGCCTTGGCGCAGACCGGCGCCGTGCTCATGTCCAAGACGCTCGAAGCGGATATCACCAAGCACCTCATCCTTTTCATGTCGGTCGAGAGCGCCCGTTTCAAAAAACCGGTCATGCCTGGCGACACGATGGAAATGTTCGTCGAGGTGCTCTTCGCCCGGCGCAACATTTTCAAGTTTCGCGGCCGGGTCGAAGTGCGCGGCGAACTCGCCACCGATTGCGAATTTGCCGCCATGAAAGCTGACCGCCCACAGGATTCGCTATGAGCGCAAAGGTCCACAAAACCGCTGTCGTCGACGACAGCACCGAACTTGGCGCCAATGTCGAAATCGGTCCGGGCTGCGTGATCGGCCCGAACGTGAAGATCGGCGACGGCACTAAGCTCATCGCTCACGTCTTCATTGAGAGCCACACTGAACTCGGCAAGAACAACACTGTCTGGCCGTTCGTCGGCCTCGGCGGCGCGCCGCAGGATCTCTCCTATAAGAACGAGCCGACTAAGCTCGTCATTGGCGACAACAATGTCATCCGCGAACACGCGACGCTTCACCGTGGCACCGTCCGCGGCCGCTCGGTGACCACGATCGGCAATGATTGCCTGATCATGGGCAACTGCCACGTCGCGCACGATTGCAATGTCGGCAACAACGTCATCATGGCGCAGACGGCGACGATCGGTGGCCACGTCCAAGTCGGCGACTACGCGTTTCTCGGTGGCTTGTCGGGCGTGCACCAGCACGGTCGTGTCGGCCGCTTCTCGTTCGTCGGCGCTTCGGCGCTGATGACGACGGATTTGATCCCGTTCGGCTCGGCGATCGGAAATCACGCGCACTTGGGCGGCTTGAACGTCGTCGGCCTGAAGCGTCGCGGCTATTCGCGTGAGCAAATCCACGATCTGCGCGCGGCGTATCGTTTGCTGTTCGCTGAAGAAGGCACGTTCCAAGAGCGCGTTGAGGATTGCATCGAAGCGTATGCCGGCAATGAGCAGGTGATGGAGATCGTTGACTTCATCCGCGCTGATGCGGCGCGTCCGCTCTGCATGCCGCGAGACTAAGTTCATGGCGGGCTGGTCAAAGCTCGGCGTGATGGCGGGCGGCGGCGAGCTGCCTGTGGTGCTGGCTGAGCATCTGGCCGCAAGCGGGCGACCTTATTACATCGCGCGCGTCGAAGGCATGGCCGATCCGGCGCTCGATGCGCATCCGGGTGAGACGTTTGGGCTTGGCCTTATGGGCGCGCGCATTGATGCCGTGCGCGCTGCAGGCTGTGACGCGATCACCATTATCGGCCAAGTCTCGCGCCCTGATCTTTCGACGCTGAAGCTGGACGAAGCCGCGTACGCGATGATGCCGGCGATCATGGCGGCGATGTCGCAAGGTGATGATGCGTTGCTGCGCGCCGTGCTGAGCGAGCATGAGAAGGCAGGCTTTCGTGTTGTCGGCGTCGATGAGGCGATGAGCGAATTGCTGGCGCCTACAGGCGTTTGGGGCGCGGTGCAGCCGACAGCGAAGCAGCTCAACGATGTGAAGAAAGCCGCGCGCGTGGCGGCGGCGGTGGGCTCTTTCGATATCGGCCAAGGCGTGATCGTTTGCGACGGGCTGGTTCTGACCGTTGAGGGCCAGGAAGGCACCGACGCGATGTTGAAGCGCGCCGCCGAATTGCCGCTGACGATCCGTGGCAGCGCAGACAAGCGACGCGGCGTGTTGGTGAAACGGCCGAAGCCGATCCAAGAGCGCCGTATTGATCTGCCGACGATTGGTGTGCGCACGATTGAGGGCGCAGCGCATGCGGGGCTCGCGGGCGTCGCGGTCGAAGCCAATGGCGCGCTCGCGGTGCGACGCGCTGAGATCATCGCTGCGGCAGATCGCACCGGTCTGTTCGTTTATGGCTTCACGCCTGACGAGACGGATGCGCCTTGAGCAAACGCATCTTCCTCGTCGCGGCTGAATCGTCCGGCGATGCGCTGGGCGCGGATCTCGCGTGCGCTCTGAGGGAACGCGACGCTTCGCTTGAGCTGATGGGCGTCGGCGGCGCGCGGATGGCCGAAGAGGGCATCGACAGCCGCGCCGATATCTCTGGCCTCGCGGTGCTTGGCTTTATCGACGGCTTGCTTGCGTACGAGCGCGTGAAGCGGGCGGTGGCGGCGACCGTGGCTGCTGTGCTCGCGGCGAAGCCCGATGTTGTCGTGCTGATCGACTCGTGGGGCTTCACGTTGCGCGTCGCGCTTGGCGTGCGCGCGGCAGCGCCCGAGATCAAGCTCGTAAAATACATTGGCCCGCAAGTGTGGGCGACGCGGCCGGGACGCGCGAAGACGCTTGCCGCTGCTGTCGATCATCTGATCTGCATCCACGATTTCGAAGTGCCGTTCTACGCACCGTTTGGTTTGCCGTGCACTGTGTGCGGCCATCCCGCGCTCGGACGTTTCAAGCCAGGCGACGGCGCAGCGTTACGCGCGCGGCAAGGGTTCAGACCGAAAGACAAAGTCATTCTCGTTCTGCCAGGCAGTCGGCCGGCGGAGATTCGGCGCATCGGGCCGACGCTCTGGCGCGCCGCGGAAATGCTGGATGCAGAACGCGCGGATGTGCGCTTGCTGGTCGTCGCCGCAGGCCCGGTGCGTGAGGCGGTGTTGGCGCAGACGCCGCCGGCAGCGCGGGTTGTCGACGAGCGCGAGAAGGAAGATGCGTTCGCTGCAGCGACCGTAGCACTTGCCGCGTCGGGGACGGTGACAACTGAAGTGGCGCTGCAAGGCACGCCGCTGGTGATCGGCTACAAGCTTGGCTGGATCACATGGGCGATGATGCGGATGATCATCAAGGCTAAGTACGCCACGTTGATGAACGTCGCTGCTGACTCCGAAGTGGCGCCGGAATTCCTGCAGACGCGCTTTAGCGCAGAGAATGTTGCACGCGCTGCGGCGCCTTTGCTCGATGACGAAGACGCGCGCGAAGATCAGGTGCGCCGCCAAGATGAAGCGCTGGCGCTGATGGGGCGCGGCGGCACGCCAGCGGCGGAGATCGCCGCTGACGCTGTGCTCGGTGTGATGCGCGCTTAGCGCTTATCGCAGGGGACGTAGTCGCGCTTCGGCGCGCCCGTATAGACCTGACGCGGACGGCCGATTTTTTGGCTCGGGTCTTCCATCATCTCAGTCCATTGCGCGATCCAGCCGACGGTTCGGGCGACCGCGAAGAGCACGGTGAACATTGAGGTCGGGAAGCCCATCGCGCGCAGTGTGATGCCCGAATAGAAATCGATGTTCGGGTAGAGTTTGCGCTGGATGAAGTATTCGTCGCTCAGCGCGATGCGCTCGAGTTCTTGCGCGACTTGCAGCGTCGGATTGTTTTCGGCGCCGACTTCCTTCAGCACGGCGTGGCAGAGCTTCTGCATCGCCTTCGCGCGCGGATCGTAGTTTTTATAGACGCGGTGACCGAAGCCCATCAGGCGGACATCGTCGTTCGGATCTTTCACGCGTTTGATGAATTCCGGAATGCGATCAACCGTCCCGATCTCCTCGAGCATGTTGAGCGCCGCTTCATTGGCGCCGCCGTGTGCGGGCCCCCAGAGGCAGGCGATGCCGGACGAGATGCACGCGAACGGATTGGCGCCTGACGAACCGGCGAGACGCACGGTAGAGGTCGAAGCGTTTTGTTCGTGGTCAGCGTGCAGGATCATGAACACGTCGAGCGCGCGCGCCATGACCGGATTGATCTTGTAGTCCTCGGCCGGCACGGCGAAGCACATGCGCAGGAAGTTCGACGAATAGTCGAGTTCGTTGCGCGGGCTGACGAACGGTTGGCCGATCGAATATTTGAACGCGCGCGCCGCGATGGTCGGCATCTTCGCGATCAGGCGATGGCTGGCGATCGTGCGTTGCACCGGATCGTTGATGTCGGTGCTGTCGTGATAGAACGCGGCGAGCGCGCCGACCGTGCCGACCATGATCGCCATTGGGTGTGCGTCGCGGCGAAAGCCTTCGAAGAAGCGATCGAACTGCGCGTGCAGCATCGTGTGATAGGTGATGTCGCGATTGAAGCGGTCGAGTTCGACCTTGTTCGGGAGTTCGCCGTTGGCGAGCAGGTAGCAGACCTCGAGGAAGGTCGATTTCTCAGCGAGCTGATCAATCGGGTAGCCGCGATAGAGCAGCACGCCTTCGTCGCCATCGATGTAGGTGATCTGGCTTTCGCACGAGGCCGTTGAAGTGAAGCCCGGATCGTAGGTGAACACTTTGCCGTCGCTGAACACCTTGCGGATATCGACAACGTCGGGACCGACGGAGCCGCCATACACAGGCAGCTCAAGCGTCTTGTTGTTCACGGTCAGCGTGGCCGGAGACTTCTTGGTGAGTTTGCTATCCATCGCGCGTCCTCAGATTTGATCGGCGATGCGCCCCAGCGCTTCGTCGCGTCCTAATAGTTCCAATGCTTGACCCAGGTCGGGTGCGGGCGCGCCGCCAGTCAGCGCCGCTCGCAGGCCTGGGCCGATTTGACCCAATCCAACGCCCTCGTCGGTAGCGAAAGCCTTAAGCGCGCTGCCAAGGGAAACATGATCCCAGGAAGGCTCTTTCTCGAGGTGCGCGTGCAGGCGTGGAAGCCGTTGTTTGAACTCGTCTTTCATCAGGGATTGCGCCTTCTCGTCAAGCGCAAGTGGTCGCTTGAGCAAGACGAAGCGCGCCTGGTCGGCGAGGTCTGGAATGGTCTTTGCCCGCTTTTTCAGCACAGGGATGGCGTTTGCGAGGGCAACGCGCTCTGCGCCGCCTAAAGTCGCGCCATCGCGCTGTTCGATGTGCGCGAGCGTGAGCTTGGCCAGCCGCTCGTCATTAGCGAGTGCCATGAAGTGGGCGTTGACGGAGTCGAGTTTTTTGAAGTCGAGACGCGAGGGCGCCTTCCCGATCTGCGCGAGATCGAAGATCGGAGCTGCTTCCTCTTTCGTCAAAATGTCATCATGGCCGGGGCTCCAGCCGAGGCGCATGAGATAGGCGTTCATCGCTTCCGGCAGATAGCCCATGTCGCGCCATTCGTGGACGGCTTGCGCGCCGTGGCGCTTGGAAAGCTTCTTGCCGTCTTCGCCGTGAATGAGAGAGACGTGCGCGAATTGCGGCGGCGTCCAATCCAGCGCGCGATAGATCACGATCTGGCGGGCAGCATTGGTCAAATGGTCATCGCCGCGGATCACATGCGTCACGCCCATGTCGTGATCGTCGACCACGACGGATAACATGTAGGTGGGATTGCCGTCGGCGCGGAGCAAGACGAGGTCGTCAATGTCGCGCGCTTTGATGCGGACGTCGCCTTGGATGAGATCGGCGTTGAGCACGTCGCCGTCGTCCGGTGCGCGGATGCGCACCGTGTAGGAAGCGTCCGCTGACGGCGGAGCCTTGCCATCGCGATAGGGCGAACGGAGCGCGCGGCCTTCGGCGTGCGATTTCTCGCGCTCGGCCTCCTGCTCTTCGGCCGTCATGAAGCAGCGGAACGCTGTGCCGCGCGCGATCATCGCTTCGGCGGCTTCGCGGTGACGTGGCGCGCGTTCGAATTGGTAGGTGATCTCGCCATCGTGCTGGAGATCGAGCCAGTTCAAGCCATCGAGGATCGCGTCGATGGCTTCCGGCGTGGAGCGGGCGCGGTCGGTGTCTTCGATGCGCAGCAGGTATTTGCCGCCCATGCGGCGGGCGAACAGCCAGTTGAACAGCGCGGTTCGCGCGCCGCCAATATGGAGGTAGCCTGTCGGCGAAGGGGCGAAGCGTGTGACGACGCTCATGGGGGAGAACACAGGGTGGTCAAAGCGCGCGCGTGGTAGCACGCGGGAGCGCTTTTCTCCTAGCCGCGCCCTGAGCGGCGTATGGGCGCTCCAACGCGACCGCTGGATCCTCTGGTTGCCTGTCGGGATGATCGTTGGGGCGGCGGCATGGCTGCTCGCGCCGAGTGAGCCGGTTTGGTGGATTGGGCCTGGTTTGGCGCTGGTCGCGATGGCCGGAGCGATCGCGCTTTCGGTGTGGCCGAGTGGGCCGTTGAGCGGCGCTGTTTCGGTCTTGCGGACGCTGGGGGTTGCGCTTCTGGCGCTCATCGCGGCGGCCGCGCTCGGCTTCAGCGCCGGGCAGTTCCGGAACCTGACGGTCGCGCAGCCGGCCTACATCGGCAGCGACGAGGCGGTGCGCGTTGAGGGCTGGGTTGTCGCTAATGACGCCAGCGATAACGGGCCGCGTTTGCGGCTGCTGGTACACGGCATTCAAGGCGTGGATGCGCCTCCGCGTTATGTACGCGTTTCGGTGAGCGAGGCGGGGTTGCTGACGGCGGGACGCGGCGCGCGGTGTCGCGCAGTGCTTGGACCGCCGGCTGGGCCGATGGCGCCGGGTGCGTATGACTTTGCGCGGCGCGCTTACTTCGAACGCTTGGGCGCGACTGGATTTGCGTTCGGCCGATGCCGTCCGATCGCGCTCGACGCGCCGCCGGATTGGCTTGATCGCCAGCGGCTCTACCTCGCCGCACTTCGCGCTGATCTTGCTGCAGAGATCGTGAGTGCTGCGCCGGGGCGCGGCGGTGCGATTGCGGCGGCGTTGGTGACAGGGGATCGCTCTTCGATCGACGCGGATACGAACGCTGCTCTGCGCGATTCCGGCTTGGGACATTTGCTTTCAGTGTCCGGCATTCACATGGGCGTCGTCGGCGGGCTCGTGTTTGCGATGGTGGTTTGGGTGCTATCGCTCTTGTCGCCGATCGCGTTGCGGTTTCCGGTCAAGAAGATCGCCGCTGTCGTCGCGCTGGTGACATTGGTTGCGTACTTTGTGCTCTCCGGTTCGAGCGTGCCAGCGCTTCGATCGCTCGTGATGGCCGGCGTGGCGTTCGGCGCGATCCTGCTTGATCGGCCCGCGATATCGATGCGCGGCTTGGCGCTTTCCGCCGTGATCGTCGTGTTGTTGTTGCCGGAATCGGTGCTGGAGCCGGGCTTCCAGATGTCGTTTGCAGCGACGATGGCGTTAGTGGCGTTGTTTGAGATGCTGAAGCGCGCGCCACATGAACCGGCGCTGCCGACACCGGGGCCGCTGATCGGCGCGATGCAAGCGACGACGCGCGGGATTGGCGGTGTGCTGCTCATTTCGCTTGTCGCGGGCATCGCGACTGACCCGTTCGCGATCTACCATTTTCAACGGTTTTCGATCTATTCGCTGCCGGCGAACTTGATCACCGCGCCTATCATGTCGTTTCTGGTGGCGCCTGCGGCTGCGGCGGCTGCGTTGCTGGCGCCGTTCGGATGGTCCGACGCTCCGCTGCAGATCATGGCGAGCGCGCTCGATCTGATTGCCGCTGTGGGGCAGACGTTTGGTGAGCGGCCGGAGGCAGTGCGCGCCGTGCCGCGGCCGCCGGACGAAGCGTTTACGCTGTGTGTGGCCGCTCTGCTGTGGGCGTGTTTGTGGCGCGGTGCGTTGCGCTGGGGGGCGCTGCCGATCTTTGTCGCGAGTTGCGTGATTTATGTAAACGCGCCGCATCCTGTGATGGCGTTCGATGCCGACTTGCGCGCGGTTTATGCGCGGAGTGACGAGGGCAGCGCGCGTTGGGCGCTGATCGCAGCTGGCGGTCGATCGACGTACCCGCGTGATCGGCTGGGGTCGACGCTTGGGCTGTCGCCGCCTGTGATCGAGCGCTTGGCGCCGCCCGAAGCCTGCGGCGAGGCGAGCTGTGTTTGGTCATGGCAGGGGCGGACGTTTGCGTTGGTGCGCGAAGAGCTGGGTTTCGCCGACGCCTGCGTGAGCGGCGCGATCGTGCTGGCGCGGGTAGCTGCGCCGGCGGAGTTCGCACGACAGTGCAATCTCGCCGCCCTTCTGGACACGCACGATCTCGCCGCGCGCGGCGGCGGTTTCATCTATGCAGATGGAGACACGCTGCGGATTGAACGCGCACGCGTAGCGAATGTGGTCCGTCCCTGGACGCCGCGGGGCGTTGCTCAGGAATAACGACGGATCATCGCGACCAGCTTGCCTTGCACGCGGACGCGGTCCGGACCAAAGATGCGCGTCTCATAAGCCGGGTTCGCCGCTTCGAGCGCGATTGAATTGCCGCGCTTGCGCAAGCGCTTCAGCGTCGCTTCTTCGTTGTCGACCAACGCCACGACGATGTCGCCGCTATCGGCCGTATCGGTGCGCTTGATCAGCACGACATCGCCATCGAGGATGCCGGCGCCGATCATAGAATCGCCTTTGACCTCGAGCGCGAAGTGATCGCCAGAACCCAGCAAATCTTCCGGCGGCTGGATGCGGCCAATTTCGTTTTGCAGCGCCTCGATCGGCACACCGGCGGCGATCTGGCCAAGGATCGGGATGCCCGCGCCGTGGCGGCCTTCACCGACGACGCTGGGGCGGAAGGTAGTGCGGCCCTTCGGTGGGGCAGCAGGTGTCACGCTCTCAGGCAGTTTCAGAACCTCCAGCGCGCGGGCCCGGTGGGGCAGGCGGCGCAGGAAGCCGCGCTCTTCGAGTGCTGTGATCAGCCGATGGATGCCGGACTTGGAAGCCAGGTCCAAAGCTTCCTTCATTTCGTCGAAGGACGGCGAAACGCCTGTCTCTTTGATCCGCTCATGGATGTAGAGCAGCAGTTCTTTTTGTTTCGCAGTCAGCATGACCTGAGACCAAATAGTGAACGATGCGGTGTTCTATATCCGTTCCGGGATGCTGGTCAAGGACAGTTTGGTTAACGCGCAAGTAGAGCGCGTGTGGCCGCTTCGACATCATCTTGGCGCATCAGACTCTCGCCCACGAGGAAGGCGCCAGCGCCTGCCGCGGTGAGGCGAGCAATATCGGCGGGCGTGAAGATGCCGGACTCGGAGACGAGCAGCACATCGGGCGGCGTACTCTTGGCGAGGTCTTCGGTGATGCCGAGATCTGTTTCGAAGGTAGCGAGCGAGCGGTTGTTCACGCCGATGAGCTTCGCATCGAGCATCAAAGCGCGCATGAGTTCGTCGCGATCGTGCACTTCGACGAGCACGGTGAGCCCGCATTCGCGCGCGGCGTCGTAGATGATGAGTTCTTGCTCCGGCGCGAACGCCGCCATGATGAGCAATACTGCGTCAGCGCCGAGCGCGCGTGCTTCGAAGACTTGCCAATCATCGACGATGAAATCTTTGCGCAGGACCGGCAGCGAGCACGCGGCTTTGGCTTGCCGCAAATATTCGTCAGCGCCTTGGAAGCTTGGCCCATCCGTCAGCACGGAGAGACACGCAGCGCCGCCGCGCTCATAGGCTTGAGCAAGTTCGGCGGGTTTGAAATCTGCGCGGATGAGGCCCTTTGACGGGCTTGCCTTCTTGATCTCGGCGATCAGCGCTGGGCGATCGGTTGTGTTTGCAAGCGCGCCGAAGAAATCGCGCGGGGGCGGTTGGGATGCGGCTTCATCTTCAATGACGCCCCAGGGCTTAGCCTTCTTGCGCTCAGCGACCTCGTCGCGTTTGTAAGCAAGGATGCGTTCAAGGACGCTCATGGCGCGCTCCGTGTAACGTCGACGAGCCGTTCGAGCGCGTCTTTCGCTGCGCCGCTTGATAGGGAGTTTTCAGCGATCGGCCAGGCCTCCGGAATGCTTGCGGCGCGCCCGGCAACGACGAGTGCGCCTGCGGCGTTCAGGATAACGGCGTCGCGATGACCCGCGCGGCCCGCGCCCTGCAGCAGCGCGCGCATCTCTTCTGCGTTCTCGGCGGCAGAGCCGCCTCTGATGTCTGGATTGATCTCGACGTCCACCGTCGCGGTGACGCGCGTGACGGCGCCATTGTCGAGGATGGCGACATTGTTGGCGTCGCGGTTCTGCGCGGAGAGTTCGTCCAGGCCACCGGCGCCGTGAACGGCCCAGGCTTTCTCGCAGCCGAGTTCGCGTAATGCGTTTGCTACGGGTTCGAGGAAGTCGGCGCTGAATACGCCCATGAGTTGGCGCTTCACGCTCGCTGGGTTTGAGAGCGGCCCGAGCAAATTGAAGATCGTGCGCTTGCCGAGTTCGCGGCGCGCGAGCGCGACGTGGCGCATGGCGGGGTGGTGGTTTTGCGCGAACAGGAACGCGACATTGGCGTCGCGCAGCGCGCGTTCCAGCGTTGGGATGTCGTTGGTGAGTTTGACGCCGAGGGCTTCCAGCACATCGGCTGCGCCGGACTTGGAGCTCATCGCGCGGTTGCCGTGCTTGGCGACGGTAACGCCGCAACCGGCGACGACGAAAGCGACGGCGGTGGAGATATTGAGCGTGTGCGCGCCATCACCGCCGGTGCCGCAAACATCGATCGCGCCGTCGGGTGCTTCAATGCGCACCATGCGCGAGCGCAACGCGCGGGCGCCGGCGGCGATCAGCGGCGCGTGGCTCATCAAAGGCATCGTGAGCAGGAGGAATTGTTTGATGTCTTCGTGGGCGGCGGCGCCGTCCATGATTTCGTTGAACGCGCCGTCGATATCGGCCGCTTGGATGGCGGCGCCGTCTTTCAGAGCGGAGAGTGCGGAGGCGAGGCTCATCGGAGGCCCGCAGCGGCGAGAAAATTGCCGACGATGGCGTGGCCATGTTCTGAAGCGATCGATTCCGGATGGAATTGTACGCCGAAGACGGGGCGGCTCTTGTGCGAAAGGCCCATGATCTCGCCGTCAGCGGTTTCGGCGTCGATGTTGAGCACGGCGGGAAAGGTTTCGCGCTTCACGGCGAGCGAATGATAGCGCGTGGCGTTGAAGGGCGAGGGCAGGCCGCGGAAGACGCCGCCGCCGCGATGCGTCACGGGCGAAACTTTGCCGTGCATGATCACCTTGGCGCGGATGACGTCACCGCCGAAGGCTTGGCCCATCGCCTGGTGGCCAAGGCAGACGCCCAGGATCGGGAGATCGCTCGGCGCTTCGGCAAGGAGTTGCAGGCAGATGCCGGCTTCGTTCGGCGTGCACGGGCCAGGCGAGAGCACGATGGCGCGCGGCTTCATCTTGAGCGCGTCGCGCACGCTCAGCGCATCGTTGCGCACGACTTCGGTTTTTGCGCCGAGGTCTTCGATGTAGTGGACGAGGTTATAGACGAAGCTGTCGTAATTATCGATGACGAGGATCATGAGCGGCCCCAGGACGCGGATGCGGACAAACGGTTAGCGTTCGTTCGCGCGCCATCGGGAAATGGGGTGGGGCCGGGTCGTCATCGGGCGGAACTTAGCGGTTCGGACGGGCCCCGCCAAGGTCGGCCTCGAAGCACACGAATTGGTGAGCACGTTGACACCAGCCAAGATGTTGGACCTGCTGATCCGATGAAGCTGCGCTCGCTCCCCTTGCTTGTCGCTCTACTTCTCGCAGCCGGATGTGGAGGTCCGCCGGAGCGAGAAGCGTGGCTTATGGAAACGACGATCGGCGACGAGTGCTGGGGCGAACCGCAGGTCCGGCCGGACGACTGCTTCTATAGACCGCCGTGCGCCTACTACGACGCCACATTGCGCGTAGCGCCCACGTCGGAGGGAGCATTCATAGTCCGCGCGGCCGATCCCAGGACGTTTGGTGATGAACGCCGCGAGGGCGGTGTCTTTTCAGTTGCGTCAGCGCGGGACGCGGTCTCGATCTTGCCGGAACTGCTGCGGTCCATCGATGTCCGCTCGCGTCCGTCTGGCGACTATTGTGTTGTGGTCTTTGCCGATCGATCCATGCGGTTCGCAGATGTGCTCGCAGTGCTGCATGGTCTTGAGAATCGACGGGTCCGGCATGTGACGCTTTACGCGCAGCTGGATGAGTGATCCGAAAACTAAGCGTAGCGCCACGCCTCAGCAGCAGCCCTAAACAGCGCGCGGGACTTGTGCAGTGTTTCCTGCAGCTCCGCTTCCGCGTCGCTATCGAGGACGACGCCGCCGCCGGCTTGCACGTTGAGCGTGCCATCCTTCACCACAGCGGTGCGCAGCGCGATGCAGGTGTCCATATCGCCGCCGGCGCCGAAATAGCCGACGCCGCCGGCATAGACGCCGCGTTTGTGCTGCTCGACCTCGTTGATGATCTCCATGGCGCGGATTTTTGGCGCGCCGGTCACCGTGCCGTGCGGGAAGCCGGCCATGAGCGCATCGAGTGCGGAGAGGCTATCGGCCAATTCGCCTTCGACGTTGGAGACGATGTGCATCACGTGGCTGTAGCGCTCGATGGTGAAGCTCTCGGTGACGCGGACGTGGCGTGAGCCGGCGGAAGCGCCTGCGCTATTGCCGCCGCCGCCGCGTTTGGCGACGCGGCCGAGATCATTGCGCGCGAGATCGACGAGCATCAGGTGCTCGGCGCGCTCTTTTGGATCGGCGAGCAGTTCTTCTTCGTGCTGGTGATCTTCAGCCGGTGTTGCACCGCGTGGGCGTGTGCCAGCGATAGGCCGGATGGTGACGGTATCGCCGCGCAGGCGGACGAGGATTTCGGGGCTTGAGCCGACGAGGCTGAAATCGGCGAAGTTCAAATAGTAGAGGAACGGCGACGGGTTCAGGCGGCGCAGCGAGCGATAGAGCGCGAAGGGCGGCAGTGTGAACGGCGCCGTAAAGCGCTGGCTCGGAACGACTTGGAAGATATCGCCGCTGCGCGTGTAGTCTTTGCACTTTTCCACGAGCGCGCGGTACGCGGCGGGCGTTGTGTTCGAGCGCGGCGCTGGCGGCTCTGGCGTTTGTTGTGGCTCTGGCTGACGCGGCAGTGGGCGATCGAGTTTGCGCAGGATGGCGTCGAGGCGCGCAATCGCGGCTTCGTAGGCTTGCTCGGCGGTTTGATTGGATCGCGCACGCGCGGGCGTAACGAGTGTGATCTCGCTGGTGACGTTGTCGAAGACAGCGATCACCGTCGGGCGCATGAGCAGCGCGTCGGGCGTGCCCAGCGGATCGGGCGTGTGATCGGGCAGGCGCTCGATGAAGCGCACCATGTCGTAGCCAAGATACCCGAACAAGCCCGCCGCCATCGGTGGGAGAGGGCGCGGCAGTTCGAGCGCGGACTTCGCCAAGAGCTTGCGCAGGCTCTTCAGCGGCGCATCTCGCTGTGGGCGGAAGCTTGTATCAGCGAAACCGCCACGGCTGGCCTCGGCGCGGCCGTTCTTCACTCGCCAAACGAGATCGGGCTTCAAACCTATGATCGAGTAGCGCCCGCGAAAGTCGCCGCCTTGGACGCTTTCGAGCAGAAACGTGCCGGGCCTGTCGGGGCCGAGCTTCAACAACGCTGAGACAGGCGTCTCGAGGTCGCTGATGCGGCTCGTCCACACGACGCCGCCGCCATGCGCATAGGCGCGTGCGAAATCCTCCGGAGATGGAGAGAACGCGCGCGCCGTTTGCGTCATTGCGGAGCGGCTTCGCCTTCAGCTTCGGCGTCGCTGGCGCGGAAGCTGCTGGCCAGCAGTTCTTCGTTACGGCGCACATTGGCGCGCGCGACGATCTCGCCGATCAGAGCGGCGTTGAACGCGTCATCCAGCGGCTGATTGAGCTGCAAGCGGACTGCTTCGATTTCTTGCGGATGCTCAGCGACGACCGGACGGTTGATCGTCTCAATGATCGCGACGAGCACCGAATCCCCGGCGCCCGAGACGTCAGCAACGGCTTGGCCTTCGCGTCCCGCGAAGATCTGTCCGGCGAGTCCGCGCGAAGGGATGGCCTGCATGGCGCCGGCGCGGTCAACAGTGCGTGAATCGACGACAACAGTGAAACGATTGGCGCGGGCGGCGGCTTCGAAGCCCTGACCTTCGCCGACAGCGGCGACGACGCGATCGGCCAGTTCGCGCAGACGAGACGCGCGTTCGCGCGCGGTCCAGACGCGCACCAGATCGTCGCGCACTTCTTCCATCGGCTGCACGCGCGCTGGCGTCACGCCGGTGACGGCGACGACAACGTCACCAGCGCCTGCGCCTTCCCCGATCGGCATGAAGTCGCTGGCTTCGCCTTCCTGCGTTTGGAACGCAGTGCGTAACGCTTCTTCGTGGCCTTCGAGCATCGCAATCGGCTGGCCGTTGGCGTCACGGCCCCCGGCTTCGACGGCGGGAATTTGCACCACCGGGAAGCCAGCTTCGCGGGCGGCGACGTCAATCGCCGTGCCAGCTGCTCGCGCGTCTTCAAACGCCGTAACGGCGGCTTCGAGCAAGCGCGAAGCTTCGTCAGCGGCGATGGCTTGGCGAGCTTGGTCGCGGATGGTCGACATATCGGGCGCGACAGCGGCCGTCACAGCGTCCAAGCGCACGACGACAAACGGCGTCAGGGCGCCGCGGACGACGCGGGTTTGGCCGCGCTGCATCGAGAACACAGCTTCTGCGACCGCCGTGTCTGACACTTCGGTCCGCGCCTGGTTTTCACCTTGCGTCGCAGGGACGCTCAGCGCCGCGCCGATTGCGGCAGCGCTCTCGCCACGTGTGAGACGCGCGGCGATGTCGTTGGCTTGCGCTTGGTTCTGCGCCGTGACGCGCACATAGGTGCGGCGCTCAGGCGTTGTGGCGCGGAGGCGGTACGCTTCCACTTCTTCGTTCAACCGATCTTCCGGCACGCTAACGCGCGAGATGAAGTCGACTGGGCGCGCATAGACGAGGGTCAGCGCCCGGAATTCCGGCAGACGCAGATTGTCTTGCTGCTCTTGATAGAATTGCGTGAGCTGTTCTTCGGTCGGAGCCGGGATTGCGCCGATGGCCGAGACCGGCGCTTGCGCAATGCTGATGACGCGCGTCTCGGCGAGATAGGTGTATTGCAGAGCGGCGTAGCTCGTCGGCGTGCGACCGCCGACTGTGAGCGAGTTAAAGAGCATTGGCAGCGTCAAGTCGGTGCGGATTTCCTGCTCGAACTCGGCCTGACCATAACCGCGCTGTTGCAAAAACTGCGCGTAAGCGGCGCGATCGAACGTGCCAGTGACGGGATTCAGAACGGCCGGAAACCCACGGATCTGATCCGCGATCATACGATTGCTGGCGTCGACCCCGATGCGGCGCGCGTACTCATAGGACGCAGCGCGACGAATCATCTGATCGAGAATTTGTCCGTGATAGCCCGCATCGATCAGCTGCTGTTTCGTGACGTTGGCGCCGCGTGAGCGCTCGAATTCGAGCATGCGGTCAATCTCGCGGTTCAACTCCGCCGGCGTGATGCTGCCGCCCCGCATGGTCGCGATGTCGCGCGAGCCGACGCCATTGAACACGTCATTGATGCCCCAGATGGCGAAGGCGATCGTCAGCAGGAAGAGCAGGACGTAGGCGACCCAGCCGCGCGTCATATTTCGCAGTTGTGCAAGCATGTGGGGTTCCAATAAGCGGGAAGGCGCCGGACCATAGAGACGCCCCCCGGCTGGGGCAATCACCGGAACAGCATCGAAATAGCCGGAGGGGAGAGACGCATGGCCGCGCGTAAGCCATTGATCGCCGGGAACTGGAAAATGTTCGGACGGATGTCCGATCTGGGCGAAATCGCGGCTCTGGATCAGGCGATTGGCGCCGCGGCGGCGAACGTCGATGCGCTGATTTGCCCGCCAGCCGCGTTCATTGCACCTGCGGCTTATCAGGCGCGCGGCAAGGGCGTGCTGATTGGCGCGCAGGATTGCAGCACCGTCGCCGCCGACTCGGCCCGCACGGGTGAATTGAGCGCCGGCATGCTGGCGGACGCTGGCGCGAAGTATGTCATCGCCGGCCATTCCGAGCGCCGCACGCAACACGGTGAAAGCAACGAAACGGTGCGGCTAAAGGCGGAAGCCGCTGTTGCGGCGGGGCTCATCCCGATCGTGTGTGTCGGCGAGACTCGCGCAGAGCGCGACGGTGGCCGCGTCGCTGACGTGATTGGCGCGCAGGTTCGCGAGAGCGTGCCGGCAAGCGCTGCGATCGTGGTGGCCTACGAGCCGGTCTGGTGCATTGGCGGCGACCGCACGCCGACGCCGGCGGAGATCGGTGAGGTTCACTCGCTCATTCGGAGCGTTCTTGCCGAGCGGTTCGGTGCTGAGGCGAACGGCATCCGCATCCTCTATGGCGGCGCGGTCTCGCCAAAGAACGCCGCCGAGATCTTCGCCGTGGAGGGGGTAGACGGCGCCCTCGTGGGGCGTGCGAGCCTGAAAGCAGCTGACTTTTCAGCCATCATTCTTGCCCATCCGGCTGCGTCTTAGGGGTGCACAGGGGCGGGCTGGCGTTTAAGGTCGGCCTCGGCTATTGAGCGCCCTTTCGCGCGCGCCCATGTTGGGGCGCGGGCAGCGAACGCGCGGGAGCGATAGGCAAGACGCATGGAAACGGTCGTCCTCATCATCCATCTGCTGGTCTGCATCTGCTTGATCGGCCTCGTTTTGTTGCAGCGCTCCGAGGGTGGCGCGCTGGGCATGGGTGGTGGCGGCTCGGGCTCCTTGATGAGCGGCCGCGGCGCCGCCGACGCCTTGGCCAAGATGACGTCCGTCGCGGGCGGCTTTTTCCTGGTGACCTCGCTCGGCCTCTCCATCATTTCCAACATGGGCTCGGGCTCAGGCTCGGTGTTCGACTCGATGCCGCAGGGCGGCGCGCCCGCAGCGGTTGCGCCGTCCGTGGTGACGCCGGAAGAGCCGGCCCCGACGACGCCTGATCCAACTGAGAGCAGCGCGCCCCAAGCAGCCGAAACGCAGCTCGCTTCGGCCACCGTTCCCGTCGGCGCCCAACCGACGACCATCTCCGACGGCGGCCAACCGCGCGCGGCGCCGCTGAGCGCACCTGCCACCAGCCGCCAGGCGACGGTCCCAACCAGCACGCCGAGCCGTCAGGCGACGACGCCGACGAGCACACCGGCTCGTTCCACACAGGCAACGACCGTTCCCGCAAGCCAGCCGACGCGAGCGCCGGTGATCCCGAACTCGTCGGGCAGCAGTGTCAGCGGTATTTCGCTCGACGATGACCCATCCGCAGCCGAATCGATTGAGATTGCGCCGGTAGGGGTTCAGCCGGTCCGCCGTGAACGGGCTGGTCCGGACCAATAAGAAATTTCGCCGGGGCTCGTGAGAATCCGGCCCCGCAAATGGAATAGGAATGGCGCGCTACGTGTTCATTACCGGCGGCGTGGTCTCTTCCCTTGGGAAGGGCATCGCCTCCGCCGCTCTCGGCGCTTTGCTTCAAGCGCGGGGATACCGGGTCCGCCTCCGCAAACTCGATCCCTACCTCAACGTCGATCCGGGCACGATGAGCCCGTATCAGCACGGCGAAGTGTTCGTCACAGATGACGGCGCTGAGACCGATCTCGATCTTGGCCACTACGAGCGCTTTACCGGCGTGAGCGCCACGCAAGGCGACAACATCACCACCGGCCGGATCTACCAGGAGATCATCGCGAAGGAGCGTCGCGGCGATTATCTCGGCGCGACTGTGCAGGTGATCCCGCACGTCACCAACGCGATCAAGGATTTCGTGCTCTCCGACAATGGCGGCGCGGATTTCGTGCTGTGCGAAATCGGCGGCACGGTCGGCGACATTGAAGGCTTGCCGTTTTTCGAAGCAATCCGCCAACTCGGCCAAGAACTCGATCCAGGCCAAGTCGCGTTCGTGCATTTGACGCTGCTGCCGTACATCCCGTCAGCCGGCGAGATGAAGACGAAGCCGACGCAGCACTCGGTGAAAGAGCTGCGCTCGATCGGTATTCAGCCGAACATTCTGCTCTGCCGCTGCGATCGCCCGATCCCGGAAGACGAGAAGAAGAAAATCGCTCTGTTCTGCAACGTGCGTGAAAGCGCTGTCGTTGAAGCGCGCGATCTGCAAACGATCTATGAAGCGCCGATGGCCTATCACAAGGCCGGCCTCGATACGGAATTGCTCAGACACTTCGGGGTCACCGTCGCGCCGCAACCGGACATGACGAAGTGGGAGACGATCGTTCAGCGTCTGAAATCGCCGGACGGCGAAGTCACGATCGGTGTCGTCGGCAAATATACCGAACTGAAGGACGCCTATAAGTCGCTGATCGAAGCTCTTCATCATGGCGGCGTCGCCAACAATGTGAAAGTGAACATTCGCTGGATCGAAAGCGAGAAGTTCGAGGAGCGTGGCGCGGCTTGGCATGAAGATTTGCTTGGCGTGCACGGCGTGCTCGTGCCGGGCGGCTTCGGCGAGCGCGGCAGCGAGGGCAAGATCGCGGCGGTTACGTTCGCGCGCGAACACAGCACGCCGTATTTCGGCATTTGCTTCGGCATGCAGATGGCGTGCATCGAAGCGGCGCGTAATCAAGCTGGGTTGAAGGGCGCAAGCTCAACCGAGTTCGGCGCTGCGAAGCATCCGATCGTTGGCCTGATGACCGAATGGCTGAAAGGCAACGAACTCGAAAAGCGCGGCGAAGCCGGCGATCTCGGCGGCACGATGCGCTTGGGCGCGTACACGGCCGCACTCGATCCAGAGAGCCGCGTGGCGCGCATTTATGGCGACACGACGATCAGTGAGCGCCATCGCCATCGCTACGAAGTGAACACCAAGTACCGCGAGAAGCTCGAAGCAGCTGGCTTGCGCTTCTCCGGCATGAGCCCGGACGGTTTGCTGCCGGAAATCGTCGAGCGCGACGACCATCCGTGGTTCATCGGCGTCCAATATCACCCGGAACTCAAGAGCCGCCCGTTCGAACCGCACCCGCTGTTCGCAAGCTTTATCGCCGCGGCGGTTGAGCAAAGCCGGTTGGTGTAAGCGGTCGACAATCGCGTCACGCGCTGCCAGGGTTCGCCACGATGACGACTCCCGACACGACTGCCGCCACTGAAGCTGCATCCTCCGGTCCAGGCGCGGCGCTTGCGCTGATCATTCTGATCGCCGCGGTCGCGGGGTGGATTGGGTTGCGCCAATTCATTCGCGGTTTGCGCGCGCAGAAGACGCAGAGCGCCGTCGGTGAGAATTTCGCGAACTATGCGCTGCAGGCGCTGGTCAATGCCGCGAAGCTCGATGGCCGCGTGAGTGATACGGAACAAACCGCCATCGTGAATGCCATGCGTGATCTCGGCGGAGAGGGCATTGACGCCGCCGCTGTTCAACGCGCGCTCGCGAATGCGCGTCTCAGCAAGGACGAGCTAGTGGCTTATCTCGCCGCACGATCGAGCAAGTTCTCACGTGAGCAGAAGACGACGCTGCTGAAGGCGCTGCTTTCAGTGTTCTCGGCTGACGGGCGTTTTGATGAGGTCGAGCATGGCGCCCTGGTGGACTATACCGCCGCCGTGGGTTTTGATCGTCAGAGCGCGCCGGACATGCTCCGCGGCATCGCGCGCGATTTTCAGCGCGGGCGCATCACCTAAGCTGTCACGCGCCGCGCAAACGTCACGACATCTTCAAGCACTGGCGCGCGACCGCGAAGTGGGCGGGAAATCGCGAGCAGAATGTCGATGTGATCGACGCCGGGATAGGTTTTGGTTTCGATTTGTCCGTTCACAGCGCGTTGTGCACGCGCGAGGCCGTCGAGATTGCGCCGCCCAACAGTGGTGTCGTCTTCGCCCCATAGCAGCAGAAGCGGCGGAGCATCGGCGCGTGCGTATGTGATGGGTTGCGTGAGTGTAGCGTCCGGCGCTGCGCCGAACGCATCGTGCGTGGCCGCGACATCGAACGGCAGAAAATCGTACGGACCAGCAAGGCCCACAGCGCCACGGATCTGGCGTGCATCGGCGCCGGCTGCGCGCAGATAATCCGGCGCGAGGGCTAACATCAGTGCGTTGTAGGCGCCGGCGGAGTGACCGCAGAGCACGATGCGTTCGGCGTCGCCGCCGTGCGCGGCGATATTGTCCTGCACCCATCGCACGGCGAGCGCGCAATCTTGGACGAAGGTCGGGAAGACGACCTCCGGAACGAGCCGATAGTCGGCGACGACGGTCACGAAGCCCTGCGCCGCGAACGCCGCACCCAGCCACTCGTAGTCATCTTTGCTGCCGGAGCGCCACGAGCCGCCATAGATGAACACGATGACCGGTGCGCCATTTGGCTCGCGCGGGGCGTACACGTCGAGCGCCTGGCGCTCCTCGGGGCCATAAGTGACGTCACGCGCGACCCGGCGGGCGCCGCGGTCACGCGGGGCTAGGGTGTCGAACATGCCGAGGGTGGGCGAGCAGCCGGCGAGGGCGGAGAGGCCGGCGGCGGCAAGGAGGGAACGGCGGAGCATTGGAGTCTTATACGCTTGGGCTCGGCCGGCTGGATGACAATCCGTCACCGGAACGCATCCAAACCCCGCCTGGCCCGCATCCCCAAGGCAGAGTTCAGGACATGTGTGTCCGCAAGGCAGGGGAGCGCGTGCTCATGAGGACCATTTTCGCGGCTGGCGTGGCGGTATTGGCGTTGGCGGGAACGGCCTCGGCCGAACAACGCCCGCTTTCGGGCTTTACCCGCGTGGCGGCCAATGCGGGCACCAACGTCGAGGTCGTGGTCGGTCCGGCGTTTAGCGTCGATGTGACCGGCCGTGATGCAGACCGCATCGTCACCCGCGTCAGCGGCGATCGGTTGATTGTTGAACCTGTGCGCAGCAATAGCTGGTTCCAGCGCGGCCCGCGCGATGCGCGCGTGCGCGTGACCATGCCGCGTGTTGAGGGTCTTTCCGCATCCAGCGGCGCTGATCTCACTGCCACCGGAATTGATAGCCCAAACATCGTGCTCGATTCATCGTCAGGCGCGGATCTGCGCGTCAGCGGCCGCTGTGGTTCGTTCACGGCCGATGCGTCGAGCGGCAGTGATATCCGCGCCGAAGGTTTGCGCTGCGAGAATGGCAGCGTCGATGTTTCGTCGGGCGCTGATGTGCGTGTTTATGCGTCGGGGCGTTTGAACGTCGATGCATCAAGCGGCGGCGGTGTCGTCACTTACGGCGATCCGGGCCTCGGCGATGTCGATCTTTCATCCGGCGGCTCCGTGCGCCGCGCCAGCCGCTAAGGAGCGACGATCATGCGTATTTTCATGGCTGCCAGCGTCGTCGCGTTGATGCTCACAGGCGCCGCAGGCGCCGAAGTTCGCAACCTCACCGGCTTTACCAGCGTCAGCGTTGCTGACCGCATCCCGGTGGAAATCACTCAAGGCGAGAGCTACCGCGTCGAGGTCGTCGGCAGCGATGCCGCGCGTGTGCGCACGCAACTTGATGGCCGCTCGCTGGAAATTCGCCAGCGCAATCGCTCCTGGTTCGGCGGCCCGTCGCACATTGATGCGCGCGTGTTGGTGACGATGCCGAACGTCAGCGCGTTGGCGGCTTCTCGCGGCGCCAGCATTCGTGCTGAGCGTATTCGCGGCGCCGACGTTGCGCTGGCTGCGTCTATGGGTGGCTCGATCGACATTTCCGGCGCCTGCCGTGGCTTGTCCGCCTCCGCCTCGATGGGCGGCGCGATCGACGCTGATGACTTCCAATGCGAGACCGCCAACATCTCCGCCTCGATGGGCGGCGATGCCGAGGTGTTCGCCTCGCGCAACTATAACGCGTCGGCCTCGATGGGCGGCGCGGTGCGCGTCGATGGCGGCGCCGAGAGCGGTGAGCGCCGGTCTTCGATGGGCGGCTCGGTTTCCTCAAACTGATCGCAGACAGGCGGGAACCGGCGCGGCCAAACCGCGTTTGGTTCCCGCATGGAACCCGCGCCAGATCTCGCCGCACTCGCTGTAGCACCTTCGCGGGCGATGCCGCCTGCTGCCAAGGCGCTAGTCTTCTTCAATGAGAAAGCCGGCGGTGTCGGCACTAACGACCGCGAAAAACTGGTCGAGACCTTGAACGCCGCCGACATCGGCCAGTACGCGCTGATCGACGCGGAGAAGATTTCGCGCGAACTCTTCGCACGCGCTTCGGATTTTGACGTGATCATCGTTCTCGGCGGCGACGGCACTGCGCGCGCCGCGGCAGAGTTGGCGCCGCGCGACGGTCCGCCGCTCGTGTTGCTGCCCGGCGGCACGCTGAACATTTTGCCAAAGGCGCTCTATGGCGATCTGCCGTGGCCGGAAGCCCTGAAAGCGGCCCTTGAGCGCGGCGTCGAAAAGCGGCTGCCGCTCGGACGCGCCAACGGTGAAGCGTTTTATGTCGCCGCGCTATTCGGCGGCACGACAATGCTTGTGCATGCGCGCGAAGCGGTGCGCGAAGGCAAGCCCCTCACAGCGTGGCGGCGTTTCCGGGTGGCGCTGCGACGGTCGTTCTCGCGCTCACTGCGTGCGCGTAAGGGCAGCGAACGTATGGAGAAGACTGAGGCGATCGGTGTGCTGCTGCCGAGCTTCTCGGGCGGCATTGAAGCGGACGATCTCGAATGGGTGCGCTTGGAGGCGCGCCATGTGTTCGATCTGGCGCGCGTGAGCATCAAGGCGATCACGGCGGGGTGGCGCAAGGATCAGGCCGTCGAGATCGCGCATACGCGTAGCGGCGATGTCGATGCTGCGTTCGGCTATGTGCACGCTACGCTCGATGGCGAGCCGCGACGCTTTTATTCGCGCGTTCACATCAAGTACGATCCTAACGGCCCGCGCGTTCTCGCGCTGGAGGAGGACGCACGTTAGTGGAATTGGTCCACCTGACGGATCTGCATTTCGGTTGCGAGGACAAGAACGCCCTCGCAGCCGCGGCGTGCTATATCGCTGAGCATAAGCCTGACGCCGTGATCATCACGGGCGACATCTCCAAAGACGGTTTGGCGGTTGAGTTGAACAATGCTTGCGCTTGGATGCGTGAACTCGCGGCGCCGGTGATGCTGACGCCTGGCAATCACGATGTGCCGTATTATGAGATGTGGGGCAGGCTGGCTTATCCGTGGACGCGATTTGAGCGGGCGGCTGAGGGACTGCAAACGGCGCCTTGGCACACCGACCAATGGAGCATCGTGCCGGTGAATACGGCGCGGGCTTGGCAATTCCGACTGAACTGGGCGCAAGGTGAAATCTCGCGCGGGCAAACGGCGATCGCCGCGGCGGAGTTGCAGCGCGCTAAGCCGGGCGCGCTGCGTGTGATCATCACGCACCATCCGCTCGATTGGCCGAATGATGCGCCGATCAAAGGTCTGACGCGCGGCGGCCCGCGTGCGCTGGAAAAGCTGACGGATGCGGGCGCTGAGCTTTTCCTGGCCGGGCATTTGCACTTTGCGTCGGCGCGGCTGCATCGGCGCAAAGCGCTGAGTGTTGTGAGCGGCACGCTTTCGCAGCGCGTGCGGCACGAGCCGTGTGCGTTCACGGTAATCCGCCGGCCACTCAACGACGTGATTGAGACGGAGGTGGTCTACATCGTCCAAGGACTGTGCGAGACGGCGAGCATCCGCCAGTTCCGGCTGAATGCACCAGCGGAACCCGGCGGGCCGGCCGAAATCCACGCGCAAGTGTGAAACCAAACATCGTAAAGGATCGCGCGCTCGTCGCTGAAATGTAGCGCGCGTTGCGTTGGTAGCGCTCACTGGCTTCGGGATCAGGAGTGCGGCGATGAAATCATGTCTGCTTGCGGCAGCGGCTCTGCTTGTGTGTTCAACGCCGGCATTTGCGCAGGTTCGCTTCGAAGACGTGACGCAAACGCATCTGCCACGGCCGCCACAAAATGGCTTGGCGAGCATGGATGCCGCTGCGGTCGATATCGATGATGACGGCGATCTTGATCTCGTGCTGCCGCAGGAATGGCGTGCCAATCGGATGCTGATCAACGACGGCGCGGGCCGTTTCACGTTGAGGCCCAGCGCGTTTCCCGCGCCGCCGCAAGAGGAGCTGATCCGTCCGGCGCAAATCCAGCAACCGCTGCAGAAGGATTCCGAGGACGTTTCGATCGCTGATTTCAACGGCGACGGCATTCTCGACATCATCATGGTGGTTGAGGACGACATCACCTTCGGCCGCGCGAATGTGCACCAGTATTATCGCGGGCGCGCTGATGGCTCGTATGAGCGGGTCTATGGTGAGCTGCCTGATACGATCGCGAACGCTGTCGCGCACGCCGATATCGATGGCGATGGCGCGCCGGACCTCATGATTGCGGGCGGCGGTCAGGATCGTCTGCTGATCAATGATGGCGCTGGCGGCTTCGCTGACGAAACCGCGCAGCGCTTGCCGCGTGAGAATGCGACCGCACAAGACGTTCAGTTCTTCGATGCCGATGGCGACGCCGATCTCGATTTGGTGCTTGGCCTAGAGGGCGGGCACTGGCTTTGGGTCAATGATGGTTCAGGTGTATTTGCCGACGACACGCGCGCGCGTTTGCCGTCTCCCGGCAATGTCGAAGCGCGCAAGGTGACGCCGGCCGACATCGACGGGGACGGCGACCTTGATCTCTATTTCGCGCACGTCGCGTGGCAGGGCCGCGAACCGCAGGACCGCATCTACATCAATGACGGCCAGGGCCGCTTCACCGATGAAACTGAAGCGCGTCTAGGCCGCGAAGATCGGCTGACGCTCGACGCACAATTCGCGGACCTCGATGGCGACGGCGATCTAGACCTGGTGCAGGGCAATGGCGGGTCGGTGCGTGTCTATCTCAACGGCGGCGCGGGCCGGTTCATAGACGCGACCGAGACTGCGTTCGGGACGCGCACGGATATTCCGGGCCTCTCAATCAGCATCGAACTCGCCGACTTTAATGGCGACGGCCGCATCGACATCTTCGTCGGCCAGCTGGCGAACCCGAATGCGCCGCAATCTTTCGACCGGCTGTTCTTGGCGCGTCCGGAATAGGTTCGGGCGTCGGTATCAGCCTAGGCATTGGGTGGGCGTCTCCTTCACGGTGGGTTCCGGGCTCACGGTCTGGGCGGTGCGCTTCTGGCGTCTCGAAAGACCAGGGGTTGGGCTCCCGGAACCGCCCTTGGCCCCAGATCCCCGGCGAACGCGACGTTTCGGCAGGGGGTCAGGCAGAACCGAGGCTTGCCCCAAAGCCGGCTTTGGCCTATCAGCCCCGCTTTCCCGGACGCACCGGGACCCAGGAGTTTACCGGCTATGGCCGTTCCGAAGCGAAAAACCTCGCCGTCGCGCCGCGGCATGCGCCGGGCTCACGACAAGCTCGCGAAGAATACGTACGTCGAAGATGCGGAATCCGGCGAACTGCGCCGTCCGCACCATATCGACCTGAAGAGCGGCCGTTATCGCGGCAAGCAAATCCTGAAGGCCAAGGAAGACTGAACTAACGAAGCGCCCTGCGCGCCTCGTCAGTGATGCGGTCTTGCAGCCGAGGCTTTAGCGAGCCTCGGCTTTTGCGCGTCTTTGTCGCGCAGAAAGGGCGGGCCGTAGCTTGGACCTGACGCTTGCCTTTTGGGCCGGAGCGGTCTCCAAAGACCCGACAAAATCCCCAGCCCAGATGAGCATCACATGACTGGCATCGCCGACATTATTGGCCGTGAAATCCTTGATAGCCGCGGCAATCCGACGGTCGAAGTCGATGTCTGGCTGGAAGACGGCGCGATGGGCCGGGCTGCCGTTCCGTCAGGCGCGTCCACCGGCGCGCACGAGGCTGTTGAGAAGCGCGACGGCGAGCCGGATCGCTATCTCGGCAAAGGCGTGCGCGACGCAGTTGAGGCGGTCGAAGGCGAGATCGCCAATGCGATCCTTGGCATGGACGCCGAAGATCAGCGCCGCATCGATGCCGTGATGATCGAATTGGACGGCACCGAGAACAAAGCTCGCCTCGGCGCCAACGCGATCCTGGGTGTTTCGCTCGCGGTGGCGAAGGCGGCGGCGCAAAGTGTCGGCCAGCCGCTCTATCGCTATCTCGGTGGCGTGCAGGCGCGTGTGCTGCCGACGCCGATGATGAACATCGTCAATGGCGGCGCTCACGCCGACAATCCGATCGACATCCAGGAATTCATGATCATGCCGGTTGGCGCCGAAACCATCGCCGACGCCGTGCGCATGGGTGCGGAGGTCTTTCACACGCTGAAGAAGCAGCTGAAGGACGCCGGCCACGCAACAAACGTCGGTGACGAAGGCGGCTTCGCGCCGAACCTTGCCAGCGCCGACGAAGCGATCGGATTCATCCTCAAGTCGATCGAGAAGGCCGGCTACACGCCGGGCGAAGATATTGCGCTCGCGCTCGACTGCGCGGCGACCGAATATTTCAAGAAGGGCAAGTACGAGCTAATCGGCGAAGGCAAGTCGCACTCGCCTTCGGCCAACGCCGAGTATCTTGCTGATCTCGTCGCGCGTTATCCGATCGTGTCGATCGAAGACGGGATGTCGGAAGACGATTTCGAAGGTTGGGCGGCGCTGACCGAACTGGTTGGCGATAAGTGCCAACTGGTCGGCGACGATCTTTTCGTCACCAACATGAAGCGTCTGGAGCTGGGCTTCGAGAAGGGCCTCGGCAATGCGATCCTGATCAAGCTCAACCAGATCGGTACGCTGACCGAGACGCTCGACGTCGTCGATATGGCCCAACGCGCCGGCTATTCGGCGGTAATGAGTCACCGCTCCGGCGAGACAGAAGATTCCACGATCGCCGATCTCGCCGTCGCAACGAATTGCGGTCAGATCAAAACCGGCTCGCTGGCGCGGTCCGACCGCACCGCCAAGTACAACCAGCTCATCCGCATCGCCGAGCTTCTGAACGATCAAGCTCATTATGCGGGCGCCGACACGATTGTTGGCAGATGAGCTCAGCTCATTGCACGCGCGCGAATCTCTTGGATAAATTTAGTTCATGAGTCTCCCGCGCAGACAGAGCCGCTCGCGTAAGCGAGAACCCGCGTGGGCGTCCTACTCGGACGCGGATTTGCTCGCGTTGCGCTTCAAGGACCTGAAACTTTCCATTCGCGGAACGTGGCTCGAAGAGCGGCTCGATGCGCTCCACGGCGAACTTGATAAACGCGGCCTGCGCGTGCGCGCACATGCGTGGCTTTCCACGGAATGGTTCAGCCCGCACGACACGCCGGGCATAGCGATACCGTTCTATCTCGCGCACCCGCGTCTGGCGCGGCTCGAGCGCAAGATGGTGCTCGAAGTCGAAGGCGGCACGCAGCGCGAGTGCATGCGCATTCTGCGTCACGAGGCAGGGCATGTTGTGCAGCGTGCTTATGCGCTGCACCGACGTGCGTCGTGGCGAAAAATGTTCGGCAGCGCGTCGAAGCCTTATCCGGATTTTTATCGTCCGAACCCAACCAGCAAGAATTACGTCCAGCACCTTCGCCGTTGGTATGCGCAGTGCCACCCGGACGAGGATTTCGCAGAGACGTTTGCCGTATGGCTGACCCCGCGCTCAGCCTGGCGCAAGCATTACGCGGAGTGGCCGGGCGCTCTGAAGAAACTCGAATACATCGACGAATTGATGAGCGAACTCGCTGGCGTTCGCCCGCCGGCTAAGCCGCGCACAAAAATGGAGCCTCTCTCAGCGCTCACGACGACGCTGGAGGAGCACTACGAAGAGAAGCGTGCGCGGTTCTCGGTCGAGGCGCCGCATGTGCTTGACCGTGATCTCACTCGGATTTTCTCGAGTGACACGCAACGTCATCGCAGCGCGCCGCCCGCAGCCGCGGTGATCCGCAAGCATCGCAGCAAGATCATGCGTTCAGTTGCGCGCTGGTCGGGCGAGTATCCGTTGGCGCTCGATCACGCGATCGACGACATCATCGATCGCACGCGCGCGTTGAAGCTGCGCGCGACGGGGGGCGAGAAGCGACTGCGTGATGAACTCACCGATCTGCTCACCGCCAAATCGGTGATGTCGCTCTACAGCTCCGGCCGCAGGCAGACATTCGCGGTATGAACGAAAATTTGCGCGTCCTTGTGTTGTGCCATCCCGACGGCGTGCCGCCGGCGACGATGGAAGGCCTGTCGCCGAAAGAGATCGATTTCTATAAGACCGAATACGACGTTATCACGACGCTGTGTGAGCTTGGCCATGAAGTCCGCGTGCTGGGCGTTCAGTACGATCTGAAGCCGATCCGCGACACGATCGAAGCGTGGAAGCCGGATGTCGTTTTCAATCTACTGATCGAGTTTCACGGCGAGGCGGTCTATGGCCAGAACATCGCCAGCTTCCTTGAGCTGATGCGCGTGCCGTACACGGGATGTAATCCGCGTGGCCAAGTTCTAGCGCAGGGTAAGGACCTGTCGAAGAAGCTCTTGAAGTATCACCGCATCGCGACGCCTGCGTTTGCGGTGTTCAATCCTGGCCGTGTCGTTCGCCGGCCGGGCCGTTTGCGTTTTCCGCTGATCGTGAAGAGCACGATCGAAGATGCTTCCATGGGCATCTCCCAGGCGTCAGTCGTCGATAGTGATGAGAAGCTCGCGGAGCGGGTGAAGTTTGTGCACGAACTGTGCGGCACACCGGCGATTGCCGAGCAGTATATCGACGGACGCGAGATTTATGTCGGTGTATTCGGCAACGAGCGTCTGAAGGCGCTTCCCGTTTGGGAGCTGCAGTTTGAGAAGTTGACGCCGGGAACGCTGCCGATCGCGACAGAGCGCGTAAAGCGCAACATCCGTCACCAAGAGCGCATTGGTTTGGCGCAAGGCCCGGCGCAGGATTTGTCCAACGGGCAGGGCAATCGCATCCGCGAAGCGGCGAAGCGAATTTGCCGTGTGCTTGATTTGGATGGCTATTGTCGCATCGATTTCCGCCTCGGCCGCGATGGCGTGCCGTACTTCATCGAAGCGAACCCGAATCCGGAAATCGCGCGCTCGGAAGAGTTCGCGCAGTCCGCCGCGCACGACGGCGTTCAGTATCCGGAACTCATTAGCCGCATCCTGGCGCTCGCCATTGCGCGTAGCGGCGCTGAGGCGGAATAGCTACTTCTGCGCCAGCGCGCTCTTGTGTGCGCCCCAGAGCAGATAGATCGGGATCCCGATCGCCATCCAGATGAAGAAGCGCACGATCGTGCCTTGGTTGAGGCTGGCGAAGAGATAGAGGCATCCGACAATCGCAAACGGCGCGACGATCCATGCAAGCGGCGTACGGAACGGGCGCTCACGCCCAGGCTCGCGGCGGCGCAGCACCATGAGCGAGATCGCCACAGCGATGAACGCGGCAAGCGTGCCGGCATTGGCGAGCGATGCGATCTCACCGAGCGTGAGCAAGCCGGCGAGGATCGAGCACACGATTGCAGTTAGAATGGTCACGAAGATCGGCGTGCCGAGCTTCGGGTGAACGCGCGACCATGAGCGCGGCAGCAAGCCATCGCGCGCCATGACGTAGAAGATGCGGGTCTGGCCGTAGAGGAAGGCGAGGATCACGGTTGGGATCGCGATGGATGCGACGCCGCCGATGATGAGCGCCGCTTCCGGTTGGCCGAGTGAGCGCACGATGAGCGCAATCGGTTCGCCGCTGACGGAGAATTCGCGGAAGTCCATCGCGCCGATCGCTGCTGCGCCGATGGCCATGTAGAGGATCGTACAGATCAGCATTGAGCCTACGATGCCGATGGCGAGGTCGCGGCCGGGGTTCTTGGCTTCTTCAGCGGCGGTGGAGACGGCGTCGAAGCCGTAGAAGGCAAAGAACATCACAGCGGCGCCCGCCATGATGCCGATGTTCGTACCTGCGCTGGTTGGGGTTGAGCCCCAGCCGAACGGTGCGAACGGTTCGAAGCGAGAAATGTCGAACGCCGGGAGCGCGATCGCGAGGAAAAGGATCAAAGCCGCGATCTTGGCGACGACAAGCACTGAATTGATCCAAGCGCTCTCACGCGTGCCGAGGATGAGAAGACCAGCGACGACGAAGATGATCAGGATGGCGAGTGGGTTGATGTGCAGCGCGTGGCCCGCGACTTCGCCGAGTTGGATCATCTGCGGCACGTCGATGCCCCAGCCGGTGAGCACCCCGGAGAAATAGCCGGACCAGCCAACCGCGACCGCACTTACGACGACGGAGTATTCCAAGATCAGCGCCCAGCCGACGATCCAGCCGACAAGCTCGCCGAGTGCGGAGTAGGAGTAGGTGTACGCGCTGCCGGAGGCCGGCATCATGGTCGCGAGTTCGGCGTAGCAGAGCGCCGCACACGCGCAGACGATGCCGGCCACCGCGAACGATACGATGATGCCGGGGCCGGCCATGCCGGCGCCCTGGCCAATGAGTGCGTAGATGCCTGCGCCTACGATCGCGCCGACGCCGAGCGCTACGAGGTGCGGCCAAGAGAGCGTACGCTTGAGCTCTTGGTGCTGCGGCGCCTCGATGGGCTTCCGCCGATTCCAGAACGCCATGACTCCCCCCGTTTGCCGGAGAGCTTAAGGGGAGGCGGCGCCATTGCGCCAGAGCGGCCCGATCAGGGGCTCTGAGCTGCGAAAATCTGCGCCCGCCGCAAAAATATTTTTGCGCGTCGCCAGGGACTCCATGTGGGAGTCGCTCGACTGCTTCTCCACCACATCTTGGGGCGTTTTGCTAAATGACTGATTCATAACGAATCTTTGGACTCGTTTTGTTCCGTAAGCTCCTGATTCCGTAAAGATTTCATTAAGGATCGGGACTCATTTTGCCGGCTCTTCGGGGTTCGGTTCGATGGCGAAACACGGCGCTACGGCGCTCAGTATCGGGTTGGGGGCAGCGATCCTGTACCTTGGCGCGCACGCCGTGACGGGCCGTCAGGGCTTGGTCGCGTATGTGGACCTGCAAGCGCAGGAGCGCACGCTGGAGAGCCGCCTCGACGCGGTTGAGGCCGAGCGCAGCGCCCTGGAGGCCCGCGCCGCGCGCATGCGCTCTGAGACACTGGATCTCGATTATCTCGACGAACGGGCGCGCGTCACGCTGGCCGCCGGCGACGCTGAAGAGATCGTCTTCGCCCTGGACTGACCGGCTCGACAGCCGCGCAAGCGCGCTGATAGCGTCCTCGAGCGAAAGCGGAGGGGATCATGCGTTGGTTGGTGATGGCGGCTGTCGGCTTGTGCGCGAGCATCAGCACGGCTTGGGCGCAGGACTATCAGGAAGGCTCCTATGACGGGCGCTCGATCCCCGGTTGGGTCTATCGCGCAGACGTCTCGCAGCAAGCTAACGGCCTGATCTGGGTGCCGACGGAAGGCGCCGGCGTAAGCGATGGCACCAACTGCAATGTGCGTGTTGCGATGGCAGGCGGTCCGCGCGCCATGTGGGAAGCGCAGTTTGTTGCGCTGAATTCCGAGACAATGGCCGCAATGCTCGAAGCGCGCGGCACGCGCGTGCATCCGGGCAATCGCGCCGAACCGTTTACGCATTTCGATCGCCCAGCCCTGCGTCATGTCATGACCGGCACCGTCGATGGCGAAGACTTTGATTTTCTCACCGTGGTCATTGGCGGCGCCGACCGCATGATCACGCTCACCTGCACGGTGCGTGCTGGCGGTTACGCTGAACGCGAAGCAGCGTTCAATGCTTTTGTCTCGGGGCTCGTGATCTTGGGCCAGCCGCCGGCCTAAAGCCTCAGCGGTCCGCCTTCGGCCGAGACGAGCACGTCGTCCCGCGCCCAACCGGTTTGGCCGGTCTCGAGCTGTAGCTGATACCAGCGGTGCTCGCCTTGCTGCAGGCGCCCGGTAATCGTCACGATCGCGCCTGCCTCCAGGCGCACGATACGCGGTGCGCGCGTGCCTGGGCGCGTACGCACATTGGCGCCGGCGCGGCCGGTGCGTGCTTCAACAGCAGGCTCGATCGCGGTGACGTTGGCGACGGGGCGCGCGGCAGCGGCTTGGTTCACGGCAACGCTTTGATGCACGAACCCGACGCGGCCATCTTCGAGCACGACGCGAAACCACCATTCGCCCTGAATCTCGATGCGGCCGTTGATGTTGAGCGGCGCATTGGCCGGAAGTTCTTGCAGGATCGTCGCGCTGGGCAACGGATAGTTACGCACGTTGGCGCCGCTTCTGCCGGCCATCATTGGCCGTTCCGGCGTGTACTCGTGCGCTGAGACATTGCTGCCGTCTGGGGGGCCTTCCTCGCGGCGCTCAGGTGCAAGCAAAATCGATGATGCTTCAGCCCACACTGTCCCCATCGTCCTGCGGAACGGTGCGTTGGTAGCGGCAAAGAACACAAACCCAGCGACCGCCGCGAGCGCGCCGAGACGAAGCCAAGGCAAGCCGCGGCGTCGCAGCGGACGCGGCATGTAAGCCGGATCGTAGGGCGCCATGACTGGATCGCGCATTGGCGCGGGCGGCACCGGGCGCGGCGGACGCAAGCTCACACGATCACGCTTGGAACGCAGCGTCGCTTCAAGCTTTTTCTGACCTGAATAGAACCCGGACTCCGGCGCCACTGGATCGGAGTAGAAGAGGATGTAACTGCGCTCAGCTAAGAATTCCGGCGGCCGGCCTTCGAGCGGCTCGGGCAGAACGGGAATGACGCGCCGGCCGAGCCGTTGCGCCTCGATGATCTCCCACTCGCATTCAATCGCTTCGGCGGAAGAATCCGTGAGCACGAAAACCACCGCGTCGGCTTCGGAGAGTGCAGCGGTGATCCGCGGGCGCCAAACCTCGGCTGAGCCGACATCGCGTCCGTCAAGCATTGGACGAAATCCGCGATCGCTGAGCAGGGCGCAAAGCTGCTGGGTCCAGTCGCTGTCGACGCGCGTGGAAGAGACAAAAATCTTCATTCTGAAGTCACATTCGGCGCAGTGGTCATGAGCGCACACATAGTTAGCGTCGCCCTGGGTCGGAACCAGGGCAGCCGAGACCATAGTCACTAGCGCGTCAAAGATGAGCGCCGGATGAAGCTGGGCTATGCTGCGCTGCAACATGGTTGACTTTGCGCGTATCTGCGTAGGCTGGCGCAAGCCGGTTTGCTGAGCTAACGCGTTCATGGGGCGACGGGGCGGTGGATGACGATGCTTACGTTCAGAGCCAACAAGTTAGAGGTGGTGCGCGGCGCGGTAGAACCCGTGATGTTGGGCGTAATGCAGCGCATGGTCCGCCAGGTCCTTTGGAAGTTTGCCAAGCATCCGGCCCCGCATTTCAAGTCTGACGGGCAAGTCACGCTGCGGAACTATATTGGGCGGCTCAGCATCACCGAAGCGCTGATGTACGCGCTAACACCCCGCATCTCCGCGATCGTCGGGGCGGAGCTTGTGCCAACCTATTCTTATCCCGTGATCAATTTTCCGGGCGCTGAACTCACGCGGCACACGGATCGCCCTGCCTGTGAAGTCACAGTCACGCTGACGATCTTGAACGAGCCGGAGGAGATTTGGCCGATCTTCGTGGAAGAGAACGGGGTGGCGCATCAGATCGATTTGAACGCCGGTGACATCGCGATTTACGACGGTATGTCTCACCCGCACTGGCGGGAGCCTCAGACCAAAGGCCACTACAACATCTCGGTCTTCTTCCATTACGTCGCCGTCGGCGGGCCGTTCGAAGACTGGCACAAGCGCGAGCTTCGCGCGCATCCAGAGCTTATGGCGCTCTACGACCCTGAGCCGCTCCACACGCTGTTTCCGCGCGACTGATGCTGCACTGCCGAAGAACTGCGCGGTCGCAGAGCTTACTGGCGAGCCAAGTCATTCCCGCATAAGAGAAACGCGCCGCAACGTGTGGACACCGTTCGTGTCCGCTGCGTTACCTAGCGGCGGAGGACGACAAGAATGGCCAAAGCCAACGGAAAGCATGCCGTCGAGGCGACCAAGGACGAGTTGCTTCAATACTATCGCGACATGCTGCTGATCCGCCGCTTCGAGGAGCGGGCTGGCCAGCTCTACGGCATGGGGCTCATTGGCGGGTTCTGCCACCTCTATATCGGCCAGGAAGCCGTCGTCGTCGGCATGCAAGCGGCGTTGAAAGACGGCGACCAGGTCATCACCGCCTATCGCGATCACGGCCACATGCTGGCCGCTGGCATGACGGCGAACGGCGTTATGGCCGAGCTCACGGGCCGCAGCGGCGGGTACTCGAAGGGCAAGGGCGGCTCGATGCACATGTTCAGCATCGAGAAGGCATTCTACGGCGGTCACGGCATTGTAGGCGCGCAAGTTTCGCTCGGCACCGGCCTCGCGTTCGCGAACAAGTATCGCAGCGATGGTAAGGTCTGCCTGACTTACTTTGGCGATGGCGCAGCGAACCAAGGCCAAGTCTATGAGAGCTTCAACATGGCGGCGCTCTGGAAGCTGCCGTGCGTCTACATCGTAGAAAACAATCAGTACGCGATGGGCACGTCGATCCAGCGCTCATCGTCGGAGACGCATCTCCACAAGCGCGGCGTGAGCTTCAACATTCCGGGCGAAGAAGTGGATGGCATGGATGTCGTCGCTGTTCGCGAAGCCGGTAAGCGCGCGGTGGAACGCGCCCGCGCGGGCGAGGGGCCTTATCTGCTTGAGATGAAGACCTACCGCTACCGCGGCCACTCGATGTCCGATCCGGCGAAGTATCGCACGAAGGAAGAGGTCGAAGAGCAAAAGACCAAGCACGATCCGATCGAGCGCGTGAAGAAGCTGCTGATCGATGGCGGTCACGCCGATGAAGCGAGCTTGAAGGATATCGACCGCGAAATCCGCGCCGTCGTCACCGAAAGCGCCGAGTTCGCGCAATCGAGCCCCGAGCCCGATCCGAGCGAACTGATGACGGATATTTATCTGTGAGCGATGCTTCGAACTCACCGACGTACGGCAAAACGCCGAATCTTGGTTGGTTCGCGCTGGTGCACTTTTCAATAACGGTTGGCGCCATCGTCGTATCAGCGCTGTTGGAGAAATTCGGGCTCAGCCTTCCGTCCACAGGCGTCAGCATAGGCGTGATCTTTGCGTCTAGTTGGTTAGCCGGAGACAAATTAGCTTCAAGCCTCAAGGATTGGAGCTCGGACCAGCGCCATCAACTCGCGCTGAGGTATTCGGTCATCGCATCATTCCTCATGGTGCCGTTGGCGCTGATCGCTGCGCTGGCGGGCGTCCTTATCAACGGCATTCCCTTCGAGGCTTTCGGCGCTTGGTTCGAACAAGTTGTTCCATTTTTGTTGTTCGGAATAGTCGTCGGGTTGTTGTTGAATTACGCCGTGGGCCGACTGGTCTTAGGCCAGGTGGCAAAGCGTAGAGGGCTTGCATGACGATTGAACTCACATATCTCGCTTACACGATCGCGCTGTTCTTCGTGGTCGTGCTCCTGCAAGCCGGCGCCGGCGTTCGCCAGCACGGCGGCATGACGCTGGCCAACAGCCGCGACAATCTTCCGCCGCCGAACACCTATCTCGCGCGCATGAAGCGCTTGGTCGATAATTTCCGCGAAAATCTCTGGTTCTTCGCGCCGCTCGTTCTGATCGCCGCCGTCTCCGACATTTCCAACCAATGGACCTTGCTGGGCGCGCAACTCTTCTTCTGGTCACGCCTCGCGCACGCCGTCTGGTACATTGCCGGCTGGCCGCTGCTGCGTCCGCTTCTCTGGCTCGCCGGCATTATTGCCTGCGGGATGATCTTCCTCGCTCTGTTCGGGATACTCGCCTGATGACGCAAATCCTCATGCCCGCGCTTTCTCCGACGATGGAGGAGGGCAACCTTGCAAAATGGCTGGTGAAGGTCGGCGACAAGATCGAGCCGGGCCAGGTCATCGCCGAGATCGAGACCGACAAGGCGACGATGGAAGTCGAAGCTGTCGATGAGGGCACGGTTACCGCGCTCTTGATCGAAGAAGGCGCGCAGGGCGTGAAGGTCAATACGCCGATCGCGGTGTTGGATGGCGCGGGTGAAGCGCCGGCGCCGAAGCAAGAGGCGAAGAAGCCGGCGGCGCGTGAAGAGCCGGTGAAGGCGCGTATTGAACCGAGCAAAGCGGCGGCGCTGACCGATCCGGAAATTCCAGCGGGCACGCAGATGATCAAGATCACAGTGCGCGACGCGCTGCGTGACGCGATGGCCGAGGAAATGCGCCGTGACGACACCGTGTTCGTCATGGGCGAAGAGGTCGCTGAGTATCAGGGCGCCTACAAAGTCACGCGCGCGCTGCTGCAGGAGTTCGGCGCCCGGCGTGTTGTCGATACCCCAATCACCGAGCACGGCTTTGCCGGCTTGGGCGTCGGCGCCGCGATGGCGGGTCTGAAGCCGATCGTCGAGTTCATGACGTGGAATTTCGGCATGCAGGCCATCGACCACATCATCAACTCCGCCGCCAAGACGCTCTACATGTCTGGAGGCCAAATCAAATCGAGCATCGTCTTCCGTGGCCCCAACGGCGCTGCCTCGCGCGTCGCCGCGCAGCACAGCCAGGATTATTCGTCGTGGTACAGCCACGTGCCAGGGCTCATCGTGATCGCGCCGTACGACGCCGCTGATGCGAAGGGACTGCTCAAAGCTGCAATCCGCAACCCGAACCCTGTCGTCTTCCTCGAGCACGAAATGCTCTACGGGACGGAGTTTGAAATTCCGGACGTGAAGGATTGGATCGTGCCGATCGGCAAGGCGAAGGTTCGCCGCGCCGGCAGCGACGTCACCATCACGGCGCACTCGCGCATGGTCGGTCTGGCTTTGAAGGCGGCAGATCAGCTTGCGGAGCAAGGCATCGACGCGGAAGTCATCGACCTGCGCACGCTACGTCCGCTGGATAGCGACACGATTATCGAAAGCGTCAAGAAGACGAACCGTATCGTCACGGTCGAAGAAGGCTGGGCGCAATCAGGCGTCGGCGCCGAGATCGCCGCGCGCGTGACCGCGGAAGCGTTCGATTATCTCGATGCCCCGCCAACGCGTGTGCACCAAGTCGATGCGCCTCTGGCGTATGCGGCCAATCTCGAAGCTTTGGCGCTGCCGAACGTCGACAAGATCGTCGATGCGGTGAAAGCGGTGACGTACCGGTGATCTATCACGGCGCCTGTCATTGCGGCGCAGTCAGCGCCACATACGAGACGGACGCGCCAGTCCGCCTCCGGCACGACGGCTGCTCGTTCTGCGCGTCGCGTGGCGTGAAAAGCGCATCCGATCCAGAGGGAAAGGTCACGCTGACCAGCGCGAAGCGTCTGACGCGCTATCGCTTTGGCCAGAAAAGCGCGGACTTTCTGATTTGCCCGTCGTGCGGGACGTACGTCGCAACGCACATGGACGGCCCGCGCGGCGCTGTAGGCGTCATCAATGTCGTCGGCCTGCAGATCCCGGAGCTTCGAGACGAGCCGGCGCCGACTGTCAGCCTCGATGGCGAAACACAGGATGAGCGCATGGCGCGCCGGCTGTCACGCTGGACGCCGATGACGCTTACGGAGGCCGCGCCATGAGCGAGGGCGAAGTCATGGAGCAAATCGTGGGCTATATGAGCCTGCTGCTGCTCGGGGTGTCGATCATCTTCACGGTGGTCTCGACCTACATCGTCGCGCTCAACTATTTTGTTGGCGACGCGCAGCTGATCGCGCGCGTCGGCGCGTTTGCGTTCGTCTCGCTCATCCTGGCGCTTCTTCTCGTCGTCATGGTCGGCGCGCAGACGGCGCATGACGGCCTCATCGAGCGCCTGCGCGAATTGCAGGCCGATGGCGCGCTGACTGCCGCTGGCGAAGCTGCGCTGCGCAATACGGCGAGCGGCGTCGATGGCGCCGTGCGGATACTGACTTGGCTTGGCATGACGGCCGTGTTCGCAGCACTTGCCTATATGACTTTCCTGCATCGCTGGAAGCCGGACATCGTGAATGTCCAGATTCAATCGAAGAAAGCCGCTTCGCAATGACGACCCAAATCACCATGCCTGCACTTTCACCGACCATGGAGGAGGGTAACCTCGCCAAGTGGCACGTGAAGGTGGGCGACGCGATCGAGCCCGGCCAGGTCATCGCTGAAATCGAGACCGACAAGGCGACGATGGAAGTCGAGGCCGTCGATGAAGGCGTGATCGAGGAGATCTTGGTGCCGGAAGGCAGTCAGGGTGTGAAGGTGAACACGCCGATCGCGACCCTGAAAGGCGAAGGCGCGCCGGCGACGGCTGCACCGAGGCAAGAGGCGAAGCCCGCGCCGAGTGCGGCGAAGCAACAAGCGCCGGCGCCATCGTCTGAGCGCAAGCCGACGCCGCAAACCGTGTCCACCGCGCCTGGCGAGCGCATTCTCGCATCACCGCTGGCGCGCCGGTTGGCGGAGCAAGGCGGCATCGATCTCGCCGGCTTGAGCGGCTCAGGCCCGAACGGGCGCATCGTGAAAGCGGATGTGGAAGCGGCTGCGAAGTCGCCCCGCGCGGCACAAGCGCCGCAGCGGTCGCGCGAAGTGGCGCGTCCGGCCGCACAGCAAGCGCCGGCGCCGTTCAAGTCGCTGGAGAGCCAGGGCATTCGCTCTGGCAGCTACGACCTCGTACCGCTCGACATGATGCGCAAAACCATTGCCAAGCGCATGACGGAATCGTTTCGCGACGTGCCGCACTTTCCGCTCACGATCGAGGTTGAGCTGGATGCGCTGCTGAAAGCGCGCGGCGAGATCAACAAGCGCTTCGCCGACAATGGCGTGAAGATCTCCGTCAACGACATGTGCATCAAGGCGGCAGCACTCGCGCTGAAGCTCGTGCCGGAAGCCAATGCCAGCTACACGCCGGATGGGATTGCACTCCACCATCACGCCGATGTCGCGGTCGCCGTCGCCATTCCGCACGGCCTCATCACGCCGATCATCTGGCAAGCCGAGACCAAGGGTCTCGCGCAGATCAGCGCTGAGATGGCCGATCTGGCGCTGCGTGCGCGTGAGAAGAAGCTGAAGCCCGAGGAGTTTCAGGGCGGCACGTTCTCGATCTCGAACATGGGCATGCTCGGCATCAAGAGTTTCGCGTCGATCATCAACGAGCCGCACGGCATGATCATGTCGATCGGCGCCGGCGAGAAGCGCCCGATCGTGAAGAACGACGCACTGGCGATCGCCACAATGATGACGGTGACTGTGACCTGCGATCACCGCGTCGTTGATGGCGCGCTTGGCGCGGCGTTCCTGAAGGCGTTCCGGAGCTTCCTGGAAGATCCGATGGCGATGTTATTGTGAGCGCAGCATCAAGCGATCCTCACCGAGTTTTCGCGCATTTGAGGGAGGCCATGACGTTTTGGCCACTCCTTGCTGGGTTCGCCTTCTTCCTTGGGTTCCTCTACGCCGCCGGGAGCTTGTCGCCACTAGGTATCCAGCAAACGGGATTTATCACGGTAGGCGACATCACCGTAAGCTGGATCGTCGCGTTCATCTTCTTGGCATCCGCAGGCTGGGCAAGCCTGATGTGGATTGGTGACGATCCAACTAAGAGTTGGCCGCTATGGGACAAAATCTGCACCACGCTTTTCTGGGCGCTCGCGATCAGCAGTTTCGTGTTTGCAGATTGGATCGAAGATAACTGGGCCTGGTACTCGATCCGCATCATGCCGTGGGGGCTACTATCGATAGCAGTCGCATTCACCACGGTGCGATGGGGCGCCATTTGGTGGAGGCAACTGGGTCGGTGGCGATATCTGGCTGCCGCATTCTTGGTGCTGTGCACGAGCGGGCTCACCCATTTTGCAGGGGCCTGGAACACGTTGTATTTGGTACGAACGACTCCTCCTATTGAAGTGGCCGATCCGACCGTAGCCTTCGTTGGCTGCGCTTCAGACACGATCGTTGCATGGGCAGGTGAGCGATTGACGGTGCTAATGTGCCGTTGCGACAAGAGGCAGATGGCGGTGTTAGTAGATCAGTCGCTGCGTTTCCGACCGTTATCGACGCGGCCGGTCCATTGTGACGCACAAGGTTAACATGAACATCAACGCACTGATCGACGAACTCGCACGCAATGCCGGCGATCTCTGGTTCTTAGCCGTCATCGGCTCGTTCTTCGTGATGGTGTGCGAAGCGGCCAAGCCGAAACCGGGAGAGGGCGAGAGCAAGGCGGCGCCGGAGGGCTGGGCGCTGCTGGTCATGATCCTGAGCCTGATCACGCCGCTGCTGCTCTTCTTCCACGCCTTCTTGACCGCCAGCGGCGCGCTCATCGCCATCATCGCGCTGATCGGCGGCTCGATCATCGGCTCGGCAATCATCGGCTGGATCATCGGCGCAGCTGCGCCTGATGTCGGGCGCACGATCAATCGCGCCGTGCCGTTTCTGGCGATCGCGGTGTTTGCGCTGACGCTCTATGTGACGTGGGAGAGCGTGTTCGAGTTCGTGAACGGGATGGTGACGGGCGGCGCTTAGGCGGCGCGGCCGAGCTTTTTCGCGACGAGTTTATTCAGCTCGTTCGTCACCGTGCGGCGCAGTTCGTAGGCGCAGTTCGGCAATTCAGCGAGCTGCAGGATCGCCTGCAAGTGCGCTTCGACGACGCTGCGGTTCATGCGGTCTTCGCCGCCGACAGCGCGAATGTAGTTCGAGAGCGAGAACGTGCCGGAGATGAGCAGGGGCTCTTTCAGGTCGTTGGCGAGCACGCTGAGCTGGGCGCAAGTGAGTTTGAACTCACGCGTATCGCCGCCCGGCGGGAGGGCCGCCAGCATGCCGAGCAGGCGCTCGACATACATGCGCACGAGGCCCTTACGGATTTGAACCTCCGGACTGTCGTCGTTCGGCGCGCGGCCTTCGGCGTAGGCCTGCTTCAGTTGAATCGATTTGATGCGCTTCTGGACCGTGAGCACTGAGAAGGGCCGCACCACGAACTCATCGACGCCAGCATGGCGGGCGGCGTCCACATCGCGTTGGCGGCGGTGCTCAGCCAGCATGACGATCGGCAGTTTGCGGCAGCCTTCGCCAGCCTTACCGGCACGGACTTGGCGTACGAGGTCGAGGCCGGAATTGGCGGCGAATTCCCAGTCGACGAAGAGAACGTCCGGCGGGCAGACGCTCAGATAGGAAACGCATTCCTCGATCGTCGAAGCATAGTCTATGTCGGCGCGACCGAGGGAGCGCAACGCGTCCGTCATCAGACGGCGCTCAAACGGGCGCTCGTCGGCGACGAGAAAGCGAAGTTCCGCCTCTTGCGGTTCGGCACGGGATGTCGAAAACACCGGCGCATCGTACGCGCGGACCTTTAATTTTCCGGCCCACGGCGTTCATTTTCAGCGTAAACAGGCGGTGAATCGGTTAAGGCGCATTGATGCTTTCGTTGCTGCTCGCCTCGTTCGTGACCTTCTTCGTCGCTATCGATCCGGTGGCGATGGCGCCGATGTTCACGACCATGACCGCGCGCATGACGCCCGAGTGGCGCCGGCAGATGGCGATCAAATCTGTGACGATCGCGACTGGCATTCTGCTCGCGTTCGCCTTCGGCGGCGCTTGGCTGTTGGAGCAGATCCACGTCTCCATCGATGCGTTCCGCATCGCGGGCGGCATGCTGCTCTTCCTGATCGCCGTCGACATGCTGTTCGAGAAGCGCTCAGAGCGGCGTGACGAGCGGGCGGAGAAAGTTGCCGCCGAACAAGCCAAACACCCTGAACATCAGGATGACATCTCGGTTTTCCCGCTGGCCATTCCGCTGATCGCCGGGCCGGGCGCGATTGCGTCGATCATGCTCTTCTTCGCCGAGCACGAGGGTTTGGCGGAACGCGGCATGATCCTGCTCGGCGTTGGTGCGAACCTGGCGCTTTGCTTGACCGCGTTCCTATTATCCGGACCGCTCTCGAAGATCATGGGGCCGACGGTGGGCTCGATGCTGACGCGTGTGTTCGGCATCCTGCTGGCTGCGCTGGCGGCGCAGTTCGTCGTGGACGGCATTAGGAACGCGTTCGGAATTGGCTAATTTCGCATCGCAGCATCGCCATTGAGCGCCTTCACGTCGGGCCTTGGCCTGCTAAGTAGCTCTCTATGAGCACATCTTTCGACGTCATCGTCATCGGTTCCGGCCCTGGGGGCTATGTCACCGCAATCCGCGCCGCACAGCTCGGCATGAAGGTCGCTATCGTCGAGCGCGACAGGCTCGGCGGCATTTGCCTCAACTGGGGATGCATCCCGACAAAAGCGCTGCTGCGAAGCGCGGAAGTCTATCGCAACGCGCAGCATGCGAAGGACTATGGGCTTTCGATCGAAGGTTTGAAGTTTGACCACGAAGCGGTGGTGAAGCGCTCGCGCGGTGTGGCTGGACGCATGGAGAAGGGCGTCCAGTTCTTGATGAAGAAGAACAAGATCGAAGTGATTGAAGGCGAAGCGCGGCTGGAGAAGGGCAGCGCTGCGCCGAAGGTGATCGTGAAGAAGGACGGCAAGGAGACGTCCTACGACGCCAAGCACGTCATCCTCGCCACCGGCGCTCGTGCGCGCGAAATTCCGGCCGCGGGCTTGAAGAGCGACGGCAAGCGCATCTGGACCTATCGCGACGCGATGACGCCGCCGGAATGGCCGGAGTCTCTTCTGGTGTTCGGCTCAGGCGCTATCGGCATCGAGTTTGCCAGCTTCTACGCAGCGTTCGGCGTGAAGGTGACAGTGGTTGAGTTGCTCGATCGCGTGTTGCCGGTCGAGGACGAGGAGATCTCGGCGTTCGCGAAGAAGCGCTATGAGAAGGAAGGGCTAACCATCCGCACGTCCACCGAAGCCAAGTCGCTCAAGGCGACGGCGAAGGGTGTGGAGGCAGTGGTCTCCTCGAAGGGCAAGGAAGATACGCTGACGGCCTCGCACGCGATCGTGGCGGTCGGCATCACGGGCAATGTTGAAGGCCTCGGGCTTGAAGGCCTCGGCGTGAAAACCGATCGCGGCCACATCGTCACTGATGGTTACGGCAAGACGAACGTCGCTGGGCTCTACGCGATTGGCGATGTCACCGGCGCGCCGTGGCTGGCGCACAAAGCCTCGCATGAAGGGATCATCTGCATCGAGGCCATCGCCGGCAAAAAGCCTCACGCCATGATCAAAGAGCGCATTCCGGGCTGCACCTATTCTCATCCGCAAGTCGCGAGCGTCGGTCTTACCGAAGCGAAGGCGAAGGCGGCGGGCAGAGAAGTGCGCGTCGGCCGCTTCCCGTTCGTAGGCAACGGCAAGGCGATCGCGCTCGGCGAAGATCAAGGCATGGTAAAAGTTGTGTTCGATGCGAAGACCGGCGAGTTGCTCGGCGCGCACATGATCGGCGCGGAGGTCACCGAACTGATCCAAGGCTACGCCATCGCGATGCAGACGGAGACCACCGAGCACGAACTCATGGAAACCGTATTCCCGCACCCGACGCTTTCAGAGATGATGCACGAAGCTGTGCTAGATGCTTACGGACGCGTGTTGCACGTCTAGGAGCGCGACGTGGCCGAGTGGCCTGAGCCAGAAGCTGATCCGGAAGAGAAGCGGCGTTGGTGGGGCAGGGTGGCCCTGGCCGGCGCCGTGGGTGCGGCCGCCATTCTGTTGATGAACAGCGGCAGCGACCTCGGGCAATGGCGGCTGCCGGATTTCGACTTGCCGACGTTCGACATGCCGGAAATTTCTACGCCCGACCTACGCGGACGCGAGACCTCTAACGCCGCGCCGTCTCCTGGGATCGCCACCGATCCGATGGCGATGATTCTTGATGGCCCTCCAACCAACGGTTCGCCGCTCGTGCAGGCGGCTTCGTTTGCAGATTGCAGGCGAACGATCGACGGGACGGCACAAGCCTTCGGCCCGCCCGCAGTGCTGCAGGACACGTCAGAGCGCTACGTTGCGCGATTCAAACTGGCCGAAGGCGCCATTACGATTACGTGCGCCGAAGGTTCGATGACGATCGAGCAGGGCGGCTAAGCCGCCTCAGCCCGCGCCACTAGATCCGCAGCGATTCTGCCGAGCGCCACGTAATCCGTTTTGCCTGTGCCAAGCACTGGGATCTCATCGACGCTGATGATCTTCTTCGGCACCGCGATCTCTTGGACGCCGTTGGCCCGCGCGTAGGCGACGAAGGCCGAAGATTCCGCGTCCTTCTGGCTGGTGAAAAGGATGATCTTTTCACCCTTACGCGCGTCCGGCATCGCTATCGCCGCGTGCATCGCGCCTGGCCACACTTGCTGTGCGTAGCTCTCCACGGCGTTCAGCGACACCATCTCGCCGCCGACTTTGGCGAAGCGTTTCACGCGGCCGAGTATGCGGATGTATCCGTCTTCGTCGACGTCGACGACGTCGCCCGTGTCGTGCCAGCCTTCCGGCAGTAGATCGACGCCGAACGGTTTGGTTGGATCGAGATAGCCGCGCATGACGTTCGGGCCACGGACATAAAGCTTCTGTCCGCCTTCAATGCCGGGGACGGGTTCCAGGCGCCATTCGAGCGATGGCACGAATTGGCCGACGGTGCCGTGGCGGTTGCGGCCGGGCACATTGACCGAGATCAGCGGCGAAGCTTCCGTTGCGCCATAGCCTTCGAGCAGTTCGACATTGAAGCGCTTCATGTAAACGTCGCGCGTCTCGGGGCGCACGCGTTCGGCGCCCAAAACCATCAGGCGGATGCAGCTCATGTCTTCATCGTCAGCATTGCGCGCATATTGCTGCGCGAAAGTGTCGGTGGCGAAGAAGACGTTGGCGCCGGTATCTTTAATGAGTTTGGGAATCTCCTTCACCGCCAATGGCGACGGGAAGAGGAAGGTCTTGTGACCAGTAAAGAGCGGCAGGAAGACACCTGCCAGCAAGCCGAAGCAATGGAACATCGGCAGCGGCGAGAAGAAGCTCCAATCCGGCTCAAACGGAACGTGCGCATAGGCCTGCTCGACGTTTGAAACGAGATTGGCGTGGCTCAACACCGCGCCCTTGGGCGTGCCGTAGGAGCCGGAGGTGAAGAGGATGATCGCCGTATCGTCCGGATTACCCTTGGCGGCGAAGGTGCGCGGCGCTTTGCTCTTCAGCAAGGCTACGACCTTGTCGCCGATGTCGATCGTCTTGCTTAAGTCTTCGAGATAGATCAGCTGCGCGAACTTGGAGAGCTCCGTCGCCAAGCCCTCTAGGCCTGCGCGTTTGATAAAGACGCGTGAGGTCAGAATCTTCTTCACGTTCGCCGCTTCGCACGCAGCGCGCAGATTCATCGGACCGGCAGTGAAGTTGAGCATAGCCGGCGTGCGGCCAATCGCGTGCAGCGCGAATAAAGTGACAACCGCACCGGCGCCGGTGGGCAACATGATGCCCGCCGTCTCGCGACGCTTAATCAGGCCATCAAGTTTGCCGCCCAGCGCAAAGACGCGAACCAGGATGTCGTCGTACGACAACACCTTGCGTTCGTGATCTTCGAGAATGGGATACTTGCCGCCTCTGACTTCGCGGGCCCGTAGAAGAGCTTCGAACAAGGTGACGCGGGTGCGCGCCAATTCGAAGGGACGATGGACCATGGACTGGAAGCCTCCGGTTTGACCGCCTTGGACGTCCGATGAGACGGGAAACGTCCAACCCGTGATTATTGTTTCACGGTTGTAACAGAAACTAGCGGCGCAAATGGGGCTGGGCAAGCGGGGGCGCCATTAAGGCTTTGAAGGCGCAGGAGAGGAATCCGTTCCGGACGTTGCGGCGCAAGGCCGAGAGGGTCATGTTGAGGCCATGCCGACGCTGATTGATTTGCGCCAGGGAAGCGAGAAATCTGACGAGACTCGCCCGCGTCACCCCGAAAAACAGGGGCGGCCGGATAACGCCTCGCCGCGGAAGCCCGATTGGATCCGTGTGAAGGCCCCGACAAGCCTCGGCTACCACCAGACAAAAGAACTGGTGCGCGATCTGAAACTGCACACAGTCTGCGAAGAAGCGGGCTGCCCGAACATCGGCGAGTGCTGGAGTCAGAAACACGCGACCTTCATGATCCTTGGCGGCATCTGCACGCGCGCGTGCAGCTTCTGCAACGTCGCGACAGGCAAGCCGCTGCCGCTCGATCCGAATGAGCCTGAGAACGTCGCCTTCGCGACGGCTCAGATGGGTTTGAAGCACGTCGTCATCACGAGCGTCGATCGCGACGATCTCGAAGATGGCGGCGCGGATCACTTCGTCCAAACCATCCGAGCCGTGCGCCGCGCAGCGCCGGACACGACGATCGAAATTCTGACGCCGGACTTTCTGCGTAAGTCTGGCGCGGCGGAGCGCGTCATCGATGCGGCGCCGGATGTGTTCAACCACAATCTCGAGACCGTGCCGCGGCTCTATCACTCGATCCGCCCAGGCGCGCGCTACTACCAATCGCTGCGCCTGCTGGACTCGGTGAAGCAACGCGATCCGAACCAGTTCACCAAGTCCGGCCTCATGGTCGGCCTCGGGGAGGCTAAGGACGAAGTGCTGCAGGTGATGGACGATCTGCGTGTCGCGGGCGTCGATTTCCTCACCATCGGCCAGTACTTGCAGCCCACGAAGAAGCACGCCGCGATCGACCGCTTCTGGACACCCGACGAGTTCAAAGCGCTGGAGACGATCGCCTTCGCTAAGGGCTTCCTGATGGTGTCCGCCTCGCCGCTGACCCGCTCGTCGCACCATGCCGGCGACGATTTCGCGCGGCTGAAAGCGGCGCGTTTGGCCTTATCTAAAGCCTGAGATGGCCCGCACAATTATCGAAACCTCCCGCGTTCTGCCGTACGCGCCCGATGATTTGTGTCGTCTGGTTGGTGACGTCCGCGTCTATCCCGAGTTCGTGCCGTTCCTGAAGACGATGCGTATCGTCAAGGAAGAGCCGCGCGATGCCGGCGGCTGGGTCGGTGTCGCTGAGGCTGAGGTGGGTTGGCAGGCGATCAAAGTGACGTTCGCAACTGCCGTGCGGTGTGAACCGGCGAGGGGCGAAGTGGACGTGGCTTTGGTCAAAGGCCCGCTCCATGCGCTCAACAATCGATGGTGGTTCAAGGCGACCGAGCAAGGAACGCACGTGCGCTACTGGATCGCCTACGAGTTCAAGAACCCGCTCCTGCAAGCCGCGATCTCGGCCAACAAAGATAAGCTCGCTGGCCGCATCATGGCGGCGTTCGAAGCCGAGGCCAAACGCCGGCTCGGTCAGTCGAAGAGCTGAGACATCAGCGCGAACGCCGCGAGCACCGTCTGTAGCTGGATTTCGTGGCGCCCGAGATCGCCGAAGCGCTTCTCTTCGTGCAGCGTTCGCCCATTGCGACGGGCCGCTGCGATGTGGACAAGACCGACCGGTTTTTCGGCGCTGCCGCCACCAGGCCCGGCGATGCCGGTGACGGCCACTGCGATGTGGGCCGGGCTATGCATCAGCGCGCCCTCGGCCATCGCCACGGCGACGTCCTGGCTGACAGCGCCGTGCTTGGCGATCAATTCGGCCGGCACACCCAGCAACTCGGTCTTGGCCTCATTGGAATAGGTTACGAAGCCACGTTCCAACGCCACCGATGCGCCAGGGACGGCGGCGAGCGAGGCTGCGATCAAGCCGCCCGTGCAGCTTTCGGCGGTTACGATCATCAGTCCGCGTGCTTTTGCCCCGTCGAGGAGGGCGCGTGCTTCGTCGTATCCCGGATGCGAAACCATCGCGCAGCGATAACGCGAGCGTGCGGCAAAAGTCCATTCCACCCGGCGCGGTCCGGTGGCAGAAGCGCGTCGCGACAGGGGAGAAGAGATGGAAGCCTTAGCGCGACGGGCCGCGGCGCCGATCTTTACGTTGGCGCTGTTCTCCAGCGCGGCGCTCATCTTCGTGTTGCAGCCGCTGTTCGCGCGCATGGTGACGCCGCTCTTGGGCGGCTCCCCGCAGGTCTGGAACGCCTCGATGGCGTTCTTCCAGATCGCGCTGCTTGCCGGCTACCTCTACGCGCACCTGCTCGCGCGCGTGAAAGATCTGCGCATCCAGATCGCCGTACACGCGGTGGTGCTGATCGCGGCGTGGTTCGTGTTGCCGGTACATGTCAGCACCGCGCTTGGCGCGCCGAACTCAGAACAACCCGTGCTCTGGCTGCTTGGCGTTCTCACGCTCTCGGTGGGCGCGCCGTTCGCGGCCGCGTCAGCGACAGCGCCCCTGCTGCAGGCGTGGTACGCGCGCAGCGGTCGCGCCGACGCGCACGACCCGTACTATCTCTATGCCGCCAGCAATCTCGGCAGCTTCGTCGGCTTGCTTGCCTATCCGGTGTTGATTGAGCCGCTGTTGGGCGCTCAAGCACAGAGCGCTGCGTGGACAGTAGCTTATGTCGGCGTGGGTGGGCTGATACTGATGGCGGCGACATCTGTCATCGCCGGTCACGCGGAACCGCCGAAACCGCTGGTGCATACCGGCGCAGCGCCCACCTGGCGCCAGCGTTTCTATTGGATCGCCGCCGCCGCTGTGCCGTCGGCCATGTCGATGGGCGCTACGCTCTACATTTCGACCGACGTCGCCTCAGCGCCGATGCTCTGGGTCATCCCGCTGGCGCTTTATCTCGCCACCTTTGTGCTGGCTTTCATGAAAGGCAGTGAGCGCATCGCGCAGGCGACATTGTTCGTCCACCCGATCGCGCTCGCCCTGATGGTGGCGTCATATTACTTGGCGTCGAACTGGGTTCTGACAGCCTCGCTGATCCTGACCGGCTTCTTTTTCAGCGCGCTCATCTGCCATCTGGCGCTATCGCAGTCGCGCCCGAGCGCGGACAGGCTGACCGAGTTCTATCTCTACGTTTCGCTCGGCGGCGTCGTGGGCGGCGCGTTCGCCGGGTTCTTGGCGCCGATCATCTTCAACAACGTCTATGAGTTTCCGCTCGCCATGGCGGCGGCGTGTTTATTCCGCCCACGCGCGAAGACGGACGTGCCGCGTCTGGAAGATGCAGCCTTCGCGGCAGCGATCGCCGTTGGCGTACTGGCGCTTGTCTCGGTGCGGTTGCCGATGGTGGAGGCGATCATTGTCATCGGCGCGCTTGGAGCAGCGGCGGGCATGGTCGCAGCAGGCTGGAGCGATGAGAGCAAGCCAGCGCCGTATCGCTACGCGCTGCTCGCGGCCGCGGCGATCCATGCCAGCATCATCATCTATGTCGCGTTCGCGCGCGAAGGCATCATTTCCCGGACAGTCGTCGAGGGTGAGGCTGTGCTGACGTTCGGCGATCCGTGGGGATGGCTGCTCGGCCTATCGAGCTTCGTCATGCTGATCTTCGCCGTCCACGGCACCATCCAGCCGCGTCGCGACAACAAGCGCATCGCTGATCTGATGCTCGGCGGCGTCATGCCCACAGTCATCGTTCTGCTGCTGCTCATCGTCATCGGCGCGCGCTTCGACGACCCCAACGCCGTCGTTCCGCTGAGCCTTTTGTTCTGCGGCCTGGCGATATTCCTCAATCGTGGGCGACCGATCATCTTGGCGAGCATCGTGCTGCTCGGCTTCGCCGTGATCTTTCTTGATGACGCGCGGGGTGCGCGCATCGTTACGCAAGAGCGCACCTTTTTCGGTGTGTTGCGCACTCGCGTTTATGAACTCGCCGATCCGGCGGTGCCGCCGCTGCGGGTTCTGATGCATGGCACGACGCTACACGGCGCCCAAATCACCGCGCCCGGTCTGACGCGTCAGGCAATGACCTATTATCACGAGCGCACAGCGCTCGGCGAAGCCATCTCCGCTGGCTTGCAGATGCACCCACAAGCGCACCTAGCGCTTATCGGCTTGGGTGCAGGATCAACAGCCTGCCTCATGCGTCCAGACGATCAACTGACCATCTATGAGATCGATCCGGCGGTCGTGCGTTTGTCCGCATCACCGGAAGCGGAGTTCACGTTCGTACGCGAGTGCCAGCCGAACGCTGCGGTCGTGATCGGCGACGCGCGCTTGCGCATTGCCGATGCGCCGGACGGCGCCTTCGATGTCATCGTCGTCGATGCGTTTTCTTCCGACGCCATCCCGGCGCACTTGCTGACACGCGAAGCGATCGCTCTCTATCTCTCGAGGCTCAGCGAAAACGGCGTCATCATCCTGCACTTGTCGAACCGGCACTTGGCGCTGGTCTCGGAAGCGGCGCGTGTGGCGCGCGATCTAGGCGTGCCAACGCTCTATCGCGTGAGCCGTGAGTTCGACACCGAACCGCGTGTGCCATACGGCGCATCAGCCGCGAGCGTCATGATCGTCGCGCGCAATCCGATGGCGCTTTCGATGCTGCCGACGACGAGCGGCGAATGGATCGACTATCAAGCGCCGCCCGGGCGCGGCTGGAGCGATGATTACATCAACATGCCGCGCGCATTGTGGGACGGCCTGACCGGCGCTGAAGAGTGCCGCATCTATTCGTACTTGCCGCATTGCGCCGGAGAGGGCGGCTCGCCGTTAGTGCGGCCACCACCCGAAGAAACTACGCGGGACGATCCAACGTCGCACTAGCCTGTGCAGCGAGGCCTTCTTCGCGGCCGAGGAAACCCATGCGCTCGGTCGTGGTGGCCTTCACGCTCACCCGGCTAATCGGTAGTCCCAGCACGTCGGCTGTGCGCTGGCGCATGCGTTCGCGGTGTGGGCCGATCTTGGGACGCTCGCACAGCAGTGTCACATCGACGTGCATAATGCGCGCGCCGGCGGCGTCTGCGAGTTGTGCAGCGTAGCGCAGAAAGCGCTCTGAGTTCGCGCCTTTCCATTGCGGATCGCTGGGCGGGAAATGCGCGCCGATATCGCCTTCACCGAGCGCGCCGAGAATGGCGTCGACCAGAGCGTGCCAGCCGGCATCGGCGTCCGAGTGGCCGACGAGGCCCTTATTGTGCGGGATGTCCACGCCGCAAAGCGTGACGTGATCGCCATCGCCGAAGCGATGCGCGTCGACACCGTTGCCGACGCAGACAATGCGATCACCGCCCATGATGCGCTCCAACAATGCGAAGTCTTCAGAGTAAGTGAGTTTCGTAAGTCGCGCATCGCCGGGTACGGTGACGCAAACGCCACCATACGCGCGCACAACGGCGAGATCGTCAGTGAAGCTCGCGTCGTCGTCGACGCCGCCATAAGCCGCGCGCAAGATGCCAGCGCGAAAACTCTGAGGCGTTTGCACGCGCACTAATGCCTCGCGCTCGACGTCAGCGACGATGCGCGCGCCATCCACGCGGCGCAGCGAATCCGCCACCGGCAATGCTGGCGCCACGCCGTCCGCGCCCTGCTCGATAGCGCGCGAGAGCGCGGCCACCACGGCAGGGGAGAGACCCGGACGCGCTGCGTCGTGGATGTGAATGAGGTCGGCGGCGCCGATCGCCGTGAGGCCCGCACGAACCGATGCCGTGCGGCTGGCGCCACCCGTGACCGTCCGCACCTCGAAACCTTCCGTTGCGGCGCGGCACAATTCGGCGTGCTCCGGCGCGATCGCCACGACAATTTCCGCAACGCCCGCAGCGCGTAGCGCCTCGATCGACCAGCGCAACACGGGCTTCCCGCGTAACAATCTGTATTGCTTAGGGATATCCCCCCCGACGCGGTCGCCACGTCCGGCGGCGACAATGAGTGCTGCAGACCTCATTTCAGGCGATCTCTCGAACCCGGATGTTGCATCGCAGCATAAAACCCTTGGCGCCTGCTTTTTAGGCGCCTTAAGGTCCCTGCCAGGGACGGTGCGCCGTATGGCCGGTTTGAACGAATTTCCGCCGCTTGTCTCGCTGGCCCCGATGGCCGGTGTGACTGACGTGCCGTTCCGGCGGCAGGTGAAGGCGTTCGGTGGCCGTTACTGCGTGTCCGAGATGGTGGCCTCCGACCAGTTGGCGCGTGAGCGCATGGACATGGTGCGGCGCGCCATGGGTGCAGGCGCACTCTCACCACTCGTCATCCAACTTGCAGGACGCGAGACGCATTGGATGGCTGAAGGCGCGCGCCTCTCGGAAGCGGCGGGTGCAGACGTCATCGACATCAATATGGGCTGTCCGGCCAAGAGCGTGACCAGCGGCGCGTGCGGTTCGGCGCTGATGCGCGATCCCGACCACGCCTTGCGCTTGATCGAAGCAACAGTGGCGGCGACGCAAAAGCCGGTGACCCTGAAGATGCGCCTCGGTTGGGATCACGCTTCGCTGAATGCGGCTGAACTCGCCAGACGTGCGGAGGATGCTGGCATCCGTATGCTGACCATTCATGGCCGCACCCGTCAGCAATTTTTCCGCGATCGCGCCGACTGGTCTCTGATCGCCCCAGTGGTTGAGGCCGTCCGCATCCCAGTGATCGCCAACGGCGACATCGGCAACGCCACCGAGGCGCGTGAAGCACTCCGGCAGTCGGGTGCAGCTGGCGTGATGGTCGGCCGCGCGGCGCAAGGAAAACCGTGGCTGCCTGCAGCGATCGAACACGCGCTTCGCAATGGCGGTGAGATTGCCGCACCTCCGCGTGCAGAATTGCTGCAAAGCTTGCTCGCGCTCTACGAAGAAACGCTCGCCTTCTATGATGTACGGCTCGGGCTCCGTGTCGCGCGCAAACACATCGCCTGGATGATCGACGCCGAATTCGGTGCGCCGGCGAAAGAGAAACGCAAAGCGATCTGCACAATGGAAGAGCCGGCGCGCGTTCGTGAGGCGCTCATCGCCTTGTTTGAAACCGACGCGCCGCTGGCGGAGGCGGCATGACCGAGCCAGTTTTCCGCTCAGCGCCGGTACGCATTTCGGCGCCTGACACCGAGCGCTGGCTCGAAGCATTGCCAGCGCCGGTGATCGGCATTGACCCGAACGAACGCATTCGTTTTGTGAACGGCGCCGCGGCCGAGTTGTTGGCAGGCGTCGGCCGCGGATTGCTTGGCCGGCGTCTCGACGAAATCTTCGGCCCCGACGCGCCGATGACTGCGCTCGCACGCCGCGCCCTGAGCGGCGCAGCGGGTGTGGCGGAGAATGAAGTCGCGCTGGTTGGTCCGGGCTTCGCGCTTGGCAAGGCGAGCGTGGCGGCAGCGCCAGTGGGCGAAAACGGCTACATCGCGCTCGTGTTGACGCGGCCGCCGCGCGCCCGCGCCGCACCGCCGGCCACGGAGCACTCTGCGGCGCGGACCCTGGCGCACGAAGTCCGCAACCCGCTCGCAGGCATCCGCGCCGCAGCGCAACTGATTGCGCGCGCCGGCGATGATGAATCGTCCGCGCTGGCGAAACTGATTTGTGACGAAGTCGACCGGATTAATCGTCTCACCGACCGCATCGATCCGTTCGGCGCCTTCGAGCCGCCTCGCTTCGACCGCTTCAACATCCACGAAGCCCTCGACCGCGTGCGCAAACTGGTCGGCTCAAGCGCCCCGCATGTCATGTTGATTGAACGCTACGATCCCAGTTTGCCTGCGGTTCGCGGCGATTTGGACCAGCTAATTCAAGCGTTTTTGAACATCGCGAAGAACGCGGCTGAAGCCGTGGCCGATCAGAACGACGCCGAGATCGTGATTTCGACCTCCTATCGCCCGGGGGTGCGTTTCCGTTCAGCCGCGAGCGGCGCAGCGCGTGCGCAACTCGAAGTGCAAATCGTTGATAACGGCCCGGGACTTCATCCTGATGTTGCCGATCGCCTCTTCGAGGCGTTCGCGACGACCAAGGCCGGCGGCATGGGTCTCGGCCTTACCGTCGCCGCCGATATCATCGCGCGTCACGACGGCCGCATCGAAGTCGAAAGCGCCCAAGGCAGAACCGCCTTCCACATTCTCCTCCCCATCGAACCGGAAGATTCTCCATGAGCGCACGCATCCTCCTCGCTGACGACGATTCTTCGTTGCGGTTCGTGCTGAGCCAAGCGCTCGGCAAGGAAGGATACAATGTGCGCGCCACCGGCAATGTCGCGACGCTGTCGAAATGGGTGCGCGACGGCGAAGGCGATCTGGTTCTGAGCGATGTCTATATGGGCGATGAGTGCGTATTCGACGCGCTGCCCGCGATGCGCACGGCTCGGCCCGCTTTGCCTGTCATCGTCATGAGCGCGCAATCGACCGTGACGACGGCGCTCTCCGCTGCGGGCGCGGGCGCTTATGATTATGTGCCCAAGCCGTTCGATCTCGACGTGTTGCTCGCCGCCGTAAAGCGCGCGCTCGACAGCGCGCCTGATGCAAAAACGCGCGCCAACGCCGCGAAAGCGCAAAAAGATGAGAAGCTGCCGCTCATCGGCCGCTCGGCGGCGATGCAAGACGTCTACCGCGTGATGGCGCGTGTTGCCGGCACCGACCTTACTGTGCTGATTGAAGGGGAGAGCGGGACCGGCAAGGACCGCGTCGCGCGTGCGATCCACGATCACAGCCGGCGTGCGTCTGCGCCTTTCGTGGCCGTCAGCCTCGCCGGCATTGCCAGCTCTCAAATCGATAAAGAGCTGTTCGGCGCCAATGGACGCTTCGCGCAGGCGCAAGGCGGCACGATTTTTCTGGAAGATCTGGATGAAATGCCGTCGGAAGCCCAAACGCGTTTGGCTGGATTGTTGCACTCTGACGATCAGAGTGAACGTCCCAATGTGCGCATCATTGCTGCCGCGCAGCGCAATCTCTCTGCGCTCGTACGCCAGGGCTCGTTCCGCCAGGACTTGTTCTATCGCTTGAACGTCGTCGCTATTCGCCTGCCGCCGCTGCGAGAGCGGCTCGATGATGTGGCCGATCTCGCGCGCTCGTTTCTCGTGCGCGCAAAACGTGAAGGCCTGCCGGAGAGATCAATCGACGCGGCGGCGATTGAGCGTCTCAAAGCGCACAGCTTTCCCGGCAATGTTCGCGAACTCGAGAACCTGCTGCGCCGGGCCGCAGCACTCAGCCCTGCTGCGGTGATCACCGCGCGTGAGATCGCCGAAGAGCTGGGCCAAACTGCGCGCGAGGATGCGGTCGTCGAAGAAACCGCTGACGGTTTAGAGACGGCGGTTAATCGCCGGCTCGCGGGTGAGTTTGCTGCTGCTAGTCCTGGACTGCCCTCGGCGGGGCTCTACGATCGGCTCCTGTCGGAGGTCGAGCGGCCGTTGATCCTGCAGGCGCTGACTGCAACCCGAGGCAACCAGATCCGGGCTGCTGCCGTCCTGGGGATCAACAGAAATACCCTCCGCAAGAAAATTCAGAGTCTAGGCATCCGAACTGGGCGCGGCGATTGACGCGACCGTGATATTAGTTCAACACCATGTTGCCTTCTTGCAACATGGGATACCGCGTGACGCTACCGCTGACGGCCCCAAACTCGGTTGAAGCCGAACCCGCGGATGCGGCGGTCTTGAGCGACCAGCCGCAGAGCCGCAGCGCTCTTATTTTCATTATCGGCTTGGTGGCGGCCATTGCGCTGACCAGCCTCGCGACCGTCATGCTGCTGCTCGGCGAGGGGATTGCCGGGCAAGCGCGCAGCGCGATCAGCACGCTGCTGATCGGCAGCCTTATCATCTCAGCCGGCCTCGCCGGGATTCTGGCGCATCGCCTTATCCGCGTCGCGCGCGCATGGCGCGCGGCGGCGACAGGCGCGCGTTTGCATGTTCGCTTCGTGACACTCTTCAGTCTCGCCGCCTTGGCGCCGGCGCTGATCGTTGCGGCGTTCCTCGGCTTCACGTTCAACCAAGGCGTGGACCGCTGGTTCAGCCCACGCGTCGAAAGCACGATTGAGAACGCAGCCGATGTCGGCCGCGCCTACGTCGATCTCGCCTCCGGTGGACTGGGCGCGGAAGTGCGTGCGATGGGCGAAGACCTCAATCTCGCGCAACGTGGCCTGACCGAAGAATACGAGCGCTATGTCGGTTTCCTCGAAGCGCAAGCTGAGCGCCGCGAACTCTCTTCCGCATTTGTTGTGGACAGCCTGGGCCGTGTGCTCGCGCGCTATGAACAAGACAATACGGCCAACGATGATTACGCGCCGCCGTCACGGGCGGCGTTCACGACGGCCGATCAAGGTGAAGTCAACGTCCTGTTCGACCAGGACAATGATCGGCTTGTCGCGCTCTATCGGCTCGCAGCCTACGACAACGCTTATCTCTTCGTTTCGCGCGCCATCGAACCAGGTTTGGTCGCGCAGTTGCGCGATTTCGATCAATCGGTTGTCGACTATCGTGCAGCGCAGCAGCAGCAGGCGTCTCTGCGCGTCCTCTTCACGATGGCGTATGCCTCAACTGCGGTCATCGTACTCTTGGCGGCCGGGTGGGTAGGCCTTACGAGCGCATCGCGTATCGCTGAACCGATTGGGCGGTTGGTCGGCGCGTCTCGCCGCGTTGCTTCGGGCGATCTAAACGCGCGCGTCACCATCGGTGAGGAGCGTGACGAACTCGATGCACTTGGCGCCGCGTTCAATCGCATGACGGCTCAGCTGGAGACGCAGCGCGGGGATCTCGTGGCTGCGCAAGAGGAGGCTGAAAACCGCTCGGCATTCATCGAAGCTGTGCTTGGCGGCGTAAGCGCCGGTGTGCTCGGTCTCGACAATAACGGCCGCATCACTGCAGCAAATGCCTCGGCCGCGCATCTGCTTGGCGTTGGCGACAGCGACCTCGTAGGCCGTCGCTTGATCGATGTGGCGCCTGAGTTCGCCGATATCCTCAATCAGCCTGCGCCCGCGGGTGAGACGCCGCCTCAACGCGTAGACATCGTGCGCGAAAGCGGCTCCGCCAATCTGAGCTTGCGCATGAGCCCTGACGCCGATGGCGGCTTGGTGCTCACATTCGACGACATGACCAAGCTGATCGCGGCGCAGCGTCAGGAAGCCTGGAAAGACGTCGCGCGCCGCATCGCGCACGAGATCAAGAATCCGCTCACACCGATCCAGTTGTCGGCAGAGCGTTTGCGCAAGAAATACGCTGAAGAGATTAAGTCCGACCCCGAGACCTTCGGCAAATGCACGGACACAATTCTTCGCCAAGTCGCCGACATTGGCCGCATGGTCGACGAGTTCTCGCACTTCGCGCGCATGCCTGCGCCGCGCATGGCATTTGCCGACATGAGCGAGATTGCCCGGCAAGTGGTGTTTGGGCAGAAGCTTGCGTTCGCGGATACACGCGTTGAGGTCGAAGGTGTCGCCGCGCCGATCGGGCTCGTTTGCGACGAGCGCTTGATCTCGCAGTGCTTGCTCAATCTGGTGAAGAACGCCGCTGAAAGCGTAGAAACGCGACGCGCCCGCGATGGTGAGCCCAAAGAAGGGCTCGTTACGTTGCGCCTGCGCGATCTCGATTTCGGCGTGCAGTTTGAAGTGATCGACAATGGCGTTGGCTTTCCAGAGAAGGATCGACTGCGTCTCATCGAGCCGTATTTCACGACGCGCTCAAAAGGCACGGGGCTTGGGCTCGCCATCGTGTCGCGCATCGTGGAGGACCACGGGGGGCTGATAGAGTTGGACGATGCGCCGGGACCGGGGCCTGGCGCGATCGTTCGTTTCGTTCTTCCCAAACGCGGCGAAGAGCCGCCTGAAGCGTCAGAACACGGCGCAGGAGTTTCATAACATGGCGACCGACATCCTCGTCATCGACGACGAAGCCGACATTCGCGATCTCGTCTCCGGCATCTTGGAAGATGAAGGCCACCAAGTGCGCGCCGCGCGCGACAGCGATGAGGCGCTTGAGGCTTTGCGCCGCCGCAGTCCGTCCCTGGTCGTGCTGGACGTGTGGCTGCAAGGCAGCCGCATCGATGGACTAGAGCTTTTAGCGATGCTGAAGGAGATCGACGCGGACTTGCCCGTCGTCCTCATCAGCGGCCACGGCACGATTGAAACGGCTGTCGCCGCCATCCGCAAAGGCGCTTACGACTTTATCGAAAAGCCGTTCACGGCGGATCGCTTGCTTCTGGTCGTGCAGCGCGCATTGGAAACGACGCGCTTGAAGAAGGAAGTCTCGGCGCTGAAGGCCAAGACAGGCACGAGCGATGACCTTATCGGCAGTTCGCCCGTGATGAGCGCGTTGCGCAGCTCGATCGACCGCGTTGCCCAAACCAATTCGCGTGTTCTGATTGCTGGACCGGCGGGATCGGGCAAGGAATTGGTAGCCCGCTTGCTTCACGAGCACAGCGCGCGCGCCGATGGCCCGTTCGTAGCGATCAATGCCGCCTCGATTGCCCCTGATCGCATGGAGAGCGAGATCTTCGGCGAAGAGACGCCCGAGGGACGTCCGCAGAAAATTGGTGTGTTCGAGCAGGCTCACGGCGGCACGCTCTTTCTCGATGAAGTCGGCGATATGCCGCTCGAGACGCAATCGAAGATCCTTCGTGTGCTGGTGGAGCAGCGTTTCCGACGTCTGGGTGGATCGACCGACGTTCAAGTCAATGTGCGCGTGGTTTCTTCCACCTCGCGCGATCTGCGCGGCGATATCGAGCAGGGGCGTTTCCGCGAGGATCTCTTCCATCGCCTGAACGTCGTGCCGCTGCGTGCGCCGAGCTTGTCGGAGCGTCGTGAGGACATTCCCGAACTCGCTGGGTACTTCGTTGGGCGACTGGCGGGCATGTCAGGCGTGCCGGCGCGTCAGATCGCTGAAGACGCGCTTGCTGCACTGCAAGCCGCTGAGTGGCCGGGGAACGTGCGTCAGCTGCGCAATGTCATCGAGCGCATTCTCATTCTGGCGACGGGCGATATCAACACGCCGGTCACGGTGGACTCGCTCCCCGCTGAGGCCTGGCCACAAGCCGGTTTCTCGAAGCATGAGGGTATGCAGGAAGTGATCGGTCTGCCGTTGCGCGACGCGCGTGAACGCTTCGAACGCGAATATCTCAATGTCCAGATCACGCGCTTCGGCGGTAACATTTCGCGCACCGCGGCCTTCATCGGCATGGAACGCTCGGCGCTGCACCGCAAGCTGAAGTCGCTCGGCGTTGAAGCGCCTGGCCGCAACGGCGCGGAGGCTGAGTGAGCCGCGTCGCCTACGTCAACGGCGCTTATGTGCCGCTGACGGCGGCGACCGTGTCCATTCAGGACCGCGGCTTTCAGTTCGCGGATTCTATCTATGAAGTGTGGGCCGTGCGCGGCGGGCGTCTCTATGACGCGGCGGAGCACATGGCGCGGCTCTGGCGCTCGCTAAGCGAGCTGCGCATTGCAGCGCCCATGAGCGAAGCGTCGTTGTGGGTGGTGCTGCGCGAGACCATTCGGCGCAACAAAGTGCGCGACGGCATCGTCTACGTTCAAGTGAGCCGTGGCGTAGCCAATCGCGACCACGTTTTTCCATCGCCGGCGGTAAGGCCGACGATCGTCGTCACCGCGAAAAACCTCGATCAACGCGCGATCGGCAAACGCGCTGAAGCCGGCATCAAAGTCATCACCCTGCCCGAAACGCGCTGGGCGCGGCGCGACATCAAGACGGTCAACCTCCTCCCCAACGCCCTCGCCCGTCAGCAAGCGAAAGAGCAGGGGGCTTTTGAGGCGTGGTTCGTCGATGCCGATGGCTTCGTCACCGAAGGCACCTCCTCCAACGCCTTCATCGTCACCGCTGACGGCGTGATCGTGACGCGGCCGCTCTCGAACGATCTTCTGCACGGCGTGACGCGTGCTGCGCTCATACGCGTGGCGCAGGAGCGCCAGATGCGGATCGAGGAGCGAGCTTTCACGGTCGCTGAGGCGAAGACGGCGCGTGAGGCGTTCGTCAGTGCGGCCAGCAATCCCGCCGTGCCGGTGATCGCGATCGACGGCGCAACCATCGGCGACGGGCGCCCGGGACCGGTCGCGAAGGCGCTCCGCGCCGCTTATTTGGGCGCCTAAACGGTCCGAACCACGACAATTTTGCGACTCGGTTGGCGAATGCTGCGGCGCACTCTATAGCTTGATGACAGCCGCGCGCTTCGACGCGGCGCCATAAAACTCAACAGCATGGGGGCTGCCCATCATGGATAAGAAACAAAACCTGCAGGACACGTTCCTCAACGCTGTCCGCAAGGCCAAGACGCCGCTCACGATCTTTCTCGTCAACGGCGTCAAACTCCAAGGCGTCGTAACTTGGTTCGACAATTTCTGCGTGCTGTTGCGCCGCGACGGACAGGTTCAGCTGGTTTACAAACACGCGATCTCGACGATCATGCCGGGCGCACCCGTGCAGCTCTACGACATCGACAAGGCCGCTGATGAAGCCGACGGCTGAAACGCCGACCAAGATTATCGATCGAGCCATCGTTCTGCGCCCGCTCGCGAGCGCGGATGAGAGCGTGCGCGATGGCGAAGCGCGTTTGCTGGAAGCTGTCGGATTGGCGCAGGCGCTGGGACTGGATGTCGCCAGCGCCGAAGCAGCACCGCTCCGGCAGATCAACGCGCGCACATATCTGGGCGGTGGACGCGTTGAACGGTTGAAGGAGCAGGCAGAAGAGCTTGGCGTTGGTGTCGTCGTCATCGACGCGGCGCTCTCGCCGGTGCAGCAGCGCAATCTTGAGACGGACATCGGCGCCAAAGTTGTTGATCGGACGGGTTTGATCCTCGAAATCTTCGGCCTTCGCGCGCGGACGAAGGAAGGCAAGCTACAAGTCGAACTGGCGCGGCAGGGCTATGAGCGCTCGCGGCTCGTTCGAACTTGGACGCACCTGGAACGGCAGCGCGGCGGTTTGGGCAAAACCGGCGGCCCCGGCGAAACCCAGATCGAACTCGATCGGCGGATCATTGCTGACCGCATCATTCGGCTGAAGCGCGAGCTTGAGGAAGTACGTCGCACGCGTGGCTTGCAGCGCCGCGCTCGGGCGCGTGCTGGCCTGCCGGCCGTTGTGCTCGTTGGCTACACGAATGCCGGCAAATCCACGCTGTTCAATCGGCTGACGCAAGCGGGCGTGTTGGCGAAGGACATGCTGTTCGCCACGCTCGACCCGACAGCGCGGCAAGTGAAGCTGCCGAGCGGACGCGCAGTGATCATGAGCGATACGGTCGGCTTTATCTCGGATCTGCCGCACGAATTGGTCGAGAGCTTCCGCGCGACGCTTGAGGCGGTGACGGAAGCAGACTTGCTCGTGCATGTGCGCGACATCGCGCATTTGCAGAGCGACGATCAGAAAGCCGATGTGCTGAGCGTGCTGGCGCAGCTGGCGAAAGAAGCTGGCGGGAAAACGCCGCCGGTGCTTGAGGCTTGGAATAAGATCGATTTGCTCGATGACGCCACACGCATTGGCCGCTTGCGGCGCGCGGAGACGGCGGCTGAGCAGGGGCATGGCAGCACCCTGCCCCCTGTCGCGATCTCCGCGGAGACGGGGGAGGGCGTGGACGCCCTGCTCGCGGCGATCGATCGTGCGGCCTTCTCCGCGACGCGCGTGATCACCCTCACCTTGCCCGCTGACGATTCCGGCCGCGTGCGCGCACAGATCGCTGCTGCTGGAAAAATTCTCGAAGAAACCACGGACGATGATGGCGCGCTGACGTTGCGCGCCGAATTGCTCATCGAAGACGCGGCGCGCTTTGCGCCGGTGGAGCCCCTGCCCGAAGAAATCCGCCCGGCAGCGGAGTAGGGGTTAGCGCTTCAGGCGTTCAACCAGCTCAGCTGCGAACGTGCTCAGTGTATCGTCGCGCGCGCCCATGACGATGATGCGGTCGCCCGGCTCTGCAAGTTCGATCAGCTTATCGCCACACGCGCCGCGCTCTGCGAACGCCATCGCTTCGAGACCCCGCGCGCGCACGCCGGCGACGATGTGCTCACTGCTGACGCTGCGATCGACTGTGCCGCCGAAATAGACGGGATCGGGCATGATCAGAACGTCGTCGGCGCTCATATTGTTGGCGAAGACGTCGATGAATTCCTGGCGCATGAGCTTCAGCGGGCCGAAGCCGTGCGGCTGAAACATGATCAGCAAGCGGCCGGGAAATGCGTGCAGCGTTACGAGTGTGGCCGTAATCTTATCGGGGTTGTGGCCGAAATCGTCGATGACTGTGACGCCGTTGGCTGTGCCGACGACCTCCAAGCGACGCTTTGTGCCAGAAAAGCCCTTGAGCGCCTCCGCTGCTTCTTTCAGCGACAAACCGTAAGCGCGCGTTGCGGAGAGCGCGGCAAGCGCGTTGGCGACATTGTGCTCGCCGGGCACGGCGAGATCGACCGTCGCCGTTGCCCGCGTTTCTTTCTCCAGAACATCGAACGAGACGCCATCGGGCGCCAAACGGATCGCGGAGCAGTGGAGATCGGCCAAGCCAGAGCGCAGCGAGAAGGTTCGCGTGCGCACCTTGGCCTTCATCACCAAAGCGGCGGTCTCGTCGTTATCGAGATTGAGGACCGCGACCTCGGCGCGGTTGACGAAGCCGGAGAACAAGTCGCGCAGCTCGTCCATCGTCTTATGGTCGAGCGCGATGTTGTTCACGACGGCGATTGTCGGCTCGTAGCGCGCGATTGAGCCGTCACTCTCATCGACCTCGGAGACGAACGCATCGCCACGGCCCACGAGCGCGCTCGCGAAGAGCGCGTCCGGCGTGACGAAGTTCTTCATCACGGCGCCGTTCATCACCGTTGGATCGCGGCCGGCGCGGTAGAGCAGCCAGGCGATCATGCCGGTGGTCGTGCTCTTGCCGCTGGTGCCGGCGACGCCGATGCGCACGGGCGCTGCGTTGAAAATCTCCGCCAGCAGCTGTGGACGCTTCAAATCCGTCGCGCCTACGCGCTTGGCGGCGACGACATCGCCCACGGTGTCTTCAACGGCGGCAGAGCGGACAAGGATTTGATCGGCGCTGGTGACGCCGGAGCCGTCCTGCGGGAAGAGGGCGATGCCTTGGGCTTGCAGGTACTCGAACTTTGCGCCGAGCCTGCCCTGGTCCAGCGAGCGGTCCGAGCCCGCGACCTCGTAGCCCCGCGCGCGCAGGATCAGCGCCAACGGCAGCATGCCCGAGCCGCCGATGCCGCTCATGAAATAGGATTTGGCCTGACTCATACCGCCCGGTTATGACGAGAAACGCCGCTCATCGGCAAGGACGCGAACGCAGAATGGCCCCATCGCTCCGCATCGGCGTCGTAGCGCCCGGCACGCGCATCGAGCCGGCGCTCGCAGAGCGCATCAAGGCGTTCGCGACAGACAGTTTTCTCGATCGCGCGCCCGAGATCATTTTCCACCCGCAATGTTTCGCAAGCGCCGGGCACTTCGCCGGCGATGACGACACGCGGCGCAAGGCGTTCGTGGAGTACGCCAACGATCCGTCGCTCGACGCGATCTGGTTCGCGCGCGGCGGCTATGGCGCGTGCAGGATTGCCGAGGCGGCGCTGGCTGAACTCAACGGCGCCTCGCGGCTCAAAACCTATCTCGGCTACAGCGACAACGGCGCGCTGCTCGGCGGGCTTTATGCGCGCGGCTACGAGAACGTGGTGCACGGCCCTATTCCCGTCGACATGACGCGCGCGGGCGGAGAGGGGGCGGTGAAGAGGGCGCTCTCCTGGCTCATCGACCGCTCCCCTGAGAGCCTCGAACTCGGCGTGATGTTCGATGGCAAGAACGCGGCGTTCAACATCACGGTTTTTCAGTCGATGCTCGGCACGTCGCTGGAGCCGGATTTGAGCGGCCACACGCTGCTCTTGGAAGACGTGGGGGAGTACCTCTACCGGCTCGACCGCGCCCTCTTCCAAATCACCTCCTCCGCCAACGTGCGCGGCGTGAAGGGGATCAAGCTTGGCCGCGTTTCGGATGTGCCGGAGAACGACAAGCCGTTCGGCGCCAACGAAGAAGAGATCGCGCGCTATTGGTGCGCGAAGGCTGGCATCGCGTATCTTGGCCGCGCGGATATCGGGCACGATGTCGAGAACAAGGTGGTGCCGTTTGGGGCGTTGAAGCGGTGACTGAGGTCGCCAGGGCCCGCGCAAAACTCAAAGCATCAAGCCAAGATGCCGTGCTTCTTCTTCGCGACGTTGATCCGGTACGTTTCGATGCGCCTGGCGATACCTACATGGGAGGACTCCCCAAACTACCACCGCATGTCGATTGGCCCGAGAATGGCGCCGGAAGTCCTCTGACTTTCATTGCGCAAATTGGACTCGCCCAACTTCCTGTTTTCGCCAATCGGCATCTGCTTCCCAAGACTGGCGTGTTGTTCTTCTTCGGCGAAATGTGGGTGGACCATCGAGAGAGAAGATTACCAGTGGCAAAGGTGATCTATTGCGATGGCTCGATCGCAAATATCTCGCCACGGCAGAAGCCAGCGACAATGCCACCGATGTGCCCGGATGTACCTGGATATCCGCGCGGCTGGCTGGATACGCACGACTTCTGGCGCCAAGTCGACTTCCGCTACCCGCTGAGTTTGCATCGTTTCAAATCCTATTATTCCGGGCCGTCTGACAGCCGGTTCGGCGATCCAGAACATCGAGCCGCGGAAGAACTGGAGCGCGAAGCATTCCTGACGGCCTTGGGCGAGCCAAGACATGTGCAAATGCTACGTCCATGGAGGTACGCCAGCGAAAGCTGCCTTACGTGGCCAGACTGGCCCAAATCTGCGCTACATGCGCGCAGCGCTACCAATGCGCTCGATGTCATCTGCGCTCTGCACGCGGGCTTCAGGGGCCAGCAGCAGGAGTATCGGCAGTCGAAATCGATGCTCGGCGCCATAGAGTCAGCACTGGGGCCGATTGACGACATCTCTCCGCTCACAAAAGAAGTTCAGGACACTGTGCGGAGTGTCATCGGGGAGTTTGAAACCGAGTATCGGCAACTGCTGACGCCATACCGTGCTGAACGCTTGGTCTGGAATGCGATCTGCTTTGCCTCGCAAATTTGCATAATCAATGGAAGGCCTGACCTCGTGCCAGCAGCCTATCACGATGCTGTGCGTGATCGAGCTGGGTGGCGCGCGCTACACGGGCAGCCGAATGAACTCGGCGGCGTATATGTGGCGCACGAGCTACCACGGCATCAAATGTTTGGTCATTCGCGCAATCGGCAGGTGGAGGCGGAGACTCACCGCGCTGATCTGCTTCTGTTTCAGCTTGATGGCGAAGACGATCTCGCGCTCTATCCAGAGCGCTGCGGAAGCTATTACTTCTTCATAGGGAAGAACGATTTGCAGCGGCGAGACTTCGATAAGGTTCACTTTAGCGCTTCGATGTGACGAGTGCGAAGGCGTGACGTCCGCTACTTCTTCTCTGCCCGCTTAGCCTCGAGCCAAAGCGCCTCCATGTCATCCAGCGGCTGCGGGCCGGTGCGGCCTTGTTCGGCAAGCCGCGCTTCGATGTACTGAAACCGCCGCGTGAACTTGGCGTTGGCGCGGCGCAGGGCTTCTTCGGGATCGACCTTCAGCTTGCGGGCGAGGTTGGCCATCACGAAGAGGATGTCGCCCATCTCTTCGGCGATGTGCTCCTGATCCCCGCTGGCTTCGGCGGCCTTCAGTTCGGCCAGCTCTTCGTCGAGCTTCTCCAACACCTCTGCCGAGCTCGGCCAATCGAAGTTGATGCGCGCGGCGCGCTTGGTGAGCTTCTCGGCTCGCTGTAGGGCGGGTAGGGCCATCGCCACGTCGTCCAGGAGCGACGCAGCGCCCTTGGCGGCGCGCTTCTCGGCTTTGAGCGTCTCCCAGGCCACCGTCTGCTGATCGGCCGTGCGTCCATCACTCTCAGTGCTGAACACGTGCGGATGGCGCTCGATCATTTTATCGGCGAGCGCTTGGGCGACGTCGGCGAAATCGAACGCGCCTTGCTCTTCGGCCATGCGGGCGTGGAAGGCGACTTGGAAGAGAAGGTCGCCGAGTTCTTCCTTGAGCGCCGGGAGGTCGTCGCGCTCGATCGCGTCGGCGACTTCGTAGGCTTCCTCGATCGTGTACGGCGCGATGGTGCGGAAGTTTTGCTCGACATCCCACGGGCAGCCGCCGTTCGGATCGCGCAGCTTGGCCATCACGTCGAGCACGGCCTGGGTCGCGGCGGCGTTGCGGGCGAGGGTTTCAGCGCTCTTTTCCGTCGCCTTTTCAATCAGTTGGGCCGACATACAAAACTCGCATAAGATAGATTATGAGAAGCGCTAGATCGACTCAGATCGGATAATCGCCGACCCAGCCATCGTAGGCCGGTTCGACACCGGCTGGCAGCCTCGCCTTCAGCGCCGCGTAATCGAGATCGATGTGCATGTTGGTCAACAGCGCCTGCGCGGGTTTGAGGCGCGCGATCCATTCGAGGCTGAGATCGACGTGTGCGTGCGTGGGATGCGGCTTGTCGCGCAGCGCATCGACGATCCAGAGCGACAAGCCTTCGAGCTCAGCGAAGCTCGCTTCGGGCATCGAGATCACGTCATTCGAGTAGCCGACTGGCCCGATGCGGAAACCGAGTGAGCGGATGAAGCCGTGATCCTGGTCGAGCGGCAGCAATTCAAGTGGCCCGCCGGCGCCGTTGATAACGATCGGCACGAGCGGCGCTGCGTGGCCGGCGTGGCTGACGATCGCTGGATAGCCGCCCATGGTTTTGAACGCGTAGCCGAAGCGCACCATGAACGTGGCTCTCGCTTCGTCACTCATCCAGACCGGGATGGTGCGGCGCTGCTTCACGAAGAACGCGCGCACGTCGTCGAAGCCGTTGGTCTGATCGGCGTGATCGTGGCTGATGATGACAGCGTCGAGATGCGCGGGCTTTGCCTGCGCGAGTTGGAGGCGCAGGTCGGGCGGCGTATCAATCAGGACGGTCGTCGCCTCTTCCGCCGCCCCCGGCGCCCCGCTCCACTTCTGCAGCAAGAGCCCGCAGCGCGTGCGGCGGTTCTTCGGCTCGTTCGGATCGCAGACACCCCAGTCGCCCGTCGCGCGTGGAACGCCGCCGGACGAGCCGCAGCCGAGCACGGTGACGCGGAGCGTGCCCATCAGCTCGCTCTCTCAATCTGCGGGAAAAGACGGAAGAAGTTGTCTGCGAGCAGGGCGCTCGCCTCCTCCTCCTCTAGTCCGCGCAGCTTGGCGAAGGCGCTTTGCACGAAGGCGACGTGGTGCGGTTCGCAGCGTTGGCCGCGATGAGGAATAGGGGTCAGATAGGGGCAGTCGGTCTCGACGATGACGCGGTCGAGCGGAACTTCCCTCGCGATGGCGCGCACGTCGTCGGCGTTCTTGAATGTCATGATGCCTGAGAACGAAAAGTACGCGCCGATTTTGAGTGCGCGGCGGGCCAGTTCTGGGCCGCTCGTGTAGCAGTGCATGAGAATGCGAAGAGGGCCCTGCCCCGCCTCCTCCTCCAGCAGCGTAGCCATCGCTTCGTCGGCTTCGCGCGTGTGGATGATCAGGGTTTTGTCGAGCGCGCGTGCAGCTTCGGCGTGAGCGCGAAAAACTTGAACTTGATCGTCGAAGGGGCTGTGCTTGTAGTGCTGATCGAGGCCGGTTTCCCCAATTCCAACCACCCTCTCGTGCGCGCCAAGTTCGATGAGTTTGGCGGCAGTCAGATCGAGGTGGCCCTTCGCATAATGCGGATGCGCGCCGACGCTGGCATAGATGTCGGCGTTCGCTTCAGCGATGGCGATGACAGCGGGAAAGTTCTCGATCTTGTCGCAGATGGTCAGCATGCGTTTGACGCCCGCTTCGCGTGCGCGTGCGATCACGGCGTCACGATCTTCATCGTAGCTGTGGTGGTGAAGGTTGACGTGGCTGTCGATCAGCATGCGTGGCTCATCTACGGCTTGCCGCCGCGCGATCAAGCACGCCAATTGCGCGTGCAAGCGCGTGGCGCGGATCCATGTCGAGACCTTCGGCTTCGGTGCGCAGTGTTTCCAACTCCGACCAGGCCTCAGCCCAGCGTTCACCGCCCTGCTCGACGCCGACGGCGCGCGTCCATTCTTCCGCAAGCTCAAGAACGCCTGCCAATTTCTCGAACGGTTCGCCGCTCATTTGATCATAGAGCGCATTGAGCACGCTGGCGGCGTCACCCTTGGCGATGGACGCTTGTGCGCGACGCAGATCGGCGTTGCCGGCGTCCAAGCCTTGGGCTTTGAGCGCAATCGCGCGACCCGGACGGCCTTTGGCGAGCGCCACGAGCGCGTCGTCCTCTTTGCCGCCGCCAAGCGCTACGCGAACGAGACCATCCTCGACTGGCCGCAGGGCCAAACGGCGGCAACGCGAGCGGATCGTCGGCAGGATTGCGCCAGGCGCGTGACACACCAGCAGCAGCACGGAGCGCGCCGGCGGCTCTTCCAGCGTTTTGAGAATGGCGTTGGCCGCGTTGCGATTGAGATCATCGACGGCGTCGATGATCGCCACACGCATGCCGCCTTCGGATGGCGCGAGCGCGAAGAACGCACCAAGCTCGCGCGCTTCGTCCACGGTGATCTCGCGGCGCGGCTTGCCGCGATCGTTGAGGCCGCGGCGCAGAATGAAGAGATCTGGGTGCGATTGCGCAGTGACACGCCGCGCAATCGGATCTTCGGGATCGACCTCGAGCGGACGTCCGCCGCTGCGCGTCGCGCCAAGCGCTATGCGCGCGAAGCGATATGCAAGCGTCGCCTTGCCGAGCCCCTTGGCGCCTGCGAGCAGCCAAGCGTGGTGCATGCGCCCGCCGCGCAACGCGTCGAGCAACGCTCGCTCTTCTGCATCGTGCCCGACATACGAGTACGTCTCGCGCGGATGCGGGGTCTCCGGCTCTTTGTCCGTTTCGACCGCCGGCTTTTCGGCCTTCACAGAAAGGGCTCCAGCTGCACGAGCGCGGCGCACAGAACATCGGCCGCAGGCTGCGTTGCATCGATCAGTATGCAGCGATCCGGTTCGTTGCGTGCAATCTCACGAAACTCCGCGCGGACCTTCTCGTGGAAGCTCATGTCCTTCTTCTCGAAGCGATCCTCGTCGACTTCGTGTCCACGCGAGCGCGCTAGCCCCGCTGCGGGATCGATATCGAGCACGAGCGTCAGATCGGGCCGCGGCGCTTCAATGAGTGCGTTTAGTTCCAGTAGATCGCTGAGCTCTAGTCCGCCGGCGGCTACTTGGTAGGCGCGCGTCGAGTCATAGTAGCGATCGCAGATGATCCAAGCGCCGCGCGTGAGCGCAGGGCGGATCAGATGATTCAAATGGTTTAGACGCGCGGCTGCGAAGAGCAGCGCTTCCTCCATCGGGCTCCACCGGTTTGCATCACCAGAGACGAGCAGGGCGCGGACTGCGTCAGCGCCAGGCGCGCCGCCAGGTTCGCGCGTGACGACGACATCAACACCACGCGCGCGCAGAGCCTCAGCCAAGCCGCGCGCCAGCGTCGACTTGCCTGTGCCCTCCCCGCCTTCCAGCGTGATGAAACGTCCAGTTTTGGTCTCTTGGGCCATGCCCTTATCAAGGACCGAAGAAGGTCAGGCGCAAGCCTTCCCATGCGCGCGAGAACCAATTTGCCTTCCCGACGCGGCGTCCGGCGGCCAGCGGAAACTCCTGCGTCTCATAGCCTGGGCCCTCCACCACCAAGCGCGCAATGACATCGCCGGCGCGGATCGGCGGATGGATTGGGCCGTCATAGACGATGTGCGCCGTCAGCGTGCTCTGCAGGCCGCTTCGTCCGCCGATGATGATGTCCGATTGCGCGACGAGCGGCACGGTACGGCGTCCGCCCAGATAGACCCGCGCCTCTCCAACTTCATCGCCGGCTGACGCGAGCGTGCGCACGGCGTAGTCGGAGAACGCCGAGCGCATCAACCGCAACGCCTCACTGCGGCGGTCGGCCATCGAGCGCGTACCGTTGAAGACGATGATGCGGCGCTGACCATCAACTTGCGCCGCGCCGACGAGCCCATAGCCGCTTTCGTCTGTATGGCCAGTCTTCATGCCATCGGCGCCTTCGAAGGCGCCGAGCAGCGGATTGCGGTTGGATTGGGTGCGGTTGTTGAAGGTGAATTCGCGCTCTGAATAGATCCGGTAGAATTCTGGGTAGGTCAGCATGATGTGGCGCGCCAGACGCGCGAGATCAGCAGAGCTGATGACGTGATTTTCCGCATCGACACCCGTCGCGTTTCGGAAGTGCGCGGTGCTGAGCCCAAGCTCTTGCGCGCGCCGGTTCATGATGTCGACGAAGGCGCCTTCGGAGCCGGCGATGCCTTCGGCGAGAACGACGCTCGCGTCGTTGGCGGAGACTATGATCACGCCGCGGAGCAGATCGCGCACGGAGGCGCGCGAGTTGACCGGCAAGAACATGTGCGAACCGCCAGATGGCGCACCGTGATCGCGCCACGCGTATTCGCTGACGGAGTATTGGGTCTCAAGCGTGATGTCGCCAGCAGCGAGCCGCTCGAGCACGATCAGCACCGTCATCAGCTTTGACATCGACGCCGGCGCGATCGGCGTGTTGCAATCGTCGCACTGAAGAATGGCGCCGCTGGCGACATCCATGATCGTGACGTGCTGCGCGACCGATGGCGGCGGCGGTGGCGCAGCAGCTCGGCGACGGCGCTGAGCGTCGGCAGGTGACGCCAGCGCGAGCACCAAAGCGATCATCAAAACGGGGGTCAAAGCGCCAAAGGCGCGGCTGATCTGCATTGCTCTGCCGAATCGTTTGCGCGCGTTTTGCGCGGATTGGTTTGACCAAACCCGCGCGGCGCTTTCACGTCAACAAACGGGCTTAGCGGGAGGCAACCACGGCTTCGCCATAGCCCAGCGAGGCCACTTCGCGGCGGGCGTCGTCGGCCTCCTCGCGGCTGCCCCAGGGGCCAACCCGGACACGGAACAACTCGCCGCCCGAGGTCTGGCGGATATCCACAGTCACCGGCCCCGCCGCCCCTACTGCGTCGCGGACGCGGTGGGCGTTGGAGAGGTCCGAATAGGCGCCGACCTGGACGAAGAAGTTGCCGGTGGCGGGCGCCGCGTAGCTACGGGACGGCGGCGCGTAAGAGGGCTCATCATCCGGCGCGCCGGCAAGCGTGGCGCTCGCTGAGGACGAGGAGGGCGGGAGCAGGGAGGAAGGCCCCTCCTCCGTGTCCACCGGCTGAGCAGCGGCTGGCGGCGGAGACGGCGGCGAGGCGGGCGCCATCGAGCCGTCTGCGTTCACACGGCGCGGCGCTGGTCCAAGATAGCGGACGTGTACGCGCGCTTGGCCTTGCTCTTGGAAACCCAAGGCGTCGGCGGCGCCGCGCGACATGTCGATCAAGCGTCCGCCAACGAAGGGTCCGCGATCATTCACACGCACGATCACTTCGCGGCCGTTTTCAAGGTTGGTGACCTGCACGATACTCGGGATCGGCAGCGTCGGGTGCGCGGCGGTTAGCGCGTCCTGGTCGAACACTTCGCCGCTCGCGGTGCGTTGACCGTGAAATTGCGGGCCATACCACGAGGCTGTGCCGGTCTGCGAATAACCCGGCTCCGGTGTTGGCACATACCATTGGCCATTGGCCTGATATGGTGGCCCTACCCGCTCCTGCTCGCGCCAAGAACCGTCATCCGCTGCGCGGGGCGCCTCTGGCGCTCCGTCGTTTTCGATCGTCAGCGGCACAGGCTGCTCAGCCACAACACGCGTCACGCGACCGCTGGTCGGCCGGCGCAGATCGATCACAGCGCCGGCGCGCGCGGGCGCGCGGCCATAACCATAGGAAGTTTCGCTGCCCCCAGGCAGGGTGGGCGCGCGGTCGCCAGAAGCGCTATCGTCGGCATCGGAAGCGGGCGTCGTCCCCTGCCCCGCATAGACGATCGGGGCGCGCTGGGCGGCGGCCGGCGGCGTGAGCGCAAAGAGGACGGCGCAGGACATGACCAGGACGCGCGATGCAGAGCGAAGCTTCAAAGGACGACCCCAACGCAATGAATGCGGGCGTCACCATACCGACGCGGGATTTAGGGCGCGTAAGCTTTCATAGTTTTTTCAGGTTCACCAATAACGCGTGTTCACCACGGCGCAGGAGGAAGGAGCGCGCGTAGCGCAAACACGCAGCATCGCTGCGCGGTTCATAATGGGGAAGGCGATGGCCTGCGCGACACCCTCTCCCCTGCTGTGGGGGAGAGAGGCTGGAATACCGCCTTACGGGCCCCCGCCCAGGAAGTGATTGCTCGTCAAACCGAACAGGCCGGGCGCGAGCGTAGCGAACTGAATCGCTGCACCAGCACCAATTCCATCTGCGTCGTAGTAGAGCGCGCCGGTGGCCGCATCATAGATGATCCGATCCTCTGCATCGACGGCTGCTGCACCGATCACAAACGCGTCTGCATCCAACACGCCTGCGCCGATACCGGTGAAGATGGCGAGGTCGAGTTCGATGCGATCGTCGGCCAGGTTGAACACCACGATCGTGTCGACATTGCCCGCGCCCAAGGCAGCCGAGAATACGAACGTGTCGGTCCCCGTGCCGCCGATCAGAACGTCCGCACCGAGCCCGCCATCAAGGCGGTCGACGCCATTGCCGCCATCAAGGATATCGGCGTCATCTCCACCGGAGATGTCATCGTTGCCGTCACCGCCATAGAGGGTGTCGTTGCCCTCTCCGCCGGTGAGGACGTCATCGTTCTGCCGGCCATAGAGCGTGTCGCTTCCTGCGCCGCCGGCGAGTTCGTCATCTCCATTGCCACCGTCGAGGAAGTCGTCGTCGGCGCCGCCATCGAGCGCATCCGCGCCATCGCCGCCGAAGAGCGTGTCGAGGCCAGCATCGCCATAGAGCGTATCATCGTTCTGCCGACCATAAATCTCATCATCGCCGCCACCGCCATGAGCGGTGTCGTTGTGATTGAGACCATCGATGAGGTCGTCGCCTTCGCCGCCATTGAGAATGTCGTTTCCATCACCCCCATAAAGCGTGTCGTGCCCCGCATCGCCGTTGAGCGTATCAATGCCGCTGCGGCCGAACAGCGTGTCGTTACCGTCGCCGCCATTCAGTGTATCGGCGTCGAACACGCCATCGAGCACGTCATCGCCTGCGCCGCCATTGATCGTATCGTTGCCGGCGCCCCCGAAAGCCTGGTCGCCGCCACCGCCAGCATTGATCGTGTCGGGACCCGCGAGGCCCGCGATCACGTCGCCGCCTTCGCTGCCGTTCAGCGTGTCCGCCGTTGTCGTACCGCCGATGAATGTGCCAGCGTTATAGATCGTGATCGTTGCAGTCGCGGTATCCGTTCCGCCGTTGCCGTCATCGACGGTGTAGGTGAACGTGTCGACGACACTCTGGCCGTAGGGTGGCGAGAACTGGCCGTTGGGATCGTAGTCAAACGTGCCGTCCGCGCTGACGGTCAAAAGCGCGCCCGACGGCAGGATGATTTGGGAACCGATAAGCGTGGCGCCATTCACCGCCACGATCGTGAGCGTATCGTCCTCGATATCGCTGTCCGCGCCGCCGCCATTGTCAGCCAGCAAATTGGCGCCGCCGATGGCGCCCGTCTCGTTGACTGCGAACGCATCATCCGCGGCGGCAGGCGCGGCGTTCACGCCGTTTATTGTCAGCGTGACGGTTGCCGTGTCGCTTCCGCCATTGCCGTCGCTGATTGTGTAGCTGAAGCTGTCGCTTGCCGTTTCACCGTCGTGCAGATGCGCGAAGGCGCCGTTGGGATCGTATGAATACGAGCCGTCCGCATTCACTGTGAGCAGCGCGCCGGACGCCAGAGTGATCTGTGCGCCGACATCCCCGCTCTCGCCATTGATCGCGCTAATTGTCAACGCATCGCCGTCGATGTCAGCGTCCGCGCCAGCGCCGTTATCGGCGAGGACATTTCCAACGACCGGCGTATTTTCAGTCGTCGATACAGCATCGTCCGCGCCCACGGGCGCATCGTTGGCGCCGTTAATGGTGAGCGTGACGGTCGCCGTGTCCGTGCCGCCGTTGCCGTCATCGATCGTGTAGGTGAAGCTGTCATTGGCGCTCTCGCCGGCGCCGAGATACTCAAATGCGCCATTCGCAGCATAGTCGAACGTGCCGTTGGCGTTCACACTCAGCAAAGCGCCGGAAGCAAGCGTGATCTGCGCACCGACGTTGAGCGCTGAGCCATTGACGGCGCTAACGCTTAGCAAATCGGCTTCCACGTCACTGTCGGCGCCCGATCCATTGTCGACGAACAGATCGCTGGTTGCGATCGCGCCATCCTCTCCGAGCGTAAACGCATCGTCCGCCGCCAGCGGCGCGTCGTTAGCGCCATTGATGGTGAGCGTAACGGTCGCGGTGTCCGTGCCGCCGTTGCCGTCATCAATCGTGTAGCTGAAGCTGTCATTGGCGGTTTCGCCGCCGCCCAGACTCTCGAACGCACCATTGGCGTCATAGCTGTAGCTGCCGTCAGCATTCACGGTCAGCAGCGCGCCCGACGCGAGGGCGATGGGCGTGCCTACAGAAACGCTTGAACCGTTGACCGCACTCACGATCAGGGCGTCTCCGTCGACATCGCTATCAGAGCCAGAGCCGTTGTCGGCCAGAAGATTGCCGCTGGCAGGCGCATCTTCGCCGGCGGCGATCGCGTCATCTGCTGCGATCGGGCCGTCGTTTGCGCCGTTGATGGTTATAGTGACCGTTGCGGTGTCGGCGCCACCATTGCCGTCATCGCTTGTGTAGGTGAAAGTTTCGGTGGCCGTTTCGCCAACACCCAGATGTTCGAACGCGCCGTTCGGATCGTAGGCGAAGGTCCCGTTGGCGTTCACCGTCAGCAGCGCGCCGGAGGCGAGCGTGATCTGATTGCCAACATTGCCGCCCAAACCTTCGACGGCGGTAACGCTTAGCGGATCGCCGTCAACGTCCGCGTCGAGGCCCGCTCCGTTATCGGCCAGCACTGCGCCGCTTACGCCAGCGTCTTCACTCGTCGCAAAGGCGTCGTCCTGCGCCACCGGAGCATCGTTGGCGCCGGTGATGGTCAGCGTCACCGTTGCCGTGTCCGTCCCGCCGTTGCCGTCATCAATCGTGTAAGTGAAGCTGTCCGTGGCGCTTTCGCCGACACCCAGCGCCTCATACTGACCGTTCGGATCGTACGCGAACGTCCCATCGGCGTTGACTGTCAGGAGCGCACCGGAGCCCAGAGTTATCTGATTGCCGACATTCACGTCCGTGCCGTTCACCGCACTCACGGTCAGCGTGTCGCCATCGGCGTCAGCATCGTGACCGGCGCCGTTGTCCGTGAAAACTCCACCATTGACAGCTGCATCTTCGCCCACGGCGATCGCATCGTCGGTTGCGATCGGCGTGTCGTTGGCGCCGTTGATCGTCACGCTAACGGTTGCTGTGTCGCTCGCGCCATTGCCGTCATCAATGGTGTAGGTGAAGCTATCTGCGCCCGTTTCTCCGGCGCCCAAGTGCTCGAACGCGCCGTTGGGATCGTAGTCGAATGTGCCGTTGGCGTAGACGGTCAGCAGCGCGCCAGACGCGAGCATAATCTGGGTTGCGACGTTGCCTGGCGATCCCTCAACCGCGGTGATCGTGAGGACGTCGCCCTCCACATCGCTATCAACGCCCGCGCCATTGTCTGCAAAGAGGTTGCCGCCGGTGAGAACGCCATCCTCTCCGACTGAAACGGCATCATCGCGCGCAATCGGCGTGTCGTTTGCGCCATTGATGGTCACGGTGACTGTGGCTGTATCGCTGCCACCCTGGCCGTCGCTGACGGTGTATGTGAAACTATCCGTATCGTTCTCACCCACACCGAGAGTTTCGAAGGCGCCATTGGGGTCGTAGTCGAAGGTGCCGTCGGCGTTGAGCGTGAGCAGCGCCCCGGAGGCGAGTGTGATTTGGCTGCCCACATTCAGAGCCGAACCATTCACCGCGCTGATCGCCAGGGTGTCCCCGTCAATGTCAGCGTCTGCACCTGCGCCATTGTTCGTGAAGACGTTGCCGCCGACGATTGCGCTGGCCTCGTTTACGGCGACAGCATCGTCTTGACCGACCGGGGCATCATTGGCGCCATTAATCGTGATGGTTACGGTTGCTGTAGCGCTTCCGCCCTGACCGTCACTGACTGTGTAGCTGAAGCTGTCGGCATCGCTCTCACCGACGCCCAGATGTTCGAAGGCGCCATTAGCCTCATAGGCAAACGTGCCGTCGGCATTAACGGTTAGCAGCGCGCCGGAGGCCAACGTGATCTGTGCGCCGACACTCGCGCCAGAGCCGTTAACCGCAGACGCAGCGAGTGTGTCGCCATCGATGTCGCTATCAGAGCCGGCGCCGTTATCGGCAAGCAGCGCGCCATTCAGGGCGACGTTCTCGCCGGTTGAGAAGACGTCGTCGCGCGCGTTGGGCGTGTCGTTGGCGCCGTTGATGGTGATCGTGACGGTCGCAGTCTCGGTTCCGCCGAAGCCGTCGGAGACAGTGTAGGTGAAGCTATCGGTCGCGGTATCACCGACGCCCAGGTATTCGTACTGGCCGTTAGGATCGTACTCGAATGCGCCGTTAGCGTTTGCCGTCAAAAGCGCGCCGGACCCGAGCGTGATCTGGTTGCCGACATTTCCTCCCGAACCGTTCACAGCGCTGACGGTGAGCGTATCGCCATCGACGGCGTTATCGGCGCCCGCGCCATTGTTGGAGAACACGTTGCCGCCGCTGAGCGTGGCATTCTCCTCTGTCGAGAGCGCATCATCCGCTAAGATCGGCGCTTGGTTGAGCTGCAGCGTGCGTCCGACGATGGCTGAGCCGGACCCGTCAATCGCCGGATCGCCACTTTGCCAAGTGATCACGACGCGACCATCTTCCAGTTCGGTAACTTGCGGCAATTGCTGCGCGTTGAGACCAGCGGCATTCATCCGAAACTCGCCTTCGGCGCTCCAAGTGATGCTGCCGTCGGTCTGTACCGTTCCGATCCGCGCCGAGATGCCGGTTGGGCTGTTGTCGATGGTGGTGTCAAAAGTAGTCCAGACGAAGAGCAAGCGCCCGTCGCTCAAGATGATCACCTGCGGGTTAAGTTGACCGCCTTCCGTCTCCGAATTGACGGTGATTTCGCCTGCGCCTGCCCAGCTGATCGAGCCGTCGGTTTGCGCCGTGCCGATGCGCGCGGAGATGCCGGAAAAACTACCGTCCACATCCGGATCGTTGCTGCTCCAGACAAAAAGAACGCGGCCATCCGGCAAAACGGCAACTTGTGCTTGGTTCTGATCGCCCTGCGCTTCCTCGTTGACGGTGACCTCGCCGGCGGCGCCCCAGCTAATCGAACCGTCAGACTGCACCGTGCCGATGCGGGCTGAAATGCCGAAGCCGTTGCCGTCAACGTCCGCGTCCTGACTCCACCATGTCGCGAGCACGCGGCCGTCCGGCAGCACGGAGACCTGCACGTCGAACTGGTTGCTTGTAACTTCTTCGTTGATGGTGATCTCGCCGGCGGTGGCCCACACGATCGAACCGTTGGCTTGGACGGTCCCGATGCGTGCGCTGATCCCCGTGCCGCTGCCGTCGACGTCGGCATCGGCGCTCCACCAGGCAAACATCACTCGCCCGTCAGCAAGGAGCACCATTTGTGCTGTTTCTTGATTGCCGCCGTTTTGGACGTTGACCGTGAACTCGCCTGCGCTGTCCCATAGGATGGAACCGTCCAGTTGAACGGCGCCAATTCTGGCGGCGATGCCTCTGGCGTCGCCGTCGACGTCGATGTCAGCGCTATACCATGAGAACAGAACGCGCCCGTCGCCCAATTCTAGCACTTGCGGCTCAAACTGCCCCCCCGCGCTCTGAGCATTGACGCGAAAGTCCGCGCCCCAAACCACTGAGCCGTCTGCCTGCACTGTCCCGATACGCCCGGCGATCGCTTCGTTACTGCTGTCGACACTCGAGTCCGCCGTCGTCCATGTAACGAGAATGCGGCCATCGCTTAGTGTGACGACCTGTGGCTCACTCTGGTCGAGACCAGCGAGCGTATTGACCGTGAACTCGGCGCCGAGAGTGTAGGCAGGCATTACAGCGTCTCCGCGCTACGCGGGCTTCGTGCGCCGCATACGCAAGCGACCGGCGGCCTTCGAGGGGTCGTTCGACTCTCCTAGGATGCGCCGGAGTTGAGTGTACGGCGCGCAAAGTACCGATGACGAAAACGCACGACAAACACTGGCAACATTCACGCTCCGCAGCGCGCTACGTTTCAAGTGTGAGGCGAAAGGCGACAAGCTTGCGTTTAGCGCCATTAACCACGCCACTCATCGCAAGACGTGACGGAATGTGAGTCGTGCGCGTTAGCTCAATAGCGAAACTACCCAATAGGCAACATTGGCCACCCACTGCGCCGGCGCCGTGAGTGGATTGAAGATGTGGATCGCGGCCGCGGCGACGATAGCCAAGTTGGTCACACTTCGGAGCGCGGGCCTCGCGCCCCGCAGCAGGTATGCGAGCGCCAATAACACGCCGCTGATGAACCACGGTTCGACTGCGCGCGAACGCAGCCAGATCGACCAGCTGGTCGTGTCGGAAATCACGCTCGGCGTGATGAAGTCGTACACAACGAACGACACGGGCAGCGCAAGCAGGCACAACGAAAGCGCCCACAACATCGTGGTCTCCGGACGTGAGATCATGACCGGCCGTCCGCGCAGCGCACGCCAACCCAGCACTGCCGCAATCAGCGCGAACGGCAACCCATAAGTCCGGAGAAAAACTGGCAGCGAACCGCAATGTCCGGTGAGCGTTCGATACCCCCAATCGTAACCTGTGGCGCAGAAGGGCGATGCCGCGACTTCCACGCTGGGTGCTACGACTTCACGATCAAGCCTGCTGAGAACTTCGCGCGCGCTGTAAGGCCAAACATCGCTAAGCGTCGTTTGGAGTTGAACGAATACGACGTTGCCTAGGAGCGCGAGCCCAAGCCCGTAACCCAGCAGTACGACGGCGAGCATTACCAGCGTACGACGATCATCGGCCACCGGCGCCATGACGTCGAGACGGAGCAGTCTCCAAAGCAGCCACAGGCCGCCCAATAGGCTGCTCGCCGCCAGCAAAGCAGCGCGAAGCGCATCGGGTGCAACTTGAATACCGTACCCAACAGTAACCGCCAGCAACACGCACGCCGCCACTGCCGCCGCGGCGCGCCATAACTCGCTCCGTTCGCCTGCCTGCGGGTTGAGCGCCACAAGCAATACCAGCGCGAGCGCCCACGGTGCGATAATTACTAAGTGGACTGGCATCGCCGAAAGCCCAAGACCCAGTACGATAGCGATCGCGATCGCGCGGGCATCGGCACGCATTGGGCCTTGCGCGAGCGCTGAAACGATCAGGAGCGGAAAGATCGGCGCAAGGAAGCGCGCTCCATGCAACGCATACAGCAGCGGGCTGAGGGAATCGAACAGCAGCCGCGAAGAGAATGGGTTGAGAGAGAGCGACGCCGCGCAGACGAGAAATGTGCACGCGAACGCGCTAAAGCGATCTAGCCCGACGCCACGCAACGCCACGAAGGTCAGCGCCACCATGCCCAGACGCGTGATCGCCAGCGTAATCCAGTAGATCAGTGTAAGGGCGGCGCTGGCATCAGCGCCCGGATGCACCAACAAGTAGATCGGCGCCAACAGAAACGCAGCCTCGTCATAGTGTTGCGTCACCAGCGGGAAGGACGCCGCAGCGCCGATACCGTGGCGTTCGGAGAGAAAGACGTTGTTGATGAACCAGATGCTGCCCTCGGCCACCGCGTGGCCGCGGTCGACGTGGAGTTGGAACACCAAGCCCCCGATCAGCGCGACGAGCAACATTAGCGTCACGCCGCGCCACTCATTGCGCGCCCCGATGATCCTGGGCCAGAGCGAAATCACAGCCCAGCAACTCGCACTTACGACGATGAGCGCGATCACCGGGGCGGCCACTGCATTCGGCGCCACCAAAGACACGATCCGCGACAGCGCGCCGACCAACAGCATTCCAGGCACGGCGCCCGCCAGCGCCATCAACCCGGCGCCCGCGTAGAACTTTGCGCCCCAGATCGGTCTAATCACCAGCGCGTAGCCGATCAGCATCGCTGCGGCGTTCCAGGTCAACGCTCCGATCACATGGACGATGTTCACGGGCGCAGAAAAAAGCGCTGCTTGGCCGTAACCAAAGGTACTGAAGGGAGACGACACGCGCGGACCGTTGGCGAGATCGCTCCATGTAAGCAGCGAGAGCAGAAGCCAAAGCGCCGCGAGAGCGAACGCCGCAATCGCTGCGATCCGTCCGCGCGCCGCGGGCCTATTCATTACTGGTCTGCCTCCTCGGGCGCCTCTTCGGCCGGGTCGTTGAAGACCTCGCGCAGACTGCGTCTCTCTTCCGGCGTTAGCTCGCTCGCCCACTCATTTATCTTGTCGAGCGTCGTTTGCGCTACGTCGGCCACGACGCGGGGCGCCAACGCCACTGCCCCGCCTAACGCCCCGCCGATCACCGTCAACGCAATAAGACCGATGCCTATTAGCCTCACGATCGCGCGCCTCTCGCCGGCGCCCCCCTGCTCACGCGCCAGCGCCTCTAGCCGTGCCGGCAGATCACCTGCCCGCGCGTGCGTGGCCATGAGATCCTCAAACGCCGCCTGAGGCGTGGCGCCGACGCCGGAGAATGGCGCGTCGGCCAATGTAAACACGAAGGTCTTGCCGTCAGTGTGGAACGCGCCGCGGATCACACCGCCGTTCATCGTGTCGCTCATCTCAGCCTCTTTTTAACCTCGGGCAGTATGGGACGAGGCTTGCAGCACGCAAGCCGACGAGCGCTCCAATCGAGAGAAAACGCGTCGACCAGACACGGTTCTCGCGTATTAGAAGGCATGAGGGAGTCCGAGTGTGGTGGCACAGACGGCATCACAAACGTGGTTGACGCGTGTTGTCGGGTTCGCGCTGGTCTCCGGAGCGGGCCTGGGCATCGATTTCGTCCTCTTTCTGGTGCTCGTGGACCAGTTCGGCGTGCGGCCGGGACCGGCCAATCTGATTTCGGCAGCAGTGGCCGTGAGCTTTGTTTACTTCGTCTCCGTACGCCGCCTTTTCGATTATCAAGGGCGTTTTCTGCTGCCGCTCTTCGCGCTCTACGGGGGCTACCAGATCATCGCTGTAGCGGCCGCTTCGTGGGCGGTGGACTGGCTCTCCATGAACTTGTTCGCGCCGGCCATAGCCAAAGCTGTGGTCGTGCCGGCCACCTTTTCCGCCAACTACCTGGTCATGTCGTTCATCACGCGAAAGAGGCCGACGTCGTGAGCGAGCGCATCCTGCTCTTCATTCCCGCATACAATTGCGAGCGGCAAATCCCGCGCGTGATCGCCCAGTTGTCACCTGAGCGGGCGCGCTGGTTCAGTGAACTCATTGTGGTTAACAATCGCGCAACTGACGACACGGAAGCCCGAGCCGTCGAAGCGTTAAATGCGCGTGGCGTGAACGGAAAGGTGTTGCGCAACGATGGCAATTATGGCCTCGGCGGTTCCCACAAGGTGGCCTTCAACTACGCCCGCGCCAACGGCTTTGATTTTGTAGTCGTTTTGCATGGCGACGATCAGGGCGCTGTCGCAGATCTCATTCCTCATCTGGAATCCGGCGCGCACCGGGACGCGGACTGTCTTCTCGGCGCCCGCTTTGCCCCGGGGTCCCGGCTTACGGGCTATTCACTCTTTCGAACTCTCGGCAACCGAGCCTTCAACTTGCTCTACTCGGCTGTCAGCGGACGCTGGATCACTGACCTTGGTTCTGGCCTTAATCTCTATCGAGTCAGCGCGCTGACCGATACGTTTTACCTGCGTTGCGCCGACGACCTCACATTCAACTACCACATGCTGCTGCGTTCGATCGCTGCCGGCTGGCGCATCCGCTTCTTCCCCGTCGAATGGCGCGAGGCGGATCAAACCTCCAATGTGAAGCTGTTCCGCCAAGCCATGCGCGTGCTCGGCATAGCGCTGTCCTACGGATTCAATCGCCGCGCTTATCTGGCGTCAGACTACGCTGCGCTCACGTCGGCGGCCTATAGCTCCACGAGCATTTATGAAACGTCCGCGCATGAGGCTGCATCGCAATGAGCAGCGCCGTGGCCAACACCCAGCCTTCAAGGCGGACACTCTGGGAGTGGATCAGGCTCACCTTGATGACGGGCGCGATGTTGGCGCTTCTGTGGCTGGGTGGCCTGACGGCAACCGCGGCGCTACGTGGCGATCTCGATCTTAGCGGCGTCAGAATCGAAACACTCGCGTTCGCCGCAACGCTTTATCTCGCAAGTCACGGGCTGCGGATCATACGCTTGGCGCTGTTGATTGGTGGTTGGCGCGTCGGCTTCCGCACGGTCGTGGCTTTCCACCTCATGACCGCCGCTATTGGAATTCTGGCCCCGCTGAAACTTGGCGAAATCTACCGCGTTATCGAATTGGGAAATCTTGTTGGCAGCGGCGTACGCGGCTTCATGATCGCATGGTGGGAACGGGCCTTCGACGTGACGGCTATTCTTGTCATGATCGCGGTCGCTCTAGCCAACACTGCGCCCGAAACCCACGGTGTGTTCTACGGCATCGCTGCACTTGCCGGCGCCTTCGTCGCTGGCACGGTCCTCATCTTCTTTGTCGCACCCGAAAACCTTCGCCGCGTCTCCGTTCTTATCATACGCCGTTATGACTATTCTTGGACCGTGCCCCTCCTACACGGCATCGACGCCGCACGCCGAGCCATTCGCCAAGCGCCGGTAATGGTCGAAAAGAAGGTCGCGTCGCTGATCACGCTCACCGTCCTCATTTGGACACTCGAGATAGTGTGCTTTGCCATCATGATCCCTGCCTTCGCGGACTCGCTCGGGCTTGCCTCTGAAGGACTGCTTAGCTTCCTCTCGTCAGTGACACGGGGCGAAACTATAATCAGTGGCCTCGACGTTACGCATACGAACGTTGATTTGCGTCACTATCTGGCAGCAACGCAGGCGCCCCTCGCCTTCCTTGGCCTCATTGCATGCGCCGCCTATGCCTTCCTGAGATACGGCCGTGGAAGGGGGCAGGCATGAAGCTGCATGTCCTCTTTGATGATACGATGAACGCCTCCGACGCGCTTCACGATCTGATGGGCGTCAGCAAGTTCGGCGCGCTGATGTTCCAACGCCGCTCGCGTGTGCAAGCAATGTCGGCCATCGCCGACAGGGCTGGAGCGCGCTTCATTCACGCGCAATCGATCGCCGATTTCTCAGAGCTTCTTGAGAGCATACGCACCGAAACGGACGACTTCGCCTACCTCCTCGCACCCGCGCATTTGGCGCCGGCCGCCAGCGACGACAAACTCGTCACATTCCTGCGCCAGGTCGCGTACTCGCCGAACAACCTGCACGTCGCAGTCAACGAGCGCAGTGGCAGCGGTGGCTGGACGCTCATGCGCGCATCGAAGATGCGCGACTACCTAGCCATGGCCGTGAGGGGCCAGTCTCGCGAATTCTTCGAAACACAAGGCGAGATGTTCACGCCGATCCGTGGCCGATTGCCCCTTATCGATATCAGCGAAGAACGCGCTTTGCTGGATTTCCTATCCGGCCAACTCGATGCGCGATACTTCAACTCGTTGGAACGAGACGACTATATCGTCACAAAGCGGTCCGCGGACCGCGGAAAGATGAAGCGCGAGTTCGACTTCTATCATCTCGCGCCCCCCGAGATGCAGATGTTCCTGGTGCAACCGTTCGACTTCAAAGACGACGGCAAGACCGCGAGCTATCGCATGGAACGCCTCTCAGTGCCGGACATGTCGCTGCAATGGGTCCACGCCGCCTTTCAGGAATCGGAGTTCGAGCGCTTCCTGGATCACATATTCTTCTTCATAGCCTCACGCCCGGAGCGCGCCACAGAAGGGGCAGAAGTGAGACGGTCCCAGAACGACCTCTACGTCGCGAAAGTCCAGAACCGTCTCGCAGCGCTTAAGCAGGCGCCAGAATACACAAATCTTGCCCCGCTGTTGGATCGCGCCTGCGGCGGCGTCGATGCGCTGGAGGCACGCTATCTGGCGAAGTTCGAGCAAATAGGCCGGCGTTTGCCCCACCATAAGCTCGCCTTTGGTCATGGCGACCCGTGCTTCTCGAACATTCTCTATTCAAAAACTAACCAGTACCTCAAACTGATCGACCCACGCGGCGCGACCAATGCCGACGATCTCTTCACCGATCCGTACTACGATGTCGCAAAGCTCTCGCACTCCGTTCTGGGCGGCTACGACTTCATCAATCAAGGCAAGTTCGACATTCAGATCGACGATCGCTTACGCCCCAAGCTTATTCTTGAGAACCCGCCAGCGGACTGGGCCCGCGTCCTGTTTCTTAGGAAACTCGATGCGGCAGGGTTCGACGCCGAGTTGGTGCGTCTTTGTGAGGCGTCGCTCTTCATCTCGATGCTGCCGCTACACATGGACCGCCCTCGTAAGGTTCTGGCCTTTGCCGTTCGCGGAGCCAGCATACTCGACGAACTCTCTAGGAAGTGACCGATGATCCGACGCGAAAAATGCATCGTGATGGACGTCGATGGTACGCTCTGTCTGAAAAAAGCGCCGGAGCAAAGCTATGCCGACGTTGCACCACGCGCCGATGTTCTCGAGCGTTTGCGTGAGTACCGTGAAGCGGGATTTTACGTGATCCTCGCAACCTCGCGCAACATGAACACCCATAGCGGCAATGTCGGGCTCATCACCGCAACCACCGCCAAGACGCTGATGCAATGGCTCGACAGACATGATGTTCCGTATGACGAGCTCTATGTCGGCAAGCCGTGGGCTGGCAAAGGCGGGTTCTATGTGGATGACAAGGCTATCCGCCCTGATGAGTTTCTAGCGCTCAGCTATGATGAAATTCTCGGTCTCGTCGGCGGCGAGAATTAATGACAGAAGTCATCATCACAATGGCCGGCTTTGGCCGCCGTTTTCTCGATGCCGGTTATGCCCTTCCGAAATATCGGATCGAGGCGCATGGACAACCGCTGTTTTTCTGGTCGATCGTCAGCCTCCGCCAGTTCATCAGAGACAACGCTCGATTTAACTTTGTCGTCCGGGGCGCCGACGAAGCATCAGACTTCATCCAGGCGGAAGCAGCCAAGCTCGGCATCGCCCATTGCACGGTCATCGAACTAGATGCGCCGACCGACGGTCAGGCCACGACTGCAATGCTCGCGCGTGACCACATCGCCGATCGCACAGCGCCGATGCTGATCTACAACATCGACACCTTCACACACCCAGACCTGCTTAATCCTTCTGACGTGCGCGGCGCGGGCTGGATCCCCTGCTTTGATGCACCGGGAGAAGGCTGGAGCTTCGCCGCTGCCGATGCTCACGGTCGTGTCAGCGAAGTCCGTGAGAAGGTGCGCATCTCGAACCACGCCACCATCGGGCTCTACTGGTTCGACTCGTTCACGCGATACGAAGACAGTTACACACGCCACTACGCCGATCCGGCAAATCTGGAGAAAGGCGAGCGCTATGTCGCGCCGATTTACAACCGGTTGATTAGCGACGGCGCCGACGTCTATGTGCACGACATTCCGTTCAACGCGGCTATCCCACTCGGTACCCCGGCCGAGGTCGAGCGGTTCCTTGCGGGTGCGCCGCCGGCGCTTTAGTTGCGATCCATCGCCGCCATACGCCAAGCGTTAAGACTGGAGAGCGCGCCGCCCTCACCAGTAGTATAGAGCGAAACCGACCGTAGCTGGCCATCGGCAAAGATTGCGTCCGATATAACGCGCGCGCCATCGTCGGCGAACACTTCGACTGAACTGTGATCGAGGAAGATGCGCAAACGCAGCATGCCGTCGCTCAACCGCACGGGCATATAGTGCCGTGCGCGGAAGCTATCGCGCTCGAACGCGCCGCCCTCCGAGCGATCGACAAAAGCGTGATTGTTGCGCGCGTCGTAACCAATACGAAGACGTGTCGCGGCGCCGTAACTCAGAACCAGGCCGGTTTCGCCCGATGTCGCTGGCCGAAACGCGATCTCCAACTCCATCGCTCCGCCAAGCGCGGCCACCTCGGCGAGCGCGCGTTCGCCACGCACGATGGTTACTGCTTCTTGCGTGACCGCGTCGCGCCGCAATGTCTGCAGCTCGCGCACAGGACGTTGCACCAGCTCATAGCGCCCATCCCGCAACGCAAGGCTGAGTTCGCGCGGAATAGTCATCATGCCGCGCCATGGAGAGGTTGGAATGTCCTCGGCGTGGCGGGTGTTGGCCATCCACGCGATCCAGATCCGCCGGCCGTCCTCGGCAGGAATGCCAGACCATGTTTGCGGCGCATAAAAATCGCTGCCGTAATCCACCCAACGCACCACGCCCACAGGCGCGCCATCGTCAGCGACAAAGCGTTCACCATCGAAGCCGCCGACGAAGTACTGAACGCCAGAGCCCGCAGAGAGGCCGGCCTGACCGGTAACGCCGACGCTCAGCACCCAACGTGAGCCGCCGCCTTCGACCGGAAGTTCGAACAGGTCAGGCGTTTCCCATGGTCCGCCCGTCTGGCCACCGGGGCCGAACACGCTGACTTCACGCCACGCACGCATGTTTTGTGAGGTGTAAATCGCAACGCGCTGCTCGCCGGAATGTACGAGCACCATCACCCAGCGCTGCGTCCCCTCATGCCAGAACACTTTGGGGTCTCGGAACTGGCTGATGCCCGGCGCTTCGATGATTGGGTTGCCATCGTACTGCGTCCAGGTCCGGCCCTCGTCCTGGCTATAGGCGAGGTACTGGCTCTCACGCCCATCGTCCGGGTCGTGTCCGGTATAGAAGGCCACCATTGGCGGCGTGCGAGAGCTTGCGAAGCCGCTCGTGTTGGCCGCATCGATGACGGCGCTGCCTGAGAAGATCATGACGTCGCGCTCGGGCATCGCGACGCCAAGCTCGCGCCAGTTCACCAGGTCGCGGCTGACGGCGTGTCCCCAGCTCAAATGTCCCCACCGATTGCCGCGCGGATTGTGCTGGAAGAACAGATGGTACTCGCCATTGTGAAAGACGAGCCCATTCGGATCGTTCATCCAGTTGCGCGCAGGCGTGAAATGGTAAGCGGGCCGGAAACGCTCTTCATAGGTCACCGCCCTTTGGTCGCACGAGGCCAAAAGGCCGACGGCGGCGAACGTCAGCGCTATTGCCATCGTGCTGAGGCGCAGACCGCTGCGGGAGCCTAGCTTCAGATTATTCAGCATCCGCGAAACCTAGCAGCGCACCATTGGCGCTGCGACCCCGCTCAATTGTGGCGCGTAGTCCGCGCTGGCGGAGAGAGTGGGATTCGAACCCACGGAGGGCTTGCACCCTCGCCGGTTTTCAAGACCGGTGCCTTAAACCACTCGGCCATCTCTCCGGAGCGGAGCGCTCGCCTATCCCAGTGCGCGGCGTGGGGCAATGCGGCCAAAGAAAAAGCCCGGCTTTGGGCCGGGCTTTCGGGGTTACGCTTACCAGCGGAACGGGGCTCTGAAGGCCACCCTGACATCGGGAGCGTCCTCGGTGACGCCGATATCGACACTGGTGGAGAGCGTCAGACGCTCGGTGGCCCGGAAGCTCATACCCAGAGAAACCGAGCCAACTTGCAGTTCGGTGGACTCTTGCACCAGGTCGTTCAGCTCCGAAGTGGTCGGCAGAACATAGGAGTGAGAGTAGCCCAGCGAGTATGAGAAACGGTTGTTAAGGGCAAAGCCGAAGCCAAAGCCCATCGAGATCGAGTCACCCGGATCGACTTCGCCGATCGTGACCGTGCCATAGGTCTCGCCAATCTCGCGGGCGATATTGTGGTTGTAGCTGAGGCTGGCGAAGATCACGGCCGGATCCGACGGGTAGAGCATCGAAACACTGCCCTGCACCGCCCAAAAGCCCGAACCGGTCGCCAATTCAGTCGAAACACCCGAAGCGTCACGCTCCAGATCGAACGGGCCGAGGCCGCTATCCGACTTCACGCGGGCGCCAACCACGAAGATCGGCGCACCGTTGGCGCCGTTATTGAGCTGGTAACGAGCCGACATTTCGACGTCGCCGATGTCGCCGCCGTTCAATTCGAACGTCTGCATCGTCGTCGTGCTCTGTTGAGCAACGGTTGTGACGCGGTCCGAACGGTAAATGTACGGGACACGGACCTCGAGTTCGAGGCGATCGGTCACCGCATAACGCGCAGCAACCGCCGCCGTCAGCGTATCGCGGGCTGCGTCATTGACCTCAAGGAGGCCAATTTGCACGCCGGTCACGATTTCCACGCCGCGGAAGACGAAACGGTTCGAAGATGAACGCGAATATTCGAATGAAGGCTCGATAACCAATCGGCCTGCACCCAAAAGGGCGTTCTGCCCCTCCGGCAACGCATCAACTTGCGCTGTCTGCGGCTGTTCGGTGGGCGCTTGGCCGACCGGACCGTCGCTGGGCGTCGATGCCGGCGCTGCTTGGGGCGCGCTACCACCCTCAGTTTGCGCAAGCATGACTAATGGGCGTTGACGATTGACCTGCAGAGGCTCGTCTTCCGCCAATCCGTTAAAGTTTAGCGCGCTGGACGCCATGCCTGCGCCGCGGATGTCGCCAAGTTCCGCGTCACTGACTGCGCCCATCGCCAACAATTCGCGCCGTTGTCGTTCGATCAGCTGTCGCTGCTCGCCGAGTTGACGCTGTTGCTCCTCCAGTTGCCGTTCTTGCGCGTTGAGACGCGCCTCCTGCTGGTTGATGAGCTCCATCACCCGCTGAAGTTCTGCCGGCTGTGTTTGAGCGTTGGCTGACCCGGTCCAGAACATTGCGCAAGCAGCAACGGCGCACGCAGCCATAATGGATGCGCGGCGTCCCGCTTTTCGCTTCATTCCGATACGAAGCATCACCAGACCCAAGTTGGAGGGCTACCCATGAGCGCCCTCTCTGCACGTTGTATTCCGCGCACCTTAGCAACGAGGTGATGAGAAACGATGAAGAGCGCGCGAGCATTTGCTCACGCGCTCTTTAATCTGTGTTGATCTGTAAGAATGCTTTGTTAGCGCAGCGCGCTGACGAAACTTGCTTCCGTCTTCGCCGTGATCTCGTCGAGCGTGACGCCATCGGCGAGCTGCAAGAGCTTCATCGGTTGTGAACCATGCTTGTCAATCTCGAATACGCCGAGATCGGTTATCACGAGATCAACCACGTTCACGCCGGTGAGCGGCAGCGAGCACTGCTTGAGCAACTTTGAAGCGCCGTCCTTGGATGTGTGCTCCATCACAACGACGACCCGCTTCACGCCGGCGACCAGATCCATCGCGCCGCCCATGCCTTTGACCATCTTGCCCGGCACCATCCAGTTGGCGAGGTCACCGCGCTCGTTCACTTCCATGGCGCCGAGGATCGAAAGATCGATGTGGCCGCCGCGGATCATCGCGAACGAGTCCGATGAGGAGAAGTACGAGGTCTTCTTCAGCGCGGTGATGGTTTGCTTACCGGCGTTAATCAGATCGGGATCTTCTTCACCTTCGAACGGGAACGGCCCCATGCCGAGCATTCCGTTTTCCGACTGCAGCGTAACCTCCATTCCATCAGGAATGTAGTTCGCTACGAGCGTCGGGATGCCGATGCCGAGATTAACGTAGAAGCCGTCACGCAATTCCTTAGCGGCGCGTTGAGCAAGCTGATCGCGGGACCACGGCATTATGCATTCTCCCGCTTGCGGACGGTTCGTTGTTCGATGCGTTTTTCGAACGAGCCCTTAACGATGCGATCGACGTAAATGCCGGGCGTGTGGACCTCGTCTGGATCGAGTTCGCCGGCCTCAACCAAGATTTCGACTTCAGCGACGCACTTCTTACCGGCCGTCGCCATCATCGGATTGAAGTTGCGGGCGGTCTTATTGAAGATGAGGTTGCCCTCTGTGTCGCCCTTATAGGCTTTGACGATCGAGAGATCGGCAACGAGGCCGGTTTCGAGCACGAACGTCTCGCCGTTAAACACCTTCGTCTCTTTGCCTTCGGCGACCAACGTGCCGACGCCAGTCTTCGTATAGAAGCCAGCGATGCCAGCGCCCCCTGCCCGGCAGCGTTCGGCGAGCGTGCCTTGCGGATTGAACTCGAGCTCCAGCTCGCCGCTCAGATACTGGCGCGCGAACTCCTTGTTCTCACCGACATAGGAAGAAACCATTTTCTTGATCTGCTTAGTCTCAAGCAGGAGCCCCAGGCCCCAACCGTCGACGCCGGCATTGTTCGAGATGACGGTGATGCCCTTAACGCCGCTGTCGCGCAGCGCGATGATCAGGTTCTCAGGGATGCCGCAGAGGCCGAAACCGCCGCTCATCACCGTCATGCCATCGAAGGTGAAGCCTTCGAGCGCGGACTTTGCGTCCGGGTAAACTTTGTTCGCCATGCGCGCCCGTTTACGTAGGGTCGCTCGCAGGCGCAACATGCCGGGACGGAAATACAGCTTCAGAAACAGTTGCGCCGGTGGCTGAGCCGGCCACCGGCGCTTTCTGCTTCGATCCTAAGGTGGATCGAAAACCTGGCTCCGGTACGAGCGAGGGACGAAAATCGTCCGGAACCGAGGGAGAGTAAACACCACGGCGGCTGAGGCCGGGCTGAATGGCGACTTCAGAAAAACCGTTCAGGTTGGAGCGCCCGAAACACCCCAATCGGCCAGTATTTTATGGGGTTCGTCGCCATTTCCGCCTGGCGGATGCTGAACGGCCCCGGGTGTTCTGGAGAACCGGGGCGCCGGCGCGGGCTGTTTCAGGCCGCCAACCTCCACAAAAGTTTGCCGGGCGACGTTGTGCGGGTGATCCGGCGCCTCGGCCATGGAGAGCACCGGCGCGAAGCAGACGTCCGTCCCCTCCATCAACGCTGCCCATTCGTCCCGCGTTTTGGTCTTTATGACGCTTGAGAGCTTCTCGCTCATCGCCGGCCATTCGGGCTTGTTCATCTGCACCGCGAACGCGGGATCGTTCGTGAGGCCAGTCTTCTCTAGAAGCAACGCGTAGAATTGGGGCTCGATCGAACCGATGGTGACGAACTTGCCGTCTGCGGTTTCGTAAACGTCGTAGAAGTGCGCGCCGCCATCGAGCAGATTGTTGTCGCGCTCATCGGTCCAAATGCCTGACGCGCGCAAACCATAAATCACGCTCATCAGCGAAGCTGCGCCATCAGTGATCGCGGCGTCGATCACTTGCCCCTTCCCCGAACGCTGCGCCTCGAACAACGCCGCGCAAACGCCCATCGCCAGATAGAGCGAGCCGCCACCGTAATCGCCGACGAGGTTAAGCGGCGGCGACGGCGCGTCATTCTTCCGACCCATCGCGTGCAACGCGCCCGAGAGTGCGATGTAGTTGAGGTCGTGCCCCGCCGCTTCCGCGAGCGGGCCGTGCTGACCCCAACCGGTCATGCGCCCGTAGATGATCTTTGGATTGCGCTTGAGCGCTTCATCCGGCCCCAGCCCCAAACGCTCCATCACGCCCGGACGAAAGCCTTCGATAACCACGTCCGCTTTCTCCATCATTGAGAGCGCCAGTGCGACGTCGTTGGCGTCTTTCAGATCAAGCGCGATGTGGCGGCGGCCGCGCGCCGGAATGTCGTTCTTGAAGCCCGGTCGTCCGCCCTTTCGATCGAGGCGCACGACATCGGCGCCCATGTCGGAGAGCAGCATGCAGCAGAACGGCCCGGGGCCGATGCCTGCGAACTCCAAAACCTTAACGCCGTTAAGCGGGCCAGACGCCATTGGTGCACCCTCGTTTACCTTGACGATTTGTTTCGTCGTGTATGCTGGGCATAGTCCTATCAGAGCCCGTCCCGTGGCGGCGAGGGCGCCGGAGCGTTAACCTTTGCGCATTGTTGTGCGAGCCCATGACGCCCGCCATGCGCGGGACGCACAGACGTTGCTGGCAAACGCTGGCGTAGAGGCGCTGGCGCTGCCTGGCGCTTATCGCCCTGCCCCCGCGGGCGAGGACATCTCGATTTTCTCCGCAGTCGCCGGTGATGTTGAAAACGTCGCGCGTCTTGCCGTTACGTCGCTGCAAGCTGATCCGCCGCCGCTGGCGCGCATTATCGGCCTGCGTGACGCAGCGCCCCCGGCGCTCGGGCTTGAAGCCGCAGAAGTGTTCACCAGCGCCGTCGCACTGGACGCGCCACCCAAACTGCTCGCCGCACAGATCGACGGCGCTATCCGCGTCGCGATCGCCGAAGAAGAATATGCCCGCCGCATCGCTACTGCGGCATCGCTCGGCATCGCCGCGCCAACGCCACCCGAACCGCGCAAGCTGAAGGCGCTTTATATCGGCGCACCCAGCCCGATGTTCCTCGCACTGGAACGCAAGCTCGCAGAGCAAGACGGCTTGGTCGCTGCGGCGTTTTCTTCGTTCGCCGGTTTCGACCACTTACACGACGAGCCGTTCGACGCGGTCGTCTTGAACGGCGCCAACGATCCGGCAACGGCCGTCTCGCTCTGCGCAGCCCTCCGCCGCAACGCATCACTCTATCATTTGCCGACGATGGTGATCACCGCGCCCGGTGACGTCGAAACCGCAAATAACGCGATCAACCGCGGCGCCTCCGCCATTTGCTCATCGCGCGCGCCATGCGGCGCGAGTTTGGGTTGGCTCTTCGAAGCCGTCCGCCGCGAGCGCCGCCGCCGCAGCGCCGATCAGGGCATCTGCGCATTGCGCGATCTCATGGGCGACTCTCGCACCGGCCTCTTCAAACGCGACGCGTTCGACGCACACCTAGTCCGCCTGGCTGCAGACCATCATGTCAGCGGCCGGCCGATGGCTTTGGTCGTGCTGCGCGTATGTCCGGCGCCAGGCTCACGCGATCCCGAAGAGGACATCTGGAAGAAGGGCTTCACCGAAATCGCCAGCCTCGCCGGTCGCCTGATGCGCGACGCCGATACAGGCGCTGCGTTCGGCCGCGACTTCATCGTCATCGCTATGCCTGCAGCGCGGCTCGCCGCAGCGAAGCGCACCGCCGAACGCATCGCTTCAGTCGCAGAGTGCACGGCGTTCGCGTCCGGCGAAGGCGGAGCGGGCCCGCTCGTGTTCGAACAGAGCGCGGTTGAGCTGCAGCCTGGCGAGAGCGGCCACGGCATGCTCTCACGCGCCCTGCGCGCGCTCGAAGTCGAAGCGATACCCGCTTAAGCGGCCTTGCGCGTTGCGATCCGCGCCAACGCTTCCAGCACGCCGCGCAACGCCTTCAGCCGCTGCGGCGCTTCCGGCCAACCGCCTTGCACCACGAGCTTCCCGTCCGGACGCATCTTGAAATCGTCCGGTCGCTCTTGAACGTAGCGCACAAGCGCCATCGGATCAGGGAAGCCGCCATCGCGGAACGTCATCACAGCGCCCTTTGGGCCAGCATCGAGCTTCGCGATCAAGCACCGTCGGCAGAGCGATTTCAAACCCGCTACCGCAATCAACTGTTCCGCTTCGCCCGGCAGCGGACCGAAGCGATCGATCAGTTCAGCCGCGAACGCTTCGCGCTCTTGATCCGTCTCCAGATCGCCGAGGCGGCGATAGAGCGAGAGACGCACATTGAGGTCGGAGACATAGTCTTCCGGAATGAGCACCGAGGCGCCGACATTGATCTGCGGCGACCACGATTTTTCGCTGACCTCATCCTCGCGGCCCGAACGCAACGCGTTCACCGCCTCCTCCAACATCGACTGATAAAGTTCGACGCCGACCTCGCGGATGTGACCGGACTGCTCTTCGCCGAGCAGATTGCCGCCGCCGCGCATATCAAGATCGTGGCTCGCCAGCGTGAAGCCTGCGCCGAGGCTATCGAGCGATGAAAGAATTTTGAGACGCTTTTCCGCGCTCACCGTCATCGACTGCTCCGCAGCCGTTGTGAGATACGCGTACGCACGCACCTTGGAGCGGCCGACGCGGCCACGGATTTGATAGAGCTGCGCTAGGCCGAACATATCGGCGCGGAAGACGACCATGGTGTTCGCGCGCGGAATATCGAGGCCCGATTCAACGATGCTCGTTGAAAGCAGCACATCGAACGCGCCGTCGTAGAACTGCGTCATCAGCTCATCGAGCTGGCCCGCTGCCATCTGGCCGTGCGCAGCGGCAAACGTCACTTCCGGCACGTTTCGCCGCAAGAACTCCGCGGCTTCGTCCAAATCGGCGATACGCGGGCAAACAAAGAAGCTCTGGCCCCCGCGATACTTTTCGCGCAGCAGGGCCTCGCGCACCGTCATGTTGTCGAACGGCGTCACGTAGGTGCGCACCGCCATGCGGTCGATCGGCGGCGTGGTGATCAGGCTCATCTCGCGCACGCCGGCGAGAGCCAGTTGCAGTGTGCGCGGGATCGGCGTGGCAGAGAGGGTCAGAGCGTGCACCTCTGACCGCAGATCTTTCAGACGCTCTTTGTGCTTCACGCCGAAGTGCTGCTCTTCGTCGATGATCATGAGGCCCAGATCGGAGAACTGGATCGTCTTCGAAAGCAGCGCGTGCGTGCCGACGACGATCTCGATCGAGCCGTCGGCCAGCGCGGCTTTGGTTTCGCCCTGCTCTTTGGCCGTCACGAGACGCGACAACTGACGCACGCGCACTGGAAGGCCGCGGAAGCGTTCTGTGAAGGTGCGATAGTGCTGACGGCAGAGCAGAGTTGTTGGCGCGACGACCGCCACCTGCTTGCCCGTCATCGCCACCAGGAAGGCCGCGCGCAGCGCCACTTCCGTCTTGCCAAAGCCAACGTCGCCACAGATCAGACGATCCATCGGCTTTCCAGCTGCGAGATCTCCCACCACATCGTCGATCGCCGCGAGCTGATCGTCGGTTTCTTCGTACGGGAAGCGCGCGCAGAACTCGTCCCACAGCCCTTCCGGCGGCGCGACTGGTTCGGCCGAACGCGTCGCACGCATCGCAGCGATGCGCAGCAATTCCTCGGCCATATCGCGCAAACGCTGCTTCGCGCGCGCTTTGCGGCTTTGCCAGGCAACACCACCCAATTTATCGAGCTGCGCCTCTGCGTCCTCAGCGCCGTAGCGGCTGACGAGTTCGATGTTTTCGACTGGCAGATAGAGCTTATCGCCCCCGGAATAGGTCAAATCCAAGCAATCGTGCGGCGCGCCGGTGACTTCGAGGGTTTTCAAGCCCTCGTAGCGGCCGACGCCGTGGTCCTGGTGGACGACGAGATCACCCGGCGACATCGCGGCCGCTTCGGAGATCACAGATGACGCTTTGCGGCGCTTGCGCGGTCGCGCAAGGCGATCGCCCAGAATGTCCTGCTCGGAAAGAAACGCGAGATTGTCAGTCTCGATGCCGCGCTCCAGAGGCAGCACCGCAAGAGCATTGGCGCCGCGCGGGAGGTCTGTCACCTCGCGCCATGATTTCGTCCGAACCACCGCTTCCACGCCGTGATCGCTCAACACGCCGGCCAAGCGCTCGGCCGAGCCATCCGACCACGCCGCAATGACCACGCGTTTCTTCGCTTTGTTTAGCGCCGCGATGTGGCGCGCCGCCGCTTCGAATACGTTCGCGTCCGCCGTCTGGCGTTCAGCGGCGAAATCGCGGCCGAGCTTTGCGCCGAGATCGAGCTGCTTCTTCGCGTCGGTATCGAAGTGCGTGAACCGACGCACGGGCCGCGCGCCGATAGCCGCCGTAAGCGCGTCATCGTTGAGATAGAGCAGTTCTGGCTCCGGCGCACGGAACGGCGACGCGCCGCGCGCGATCGGCGCAGTCTTCCGCGCGTTGTAATGATCCTGCGCTGTCGCCACGCGATCGCGGATCGCATCTTCCGCCAGCGCGTCAAAGGCGATTAGCGCGTTCTCACCTACATAGTCGAACACAGTTTCGAGCCGTTCGTAGAAGAACGGTAGAAATTGCTCCACGCCCTGGCGGCGAATGCGGGCGCTGACGCTGTCGTACAACGTGTCGCTCACGGCGCCGTAGGCCTGAGTGAAACGCCGACGGAATTGCAGCACCGCCATTTCGTCCATCAGCACTTCGCTGACTGGCGTTAGCAGCGCGGTCTTTATCTTTGCCTTCGAGATTTGCGTTTCGGGGTCGAACGTACGGATCGTCTCGAGCACGTCGCCGAAGAAATCGAAGCGCAGCGGCTCGCTCTCGCTCGGCGGAAACACATCGATGATGCCGCCACGCGTGGCGAACTCACCAGGCGCCCGCACGGTGGAAGCGCGCGAATAGCCGTTGACGTTGAAATACGTCTCCAGCTCTTCCATCGAAACCTCAGTTCCGACTGTCGCTGAAAGCGTCGCCTGCGCCACACGCGCGCGCGGCGGTACGCGTTGCGCTACTGCAGAAGCCGTCGCGATCACGAGCACCTGCGGTCCACCTGGCTGGCGCATCGCGAGCGCAGCCAGAGCCGCGCAACGCTGCGCCGCCACAGACGCCGCTGGCGATATCCGGTCGAACGGCAGTGAGTCCCAAGCCGGCAAGCGCAGCGTCACCAAATTGGGCGTGAAGAATCGCACCGCCGCCTCAAACTCACTCGCACGCGTCTCATCGCGCGCCACGAACAAGCTGACGCCGCCGCGCATCATCGCAGCGTCCGCAAGTGCTGCCGCATCCACGCCTTCAGGCGCGCCGGTGACCGCCAACGCGTCTTTCGACTTCGCCAAAGTTTCGACGAGCCGGGTAGGAATAGCGGATTGAGACATCAGGTCGGTCGGCTCAGTTCGTTTCGGAATGCGCGAATCAGCGCGAGGGTTGGCGTGTCGTGTTCGGAGGGCGCATCGGCCTGATCAGTGATCCAGGCGTATACGTCCTGATCCTGGGCATCGAGCAGCCGCTCGAAGGCGTCGAGCGCGGTTTCATCGAGTTCGGCGATATGCCGGTCGGCGAAACCGCCTAGAATCAAGTCAATCTCGCGGAACCCCCGGCGCCACGCACGGAATCTGAGTTTCTTGCGGCGATCGTCCATCGGTTCCGGAAGGGGCGGCGAAAGGGGCCGCGTGATAGCCTATATGGGCGGGGCTGTCAGGCCCGCCAGACCCAGAGAATGAGCGACAACACGCCTCCCTCCTCCGACGTCGAAACCGCGCTCCTCGCGCCTGCGCGAGCGCCCAAGGGCGCGCGGAAGGACACGATGGACCTGATCGCCAAAGTGGCGGGCGGGCGGCTGGTGCGCGACCTGGTGTTCCTCCCGCCAAATTCAGCAATCGACCGGCGCCTCCGCGTTCCGATTGGCGAGACCAGCGACGGCGACATCGCCACCATCGAAGCGGAAGTCGACGGCCACATGCCGTCGCGTCGAATCGGCGGGAAAGTGCTACCGCACAAAGTGCGTTTGCGCGACGAGACAGGCTTTCTCACCATCACATACTTCCGTGGGCATGAGGACATGCTCAACCGCATGTGGCCAGTCGGACAGACGCGGCTGATCAGCGGCAAGATCACGATCTACGAAGGAATGCGGCAGATGCTGCACCCTGATTACGTCGTCGATCCAGAGAAAGGCGAAGCGCCGCCGCCAGTGGAACCTGTGTATCCGCTGACACAAGGCTTGGTTGGACGGACGCTCCAGCGCACGATCCTGGCCGGTCTCGATAGCGTGCCTGAAGCGCCCGAGTGGCTCGAAAGCTCGACGGTGAAGGCGCACGATTGGCCGGACTTCCGCACGGCGCTCGAACACATTCACCGGCCGACGTCTCCAGATGACGTGGCGCCCGAGAGCGCATTCCGCACCCGGCTTGCGTACGACGAACTCTTTGCGCGTCAGTGCGCGTTGCGCCTGCGCCGGCAACATCGGCGGAAGGACCCAGGCCGGTCTGTGGTGGGTGACGAGCGGCTCACAACAAAAATACTTTCCAGCCTACCGTTCGCACCCACTGGCGCGCAGCAGCGCTCGGTCAGGGAAATCTACGCAGACATGGCAGAGCCCGCGCCGATGCTGCGTTTGCTGCAAGGGGATGTTGGCTCGGGAAAAACGCTAGTGGCAGCGCTTGCTATGGCGCGCGCAGCTGAAGCCGGCCTGCAAAGCGCGCTCATGGCGCCGACGGATATTCTCGCGCGCCAGCACGGCGCGACGTTGGCGCCTTTGCTTGAGGCTGCAGGAATCACGATGGCAGTGCTTACCGGCCGCGACAAAGGCAAAGAACGCAAGGCGATTCTGGAGCGCATGGCGTCGGGTGATTTGCACGTCGTTATCGGCACGCACGCGCTATTTCAAGACGAAGTCATCTTCCACGATCTCGGCCTCATCGTCATCGACGAGCAACATCGCTTCGGTGTTTCCGATCGCGCACGCATGGTCTCGAAAGGCTTCGCGCCGCACGTCCTGGTGATGAGCGCCACGCCGATCCCACGCACCCTCGCGCTCTCCATCCACGGCGACATGGATCTCTCCGTACTCGACGAAAAACCTCCGGGCCGCATGCCGATCAAGACAGCGACCATGCCATCGAGCCGGATGAGCGAGGTCATTCAAGGCATCGCCGAAGCATCCAAGCGCGGAGAGCGCGCCTATTGGGTGTGCCCGCTGATCGAGGAGAGCGAGGCAGTCGATCTCGCGGCGGTGGAGGATCGCTATCTCGAATTGAAGACGTATTTCGGCAAAGGCGTCGAGATCGTTCACGGGCGCATGCCGCCGGCGGAGCGCGAAGCCGCAATGGAGCGCTTTCGGACCGGAGAGTCATTCTTGATGGTGGCGACCACCGTCATCGAAGTCGGCGTCAACGTGCAAGAAGCGACGATCATCGTCATTGAACACGCCGAGCGCTTCGGCTTGGCGCAGCTGCACCAGCTGCGTGGCCGCGTAGGCCGTGGCGACAAACAAGGCTCGTGCGTGCTGCTCTGGAAGCCGCCGCTCGGTGAAACCGCGAAAGAGCGGCTCGACGCCATCCGACGCAACGACGACGGCTTCGCCATCGCTGAGATCGATTTTCGCCTGCGTGGCGCTGGCGACATGCTCGGCACCCAGCAATCCGGCCTGCCGCCGTTCCGGCTGGTCAGCCCCGAAGCGCACGGCGATCTGCTGGGCTCAGCGGATAAGGAAGCGCGCCTCGCCGTCGAACGCGATCCAGAACTAACGAGCCAACGCGGACAGGCGATCCGCATCGTCCTTCGTCTGTTTGGCTACGAAGACGCCGCCGAACTGGGGCGTAGCGGCTAGCGGGCTTGCATTTCATCAAGCGCCGCGCTTGATCCAAAGCCATGTCCGATAAGCCGCCCGTCTCCTGTTACATTCGCACCAAGAACGAAGAACGCCTCATCGGTGAGGTGATCCGCGCCGCGATGCCGGCCGTAGACGAAGTCGTGCTCATCGATTCCGGCTCCACCGATCGCACCATCGAGATCGCCGAGGCCGAGGGCGCGCGCGTCGTGCGTTCGCCCTGGCTGGGCTGGGGCAAGCAGAAGCGTCTCGGTGAGGACGCTGCCAAGCATAATTGGGTGCTCGACATCGATGGCGATGAAATCGTCACGCCCGAACTCGCGGCCGAAATCCGCGCGCTCTTCGCGAACGGCGAGCCTGAATTTCCGGTTTATCAGCTGATGATGGCCACGGCGCCGCCGGTCGGCAAACCATGGACCAATTACAATCTCGTCGACCGCCGCAAGCTTTACGATAAGCGCGTGATCCGCCAGCCCGATCATCTGATGGACGATCAGATCAAGCCGCCTGCCGGCATGCGCATCGGCCATCTCAAAGCCCGCTTGCTGCATCGTTCGTTCACTGGACTTGAGCAACTTCAAGAGAAGTTCAACCGCCACTCCACCGGCGTCGCGCGCGACACCAAGCTCAAGCCGATGTGGCTGGTTGGATTGCGCCTCCTGCTCGGCAAACCGTTTTATTTTCTGAACCAGTACGTTCGCCGCGGTCTTTGGCAGGCCGGGTGGTACGGCTTCATGGTCGCCAACATCGCAGCCCACGGCCGCTGGCTTAAAGACGCCAAGATGATGGAGATCCATCTGAAGAAGCGCGAGCAGAAGACAGGTGAGTGAAGCGCCTGCAATCGTCTGGCTGCGACAAGATTTGCGCCTTGGAGATAATCCCGCGCTCCGCGCCGCATTAGACACGAAACGCCCGCTCATCCTCCTCTTCATTCTGGACGATGAAACGCCCGGCCGCTGGCGCATTGGCGGCGCATCACGCTGGTGGCTGCACCGGAGCTTGGAGGCGCTCGGCGCTGACGTCAGCAAGCGCGGCGGCGTTCTTGTTTTGCGTCGAGGCAAGGCTGCGGATGTTCTGCTTGCCCTTGCGCGAGAGACGAAGGCTGAAGCTGTCTTCTGGAACCGTTGCTATGAGCCCTACGCCACTAAACGCGACGCCGCGATCAAAGAAACGCTCCGCGCCATGGGCGTCGCAGCTGAGAGTTTCAACGGCGCGCTGCTGTTTGAACCATGGACGGTAAAAACCAAAACAAACGAGCCGTACAAAGTCTTCACGCCATTCTGGCGCGCATGCCAGCAAATGCAGCCGCGTGGACCGCTGCCGTCGCTGAAGAAACTTCCCGGCTGGTCCGGTGTAGTCGCCAGCGACGATCTCGCGCGTTGGGACTTGCTGCCAACCAAACCAAACTGGGCAGCGAGCTTCGAACTCGACTGGCGACCTGGCGAGGCCGGCGCGCTTGCCGCGCTCAACACCTTCATCGAGGACAAGCTTTCCGCATATCCCGAAGGACGCGATCAACTCGGCGAGAATGGCACTTCGCGTCTTTCACCGCATCTGCATTGGGGAGAGATCTCACCCGTGCAAATCCACGCCGCCATCACCAGCGCCACCCACGATAGCGCTGCGCTTCAACGCGGCGCCGACAAGTTCATGGCCGAGATCGGCTGGCGCGAATTTTCGACCAACCTCCTCTTCCACTGGCCGACATTGCCTGAAGCCAATTGGCGCGATCAGTTCGACGCCTTTGCGTGGAACGACGATGACGCTGCGCTGGAAGCATGGAGACGCGGGCGTACCGGGTATCCCGTCGTCGATGCCGCCATGCGCGAGCTTTGGGTCACGGGCTACATGCACAATCGCGCGCGCATGATTGCGGCCTCGTTCCTGATCAAGCATCTGCTGATCGATTGGCGGCACGGCGAGGACTGGTTCTGGGACACGTTGGTCGATGCCGATCTCGCGAACAACGCTGCCTCTTGGCAATGGGTCGCGGGGTCTGGCGCCGACGCTTCGCCTTATTTTCGTATCTTCAATCCCGTCACCCAAGGCGAGCGTTACGACGCCGACGGCGCCTATGTACGCCGCTGGCTGCCCCAACTCGCGAAGTTGCCGAACGCGTTCATCCATCAGCCGTGGGAGGCGCCCCCCGACGTTCTGCGCGCCGCAGGCGTCGTGCTGGGTGAGACCTACCCTGCACCCATCGTCGATCACGGCGCCGCCCGCGCCCGGGCGCTCGATGCTTACGCCGCTATCAAAGGCGGCGAATAATCCGCCTGCGCCGGTGGCGCGTACATGAAACAGCGGCCGCTTCGGCGCGTTTTGCCTCCGCCACCTGTTCAGATTTCCCGTGCGAGCGCTACATTATGACCATGGTTGCCGATCCAGTGAGCCAGCCTGCAGCGCTCGACAGCGCCAGCATCATCGACGTGCGCAGGCTCCAAGCGCCCGCGAGCGCCAAGGCCGTGCTTATGGGCCTTCGCCAAGTGCGCGGCGGCGCATTGCGTGTGACCTACCCCGATGGCCGCGCACACACCTATGGCGACGGCAACGGCGCACAGATGTCGCTCCGCATCAAGGACTGGCGCTTTGCGCGACGCGTTCTGACCAATGGCGATATCGGCTTGGCCGAAGGTTACATGGCCGGCGAATGGGAAACTGACGATCTCCCCGCACTGTTGACTCTGCTCGCCGACAATATCGAGCGCTTCCAACGCCTCCTCGAAGGGAGCGCTCTTGGCAAAGCCGCCAACTGGCTGCGCCACATCATGCGGCCGAACACACGGAGCGGCTCGCGCAAGAACATTCTCGCCCACTACGATCTCGGCAACCGCTTCTACGAAGCGTGGCTTGATCGCACGATGACTTACTCATCCGCTCGCTTCGATGAAACGAAGGTTCAGGATTTAGAGGCAGGTCAGATCGCCAAGTATCGCGCGCTGGCTGAGCAACTTGAACTCAAACCCGATGAGCATGTGCTCGAGATCGGGTGCGGCTGGGGCGGCTTTGCTGAGTTTGCTGCGCGCGAGTACGGCGTGCGCGTCACCGGCATCACCATTTCCGACGAGCAGCTCGCCTATGCGCGAGAGCGCATGAACCGGGCCGGACTTTCGGATCGAGTAGAAATCCGCCGCCAAGATTATCGTGACGTTGAAGGTCAATTCGACAAAGTCGTCTCGATCGAGATGTTCGAAGCTGTCGGCGAAAAATACTGGCCGGCTTATTTCGGCAAGATCAATGACGTGCTGAAGCCTGGCGGCCGCGCCAGTCTACAGATCATCACGATCGACAATCGCCTCTTCGAAAAATACCGCCGCCGCGCGGATTTCATTCAGCGTTACGTCTTTCCGGGCGGAATGTTGGTGAGCATGGAGCGGCTGAAGGAAGAGACGGCCAAGGCTGGTCTCGCCTGGAAGCGCGTCGAAGCGTTCGGCCAATCTTACGCCGACACACTGCAGGAGTGGGCGCGCCGCTTCAGCGCTAAGTGGCAAGACATCCGCGCCATGGGCTTCGACGAGCGCTTTAAGCAGCTTTGGCTCTTCTATCTGGGCTACTGCGAGGCCGGCTTCCGCACTGGGCGCACCGATGTTGTGCAGGTCGCCCTGGTGAAGCCCTCCTGAGGGTTGATGCGCGCGCTGCCCGGGCTTAGCGTCCGGCCATGAACAACGATCCTATCGTCTCGCCGGGCTGGCTCGCGGAACACATCAACGCGCCCGATTTGCGCGTGATCGACGCCACATGGTTCCTGCCTGGCGATCAGCGCAACGCAAAAGAACTCTACGACACGCGCCGTATACCTGGGGCGATCTTTTTCGACATCGATGAGATCTCGGACACCAATAGCGCGCTGCCGCACATGCTGCCGTCGCCGGAGAAGTTTGCGTCGCGCATGAAGAAACTCGGCATCGGCGATGGTTGCCGCATCGTTGTGTACGACAGCCAGGGTTTGTTCTCCGCCGCTCGCGTGTGGTGGACGTTCCGCGTCATGGGCCATGAGGACGTGGCGGTGCTTGATGGCGGTTTCCCTGCTTGGGAGCGCGGCGGCTACGAAATCGAAACCGGCGCGCCACAACACCGCATGGAACGCCACTTCACAGCGCGCATGCGCAGCGATCTGGTGCGCAATTTGAGCGACATGCGCCGCGCCGTCGAAGGCGGCGCGTCCATTCTAGATGCGCGCCCGGCTCCGCGCTTTCGCGGAGAGGCGCCAGAGCCTCGCGCTGGCCTGAAGAGCGGGCACATGCCGGGCGCGAAGAGCGTGCCGTCTGGCTCGCTGGTCAACGAAAACGGCCAGCTGCGCAGCGTCGATGAATTGCGCGCGATCTTCTTGGGCGCCGGCGCCGATCCGTCCAAGCCCGCGCTCTGCACCTGTGGCTCGGGCATCACTGCCGCCATCATCGCACTCGCCCTCGCCCGCCTCGGGCGTTGGGACGCCGCTATCTACGATGGCTCGTGGGCCGAATGGGGCTCGCGCGACGACACGCCGATCGCGATCGAAACATAAGCTGGCGCGCCCAGCAGGACTCGAACCTGCAACCGGCCGCTTGGGAGGCCTACAGCTGTTGCCCTTCGGCGCTGCGCGGCAGTTCAATCGCTCCGGGAGCTCCAGGCACTTCGACGCTCGAGGGTGGTCAAGCGATTGACCTTTCTTAAGGCACTCACGGACCTAGTGCTAATGCGCTTGGCCGCTGTTCGAAACCTACGGGAAGGTATCCGCCATCCCGAGCAGACGATTGTGCGTGTTTTACCTACCAGCAGATGCGTTCAACGCGGCGATTGCCCGTAGCGTCTCAGATCGGAGACCAACGCTTATGCGTAGCCAATCTGGCATCCCGTAGGATTTGAGATGCCGAACCAGAATCCCGAGACGCGCCAAGCTCTGATCGACCGCGCTAGCATTTTCGAAGCGCGCGGTGACAAAATTTGCTGCAGAGGGCAGCGTTCGCGCACCGAGGGCGACGCAAGCTGCGTCAAGCAACTGGCGCTCCTCCGCCATCGCGCGAACTGACTCAGCCACGAAGATGTCATCGCGCAACGAGGCGACAGCTGCCGCCTCTCCGGCGCGCGAGATTGAGAACGGCAGGCGAATACGATCGAGTGCACCGATAACGTGCGCGGGACCATACGCCCACCCCACGCGCAAGGAAGCGAGCCCGTGTGCTTTCGAGAACGTACGCGTGACCAACACGTTCTCTTTGTCACGCGACCAATGAAGGCCGTCGCTATAGCCTTCAATACCGAACGCGAATTCGGCATAGGCGCCGTCCAAGACGAGCAGGACGCGCTTAGGCAGGCCAGCATGCAAGCGTTCGATCTCACTGAACGGAAGCCACGTGCCGGTTGGGTTGGCGGGGTTTGCGATGAATACGATGCGCGTGCGCTCATCGACGCCGGCGAGAATGGCGTCGACGTCTACAACAAAGTTCGGTTCCGACGCGGATTTGATGGCGGCGCCCGCCGCCCGGACAGCGATGGCCCAGGCGGCGAAACCGTATTGCGGCTGCACCGCATTGTCGCCCGCGCCCAAATAGACCTGCGCCGCCATGGCGAAGATCTCATCCGACCCCGCGCCGAAAACCAAACGCTCGGGCTCAAGATCAAACTTTTCTGCGATTGCCGCGCGTAAGCGCGATGTTCTCGAGTCCGGATAAAGGTGAATGTCTGACGCAGCGGCGAGAAACGCAGCGCGGGCCGCCGGGCTGCAACCGAAGGGATTTTCGTTCGCAGAAAGTTTAAGCGGCCGTTCTATGCCTTCGACCTTGGAGCGACCCGGCACATAAGGCGCGATGTCCAATATGCCCGCTTTGGGAATAGGCGTCATCCTGCGGCCTCGGCGCGCGCGGCTAGAACAGCGGTGACATCGTTGAAGCTGAGGCCGCGCGCTTTGAGCAGAATGGCCAAGTGGTAGAGCAGGTCCGCGGCTTCACTGCAGAGTTCTGCGTCGTCTCCGGCCGCGCCAGCGAGAGCAGTTTCGACGCCCTCCTCGCCGACTTTCTGCGCAACGCGCTTTACGTCTTCCGCGATCAGTCTCGCCGTGTAGCTCTCACTTGGCGGAGCAGACGCGCGCGCGGTCACCGTTCGCTCCAGAGCGCCGAGGCGGCCGATGCCAGGCGCCACCTCATCGCCGAAGCAACTTGCTGTACCGCGATGGCAGGCGGGGCCTGTGGGCTCGACGGAGAGCAGCAAGGTGTCGCCATCGCAATCGGCGACGATGTCGGTCACGCGAAGCGTATTTCCGGACGTCTCGCCCTTTCGCCAGAGGGCCTGACGCGAACGGGAAAAAAAGGTCGCTGCACCCGACGTGAGCGTTTCCTCAAATGCGGCGCGGTCCATCCACGCAACCATGAGGACTTGCAGCGTGAGCCGATCCTGTGCAACGGCGCAAATCAAACCGCCGCCTTTGTCGAAATCCAGTGTCGACGCGTCAAACTCGATCATGGTCGCACCTCTAGACCCGCGTCGCGCATAGCGCCTTTCACGTCCGAAACCGTGACCACACCCGCATGAAAAATGCCGGCAGCGAGCGCCGCTGAAACGTCGGCTTGCTGGAACGCATCGACGAAGTCCTGTGGTCCGCCCGCGCCGCCGGAGGCAACCAACGGGATACGAAGCCGCTGCCGTGCGGCCTTGAGTTGGGGGATGTCGTAACCAGCGCGTACGCCGTCTTGATCCATGCAATTCAGCACGATCTCGCCCGCACCGCGGTCTTGCGCTTCGACGATCCAATCGAGTGTGAGCTTCGGCGTGCGCCGGATGGTGTCGGGCGAGCCCGCGTATTGGTACGTGCGCCAATGCCCATCGGTCGCGCGACTATCAACGCCGACGACGACACATTGCGAGCCGGCCATCTCGGCAATCTCGGTGATAAGCTCGGGCCGTTGCAGCGCGGGGGAATTGATCGACACTTTGTCGGCGCCGTGTTCCAGACAGGCGATGGCCTGTTCCAGAGAACGAATACCGCCGGCGACGGCAAGCGGGATGTCGACGACACGTGCGACACCTGCAAGCCAGTCATAGTCGATCGTGCGTCGCTCAGCGGACGCAGCGATGTCGTATATAACGATCTCATCGGCGCCTTGATCGCGGTAGCGCGCTGCCAGTTCAGCGGGATCGCCCATGTCGGTATGTCCATCGAACCGCACGCCCTTGACGACACGGCCATCCTTGACATCGAGGCAAGCGATGATGCGCTTAGAGGGCAAGAGCCGCCTCCAACGTAAATCGTCCTTCATAGAGCGCGCGGCCTACGATAGCGCCGCCGGCGCCGGCGCCTTTCAAAGCGGTCAAGTCCTCGAGTTTCGACACGCCGCCCGACGCTTGCAGCACGAGGTCCGGCCGCACCGCGCGGATCGTTCTCATCAGGCCGACGTTCGGGCCAGTTAGCGCGCCGTCGCGTGAAATGTCTGTCACCAGGATATGCGCCAAGCTACCCGGTGGAAACTGCGCCAAGGCATCCGTTAGACGCACGCCCCCGCCGACGGTCCAACCATCTACGGCCACCTCCCAGTCATCGCCAACGGCGCGCACATCCAACGCGACGCAGATGCGCTCCGCGCCGAATTCCGCTGCCCAGTTGCGCACTGTTTCCGGATCACGCACCGCTGTCGAGCCCACCACAGCGCGCGCAACGCCGGCATTCAACAAGGCAGAGACGTGCGCGCGCGTCCGCACACCACCTCCCGATTGCACGCGCAATTCCGTCTCCGCGACGAGCCTCGCGATCAGATCATGCTGTACCGGCTGTTTTGCACGCGCGCCGTCGAGGTCGACAATATGCACCCATGCCGAGCCCGCATCGGAAAAACTGCGAATGCGCGCAAACGGATCGCCGTACGCGGTGGCAGCGTCAAAGTGGCCCTGCGTGAGACGCACGCAAGAACCCTGCTTCAAATCGATGGCAGGCAGGATCAGCATGGCAGCGCCAGAAAGTTGCGGAGTATCCGAGCGCCTATGGCGCCAGACCGCTCTGGGTGAAATTGACAGCCAAATACGTTGTCGCGCGCAACGGCCGCTGCGAACGCGTGACCGTATTCGCCCTCAGCGATAGCGTTCGCGCCAAAAGGGCAGACGTAGGAGTGGACGAAGTACGCATAGTCGCCAGAGCGCACGCCTTCCAACAAGGGATGCCGTTGCACGATGCGCAGTGCGCTCCATCCCGTATGCGGCGCCGGGCGTTGGCGCGTGGCTTCCAAGGCTGAAACCGTTCCCGGCAGAAGGCCAAGCCCCACGGCGCCGCCCTCTTCGCTTCGATCATAGAGCACTTGTTGACCGAGACAGATGCCGAGCAGCGGGCGCGCAAAGGCGCGCAAAACGTCCGCCATGCCGGATTGGTTCAAAAGACGCATCGCCGCCCCCGCAGCGCCAACGCCGGGCAGGATGACACGGTCCGCGTCGCGCACCCGTGCCGGATCGCTCGTCAGCACCGCGTTGGCGCCCAGGCGCTCGAGTGCAAACATCACCGAGGCTGTGTTGCCTACCCCAAGTTTGATCACCGCGACGTCCATCAGATGACGCCCTTGGTCGAGGGCAAGTCCGCACCTTCAATTCGGATGGCTGAGCGCAAAGCGCGGCCAAGAGCTTTGAAACACGCTTCCGTCTTGTGATGATCGTTCTCGCCCGTAACCGAGAGATGGATGGTGGCGCCGAGGTTCTCGGCAAGCGATCGGAAGACGTGTTTGGTCATCTCCGTCGGATATGCGCCGATCATCGGCGCCATGAATGCGCCGTCGAAGACAAGATAAGGGCGTCCACCGAGGTCTATGGATAGTCTTGCTTCGGCTTCGTCCATTGGGAGCACAAAGCCAAAGCGCGCAATGCCGCGCCGATCTGAAAGAGCCTCCTTCAGCGTCTGCCCAAACGCGATCGCGCAATCCTCGACCGAATGATGTGTATCAATGTGCAGATCGCCGTCGCAGGAGAGCGTCAGCGAGAAACCACCGTGATGCGCCACCTGCTCCAGCATGTGATCGAAGAAACCAACACCGGTTTTGATCGAGACCGGAGCGGCGCTATCGAGATCCACGCGTACGGCGATCTGCGTCTCTTTGGTAGAGCGTTTGATCTCGGCGCTGCGCCGCCGCACGGTCTCCTCAGCCACGGGGAGCGCTGATAGCGCGCGAATGTCCGCTGCGCGCGCGTGAGCCTCTAAGCCCTCAAGCCGCGCCAGCCGAGCAGCGGCGTCTGCCAAGCGTTGCGCACCGATTGAACTGACCTCTTGCTGCGTAAAGCTCTTCATGAACGACGCGACGCTGACGCCGCCATAGGACTTAGCCGCGGCGTCCGTTGGCAAAACGTGGCTCGGCCCAACCACATAGTCGCCGAACGATTCTGCGCTGTAGGCGCCCACGAACACAGCGCCAGCGTTCTCTATTGCATCGACCAAGTCCTCAGGTGCTGCGACTTGCAGCGACAGATGCTCTGGCGCGTAGTCATTCGCGACCGCCGCCGCTTCGGCCAGCGATCGCACCTGTATCGCACGCGCTTGCTTGATTGAGCGGCGCGCGATCGGCTCACGGGGCAGCCCAGACACTTGCCGTTCAAGTTCGGCTTCAACGTCGGCGATCAACTCGCCGGAGGTGGACACAAGCATCACCTGCGCGTCGGCGTCGTGCTCCGCCTGACTCAGCAAATCCGATGCGACCAGCGCTGCGTTGGCGCCGCGATCAGCGATGACCATGAGTTCACTCGGGCCGGCAGGGAGATCGATAGCGGGCCCACCAGGCAACGCAGCGGCCTGTCGCTTAGCTTCGGCCACATAAGCGTTGCCGGGGCCGAAGATTTTTTGGGCCTTCGGCGCCCAAACACCCAATGCGAGCGCAGCAACTGCTTGCGCGCCGCCGATCAACCAAAGCCGATCAAGTCTGCACGCCGCGGCCGCTACAATCATCGCAGGATGAGGCGCGCCGCCTCTTCCAGGCGGTGTCACGACAACCCGATCGCGAACGCCTGCGACGCGCGCGGGTTCGGCAAGCATGATCAAGGTCGAAACAAGCGGTGCGCTTCCTGCCGGAACATAGAGCCCGCACGTTGCGATCGGACGCCAGACTTGCCGCACGCGAACGCCAGAAAGCGGCTCGATCGCTTGCGCCTTGGGCTTCGTCGTTTCGTGATAGAACCGCACCTGATCGATCGCGAAGTCGATCGCCTCAAGGTCTTCGCACGCGAGGCTGGCGCGGGCTGCCTCGACAACGGCGGACGAAAGCTCGAGCACCGCAGGATCGTAGCCATCGAGCTTTTGCGACCATCGCCGCAGTGCAGCTTCGCCCTCATCGGCCACTTCCGCGAAGAGCTGGCGGACGAAGGCAACCACGTCTGGCGATGCGCGCTGATCGGGCCGCGCTAAGATGCGCTGACGTTCAGCGGCGCTGGCTTCGCTCCAGATGTAGCGTTTCATGATTGCCTCACATCATCTTTTCGATGGAGAGGACCAGTATCGCCGTCGCGCCCACGGCCTTCAGAGCCTCAAGCGTTTCCCAGAATACGGATTCCTGACAAACGGCGTGAACAGCGACCCAGTCCTCGCGACCAGCGAGCGGCATCACCGTGGGAGCGCCAGAGCCAGGTAGAATTTCGGCGATACGCCGCAACGCTGCGCTCGGCGCATTCATCATGACATACTTGGCGTCCTGTGAGGCGACTACGCCGCGAAAGCGCGTAATCATGCTATCGGCAACGCGTGTGAGGTCAGGCGCGAGAGCGCGCGCATTGCGCACTAACACCGCCTCGCTTTGCAGGACGGTGTCGAGAACCGTCAGTCCATTGGCTTCGAGTGTCGCGCCAGTCGATACGAGGTCACAAATTAGGTCGGCCAGTTTAAGCCGCGGAGCCACTTCTACCGCGCCGCTCATCCTGACGATTTCGGCGTCGACGCGGGCCTCTTCGAGAAACCGGCGGAGCAAGTTCGGGTATGTCGTCGCGATACGGGCGCCGCGCAAAGACGCTGGGCCGTCGTACAAAAAGGTCTCGGGCGCGGCGATGCACAACCGGCACCGCCCAAATCCGAGCGACATCGCCTCACTCAGTCCGTCGTCGCCAGCGCCCTCACGCTCAGCCAGCACGTTGCGGCCAACGATCCCGAGGTCTGCGACGCCATCAGCGACAAACGTCGGTATGTCATCGTCGCGCACGCACCACAGGTCGATGGGTGCGTTCTCAACGCTATAAGCTAGCTCGCCGGCACTCTTGTTGAGGCGGTAGCCAGCGGCTCGCATCAGTTCGAGGCTGCGCTCGGCGAGGCGGCCGCTCTTCTGAATGGCAATGTGCAGACGTTTGGTATCCATGGAACTCACGCGGACGCAGAACGGAAATGAAGCAGCGCATGGAGCGGCGACGCCTAAGCGTCTCGCTCCCTCAGCTCAAAAGCGGATGCGGAGCTTTAATGTCGTGCGAGGGCGTGATGATGCGCATGCGCAACCGCGCCCGAAACGGGGCGGTCGGCGAAAGTCGGTTGGAAACCGGTGCTCATCAGGTGATGAGCGTATCCGAACTTCGTTCGAAGCGTCAACACCGTCCGTGGCGACCCCAGCAGGACTTGAACCTGCAACCGATCGCTTAGAAGGCGATTGCTCTATCCAGTTGAGCTATGGGGCCGACGAACGGTTCGTAACACGGTTTGCGTCGCAGCTGCATTTCCCCAACCGGCAAAATTCCGCTCACTATTTTTGAGTTGCGCCGGCCGCTTAGAAGGCGGCTGCTCTATCCAGTTGAGCTATGGGCGCTTTGAAACGGCGTCCGGTTTAGCACGCGGGCGCTTTAGTGCGACCAGGGTTCTCTGCGGCGGAAGGCGAAATTGTCGCTGTAGGATTTGATCTGACGCGCAGGCTCCGGCGTTTCGATCACTTGGTGCGGGATCGCGTGCGTGCGCGCGAACTCGATTGCCGCGTCCTTGGTGTCGAAGCGGATGCGCACTTGGCCATCCGGATCGGCGGAGCTGATCCAGCCCATCAACGGCTCCGGGCGCGGCGCCATCTTCGGTTCAAACTCCAAGAGCCAAACCTTTGTCGCGGCTTTGCCGGACTGCATGGCGTTCTTGGCGGGGCGGTAGATCCTGGCGAGCATGAGCCGTCAGCTACATCGCCCGCCTTAAAATGAAAAGGGCGGCCCGTTGGCCGCCCTCTCCGCATCCCAGCGAACGCTGGTTAGTTCAGCGTATCCTTCAGCGCCTTGCCCGGCTTGAAGCGCGCCTTCTTGGCGGCCGGCACCTTCACTTCTTCGCCCGTCTGAGGATTACGCGCGGTGCGGGCAGCGGTGTCCTTCACGTCGAACACGCCGAAGGCAGGCAGGCGGACATCATCGCCGCGCTTCAGTGCTGCGGTGAGCGCTTCGAACACGGCGTTAACCGCCTCTTCGCCCTTTTGCTTGGACTCGCCCATGCGCTCGGCGACGTCGGCGACCAGTTCTGCTTTGTTCATTCTGAAACCCCCTAAGGCTCGTTTTGCGCCGAATCCGGCTTGGTTTGTGGGTCGACGCTAGAAGCAGAAAGGCCCGGGGCGCAAGCGCCGCCGGGCCTTGTTGTAGCGCGGAAACGAGGTTCCCGCGCCTTATTTAGTGGGGCCGAGCCTCGCGGCCGTCGGCGCCCTCGCCCCGGCGGGTCTCCGCGAGTTCGTCCTCATCGGTCCACTCGATCGGCGTCAGCGTCGCGGTGAGCGCCTTGGCGAGCACCTCGTCCACGGTCGACACCGGGATGATCTCCAGGCCCTGTTTTACGTTCTCAGGGATGTCCGCGAGATCCTTCTCGTTGTCCTTCGGGATCAGCACCGTCTTCACGCCGCCACGCAGCGCCGCCAGGAGCTTTTCCTTCAAGCCGCCGATCGGCAGCACGCGGCCGCGCAGCGTGATTTCACCGGTCATGGCGATATCCTTGCGGATCGGCACGCCAGTGAGCACCGAGACGATTGCCGTCGCCATCGCCACACCGGCCGACGGACCGTCCTTGGGCGTGGCGCCTTCCGGCACGTGGACGTGAATGTCCCGCGTGCGGAAGAGCGGCGGCTTCACGCCGAAGTGGATCGAGCGCGAGCGCACGTACGAAGACGCGGCAGAAATCGATTCCTTCATGACGTCGCGCAGGTTGCCGGTGACGGTCATCGAACCCTTACCGGGCATCGCAACCGCTTCGATCGTCAGGAGATCGCCGCCGACTTCCGTCCAGGCAAGGCCCGTGACGACGCCAACGCGATCTTCGAGATCGGTTTCACCGAAGCGATATTTCCAGACGCCGGCGAAGTCCGGCAGGTTTTCTGCCGTAATCGCGACGGTGGTCGCTTTCTTCTGCTCAAGCTGACGAACCGCTTTGCGCGCCAGATTGCCGATTTCACGCTCAAGCGACCGGACGCCCGCTTCACGCGTGTAACGGCGGATCAGATCGCGCAGCGCATCGTCGGAGACGCTGAACTCTTCCTGCTTCAGGCCATTGTTCTCGTATTGCTTCGGCAGCAAGTGGCGCTTGGCGATCTCGAGCTTTTCTTCTTCCGTGTAGCCAGGGATGCGGATGATCTCCATCCGGTCCAGCAAAGGCTGCGGCATGTTCAAGCTGTTGGCCGTGGTGATGAACAACACGTCCGAGAGATCGTAGTCCACTTCGAGATAGTGGTCGTTGAACGTGGAGTTTTGCTCCGGGTCCAACACTTCGAGCAAAGCCGCTGCCGGATCACCGCGATAATCGGCGCCGAGCTTGTCGATTTCATCGAGCAAGAAGAGCGGGTTTTGCGTCTTCGCCTTCTTCATCGACTGAATCACGCGGCCCGGCATCGAACCGATGTACGTGCGGCGGTGACCACGGATTTCCGCTTCGTCACGCACGCCGCCAAGCGACATGCGCACGAAGTCACGGCCCGTCGCCTTCGCGATCGAGCGGCCGAGTGACGTCTTACCGACGCCCGGAGGGCCGACGAGGCAGAGGATCGGGCCACGCAGCTTATTCGTGCGCGCCTGCACGGCGAGATATTCGAGGATCCGGTCTTTGACCTTCTCCAGGCCATAGTGATCCTCGTCGAGCACGGCTTGCGCGGCGTCGATGTCCTTCTTGACCTTCTTCTTGTTGCCCCACGGCAGCGAGAGCAGCCAATCGAGATAATTGCGCACCACCGTCGATTCCGCCGACATCGGCGACATCTGACGGAGCTTCTTCATCTCCGCCTCAGCTTTGGTCTTGGCCTCTTTCGAGAGCTTCGTGTTCTTGATGCGGTTTTCGAGCTCAGCGATGTCTTCACGGCCTTCGTCGCCGTCGCCCAGCTCGCGCTGGATCGCCTTCATCTGCTCATTCAGATAATACTCGCGCTGCGTCTTCTCCATCTGACGCTTCACGCGATTGCGGATCTTGCGCTCGACTTGGAGCATCGAGACCTCGCCTTCGATCAGCGACATGATGCGCTCGAGACGTTGGGTGACGTCCGTCAGCTCAAGCAGCGCCTGCTTGTCCGGAATCTTGATGCTGAGTTGGCCCGCGATCGTATCTGCCAAGCGTGACGGCTCGGTGATTTGCGCGATCGCTTGATGCACCTCAGGCTGCGCCTTGCGGGACATCTTCACGTAATTGTCCCACTGATCGATCACCGCGCGCGCGATCGCACGCGATTCCGGCGTGTCTTCATTTTCTTCAGCGACTTCTTCGATCTCAGCTTCGAAGTAGCCTTCGTTCTCAGTGAACTCGGTGATGCGCGCGCGATAGCCACCTTCAACCAGCACACGCACCGTGCCGTCAGGCAGCTTGAGCAACTGCACCACAGTCGCGACCGTGCCGATCTTGAAAATGCGATCCGTCGTCGGTTCATCTTCCGACGCGTCGATCTGAGCAGCGAGAAGAATCTGCTTGTCCTTCTTCATCACCTCATCGAGCGCGCGCACGGATTTCTCACGGCCCACAAACAGTGGCGCCGCCATCTTCGGATAAACGACGATGTCGCGCAGCGGCAGGACAGGAAGAACGCGGCTCTCGGCCATCTTTAGCTCCTTTGGCGTTGAAGCCCGGAAAACCCAGCGCCCACGCCATTAACGAATGAAAATGTGGAAGCGTTCGGCCCTTCCTTCAAGTGCAACGCCGACTGGCGCTGTGGAGGTAGGCGGAATGCACAGTGTTCCCGCGCCTCACGCGCCAAGAACCGGACGATTCGTCCTAATGTTCAGTTTGAGTTCAGCTTGCCGCTTACGGAAACGGTACCGAAACGGGCTAGGCGGAACGCTATCTGGGATCAGTTCGGCTGTGCTTCAAGGCGGGTCAAGTATTCCCGCGCGTTGTCGTTGTCAGGCGCGAGCTCGAGGCTGCGGCGATAGTTTCGGATCGCGTTTTCGCGGTCGCCCGCAACGAAATACGCCTCGCCCAAGCTATCGTAGGCGTAACCGTTTTCCCGGTAGTAGCTCACATTTGCCGTGAACACCGTGATCGCGTCGGTTACGCGCGCTTGTTTCAACAGCGCATATCCCCAGCCGTTCAGATCGCCCGGATTGAAACGCAACTCGGAACGATGCTCTCGCAGCCACGCGTATTCGCGGAGTGCGCGTTCCACGCCGCGTTGGCTTGAGATCAGGCGCACAAGCACAGACGGCTGAACGATGCGTGGCGAGAGCGTCCAGCCGTTCGCGGAAGCCACCGCGTTGGTGATCGGCGCGAGCAGATCGTGGCCGTTGTCGGAATTGCTGAGGATGACGATGCCGTCACCGCTCGGGCTGAACATTCGCATGTGCGCGCGGAAGCCTTCGGTTCCGCCATTGTGCCAGAACATCCCGTCGGTTCCGACCATCCAACCGAGTGCTGCGCCATCCATCTCTTCGGTGAGCATCGCTTCCGCAGTGCTTTGCGAGAACACACGAGTCGAGCGCCCTTGCCGCGCCAGCGACATCTCGATCGCGACGCGCGCGAGATCACTCGGCGTCGTCCACAAGCCGGCCGCGGCCATCTCGGGATGCAGGCGGTAGCGACCTTCAAGCAAACTGCCGTCGAACGTGTGCCCGCTCGCAACGCGACGCGCGAGCGCTGCTGGGAGTGGCTGTTCGTATGAGGAGCTCGCCATGCCGAGCGGCGTGAACACGCTCTCACGCATCAGCGCAGGAAACGCGCGACCGGAACGGTCAATCATCGCGGCCTGCACGATCGTGTAGGCCAAGCCGCTGTACTGCATCGCTTCGCCAGGACGTTGCTGCACAAGCGCCGGTGGAGAGTTCGCCGGTGGCGCCCCGTCTAGAATCTGCGTGAGTGTCGGAACCGGCGCACCTGGCGCGTAGCCCTGGAACCCCGCCGGCGTGATGCCTGAAGTGTGCGACAACAACTGGCGCAACGTCACCGATTGAGGCGCGAGTTCGCTTGCGGGCACGCGCCATGTCGCCAGTGATTGATTGATGTCGCCATCGAGCGAGAGCGCGCCCTGCTCCACCATGCGCATCGCCGCCATCGCGGCCACTGGTTTTGCGATTGAGCCGGCTTGCAAGATGCTATCGCGCGTCATCGGTGCGCGGGTTTCGATGTCAGCGACACCGAAACCTTCGGCCCACTCGATCTCGTAATCGTCGATCACAGCGACGCTCACGCCCGGAATGGAGAGCGCCTCCATCCATTGGCTGAGCGTGAGTGTCAGCGTTTCGCCATCGCTCAGCGTGACCGGCGCAAGCGCAGTTTCGATCGCGATCGCTTGCGCCGCACGCTCGGGCGCGGCCGGCGCGCTCGCGCACGCTGCGACCAGAACTGCGAGAAAACCGAGAAAAAGCGCACGAAAAAACATCCCTCCCCGCTTACGGGAAGGGATGTTCTTCAACAACTGAAATGCGTTTGACGCTTAGCTCGCGGCGCCCGTCGAGCCATCGCGGCGTTCCGCCGAATGGATCTGCAGCGGCTTGGCGCGGCCTTCAACGACGTCGGCCGAAACCACGACTTCTTCAACACTGCGCATCGAGGGCAGTTCGAACATCGTGTCGAGCAGAATGCCCTCGAGGATCGAGCGCAAACCACGCGCGCCTGTCTTGCGGGCGATTGCCTTGCGGGCGATAGCCGAAAGCGCGTCTGCCGGGAACGACAGCCGCACGTTCTCCATTTCAAACATGCGCTGGTACTGCTTCACCAGAGCGTTCTTCGGCTCGGTGAGGATGGTGATCAGCGCAGGCTCGTCGAGATCTTCCAACGTCGCCAGAACTGGCAAGCGACCGACGAATTCCGGGATCAGGCCGAACTTCAACAAATCGTCCGGCTCGATCTGGCGGAGAATCTCGCCGGTGCGGCGATCTTCCTCGGCGCTCACGGTCGCGCCGAAGCCGATCGACGTACCACGGCCACGTTGGCTGATGATCTTATCGAGACCAGCAAACGCGCCGCCGCAGATGAACAGAATGTTCGTCGTATCGACTTGCAGGAATTCTTGCTGCGGATGCTTGCGGCCGCCTTGCGGAGGAACGCTGGCAACCGTGCCTTCCATGATCTTCAGCAGCGCTTGCTGCACGCCCTCGCCCGAGACGTCGCGGGTGATCGAAGGGTTATCGGATTTGCGCGAAATCTTATCGACTTCGTCGATGTAGACGATGCCGCGCTGCGCGCGCTCGACATTGTAGTCCGCGGCCTGCAGCAATTTCAGAATGATGTTCTCGACGTCTTCACCGACATAACCGGCTTCGGTCAGCGTCGTTGCGTCCGCCATCGTGAACGGCACGTCGATGATGCGCGCCAGCGTTTGGGCGAGCAGAGTCTTGCCGCAGCCGGTCGGGCCGATCAGCAGAATGTTCGACTTCGCCAGCTCGACATCGCCATTCTTCGAGGCGTGGTTCAGGCGCTTATAGTGATTGTGAACGGCGACGGAGAGCACGCGCTTGGCGTGATCTTGGCCGACAACGTAGTCGTCGAGGACGCCCTTGATCTCCTTCGGAGACGGCACGCCTTCCTTCGACTTCACGAGAGAAGTTTTGTGCTCCTCCCGGATGATGTCCATGCAGAGCTCAACGCACTCATCGCAGATGAACACGGTCGGGCCCGCAATCAGCTTGCGGACCTCATGCTGGCTCTTGCCGCAGAATGAACAGTAGAGAGTGTTTTTCGACTCTCCGCCTGTGGCGCCTTTGCTCATTAGCGATCCTTCGAGGGAATGCCCCCAAGCCTCTCGATAGTTAGGGAAAACGGCAGCCGTAAGACCCCCGCTGACACCCCTCCGTCACAGATGCTGGACTGCGATCCCTTTCAAAAGCGTTCACCAACCCCACCACCAGAGGCAGGGTCTATTCGATCATAGCAAGGATGGGGCCGCAATGACCGCCCGGAGCGCCGCTCCTCAGGCCAGCCAGTGGATAAAGGCGGCTTTTTGGGCGCCGCTCAGTTCTCATAACCCACCTGGGGCATCCCTGAGTGACCGGACATGGCCCCAAATCGAGCCGGGTTCAAGCCCGCGATGGCGTCCGCGGCTGCTAGTCCGGCCCATCCACCATGGCTCGCTGAACGCGGCCCTGCTGGATGCTGGCGGTCCGATTGGCCGGTTCGTTGTAGAGCCCCTGCAAATAGGCGATGTCTCAGTCGGTAAGCGACATCGCGTTGCCCGGCGACCCGCCCCGAAACCAACGCGGTCGCCTGGGCGACCGCCAGGCAGGCGAAGGCGACAAGGGCATGCTTCAGCGCCATGGATTTTTCTCCTTGCCGCAGAGCTGAGCCAGCTAGTCACCGGTCAATGTCGGCGCCACCTTCCCACCTGTCACGCCACCTCCTGTTGCGGGAGTTTATTCACCCGCGTTGCGCACTGAGCGCTGAATTGCGCTGCGCTGGAAGTTGGCGTCACGGTTGGAGTCCGACGTGTAGAGCCCTTCCAGATAGGCCAAATCCCATTCGGTCAGAGCGAGTGGGACGTTGCCTGGCGATCCATTGCTAAAAGCGTTGAGGATAGTCGGGTATGCCGAGGTATCAGCCGCCGGATCGAGTTGGGCCAAGGCGGCCATCGAAACATAGTCAGCGAGCGAATCTACGCGCATGCCGGCCACCCGCGTCGAGTCGACCACGATGATCGCGCGCGTGAACACTTGCTGCGTCGGATTCTCGATCCGAGAGCCGCCGGCTGCGGTGCGGACCATCGGTGGACCGCCGATGCCACGTCGCACCGCGACAGAGCCGGTCTCATCAGCCGCTGCCGAGACGTGCCACCAACGTACCGGACGCGGGGTTTCGGCGAAATCGTCCAGAGCGGTCCGCCCGCGCGTGGTGCCCTCGCTGGAATAGTAAGCCAATGCGCGGCGATATTCTTCAACCAGAACGCGCGCCACAGCATCGGAATCCGTGGTGAAGATGATGAGCAAATTCGGCGGGCATCCCGGTTCACCGAGATCGATGCTCAGCGCATCGGCACGCGTCGCGATGCGATCAATCACCGCCTGCGCCTGCGGCCCGCGCATGCCCATCACGCCGATGCAGAGCCGACCGTCCCAAACCGCGATCTGGTCAGTGCGTCCGGCCTCAACTGTAACCGCGCCCACGAACGCCCGGACGGCCTCCTCCACGCCCTCGGCGCGGACGACGACCTCTTCTTCGGGGGGGCTCTCCTGGGCCATCGCGTTGGATGCCAGCGCCATCGGCACGAGCGTCAGGCAGGTCAGGGCGGCGAGTGCATGCTTCAGTGACATCAGGCGTCTCCTCACACGCGTATGTGAGGGTGACCGTATCGAATATCAATAAGAAAAGCGACCAGAGCCGCTTGCCTTCGACAGATGCCGTTCGCCGCTCAAACGCGGCGGAACTTAGGCGGCGCCAGTCAGCCCGCCTTCCGGCAGTTCGCGTTTTTCGTAAACACGGTCGACGATGCCGAACGCACGGGCTTCTTCCGCGGTCATGAAGTGATCGCGGTCGAGCGTCTTTTCGACCCGCTCATACGGCTGGCCAGTGTGGCGCACATAAATCTCGTTCAAGCGGCGCTTGGTGGCGATGATGTCCTCTGCGTGGCGTTCAATATCCGAGGCCTGGCCCCGGAAACCGCCTGACGGCTGATGCACCATGACGCGCGCATTCGGCAGCGCGATGCGCAGGCCAGGCTCACCCGAAGCCAGCAACAGCGAGCCCATCGACGCGGCTTGACCGATGCAGACCGTGCTGACCGGGCTGCGGATGTATTGCATGGTGTCGTAGATCGCGAGGCCGGAGGTGACGATGCCGCCCGGGCTATTGATGTACATGGCGATTTCGCGCTTCGGGTTCTCGGACTCCAAGAAGAGAAGCTGTGCGGTGACCAAGCTCGCCAGACCATCCTCAACGCCGCCGGTGACGAAGATGATGCGCTCCTTCAGGAGGCGCGAGAAAATATCGAAGGCGCGTTCGCCGCGGCTGGTTTGCTCGACCACCATCGGGACGAGGTTGGCGTAACGGGCGATCGGATCGAACGTGGACATGGCGACCTTTCGGGAATGCATCCGGAATCAGGTCCCGGCGCGCTCGTCATATTTGACGCTTGACCGGCCCCCGCAAGCCCTCAGCACTGCGCGAGGCCGGTTAACAAATCCGCCTCGGGCTTACTCGCCCTTGGCTTTCTTAGTCTTTTTCGGTTTTGCGACCGGCGGTTCATCTTCCGCAAAAAGCTCGTCGCGGCTCACATCCTGGTTGGTGACCTTCACCAGCTCCATGACGTAATCGACGACCTTCTCTTCGTAGAGCGGCGCACGGATCTGGGCCAGCATGCCCGGATTGCGTTGGTAGGCCTCGAACACTTGGCGTTCTTGGCCGGGGAAGTCGCGGGCTTGGACCGAGATGGCGCGCGCCACTTCTTCGTCCGTGACCTCGATCTTGTGACGGCGACCGATCTCAGCGAGCAGCAGGCCAAGGCGCACGCGGCGCTCGGCGATGTTGCGATACTCGGCCTTCAGGTCGTCGTCGCTCTTGCCTTCATCCGACGGATCGGCGCGGCCTTGCGTACGGTCTTCTTCGACTTGACGCCAAATCTGATTGAACTCGGCGTCGACCATGCGCGGCGGCAGTTCGAAATCGTGCGTCTCGTCGAACTGATCGAACAGAGCGCGCTTTGCTTTGATGCGCGATTGTTGGCTGTGCTGCATTTCGATGCGCTGACGCAGCGCGTCCTTCACGGCTTTCAGATCGTCGAAGCCCAGATCCTTCGCCCAAGCATCATCCGGATCGCCCTGCTTCGGCTGGCGAACGGCGTTCACTTTGGTCTCGAAGGTGGCTTCCTTGCCCGCCAAATTCTTCGCCGGATAGTCGGCCGGGAACGTGACGTTCAGCAGGCGCTCTTCGCCGGCCTTCGCGCCGACAAGTTGCTCTTCGAAGCCTGGGATGAATTGCTTGGAGCCGATGACCAAGCGCGCGCCTTGCGCTGCGCCGCCATCGAACGCTTCACCATCGAGCTTGCCGAGGAAGTCGATGTTGAGTTCATCGCCTTCGGCCGCTGCGCCGGTTTTGTCTTCAAAACCGCGTTGCGCCGTCGCCAATTCCTTCAGCTGCTCTTCGACTTGCTCGTCGCTCACCGCGGTCTGCGGGCGCGTGATCGCGATCTTCTTCAGATCGACCGGCTCGAAGTCCGGCATCACTTCGAGCGTCAGTTCGAACTGCAGATCGGAATCGCCGGCCATGACTTTCGTCATGTCGCTCTTCACGTCGAGCTCGGGCTGCGACGCGGCGCGGATGTTATCGAGGCTTTCGCGCGTCGACTTTTGAACCGCCTCATTGATGATGTCCTGCATCATCGACTGGCCGTAAACTTTGCGGATGTGCGCCGCCGGCACCTTGCCCGGACGGAAGCCGTTAATGCGCACGCGCGGCTGCACTTCGGCGATCTTGGCGTTGAGCTTCTGCTGCAGGTCGGCCTTGGGCACGACGACTTCGTAAACGCGCAAGAGACCTTCGGAACGGCGCTCGGTGAGCTGCATAGGTTGGGCTTTCGACATAAGGCTTGGCGCGCTGCAAAAGCTCTGCCGCGCACGGATGTAAAAGAAGCGCGGGCTTATGGCATGGGCGCCCTACCCTGTCCACGCGCTGCCAGCGGCGTTTCAGCGCCATTTACCCAGGGCCCGGAGCCCTCTAAACGGGCGCTCCAATCGCGGACGTGGCGGAACTGGCAGACGCACTGGATTTAGGTTCCAGCGCCGCAAGGCGTGCGGGTTCGACTCCCGCCGTCCGCACCACCATTGCGCGCTCCGGTTGTATTGCAACCTTTGCGTGTTACGCTCGGCGTCATGCAGATTCTGCTGGCGTTCGCCGTGCTGCTTTCGCAACCGCAAGCGATCGACGGAGACACCCTCCGCGACGCCCAGGGCGAGCGCTATCGCGTTGAAAACATTGACGCGCCGGAGCGCGGATCGCGCTCCGGATGTCTCGAAGAACGCGTCCTAGCGGAGGCCGCTTCAGCCTATGTCGAGGCCTGGATCGCCCAGGCGCGCCAGGTTGAGGCGCACGCGACCGGCCGGCGCGACCGCTATGGCCGCATCGTTGCCCGCATCGAGATCGACGGCGTCGATCTCGGCGAAAGGCTCATCGCGCGCGGGCTCGCGCAGCCCTGGCGTGGCCGCAAAGCAGATTTCTGTTCGGGCGCCTGGCTACAGCCCACCGCTCGCGCGGCCTCACTCGGCCGGCGGCGCTGACTGCTCGACCCGCGTCGTGCCCCAACGCGCAACAGCTTCGGCGGCGGCCTCATTGACCTCATCTGGCAAGAGCTGGCCCTGCGCGGTGATGTCGATGCGATAAGCCGCGCCATCCGCCATCGGCCAATAGACGGCCTGGCCGTGTTCCGGCGTGTCGACCAGCGGGACCGTGTCGCCCACAGCCTGCACGATCGGCAGGAAATCCACGCCGGTCCGGCGCGCCGGGCGAAGGTCATAAACCGACGGCGGCGTTGTCTGCGCGGTCGCGATATCGCGGTAACGGCTGTCAAAACGGTCGAGGCGATATTGCGCGTCGAGGCCAAGAACGGTGGCCATCGAGTGCCAACGGATCACGCGCGAGGAGATCATCCAGTCGTCGCCAGTGGCTTGAAACGTGTGCGTTTCGCCCGGCGCGCCATCGACGATCTCGGTCAGCGTGACGTTGTAGGTGCGCTCAGTGTTCGGGACTTGCTCGAAGCTGATGGTCGCGACTTGGCGCTGCGCTTCACCCAAGCGGTGATAGGTCTGAATGTTCAGGCCGATGAGCGCGATCACGCCGCCAATGGCAAGCACGCCGCCGCCACCCAGCACGCCACGCCCGCCTTTGAACGGCCGGCCGCGGAACATCCAGCCGAGGCCCGAGAGCGCGACCGCGAGGCCGAGCACGGCCACGACGCCCGGAATAATCCACCACCACCAAACCATTTCGTCCGACCCCTGCTCGAAACTGACGTCCCCAAGCTCTAAGCGTTAACCCAAAACCTAGTTCCGACCTAGCGCGGAAGCCGCATCAGTCCCGCCGCTTCCACGCCTGCGGCGCTAACTCATTGAGTACATTCGGCAAAAAGTCCGCCAGATCCTCAGCAATGAGGCCGGCCCCGAGCCCTTCGCCGAGCTTGCCATGCAGCCAAGCGCCGGCCGCTGCCGCCTCGAAGCTCGCCATGCCCTGCGCGATCAAACCGGCGATCAACCCCGCCAATACATCGCCTGAACCTGCGGTTGCGAGAAACGCTGACCCCGTCGTGTTGACGATGGCGCGTCCGTCTGGCGCAGCGATGACTGTGTCGGCGCCTTTGAGCAACACGACACATCGCGCGTAGGCAGCCGCTGCGCGCGCCGCGTCGATACGATTGTCGGACGCACTCCAAATTCCTGGAAACGCGCGGCGAAACTCGCCGACATGCGGCGTCATCACATCGCGATCGGTCAGACCGTGCGTCATTGGCGCAAGCAGCGTGATCGCGTCCGCATCGAGAACGAGCGGCGCGCGCTCCGCTGCCTCGATTGCAGCGAGCAAAAGCTTGTAGTGCGCGTCGCTCGTGCCGAAGGCAGGGCCAATCACCAACGCGCGCGCGCTACGCGCTGCATCGGCAAACGCCGCTTCGTCCGCAGCTTCACGCAACATGATCGCGGTGACTTGCGCGGCGTTTTCGTGCATCGCATCGGACGGTGAGAGCAGCGTCACCGCGCCTGCGCCAGCGCGCAGCGCTGCGCGTGCCGCCAAACGCGCAGCGCCTGTGCGCGCGTGTCCGCCGCTTGCGACCATGACATGTCCGCGTTCGTACTTGTGTGCGTCAGCATCCGGCCACGGCAGCGACCATAGGCTCGGTTCATTCTCCCAAAGCTCTACGCCCTGTGCAGCGATCACGGCCGCCGGCGCGCCGATGTCGGCGACAACAATTTCGCCGCAATAGCCGCGCCCAGGCATCAAAACGTGCGCCGGCTTCTTGCGCACGAACGTCACCGTCAATCCTGCAAACACGCACGCATCGCCGATCGGCGCGCCGCTATCGCCAAGCAATCCGCTCGGCACATCAACAGCCACAACGCGTTCGGGCGCTTGCATTGAAAAATCAGCGAAACGCGCGCAGGCGCCGCTCAGCGGCTTCGACAGTCCCGCACCGAACAACGCATCGACGAAAAGCTCAGCGCGCGACGCGTCGGCGCCGATTTCGCGCACGTCTCCTTTCCAAGCAGAGGCTGCGTCAGCGGCGTCACCACGCAGCGTACCGCGCGCAACCAATGTCTCCACCCACACCGGCCAGCCAAGCGCCGCGAGATGCCGCGCAGCAACCCAGCCATCGCCGCCATTGTTTCCAGGGCCGCACAACACAGCGGTCGGGCGCGGCGAGAAACGCGCAGCGATCGCTTCGGCCAAGGCGCGGCCGGCATTCTCCATCAACGTCCGCGTCGCCACGCCCGCTTCCGCCGACGCACTATCTATGGCGCGCATCTGCTCGACTGTGATGATCTCGCGGCTCATCGAACATCGGCCGATTGCATGTCGGCGCCGAGCCTCACCACGCGCAGCTTGCCGCCATCGAGCGCGAGTTCGGTAATCGAGGCGTGGCCAGGGCGGAACACAATCGTCTCGTCGCTCTCCATCGCAGCGCTGACAATCGCGTTGATTGCAATGAAGTGCGAAAACACAGCGACGTCTCGTTGCACTACACTCATCGCATCGACAGCATTCACGCGCCAAGCACGCAAGGCGGGATCGACATCGCTCCATCTCCGGCGCGCCACGCCCTCGTCCCACGGAAAATTTGCGCGCAACCAAGCCGGCCGATCGGTGACGCCGTCGGGCGCGACGACCTCGCTCACAGCTTGCTCTAGGAATGCCGATTGCCGCGTAAGCTTAGCAAAAGGCGCAGCCGTCTCCTGGCAACGCCGCATCGGCGAGCTGATCGCCTCCAAGCGACCCAAATCCGCCAACGCGCGCGCCGCTCCTTCCGCCTGCGCTCTGCCGCGTTCGGTCAATCCCGGATCGTGGTCGCTGCCGCCCCAGCTGGCTGCGGGTTCGGCGTGTCGGATCAGAAACAAACGAGGCATCGCTTCAACTTAAGCCCGCCTCCGCGCCGCGCCAGCCGAATGATTAGGCGCCCGGCGCCCAACAAGGAGGCGCCCGCGCGCCACTCACAGCACCAACTCCTCGGCCACCTTCCAGACTCGCGCCCCCGCGTCCAAACCGCCGCCAACAGGCGCGCAAACAAAAGGGGTGCTCCGATGAAAAAGATCGAGGCGATCATCAAGCCGTTCAAACTGGATGACGTGAAAGAGGCGCTCCAGGAGATTGGGCTCCAGGGCATGACAGTGGTCGAGGCCAAGGGCTTCGGACGCCAAAAGGGCCACACAGAACTCTATCGCGGCGCGGAGTACGTCGTTGATTTTCTACCGAAACTCAAAGTCGAAGTGGTCGTCGGCGACGACCAGGTCGAGGCCGCGCTTGAAGCCATCCAAAAGGCCGCCAAAACCGGCAAGATCGGCGACGGCAAGATTTTCGTGTTGGACGTCCACAACGTGGTGCGCATCCGCACTGGCGAAACCGGCCAAGCGGCAGTCTGATCGCCGCCAACGACAATCGATTCTAAGCGGCTTTGGCGGACCGAGACGCCGAACGCCGCTTACAAACGCAACATAAAACTCGGGGGAGTTTCCGATGTCAGACGAAGTTCTGAAGCTGATTAAGGACAAAGAAGTCCAGTTCGTCGACCTTCGATTCAACGACCTGCGCGGCAAGATGCAACACGTCACCTTCGACGTGTCGATGATCGACAAAGACATCTTCACCGAAGGCACGATGTTTGACGGCTCCTCCATCGCCGGTTGGAAGGCGATCAACGAGAGCGACATGGTCATGCGCCCTGACCCCAAAGGCGCGCACATCGACCCGTTCTATCAGCAAACCACGCTCGCCATGTTCTGCGACATTCTCGAGCCCGGCACGCTGCAACCCTATTCGCGCTGCCCGCGTTCGATCGCGAAGAAGGCGGAAGCCTATGTGAAGTCTTCGGGCGCCGGTGACGTCGCCTATTTCGGCCCGGAAGCTGAGTTCTTCGTTTTCGATGACGTGCGCTGGTCCACCGATCCGCACAACACTGGCTATTCTTTCGACTCCACGGAACTGCCGTTCAACACCAACAAGCCATACGAGGGCGGCAACCTCGGGCACCGTCCAGGCCCGAAGGGTGGCTACTTCCCGGTGCCGCCGATCGATTCACTGCAAGACATGCGCGGTGAAATGCTGGAGATCATGGGCCAACTCGGCATGAACCCCGAGAAGCATCACCATGAAGTCGCGCCCGCGCAGCACGAACTTGGCCTCAAGTTCAACACGCTGGTCACGATGGCCGACAACATGAACATGTATAAGTACATCATCCACCAAGTGGCTGCATCGTACGGCAAGTCCGCGACCTTCATGCCGAAGCCTTATTACAAGGACAACGGCTCGGGCATGCACGTCCACATGTCGATCTGGAAGGGCGGCAACAACACCTTCGCCGGCGATCGTTACGCCGATCTCAGCGAAAACTGCCTCTACTACATTGGCGGCGTCATCAAGCACGCGCGCGCCATCAACGCGTTCGCGAACTCAACGACCAATTCATACAAGCGCCTTGTGCCTGGCTACGAAGCGCCAGTGTTGCTCGCCTACTCGGCGCGCAACCGCTCTGCGTCTTGCCGCATTCCGCACGGCACCGGCGCAAAAGCCAAGCGCGTGGAAGTCCGCTTCCCCGATCCGGCCGGCAACATGTACCTGACATACGTCGCGCTGCTGATGGCCGGTCTCGACGGCATCGAGAAGAAGATCCATCCCGGCGAGCCGCTCGATAAGAACCTCTACGACCTGCCGCCGGAAGAACTGAAGGACGTGCCGACCGTTTGCTCGAGCTTGCGCCAAGCGTTGACCTCGCTCGACGCCGACCGCGACTTCCTGCTGAAGGGCGGCGTGATGAGCGACGATCTGATCGATGCCTACATCGATCTGAAGAAGGAAGAGCTCGACCGCTTTGAAACCCACCCGCACCCGGTGGAATTCGACATGTACTACAAGGCCTAACTGCGCTGCGTTCGAACGCTGCTAAAGTCGCGGGCCGGAGATCGCTCTCCGGCCCGCTTCTTTTGTGCTCGGTTGCGAACTTTAGAAGTTCACGACGCCGCCAATGGAAAGCGCATCGGCTTCCGTCTCGTCGTCACCCTCCATGCGCGTCCAGTCGCCGCGAATGCCAAAGCCAGGGGTCACACGCCAGGTAGCGCCGGCGCCGTAGGCAATGCCCTGGTCATCGAAATCACCGATCGGCGTTCCGACTTCGGTGGTTTGGTAGCCGACGCGGCCGTGCAAATCGAAGCGTTCGCCAAGCGGCAGAATGCCTACAGCGTAAAGGCCCGCATTGTGATTGAGGTCGACACCGTCATCGTCGCCGAGACCCGTCGAAGCTTCACCTTCAACCGCGAAGTTCGGGCTCAAGCGATAGCCCAAGCGGCCCGTCACGGCGTCAATGTCGGCGCCTTCGGCGTCGAAATTGGTGTAGCCCGCGCCAGCGTACCAGTTCTGCGCATGCGCGCTGGCCGGAACAGCCAACATCGTCGCGGCGGCCACGGCGGCGGCCAATGCAAATTTCTTCATGTGAGATTGTCTCCTCGTTCTCGAGTGCGCCCCATGGCGCTCGTTTGACGAGGTGCGAACGGCGAGACTTGGGCGATGTTTCTCCCAAAACTGCCATTTCCCGGATGCAATGAATTTCCGTTGCGCCAAAACCACTTAATTCGCCCGCAAGACGCGTTTACTCCACGGATACCGGCTTCTGGTGCAGTGCTGGGCCGCGCGACATCGTTGCTGAAAGGTGGCGAAGCGCCTTAAGGAACCGTCATGGCCTCTCAGAAGAATTCTGCAGCAGCACAAGGCGATGAGCTTTGGGGCGAAAACTTGTTCGGCTCAAGCGAGCCGCCACCCACCGCGAGCGGCGGCTACACCGCGAAAGATATCGAAGTCCTCGAAGGGCTCGAACCGGTGCGCAAGCGGCCGGGTATGTATATTGGCGGCGTTGACGAGCGCGCGCTGCACCATCTGTTCGCCGAAGTGCTCGACAACTCGATGGACGAAGCGGTCGCAGGCTTTGCTGATCGCATCGAAGTTGAGCTCGAAACCGATGGCACGTTGCGCGTCACTGATAACGGCCGCGGTATGCCGATCGACCCGCACCCGAAGTTTCCGAAAAAGTCCGCGCTCGAAATCATCATGACGGTGCTGCACGCGGGCGGAAAGTTCTCGGGGAAGGTTTATCACACGAGCGGTGGTCTGCACGGCGTCGGCGTTTCGGTCGTCAACGCGCTCTCCGACAAAGTCGAAGTCGAAGTCGCCCGCGATCGCAAACTCTATCGCCAGACCTTCTCTCGCGGCACGCCGACGTCGAAGCTCATCGAGGTCGGCCCCGCGCACAATCGCCGCGGCACGACCGTGCGCTTCCATCCGGACGCCGACATCTTCGGCAAGGGCGCGGCCTTCAAACCTGCGCGCCTCTTCCAGATGGCGCGCTCGAAAGCCTACCTCCAACGCGGCACGCAAATTCGCTGGAAGGTCGACCCCAAGCTCATCACTGACGACACGCCAGCCGAAGCGATCCTTCACTTCCCAAACGGCCTCGCCGACTTTCTCGGTGAACTCACCAAATCCAAGCGTGCCGTCGTCACCGAGCCGTTCTCCGGCAAGACTGAGAAGGACGGCCCGCACGGCCGCGTCGAGTGGGCAATCACGTGGGTGAGCGATGGCTTCGGCGAAGCCGATGGCTTCCTCCGTTCCTATTGCAACACCGTCTACACACCTGACGGCGGCTTCCATGAAGCGGGCTTCCGCGCCGCAATCGCCAAGGGCCTGCGCGCCTACGCTGAGCTGCGCAACAACAAGAAGGCTTCCGTCATCACGCAAGAAGACGTGATGAACACGGGCGCCGGCCTCGTCTCCGTCTTCATTCGCGAGCCGCAGTTCGAAGGCCAAACCAAAGGCCGCTTGGTTTCAACCGAAGCCGCCAAGATCGTCGAACAAGCGGTGCGCGATCCGTTCGATCACTGGCTGGGCGCGAACACGCAAGAAGCCAATCGCCTGCTCGAATGGTGCATTCAGCAAGCTGAAGACCGCATGCGCCGGCGCAAGGAGAAGGAAGTCTCCCGCCAGAGTGCGACGCGCAAACTGCGCCTGCCTGGCAAGCTCGCCGATTGCTCACGCGCGGGCGAGAAAGACACGGAAATCTTCCTGGTCGAAGGCGACAGCGCCGGTGGCTCCGCCAAACAAGCGCGAAATCGCGAGACGCAAGCTATTCTGCCGCTGCGCGGCAAGATCTTGAACGTCGCCAGCGCTGGCGCCGAGAAGATGAGCGGCAACCAAGAACTCGCCGACTTGGCTTTGGCGCTCGGCGTACAAATGGGCGCGAAGTTCAAGACGGATGATCTCCGCTACGAGCGCGTCGTTATCATGACCGACGCCGACGTCGACGGCGCCCACATCGCATCGCTGCTGATCACCTACTTCCACAAGCAGATGCCGGCGCTCATCCGCGCCGGGCGCTTGTATCTCGCCATGCCGCCGCTCTATCGCATCACCGCCGGCAAGGAGAGCATCTACGCCCGCGATGATGCGCACAAAGAAGCGCTGCTCAACGGCCAGTTCAAAGGCCGCAACGTCGAGATCAGCCGCTTCAAAGGTCTCGGCGAAATGATGCCCGCGGACCTGAAAGACACCACCATGAACCCGCAAACGCGCACCCTCGCGCGCGTGGTTCTGGATGAAGATGGCTTGCCGGCGTTCGAGAACTTGGTCGAAACGCTGATGGGCAAGAAAGCCGAGAAAAGGTTCGACTACATTCAAGCGAACGCAAAGTTCGTGGCGGATGAGATCGACGTTTAGGTCTCTCAACGCCGGTTTCCCTCACCCGCCAAGCGCAAATCCCGCTCAAACATTGACTTTCGGGCCAAATCCGCCCATCTGCGCGCTGTCCGTTGTGCGCGCCCGTGGCGTGCTCGCCCCGGCTCAGACGCCCGCCCCCTCAATCCGGAGACGCGAGGCCGAGAGCGCCAACATGAAGCGGCTCGCGTATTTCGCGCGGCCCCAAGTGAGATTGAATGACCTCTGAGAATACCGCGCCCGCAAGCGCTGAACCTGCACACGTTTCTTCCATCACTTTCGACGATCTCGGCCTCTCCGAACCGACGCTGCGCGCGGTGAAGGAGACTGGCTACAACACGCCGACGCCGATCCAGGCTGCGGCCATCCCCGAAGTGCTGAAAGGCCGAGACATTCTCGGCATCGCCCAAACCGGCACCGGCAAGACGGCGAGCTTCACGCTGCCGATGATCGACATCCTGGCCTCGGGCAGATCGCGTGCGCGCATGCCGCGCACGTTGATCCTCGAGCCGACCCGCGAACTCGCGGCGCAAGTCGCCGAGAACTTCGATAAATACGGCAAGTATCAAAAGCTCACCAAAGCGCTGCTGATCGGCGGCGTGTCGTTCGGCGATCAGGACGCGCTGCTCGCGCGCGGCGTCGACGTGCTGATCGCAACGCCGGGCCGCTTGCTCGATCACTTTGAACGCGGCAAGCTGCTGCTGACCGGCGTGCAAGTCATGGTCGTCGATGAAGCCGACCGCATGCTCGACATGGGTTTCATCCCTGACATCGAACGCATTTTCAAACTGACGCCGTTCACGCGCCAGACGCTCTTCTTCTCGGCCACCATGCCGCCGGAAATCACGCGCCTGACCGATCAGTTCCTGTCGAACCCGCTCCGCGTCGAAGTCTCGAGGCCGGCAACGGCGGCGAGCACGATCACCCAGCGCATCATTGCATTGCCGGGTAGCGATCCGCGTACGCGCCGCGCCGCTCTGCGCGCCGTGATCGACTCTTGCGAAATCAAAAACGGCATCATTTTCTGCAACCGCAAGACCGACGTTGATGTCGTCGCCCTTTCGCTGAAGCGTCACGGCTACGACGCAGCGCCGATCCACGGCGATCTTGACCAATCACAGCGCACCAAGACGCTTGATCGCTTCCGCTCCGGCGAACTGAAAATCCTGGTCGCCTCCGATGTCGCGGCCCGCGGTCTCGACGTTCCGGATGTCAGCCACGTCTTCAATTACGAACCGCCGCGCACGCCGGACGACTACGTCCACCGCATCGGCCGCACTGGCCGCGCGGGACGCGAAGGCGCCTCCTTCACGCTCGTCGGCCCATCGGACAAGAAGAGCCTCGACGCCATCGAGAAGCTGATCGGCAAGGCGATCGAAAAGGCCGAGATCGCTGGCGTGCCGGATGCAGCCATTGGCGATCCCAACGATCGCGGCGGCCGTGGCCGTCGCGCTGAAGAGTTGAAGCGCGAGCACTCCAAGCGTCTTTCCGAGAAGAAAGAGCGCTACATGAAGCGCGACGATTCACGCGGCGATGCCGCGATGGAGCCGGTGAAGCAAAGCGAGCCGAGCGAACAACGCGAGGCCAAGCCGCGTGAAGCCCGCCGCGATCAGAAACCGCGCGAACCATCGCGCAACCGCGAGCGCGAGCAAGAAAAGCGCCCGCCAGCTCTGCCGAAGGAAGAGCCGGGCACGACCGGTTTCGGCAGCAATGTGCCGGCGTTCTTGAAGCGGAAATAAGCCTTAGGGCTTCAGCCGCGCTGCGATCTGCTTTCTGAACGTCTCGCCGTATGGCGGGCGGAGCATTGCAAGCAACTCGCCTTTGATCTGACGATAGATCGCCTTCTCGTGGCTGAACTCCACGAAGCCGCGACGTCCGTGATAAGCGCCCATGCCGGATGCGCCGACGCCGCCGAATGGCAGGTCGTCCATTGAGAAGTGGAAGATCACGTCATTCACCGTCACGCCGCCCGAATGCGTGCGCGTCAGCAGCCGTTCGCTTTCGCCGTCATCCTCGCCGAAATAATAGAGCGCCAGCGGACGCGGGCGCGCGTTGATCTCGGCGATCGCGCCGTCGAGGGAAGTGTAAGTGCGGATCGGCAGCACCGGACCGAAGATTTCCTCCTGCATCACAGTCATGTCGTCGGTCGCGCCGACGATGAGCGTGGGCGGGATTTTGCGGTGCTCTTGCTGGCTGAAATCTTCGCCAGCCGGATTGATCTCGATCACCTCGGCGCCTTTCGCGCGCGCATCGGCGATGAGCCCCTTCACGCGATCAAAGTGACGTTGATTGATCATGGCGGTGTAATCGCCATTGTCCTTGATCGTCGGAAACATCTTGGTCACGGAGGCTTTCGCCTCTGCGACAAAGCCATCCACGCTTTGCTTCGGCGCAAGCACATAATCCGGCGCCAAGCAGATTTGGCCGGCGTTCATCGTCTTGCCAAACATCACGCGCGCAGCGGTCTTGGCGATATCAGCCGTGTCGCTGACGATCACCGGCGACTTGCCGCCGAGTTCAAGCGTCACCGGCACGAGGTTCTCAGCGGCAGCCCGCATGACGTGACGGCCAACAGAGGTCGCGCCCGTAAAGATCAGGTGATCGAAGGGCAGCGATGAAAACGCGGCGCCGACTTCCGGACCGCCGAGGATCACGGCGATCTCTTCTTCGTCGAAGTAGAGATCAATCGTTTGCGCGAGCAATGCTGACGTCGTCGGCGTGAACTCGCTCGGCTTCAGCATCACCGAATTGCCCGCAGCGAACGCGCCGGCGATTGCGTCCATTGCGAGCTGCACCGGGAAATTCCACGGCGAGATGACGCCGACCACACCCTTCGGCTGGTAGCGCACCTCGGCCTTCGCGCCGAACACGGCGAGCGCTGCAGGCGAGACCTTGCGCTTCTGCGGTTTCATCCAATGCTCAAGTTCGGAGCGCGCCAGCTTCAGCGGGCCAATGGCGGCGGCGATGTCGGTGAACATCGACATGTCGCGCGAGCGCGCGCCGAAGTCGGCCTGTATCGCCTCGATGAACTCGTCTCTGTGCTCCAGAAGGAGGTTGATACAGCGCGTCAGTCGCTCCTTGCGAACGGAAGCGCTGGGCGGCCCTTTGCGCTCGTTGGCGCGCTTTTGTCGTTCCAGAACCGATTGCATCTGAGCTTTAGCCGCCTCGGCTGACGGTTCGACGAGCTTGTTCATGGGTCTCCTCCCTGGAGCCTGACTTTAGCGCAGCCTAAACCCTGCCGCTGACGTAAGCGCAATTACCTTTTTTGCCGTCGATTTTTACCCCCAACGGTTCCGAATTTACCACTCGCTCATACTCACCCCCGTAGCGTCCGAACGTCAGTGACTTCAGATTCTTTGGATCGGCAACGCGTGACCGAGCAAGACGCACTCCTCCAGGGCCCCGGTGGCGAAGCCGTGGCTCAAGAGACCCTGGACTTGATGCGGCTACACGGCGTGCCGCCGAGCAGCGCCAATTATGAGGTTTGGCTGAACTATCGCCTGGGTCGCCACCAGTCGCTGCGCGAGGCGATCGACGGGCGCATCGCGACTGGCGAGGGCTTCAACAGCGAGTTCAACGCTGACGTCTACGAGAAGTTCTTCACCGGCCTCGGCGCTTCCGCGCAGATCGTGTTGGCTGGCGAAAAAATCGCACGCGACCTTGGTCACGTCGTCTCTTTTCTTAAACAAGCGGAAGAGAAGAGCGGCGACTACGGCCGCACCCTTGAAACCGCCGCCACGGATCTCAATCGCGGCCTCGCGCCCGATCAAATCCGCCAGATCGTCTCGAGCCTTGCGGCTGCGACGCTTGATATGGCCAACCACAATCAGACGCTGAACGAGCAGCTGCAACGCTCAACGCGTGAGATCGACACGCTGCGGACGAGTTTGGAATCAGTGCGCGTCGAGTCATTGACCGACAGCCTCACCGGGCTCGCCAATCGCCGCATGTTCGACGAAACGCTGCGGATGCGTCTCGAAGAGGCGCGCGCACAGCACAGCGAACTTTGCCTCGTCTTGTGCGACATCGACCATTTCAAGCGCTTCAACGACACCTGGGGTCACCACACGGGCGACCAGATCCTGCGCTTCCTCGCCAGCGCCATGCAGGCGCACGCGCGACCTGACTTCCTCATCGCCCGCTATGGCGGCGAGGAATTCGCCATGATCATGCCTCGCGTGTCATTGCGCGTGGCGCAGCAAACGGCTGAGGCGCTGCGTGGCGCCATCCAGGCCAAACGGCTGCGCCGCCGCTCGACCAACGAGGATCTGGGCCAAGTCACGGTATCGATGGGCATCGCACGCCTGCAGGCCGGCGATACACCGCAAGGGCTGCTGGAACGCGCCGATGCGTGCCTCTACTCGTCCAAGCGCAACGGCCGCAATCAAGTGACGACCGACGCAACGCCGGTGCTTTACGTCGCGTAGGCGCCGTTCCGTCAGCATATCCAGCCGCAACCAAGCTCGCTAAGCTCCGTCGAAAGACGCGGGAGGTGCGCTCATGGCGAAGGCCAAATACGAACTCGTCGGCAATGTCGCGGTCATCACGCTGGCCGATCCAACGACGCTGAACGCCATCGCACCCGAGATGATCGCCGAGGTCGACGCGTTTATCGATCAAGCGATCACTGAAGCGCGCGCGATCGTGCTGACCGGCGAAGGCCGTGGCTTTTCCTCGGGCGCCAATCTCGCTGGTCGCGATCGGCCAACGTCTGACGATGGCGGCCTCGATCTCGGCATCCGGCTCGAACAGACCTACAATCCGTTTGTCACCAAGCTGCGCGAATTGCCAATCCCGATCGTTACTGCTGTGAACGGCGCCGCGGCCGGCATTGGCTGTTCATTCGCGCTGCTGGGCGACATCATCGTTGCAGGCGAGAGCGCCTACTTCCTGCAAGCCTTCCGCCGCATCGGTCTCGTGCCTGATGGCAGCGCCACCTATCACCTGCCCCGTATGGCGACGCGGGCACGGGCGATGGAGATGATGCTCCTTGGAGAGAAACTACCCGCTGCGAAGGCGCTCGAATGGGGCCTTATCAATCGGTGCGTGCCCGATGCTGAATTGATGCCGACGGCGATGGCGATCGCCACTGAACTTTCGAACGGCCCGACCAAGACGCTCGGCATGATCCGCCAGATGGTTTGGCGTTCGCTCGATGCGGATTGGAACGAACAGCTCCACGACGAGCGCACGACACAACGTCTGGCTGGCCGCACCGAAGACTTCGTCGAAGGCGTGCAGGCGTTCTTTCAGAAGCGCCCGCCGAATTTCAAAGGCTCTTAACCGCGTTCTGTTAGGCTCGCGCCATGCAAGAATTGGTGTGGCTGGGCGAGGTGATCGGGCTTTTGCTGCGCGGCGCAAGCTGGGCAGAGATCAAAGCTGCCCCGGGCTTTTTCGGTTTGGTCGTCTTGAGCGCCGCGCTGATCCCGTCAACCTTGATACTCGTCGGCATCGGCGGCTCGACAGAGTGGCGGAACACACCCCTTGCCTCATGGTTCGGCATTAGTCCTGAGGATCCCGATGCCGATTGGGCCCTCGAGGCGCGCGACATCGATAAGGACGGCATTCCGGATATTTAAGAGCTAACGCTTCTTCGGCTTTGGCCTAGCTTGCGCTTTCTTCGCGCGTGCAACGGCGAGTGCTTTTCTCCCCCAGACCACGGCTTCGTCCGGATCGTCGAGCGCGCTTTCGGGCAAGCGCCAATAGCCCATCTCGACCTGGTCGCCCTTGCGCGGGCCGTTGTCTGGAATCCAGATAAATGGACCCGATCCCGCTTCGCGTAGCTCGGCTTTGAGCGCATCATCCGCCTTGAGGTGAATGACATCGCCGGCGATCAGCAAGAACATCACGCCGTCGGCGTAGCCGCCTGCGCCGCCGAACATGCGTTTGATCTGGATTGGACCTAAGCCTTCGAACAACTCGCGCACGAAATCGTGGAAGCTGTTGTCGGCCATCTTAGCTCTCGACTTGCGCCGGTTCGATGGTGACGCTTTCGCCGCAACCGCAGGCGTCGGTCTCGTTCGGATTGCGGAACACGAAGCGCGATGCGAGACGCGTTGTCTCGTAATCGATCACCGAACCCAGCAGAAAGAGCACGGCGTCGGCCTTCACAAGGATGCGCACGTCCTGATCCTCGACCACTTCATCGAGCGGTCCAGGCGCATCGGCGTATTCCATGACGTATTCCATGCCGGCGCAGCCGCCCTTGGTGACGCCCACGCGCAGGTACGGCTTTTGACCGCCAGCGATAATCTCTTTCACGCGCTCCGCCGCTGCTTCGCTCAGCGTCACGACTTTGGGTCTGGGTCGTCTCGACATGGCCTACAACATATTCAGTTCGAGCTTGGCTTCGTCGCTCATGCGTGCGGTCGTCCACGGCGGCTCGAACACGAGATTTACCTTCGCGCCGGTGACGCCTTTGACCTTTCGCGCCGCCTCTTCCACCCAGCCCGGCATTTCGCCAGCTACGGGGCAGCCCGGTGCAGTCAGCGTCATCTCGATATCGACGAAGCCTTCGTCATTAATATCGACTTTGTAGATGAGGCCGAGCTCGTAAATATCAACCGGGATTTCCGGGTCGAACACGGTCTTGAACTGACTCACCAGATCGTCGGTGATCCGGTCGAGTTCCGCTTTCGGGATCGCGGATGTGGTGGGAGCGACGCCGTCCATCTCGTTAGCTCAGCAACTTGCGCGCTTTGTGCAGCGCTTCGATGAATGAATCGACCTCTTCGGCCGTGTTGTAGCACGCAAAGCTCGCCCGCGCCGTGGCGCTGACGCCGAGCCGTTGCATCAGCGGCTGCGCACAATGATGACCCGCGCGAATGGCGACGCCTTGGCGGTCGAGAATCTGCGCGATATCGTGCGGGTGTGCGCCTTCGACACTGAACGCGATGATCGCGGCTTTATCCGGTGACAGGCCGTGTAGCTTCACCCAGTTCAGGCCGCGCAAGGCATCCATCGCGCAATCACGCAGCATGGATTCATGCGCTTCAATCGCGGCGCGGTCTTGCGCGTCATACCAATCAATCGCGGCCTTCAGCCCGATTGCCTCCAGAATCGGCGGCGTGCCCGCTTCGAAGCGATGCGGCGGTTCGTTATAGAGCACACGCTCGCGCTCAACGATGTCGATCATCTCGCCGCCACCCTCGAACGGCGGCCATTGCGCGAGTAGCTCGCGCTTGCCGTAGAGCACGCCGATGCCGGTCGGGCCGTAGAGTTTGTGGCCAGTGAAGGCATAGAAATCGACGCCGAGCGCTTGCACATCGACGCGGCCGTGCACCGCCGCCTGGCAACCATCCATCAGCACCGGCACGCCCTTGGCGTGCGCAACACGGACGATCTCCGCTGCGGGTGTTCGCGCGCCGAGCACGTTCGACATGTGGCTGATCGCCACCATCTTGGTGCGCGGGCCGATCAGCGCGTCGAGAGCAGCAAGATCAATTGCGCCGTCATCATCGATGTCGAGCCACCTCAACACCGCGCCTTTGCGCTCGCGCAGGAAGTGCCACGGCACGATGTTGGAGTGGTGCTCCATTACCGAAAGCACGATCTCATCGCCCGGCTGAATGTTCACGCCGTTGGCCACGATGTTGATCGCCTGCGTGCCGCCCTTGGTGAAGACGATGCTCTCGTCGTGCGCTGCGTTGATGTAACGCGCCACGGTTTCGCGCGCCGCTTCGAAGGCGGCCGTCGTCTCGTTTGCAAGCGTATGGAGACCGCGGTGGACGTTAGCGTATGACCCACGCATCGCCGCGGCCATCGCTTCGATCACCGCTTCAGGCTTCTGCGCGCTGGCAGCGTTATCGAGATACACAAGCGGACGCCCGTTCACTTCACGCGACAGGATCGGGAAGTCCTCGCGGATGCGTGTAACATCGAATGGTCGTTTGATGAGGGGCGCGTTCACGCGTGCGCCTCCAGCCATTTGCCGATGCGCTCACGCAGTTCGGTGTCGATGGCCTCAGGCAGCCCTTCTGGGATCGCGCCGACGAGGAACGCTTCTATCAGCATCGCGCGCGCCTGTTTTTCCGGCACGCCGCGCGAGCGGAGGTAAAACTTGGCAACTTCGTCCAGACCGCCCGCCGTGTTGCCGTGCGCGCATTGGACGTCATCGGCGTGGATCAGCAATTCCGGCTTGGCGAAAATCTCAGCGCCAGCTTCCAGCAACATGCCGTGATGATACTGGCGCGCGTCGGTTTGCTGCGCTGCGCGTTCGACGACGATCTTGCCCTGAAACACACCGCGCCCGCCTTTTGCGGCGACGCCTTTGATGAGCTGGCGCGTTTCGACGCCGGGCGCGTTGTGGGTGATAACGGAGGTGAGGTCTGCGTGCTTACCTGCGCTCGCGAGGTATGCGCCATTGAGCTCGATCGTGGCGCCTTCGCCGTCGACGCTCACATGCGTTTCGACCCGAGCAAGCTTGCCGCCTTCTGCCAGCACGAATTGACGGAACGCGCCACCGACCGCGACTCGCACATGAGCGGCGTCAAGCGAAACGGTGTCGCTTGCCTCTTGGACCACAATGCGGACCAAATTCGCACCTGCCGCGACCTCTGCATCAAGGAAGCGCGGCGCGAATGCCTTGCCCGGGCGGTCAACACGCACAAGCGTCTCGCCGGCTTTAAGCGCGAGCGACTCCACTTCGCCTACTTGCCTGGCGAGCGCACCAATCACATCGCCTCGTGACAACGTGCTGGCTGCGCGCGGCGCCTCTAGCGCAACGCCATCCATCGCCGCGCGGAGGTCAGAGTACTTCCACGCTTCGTCACGGCGCGTCGGGAGGTCGGCGAGTTGGATCACGCCGCCCTCAGATATTTGTCGTAGCCATCGCGCTCCAGTTCGAGCGCGAGATCGGGGCCACCGCTGGCGACAATGGCGCCGCGTGCCAAAATGTGGACGCGATCCGGTTTGATGTAGTCGAGCAGCCGCTGGTAGTGCGTGATCACGAGCATTCCGCGATCCGGCGCGCGCAGTGCATTCACGTTCTCGGCGACGATCTTCAGCGCGTCGATATCGAGACCGGAGTCCGTTTCGTCGAGGATGGCGAAGCGCGGCTGCAGCACCGCCATTTGCAGCGCTTCGAAGCGCTTCTTTTCACCGCCGGAGAAGCCGACATTGAGCGGCCGCTTCAACATCTCTTCGTCGATCTTCAGCGCAGCCGCCTTCTCGCGCAGCAGCTTGAGCAATTGCGGCGCAGACATCGGGTCCTCACCGCGCGCTTTGCGCTGTGCGTTGAGCGCCGCTTTGAGAAAGGCGATCGCGGAGAGCCCGGGGATTTCGACCGGATATTGAAACGAGAGGAACAGCCCCTTCGCAGCACGCTCTTCCGGTTCGAGTACGAGCAGATCGGCGCCATCAAGCGTAGCGCTCCCGCTCCTCACTTCATAACCGTCGCGGCCCGAGAGCGCGTAAGCCAGTGTCGACTTGCCGGCGCCGTTTGGGCCCATGATGGCATGCGTCTCGCCGGCGGGGACGCTCAGCGTCAGCCCCTTGATGATCTCAGTGTCGCCAACGGCAACGTGCAGATCGCGAACGTCAAACAATGGGTTTGCCCCCTCGATAGTCTTTCACCGAACGAATACGGTCGCCACGAAAGCGGGCGACACTGATGAACCACAACGAGCCCACGAAAGCAGCGAGCACGAACAGGAATGCGCCCTTCACGAACTCGAAGTGCGTCGCGTACCAAGCGAACGCGCCGGCGCCGATGAGCATGCAGGCGATGAAGCCCGCAACAACCACCCAGCCCTTCCAGTGCACTGGCGCAAGAGACTGGCGCGGGCTGCTGAGCGGAAAGCGGCGCGCGAACCAGTATTCGGTCTTCGGCTCCTCTTTCTTCATCCGACGCTTCCCTCCAAGCTGACTTCGAGCAGCTTCTGCGCTTCGACCGCAAACTCCATCGGCAATTTTTGCAGCACCTCGCGAACGAAGCCGTTCACGAGCAGCGCTACCGCTTCTTCCTCGGGGATGCCGCGGGCGCGGAGATAGAAGAGCTGATCGTCTGAGAGACGCGTCGTTGTCGCTTCGTGTTCGAACTGCGCGTCGGGTGTCCGGGCTTCCACGTACGGAATCGTATGCGCTGAGCAGTTTTGGCCGATCAGCAGCGAGTCGCATTGCGTGAAGTTCCGCGCGCCGCTGGCTTTTGCGTGCGCCGACACTTGGCCGCGATAAGCGTTCGAGGAATGACCGGCGCTGATTCCCTTCGAAATGATGCGCGAGCGCGTGTTCTTGCCCAGGTGGATCATCTTGGTGCCGGTGTCGGCTTGCTGGCGGCCGTTGGTGACGGCGATCGAGTAGAACTCGCCGCTGCTCTCATCGCCGCGCAGGATGCAGCTTGGGTATTTCCACGTAATGGCTGAGCCGGTTTCAACTTGCGTCCAGCTGATCTTGGAGCGCGGTCCACGGCAATCGCCGCGCTTGGTGACGAAATTGTAGATGCCGCCTTTGCCCTCGGCGTCGCCCGGCCACCAGTTTTGCACGGTGGAGTATTTGATCTCGGCGTCATCGAGCGCGACGAGTTCGACGACGGCGGCGTGCAACTGGTTTTCGTCGCGCATCGGCGCGGTGCAGCCTTCGAGATACGAGACGTAGGCGCCCTTGTCGGCGATGATCAGCGTGCGCTCGAACTGACCGGTGCCTTGCGCGTTCATGCGGAAATAGGTCGAGAGTTCCATCGGGCAGCGCACGCCCGGCGGCACATAGACGAACGAGCCGTCCGAGAAGACGGCGCTGTTCAGCGTCGCGAAAAAGTTGTCGGACGTTGGCACGACTGAGCCGAGATACTTGCGCACCAGCTCAGGATGCTCGCGGACCGCCTCGCTGAATGAGCAGAAGATCACGCCGGCTTTGGCCAGTTCTGCTTTGAACGTAGTGACGACCGAGACGCTATCGAACACGGCGTCCACCGCCACACGCGGCGCGCCTTCGACGCCCAAGAGCACTTCCTGCTCTTTCAGCGGAATGCCGAGCTTTTTGTACGTCTCCAGGATTTCCGGATCGACGTCTTCGATGCTCTTGTACTTCGCGCCACTCTTCGGCGCCGCGTAATAGCGCGCGGCTTGGTAATCGATCGGCGGATAGTGGACGAGCGCCCATGTCGGCTCTTCCATCGTTTGCCAACGCTGGAACGCTTCGAGGCGCCACGCGAGCATCCAGTCTGGCTCGTTCTTCTTGGCCGAGATGTAACGGACGATCTCTTCGTTCAGACCAGGCGGCGCGAGTTCTTGCTCAAGCTCGGTGACGAAGCCGTGCTTGTATTTTTCCGCTTCGAGCGCGCGCGCGGCAGCGACCGTGCCCGGATCAATGGTTTCCTTGACCGCGCTCATGCCGCCGCTCCTTGCGCGCGGCGGGCGGCGATCTTCGCGAGCGCGTTCAGCGCTTCATCGACGTCGCTTTCCTTCGACTCGTGACCAAAGCTCACACGCAGCGCAGCTTTGGCGAGCGTCGGTTCAACACCCATCGCAGCCAGCACGCGGCTTGAGCGCACTTTACCGGAGGAACAGGCAGCGCCGGAGCTGATGGCGACGCCCTCGAGATCCATCGCGATGACAGCGGTTTCGGCTGTGAGTCCAGGAAGCGCGAAATTGGAGGTGTTAGGCAGCCGCTTGGCGTCGGCGCCAAATACAACAGCATCGCGCGGCAAGCCCGCTTCAAAGCGATCGCGCAGTGCAGCAACGCGCGCGCTTTCCTCGGCAAGATCGCGTAGCGCCCATTCGACGGCGACGCCGAAACCGACGATCGCGCCAGCGTTCTCAGTACCGGGACGGCGCCCGCGTTCTTGGCCACCGCCGAAGCGCGTGGTCACGAATGGCGCGCCGGGCGCGAGGATGAGTGCGCCGATGCCGGTTGGGCCGCCAAGCTTGTGGCTGGAGACGACGAGGTACGTTGCGTCGAGGTCAGCGATATCGACTGGGATGCGGCCGAAGGCCTGCGCGGCATCGACGAGCAGCAGCGCGCCGTGTTGGCGGCAGAGCGCGGCGACCTTGGACACTGGCTGGACGACGCCGGTCTCGTTGTTGGCGAGTTGTAGAGCGACGAGCGCAGGCTTCGGCGTATCGGCGAGCAGACGCGCGAGCGCTTCGAGGTCGACAACGCCGTTCGCATCGACGGGCGCGACACGATCGGCTTTCAGCGCGCGCGTTGCGTGTTCGAACACGGCGTCATGCTCGACGGCGCTGATGATCAGCGATGCTGCGCCTGCGCTACTCATCACCAGCTGCAGCGCTTCACTGGCGCCTGATGTGAACACGACGTTCTCTGCAGCAGCGCCGACGCCCGCGCCGATCTTCTCGCGCGCGTCTTCGATCTGCGCGCGTGCGCGGCGGCCGAAGCTGTGCACCGACGAGGCATTGCCCGCTTGCGCCATAGCGCGCGCCATCGCGACCGCCGCTTCCGCGCGAAGCGGCGCGCCGGCGTTGTAATCGCAGTAGATCGGCGTCTTCGTCATATCGTTCTATTCAGCCGCGACACGCTCGGGACCATCGAAGCGGCGCTCCAATACGTCGGCGAGCGACACGGATGCGAGGAAGCCCTCGATACGGTCGCCCATTTCTTGCCAGAGGCCGTGCGCGATGCAGCGGCCGGTTTTGCCGAGGCAGCTCTTGGAGGACGCCGCGTCGCAACGTGTGGCTTTGATCGGCTCGTTCACGGCAGCGATGACTTCAGCGACGGTGATGCCATCAGCGCCGCGGGCGAGGCGATAACCGCCGCCGGGGCCACGGACGCCGGAGACGAGGCCAGCGCGGCGCATGCGCGCGAACAGCTGTTCGAGATAGGAGAGCGAAATCTCCTGCCGGCGCGCGATATCCTGGAGCGGAACGGCGCGGTCAGCGCCGCCGTGCAGCGCCAGATCGGCCATAGCCATCACCGCATAGCGGCCCTTCGACGTTAAACGCATACCTGTCCCTTCCCGCGCCCTCGCACGCCCCCAATTTCTCGTGCTAGAAGCCGCCCCTTTCGGGGGTCGTGGCCCGTCCGGGCCGTCTTAGTGGTCAGCTAAGATACCTGAGTGTTTTGGTCAAGAATTAGCCCGCGCTTTTCGCGCCGGGCCGGGGTCGTAAAGCAGATATGCCAGAAGTGATTTTCCCGGGCGCCGCGGGGCGCGTTGAGGGCCGTTATCAGGAACCGCCGCGCGAAGGCGCGCCGATCGCTCTCATTCTCCACGGCCACCCCCGCGCGGGCGGCTCGATGCAGGACCGGGTGACGGTGCAGCTTTACAAGCTCTATGTCGAAAAAGGCTTCGGCGTGCTGCGCTTCAACTTCCGCGGCATCGGCCGTTCGCAGGGTGTGTTCGACAACGGCATGGGCGAACTCTCGGACGCCGCCTCCGCGCTCGACTACCTGCAGAGCATGAACCCGAACGCCGAGCAGTGCTGGGTTGGCGGTTATTCGTTCGGCGCCTGGATCGGCTTGCAGCTCTTGATGCGCCGCCCTGAGATCGACGGCTTCATCGCCGTGGCGCCGCCGGCAAACCACTACGACCTTTCCTTCCTCGCGCCCTGCCCGGCATCGGGCGTCATCATCTATGGCAACCGCGATAGCGTGACGACGGCGCAGGATATGGAGCGCGTTATCGGCCGCATCCGTACGCAAAAGAATATCAAAGTCGACGGCGCGATGATCGATGGCGCCGACCACTTCTTCCGCGGCCGTGATCCGGGACAGGATCATTTGGCGGAAGTCGAACAACACGCTCGCACATATCTCGAGCGCCGCATGGCCGAACCACCGCGCCCGCCGACGTCAAAGCGCTGATCGGAGGACGAAGGCGATGTTCGGCAGATATCTGATCATCGCCTCTCTTCTATTGATCGCTTCTGCCAACGCGCAGGAGGAGCGCGTTGCAGAGAGCCAGCGCTTCTATGGCGTCGTGCCATTGCCGCCGAAGGCTCAGCTACAAGAGAATAGCGACTGCACGTCCGCGTCCGGCACGGTCACTGATTTGCGCGACGTCCTTTTTCTCCGGGATCCAATCATTGAACCTTCAATGGGGTTCGCTACGCGCCGGATCAGGGTGGACCGCCAAACCGTCTTCGTCGGTGACCCCGAAGCCGAGGGCATGAATGTCTTCGATATTGGGCCTCGCATTAGCGGCGACGAAAGCCTTGATGTCGAACTCACGCTTGGCCTCCTGCGGAACAGCGTCGTCATTCATTGGCGCGAGACGTTTCAGCACCGGCGGTATCGTCAGGGCCTTATGCACGTCGTCGGCGACGATCTCGTTAGTCTGTGCGAAGGCGTCTCCGGGATCACAGTCACCGACTGAGCACCTTAAACCGCACAGCGCTTCGGCGCTTGCGGAGGCGGGAGGGCAAGGACGCGCTTCGACTGAAGCTTCTGAAGTTTTGTAGTGCTGGGGTTGCCGAAGCGCGCCCTTGCGCGGTTTGTTGTGCAATCGGCGGAGCCACGCGGCGTTCACAATGAGCATCCGGGGGCCATGCGTGTGAGAGCAGACGAGTCGTTGAGTGAGCTGCAGCATCACTCAACGCAAGGATCGACGCGGCCCGTTCCCGCCACAGCTGCTGTTACACAAATCGACCACTCGCGACGCTGGGTATCCGGCGAGCCTTAGCGCCGTGTCTCCGTTCCCGATTGACGTGCTCCGCGCTGTGTCCAAATCACCGCGCGAGGGTTCTCCGCTTCCTTTCATCTCACGGAGCAGCGACGGGCCTTCTCACGAACTTCCATCACATCACGCTCAAACCGCATCTCCGACGCTTCAGGCTTTGGATCCGAGCCTCCCGTGTTGGAGATGCTCGCATCATCGCATGACGCGAAGTGGGTCGGATTGATTTTGGCGTGCGTGAGCGTTTTCATCGCGTTGCGCTGGGAGCGTGCTGGATAGCGCACAACTCTATCCACCAATTCCCGGATGCGCGAAGCGCAGTCCGTGACCCATACACACGCATGCTTCGAGGTTCGCGCCTGCGCGGCCAACAAACGTGTTTATGGGTCCCGGGCTCTCGCGTGCCGCGAGCCCCGGGAATGGGTGTGTTTCGCTTCTACTTAGTCGTCGCCGCTGGTGCGCAGGAAAGCCGGCTTCGGACCGTCTGAGAAGCCTTCGCGCGGCTCTTGATCGCGGCGCTGACGTGGCGCGCGCTCGCGGCGGGGCTCGCCTTCACCACGCTCGCTGAACTGACGCTCAGGACGTTCGCCGCGATCTTGGCGTTCGCTGCGCTCAGGACGGTCAGCCTGTTCGCCGCGCTCTTCGCCGCCGCCTTCGCGCGCTTCAGCGCCCTCGCCGCCCTCCGGACGGAAGCGGTTGCGGCGGCCACGGCCACGGCGGCCGCCTTCGCGGTCGAAACCTTGTTGTTGGCGGTCTTGCTGGAACTCGCCTTCGGGTTGGTCTTCGCCTTCGGCGCTGGCGGCTTGGCCTTCGCCGCGCTCGCCCTCTTCGCGGCCTTCTTCGTCGCCTTCGATCTCGCCGTCATTGAAGCGATCTTGGTGCTGCTGTTGTTGCTGCACGGGCTGGGCCGGCTGCATGGAGCGCACGAGGCGGAAATAGTGATCGGCGTACTGGAGATAGTTCTCGCTCAGAACCCGATCGCCTGAGCTGGCGGCGTCGCGCGCGAGCTGCAGGTAGCGTTCGTAGATCACAGCGGCGGGGCCACGCACTTTCACGTCCGGCCCGTTGCTCTCAAGCGTGCGGTTCGGATTATTGTTGTTGTGCTGGTGATGGCCACCGCCACCGCCGCCACCACCACCGCCACCTGGTCTGCGATTGCGTCCGCGTTGGCGCTTCATCGAGTTTCCGCCGTAATTATTCATGTGCGTTGGGATTGCTCACGTCGTGTTCGCCGCGACGATGCGTGGTTCTCTTTCAGAGCCATTCGCCCGAGCCTTTAAGCTCATGGGCCTTGTCAGCTGGCGATAATCCGCCGCGTTCGATCCTGACCTCGTGCTGAGGAAGCTTGCGGCGGCGTTTGGGAGCGCGCTCGCCTTTCTGGAGCCGTAGCCGGTTCAGCCCCTGAACCTTGGGTGGCTATCGATTCCGACATCTAACTTAATGCGTCCCTCGTCCGCCTCCAAGCCATATTTCCAGCCCCGCAATCATGCCGCACGGCGGCCCACCACAACTCTGGGGATACCCGCCAGATCGCGATGTGGCTGTTCCATGACGAAACCCTTGGCCGCTGCGAGGGCGGTCACCGGCTCCGCTTGGCCTTTACCTACTTCGAACGCGAAAACGCCGTCGGGTTTCAACAGGCGCGGGAGCGCATCGATAATGGCGCGGTAAGCATCGAGGCCATCGGCGCCGCCATCGAGCGCAAGATGCGGCTCGTAGCGCGCGACCTCTGGCTCGAGGCCCGCGATCTCACCGGTGATGATGTAGGGCGGATTGGAGAGCACGAGATCAAATGTCTCGCTGACGCCCTCAGCCCAATCGCCTTGGCGCAGTTCGATGCGATCGGCGAGTTCGAGATTTTGCGCGTTGATGGCAGCGACGGTGAGCGCGCGTTCGCTCTTGTCGATGCCGATGCCGCGCGCGAGCGGGCGCTCTTTCAGCACGGTAAGCAGAATGGCGCCGGAGCCCACACCGAGATCGAGCACGTCCGCGACCTTGTTTGGGTGCAGTTCTTTGAGTGCTGCTTCGACGACGAACTCGGTTTCCGGGCGCGGCGTCAGTACGTCGGGCGTGACGTGGAAGTCGAGCGTCCAGAAATGGCGTTGGCCGATAATGTGCGACACAGGCTCGCGCGCTTCCCGGCGGCGGGTGAGCGCATCGACGGCGGCGACTTGTTCGTGCGTTACGACGCGCCGTGGATCGGTGACGATGTCGAGGCGCGAAACGCCAGCGCCGGCTTCGAGCAAAAGGCGCGCGTCGAGCACGGGGCTATCGATCCCCGCGGCTTCGAGGCGGCGGCGGACATCTGTCCAGAGCGAGACGAGCGTTTCGCTCATGCGTCGTCATCTTCAAGTGCAGCGAGCTTGCGCGCTTGATCTTCGGCGGCGAGCGCATCGAGCACCGGATCAAGTGAGCCTTCGATGACTTCGGCCAGATTGTAGAGCGTCAGATTGATGCGGTGGTCGGTGATGCGGCCCTGCGGGAAATTGTAAGTGCGAATGCGTTCGCTGCGATCGCCTGAGCCGATCTGGCCTTTGCGCTCGGCGGCGCGTTCGTTCGCCTGGCGCTCACGTTCGGCGTCGTAGAGCTTTGCCTTCAGCACCTTCATCGCGTTGGCGCGGTTTTGGTGCTGCGACTTTTCTTGCGCGATGACGACGATGCCGCTGGGCATGTGCGTGATGCGCACGGCGGAGTCCGTCTTGTTGACGTGCTGACCGCCGGCGCCTGAAGCGCGCATGGTGTCGATGCGGATGTCTTTGTCGTCGATGACGATGTCGACGTCGCCTTCCGGCTGCGGCAGCACGGCGACGGTGGCGGCGGATGTGTGGATGCGCCCGCCTGCTTCGGTCTCCGGCACGCGCTGCACGCGGTGAACGCCGCTTTCCCAGCGCAAACGGCCGAACACACCAGCACCCGTGATGCTGGCTACGGCTTCTTTCAAGCCGCCAATGCCTGTCTCCGATAGACTCTCGATCTCGAACCGCCAACGGCGTGACGAGGCGTACTTTTGGTACATGCGGAATAGATCGGCAGCAAAAAGTGCTGCTTCTTCTCCGCCGGTGCCAGCACGCACTTCGAGAATGGCGCTGGCGCTTTCGTCTTTGTCCTTCGGTGCGAGCAGCAAGAGCGCTGCTTGCTGCAGATCGGGCAACGCGTTCTTCGCGGCTTTCAGCTCTTCGGCGGCGAGTTCGGCCATTTCCGGATCGTTCGCCATCGCTTCGAGATTGGCGATCTCAGCGCGCGCGGCTTTGACGGCGCTGATCGCGTCTACAAGCGGCTTCAGTTCCGCGTGCTCTTGGCCGAGCTTGACGATCTCGGCGCCATCGGTTGCGGCGGCGAGACGTGCTTCGACGCGTTCGAAGCGATCCACCGCCTGTTCAAGGCGGCGTTCCAGACGCGCAAACTCGATCATCTACTGAACGTCGACGAATATCTCAGGCGTGACGGCTGTGATCTGCGGTTCATCGAACGCGAGCGCGCCGCTCTCGATGCGCGCATACGGCACGATGACTTCAGCGGCGTTGCCGTTGGCGCCTTCGAGATGAAAGCAAAGTGCCGCTGCGCCATCACTCGAGGCGCGGCCATCGAAGACGAGGCCCGCAGCGATGAGGCCGTTCTCGGCTTCATCCTGGCGGAAGCCGGCGATGAGACCGGAAATGTGATCGGCGGGCGTGGAGGTATCAATCGCGAGATCGCAATTCGTGTGAATCTTCTCGCCGGTCTTGCGGATGCCCGCGCCGAACGGCGCAAACGAGGCGCCGCCCTTCAATGCGTCATGCGCAGTATCGAAGAGATATTCGTAGGTCTCTTGAAGATGCTGCTGCAGCATCGCTCAGTCCTTTTTGGCTTCGCGCAGCGTCCGCGCACGTTCTTCAACTAGATCAACGATATGGTCGATCATGGCGGCGTTGTCGACCTTATGGTCGGCTTTGCCGGCGACATAGACCATGCCCGCGCCCTTGCCGCCGCCGGTGAAGCCGAGATCAGTCATCAGCGCTTCACCTGGCCCGTTCACAACGCAGCCGATGATGGAGAGCGTGATTGGCTCAGGGATATGCGAGAGCCGCTTTTCGAGCGTGTCCACGGTTTCGATGACGTTGAAACCCTGCCGTGCACATGAGGGGCACGCGATGATGCTCACGCCGCGATGGCGCAGGCCGAGCGACTTCAGAAGGTCGTTGCCGACTTTAATTTCCTCAACTGGGTCAGCGGCGAGCGAAACACGGATCGTGTCGCCAATGCCGGCCCACAATAGTGAGCCCATAGCGATGGATGATTTCACCGTGCCCGTGCGCAGCGCGCCAGCTTCGGTGACGCCGAGATGGAGCGGCGCGTCAGTGGCTTCGGCGAGCGCGTGGTAGGCTGCTGCCGTGAGAAACGGGTCTGAGGCTTTGACGCTGACTTTGTATTCGCGGAAGTCGTGTTCTTCGAGCAAAGCGATGTGGCCGAGCGCGCTCTCCACCATCGCCTGGGGACAAGGCTCGCCGTACTTCTCCAAGAGATGCTGTTCGAGCGAGCCGGCATTGACGCCGATGCGGATTGAGCAGCCGTGATCTTTTGCGGCCTGCACAACTTCCTTCACGCGTGAGGCGTTGCCGATATTGCCTGGATTGATCCGCAAGCACGCGGCGCCCGCCATCGCAGCTTCGATGCCGCGGCGATAGTGGAAGTGAATATCGGCGACGAGCGGGACTTTCACTTCGCGCGCGATCTTCGCGAAGGCGGCGGTGGAGTCTTCATCCGGGCACGAGACGCGGACGATGTCTGCGCCAGCCTCTTCGAGGCGACGGATTTGATCGATGGTGGCCGCCGCATCCGAAGTCGGCGTGTTGGTCATCGATTGGACGGTGATCGGCGCGTCGCCGCCGACCTCGACTTTGCCCACGCGAATTTTGCGCGACTTGCGGCGCTCGATCCGCCGCCAGGGGCGGATGTGGTGCAGGTCGCCGTGTGCGCCGTCCATGGAAACGCGCTTCCTTTCAGAGCCTGAGATAGCGTGCCGCGCCGAGAGCTAACAGCCCTGCTGGGTGCGTCAGGTGCGCGGGCGAGCCAGCTGCGCCTGGGTCAGCGGTTGGATCTCGTCGATCGAGCGGCCAAGCACGGGCATGCCTGCCGTGCCCAGGAGACCAGCTGAAACGCCATCGACGTAGAGCTCGAAGGCGCCGCCATCGCGGGCGTGGAGGGTCCAGCCGGGACTGGGGTCCGGCCGGTAAACGTCCCCAGCGCGCAGCGTGCGGGACAGGAATACCGTCCCATCGGGGCCGCGGGTCTCCAGCCAAGCGTCGGCAAGGGCGTGAACTTCAACCACCCTGCGTTCGGCTGGGGCGACGCTCGACGGCGTTTGAGGGCTCGACCCGCCGGCGCTGGCCACCGCGACTTGCTCCGGCGCAGGTTCGCGATTGGCCTCCCAAGCGCGCCAGCCGACAAAGCAAACGGCCGCGATCACAACGATGGCCGCGCCCATCCAGGGGCGCTGCTTACGCGGCTTCGACGTCGGCATGCGCATCTGCTTGACCGACTCGTCGCGGGTCAGCGCATTCTCGTCCTGAAATTGCTCGACAATGGCTTTTTCGTCGATGCCGAGCTCTTTGGCGTACGAGCGCAGAAACGCCAGCGTGTAGGCCTTCCCCGGCAAAACCTTGACGTTCATCTCTTCGAGCGCGGCGAGGAAGTCCCGGCGGATGCGAATGCGGTCGGCGACCTCTTCCAGCGTCCAGCCACGCTGACGGCGCGCCTCGGCAAGCTTGCGCCCTGCTCGCCAGGCCGGATCGAGGTCCGGGGCCGGCGCGGACGAAACCTCAGGCGCAGCAGCGCGACGCTGCACGCGCGCTTCAGCCTGTTCAGGCTCGCCTTGCGGCTCGTTGGGCGAGGGATTCAGCATCGTCAGGTCAGGTCACTCCTAAGGGACCATTCGTTTACGCTTAGCCTTAATGAGGCAAAATTTGCGCCAGCGGGAAAACGTAACCACGAATCACGCTCATCTCAACGCACAGGAACGCTGAGCTACAGTGCGTAACCGCGCGCCTTAGCGAATTCAGTGAGTTCTGGCCTGATTGTTGGCCCATCGGAACGCAGCATCCGCGCCATCGCGGTAGCCGCTTCGCGCGCGTCCATCGACAAAATGAGCCGCTTCACCGGGCCGATGCCGGAGGCCGGCATGGATAAACGCCTGAAACCAAGCGCGGCGAAGGCGATGGCCTCCAGCGGCCGGCCCGCTGCCTCGCCACAGATCGAGACTTGCAGACCCGCAGCGTCCGCGTCGTCGCGTATGCGTTTGAGGAAGCGCAGCGCCGGTGCGGAGAGAATGTCGTAGCGCTCGGATACGCGCTGGTTACCGCGGTCAGCGGCGAAAAAATATTGCATCAGGTCGTTGGTGCCGATGGAGATGAAATCGGCGCGGCCTTTGAGGTCGGGAATGCTCCAGGCGAGCGCCGGAGCTTCAACCATCACGCCGACCTCAATGAGTGAGGGCAACTTGCCACCGCGATCGCGCTTCCACGCAACTTCACGGTCGAGCAACGCGCGGGCGGCATCGAACTCCGCGACGGTGGTGACCAGCGGAAACATGACGCGCAAGCGCCGGCCCGCGGCGGCGCCGATCAGAGCACGGAGCTGGTAACGCAGCAGGCCAGGGCGATCGAGGCCGATGCGGACGGCACGCCAGCCAAGTGCAGGATTTTCTTCTCGCTCGGCAGCAACGTACGGCAGCACCTTGTCGCTGCCGAGATCGAGTGTACGGAAGGTGACCGGGCGCGAGCCAGCGGCTTCGAGCACGTCGCGATAGAGCAGCGTCTGGCTTTCGAGGCGCGGCAGTGTCTCGGAGACCATGAACTGAAATTCGGTGCGGAAGAGACCGATGCCTTCTGCGCCGGCGTCATCGAGATGATGCACATCGAGCGCGAGGCCGGCATTGAGCAGCAACGTCATGCGCTCGCCGTCTTGGGTGACGGGCGGGATGTGACGCAGACGCGCGAACTCGGCTGCGCGAGCGGTGCGGAACGATAGGCGCTCTTGATACGAGGCGATGACTTGCGGTTCGGGACGCAGCCTGATTTCGCCGCTCTCGCCGTCGAGCACCAGCGGATCGCCGTCTTCGACGCGCGAAAGTAGGCGCGAAAGCGAGCCGACCATCGGGATGCCCAGCGCACGCGCGACGATGGCGGCATGGGCAGTGTTAGCGCCCTCTTCCAGCGCAACGCCTTTCAGGCGCTCGCCGTAGTCCAGCAATTCAGCGGGGCCGAGTTCGCGGGCAACGAGGATAGCGTCTTCCGGCAGCGTACGCGCGCCCGCATCGACGCCCGCGAGTGCGCGGAGCAAGCGGTTATCCAGATCTTCGAAATCGTGGAGACGTTCGCGCAGATATTGATCACGCGTGGCGTTGAACTTGGCGCGATGCTCCCCGCGCACGCGCTCTACGGCAGCATCTGCGGAGAGACCGGCGCGGACGCCGTGCTTGAGCTTCAGCTCCCAGCTTGGGTCTGAAGCCAGCATGATGAAAGTTTCGAGCACGTCGCGCGAAACGCCTGAGATGCGGCCAGGGTCGCCGTCGAGCATCTCATTCAACGCGCCGCGCACTTGCGCGAGCGCATCGTCGAGACGGGCTTCTTCCTTGACCGGATCATCGGCGATGACGCGTCCCAGCGGCGCGTGTGGCTCGTGCAGAACCACCGTGCCGATGGCGATGCCGTCGGAGAATGCACGCCCTTGCATGGATTCCGGACGGCTCGCGCGGGCTTCTACGTCGGCGAGACCAGAGAGATCGCCGAAGGCGCCGGAGGCCACCATTTCGGCGAGCACCATAGCGATGGTCTGCAGCGCTTCGACTTCTTCTTCGCCGTACACGCGCTGGACTCGGTTCTGCACCACAAGAACGCCAAAGACGCGCTCGCTCCGCACGATCGGCACGCCGAGGAAGGAGTTGAACGGCTCTTCGCCGGTTTCGGGGCGATAGGCGAAGCGCTCGTGATGCTGCGCGTCAGCGATGTTGAGCGGTTGCTTGGTTTCAGCGACGAGGCCGACGAGACCCTCGCCCTCTTTCAGCCGCGTACGGTGGACGGCGCCGGGCGCCAGACCTTGCGTCGCGAAGAGTTCATGCACCGCGCCGCGCGTCAGATAGATCGAGCACACGTCGGCCACCATCGTCGAGGCGACCATCGCCACGAGCCGATCGAGGCGCACTTGCGCCTCTTCGTCCGTGCCCATGATCTCCCGCAGCTTGCGCAGGAGCACTCTGGACCCGCCGATGTTCGACGGTACGACCATCGCTCGCTACGCCGCTCCTCTTCATGGCCGCTTAAGCGGCGTCCAAACCATAAGCCGTGTGCAGCGCCCTGACCGCAAGTTCGGTGTAGGCCGCATCGATCAACACCGAGATTTTGATCTCGGAGGTGGCGATCGCCTCGATGCTGATGCTCTTTTGCGCAAGCGCTGTGAACATCGTGCGGGCGACGCCGACCTGGCTCTTCATGCCAATGCCAATAACCGAGACTTTGGCTACATCGCGGCGAATATGGATTTCTTCCACGCCGATTTTATCGCGCGCGGCTTCGATCAGCTCGGCAGCGCGCGGCGCTTCGCGATCCGGGCATGTGAAAACAATGTTGCGCTTGTTGGCCTGGCGCGCCTCGGTTTGGACGATCATGTCGACGTTGACGTTGGCGTCAGCGAGACGGCCGAAGATTTCGGCGGCGCTGCCGACATCGTCATTGACGCCGAGCAGCGTGATCTTGGCTTCATCGCGCGAATACGCGACGCCGGAGACGACTTGCTTTTCCACGATCTGATCCTCGGGACAAACGAGAGTGCCAGGGTTGGGCGCGCCCGGCTCGACAAAACTTGAAAGCACGCGCACCGGCACGCCTTTGGCGAAGGCGAGCTCGACGGAGCGCGTCTGCAGCACCTTGGCGCCGAGCGAGGCCATCTCCAGCATTTCTTCGTAGGAGATTTTTTCCAAGCGCCGGGCTTTAGAGACGATACGCGGGTCGGTCGTGTAGACGCCGTCCACGTCCGTGTAGATGTCGCAGCGCTCTGCTTTAAGAGCGGCAGCGAGCGCTACGGCTGACGTATCCGAGCCGCCGCGGCCGAGCGTGGTGATGCGGTTCTCGTCGGTGACGCCTTGAAAGCCCGGGACGATCGCGACGACGCCCGCATCAATCGACGCGCCGATCTCCGCCGTCGGAAAATCCGCGACGCGGGCTTTGGAGTGCGCGGCGTCGGTGCGGAAAGGTATCTGCCAGTTTTGCCAGGAGCGCGCCGGCACGCCGATGCGGCGGAGCGCGAGCGCGAGCAAACCGGTCGTCACCTGTTCGCCGGAGGAGACGATGACATCGTACTCGTCGTTGAAATCGGCGCCGGAGATCACCGCGCCATTGCCGCCCTCACCGGCAGCGCCACGCGCTAGGCCAACGAGGCGATCGGTTTCGCCCGACATGGCGGAGACGACGACAGCGAGGCCACGGCCCTTCGTCACCTCAGTCGCGACGATGCGGGCGACGCGGGCGATGCGCTCCACGTCGCCGACCGACGTGCCGCCAAACTTCATCACCAAACGCGACATGGGGATCGTTAAGCCGTCAAACCGAAGCGATCCGAAGCGGTTAGCACACGCTTTGCTGCGGCGCGATAGGTGCTTGACCGACCTCGTTTCCGGGCCGATCTGAAACCGTATGAGCACCACTCTCGACCCCGCCGAGATCGCCAAATTCAGCGCGCTTGCGGCTGAATGGTGGAATCCGGACGGGCCGTTCGGCGGCCTGCACCGGATGAACCCGGTGCGGCTGCAATATGTGCGCGAACTGGCGGAGCGACACTTCGGCGGGCGTGGGCGATTGCCGTTGAAGGGCGTGCGGACTTTGGATCTGGGTTGTGGCGGCGGCTTGGTGTCTGCGCCGTTGGCGCGCATGGGCGCGGAGCTGACGGCGATCGACGCGTCGGAAGAAGCGATTGGCGCAGCGGGGGCGTACGCTGATCAAGCTGGGCTCAGCATTCGCTTTGAGTGCACGACGGCGGAAGCGCTGGCGGCGCGCGGCGAGACGTTTCAGCTGGTGACGGCGCTGGAGATCATCGAACACGTCGCCGATGTGCCGGCCTTCCTAGCGGCAGCGAGCGCGCTGGTGGCGCCGGGCGGTTTACTTGTGCTCTCCACGATCAACCGCACGCAAAAAGCGCGCGCGCTGGCGATTGTCGGCGCGGAGCGGATTTTGAAATGGGCGCCGGAGGGCGCGCATGATTACGATAAGCTCGTCACGCCCGATGAAATCCGCAGCGGCGCGCCGGCGATCAAATGGTACGAGCCGATTGGCGTGACCTACCAACCGCTCGGCAAAGGCTGGGCGCTCTCGCACGATGTGGACGTGAACTACATGATGGCGGGGGAAAAATCCTGAGTCATTCCAGACAGCCGGAGGCTGATCTGGAATCCAGGGCTTCAAGCTCGTCGTTTGCCCTGGATTCCAGATCGCGCTCCGCGCGTCTGGAATGACTTTATTTCCAGAGGTCGTCGCGACGTAGGTGTCGCGGCAAGAGGAAATCCTCGTACAAGTCGCGCCAAGTCGGATTATCTTTCTCGATCAACGCGAGCTTCCACTTGCGTTCCCACGCTTTGATCTCCTTTTCACGCGTGATCGCTTGGTTGATCTCATAGTGCTGCTCCCACCAGACGAGCGTCTTGCAGCCATACTTCTTCGCAAAACCTTCGAAATGCCCTTCCCGGTGCTGAAGCCCACGCTGGATTAGATCACTTGTGACGCCGAGATAGAGCGTGCCGTTCGGCCGGCTCGCCATCAGGTAGACCGCGATGAGATCGAAGCGAGCCATCCGTTGAACCAAGCAGACATAGCTCACCAAATCCAGAGTCATTCCAGACGGCCAAAGGCCGATCTGGAATCCAGGGCAAACGACGAGACTGTGCCCCTGGGTTCCAGATCACGCTTCGCGTGTCTGGAATGACTCGAGGACTTAATTCAGCTTCTTCGGCGGCGTTGGCGCCAACACGGGCGGCAGCGGCGAAGCGGGCACGCCCTCTTCTTCCAGCGCTTTTGCTTCTTCCGGCGTCGTCTCGCCCCAGATTGCGCGTTCTTCGGTGTCGCCAGCGTGCATTTTGCGGGCTTCGTCGGCGAACTTGTCGCCGACATAATCGAAATTGTCTTTGATGTGCTCGCGCACTTTCGCGGCCATCGCCATGGCGACGGCGCGTTCCTTGCGTGCTTCCACTTTGCGGCTGGTGCGCACGGCTGGCGCCATGGGCGCTTTTTCGACGTGATTGGAGCCGCAGTGCGGGCACTCGACTAAGCCCGCTTCGGCTTGCTTGTCGTAGTCGGAGATCGAACCGAACCAGGCTTCGAACTCATCGCCATTATCGCAGCGCAGATCGTAGCGGATCATGGCGCGTCGAACGGATTGCCGCCGGCCCACGCCGGAATTTTCGCGCGCGCTTCGGCGACTTGGTCGAGATCGAGATCGGCGATGATGTAGCCCGGCTCGTCGTGATCGAGCTTCGCGAGCACCTTGCCCCACGGATCAATGATCACCGAGTGACCCCAAGTCGCGCGGCCATCTTCGTGACGGCCGCCTTGGGCCGGCGCGATGACGAAGCAATGCGTTTCGATCGCGCGCGCGCGCAGCAACGTTTCCCAATGCGCCTGGCCGGTCGGCACAGTGAACGCAGCAGGCACGGCGATGATCTCGGCGCCGGCGCGGGCGAGCGTGCTGTAGAGCGGCGCGAAGCGGACATCGTAACAGATGGTGAGGCCGAGCTTGGCGCCCATCGGGCCTTCAGTGACGATGGCCTTGTGGCCACCTTCGAACGTATCGCTCTCGCGATATTGCTCGGCGCCGCTCAGCGTCACGTCGAAGAGATTGATCTTGTCGTAGGTCGCCGCGACCTTGCCGTCCGGCGAAAACAAGAATGAGCGGTTGAACACTTTGCCCGTCGGCGCACCAACGGAGCCTGAACCGAGCAACAACCAAACACCGAGTTCAGAGGCAGCAGCGCCCCACGCTTTGATCTCGCGCTCGATCTCGGCCGAGCTGATCGTCTTCAGCATCCGCTCTTTGTCGCGATCGAGCACCATGGTGCATTCGGGCGTCGCGATCAGACGCGCGCCAGCGGAGGCAGCCTCGCGCAGAAACGGCATGGCGTGCGCGCGGTTCGCCGCCGGCTCGATACCGGAGCGCAGTTGAACAGCAGCGGCGCGGAGCTTGCGCATCAGGTCCCCGTCAGCAGCGGATCGAGAGCGCCGCGTTGTTCAAGCGCATGCAGGTCGTCACAGCCGCCGACATGCACGTCACCCACGAAAATCTGCGGAAACGTCCAGCGCCCGGAGCGCTGCACCATTTCCTGGCGTTTGTCCGGACAGCCGGTGGCGTCGATCTCTTTGACTTGCGCGCCCTTGCGCTCAAGCAGTTCGATCGCCCGCGTGCAGTACGGGCAGAAGGCACGGGTGTAGACGGTTACAGGCGTCATGTCCGACTCATGGTGTCAGATAGAAATATCAATCGGCCTAACAACGCGCGCCAGGGTCACTGCATGCACTTCTGCAGCGCCAGCTTTACGCAATGCACGGGCGCACGCTTCGAGAGTCGCCCCGGTGGTGAAAACATCATCCACGACAAGGATGATTTTGCCCTCGAACCGGCCTCGCGCCTTGATGGCGCCGCCGACGTTCCGGCGACGTTCCGATGCTGAGAGGCCAGCTTGGCTTTTGCGGCGCTTCACGCGGGCGAGCGCGCCCGGTTTCCATCGTTTGTTGTGCGCCTGCGCAATGGCTTGGCTGAGCCATGCGGCTTGGTTGAAGCTGCGGACGGCAAGACGCGTCCAGTGCATCGGCGCGGGTGTGAGGAAGTCGGCTTTAGCCACCGCTTCGCCTGTGGCGGCGGCCATCCAGCGGGCGAAGACGGGTAGACCATCTCGGCGGCCGCCTCTTTTGAGATCGAGGATCAGGCGGCGGGCGTGGTCGTCGTAGGCAAGCGCTGCGCGGGCAGTGTCGTAGGCTGGTTTGCGACCGGCGCAGGCGCCGCAGACCATGCCGGGACCGGCATCGTCCGGTAGCGGGAAGCCGCAGCGGCTGCATTGGGGATCGGAGAGGAATTTGAGCTCGTTCCAGAGCGCGGGTTCAATGACGCCGGGGCGATCGACGAAGTCGTCGGAGAGCAAAGAACGCGGCGGCCAGATGATGTCGGAGAGGCGCGAGATCACGCCACGTTTCCTGAACGCCCCTGTCGCGCGATAGGATGAGTTCATGTCGTCCAACCCCAGATTGATCGAGCCACGACTGGTGCGTGCGCGCAAGCGCCGTGCGGCGGCGGGGTTTCGTGAGAGCGCGTTTTTGGTCTCGCGCGTGGCGGCGGATTTGGCTGACCGCCTGGAGGCGATCCCGCGGCGGTTTGAGCGCGCGCTGGTGCTGGGCGGCGGCGGGCTGTTTGGCGCTGAGCTGCGCGCGCGGCCGGACTTGGCGGCGCGGATTGGTGAGGTTGTGGACGCCGACGTCGCCGGTGGCGGCGTTGTGGTCGATCCGGAGGTTTTGCCGTTCGGCGATGGCGCGTTTGATCTCATCGTCTCGCCGCTTGTGCTGCATGCGGTGAACGACGTGCCGGGCGTGCTGGTGCAGCTGCGGCGCGCGTTGCGGCCAGATGGTTTGCTGCTGGCTTCGCTGTTTGGCGGCGAGACGTTGACCGAATTGCGGCTCTCGCTGCTTGAGGCTGAGGAAGAGTTGCTTGGCGGCGCCGGCGCGCGAGTGCTGCCGTTTGCTGATTTGCAGGCCGCAGCTGGTTTACTGCAGCGGACAGGCTTTGCACTGCCGGCGGCGGATCGTGATGTGGTGACGGTGCGATATGGCGAGCCGATGCGCTTGCTCGCCGATCTGCGCGGCATGGGTGAGACGGCCGCGCTGGCGGAGCGGCATCCGCGCAATCTGAGCCGGCGCATTCTGGCGCGCGCGTTCGAGATTTATCGCGGACGCTTCTCCGATGATCAGGGCCGCGTGCGCGCGACGTTCGAGATCATCACGCTAACAGGCTGGGCGCCGCATGAGAGCCAGCAGAAGCCGCTGAAGCCCGGGAGCGCGAAGACGCGGTTGGCGGATGCGCTGGGCGTCACCGAGAAAAGCGCTGGCGAGAAAGCTGGCGACTAGCGCGGCTCTCTGAACATAGTCCGCATGTGCAGGCCGGGGAGTTTGAACTCGCCACTGACGACAAAGCCGTGGCGTTCGTAGAGCGCGATGTTTCGTTCGCTGGTGGCTTCCAGATAAGCGGGGATGCCCGCGGCATCGAGTGGTGCGAGCGTGTGCTTCAGCATTGCGGAGCCCACGCCGCGACCTTGCGCTTCGGGGGCCACGCCGAGAAACACCAAGTGTGCATGCGCGACTTTCGGGTGCAGTTCGCCAAGCTTACGGCCAAGTGCTGTGGCTTTGCTCATGCCGTCGAAGCCCGCGACGCGGAAAAGCAGCGGAGTCAGCATCAGTTCGCGCAGCGGCGGTAGATCGAAGGCTTTATCACCGGGCTTGAGCCAGATTGCGGAGCCGAGCGGCGCGCCGTGGTCTTCCGCGAGATAGAGTTGGCGGTTAGCGTGGACGACATCGCGAACAGCGGCGTCGAAGAAGATGCGCCGCGCACGGGTTTTGGCGGCGCCTTGCTTCAGCCAGTAGTTCAAACCATCTTCGTGCACGAAGGCATCGGTCAGGATGCGAGACGCGACATCCTTCTCGTCATCACGCGCCAAGCGCACGCCGGGCGGCGCGCTCATATTTTTTCCGAGATGCGGATCGCGGCGCGGCAACCGAATTTGATCACCGCAGAAAGCACCGGATAACCGGGTGCGCTACGCGCGCCCTGTTCGATCGCGGTGTCTTTGTGCGCGATCTCTTCTTCGCGGAAGCGGTCGACGATGTGCTTCAGTTCAGCGTCGACACCGCGAAGCTCTTTGCCCTGCTGGCCGTAATGCTCTTCGATGACTTCTTCGACCGCTTCGGTGCACGCGTGCGCGGCTTGTTCACCGAGTAGCGCGGTCGCGGCGCCGAGACCAAAGCCGGCGACGCGCCAGAGTGGCGCCATCAGAGTTGGGCGCACCTGGCGTTCGGCGATGAGCCGATCGAACGTCGCAAGGTGCTCTTGTTCGCCCTGCTCCATCTCTGCGATCAGTCGGGCGGCGTGAGCCTTACTCTCGATCCGATCGAACACGGCCCGCTGGCCGCGATAGATTTGCACCGCGCCATACTCGCCCGCGTGATCGACGCGGATCATTTCCGCGAGGCGGCGATCAGTGACGGTGACGCCCGGCATCGGCGGCGTTGCGCGGCTCATGACTTACGCTCCGGCCAAAGCGCTACGGCGAAGCTCGCGAGCGCCAGCGCTAAAGAAATGAGTGCGTTATAGCCCGCCATCGAGACGCCCCAGAGCGTCCAGGCGGGAGTGTCGCAGCTTGGGACTTCAAGCGGGGCGTTCACGTCGAACGAGAGATTGTCCAAGTCGACGGGCGCGGCGGCGCAGACGTAGGTGAAGATGCCCTCTTCAACGCCGACGTGGAACGCCGCGCGGGCGAAGCTGCCGAGCAAGATAAGGCCGAGCACGATCGTCGCCAAACGTGGGCGGGTAAATGGCGTGCGCTGAAGGATGAGCGCCGCGATCGAGGCGGCGACAACGCCCCAATGCCAATCGCGTTGCATCAAGCAAAGCGGGCATGGCGCGAGGCCACCGAAGCGCTCGAACGCGTGCGCGCCGGCAAGCAAAGCGCCGGAGGCGACGAGCGTCAGGACCGGCCAGAACGAACGCAGGCGCGAAATCATGGGAGCATTCTAGCGCAGAAACTCAGGGCCGTTCTGCGGCGCCAAGCCTCAGTGTGGGATGAAACGGAGGGCCACGATCGCCAGAACGATGACCACCGCCGCGCCGAGCAGCACCAGGCCCATGCGCTTTTCCATGATCGGGGCGATCTGCGGACCGAACTTCTGGAACACCCAGGCGACGAGCACAAAGCGCAGGCCGCGCGTGGCGATGGAGGCCGCAATAAACACCGGGATCGAGAAGTGCAGCGCGCCTGAGATGATGGTGACGAGCTTGTACGGGATCGGCGTCAGGCCCTTGAACAGGATGAACCAGACGCCGTGTTCGCCGTAAAAGTCGCGCAGCTCCTGCTCGCGCTCGCCGGAGTAACCAAAGAAATCGAGGATCGAACGGCCGATGGAATCCATCAGGAACATGCCGATCGCGTAGCCGGCCAAGCCGCCCAGCACCGAAGCCACGGTGCAAACGATGGCGTAGCGCAGCCACTTCTTAGGCTCGGCAGCCGCCATTGGCCCAAGCATCAGGTCCGGCGGCAACGGAAAGAACGAGCTTTCCGCGAAGGACACCACAAACAAGGCACGCTCCGCATTCGGCGAGCGGGCGGCATCCATCATGCGGGTCTTAAGGCCGGTCAGCATGAGCACGCGGGTAGCATGGTTCGGGCCAGAACGTCAGCGCGCAGCGGCGCCGCATACCCGTCTCAATTGGTGAATAACAGCGTTAGCCATCCGAAGCTCACGAAGCGAGCGCAGGATGGTGCCCCCGGTCGGAGTCGAACCGACACACCTTGCGGTACCGGATTTTGAGTCCGGCGCGTCTACCAATTCCACCACAGGGGCAACTTTTGACACCCTTAGCGCACCGGCGTTTGCTTCTTCAAGTTGCCCGCCGGGGCTTCCAAAGGCGAGGCGCTGAGGTATGAGCCCCTTAGGCCGGTGTCAATTCGGCAAGGGGGAACGCGATGAGCGACGCGGCCGAGATTGCCGCCGAAGAGACCGGCTTTGGCCGTGTCGGACGGTGGGTTGGGCTGATTTTGGGCCCAGTCCTGGCCATCGGCTTGCAATTGATGCCGCCGCCGGAGGGACTTTCTCCCGAGGCGTGGCTCGTCGTCTCGCTCGCGGCGCTGATGGTTACGTTTTGGGTCACCGAGGCGATCCCGATTTCGGCCACGGCGCTGCTGCCCATCGCCGCCCTGCCCCTCATTGGCGCAGCGACCATTGGCGAGGCGACATCGCCTTATGCCGATCCGATCGTCTTCCTCTTCATCGGTGGCTTCATGCTGGCCGCTTGCGTTGAACGCTGGCGACTGCATGAGCGGATTGCGTTGTCGATTGCTTCGGTCGCGGGCGGACGGCCGGTGGCGTTGGTCGCGGGCTTCATGCTGGCTTCGGCGCTGATCTCGATGTGGATCTCGAACACCGCGACGACCTTGATGCTGGCGCCGATCGCGATTGGCGCGGCACGGGCGCTCTCGGTTGACGGAAAACCTGATCTGGCGCTGGGCGGCGCGCTCACCTTGGGTGTTGCACATGCGGCGTCGATTGCTGGCATTGGCACGCCGGTTGGATCGCCGACCAATCTGATCGCCGTCGCTTTCTTCGAGCGCGCGGGTGAACCGATTGCGTTCATCGACTGGATGGCGCGCGCATTGCCGCTCATGCTCATCATGTTGCCGATTGCGTGGCTTTTGCTGTGCTTGCCGCTGTTTGGACGCAAGGCGCATTCGCGCTTTGACGCCGTCGGCGCGGTCGTGCGCGAGGCGCTAGCAAAGCTCGGCAAGATCAGTGCGCCGGAAGTGCGTATCGGCATCGTGTTTGCGCTGGTGGCGCTGGCGTGGATGACTCGCACAGAATTGGTGAAGTTGCCTTTGCTTGGTTCGCTCACCGATACAGGGATCGCCATCATCGGCGCTTTGGTGCTCTTCTTTGTCCCGTCCGGGCGCCCTGGCGGCGAGAAGCTGCTCGATTGGAAAACCGCGGAGAAAATCCCGTGGGGGATTGCCGTGTTGTTCGGCGGCGGCCTCTCGCTCGCGGCGGCGATGGAAAGCACCGGCCTTGCTGCGTGGATCGGCGATTGGATTGGCGGGCTCGACGGGATGTCGACGCTTGGGCTTGTTGCGATCTTGGTGGTGGCGACGATTCTGATCTCGGAACTCGCGTCGAATGTCGCGACGTTGACTTCGATGCTGCCTGTGGTCGCCGCCGTTGCGATGGCGACGGACACGCCGTTGCAGCAACTCGCATTTCCGGTGGCGATCGCCGCGAGCTTCGCGTTCATGCTGCCAGTGGCGACGGCGCCAAATGCGATCGCTTATTCGTCGGGGTTGCTGACGTTGAAGCGGATGCTGGCTGTTGGGTTTGGGTTAAACGTCGCGGCGGCGGTCGCGATCATCGCGTTCGCCGCTTAGGAGAGCGCCTCCACCTTCTCCCAGAACGCCTTCGGCAGATCCAAGCCGGATAGCCGCTTCAGCTCTTGCGCGAGCGTTGGCGAGGTCACGTTGATCTCGATCAGCTTGCCGGCGATCACGTCGAGGCCCGCGAAGACGATGCCTTCGCGCTTAAGCAATGGCGCGACTGCTGCCGTAATCGCGCGATCATCGTCGTCGAGTTCGCCGGCGACGGCTTTGCCCCCGACGTGGAGATTGGCGCGGAAGTCGCCCTCTTTCGGCATACGACGCAGTGCGGCGAACGGTTCGCCGTTCAGCACGAACACGCGTTTATCACCGCCGGTGACGGCGGGCAGGAATTCTTGGGCGAGGATCGGTTCGCGGCCGGAGGCTGCGATGAAAGCGCTCGCCTTCTCGCGGAAATCAGGCGCGTCGCTTTTCAGCTTGATCACGCCGTCGCCGCCCATGAGATAGAGCACCTTCAGCACGACTTGATCGAAGCGACGCGCGAAGGTTTCGAGCGCGTCAATATCCTTGCCGACCCAGGTCTTCGGCGTCAGCTCCGGAAACTGCAGGATCGACATCTTCTCGGAGATGTTGCGGATCGCGCGCGGCGGATTGATCACCAAGGCTTTGGTGAGTTCGAGCAGATAGGTGTTGGTGACGTAGCCCATGTCGAAGGGCGGATCTTGGCGCACGAGGACGATGTCGAAATCATCAACGGCGCGGATCGTCTCTTCGTGGGTTTCGTAGTGCTTGGCTTCGTTGAAGCTCACCGAGACTTGGCGCGCGCGCGCTTTCACCGTTCCGGTTTCGTAGAACAAATCGTTCGGCGAAAACCACCAGAGCTCATGCCCACGCGCCTGCGCCTCGACCATGAGCGCGAGCGACGTATCGTGGTTCACGATCATCGTCTCGATGGGGTCCATCTGGACCGCGATGCGCAAGCTCTTCATCAACCGGCTCGGCTCCGCCGTGTGTCGCGCGCGGCGCGGAGTTGTTCGGCGATGAGAAACGCCAAGTCGATCGCTTGCGCGCCGTTCAGGCGCGGATCGCAGTGCGTGTGATAGCGGCTGGACAAGTCTTGCTCCGTCAGCGCCGAGGCGCCGCCGATGCATTCGGTGACTTGTTGGCCGGTCATCTCGACGTGGACACCGCCTGGGTAGGCGTTCTCAGCTGGCAAGATGCTAGTGAAGGCGCGGACTTCGGCGAGGATGCGATCGAACGGACGCGTTTTGTAGCCGCTCTCGGTTTTCAGCGTGTTGCCGTGCATTGGATCGCACGACCACACGACGTTGCGGCCTTCGGCGACGACTTTGCGCACCAGCTTCGGCAGCCCCGGTTCGACCTTATCCGAACCAAAGCGCGCGATGAGCGTGAGACGACCGGGTTCGTCGCTCGGGTTCAGAATATCGATCAGGCGGATGAGTTCATCAGGCTCGAGCGACGGGCCGCACTTGATGCCGATCGGGTTCTTGATGCCGCGTGCGAACTCGATGTGCGCGCCATCGGGTTGGCGCGTGCGGTCGCCGATCCAGAGGAAGTGGGCGCTCGTGTCATACGGATCGCCGCTGGTTGAATCGATGCGCGTCATCGCTTCTTCGTAGCCGAGCAGCAACGCTTCGTGGCTCGTATAGACGTCCACCTGCTTCATCTGCGGCACGCTTTGCGGAGTAATGCCGCAGGCTTCCATGAAGTCGATGGCTTCCGAAATGCGGTCAGCGATTTCGCGGTAGCGTTTGCCCTGCGGACTATCGGCGACGAAGCCGACCATCCAGCGATGCACATTGTGCAGATCGGCGTAGCCACCGTTGGCGAAGGCGCGGATCAGGTTCAACGTCGCGGCCGATTGCGCGTACGCCTTCATCAATCGTTCAGGATCAGGGATACGCGCTTCCGGCGTGAACTCCATGCCGTTGACGTTATCGCCGCGATAGGATGGCAGCGTGACGCCGCCCTGCGTCTCGGTTTGCTCTGAGCGCGGCTTGCCGAATTGACCGGCCAGTCGGCCAATCTTCACCACTGGGCGCGATGCGGCGAACGTCAGCACGACGCTCATCGCCATCAACGTGCGGAAGGTGTCGCGGATGTTGTCGGGGTGGAATTCCTTGAAGCTCTCAGCGCAATCGCCGCCCTGCAGCAGGAAGGCTTTGCCTGCCGCCACCTCGGCCAGGCGCGCTTTCAGATTGCGCGCTTCGCCCGCGAACACGAGCGGCGGATAGGTGCGCAGCGTTTGCTCGACGCGCGTCAGCGCATCCGGATCGGGGTAATCCGTTGGGATGTGCTTGGCGGGTTTGAGCCGCCAACTATTCGGGGACCATTTATTAGGCATTGGGAGGAGCTTAGCCGATCAATCAGGGCGCTTGCGAGGCCCCTTCCAACATGGGCGCAATCAGCGGCGTGACCAAGAACCAAACCGCCGCAGCGGCAATTGTTGCGGCCAAGGCTGCTGCAAAATAGAGCCCTGCGTAGCGCCAGCCGCCCGTCATGAAAGCGATAACGCCCTTGGCGAGCGTGTTCATCAGCACAGCAACCATAACGGCGTGCGCGCCGATCTCGGCTTCGAGGCCATTGCGCACGAGACTGCTCGCGGCGAGCGTCACGGCATCAACGTCCGCGAGTCCAGCGGTAGCGGCAAAGGGCAAAAGTCCTGCTTGGCCGTATAGACCCTCGACGATGCGGCCGACGATGATAACCCCGCCAAGCAGCAGCACGAATTGAGCGACACTCATCAGATCGAGCGGGCTTTTTAGATTCTGTGCGCTGTCGCCTTTGGCTTCTTCTTTGTCGAAGAAGCGCATCGTGAAGGCGGCGATCGCAAATGTGAGCGCCGCGGCGACGAGCGCGGGCCCTGCTTCGGGCATGATTGGCACGGCTGTCACCGCCAGCAGCGCGATGACGCGGCTGACGCTGATTGCAGCGGCGAGCGAAGCTGCCGCGCCGCCAACCATGGCGTGCGCTTGGCCGGTCTTCACTTGCCGGCCAACTTCAGCCGTAACCACCGTTGAAGACACCAGCGAACCCGCCGCCGCGCCAGCGAGCACGCCGACATCGCCGCCGAGCGTCTTCACCGCGACATAACCCGCGAACGATGCGCCCGCCACGAGGATGGTTAGCATCCAGAGTTCGCGCGGATTGATCGCGTCCCACGGGTCGATTGTGCGGTCCGGCAGCAACGGCAGCGCGATGGCGGTGGCGGCGAGGATGAGCAGCGCTGAGCGCAGCTCTTTCCACGTCACCTTGTCGAGCCAGCCGTGGAGCGCTTCCTTGAAGGCCAACAAACCTACGAGCGCGACACCAACTGCCGCGACGACGCGCAGATCGCCCCACATCGCATAGGCGCCGAGCGCATAGACCAGCAAACCGGCGATTGTGCCTGTGACGGAGAGATCGTCATCCTTGAGGCTCTCGCGGACTTTGAACGTCACAAAGGCGCCGGCGAAGGCGAGCGTCAGCGCAGCGAAGCCAAGCGATCCGATCATCGGCAGCATCGCACCGGCGACGCCACCCGTCAGGCCGATGACGGCATGCGTTCTGAGACCAGCCGCCCGCGTCCCGTCGGGCGCATCGCGGTGCTTCCAGCCACGCTCGACGCCGACCAAAAAGCCGACCCCCAACGCCACGGCGAGGCGCTGGAAAAGTTCGATCAAAACGGCGTCGGGCATGCGCTCAAATAAGTGTCAGTAGGGCCACAGGTTCCGGAGAGTGCGCGGGGCGCAGCGCACGGGCCAGACGCCGCATCCCTGAGGCGAGCAATCGTCATTGCCAAGCCTTAATGCGCCCGACTAGGTTCCCCTACGAGGGGTGGGGGCGGATTTTACATGGCGATAGCGGCGTACCTGGCGTTTGAACCGGCCGACGAAGAAGCGGCCCGGCAGATCGCCGCCGAGCTGGAGCGCCACGAATGGACCGTCGCAAGGTCCAACCCCGATCTGCGCAAAAGCGATCGCATGGCGACGCTGGTGCAGACGGTGGGCGAGGCGGCGGTAGTCGTCGTGCTCGCGTCGAACGCGGCTCAAGACAGCACCTGGATGCAACGCGAGGTCGCGGCGGCGCTGAACAATGGCCGGCCGATGATCGTGGTCATCACCGGGGCGCTTGCCCCGGACTCCTGGATTAGCGCCACCCTCGACACAGCGAACGCTATCGATCTCACGCGCGGCGCCCGCTCTGAGGCGCTCACCCAAATCAGCGACCGCGCGCGCACCGCTTCAGGGCGCGGGCGCGTCTTCGCGATGCTCAACATCAAGGGCGGCGTCGGCAAGACGGTGTTGGCGGCGAACCTGTTCGCGGCCGCGCACCTGGCGGACAAACGCTCGGTCAGCTTCATCGACCTCGACCCGCAACACAACCTGACGCAGTATTTTCTCTCACCGGGTGAGCGGCACCGCATCCGCGACCGCAATCACACCATTTACAACGTGCTTAATCCGCGCGGCGACGCGAGCCTCTCGCGCAATGATTTCGGGGCGATCTCGGTGCCGCTCAACCGTGCGCGCGGCAAGCAGCCGAACTTCGAACTGGTCGCCGGTGATGAGCGCCTCTTCGAGTTTACGCTCGATACGCGATCCGATCGAGATAAGGCCGAAGCCTTCACGCGCTTCCGCGCCCTCATCGCAGCGCTGCGGGCGCGTTCGGACGCGGTGGTGATCGACTCCAATCCGTGTGCGACGTTTCTCACACGTTTGGCCATCACTTGCGCTGACCACATCATTGCGCCGGTGCGCCCGGAGAAGTATTCGCTCACCGGATTGAACATGCTTGAGCATGTCGTGCGCGAAGTAAGGGGAAGATCCTTGCGACCCGGCGAGTTCTCGGTGCTTCTAAACGGGGTGAACGACCGCACCCGCTCTGGCGAAACCGGCGATGCCGACACCCTCACCCGCAACGAAATTGCGGGCGCGCCCTTCTTTGGCTCGGCGCTGCTCCAGGACGAAATCCCCTACACCGCCGTGCTGCGTTCGGCGCCGACCGAGCGCATCGCGGCCAATCCGATCAACGTGACAGCGCTGATGCGTGTCGGCGGCAGACCGGCCAAGGATGCGCTAACGCGGGCGGCGGCTTCGATCTTGCGGCGAGCGACGCCGATATGAAGCTCTCAGCCGATCAGACTAAAGCGCTGAAGACACTGGCGAAGGGGCGCAAGCCGGCCGAGCTGAAGAAGCTGTTCGCCGCGATCCGTAAGACGGAAGACCGCGCTTTGCTGGCGGCGATCGCGCCGGCGAAAAAGAAGGCGGCAAAGCGCAAGGCCGACCCGCTGGTGCGCGAGCTTGAGCAGACGCTGAAGCCGATCATGGGCCCGGCGGCCGAGAAGGCCGACATGCTGGTCGAGCACATTGCCAAGAAGCACAAGCGTAAGCTGGGCATCGCGCCGAAAGGCATCGCGGATGCGACCAAGCAGCTGCGGTCGAAGTTTTCGGACGAGCAAATCCGCGCCGGGGCCGAGAGCCTGATGAGCCATCTGGCCAAACTCTACGGCGACCGCGAAACGGTGGTGTAACCGGAAGGGATGGGTAGACGAAGGTGTCCCCGCCTCCCAGGTTTAGCCCCATGACCATGTCCCAACTCGGTTTCGACCTCACCCCGCCCACAGAAGACGAACGCGCGCGCCTCGAAGCGTCGCTGAATGACGAAGAGCGCCGCGTGCTGCTGCATCACGGCACTGAAGCGCCGTTCTGCGGCGGGCTGCTGGGTGAGAAGAAGTCCGGCGCCTATTGCTGCCGGTTGTGCGGCCTGCCGCTCTTTCAGTGGGATACGAAGTTCGACAGCGGCACCGGCTGGCCGAGCTTCAACGCGCCGATCGATCCCAAGCATGTCGTCGGCATCGAGGACAATTCGTACGGCATGCGCCGCATCGAGACCCGCTGCGCACGTTGCGACAGCCACCAAGGCCACGTCTTCCCGGACGGCCCGCGTCCGACCGGCCTGCGCTATTGCATCAACTCAGTCTCGCTGAGCTTCGTCCCTGACGGCGAACCGTTGCCCGATCCGCTCGGGCGCGGTGAAGCGCTGGCCTAAAGCCGCGCGCTGCGGAGCTGGTCGATCAGCCGATCGAGATCGCGGCGCATGGAATGGAGCACGACATCGTCTGCGGGCGCGGTATCGCGATAGGCGCAAAACGCCTTCGACATCACCTTCCCGACCAGGAGATTGGCTTCGTTGGTGTCGTTCGTGAATTGCTTGGCCTTGGCGGCAAGCTCGCCCTGGCTTTGCAGTATGGCCGTTACAGGTTGCGCCATGACGCGCCTCCTCTCTGCTATCCGGGCCGTACGTTCCCCCAGTCCGCGCGGCAGAGAAGGAAACGATAGCAGACTTTTCCCCAAATCAGAGCGGAAAGTGAGTTTCAGGGATTACTTTTTCTCAAAACCGTTTCGGCACAGCGGCCGCGCAAGCCTTTGTTAAGCGCGTTGGCGCGCAATGAGTGCCGATCAGCAGCGCAAGCTTGACGTTCTGAAAGGTTCGGCGACCATGAGCGCCTCGTGACGAAACCCTTTCCGACCAAGAACCTCCGGTTCTTTCTGACGGCGCCATCGCCCTGCCCGTACCTTGAGGGCAAGCGCGAGCGGAAGGTGTTTACCGCACTCGATGGCATCGAGGCTGAGGGCTTGCACGACGTGCTCACCCACGCTGGGTTCCGTCGCTCGCAAGGCATCGCTTATCGCCCCGCTTGCGATGCGTGCGAAGCGTGCATCTCGGCGCGCGTGCCGGTGGAGCGGTTCGAGTTCAACCGCCGCTGGCGCAAGATCATGTCGCGCAACGCCGATCTCACCCGCGCGCTGAAACCAGCTGAAGCAACGCCCGAGCATTTCGCGCTGCTGCGCCGGTATCTGACCTCGCGCCACGCCGAAGGCGGCATGGCCGATATGACCTACAGCGATTACGCCGCCATGGTCGAAGAGACGGCGGTGCGGACGCACATTGTGGAGTATCGCTTCTCCAGCGGTCCCGAGCGCGGAACGCTGGCGGCGGCGGCTTTGGTCGACGTGCTCGCTGACGGTCTCTCCATGGTCTATTCGTTCTTCGATCCGAACGAGAACCGCCGCAGCCTTGGCGTCTACACCATCCTCGATCATATCCAGCAGGCGCGCGCGGCGGGCTTTGCGCACCTCTATCTCGGCTACTGGATCTCCGGCTCCGAGAAGATGGAGTACAAAGCTCAGTTCCGTCCGCTCGAATTGCTGCTGGCTGGCGAATGGCGACCTTACGAGCCGGTAGAGTTTTGACCTAAGCTCGGGGCATGCCTGAGTCCAAGAAGCCCCTGTGGCGTGCGTCCGAACAACAAGCGGCATTTCGCCCGTTCACGCAAAAGCTCAACCCCAATTCGCTCTTCCGTGCGGCAGGCTTGTCGCGCATGGCCGGCATGAGCCGTGCGCATGTGACGTTGGTTCGTCTGCCGCCTGGCAAGGATAGCTTCGCCTATCACGCACACATGCTCGAAGAAGAATGGATCTACATCATCTCCGGGCGCGCGATCGCTGAGATCGACGGCAAGAGCGCCGAAGTCGGACCCGGCGATTTCATGGGCTTTGCGACACCGTCTGTGCCGCACGTTCTACGCAACACGTTCGATGAAGAGTGCACGTATTTGATGGGCGGCGAAGATCGGCCGATTGATGTCGTCTCCTATCCTGAACTCGATAAGCGCTTTCTGCTGATGCAGACGGATAAGGGCACGGAGTTCTACGAGCTCGGCGAACCGATTAAGCCGATCGGCAAGCCGGACTGATCACGCTGGAAAATAATTGTAGATGCCGCAGAGCTGGGTGTCGTGCGCGTTCGGGCCGGGAGCGTCGGCGCCGGCGAACACCAACACCGAAAGCGCCTCGGCGCCGCGTGCGAGGATGACGTGCGTGACTGTTCTTCCGGCGCCGCAGAGCGTGGGATCGCGCGCGTCAGCGGCGATGCGCACGTTCTCGACGCGGCGCAGTTCGACGTCGGTGACGCTGGTGTTGCCGCTACCGTCCTCGATCGTGCCGCCGCCGGCGGAAAGATCGGTGTCGCCCGTGAGCGCCGCATCGATGCGACCGCCTTCGATGCGGAAGCCGCGCGCGAATGAGAGCACGTCGGGGCTGACATCGAGATCGCCGGTAACTCCCATTGCGGTGGTCGACATCGCTGTGAACGCGCCGGTGATGGCGGGCGGCGCCGGCGCTTCGGCTTGCGTCTCCGGTGCGGGCGATGGTGACGTGGCTGGAGCGCAAGCGGCGAGCGCGAGAGTCAGTGCGGCTGCGATCAGTCTCATCTTATGTACCCCAAATGACGGAGGAATGAATCGGCGAACGCGCTCGCTTGCGCGGATACTTCAGGATCGGGTTGCGGCGTTTCGCGATCGTTGATGCCGGCTGGCGTGAACAAGTGCCCGTAACCGATATAGATCTTCAGCACGCAGTGGCCAGCATTGGCTTGCATCGCGTCACAAAACGCTTGAGCGCCACGCAGCGGCGTTTCTGTATCGACGTCGCCTTGCAGAATGAGCGTCGGCGGCAAGCCGGGGCGGACATTGGCGAGCGGTGAAAGGACGTCTGCTGTCTCTTCGCCCGCAAGACGACGGAACCAGCCGTCGCGCTGCAGGTCGAGCGCGGGCGAGACGAGCACAATGGCGTTGGGCTGATCTTCAGCCTCCGTACTTTGTGCAGCGGAGACAGCGAGTTGGCCGCCTGCTGATACGCCGTATGCAGCGATGCGGTTCGGATCGATATTAAGTGCGTGCGCGTTTGCGCGAAGCCAGCGAATGATTGCGCGCGTATCTGCTGTTGCCGTATCCGGATTGCCGAGCGTGTACTCGACAGACACAGCAAGCATCCCTGCTTCCGCAAACCGTCGCGCGCGCGGATAAACCCATGTGGCGTCGCCTGCGACCCAGCCGCCGCCATGCAACAGAACGATCGCCGCACGCGGCGGGCCGGCTTTGCCGTCATCGAAGACGTGCGCTTCGACACGAAGGCCGTTCTCGCGAACGATGCGTTCGATGCGCGGTTCTAGCTCTTGTGCGTGGACTGCGCCCGCGCTTGCGAACGCCAGCCCCGCGATCACAACCAGACCCGCGAGCGCTCTACCAATCATCGCCATCGAACTTGTTCTCGCCCCCGGGCAGATTCTTCAGCCCCAGCAGCGGATCATTGACGTTCCTGCTCGTGTCGACAAGCTCGCGGGCGACGACCTCGCCGTTCTCGATCTTGAAGTGCTCTTCTTTCTCGAAGACGGAGCCGAAGCCCATGTGGACGTAGCGCAATTGCCTGCCGCGCGGGACGCGGAGCACGCCGGTGAACCAGGTGGCGAGCAAGGGCTCGGGCGTGATTTTGCGGAAGGCGCCGGGGCCCTCGCCCCAGCCTGCTTTAATGTCGTTCAAGTAGAACTTGCCGTCTCTGATTTCCCAGATGCCGACATAACCGCGCCAGCACGCCGTGTTGTGGCCTCTGATCTCATCTTCCGGCGTCGCTTCGATATGCGACGTGTCGTGCGGCAGCGGCGGGCAGAACGTCATCGACGCTGGCTCGCCATCAATGATCAGAACTTCACCCATTTGCGCGGTCATGCTTACCTCCGGCAGAGCAATGTGGGGCGATCGTGACGGATTGGAAGGCGCGCGCAAGCGCGTGCGCTCGCTTCATGGCAAACGCCGCTCTTTCAAATCCGCCCCTATGATTCATCATGGGAGGCGGGGCGCGTGGGATACGCCGGGTCGTTCCTTGGAGTGAGCGCGCTTCATTGCTGAACCGCGCCGCGTATCGCACGCGCCCCGTTCACGATCGTTTTTCCCGGCCTGGGATGAGGAGTTGTAGAACGCCAGCGATGGCTGGCTCGCCTCCTGGACGGTTCGCTTCCGGCGCCACCCATCACCGAAGGGTCTCGCCTTGGGGCTTAGCTCCAGTCCCAATTCGCCGGTTCTGCGCGCAAGGCTTCCGAGACCTTGGACTTCGCGGTTTCACTCCCCGCGAACAGAATTTCAGCTTCGCGAAACATCGCTACGCTTACTCCACGCCGACCGTAGCGCCTGACATTACGAAGCTTCGGAGCTCCTCGAAATCCTCCCGTGTCAGGGCGAGAGGATTATGCGGGAGGTTTGGAGGTGTGGGATAGATTTTGTTGTGGGTGTTGATTGGGTTGGGGTTTTGGGGTGTGGAGTGCTGGATAGATTTGCGCTCCAACATGCTCCGTCGTCCCTCTCCCGCATTTGCGGGAGAGGCTAGGTGAGGGTGTTGCGCGGAAATTTCTTAGCTGGCGCAACGCCAATCACGCACCGCCCGCGCCCCACCCTCACCCTGCCCTCTCCCTCCTAAAGAGGGAGAGGGTTCTAGGAGCGCGTCTCGCCTTCACCGGCTGACGTTATTGTTCAGGGACGAAACCTGGCGGGCACTCATCGCCGGCGAGTTCACACACTCTGCTGAAAAGTCCGTGGCGTACAGCAGCTGCTCGGTATGCAATCACATCATATGCGATTTGATAAACGAGCTGGTTGAACTCCTCGGTCCAGACTTCACCTTGCGTCCGCGCAGCGAAGCGCTCGATCGCACGTGACTCAGCAGCGGTCGGCACGTACTCGCGATCACCTGCAGCGATGGCCGCAACGAACCAAGTGCGCGCTTCCTCGGATTGCAAAAATGTATCCAATTCGGCGATTTGCGCGTCGTTCAACAACGCCGCAACTCGCGGAGCCGCCGCATCCAACGCCTGTGGCGCTCCACGCAGGACTTCCTCTGTTGCTTCGCGTGGGTAATCATCGGCGAGATAAACGCGGATCGCTTCCCGCCGGGCGGCGCTGATATTCGAGAAGCCAGGGTCGTTGGCCCAACTTTCCCAGATCTGCTGCCCAGATGTCTCGAAACCACGCCTCGCCGAAGCAGCCAAGGCTCCGTTCTCGATAAACATTGTTTCCAACAAGCCGCGCGCTGAAACCTCGCTGGTCGCGACCGCCTCTGACTGATTTGCACTAGGCGCGCGGGTCCAGTCAGGCGAACAACAGGCAACAAGTAACGCCAGCAAAACTCGCATAGTCACCAACCTCACAACGGAATATTGTCGTGCTTCTTCCAGGGGTTCTCTAGTTTCTTGTTCTTCAGCGTCCCCAGCGCGCGGATGATGCGCTTTCTCGTTTCGCGCGGCATGATGACGTCGTCGATATAGCCGCGGCTGGCGGCGACGAAGGGGTTGGCGAAGCGGTCGGAATATTCTTGCGTGCGCGCGGCGATCTTTTCGGGATCGCCGATGTCGGCGCGGAAGATGATTTCGACGGCGCCCTTGGCGCCCATCACCGCGATTTCGGCTGACGGCCACGCATAGTTCACGTCGCCGCGCAGGTGCTTGGAACTCATCACGTCATAGGCGCCGCCGTAGGCTTTGCGCGTGATTACCGTGACTTTCGGCACCGTCGCTTCGCCGTATGCGAACAAGAGTTTGGCGCCGTGCTTGATGAGGCCGCCGAGTTCTTGGCGCGTGCCAGGCAGGAAGCCCGGCACATCGACGAACGTGACGATCGGAATGTTGAACGCATCGCAGAAGCGCACGAAGCGCGCGGCTTTGCGCGACGCGTCGATGTCGAGCACGCCCGCGAGCACCATCGGCTGGTTGGCAACGATGCCGACGGTTGAGCCATCGAGGCGCACGAAGCCGGTCAGGATGTTCTTGCCGAACTCTGTGCCGATCTCGAAGAAGTCGCCCTCGTCGGCGACCTTCTCGATCAGCTCCTTCATATCATAGGGCTTGTTCGGATTGTCGGGGATCAGGCGATCGAGCGACGTATCCTCGCGCGTCACGTCATCGAAATGCGGACGCGTCGGCGGCTTTTCGCGGTTGGAGAGCGGCAGGAAATCGATGAGCCGGCGCATCTGCGTCAGCGTCTCGAAATCGTTTTCGTAGGCGCCATCGACAACGCCGGACTTGCCCGCATGCACGCGCGCGCCGCCGAGTTCTTCGTGCGTGACGATTTCGTTCGTCACGGTTTTCACCACCTCGGGGCCGGTGACGTACATGTAGCTCGTATCCTTCACCATGAAGATGAAGTCGGTCATCGCCGGCGAATAGACGTCGCCGCCCGCGCACGGGCCCATGATGACGCTGATCTGCGGAATGACGCCGGAAGCGAGGATGTTGCGCTGGAAGATGTCGGCGTAACCGGCGAGCGATTCAACGCCCTCCTGGATACGCGCGCCGCCGGCGTCGAAGATACCGACGATTGGCGCGCCGTTCTTCATCGCCATGTCTTGGACTTTGCAGATCTTCTGCGCGTGCGCGCCCGAGAGCGAGCCGCCGAAGACGGTGAAGTCCTTGGAGAAGACGTACACGAGCCGGCCATTGATCGTGCCGAATCCGGTCACGACGCCGTCGCCCGGGATCTTGGTTTTCTCCATGCCGAATTCGTGGCTGCGGTGTTCGACGAACATGTCGAACTCCTCGAACGAGCCTTCATCGAGCAGAAGTTCGATGCGCTCCCGCGCCGTCAGCTTGCCCTTGGCGTGCTGCGCGGCGTGACGCTTCTCGCCCCCGCCAAGACGCGCAGCTTCGCGCTTGGCTTCGAGCGTGGCGATGATGTCTTTCATGGAGTCCCCGGCTTCAGGCGTTCAGCAGTGCGATGAATCTGGCTACGTTTTCGAACTCCGCGCGGAGCCTGTCCAGCCTGGCGCGGGCCTCGGCGTCGTCGCCCCAGGTCTCTAAGCTGTAGAGATCATCCAAGGCGGCGGCCGCGTAGGCGGTTTGGCCGTTGAGCCGCCCGTGCAGCATGGCGAGCGCGATGACGGCGGAGCCCGCCGCGCCAGCGGCTTGGGCCAAAGCGGTGAGCTGAAAATCGTCGCAGGCGGCGGCGTGTGCACGCAGCGTTTCGAGCGCCTCTGGGTCGTGCGTTGCCGGCAGCACGCCGACGACGACCGGCAGGATGACACCGAGATCGTGCGCGCTCCACGCGACCAGCGGATTCCAGAGCATGGATTGGCGCGCAACCAGTGGCGCCGGTTGATCGGCGCGGTGACAGACGAGATCGGTCTCGCCAAACTTGGCGACATAGTCGGCGAGTTCAGCACGTCGTTGCGGCGTATGATCGATGGCGGCGAAGGCGAGTTGCGAGAGCGGCATGCTCGACGGGACGATGTGCTCGCCCTGCGCGTTCCATTCCGCGGCAATCGTTTCAGCGAGCGTGCGGGTCGGCGCGGCGAACACGGCGCCGCCCGGCGTGCGTAAGCGGCGATCATCCAGCATGACGCCTGCGCCGTCTTCGGCGACGTGAGCCTCTTTCCAGAAACGGCGGGCGGCTTCAGTCACGCTCTCACTTTCAGGCCGGCACGATATCGAAGGTCGCGGTTAGCCGCTCCTGACCTTCAAAGGGAATGACGCCATGCCACATGTATGACGGAAACAGAACCAGCGTCCCCACTTTGGGCTCGATCACCCGCTCGGCGAGGCAGCGATCGACTGCGCGATTGGGTTCGCCGAGCTTCATCCAGCCTGCATGCGGATTCGTCGGGCGCTCGGCCGGCGCGTAGGCGACGCAATAGATGCCGGTAATCCAGCCATTGTCGTGCACTTGATTGGGCTGAGTTCCCTCGTTCTCCAGCCGCGTCGACCACAAACCGGAGAAGCGGTAGCGGTCGCGCTTGCGGCGTCCGACCGGATCGCCCTCTTCGGCTTTGAGCCGCGAAATGTAGTCGCGCACAGCGAGATCCATCGAGCCTTTGAACGCCGCGATGGTTGGATCATCGAGGCCGAGCAGCGTGCGCGGCGTTTGCGTACCGTTGTGCAGCGTCTGATCGAGCGGATGTGCGCTGATCCGATGTTGACGGCGCAGCACGGTGGCGAAGCTCGCGTTGAAGTTTTCGACCGTGTAGAAATTGCGCGGCGCTGGGATGTCGTAACGGCGCAGATAGCGGTCGTAATCGTAGAGCGCCTGATAGGCCGGATCGCGCAAGACGCGCAGCGCCAACGCTTCGATAGCAATCAGATATTGTTCGTCCGGCTCGGACGCGCGCAACGTGCGCACGAGGCGTAGCGCTTCCTCGGCTTGGCCGGCGCGGATGAGTGTCGACAACAGATTGCGCTGCGCCGCCGGCGTATCGCCGTTCAATGCCGAGACGCGACGCAGAACGGCGAGGCCTTCCGCGGGACGGCCTAATTCATCGAGCACCACCCCTTGCGCGGTGAGCAAGGCCTGATTGTCAGGCGCCGTTGCCAGCGCTTCGGTGACGACCTTCAGCGCGCGATCAAAGCGGCCGGCACGGTGATGCACATCCACACAAGCCAAACGCAGCGCGATGTCCTTGGGGCGCTGCACGATCTGCGCTTCGATCAGCTCGCTCGCCTTTTCGCCTGCACCACGCAGCGCCCGCGCACGCGCCAGCAATGCGTGCAGAGCGACAGAGCCTGGCCATTTCTCGACGCCCTGCGCAAGCACCGCTTCCGCTTCCTTCTTGTGGCCTTCAGCGTAGAGCGCGCGCGCCAGATTGAGCGCGAGTTCGATGCTGTCGAGACTATGGGCGGCGAGCTTGCGATACATGTCCAGCGCGTCGCGCGTGCGGCCGAGCTTATCGAGGCCGATGGCGTAGTTGAACTGAACGCCCCGCATGCGCGGGCCGATTTTGAGCGCTTCATTCGCGGCTTCGAGCGACTCCTCATGGCGCTCCATGTCGCGCAATGCCTGGCTAAGCAACAGCCACGATTCCGGACCGGGTTGCGCCGCGACGAAGGCGCGGGCTTCACGTTCGGCGCCTTCGAGGTCGTCCTTCTCTTGCAGGCAGCGCACCATGTTGACGCGCACAGAGCTGGCTTGCGGCGTGAGCGCCAACGCGGCGCGATAGAGACGCATAGCCTCATCACGCTGGCCCAGTGCCTGGAGAACGACAGCGAGATCGTTGTAGTAGCCGCCATCGTTCAACGAGTACGCCACTGCACTGCGCAAGTAACGCTCCGCCTCTTTCAGATGGCCCATTGTTCGCTTGATGAGGCCCATCAAGTGCAAAGCTTCCGCGTCGCTCTTGAGGCGGGGCATGATCGGGCCGAGCACCCGCTCCGCGCCGACTGGATCGTTCTTGCCAAGAAGTTCGCGGCTCGCGTTTACAAGCGCGGACGCGTCGGCGGCTCTCATTTGCGATTGCCTTCGAACGGCTTGAACGGATCGCGCGCTTCGCTCTCTTCAAAGCCCATCGCATCGAACGCCTTGCGCATGTGCGGCGGCATCTTTGCGATGACGTTCAGTTCGCCGCCGGACGGATGCGGCAGGCGCAGCGCGCGGGCGTGCAAGAGCAACATGTTCTGGAGATTGTTCGGCGTCTCGCGATCGCATTTGTATTTCGGATCGCCGGCGATGGCGTAACCGAACTCGGCCATGTGGAAGCGCAGTTGGTGCGTACGGCCGGTGACGGGGCGCAGTGCTACCCAAGAAGCGCTCTGCGCCGCCTCGGAGATGACTGCGTATTGCGTGACGGCATGCACTGCGCCGTCCTCGCTTTGCAGAGCAGAGATCATCATCTCGCGATCAGCATCGCGCGGGCCCGGCGCCTTGCGCATCCATGAGCGTAGCTCGCCCACCTTCGGGCGCGGCGCGCCGACGACGATGGCCCAGTAGATCTTATCCGTATCGCGATCGCGGAACGCCTCGCCGAGAAACGCGGCGGCGCGAGGGTGGCGGGCGAGGACAAGACAGCCTGACGTGTCACGGTCCAAGCGATGGACGAGCTTCGGACGCTTCTCTGCGTCGAAGATGAGGCCGTCGAGCATGCCGTCGACGTGACGCGTCGTTTTGGTGCCGCCTTGCACAGCGAGGCCGGGCGGCTTGTTCAATACGATCACATCGTCGTCGCGATGGATGACGAGGGAGCGGATGAACTCCGCATCCTTCGGGCTGATCGTGCTCGGCACGCGCAACGCAGCGACTTGCGCGTCAGGGATGGGCGGGATGCGCACGCTTTGCCCCGGCGAGACGCGGTCGGACGCCTTCACGCGTGCGCCATCGACACGCACTTGGCCGGTGCGCAGAAGTTTTTCGACTTGGCCTTGCGTCAAATGCGGGTAGCGGCGGCGTAGCCAGCGGTCGATCCGCGCTACGCCGTCATCATCGCCAACCACGACGGTTTCAACCGCCTTCATACGCGCCCCAACATCAGCCCCAGCCAACATGCGCCAACTGAGAGAATAAGCGAAGCGCTTGCATAGAGCGCCGCGAGGCCGGGTTGGTGCTCCATCAGCCGCACCGTCTCCAGCGAAAACGCCGAAAAGGTGGTGAAGCCGCCCAACAGGCCGACGCCCAACAGCAAACGGGCGCTTTCCTGGTCAGGCCCGGCGCGGGCGGCGAGGATGCCCATCGCCAAGCCGCCGATGACATTCACAGCCAGCGTGCCCCACGGAAACGCTGCGCCAAACCAACGCGCCGCCGCGAGGCCGACACCGTAGCGCGCCACTGAGCCGAGCGCCCCGCCGAGCGCGACCCAGAGCACCGCCATCACTGCGCCAACCGCGACCGCAGGTTCGTGCTGATATCGCGGGCGTCGTAGGCGTTCGGATCGTCGGGCTTGAGGCCCTCGCCGAAGCGGATTTCGAGCGTCGCCGCACGCGCCTGCTCACCGCGATTACCGAGCGGGAAGCTCATGCCAACACTGGCGCCGACACCGCCGCGCCCGCCATAACTGCCGCCGCCTACACCGACGCCAACGCTTGGCCCCCGGCTCTGGCCTTGGCCGTCGAGCGTGCGGCGATCGACCCAGAACCATTCGCGATTGTTCTGCAGCGTGAGATCAGCCGCACGCAGCAGCGCATAGTCTTGGATGAGTGCTGCGTCAGCCGAGCCCGGCGCGCGATAGGTCACGAAATAGCGGTTGGATTCGATCTGCGTCTCGGAATAGCCGGCGGCGTTCGCCGAGGCGGCAGGCGTATAGCTCGGCGGCGTGGAGGCACAGGCGGACAGCGCAAACGCGGCGGCGACGAAAGCGAGTGTTCGGAGCATGGGCGTGATCCTTTGGAATCCCTCGGGGCCACTCTAGCAGGTATCTCAGCCGCGCGGCGTCTCAAGCCCGAGTGATCGGAGTGTTTCGAGGAAAGCCAGCGGCAGCGGCGCCTCGTACCGCCGGCGGCCGCCCTCCGGGTGGGGGAGATCGAGAGCTGCGGCGTGGAGCATGAGGCCGGGAATTTCGGTCGCGCCCAGATGGAACAGTCCGCCATATTTGCCGTCCCCCGCGATCGGGCGGCCAATGGCCGCGAGATGGGCGCGGAGTTGGTGCATGCGACCGGTTTCTGGAGCGAGTTCAAGCAACGCGGCTTCCGGTGTCGCCGCGATTGTTTTGTAGCGCGTGAATGCTGCCTGAGCGCCCGCCTCGCCGGGGCGCGCGATCTCCATGATGTCGAGGCCTTTGCGCGAGGCTTTCTTCAACGCGTGCTCGATCTCGCCCTCGCGCGGCTCAGGCGCGCCGCCGCAGGCGATGGCGAGATACGTCTTGTTCGCGTCTCGGCTGGCGAAGGCTTCCGAATAGAACGCAGCGGCGGGCTTTGTTCGCGCGGCGATGATGACGCCCGACGTATCGCGATCGAGGCGATGGACGAGACGTGGGCGTTTGCCGTTCGACTTGGCGAAGACGGCGAGCAGATCTTCGAGGCTTTTGCTGACGCCCGAGCCACCTTGTACGGCGAGACCGGAAGGCTTGTTGAAGACGAGCGTGTGCGGGTCATCGCTGATGAGTAGCGAGCGGGCGTAGTCGGCGTCGCTCATTTGAGGTGTTTCAGCGCTTCGGTGAGCAGCGGGCCGATCTCTTCGTTGAGAACGAGATCGGCGTAGTCATCAAGATCAGTCGGCTCGCGGTTGACGATGATGAGCTTCGCGCCAGCGCGCTTGGCTTCGATCGGCAATCCGGCGGCGGGGAAAACAACCAGCGATGAACCGAGCACGAGGAAGAGATCGCAGGCGCGGGACTCCTCGGTGGCGCGGATCATCTCAGCTTCCGGCATGGACTGGCCGAAGGAGATGGTCGCGGTTTTGAGCAGGCCCGCGCAATAGGTGCAGACGATTTCCTCGCCGCGTTCGTAGGGTAGTTGCAGATCGTCGAGTTCGTGGCGTTGGCCGCAATCGAGGCACTTGGCGTAAGACGCATTGCCGTGGAGTTCGATGATCTTCTCGAGCGCTGCGCCTGAGTCTTGGTGCAGGTTGTCGACGTTCTGCGTGATGATGGCGCTGACGATGCCGTCGTTGGCGAGCTTGGCGACTGCTTCATGGCCGGCGTTTGGCTTAGCGCCTGTCCAGCCTGCGGTCTTGTTGAACACGCGTGTCCATGCTTCGCGGCGCACGCCGGGAGACGCGACGAAATCCTGAAACATGATCGGCTTCATCTTGCTCCAGACGCCGCCGGGTGAGCGGAAGTCCGGGATGCCGCTTTCAGTCGAGATGCCCGCACCCGTGAACACGACAACGCGCTGCGCGGCGCTGAGATAGCGCGCTAAAGCTGATGCAGAAGTCATTTACGCCTTTCGCCAACGCAGGGGTTTCGTCGCGTCGCGCACGACCAACCCCTTCGCCTCAAGATCAAGTTGGACGGTCTTCATCCACCACGATGTGGTCGTGCCGGGGAATGTACTCTCAGGCAGCGCGTCGCGTATGGCCACCATCATCTCATGCTGCGTCATGCCGGGCGTCCGCTTCGGCAACAGCTTGAGCATGGCGGCGCGCGTCGCCTTATACTTTGCTGCGTCGACACGGCTCGTCTTGCCGGGATGATTGACGTTTTCGACTAGGACTTTGTCGCGTGCCATTTACTCCTCCCGCTCCGCTCGCAGCTTCGCCCAATGGTCGAGACGCTCCTTGATCGGCGCTTCGCGGCCTTTGCCCTCAGGCGCATAAAAGCGCCGCCGCGCCATGCCATCGGGAAAATAGTTCTGGCCGGAGAAGCCGCCTTCGGCGTCGTGGTCGTAGGCGTAACCTGAGCCGTAACCGAGGTCCTTCATCAGCTTCGTCGGCGCGTTGCGGATGTGCATGGGCGGGCCGAGCGCGCCGGTTTCCTGCGCCGCCTGCTTGGCGCTCTTCCACGCTGTGTAGGCAGCGTTGGACTTGGGCGCGGTGGCGAGATGGATCACGGTTTGAGCCAAGTGCAGCTCCGCTTCCGGCGGGCCGATGAAATGCACGGCGTCCTTGGCGGCATTGGCGATGAGCAGCGCGGTTGGATCGGCGAGGCCAATATCTTCCGCAGCCGCACGCACGAGACGGCGTGCGATGAAGAGCAAGTCCTCGCCGCCGACGACCATACGCGCGAGCCAATAGAGCGCTGCGTCCGCGTCAGAGCCGCGGATCGATTTGTGAAGTGCGGAGATGAGATTGTAGTGCTCTTCGCGATCCTTGTCGTAGGCGGGCGCACGCTTCTGCAGGAGTTCGCCGAGCGCTTTGACGTCGAGCGGCTGCACGGTTTTGAGCGCGAACAATTCTTCCGCGAGCGTCAGCATGTAGCGGCCATCGCCATCGGCGAGATTGGTGAAGGCGATACGCGCGTCCGGCGTCAGCGGCAGCGGCGTGCGAAGCAGCGCTTCGGCGCGCTGCAGCAATTGTTCGAGCGCAGGTTCATCGAGGCGTTTCAGCACGAACACTTGCGCGCGAGAGAGTAAGGCCGCGTTGATCTCGAAGCTTGGGTTTTCGGTGGTGGCGCCGACGAGCGTCACGACGCCCTGTTCGACGTAGGGCAAAAACCCATCTTGCTGGGCGCGGTTGAAGCGATGGATTTCGTCCACGAACAGCAGCGTCGCCTTGCCAGAGGCGCGGCGGCCGCGTGCGGTTTCGAACGCCTTCTTCAGATCGGCGACGCCGGAGAAGACGGCGCTGATCTGCTGAAACTCGTGACCGGTCTCTTCAGCCAGCAGCCGCGCGATCGTGGTCTTGCCGACGCCGGGCGGGCCCCAGAGCACCATCGAGGCCAAACGCCTTTGCGCCACCATGCGGCCGATCGGGCCTTCGGCTTTGAGCAGGTGGTCCTGGCCAACCACCTCATCGAGCTTGCGCGGGCGCAGGCGCTCGGCCAGAGGCGTAGGCGCGCCCTGGTCCAGACCGGCCGCTTCGAACAAATCGCTCATGGGCCCAACATAGGCCGTTCAGCGACCCGGCGTGAGGCCCTAGAAACGTATCTCGCGCCGCTGACCGCCGCGCTCGACGCCAATGACCCAGTTTTGGCTCTGGCCCATGAGACGATCGAGCTGTGCGGCGTCGCGCACCGGCGTGCCGTTCAGTTCGTCGATAATGTCGCCGGGCCGGAAGCCTATGCGCGCAGCGACACCACGCCGGTCGAGCGCCTGGATAAAGACGCCATCGGCGAACGGATCGAGGCCTGATGCTTCGGCGGTTGCCGGCGTGAGCGTCACGACCGTTGCGCCACCGAGCGGGTGGTTGCCGGTGAGCTGACGCGCTTCCGGGGCGCCACCCGGAGGCGCCTCCGCGTTGGCGTTGATGGTGATGCGGCGGCCGTCGCGGAGCACCACGAGCGGCACGCGCGTGCCAGGACGTTGCGTGGCGAACTGGTAGCGCACTGACGCTTCATCGCGGATTTCCGTGCCAGCGACGGCGAGGATGACGTCGCCTGTTTGCAGGCCCGCGCGTTCGCCGGCCGCACGCGGATAAAGCTCGCCAACGAGCACACCTTCGGGTCGCGGCAAACCGAGCGAGCGCGCCAAATCTTGTGTCACCGTCTGCAGGCGCGCGCCGAGCCACGGGCGAACAACGGTTTGGCCTCCAGAAACAGCGGATTCCACAACACGGCGGACCATCTCGGATGGAATGGCAAAACCAATGCCGTTCGAGCCACCGCCTTCGGAGAAGATCGCGGTGTTCACGCCAACCAGCGACCCGTTCATGTCGACGAGCGCGCCGCCTGAATTGCCGCGATTGATGGCGGCGTCCGTCTGGATGAAGAACGCATAGTCGCTGACGCCAACTTCGGTGCGTGCGAGCGCGGAGATAATGCCGCTCGTCACCGTCTGCTGCAGGCCGAACGGGTTGCCGATGGCGAGCACCAGATCGCCAACTTGCGCGTCCGAGGTATTGGCGAAGGCGAGCGTCGGCATGCGCTCGCCGTTGGTGTTGATCCGGAGCACGGCGAGATCAACGCGCGCGTCGGCGAGCAGGAGTTCGGCGTCGAACTCGCGACGGTCCGACATCACGATCTTCAGCGATTGGGCGCCTTCGACGACGTGGTTGTTGGTGACGATGATGCCGTCCTCGCGGACGATGACGCCCGAGCCCAAAGATTGCTCGACACGCGGCTGGCTAAAGCGCCCGAAGAATGGATCGCGCGACATGCCGCGGGTGACACGCTGTGCGTAGACGTTGACGACGGCTGGCCCCGCGCGCGCCGCCACTGGCGCGAAGGAGAGTTGCATCTGGCCTTGGCCGGTCGGCGTCGCGCGCGGCAGCGGTTGCGCCTGGACCAGTTGCAGGGTGGGTTCAGCGTCACGGGGCGCGGTTTGCTGGAGCGGCGACATCGGACTTATCGCCAGCGCTCCACCGGCAAAGCCGGCAATTAAAGCGGCATAAGGCGCTGCCTTCAGCAGGGTGGCCTGGGTGATCTTCATGGCTGTCCTCGCCCTCGTTCGCTGACAGGCTTTCGCGCCACGCCGGGGCAAAAACGTGGCGTGTTCCGGGCGCCAGCTGCTCATCATGTAGCTTCTGCTACGTTTTCGCTGGAAAGTTGTGGACGCCTTTGGCAGCGTCGGCGACTTCGAAGGGGAGATTTTATGTTCGACTTGATCCTGGTTGCGTTGCTGCAGGCTGTGGCCGGCGACCCTGCTCAGACCGCGCCGCCCGCACCAACGGCGGCCGAGGCGCCCGCCAGCGCCGGCGAAGCGCCGAGCGCTGACCAGCCCGCCGCCGATGCACCGGCGGCTGATGCGCCTGCCGCTGCCGCGCCTGCCCAGCAATTCCGCGAAGAGCGCGTTTGCGAGCGCCTAGATGTCTCGACCGGCGAGCGCATGCCCCGCCGCCGCTGCCGCACGATCCAAGTTCCAATCGAGCCCAGTGAAACGCCGGCGCCCGCGCCGCAATAAGCGATGCTTCATCACTGAACTAAGCCCAGGGCGACATCATCGATGTCGCCCTGGTTCGTTTCTGGAGTGATGCCAATCAGGCGCGCGAGCAGCGGATAGACAGAGACGTTGTCGAACGGCTCGAGCGTGACTCCGGTACGAAACGCGGGGCCGTAGGCGATGAAGGTCGCGGCCATTTCCGGCGCCTCTGGATCGTAGCCGTGCGCGCCGAGTGCTATGCTCGAATATTGCTGCAGCTGGGTGCTGCGGTAGCGCCAGCCGAGATCGGCCATGCAAACGATCGCCGGGATGCGCGGGTGCGTGCTGAAATCGTAGCGCGCAGGCGCCTCGCTCTTGCGCCAGCATTGGCCGTGATCGCTGCGACCAAGCAGCGCTTGCTCGACGACTTGCTCCTGACCTGGCAACGGCGCGATGCCGGTGAACTGGCCGTCCCAGATGACGCGCGCTTGTTGTGGCGTGATGCGGGCGTCGAGATCGATGATGGCGTCGGCGGCTTGCGGCGCCATGCCGTGATCGGCGGCGATGACGAAGTTTACACGGCCCGCATAACCGCGCTCGTTCAGGCCGTCGATGAGACGGGCAGTGGCGGCGTCAACCTCCGCAGCGGCGGCGTTGGTTTCGAGCGCGTCGGGGCCGTAGCGGTGGCCTGCTGTGTCCACGAGATCGAAATAGAGCGTGTAGAAGCTCGGGCGCTCCGCTTCCGGCAGATCGAGCCATGAGAGCAGGATATCGACGCGGGCAAAGCCCGGCAGCGATTGATCGAACGTGCGCCAGCGCGACGGGCGGCGACCGTGGAGTTCGTAGTCGCTGCCCGGCCAGAACATCGTGCCAGTGCGCACACCTTGACGCTCAGCTGTCACCCAAATCGGTACGCCATCGCGCCACCAGATCGGATCGGCGGCAACGGCTCGATCCGGCAACGTGAAGACGACGCCGGGGCGCTCGGGATCTTCCATGCGGTTGTTGATGACGCCGTGGCGACCGGGGCGGAGGCCGGTGACGAGCGTGTAGTGGTTCGGGAATGTCACCGACGGAAAGCTCGGCCGCATCGAAGCGCGGACGCCATCGGTGGCGAGACGCGTCAGCGTCGGCGTATTGCCGCGATCGAGATAGTCCGGGCGAAAGCCATCCAGCGAAATGAGGATGGTGATGGGCGGGCCGGCAGCCTGCTCAGCGCTCGGCGTTGCGCTATGTGCGCACGCTGCAAGAGCCAGGACAGCAGACAAGAAAAAGCGGCGCCAGTGTTTCATGGCGCCGCTCTAACTTTGTCCTGTGACACGCTTGCGAAGCTTAGCCTTCGTCGGTGTAGATCGCTTCCGGGCGCGGGCCGCTGTCTTGGCCGCGGGCGCTTTCGTCACGATCGACGAACTCGATAACCGCGAGCGGGGCGTTGTCGCCATAACGGAAACCCGCCTTCAGCACGCGCGTGTAGCCGCCGGCGCGAGCCTTGTAGCGTGGCGCGAGCGTGTCGAAGAGCTTCTTGGTTTGCGTCTCGTCGCGCATGCGCGAGAGCACGACGCGGCGGGCGCTGAGATCGCCCTTCTTCGCCAACGTCACCAGACGCTCGACGACCGGGCGCAGAGCCTTGGCCTTCGGCAGCGTGGTCACGATTTGCTCGTGCTTGATCAACGAGGCAGCCATGTTGGCGAACATCGCCTGACGGTGGCTGGCCGTGCGGTTGAGCTTCTTGTGTCCTGTGCCGTGACGCATGGTCTTTCCCTGACCGGGCTAAGCGCCCGGCTCTCCGTTAGATTTGGTCTTCGTACTTCTTGGCGAGATCTTCGATGTTGTCCGGCGGCCAGTTCTCGACCGCCATACCCAGATGGAGCCCCATCGAGGCGAGGACTTCCTTGATCTCGTTGAGCGACTTGCGGCCGAAGTTCGGGGTGCGAAGCATTTCGCCTTCCGACTTTTGGATCAGATCGCCGATGTAAACGATGTTGTCGTTCTTCAAGCAGTTGGCCGAACGCACCGAGAGTTCGAGCTCGTCGACCTTCTTCAAGAGAGCCGGGTTGAACGGCAGGTCCGGCTTGTCGCCGCCTTCCTTCTTCTGCTTCGGCTCTTCGAACGTGATGAAGACTTGCAGCTGATCTTGGAGAATGCGCGCAGCGTACGCGATCGCATCTTCCGGACGGATCGAGCCGTTGGTCTCAACTTCGATCACGAGCTTGTCGTAATCGAGCACTTGGCCTTCGCGGGTGTTGTCGACGCGATAAGCGACGCGGCGAACCGGCGAGTAGATCGAGTCGATCGCGATCAGGCCGATCGGCGCATCATCGGGACGGTTTTGTTCGGCCGGGACGTAGCCCTTGCCGTTATTGACCGTGAGCTCCATGCGGATCGAAGCGCCGTCATCGAGCGTGCAGATGACGAGATCGGGGTTCAGGATTTCCATGTCGGAAACGACTTGGATATCGCCGGCCTTCACTTCGCCCGGGCCCGTCTTCGTCAGCATGACGCGCTTGGGGCCTTCACCGCGCATGCGGATGGCGGTTTGCTTCAGGTTGAGCACGATGTCGGTGACGTCTTCGCGGACACCTTGGATCGAGCTGAACTCGTGGACGACGCCGTCGATTTGAACCGACGTGATCGCTGCACCCTGCAGCGAGGAGAGGAGAACGCGGCGCAGCGCGTTGCCGAGCGTCAGGCCAAAGCCACGCTCCAGCGGCTCCGCGATCAAAGTCGCGCGCTTGGCCGCGTCGTACGCGTGCTCAATCACCGGCTTCTTCGGGCGGATCAGTTCAAGCCAATTCTTTTCGATCGATTGCATGCATCTATCCAATCATCGGCGCAGCGTCTGATCGCGCGCCATTGCGGGAATATCGAACAGTTAGACGCGGCGGCGCTTGGGCGGGCGGCAGCCATTGTGCGGGATCGGCGTCACGTCGCGGATCGACGTCACGGTGAAGCCAACAGCTTGCAGCGCGCGCAATGCGCTTTCACGGCCCGAGCCCGGACCAGACACGTTCACTTCGAGCGTGCGCATGCCGTGCTCCATAGCCTTGCGGCCCGCATCTTCAGCGGCGACCTGCGCAGCATACGGCGTCGACTTACGCGAGCCCTTGAAGCCCATCGTGCCGGCGCTCGACCACGAGATCGTGTTGCCTTGCGCGTCGGCGATGGTGATCATCGTGTTGTTAAACGACGCGTTCACATGCGCGACGCCAGTGACGATGTTCTTGCGCTCGCGCTTCTTAACGCGCGTGGATTCCTTAGCCATTGCGGCGTGTCCTTACTTCTTGGTCGCTTGTTTCTTGCCGGCGATCGGTTTCGCCGGGCCTTTGCGCGTGCGCGCGTTCGTGTGCGTACGCTGACCGCGAACCGGAAGGCCGCGGCGGTGACGCAGGCCGCGATAGCAGCCGAGATCCATAAGACGCTTGATGTTCGTCGCCGTCTGGCGACGCAAATCGCCTTCGACCGTGTAATCGCGGTCAATCGCTTCGCGGATTTGGAGAACTTCCGCGTCCGTCAGTTCAGCAACGCGACGCTCGGGCGTAATGCCGACCTTCTCGCAGATTTCCTTGGCGTAGTGACCGCCGATCCCGTGAATGTACTGCAGCGCGATGACGACGCGCTTCTGGGTCGGAATATTTACGCCGGCGATACGAGCCATTGTGGACGTGCTCCAAAACGCAATAGGCGCGACGCCTCCCGGCCCTCATGAGCCGGTGGGGACATCGCGCGTTGGGTGTTCGCGAAGGGCGTGGTCTTAAACGGGGCGAAATGCCGCGTCAACCAGCCGAAACGCGCTCCTGTTGCGGCGTTTCCGCCGCCTCGGCACGGTCAAATCGGGCGCGGGCCGCCTCAATACAAGGGGTGTGCTGGATGGCCCATGCGCCGAGGGCCGAAACCGGGATGAGAAGGTCCCTGCCGAGCTCTGTCAGGGCATAATCGACGCGCGGCGGGACGGTGGGGGTGACGGTTCGGCTGACCAGGCCATCGCGCTCTAGGTTGCGGAGCGTGAGCGTCAGCATACGCTGCGAAATGCCCCCTATCATACGCTTGATTTCGTTGAATCTTCTCGGCCCCTCGCCCAAGCGCTGGATGATCAGGACACTCCATTTGTCGCCAATCCGGGAGAGAATCCCGGAGACCGCGCGGCAGTCATGCGACTGGATGTCGGACACACGCGTGTGCCCTGGTAAGCCGTTTGTGCGTTCTTGAGCGTTTCCCATAGGCACTCATATAGCCCTGGTTACCAACCGTTACTAGGGGATCAAGAATGACCACCAAAGTCGCCGTCGTCGTAGGCTCGCTCCGCAAGGCCTCCGTAAACCGGCAATTTGCTGAGGCGCTGGCCAAGATCGCCCGCCCGAAACTCGACCTCCAGATCGTCGAGATCGGCGACCTGCCGCTTTATGACCAGGACCTGGAAGCGGAGCTGCCGGCCACGGTTCAGCGCTTCAAGCAGCAGATCGAAGGCGCCGACGCTGTTCTCTTTATCACGCCCGAATTCAACCGCTCGTTCTCCGCGGCGTTGAAGAACGCGATCGAGTGGGGCTCGCGCCCGTGGGGCCGTAACTCGTGGGCCGGCAAGCCGACCGCCATCGCCGGCGCTACTTTGGGCGCCGTCGGCACAGCCGCAGCGCAGTCACAGCTTCGCTCGGTGGTCAGTGCGATTGGTGCGGCCCTCACCGTGCAGCCGGAAATCTATCTCAACTATCGCGACGGCCTGATCGTGAATGGCGAGATCACTGACGCAAGCTTCGTCGGCCTGCTCGAAGACTTCGTAGCGAAGTTCGCCGATTGGATCGCGCGTCTGCGTCAGCCTGCGCTGACGTTCTAAAAATCGAAGTGTGGAAACGAAACCGCTGGGCGCAAAACGTGCTCGGCGGTTTTGTTTCAGGCGTCTAGCGACTTGGCGATGCCTGCAGCCACCGCTTCGATGTCGGCCATGCCATCAACGCGATGCATTTTGTTTTGCTTCTCGTAGTACGGCACCAGTGGCGCAGTCTGCGCGATGTAGGCGTCGAGGCGCACTTTGTAGGCTTCGGGATTATCGTCCGCCCTGCCCTCCTCCGCGAAGCGCTTGGCGATACGATCCATCAACTTTTGTGAATCGACTTCCAACTTCACGACACGATCAATCTGCTTGCCGTGACGCTCGAGCATCGCGTCGAGCGCTTCCGCTTGCGCGACCGTGCGTGGGAAACCGTCAAAGATGAAACCAGGCGCCGCTTTGTTCTGCGCCAGCGCATCTTCGATCAAGGCAATCACGATTTCATCGGAGACGAGCGAACCCGAATCCATGATCGCAGCGACCTTGTTGCCGAGATCCGAACCGGACTTGCGCGCGGCCCGCAGCATGTCGCCGGTTGAGAGTTGAACGTAACCCCGTTCGGCGGTCAGCCGCTTGGCTTGCGTGCCCTTACCAGCAGCCGGCGGACCGAACAGGATCAGGTTCATTTCTTAGCGGGTCCGGCGTTATTGCCGCGCAGCTTCGAGCGCTTGATCAGACCTTCGTACTGGTGCGCGACAAGGTGCGATTGCACCTGCGCGACAGTATCGAGCGTCACCGAGATGACGATCAGGATCGATGTGCCGCCAAGATAGAACGGAATACTGTAAGCGCTGATTAGGATTTCAGGCAGCAAACAGACCGCTGTGATGTAGGCGGCGCCGATAACCGTGAGGCGCGTCAGCACATAGTCGAGATACTCGGCCGTTTTCTTGCCCGGACGAATGCCCGGCAGGAAGCCGCCGTACTTGCGCAGATTGTCCGCCGTTTCTTCCGGGTTGAACACGATCGACGTGTAGAAGAAGCAGAAGAAGATAATGCCGACGGCGTAGAGGACCATGTGCCCGACGCGGCCGTACGCAAAGTACTGCTCGAACGTCTGCATCCAGTCCGGCGGCGCATTCTGCATGCCCATGAAGCTGATAATCGTCGTCGGCAGCAGCAGCAGCGACGAGGCGAAGATCGGCGGGATGACGCCGGCCGTGTTGATCTTCAGCGGCAAGAATGAGCGCTCGCCCATCGAGATGCCGCCGCCCGCGACCTGGCGCTTGGGATACTGAACCACCAACCTGCGCAGCGAGCGTTCTATGAAGACGACGAACACGATCACGCCGAGCAGCACCGCGCCCAGCAGCAACATAGCCAGGCCGTTGATGTCGCCGCTCTCAGCGAGCGCCAACGTCTGCAGCACGACGCGCGGAAGTTCGGCCACGATGCCCGCGAAGATGATGAGCGAGATGCCGTTGCCGACACCGCGCGCGGTCACTTGTTCGCCCAGCCACATCAAGAACATCGTGCCGCCGGTGAGCGTGATCACCGTCGAAGCGATAAAGAAGAGACCTGGATTGGTGACGACACCGGCGCTCGATTGAAGGCCTATGGCGATGCCGTACGATTGGAATATCGCAAGCACGAGCGTCAGATAGCGCGTGTACTGGTTGAGCTGCTTGCGGCCGACTTCGCCCTCTTTCTTCAAGCGCTCAAGCGACGGCACCGAAGTCGCCATCAGCTGAATGATGATCGAGGCCGAGATGTACGGCATCACGTTCAAGGCGAAGACGGCCATACGCTCGATGGCGCCGCCACCGAGCGTGTTCATCATGCCGAGAATGCCATCCGCTTGTTGGCGGAAGGCCTCGGCGAATTGGGCCGGATCGATGCCCGGGATCGGGATGAATGTGCCGGCGCGATAGACGACGAGCGCGATCAGGGTGAACCAGATGCGCTTCTGAAGATCGGTGGCTTTTGCGAACGCCGCAAAATTGATGTTCGCGGCTAGTTGTTCTGCGGCTGATGCCATGTGGGCGCGCTGCTCCGAATGTGAACCCGCCGAGGGCGGGCAAACTCCCCGTCCGGAGAGCGAACCTTAGGCGGCTGCGTTGTCCGCCGCAGGCGGATTCAGCAGCGTGACCTTGCCGCCAGCCTTCTCAACCGCAGCGATCGCTGCAGCGGAGGCGCCGGAGACAGTGATGTTCACTTTGGCTTTCAGCTCGCCGCGCGCAAGGAGGCGCACGCCGTCTT
>CAYOPM010000003.1:0-613223 GCA_964405865.1 uncultured Terricaulis sp. | reverse complement strand
GACACGAGCTGACGACAGCCATGCAGCACCTGTGTTCCCGCCAGCCGAACTGAAGGAATCCATCTCTGGAAACCATACGAGACATGTCAAGGGTTGGTAAGGTTCTGCGCGTTGCTTCGAATTAAACCACATGCTCCACCGCTTGTGCGGGCCCCCGTCAATTTCTTTGAGTTTTAACCTTGCGGCCGTACTCCCCAGGCGGAGAGCTTAATGCGTTAGCTGCGTCACCGACACGCATGCGTGCCGACAACTAGCTCTCATCGTTTACAGCGTGGACTACCAGGGTATCTAATCCTGTTTGCTCCCCACGCTTTCGCGTCTCAGCGTCACTACAAGTCCAGCAAGTCGCCTTCGCCACTGGTGTTCCTGCGAATATCTACGAATTTCACCTCTACACTCGCAATTCCACTTGCCTCTACTTGAGTCCAGGCTGGAAGTTTTGGAGGCAGTTCCGAGGTTGAGCCTCGGGATTTCACCCCCAACTTTCCAGCCCGCCTACACGCGCTTTACGCCCAGTAAATCCGAACAACGCTAGCCCCCTTCGTATTACCGCGGCTGCTGGCACGAAGTTAGCCGGAGCTTCTTCTTTGGGTACCGTCATTATCGTCCCCAACGAAAGGATTTTACAACCCTAGGGCCTTCATCATCCACGCGGCATGGCTGGATCAGGCTTTCGCCCATTGTCCAAGATTCCCCACTGCTGCCTCCCGTAGGAGTCTGGGCCGTGTCTCAGTCCCAGTGTGGCTGGTCGTCCTCTCAGACCAGCTACAGATCGTCGGCTTGGTAGGCCATTACCCCACCAACTACCTAATCTGACGCGGGCCGATCCTAAGGCGATAAATCTTTCTCCTTGCGGACACATTTGGTATTGCTCCCAGTTTCCCGGGAATATTCCAAACCTTAGGGCACGTTCCCACGTGTTACTCACCCGTCTGCCACTCCCCTTGCGGGGCGTTCGACTTGCATGTGTTAAGCCTGCCGCCAGCGTTCGTTCTGAGCCAGAATCAAACTCTCAGGTTGAGTTGACCTCTGACATGTCATCGACAATCCGAAGACGTCGATGCGCCGGTTAAAGCGTATGCGTTTTCATATAACGGGAACCGACGCACATTCTGAGACCCGAAAGTCTCATCCTGTAAGTCAGTTATAGTTCCAGAAAACACATAACGTCAGCGTCGCTTGGCTTCGCGATTACTCGCTTGCCCGCAGCACGCCGCCGCCTGCGTTTCCCTTCTCCAAAATCACAATGTCAAAGAGCACCTGCTCAAAAAGCTGCCTTTAGAGGGCAATTTCCTGAGCCCGCCCACGCAAAACCGAAGCCCGGCGCGTGCGGGCCGAAACCGTTAGTGGTCCCGGCGGGAAGGCGCGGTTTCTATGCGCGCCCCTTTTGGTTGTCAACGATCTTTTCGCCAAAACTTCGCTTTTCGCAGCAGCTAAAAAAAGCATCGCAAAAACAACGAAGTATTGGGTCTCTTGAGTCTCACGCTGTCCGCGTCAGACGTTCGAGGATCGCAACAATCTCAACCTACAGATTCCCCTCACAGGCATCAAGCTTCGTGAGGGCCGCGAAAGTTAAGATTTCCACAGCGGCGGCTTGCGCCGGTGCGGCTGCCCTAGATGGCCGGCGAAGCCGCCGTTTCAAGGGTTAGTGGGTGGCTATGTAGGCCTGCATGGCCGCGGCCTCGGCTTCGACCGCCGCGATCCGATGCTTCACCAGGTCGCCGATCGAAACGACGCCGATAAGCCGACCGCCTTCCATGACTGGCAAATGGCGGATGCGACGCTCGGTCATACGGCCCAAACCTTCATCAACCGTTTCCGTCGGATCAGCGGTGACGACATCGCGGCTCATAATCGTCGCCACCGTATCACTCAATGATTTCACGCCATTTCGCGCGATTTCACGCACGATATCGCGCTCCGACATCACGCCGGAAATGGCGCCGTCTTCAGCGATCACGACAAGCGCGCCGACCTTCTTTTCGTTGAGAATACGCGCCGCATCTTCGAGCGTTTGCTCGGCGCGCACGGTGTAAACGACAGCGCCTTTATCGCGCAGCACATGAGCGATCAGCATTGCGTCCTTCCTCCTGACGCTTCTGACAACAGCGAGAGCATGCGCCCCTCTTCTCTGCGCTTCAAGCGCGAACACCTCACTTGCCGCTCACCTAAGCGAGGTTAAGCTCCGTTCATGGCGAGCTACAGAGAACGCGTCGAAAAAGATCTCGAGCGCTGGATTGCAGACGGTCACGTCGCTGCAGACAAGCGCAGCGCCATTCTCGCGTCACTACCCGAAACGCGCCGTCTCGATGCAGCGACATCGCTTGCATGGGTCGGCGGTTTGTTGCTCGGCATCGCGGTGATCACGTTCATCAGCGCCAATTGGGATGGCATGCCGCGCTTGGCGCGCTTTGCCGTGTTGCTGATTGCGTTCAGCGCGCTCGCTGGCGGCGGCGCGTGGGCATCACACAAGAACCGGCCGATCGCGAGCAACATCTTGCTGATGATCGCATCGCTGGTGTTTGCAGCATCAATCGGATTGACGGGTCAGATCTTCGATATCGTCGGCGATCCCAAAGCGATGTTGTACGGATCGGGCGTCGCTGCATTTGCGCTCGCATTAGCAGGACGCTCGACTGGTGCCGCGCTCGTTGGTCTTAGCTTGATTGCGCTCGGCGATTTCACCGATCGCGAGTGGTTCGCGAGCAGAGACTCCGCTGTGCCGTGGACGCTTGTTGCAGCGCCGCTCGGCGCATGGCTCGCTTTGCGCTGGGGCTCTGCGCCGCTCGCGCACGGTTCGGCGCTGGCGATCATTTATTGCTTCACGTGGTTCGTCGGCCGTGTTGAAGCGGACGTCGCCGTTTTCTTCTTCATCTCAATTTTGCTTGGCGCAATGGCCGCTGGCGCGCGCTGGCTCCACGGCCAAGAGCGCGCTTACGCTGGCGTCTTCTATGGCTGGTTCACTTGGGCGGCGCTCATCTTCTTTGCGATCACCGGCTACATTCCACTCATCGGCGGCGGCGGCGATAACGCCGGCTTGCTGCACCGGCTCGTATGGCTCGTATTCTCCGGCGGCGTCATCGCGCTCGGCCGTTTGGACCGGCACATGCTCGTCACTGCTGTCGGCGTACTGAGCTTGATCGGCGCGATCTCTGCGATGCTTATCGATCTTGGCGTCGATCTGATGGCTGCAGCTGGCGTGTTCTTAGTCTGCGCGATCATCGCGCTCGTGGGCGGGCTCGCGCTGCGCCGGAGCAAGACCAATGCTTAGTGCTCCGGTACGGATCCTGATTGTCGCTGGCGTTTGCGTGCTCGCACTGATCGGCCTGGTCGTGCGCGAGAGTTACGAACGCAGCCACACGTCATCGCGCGACATCGAGATGGAGATGCAGGCCATTGATCCGCGCGCGCTTCTCGCGGGCCACTACGTCATCATCAATCTGCAGACGCAGCTGCCTGCGGGCGACGCCGAAGATCCTTGCGCCATATATCGTGGCGGCGGCGGTCCTGATGATTGGCTCGCGCTTGCTTATGTCGGGCCGGAATATCGCGTGATGCCGCCGGAAGGCACGCCGTTTCCTTACGCGCCCATCGGCATCGCGCCGTCGCGTGGAGCCGCCGAAACGGTCCTTGGAGAAACCAACCCCGCAGGCGTCGCGGCGCGCGGCACAGTTCAGTGCTCGGTCGGCACGGTCACCAACCCCGTCTTAGGTGATTACCAGAGGATCACGCTGACCACGCAACTTCCCGGCATCGAGCGCTTCTACGCCAGCCAACAGGAAGCGGAGCGGATCGACGCGCTGTTGCGCGGACAAGCTGACGGCCAAGTGCGCGTCTATGCGATCATAAACATCGGTCGCGACGGTCGCGCGCGCTTGAAAGGTCTCAACGTCAACGGCGAAGTCATTCTGCTGAACTTCTTCTGAGCCTCAGCCCCACGGACCAACGCGTCGTCCGCGCGGCGCCATTGCGAGATACGCAAGCGCGCCGGCGAAGAAGCCGCCCAAGTGCGCTTCCCATGCGATCGGCAGCGGCAGGATCGCCATCAACACCACGTTAATCGCCAAGAAACTGAACATCGCATTGCGCACTTGCGGGTCCGCGAACGCCGCCTGCGGCGTTGGCCGCACAGCCAGGAAATACGCGCCAAACAATCCGCAAATCGCGCCGGATGCGCCGACAGCGCCGGTGTCTGAATGCGGATTGATTAAGATGAACGCGAGCGCGCCGCCGATGGCGGAGATGAAGAAGATCGCAAGAAAACGGACGTCGCCAAGGCGCGCAGAAAGGTAGGGCGCGACCTGCACATAGGCCATGCCATTCATCACGAGGTGGAAGAGACCGTAGTGAAAGAAGACATGAGCGAGGAGCGGCAAGGCCGCGTCGGTAAGACTTTGGTAAGCGCCCGCTGCGCCGAAATCGAACCGCGCCGGCACGATGGCGTATTGATCGAACAGCGCCGGTTGCTCCTGTGGCGCCCACTGCCCGAGCAGCAAAAACGCAGCAACAATCGCGATTCCGAGCACTAAAGCCGCTGGCGAAAGTCTCAAAGCCATCTCCGCATCTCGCGCACGATATGGCGCTTCATCTCTGCTTAACCAAGCCCGCCGGTTCGCGCCAATCGTGGCACGGCCATTGCTATCTCGCTTGGGACACGAATTCCCGCGGGGACCATTCAATGCGTATCGGCACATTTACTATTGCAGCGATTGGCGCGCTTTGCGTCGCCAGCGCCGCCGCCGCTGATCCAATCCCAGGCACGAGCGACGTCGAGCGTCCGTTCGGCATGGGCTACGACAATTTCGATACGCCGATTAACCCCTCGTCCCGCGATGCGAACGGCAACCGCGTCATCGTCAACGGACGCATGGAACTCGAAGGCACGCTCACGGGCGGCCTGATGGACAATTACGCCACCGGCTGGGGCAGCGCCCAAGCCATCGGCAACCAACTCAATGTCGTGACCACCGGCAACTACAACACGGTGATCGTCGACTCCACCCAGATCAACAACGGCGACGTCAGCGCCGATGCCGGCCGAGGAGACTAATCTAATGCGTGCGCTGAAAACTCTCGCCTTCGTTCTTTCTGCGACAACCGCGCTCACCGCGTGCGTCACGCCGTATTCCGGCAATGACGGCATGTATGCGCTGCCGATCGGCGACGCGCCGGTCACCGCGAACCCCACGGCCTATTCGCCGGCGCTCGATTGCTTGAACGCCTATGCGCGCTCGAACAACGTCGCCGCGCCGCGCATCGCTGTCGGCCGCATTCTCGATTACACCGGCACCGTCTCGGAAGAAGGCGGCCGCCGCATCACCCAAGGCGCCTCTTTGATGGCGATGTCGGCTTTCGCCAAAGCCGGCGCGCGTCTCGTCGAGCGTTTTGACACGTCGGTCAGCGAACTTGAGCTGCGCTACGCCAACAATCGCTTGATCGGCCAAGAAGGCGGCGACCAAAGCGTTCGCCCGATCTATGCCGGCCAGATGCCGGGCTCCGACTATTACTTCGTCGGCGGCATCACCGAACTCAACTACAACATCCGCTCGGTCGGTGTTGACGCCCAAGGCGGTCACACGGACGCCCGCGATGGCGTCGGCAACCTCGGTGGCCGTCTCTATGTGATGAACATCGCGCTCGACTTCCGCGTCATCGACACGCGCACGCTCGAAGTCGTCGACGTGATTTCGTACCAAAAGCAGATCATCGGCCGCGAAGTCCGCGCCGGCGTGTTCTCGTTCTTCGACGATACGCTGCTCGACATCGCTGGTGGTGAGCGCGCTCTTGAGCCGGTTCAACTCGCAGTCCGCGCCGGTGTGGAACGCGCCGTCGTCCAAGTGATGAGCCGCTTCTACAACGTCCAGAACAGCGACGTTTGCGCTGCCGCCATCAACGCCGAAGGCGATCCGATGGGCCCGGGCGCGCCGGCTGCGCCGCAAGCGCCGCAAGCCAGCGTCGCGATCGACCAAGCCCGCACCAATCCGGATGCTTGGAACGCTCGCCGCGACGACAATCTCGACCTGCGCGGCCGCTCGTAAGCGGCCCGCAAGGAGCCTTTAAATGAAGCGCGCTCTCCTTCTCACCGCCGCGCTGATCGCCGCCCCTTGCGCGTACGCGCAGGACTATTCGAGCGATCAGTATCAATCCGGCGATGTCTCGGCGCATACGACGGTTGATGTCGGCCAAGGTTACGATGTCGGCGCGACGGCAGTTGCATCCGGCACCGTCGTCAACGGCTCGCACAACGACAATGACGTGAACGTCCAGAACACGCAGCACATGGATGGCGACACGAGCGCTGTCGTGGACGCTACGGTTTGGCACGCACGCGGCGCGATTGCGCTGAACGCCACGGCCTTGGGCAATGGCGGCACGTCGGAAGCCTACGGCGTCAACCAGAACATCCGCTCCGAACAACTCGCACACGGCAATGCCGACGCGATCGTCCGCTTCACCGGCGGCGATGCTGGCGCTGCCGGCACATCGGCGACCGCGAGCGGCAATACCGGCGCGATCAACCAGGAATACGGCGAAACGCGCTATATCGGCACGCAAGAGTCGGCTGGCTCGATCAGCGCTTCGGTTGAAGCCGATCATTGCTGCGTCGCCGACCAGGTCGTCTCCGGCGCCATCGCCAGCGCCAACAATCTGAGCTTCGGCGGCGAAACCGCGACCATCCTCACTGACACGCGCCAAATCGCGAGCGGCGATGTGAGCGCGCGCGTCGATCTCTATGCTGGCGCGACCACGGACGCTTCGGGCAACGCCACGGCAAACGCCAACGCGATCACGATCGACAATCAATGGGGCTATGTGAACGCGCGCGTTTCGCAGAGCTCGAGCGCGGCCGTCCGCGCCGATAGCTATGTGACGCTGGGCGGCGAGTATTCGGGCTTCGGCTCGGCCGGCTCTTACGGCGTCGGCAACCAGGCGCTGATCTCGAACGTCGGCTCCGACACCGTGCTCGATGTTGTCCAAGACAACTCAGGTGACATCTCTGCCAATGCGGCGTTCTCTGGCGAAGGAGGTGTCTCGGCGCTGGCGTCGTCGGCGGCATACGGCAACTACGTCAACGCTGCGCTCTGCGCCTATTGCGACGAGAACGTGCCGTCGATGACGGCGAGCAACACCCAGACAAACTCTGGCGATGTGCGCTCAACCGCAACGGTCGTCTCGCCACGCGCCGGCACAGTAGCGGCGACATCAACGGCCGTCGGCAATGCCGCGACCTATCAAACGCGCGGTCCCGGCGGCTAGGTCGAACGGCTGAGGCTTAAGCCATCCGTTGTAGCGTACGATAAGTCCGCACAACGGGTGACTAATCTCCACGAAGAAACGAAACACGCCGTTTTCCGCGCTTTCATGCGCGCGAAAGCGCGGCGCCAGCCATTGAGGCAGTGGCACGCCGAGCACGCGCCAGCCGCGATGGATGAGATGCATTTCCTCATCGCGCAGCTCCAGCGTCATAGCGAACTCGATCAAGCCGAAGCGTTCGTAGAACAGGCCGGCTTCATGAGAGTCCGCACGTTGGCGGCTTGAAAGTCGGAGCGCTCCAAACTGCCGCGTCCATGTCTCGCCCCGTTCGTCGGCATCGAAGATCACGCGCAGAGGCACGGCGCGGCCGGCTCGCGGGAAGCCGAAAACTTGAGCGCCCAACCGAGCAAGCGGGTTGATCCCCCGCTCAACGTCCGCTTCACCCTCCGCCATGGTCACGCCGTTATGCAGCGCGCGAACCGGCGCCGGCAGATCACCCCAGCGATCGCCGAGAATGCGCAGATAGAGCGGCGTCATGCGATGAAGCGCTCGCGTTGTTCGGGCGACGGAAGATAGCAAGTCTCTCTGCGTCCGAACCAACGGAAGCGATTTCGCGCCACAAAATCATAGACCGCGTCGCGCATGAAACCCGGAACTATGCACCCCACGCCGAGCAACGACCACGGCAGACCAAGGAGCGCGAAGAGCTTCAGCGCAGCGTCGGATTTCACCCGCGCGACGCCGTCGACCAGCAGAACGTAAGTGTCGAAATCACCGCTTTTCAAACCAAAATGCGCGTAGAGCGCCTGTCCGAGTGGAGTTTGCGCGGTGAGAAAACGCACCCGTTTGCTGCTATCATGGCGCAGCAAGAACTGCACGAAGCCCGAGCACATGACGCAAACGCCGTCGAAGATGACGATGGGATGGGCATCATCGAACGCAGGTACGTTCGGGTCGCGTCGGTAGCCGAATTGTTCGGTCACACAAGGACGCTACGCCTCTGCTCTCGCGCCGCCAGCGGACATAGCGCCGCGCCTATTCGCCTTCGAGCTTTTGGTCCATCTCTTCGGCCGGCGTGACGCCTTCGCAGCACGGCCCGCCGATCGGCCGCGCCGGCACGCCCGCGACAGTGCAGCGCGGTGGCACGTTGCTGAGCACGACAGAGCCCGCAGCGATGCGCGCGTCTTCGCCGACTTCGATATTGCCGAGCACTTTAGCGCCGGCGCCGATCATCACGCCGCGTCGAATTTTCGGATGGCGATCACCACCCTGCTTGCCGCTGCCGCCGAGCGTGACGGAATGCAGCATCGAAACGTCATCTTCAACGACTGCGGTTTCGCCGATGACGATGCCGTGTGCGTGGTCGATGAAGACACCGGCGCCGATGCTTGCGGCCGGGTGGATGTCGACGGCGAAGAGCTCTGAGACGCGGCTTTGCAAGTGATACGCGAGGATCTCACGCTCACTCTTCCAGAGCCAATGCGCGATCCGGTACGACTGCAGGCCACCATAACCTTTGAAATAGAGGAACGGCTGCAGATACGTTCTGCACGCCGGATCGCGCTCACGCACGGCGCGCATGTCGCGCATCGCGGTCTCTGCCATGTGCGGATCAGAGGCGTACGCTTCGCGGATCACCTCGCGCAGCTGCAGCGCCGGCAAGTCACCGTGACCAAGTTTTTGCGCTAAATGATACGAGAGCGCGTCTTCGACGCGATCGTGATGCAGGATCGAGGCGTGCAAGTAAGAGGCGAGCAACGGCTCTTCCGCAGCGGCCTGCATGGCCTCCACGCGCAACTGCGCCCAGACACCGCCGGACGCTTCGAACAAACGCGCATTGGCCTCGGCCATACTTACTCTCCCTAGCCAGCCATCGCGCGCGCGAGTGCGGCCGGCAACTGCCCCGTCACCGCCATGTGGTGAGCGCGCAGGACCGCGGCAACCGTCATCGCATCGCGAATGCGACCATCGGCAACGCGCGCCAGTACATCCGAGAAATGCGCGCGCCGGCGCTTCAGCACTTCCGTCCCTTCAGGATGCGCCTCACCCGGCGTAAGATTGGTTGCGAGAAACAACACGGCGCGCTCATCAGTGAGTGAGTTGGACAAATCCATCTCAAGGATCTGCTGATACGTCCCTGCGCCGAGCCCGGTTTCTTCGGCCATCTCGCGGCGCGCGCAATCGAGCGCATCTTCACCCGGTTCGCCGCCGCCCTCCGGCATCTCCCATGAATAGCGGCCGAGCGGAAAGCGCCACTGACCGACAAGGTGGACGTAACCCTCGTCGTCAATCGGCAACACGCCGACTGCGAGCCGGCGAATGCGGACGACAGTGTATGTGCCCGGCTTCCCGTCAGGATGGATGACCTCGGAACTCTCGATCGTCAGCCACGCATTGGCGAAGGGCGTCGAGATGCCCGTAAGGCGCCAAGGGTTTTGATCGTCTTCCCAATCGCTCTCGGTGTCGTTTTGCATGCTCTCACCTCTAGCGCCGCCCGCGCGGCTGCGCCATGTGGAGCGCATGGTTCTCCCGCTCTCCACCATCCCCGCCGCGCCGCAAGAAGGCGAAGCCACCAACGCCACGCTCGAAAGCACCGAGACACTGCGGCTGCTCGCGCGCCGCCGCTCAAGCAAAGTGATGAATCTGATCGAACCGGCGCCGACAAGCGCCGAGATCGACGCGCTGATCGCGTTGGCCTCGCGCGTGCCCGATCACGGCAAACTTGGTCCGTGGCGGTTTGTCGTGTTCGAAGGCGATGCACGCACGCGTGCGGGCGAAGCGCTTGCACAGGTAATCGCGAGCGATCCTGGCGTGGATGAGTCGCGCTTGGCGCACACACGCAACCTTCTGCAACGCGCGCCGGCATGCGTGATGGTTGTCTCAACCGCGGCGCCGCACGCAAAGATTCCGGAATGGGAGCAGCAGCTCTCTGCCGGCGCAGCGTGCTTCTCTCTGCTGATCTCTGCACACGCGCTTGGCTATGGCGGATGCTGGCTTACCGAGTGGATCGCCTACGATCCGCGCACCCGCACAGCACTCGGCCTCGCCGAACATGAGCGCATCGCCGGCATCGTCTATCTCGGCACCGCAAAAGAGCCGCCGACAGAGCGCGTCCGCGCAGACGCCGCATCGCGCATATCGCGCTTCTAAAACAAAGGGCCGCCGCATCGCTGCGACGGCCCAATCTGACGGGATGCGAAATCCTTAGAGTTCGCGGCCGATCGTGAACACGAACGACGAGTCATAGCTCGCCGGGCCGTAAGTGTAGTACTCGATATCCGAACCTTCATCGATATCGGTGTCGTGATAGCGGAAATCGAGCGAGAAGCCGTGGAAGGCGTAAGTCGCGCCGAGATTCCAAGTGTTGTAATCGCTCTCTTCGGTGACATCGATGCCGTCTTCACCGTCAGCATCTTCGATCGATTGGTTGCCGAAGGCGCCGCTGAATTCGAGCGCATCACTGGCAGCGAACGTGGCGTTGATCTCGTAATAGACCGCCTCGCCCGTCTCACCGTAGTTCTCGTCGGTGAAATAGACCGCGCCGCCGATCGAGAATTGCTCGGTCACGCCATACGAGGCGCCGGCGAGGAATTCCATGTAGTCGAACTCGGCGTCGTCATCTTCAGCGCCCGGATAGAAATAGCCGATGACGCCGAAGTCGAACGTCACAGCGCCAAGCGTCGGCGTGTAGCCAGCATAGAGATCGAGTTCAGTCCCGTCCGGAAGGCTCGAGCCCCAGACGCCCGCATAGAACGAGTCATTCGACCAATCGAAGCCGCCTTGGATCGCCGGATCGTTGTCGGAAAGCGAAACGCCGCGGAAGACGTAATCCGAGGTGAGGCTGACATTGGCCGAGACTTCGGCGTTCGCCGCACCGACCCCAACGATGGTGGCGCCAGCGGCAATCGCCGCGCCGACAAGCTTCTTCATTGTGCGCATCCCTTATTTCCCCGCGGTTCTCGCCGCGCTTGCAGCGAGGCTCACGCCTCTGCGTGAACGATTGGTTAAGCATCCCGACCCTTGCCGGACTCGTGTCCGGATTGAACGGCCAGCGTCACCGCATCGTCACAAGGGGCACTCTGCGCCTCTTTCCTGTGCGCGGACAATCGAGGCGCCTGCAAGTTTGCGCAAATTTGCGGCGAATGTTGCGGAGGCGCGGCGACACTGCGGTCGCACAAACAGCGTCGCGGCCCGCCAAAGACACGAGCGGCGGCGGAAAAACGCTGCACAGACAACACCTTCCGCAATGAATGACGCGAACGCGCTTGCGTCAGAGCGCTCGCCGTTACATTTGAGCCAGCATGAGTGACGACCTCACACAACTGGGCCGCGCGACGTCGATCCCGGCGGGTCCCGATCAAGCCAAACTCGAGCGCGCCGCCAATCCGCACCCTGGCACGCTCTATCTGGCGCGCTTTACCGCACCGGAATTCACATCCATCTGCCCGGTCACCTGTCAGCCGGACTTCGGGGTGCTGGTGATCGACTACGCACCGAAGGATTGGATCGTCGAATCAAAGAGCTTGAAGCTCTTCCTGCAGAGCTTCCGCAATCACGGCGCTTTCCACGAGGACTGCACGGTCGGCGTCGCCAAGCGCATCGTTGCGGCGATCGAACCGACTTGGCTGCGCATCGGCGGCTACTGGAATCCGCGCGGCGGTATGCCGATCGACGTGTTCTGGCAAACCGGCGACGCCCCGTCCGGCTTGTGGCTGCCGGACCAAGGCGTCGCGACGTATCGCGCGCGCGGTTAAGCGGCGGAGCGGCGCGCGGCGCTAAACATCGGACGGCAGCTACGCATCGGCAGCGTCACGCGGCGATGACCGCGATAGGCAACGCGGCGCGCGCAACCTTCACTGAGCGTGGGACCGGCCTCTGCACCGGCATCGACGCTCGCGCAGCTGCGCATGAACGACATGCGCCCGGGCCGGCGGCGGCAATCTTGCGCGATTGGCGCTTCGGCCGGCGCTTCATCCACCACTTCCAGCGGCGCCGATGTCTGCATGTCGGCCGCCGACGCGCTCGGCGCAACCACGGCCGCGCCCATGAGGCACACAAAGGCAAAAGCGATCTTGTTCATCAGTTTCCCCGCGAGCGGCGACCACACCGTCGCCGCCATCGGACTTATCCGATGACCACATGATCAGGTGATGACGCAGGTCACACTACGCGCGGGCGCAGGCCAAGGTAGAGGCCGCACGCGACCACCCAAAAGAGCATACTGGCTTCAAGCACGCGCTGATAAAGGCCCACAGTCGGCGACGCGGGATCGAGCAATCCGCCGAGACCAACAAGCGCGCCTGCTGCCGCGATGAAGCTAAAGACGGCGAGCCAACGCGCGCGCGGCCACGACCAAGCTGCGATGCCAAGCAGAAGCAAAGTGAGCGGCGCCAGCAAATAACCGGCGAGGCCAATCAATTCGTGCATGACCTGTGAGAAGCTTGGGTCTTCCGGCCTGCAGCCGAAGTCGCACGGGAAGAATGCCGAGCCGACATAGCCGATCGAAAACAAAAACACGCCAACGAAGCCAAGCACCGCAAGCACTGAACGCGGCGCGGCCATCCCGCCGAAAATAGCGAACGCGCTGATGAGAAGGCCGATCGGCAAAAACCCGAACCAGCTCACTTCAAAGCCTTGCGGTGCGCCGGTGGCGCCGAGTTCGGAGATGTATTGTGAGACGTGGTCGTAGCCTTCAAAGCCAGCAGCGCCGATCAGCACCATCGCCACAAGCCATGCCGCGCCGAGTACGGCAGTGATCATCGCAAGCTTGCCCATCAATCCCCCGTCAGCTCGGCCACTTTGGCGCGCGGCTCACCATGCCTGGCGTCTTGCGGCCCAGCACGCCGCTGATGAAGTGCGCGCCTTCGATCGCCGCGTCGAGATCGACGCCCGTGTCGAAACCCATGCGGTTGAACATGTAGAGCAGATCTTCTGTCGGCACGTTGCCCGCAGCGCCCGGCGCAAACGGGCAGCCGCCGATGCCGCCGAGCGAACCATCCAACACCCGCACGCCCTCCTCGACGGCGGCGACGGCGTTGGCGAGTGCGGTGTTGCGGGTGTTGTGAAAGTGAGCGCGCAGTCGAATGCGCGCCGGGATCGCGGCCTTCACAGCGCGGAAGCGCTCATGCACATCGCTGGGCGCGCCGACGCCGATGGTGTCGGCGAGCGCGAGTTCGAAGATATCTTCGGCGACACAGCGCTCTGCGACTTGCACAACGCGGCTCACGGCTACTTCGCCATCGAACGGGCAGCCGAAGGCGGTTGAAACTGTCGCGCTGATCCGCGCGCCGCCGGCTTTGGCGCTCGCGACGACGTCGGGCCACACGGCAAAGGTCTCTTCGACGGTGCCGCCATTGTTGCGGATGGAAAATCCGTCGGAGGCGCAGAAGACGTAGTTGATCTCCTTTGCGCCAGCCGCCAAGGCGCGCTCGACGCCGCGCAGATTGAGCGCGAGTGCGATGTAGGTCACGTCATCGCGCTTGGGAACGCCAGCGAAGATCGCGTCGCCATCCGCCATTTGCGGCACTTTCTTCGGGTTGACGAAGCTGCCCGCTTCCAAACGGCGAAAGCCAGCGCGCACGATGTGATCGATCAGCGCGAGCTTGTTTTCAGTCGAGACGATATCGGGCTCGTTCTGCAACCCGTCGCGCGGGCTGACTTCGACAAGCTCAAGTTTCTCGCGGCTCACGCTTTGCTCCAAACGCCGGCAACGCCCAGCCATAATGTATGGCCCCGGCGCGCAAACCGAAACCCAAGATCGCGCCAATGATGCCCGCGATCAGCGGCGGCACGCCAGCTACGTCGAGCGCGACATAGCTCGCTGCCGCCAACAACGCCGCGGAAATCGTGATCTCGCGCTTTAGGAGAGCCGATGGCTGCACCGCAAGCACGTCGCGGATCACACCGCCGAAGCACGCCGTCAGCACGCCCATAGCAATGGACACGAACGGATTGACGCCGAGCGCCATCGCCTTGCCGGCGCCGATCACGGCGTAGCCGCCGAGGCCGATCGCATCGAGCCAGATCAGCGTTTTCGCGCGCTCGAGGTGCGGCGCTGCGAACCACACCGCGATCGCAGCGGCGAGCCCGATGCCGAGATAGGTCGGATCGCCGATCCAAAACACCGGCGCATCCATGAGAAGATCGCGCAACGTGCCGCCGCCGATGCCGGTGACGACCGCGAAGAACCAAAACGTGATGATATCGTGCCGATCTCGCGCCGCCGCGAGCGCACCCGTCAGCGCAAACACCGCGACGCCGAAATAATCGAGCGCGGGCGGCAGCGTGGGGAGGGTTTCAGGACTCACCATCGGCTCTCTTTACACTGCCGCGCCGAACAAAGCTTGCGGCGCAGAGACGCCCCGCTTAAGGCTCGGCCCAACGCGAGCGTGGCGAAACCGGTAGACGCAGCGGACTTAAAATCCGTTTGCCGCAAGGCAGTGCGGGTTCAAGTCCCGCCGCTCGCACCATAGATTGCCCAAATGAGATCACACCCGCTCGATTGTCCGATTTGGAGCGCGCTCACGTCGCGCCAGACGGCGTTCGGTACGGACGGCGCGCAGGCGCGACGGTTCAGTGAGGATATTTCGCCGTTCGCGGCATGCGCGGATGCTTCGCCTGACGCCGTCGCCGCACTCGGCGTGCTGGCGCATGGCGACGATGATATGTCGTTGCTGGAACCGAACCCGCCTGCGCCGCCGGCTGGCGTTGCGTTGAAGATGAGCGCGGCGGGCGTGCAGATGGTGCTGGGCGAACTCGCACCGGGGCCAGAGATCGCTTTCGATCATCTTGGCGACTCCGATGCTGCGGACATGCTGGCGCTGGCGACGCTAACCAAGCCCGGCCCGTTCCGTGCACGCACGCACAAGCTTGGGCGATTCATCGGCGTGCGCGAAAACGGGCAGCTGATCGCGATGGCGGGTGAGCGGCTGCAGATGGATGACTTCGTCGAGGTCAGCGGCATCTGTACTCATCCGGATCATCGCGGACGCGGGCTTGCAGCAGCGCTGACGCGCGTGGTGGCGGCCCGTCTCGTGGATGAGGGCCGCACACCGTTCTTGCATTCCTATGCCGGCAATACAGGCGCGATTTCTGTCTATCGCAAACTGGGCTTCGCGCATCGTTGTGACGTGATCCACGCGATGTGGTCGCGCGGCTAAGCTTCGGCGACCTCTTCCGGTTCGCCGCCTGCTGCGCGGATCAGCGCCTTCAGATCTTCACCGGCTTTGGCCAATGCGGCCATGTCTGCGGTACGCGCTACGAGGTGCACGCCGAAATCACCGGGCATGAACCAAGGATACGAGCCGAAGCTCACGCCGGGCGCTGCCTCTTCCAGCTTCTGCAAACCTTCCGCGATCGCGCCTTCCGGCACGCCCTTGGCGCGCACCGTAACCGAGCGCACGACAGCGCCGCCTTGGATGCGGTGGGCGATGTCTTGCAACATGCCGCGCATGATCGAGGGCACGCCAGCCATGACGAAGACGTTGCCGAGTTGGAAGCCTGGCGCCTTCGAAACAGGATTGGCGATGAGCGAAGCGCCGTCGGGAATACGCGCCATGCGCAGACGCGCTTCGTTGATTGGCGTCGCGCCTTTGTAGTGCGCTTTGAGGATGGCGAGTGCGTCCTCGCGCACGTCGATGCTCACGCCGAACGCTGCAGCGACGGCGTCAGCGGTTTTATCATCATGCGTCGGGCCGATGCCGCCGGTGGTGAAGACGTAATCGTATTTCGTGCGCAGCGCATTGACGGCCGCGACGATCTCATCGGGCACGTCAGCAACAACGCGCGCCTCCGCGACCTGCACGCCCAACGGCGCCAAGAACTTGGCGATGGTTTGCAGGTTTACGTCCTGCGTGCGGCCGGAGAGCAGTTCGTCGCCGATCAACAACACGGCGGCTTTGACTTGGCGTTGGGTCATGGGTGTTAGATAGCGCTGAAACACGAGGCGCCCAATGTCTGAGTTCGATTATATCACGCCATTGACCGAACGGCAGGCTGGCAAACTCCCAGGCATTCTCGGCTTGGATTGGCTGGAAGCGCGCAAAGGCTTGGTGCGCGGCCGCTTCGTTGTCGCCGAACATCACATGGCGCCGAACGGATTTCTGCACGCCGGCAGCGTGATCACTCTGGCGGACTCCGCATGCGGTTATGGCTGCGTGATCTCGCTGCCGGAGGGCGCGGCGAACTTCACGACCGTCGAATTAAAGAGCAACTTTCTCGGCACCGCCAAGCTCGGTGAAACAGTCAGCGCCGAAGCGCGCTTGGTTCACGGCGGACGCACGACGCAAGTCTGGGACGCCGAAGTGAAGAACGAGACCACGGCCAAGACCACGGCGCTCTTCCGCTGCACGCAGATGGTGCTCTATCCGAAGTGACGCGCGTTTCGCTCGTGCCGTCAGGCGCCCAAGGGAAACCAGACACCGCGCCTCGTGACGTCTCCCATGTTGGGGATCACGTGTTTCTGGTCGAGGGTCCGGACATCGACATCTTCAGAAACGCTGATGATCACTGGTCCGTTGCCCGTTGCCGGCCAAACGCTCAGTAAGAGTGCGAACGCATCGTCGCGCGTGAACGCAGTGACGCCGCAGCCCATGCGAAATCCCATGGGTAACTCGTCACCAGCGAACCGTATCCAGAAGCGTCGCAGCGCGGCCATGCCCAAACGATTCATCAACGGCGCCAAAACGGCAAACAAAAAGGCGGCAGGCTCATCGCCTACCGCCTCGTTTCTCGTAGCTCGCGAGTGACGCGCGCTTACTTGATTTTGCCTTCGACGAACTCGACGTGCTTCTTGGCAATCGGGTCGTACTTGTTGAACTTCAGCTTTTCCGTCTTGGTGCGCGGGTTCTTCTTCGTCACGTAGAAAAAGCCCGTGTCGGCCGTCGAGTTCAGACGGATTTTGATGGTGGTTGGCTTAGCCATGACGCGGGACCGGATTTCTCAAAGATTGGAAAGCGCGCGAAAATACGGATCGGCGCCCCAAAGTCAACGCTTCAGGCGCTCTAAAGTATGTGACCCCCGGCTCCATTTCAGGAAAGGTGGGTCCACAGGCTGGCCATCCAGGCGCGTCCGCACCTCTTTCAGCACGAACCGGGTGATCGACGGCAGGTCCAGGGCCTCGGCCTCATCGAGGCTAAACCACCGTGTGTGCAGCAATTCTTCGTCCCCGGCCTGGGGTTCATCATGAGCCAGGACGGCCTCGGCGTCGGCCAAGAAGAAGCGGGCATCGAACCGGCGGGGACGGTATGGCGGGGTAATGGCGCGGGCCACGAATTGAAGCTTGGAGAGGTCCGGGCCCTGGTCATCCCCCAGCACCAGACCGGCCTCTTCCCGGGTCTCCCGGACGGCCGCCAGGGCGAAGGCCCGCGGCGGTCGCCGGATCAGGCCGCCGCACTTCAGCAGCGCCTCGGTCTCCTCATTGAGCTCCACGGCAGCTTTCCCGCGTGCGTCGCCGGGATCGACCCGGCCACCTGGGAAGACCCACTTGTCGGGCATGAAGACGTGGCCCTTGGCGCGCTGGCCCATCATCACTTCGCGGCCACCGCGCACGAGAATGAGGGTCGCCGCATCGCGCGGGCGCGAGGCTTTTGGCTTCTCACCGCCGGGCGGGTCGAAGGGCTTTTCGTCGGCGTTGAGTTTGAACTCGTTGGCGCTCATGCGCCCCTCCTAGCACGGGCCCCGCCCCGCCTTGGAACCGGAACCGCACACGCCTATCGTCGCGCGCGAAAAACGGGAGAGGCAAGATGGCGCGACGTAAACTTGGCGAGGGACAAACCGCCCTGGTCACCGGCGCTTCCGCCGGGATTGGCATCGATCTCGCCGAGTGCTTTGCCCGCGACGGCTATGACCTCATCCTCGCCGCCCGCAGCGAAGGGCCGCTGACGGAGGTCGCCAACCGGCTCGCTTCCGCGCACGGCGTGAAAGCGACGGCGATCGCGCAAGATCTGGGCGCGTTCGGCGGTGGCTCAGCTCTGGCGGCGGCGATCACGCAGCGCGGACTGAATGTGGACGTGCTGGTGAACAATGCAGGCTACGGCCATGCGGGCGCGCTGACGTCGTCCGATCTGCCGACACAGCTCGGCATGATTGATCTCAACGTGCGGGCGCTGGTGGAGCTGACTTATCTCTATTGGGATCGCATGATCGCCAACAAGCGCGGTGGCGTTCTGAACGTGGCGTCGACGGCGGCGTTTCAGCCGGGGCCGTTGATGGCGAACTATTACGCGTCGAAGGCCTACGTGCTCTCATTCTCCGAAGCGATGTGGGAAGAAGCGCGCGGCACTGGCGTGCGCGTGAGCTGCCTTTGCCCGGGACCGACGACGTCGAAATTCCGCGAGCGCGCGGGCACGGATAAGACCAAGCTTGCGCAAGCCAGCAAAGTGATGGGCTCGGCGCCCGTGGCGCGCATGGGTTACGAGGCGTGGAAGCGCAATCAGCGCGTCAAAGTGACGGGTGGGCGCAACGCTTTCCAAGCGGGCATGGTGAAGTACATTCCGCGAGAGACGCTGCTCAAAATCGTGCGCAACGTCCAATCGCCTGCGACTTGAGGATAAAATGAGCCTGCACGGGACGTACGACGACAATAATCTCTTCGCCAAAATCCTGCGCGGCGAGATTCCGTCGGTGAAAGTCTATGAGGATGCCGACGTGCTGGCGTTCATGGACATCTTCCCGCAAACGCGCGGGCATTTGCTTGTTGTGCCAAAGAACGTGAAGGCGCGGAATTTTCTCGAGTTGCCGGCCGAGCGTGTCGCGTCGCTGATGGCGACGGTGCACAAGCTGACGATCGCGACGGAGAAAGCGCTTAAGCCGGACGGCGTCACGGTAACGCAGTTCAACGGCGAAGACGCAGGGCAAACGATCTTCCACCTGCACTTCCACATCATCCCCCGCTACGCCGGCCAGCGCCTCGCCGGCCATAACCACGGCAATCGCGCCGACATCGCGGAATTGGAGAAGATCGCGAAAGACATCGCGGCGGCGCTTTAGACCTCGCACAGCCCCGGCGCCACTGCGCTCGGCGGCCGCTCGTCGGCGTATTTCTTTTCGACGATTAGATATGTCGTCGTCTCCGAGCCGACATTCACCGGCTCGTGGATCACTTCGCGGTCATTGGTGAACGTCTGCCCGGCGCGCACGGGGCGATCGACCACACCTTCGGCTGTGCGGATGCGCATGACGCTATCGCCGGAGAGCACGTAGCCGAAGTGCGGCGGGTGATAGTGCATTTCGTGGCCGACGCCGGGCGGGAAAGTGCAGCGGAGCACACGGACCTGGGCGTCCTCGCTCAGCAGCTCGCAGGTACGCTCGCCTTGCCAGCCAGCACAGAGCGCCATCGGCAGCGGCGCGACTTGCACAGAGCCGGTCACGCACGCACCGACGATAACAGCGGCGAGAGCGGAGACGCGGCGCGGCATGTTTTAGCCCTTCGCGTATTGTTCGATGAACCCACAACGCGTGCAGCGCCAGCTTTCAATGGCCAGCGGCGTCGTGCCTTGAAACGTGAGCCCCAACCAGAAGCTCGGCTTTGGCTCGCCCTCCACCCAGGTGCTGACGGTTCGCGCGCCACCGTGTGTGTGATCGACGACGTAACCCTCCTGCATCGACGACTGGCATTTGGGGCAGCTTGATTGGGCCATTTTCGATACTCCTGTTCTCTCCATACGAAACGGCGGCCGCTCGCGCGACCGCCGTTCGGCAGGTTGAGCGTGATGTCCGCTTACGGGATCATCCAGGTCTGATAATTCGGCACCGGCTCGTTCTTGCCGAGCCATGTCAGGCCCTTCACGCAGCGAATGATGAACCACACCAACGTCGCCAAGATGATGAACCAGCCGATGATGACGATCAGCAGCAGGAAGCCGATGACCGAGAACAGGAGGCCCATCCAGAAGGTGCGAATGAGGAAGTTGTAGTGCGTCTTCAGCCAATCAGGCGCTTGGTCCTTGCTGATGTACGCCATGATGAGACCGATCAGGCCGGTTATGCCCACCACGATCGAGGCCAAGTAGAGAATGTAGATGATCTGTACGTTGCCCTTGTTGCCGCCGGTCAACGCATCGCCAGAGTTTGTTTCGCTCACGTCAGCCTCCCGCTGAGTCTTCCATGAGCGGCATTATGCATCAGCACCTATGCCTGTCGACGCGAATCCAAAAAAGCGCGCCAGCTCTCGCTAGCGCGCCTTTTGTTATGGATTCAACAGGATCAGGCCTTTTCGGGTCGCTTGCCGAACGACAAGAGCCCGCGTTGCTCTTGGCTATAGGCGAACTTCAGCTTGTCCTTATCGGCCGGATCAATGTCGATCCGCACGATGCCGCCGTTCTTCAGCTTGCCGAACAAGAGCTCATCAGCCATCGGCTTCTTTACATGCTCGCTGATCAAACGTGACAACGGACGGGCGCCGAAGCTCTCGTCATAGCCGCGCGTCGCCAACCAATCGGCCGCCTTATCGGTGATCTCGATTTGGACGTTGCGCTCGGCCAGCTGGCCTTCGAGCTGGATGATGAACTTCTGCACGACGTTGCGCACCACTTCCGGCGGCAAGCCGCCGAAGCTGATGGTTGCGTCGAGGCGGTTGCGGAACTCGGGCGAGAACATGCGCTTGATCGCTTCTTCGTTCTCATGAGCGTTCTTGCCCGCGCCGAAGCCGATGCCCTGCTTTGCTGCATCCGCTGCACCGGCATTCGTGGTCATGATCAGAATGACGTTTCTGAAATCGACCTTCTTGCCGTTCGCGTCGGTCAGCGTGCCGTTGTCCATCACCTGCAAGAGGATGTTGAACAGATCCGGGTGCGCCTTCTCGATTTCGTCGAGCAAGAGAACGCTATGCGGATGCTGATCGACGCCGTCAGTCAAGAGACCGCCCTGATCGAAGCCGACATAGCCTGGAGGCGCGCCGATGAGACGCGAAACCGTGTGCCGCTCCATGTACTCCGACATGTCGAAGCGCAGCAGTTCGATGCCCATGATGTTGGCGAGCGAACGCGCGACTTCGGTTTTGCCGACGCCGGTGGGACCAGCGAAGAGATAGCAGCCGATCGGCTTTTGCGGTTCGCGCAACCCTGCACGCGCCATCTTGATGGCGGCGGCGAGCTGGTCGATCGCATTGTCCTGACCGAACACGACGCGCTTCAGATCATCCGGCAAAGACGCCAGCATTTCGCTGTCGTTCTTCGAGACCGATTTCGGCGGAATCCGCGCCATGCGCGAGACCACTTCTTCGACCTCGGCCACATCGATCAGCTCTTTGCGCTGGCCTTGCGGCAGCAGCATCATCGAGGCGCCGGTTTCGTCGATCACGTCGATCGCCTTATCCGGCAGCTTGCGGTCACCCATGTGGCGCGCCGAAAGCTCGACGGCCGATTTGATCGCGTCGTCGCTGTACTTCACTTTGTGGAACTCTTCGAAGTACGGCTTCAGACCCATGAGAATCTTGATCGTATCCGGGATCGACGGCTCGTTGACGTCGATCTTCTGGAAACGACGCGCGAGTGCGCGGTCCTTCTCGAAGTGCTGGCGATACTCTTTGTAGGTGGTCGAGCCCATGCAGCGGAGCTGGCCGCTTTGCAGCGCCGGTTTCAGCAGGTTCGAGGCATCCATCGCACCGCCTGACGTAGCGCCGGCGCCAATGACGGTGTGGATTTCGTCGATGAAGAGCACCGCCTTCGGGTGGTTCTCCAACTCCTTCATCACACTCTTCAAGCGCTCTTCGAAGTCGCCACGATAGCGCGTGCCGGCGAGCAGCGAGCCCATGTCGAGCGAGAAGATGGTGGCGTCGGCAAGCACTTCCGGGACTTGCTTCTCGTTGATCTTTCGCGCGAGGCCTTCGGCGATCGCCGTTTTGCCGACGCCCGGATCGCCAACCAGCAGCGGGTTGTTCTTGTTGCGGCGGCACAGGATCTGAATCGCACGGAGCACTTCAGCTTCGCGTCCGATCAGCGGATCGATTTTGCCTTCCTTGGCTTTCTTGTTGAGGTTCACGCAGTAGGCAGCGAGCGCTTCAGAGCCCTGCTTCACGACGCGCTCGCCTTCTTCCTCGCTTGCGCCCCGAACCGGGCGCGGTTGCGCCGCGCCTGCGCGCTTCGGCAAGCCGTGAGCGATGAAATTGACCGCGTCGTAGCGGGTCATGTCCTGCTCTTGCAGGAAGTAGGCAGCATGGCTCTCGCGTTCGCTGAACAGCGCAACGAGAACATTGGCGCCGGTGACTTCGCGGCCGCCGCTTGAATCGACGTGCAGCATCGCGCGCTGCAGGACGCGCTGGAATCCGGCGGTCGGGCGCGGCTCTTCGTGCTCGCGGTTCGGCACGACCAGGCTATCGAGTTCGGTTTCGAGATAGGATTCGAGATTGCCCTTGAGCTTGTCGAGATCGACCTTGCAGGCGTGCATAACGCCGGCGGCGTCATCGTCGTCGATCAGCGACAGGAGCAAGTGCTCGAGCGTCACGAACTCATGCTGATGCTCGCCCGCCAATGCGAGAGCGCGGCGCAGCGTGTGTTCGAGCGTGCGGGAGAATGTCGCCATCTTATTCCTTTTCCATCGTGCATTGCAGCGGATGCTCCGACCGCCGCGCGAGATCGAGAACCTGAGCGACTTTCGTCTCAGCGACCTCGTAAGTGAAAATCCCACACACGCCGACGCCATTTTGATGCACGTGCAGCATGATCGTGGTGGCCTCTTCCCTGGTCTTATTGAAGAAGCGTTCCAGGACGTAGACCACGAATTCCATAGGCGTGTAGTCGTCGTTCAGGATCAGAACGCGGTAGAGCGATGGCTTTTTCGTGCGGGTGATCGTCTGCGTCCCGAGACGGCCTTCGCCGCCCGGATCGCCATCATCATCCCACTGATCGCCGCCGCCACTCATTCGTCGTCTGACACCCTGGCCCCAAGAACTCGGGACCGACTCATCCACCCATGAGCCTTCGCTCACATGCTGAACAATTTATGGAGGAATGCGCGCCTGGAAAGGGCTTGCGCTCAGCGTCTTACAACCCAATGCGGCTATGCACACGCGCACAAAATGAAACGGGCCCGGCTCGCGAGAGCCAGGCCCGTTCTTGTTTCAGCCTCTCGGGACTTATCCCGAAGCTGGATCTTAGCGAGCGACGTTCGTCTGGATCAGCTGGCCAACGGCGTTGACGCGATCGTTGATCGGCGCGGCGGCTTCCTTGGCGACGCCTTGGACGAGGTCAGAAACCGACGTCAGCTCAGCGACATAGGCCTCGAACGAGGTCTTGGCGTAGTCGTTTTGCTTTTCGACGAACTCTTGGACGCTCTTCGAGGTCATCAGCGCCTTGGTGGCGGCGACGTGCTTCTCGAGGGCTTCCTTTTGGAAGGCGACGGTGCGCGCTGAGATGGCTTCAAAGCCCTTCTGAGCGACGGCAGCCGAGGCCAGCCAAGCTTCGATGTTCTGCTTGCCGAAAGACGAGGCTTCCGACATCGCAGCCAGGCTGCGGTCGATGTTCTCGCGGACGGCTTCGTTGGCGCCGGCTGTGACTTGCTCGAAAGCCTCAGTGGCGGTCTTCGTGGCGCGGGTAGCGGTCTTGGCGGTTGCCATGGGTCGGTCTCCTTATTGGGGCCGGTCGGCCCGCGTTCTCTTCCTGACTGCGCCGGGGGACGCGAATCTGAGCCCCTATATGTTATGCTGCACCTGCGAAGTCAACCGATTTTGTTGCACTGCAACATAGAAAGATGAGGGCAGGTTGACGCAGCGGAGATGACTTGCGTTCATGCCCGATTAACCATGTTCTCCACATCCTGAAGAATACGGTGAATCACGGGTAACGCTTTTCGGATCTCCATTAACCGGACAGGCGCCACAGTCGCTTAACCCGGGATGATGAATCTGTAAGCTGCACACGGCACGCGTTTTGCCTGAAATTGTCCGTGTTTGTGCGGGATTGGACTTCGATGGGATCAGCGGGATTTAAATTTCGGACTCTCGTCGCCAGCGCCGCGCTTGCGATGATGACCCTCGGCCTGGCCTCTCCTGCCGCCGCCCAAGACCGATATGCGGCGATCGTCATGGACGCGCGCACCAATGAGGTGCTGCTTGAGGACCAAGCGGACGCCCGCCGGTTCCCGGCCTCGCTGACCAAGATGATGACGCTGTACATGATCTTCGAAGCGCTTGAGCGGGGCGAACTCACCCTGGAAACGCGCCTGACAGCGTCCCGCAACGCATCGCGGCAGCCGCCGTCTCGCCTGGGGCTGCGCCGCAACGACACCATCACGGTCGAGCAGGCCATCAGCGCCCTGGTCGTCCAATCCGCCAACGATGTCGCCACCATGGTGGCCGAACGCATGGGCGGCACAGAAGCCCGCTTTGCCGCGGAAATGACTGCTCGCGCCCGCGAACTCGGCATGTCCGAGACTCGGTTTGCCAATGCGAGCGGCCTGCCGGACAACCGTCACGCAACCACAGCTCGAGACATGGCGATCCTTAGCCAAGCACTGTGGCGCGATTTTCCTGAGCATTATTATCGTTTCCAGGACCAGAGCTTTTCGTGGCGCGGTCGCGCCATCCGCGGTCACAATCGTTTGGTCGGTCAACTCGAAGGGGTTGACGGTATCAAGACCGGCTACACGCGCGCCTCGGGCTTCAATCTCGCCACCATGGCGGAACGCAATGGCCGCCGGGTGATCGTGGTTGTCCTTGGTGGTGAAACTGCCGCCGCCCGCGACGCGCAGGTCGCCTACCTCGTCGAGGGCGCCTACCAAGAATACGCACGGCGTCAGGATCCGAATGCCGCTCAGTTCGCCGGCCTGCCGATGCGCCGGCTTGATGTCGGCCTTGCGCCAAGCGCACTGGCTCTGACGAGCGCTTCGCCGACACCGCTGCCGCCGTCCTCCTATGGCATGGGAACTGTGGTTGAAACTCTGTCGCCGGTACGCGCCCCGCTTGGCAACGTCAGCCAGGGCGACATCGACGAAGACCAATCGACCGACGAAGGCGAATAAGGCCTAGCGCACATTCCTGAGCAACCGATCCCGCGCAGCCGTCAAGCGCGCGGCGTCGGCGTGCTTGCCGCCCCGATCGGGGTGCGCATGTGCGATCTTGGTTCGGTAGGCGCTGCGAATTTCAGCAGGTGTTGCAGTTCGGCTGACGCCTAAGAGAGCACGCGCTGCAGAATCTTCGGGATCATCCGCGGCGACTTCAGCCGGTTTTCGGCGCCGCTGTTCGAGCACCGGCCAGAAATACCAGACCGCCCCAGCGAGCCCTGCGCACACTACCGCACCCCAGATCTGCCCCCTGAGTGCGAGCGCGAATGCTGCGAGTGCGAACACAAGCGCCGGCCAGCGTCGCAAGAGCTCCTTGCGTCGAGCAAGCCCGACGCGTCCGACCAAGAGCAAAAGGAAGAGCGCCGTCAGCGCCAGCAAAGCCGGGAGCACGAAACCTCAGAACTTGAGCGGCTCGCCCTCCAGGCCCGGCAATTTGAGGGCGATGAAGAGGTCCCGCAGTTCCTGGCGAGCGGCCAGGTGACCCATCCGCATCTCGCCTTTCGTGGTCTCGCTGTCCAGGTCCAGCATGGTCAGGCCTTGCGGGAAGAGTTCCCGATAGATGACACGCTCGGACAGGCCAGGCGCCAGACGGAAGCCGATACGGCTGGAGAGGGTCCGCAACGCCTCCCCGACGCGCTGCTTGTTCTTGGCCTCGATCCGGCTGGCCGACGTGCGGTTGCGGAGCACGACCCAATCGATCGGCGTCTTGATGGCGAGCGCCTTCTTCTTGCGGCTCTCCCAGACCATCTCGCTGTAGATCGACGGGCGGACGATATCGGCGCAGTGCGGGTCGATATCGCCCAGCAGGTCGAAATCGACGAAGCTGTCATTGAGCGGCGTGATCAGCGTATCGGCCCAGGCATGGGCGGTCCGCGCCAAGAATGAATCTCCACCGGGCGAGTCGATGACGATGAAATCGCAGGTTTCCGAAAGCCGGCGGAGCGCTGCGTGGAAGCTGCTCTCGTCGGCGGCCTCGGCCAGATCGAGCGAGCGATCGCGGCTCTCTTGAAGTTCCAGGATTTGCGGGCTGGGCAGCTGCGCGCTGCGATCCGAGATCCAGCGCGAGCGGTTTTCGACGTAGCGCGTCAATGAACGCTGGCGGACATCGAGATCGATGACCCCTGTGCGCCGCCCCATCCGCATCAGCGCGACGATGACGTGCATGGCGACTGTCGACTTGCCGGCCCCGCCCTTCTGATTGCCGACCACGATCACATGCGCCATGCGGGGCGCGGACCCGGACTGGGGGGCGTAGGCGACGCTCATCGGCGCCCGCCCAGGAGGACGGGCGCTGCAGTCTGCTGAAGAGACGCAACGCCGAAACGCATTGGTAAACCTTCGTTCGTTGAGGTTAAGGGCGTCTTAAGGCGCTTGACGGCGGCGATTGCTCGAACGATGCGAAGACCATGAGCGCCACTCCTCTCCCCGCCGCGCGCGACGTCGCCGCTCTGCGCGAGGTCGTAAACACTTGGCGCAAGGCCGGCCTCAGCGTCGGCCTGGTGCCGACAATGGGCGCGCTGCACGAGGGCCACCTCTCCTTGGTGCGCACCGCGAAAGAACGCTGCGACCGCGTTGTCGCGAGCCTCTTCGTCAATCCGCGCCAATTCGCGCCGCACGAGGATTTCGAGCGCTATCCGCGCGACGAGGCCGGTGACTCCGCGATGCTCGCGAGCGCCGGCTGCGATCTGCTGTTCGCGCCGGAGCGTTCCGTGATGTACCCGGAAGGCTTCGCGACTAGCGTTGTCGTCATGGACGTTTCCACCACGCTTGAAGGCGAGATGCGACCGCACTTCTTCGGCGGCGTCGCGACGGTGGTGACAAAGCTCTTGCTGCAATGCCTGCCGGACAAAGCATTCTTCGGTGAGAAGGACTATCAGCAGCTGCTGGTCATCAAGCGGCTCGCACGCGATCTCGACATGCCGATTGAAATCGTCGGCTGCGCCACGGTGCGCGAGCATGACGGCCTCGCGATGTCGTCACGCAACGCATATCTCAGCGCCGATGAGCGGCGCGTCGCAGCGCGGCTCAATCATGTGATGCACGACGCGATCAAAGCCGCGCGGCATGGCGCGCCCATCGCAGATGCAGAGGCCGAAGCATCACGGCATGTGCTGGCGGCGGGCTTCACCAGCGTCGACTACATCGCCATCCGCGATGCAGAAACGCTCGCGCGCGTTGCCGATCTTTCCAAGCCTGCACGCATTCTCGCCGCTGCGTGGCTCGGCAAGACGCGGCTGATCGACAATATGGCTGTGTAAGAAAAAGGCCGCGGATTGCTCCGCGGCCTTGATCGTTTGCACTGATGCGACGCGTTACGGCGTCGCTGGCGCGGCTTCCGGTTCAGTCGCTTGCGCCGGCGTTTCGCCAGCAGGGGCGGCTTCCGGCGCAGCGGGCGCTGCCGTGCTCGGCGCGAGCAAACGCGTCACCGCGCTGATATCGCCCTGCACGACGTAGTAGATCTCGCGATTGCGCGAGCCGCCTTCTTGCGTCGGATCGTCGTTATAGACCTCGTAGGTGGTCCAATCGTCTTCCGTGGTCGCCGGGTTATCGGCGTGCGCAGCGGCGAGCAGCGCGTCCATCGGATTGTAGACTTGATCCAGCACGTCAGCTTCCGTGCCCGTGTAGATCACGCGCAGCGCCTGGCCGCTCGGCGTCTGACCAGCAGCGCCGGTCAACAGATCGCCGCGCGGCGCGCGGCCGGTGAATGGATAGCCGATTTGGTAGCAGTAGCGGTTCTCAACGACGCGCGGCTCAACCGCCATCATCGGGCCAGCTTGCGTCAGACCATTGGAGCGCATGAGCGGCGGGATCGCCGATGCAGCCTGCGTCAAGATCGACGACACCGATTCCGGCTCTGTCGATGAACAGTTCTCGATGTAGAAGAACGGACGCGCGCTGATGTCGACAACTTCGTACTGCAGGCCTTCGAAGCTCGCGCCCAGCGCACGCGCGCCGAGGTCAGCTTGGATCGCCGCAGCAGCCGGTTCGATCAGCGGCGCAACGTCGCCACCGGTGAGCACGGCAAAACGATCGAGCGGGTTAGCGCCAAGATCTTGCTCGAGCTTCACTTGAACGCGCGAGCCTTCGCCGTCGGTCGTGACGGTGTAAACGGCGCGGCCAGTCGATTGATCGGCGTAGGTCACCGGCACGGTGACGACATCGCCTTCGACGCTCGCAGCTTCCGCCACCGTAACGCCTTCGATCACAGTTTCGCCGACAGGCGTGTTGGCGAGGCGCGCAATCACAGTCGACGCCGGCGCTTCAACAGTCAGTGTTTGGGTGCGGCTCGCGACCGGCGGCGTCAGGAAATATCCTGCGACCGCGGCGACTAGCACCACACCAACTACAATTAGGATGATCCGTACGGCTCCACCCATCGCCACAATCTCCTTCGGCTTCTGCCCTCGTCCCGGGAGCGTTCCCTAGCAAACCGGGAGAGGTTCCCAAACCCCAAATCCGGATTGCTCGCGCGCACAAAGGGGAAACGGCGCTGGGCTGCCGCATTTCTGGGCGCTTTTCTGGACGGGGGCGGCGTGCTCTAAGCGCGTGATTCGATGTGAGGAACGCCCCGCGATGAGCGATAGCGTGACGTATGGCGGCTATTTGAAGCTTGAGCAGTTGCTCGCCGCCCAACAGCCGCAAACTGACCAGCACGACGAATTGCTGTTCGTCATCCTGCACCAGACGATGGAACTCTGGATGAAGCAGGCAATCCACGAGATCGGCGCAGCGCAAGCCGAAGTGCGCGCCGGCAATCTGGTGCCCGCCTACAAACATCTGGCGCGCGTTTCACGCATCCAAGCTGTGATGACGCAGGCCTGGGACATCCTCGCCACGATGACGCCGGCGGACTATCTCAGCTTCCGCGAATTACTGGGCACGAGTTCGGGCTTCCAATCCGCGCAGTTTCGCGTGCTCGAATACAAACTTGGGTTGAAGGACGCCGCGTTCTTGCGCTTTCACCCCGAAGGCGGCAGCGATCGCGCAGCGCTTGAAGCAGCACTCGCGGCGCCGAGCTTGTACGAAGACACGCTTGCGCAACTCGCACAGGCCGGTTTCGACATTCCTGAAAGCGCTTACCGCCGCGGCCGCGAGATGCATGAGCCGAACGAGCAAGTGGAAGCAGCTTGGCTCGCCGTCTACCGCGACACGGCGAAATATTGGGAGCTCTATCAGCTCGCTGAGAAACTCGTCGATCTCGACGACGCCCTGCTCACATGGCGCCACAAGCATGTGCTGACCGTAGAGCGCATCATCGGCCGCAAGCGCGGCACGGGCGGCACGGATGGGGTCGGCTATCTACAGCAGACGCTGATGCGGCGCGCGTTTCCCGAACTCTGGTCGCTGAGGACGAAGCTTTGAAAAGCTATAAGCACCTCTTTTCGCGCGCGCTCGCGGCGGCGCCGGGGCGTTTGCACTTCGCGGCGCACTCGCACCACCTCTGGCCCAATGCGTCTTATGACGGCCACATGGCGGCGTGGGACGATGCTGCGGTCCTCGCTGACAAGAAGTGGGGCAAGGTCTTCGGCGAAGTGATCCCGCAAGCGCAGGCGAACATCGCACGCGAGTTGGGCCTGCCCGATCCATCAACGATCGGCTTTTCGCCGAACACGCACGAATTTCTGATGCGGCTCTTCTCAGCCCGCAAAGGCCCGATCGACGTGCTCACCAGCGACGGCGAGTTTCACTCGTTCCGCCGCCAAATTGCGCGCTGGGAGGAAGATAGCTTCGTGAAGCGGCGCATCGTGCCGTGCGAGCCGTTCGATACATTCGGTCAACGCTTTCTGGCTGCCATGCGCGAGAAGAAGCCGGATATCGCCTTCCTCTCACACGTCATGTTCCGCAGCGGCCTGCGGTTCGACGAAGTCGAAGAACTCGCGTCGTTCGCCTCGCCTGACGGCACATGGGTCGTACTCGACCTCTATCACTCGTTCATGGCGATGCCGTGCGACTTCTCGCGTGTGGCTGATCGCGTGTTCTTGCTGGGCGGCGGCTACAAGTACGCGATGGCGGGCGAAGGCGCGGGCTTCATCCACGCCCCGCCCGGTTACGCGCCACGCCCGGCCTTCACCGGCTGGTTCGCCGATTTCGGCGCGATGGAAGGCAAGCAAGGCGAAGTCGCCTACGGCCGCGACGGCTCGCGCTTTCTTGGTGCGACGTATGATCCGACGGGGCTCTATCGTTTCAATGCTATTTGTGCGGCACTCGCAAGCGAAGGCGTCACGACCACCGATGTCACGGCGCGCGTCGCCGAATTACGCGCGACGTTGGAAGCGGCAATCGAAGCTGGCGACGCTGGCGTTTTGCGTGACGCGGAATTGCTGCGTCCGAATGCAAGCGGGCCGAATGCGCGGTTTATCGCGCTGCGCCATGCCAAGGCGGTTGAGTGGAAGTCACGCCTGATGGACGCCGATATCGTCACGGATGCGCGTGATGATGTGCTGCGCATCGGCTTGGGACTTTATCACGATACGGACGACATCGCCCCGTTCTGCGCTGCCGTGAAGAAGGCGCTGGGCTAGTTGAACCAAACCCTCTCCCCTTGAGGGGAGAGGGTGGCCCGAAGGGCCGGGTGAGGGGCAGCGCTCAATCGCCAATCGCCGCAGCGATGCGCCGCAGCACCTCCCCGCTATCGGCGAAAAGATCATCATTCTTGATCCGCACCACCCGCCAGCCATTGAGCTGCAGGTAGTCGGTGCGTCGCGCATCAAACGCAAGTTGTTCGGGCTCGTCGTGCAAAGGACCATCCAGTTCGATGACGAGCTTGACTGCCGGACACGCAAAATCGACGGCGTACATGCCGATGTCATGCTGACGCCGGAATTTTCTTTTGATGAAACGCCGGTCGCGAAGGATCGTCCAAAGCGCCTGTTCTGCTTTCGGCATGTTCGCGCGATTTTCTCGCGCGCGGCGGACGGTGTCGGCGTTACGCTTCATCTCTCCGCGCTTGCGCGCCCCTCATCCGGCCGCTCTGCGGCCACCTTCTCCCCTCAAGGGGAGAAGGTTACGCTCACCACGCTCCCAACTCTACCAGCTGCCGGCGCAGATGCTCCGGCAAATCCGCACCGCCTTTCAGATCGCCGAGATCGGCGGGCGCGTCTTTCGCTTCGAGATAGCGCCACCCCTGAAACGCGCGGCGCGGTTGCGGGACTGTGCGATGCAGGTGCGGATCGAGATAGAGACCGCAGCGTTGGCCGTGATCATCAATCACATCATCGATCGCGACGATGCGCTGCCGCACCGTGACAACGCCCTTGATCACCCAATAAAGCGACCCGCCCGCGAGCACGTCTTCCACGCGCTTCGGCCACATACGCGTGCCGCACACCGGATTGAGCCGCTGTTTGGCTTTCTTGGCGCGCTTCAGCTGCTCGATCTGCCATTCGGCCAGATCCTCGACGCTATCGGCGCCGACGCAGAGTTTGACGATGTGAACGGTCATTTCGCGTCCGGCGTAGATCGACTCCGCGCGATCGCCAACTTCGTTTTGCACGCTTCCGAGCCGAATGCCCGGCGGAAGCCTAATTTCCCTCGGGCTCGTCGCTCACTGCACGCGTGCCGCGCATCAGCGCCGCGACTTCGTGCGCCAACGGGTCGTCAGTAGCCGCGAGGCCGTTAGCCACGCCGTTGAAGTCCGCCGCGCTCTTGTTTTGCGAGAGCTTGCGCTTGGCTTCGATGCGCTCCGCGTGCAGTTCGACGCCGACAATGCCGCGCAGGAGCGCGTCGATGTAGGGGCGCGGCGCATCGCCGATCGCCCACGGTTGCGGCTGCGCGCTTTCGTGGAACGCCGAGAGATCGCGGACGACGGCTTCGAGGCGCGCCGCATCGTCGAACCATTCAACGCGGCCCGTGATGTGCACCGCCTCATAATTCCATGTCGGCACGGTTTTGCCGTGCTCGGCTTTGGACGGATACCAAGACGCCGTGACGTAAGCTTCGGGGCCGTTGAGCACGATCAGCCCTTTCCCCGCCCCCTGCGTCCATTGCGGATTGGCGCGAGCGATGTGGCCGGTGGCGATGCGATTTTCGGCATCCCACAAGATCGGCATGTGCGTGCCGACGGGCGCGCCATCTTCGCCGATTGTGATGAGCACACCGGCCCAGCGGCGTGCGAGGCGCGCGATTAGAGCATCGGCATCATGGGTCGCGAAATGCGATGGGACGTACATCTCACTCCGCCGGCGTGGCGACGGTTTGCTGGCGCGCGGCCCATTCCGCCTTCAGCGACGCAGAAGTTTTGCGCGAGCCATCCGGGCTCCAGCCAGGCGGGCCGAACGTGTAGCCGAGCACTTCGCGGAAGCTCTTGGCGTTGCGCACATCGCGGAACATGCCGAGCCATTCGTGGAACGCGACGCGGAACGGGTTGAACGTACCGAGCTGGCTAACAATGCCGTAGCGCGGCGGTTCTTTCTTATCTTCGGCGATGAAGGTGCCGAACAGGCGGTCCCAGATAATGAGAACGCCGGCATAGTTTGCGTCGAGATAGTTCGGATTGATGGCGTGATGTACGCGATGGTGCGACGGCGTGTTCATTACCCACTCGAGCGGCCCCATGCGGTCGATCAGCTCGGTGTGAATCCAGAACTGATAGACGAGGCTGAAGCCCGAGAACATGAACACCATCAGCGGCGGGAAGCCGATGTACACCAGCGGCAGCCAGAAGATGAAGCTTAGGCCCAGCGTGCCGGTCCATGTTTGGCGGAGCGCGGTGGTCAGATTGTAGTGCTGCGATGAGTGGTGGACGATGTGGCTCGACCAGAACCAACGTCGCTCATGTGCGACGCGATGGAACGTGTAGTACGCGAGATCTTCCGCGAAGAAACACGCGACCATGACCGGGATGGTCCAGCCGAGATCAAAGAGCCGATACTCGTAGACCCAGAAATACGCAGTGACGGCGATGGCGCCGAAGAGGATACCGAAAATCTGATTGCCCAGCCCCATGGAGAGCGATGCGGCGCTATCGGTGAATTCGTAGCGACCCTTCTTGGTGAGCTTAGTGACGATCATCTCGATGATGATCAGCGCGACAAAACCCGGCACCGCGTATGTGATGATAAGCCCCGGATCGAACGGCGCTTCGCCAATCGCGTTCGCGGCAGGCGCGACGGCAGGCGCTGCGAGTGAGGGCACGGGCGCGGTCACTGGGCCTCTCCTTGTGCAAGCGCGGCGATCCAGGGCGGCGGCGCTTCGCTGAGCGCAAAGTTTAGCGGCGGATAGCCCACATCTGCAAACGTGACGCTAAGCTTTCCGCCTTGGAGGCGCACGCGCGCGCTGGACGCCGGTGCGGTCCGCGTCGAAACGTCAGCGCCCATGACGCGGGCGATCATCAGCTTGCCGCTACGCAAGCGCGCGAAGCCGGCGCGTTTGTTAGGAGAAATGATTGCAGCATCGACCGCGTCGCTTTCACCTGCGGCGAGCGCCGCGAGACTGGCGTCGTCCAATGTGGCGCTGGCGCGGAAGCCCAGGATGAACGCAACGCCGACCATGAATGCCACGACCCCGGCGGACGCCGCGACGACAATCCACTCGTTCAACCGGCAAGCCCCAGAATGAGAACAAGGACCAAGAAGAGCGAGGCTATGATGACCGCGAACATGAGCATGAAGAGCGTACGCCAAAGCGCCGAGAACCAGCCGAGCGCGTAGGCGCCCTTGATCTGGAAGAACGTGTGCACGGGCAAGGCGCCAAGCAGTAGCGTGTTCGACAATATCATCATCGCCATGCCGTTGGCGCCAAAAAGCGAGCCGCCAATCATGAGTATGATGAAGAGAATGGAGGCGAACGAAAGCGCATAGAGCGCATAGACGACGTGATCGTAGAAGGTGACGCCGCGCTTCCACAGGAACAGAAGCGCGATGAACGGCAGCGACAGCGGGGCCAGCAAGAACGAGAACTTCGAAGCGGCTTCCTGAACGCGATAGAGCGCCAAATCAGGATTGCGCAGAGTAGCGAGCGCCCGTTCGTTCAGATATTCGCTGCCCAGATTGACGTTGATGTCGCCGTTGCGCGCGGCTTCGCCCAATTCGTCCTGCCAACGCGTTTCACCGCTGTTGATGCGCTCGGCGACTTCAGGATCATCGACATTGACGCCCACACGCAGGCCGCTCTCACTCTCTTCAGCGGAGGCTGGGGTCTCGGCGGGCGGTGGTTGTTGAGCGGGCTCTTCGCCAGCATCAGACGCTGGCGCTGCTGGATCAGGCGCCGCCTCAGCGTTCTGCTCCGCTTCGCGTTGTTGCTGAGCGGCGAATTGTGCTTCGACGCGCTGAAGCTGCCCCTCAGCGCGCGCCACTGCGCCAATAGCGCGGCCAGCGGCGCCGGGATCGCTGTTATCGGGATTGGCCTCGATCTCGGCCAACTCGGCGCGGGCACGCGCAACCTCTTCGCGCGATCGAGTCACGTCCTCTTGGGTGATCTCCATCGCGTCAGAGAATCCATCACCAAACTCGGTGCTGGCGCCGCCGACCCACGAGAACACGAAGAAGAGCGCGAAGACGCAAAGCAGGAAGGTCGCCAGCGGCGAGATATAGCGCGCGCGCTTGCCGTAGATGTAGTCGCGCGTCAGCGTGCCAGGGCGGAAGAGCACCATCGGCAGCGTACGCCAGGCCTTGGTGTCTAAGTGGAAGAGGCTGTGCAGAAACTCGCCGACGAGTTGGCTGAGCTTGCGGAGTGGGCGGGCGTTCTGACCGCACTGGCTGCAGAACGGGCCGTTCAGCTGAGCGCCGCAATTCAGGCACGGACCCTCGGCTTGGCCCTGCCCCTCACGGCCCTCGATCACGCCAGCCACCGCGCCCGCGGTCGCCAAAGCGCCGGCTGCTTCGATTTCACCACTCATGGGGCGGAACTCTCCCGCGCGGCGGGTTCCCGATCAAGCCCGTGCGTCGCGCCGGGAGGCGCCGCCCGCCCGCGTTTCGTCTTCGGCGACGCTGATAAAACCGTACGGAGACCGGGCCACCGCAGCCGGCTCGCGGCGCGGCGATGCGGCTGGCGGAGCTTTCATCGCATCAGCCGTTACCGCCATCATGCCCTCGGCCTCCAGCGCCAAGGTGGCGAGGCCTTCGGCCTCCTCGATCGTTCTGGCCCAAACATAAACGGCGACCACCGCGGACTCGTGCCGCTTCGGCCAGCTCTTGGCGCGGCGGTCGAGCTTGGCTTCCACCACGACACGCCAAAACGGCATCGGCGCACGCACGAACTTTGAACGGTAGAGAAAGGCCCAGAACCCGCTCACACCGCGCTTAAGTTTCACGAATTCCACTCCGGTTTGCGCTTCTCGAGAAACGCAGCGAGGCCTTCGCGACCTTCCGCCGAAGCGCGCCGCTTGGCAATCCTGTGGGCTGTTTCTCGCAAAACGTGATCGTCGATGTCGCTTTCGATGTAGCGCACCAGAGCTTTCGCATCACGAACGGCGCCGGGCGCTGCCTCCATAGCGAGCTGGGACAGATGTTCCATCATAGCGTCGAGACCAGCGTCATCGTCGACGGCGTATTGGACGAGGCCGATCTTTTCGGCGAACTCGCCGTCAAACCCTTCGCCGGTCGCAAACAACGCCTTGGCCCAGCGCGGGCCGATCGCCTCGACGACATAAGGCGAGATCGTCGCCGGAGTCAGACCTAAGCGCACCTCGGAGAAGCGGAACTTTGTGTTGCGCACCGCCACCGCGACATCGCACGCCGCGATCAGTCCGGCGCCGCCGCCCATCGCCGCGCCGCGTACGAGCGCCACGGTCAGCTGCGGCAGATCGTGCAAGTGCTTGAGCATACGGGCGAGCGCCAGCGCATCCTCTTCATTATCGCCCTGCGTGCGTTCGCCGCCACGGCGCATCCAATCGATATCAGCGCCTGCGCAGAAGGTTTCACCCGCGCCACGGATGAAAACGGCGCGGACATGCTCTGCGCCCTTAAGCGTCTCAAAATGCTCAGCCAGATTGGCGATCATCAACTCATCGAACGCATTGCGCTTGTCGGGACGGTTCAGCGTGATGACCGCGATCCCCCCTGGCGAAACGTCAAGTAGAACGGGATCGGGGGCGAGCGTCATGATTAGCTTCCTAGCGCTTGTGCGAGCACTTGTGGGCGCTCGGCTTCGGGAGTCTCAAACAGTTTGAGCATCTGCACGCCGACGAAGAAATACTCAAAATCCTCCGGCGGCTCGGCTTGTTCGATGAACACGGGAACAAGGCGTTTTTGGTAACGATCCGCCAGATAAATCTCGCGCTTTACATGATCGCTCTCGAACGCCGCTTGGGAGCACATCACCACAACGCGCGGCGACGCCTTGATCGCGCGCACAATCTCTCCCGCCCAACCGTCACCAGCAGCGATGCCCTGCTGATCGAGCCAGAAGCGCTTGCCGAGCTGTTTCACTGCCTCGATGACGGGCAGCACCGCGCCCTGGTTGGCGCGCGCGTAGGAGACGAACACGGCGTCACCGACAGGAACCGGCTTTGCAGGCTTCTCTTGGCGCGGCGCTTCGGCACGCGGCGCGCGTGTGATGCGGCCAACGAGGCCCGCGGTGAAACGCAAAATGAGTGCGAGCGTCACCACGATCGAGATGACGAAAAGCCACTCCGTTACGCCGCTCGGAATGCCGTAGCGCGTACCGAAGCCATCAATGCCTGCGCGCAGCTCAGGCAGACCGCCCGGCGTTGGTCCGATGCGGTTGGCGAGCCAGATCGAAATCGTCGCCGCGAGTGCGAGCAGTCCAGGCAGCGCCAGGATCGGCAACAGGATCGCACCGAGAAGCGAACCGCCGCTCTTCTTTTGAACACCATCGGACGCGGGCCGCTCGGGCATGCCGCTGCCCATGCCTTCGCCAGATCGTCCGGCTGGCGCGCGCAGCTTGTCACGGATGGCGTCCGCGACTTCCATCCACTTGAACTCGCGCTGCGCTTCGAAGCTTGCATCAATCGCCGGCAGATCGCGCAGCCCGACTGGCGCGATGCCGTGATCGAGCTTCACGACAATGAGCCGGCCCTCGGCCCAGGCATCGAGCGCGCGCTGCTCCAAGCGCAGACGCGCGGTGGCGAAGGTCAGCGCTTGCGAAACGAGCAACACGAGAACGTCGCCGCCCTGCACCGGCCGCATCGCGGTTTGGCCGTCATCGAGTTCGGCAAACTGGCCCCGGCGCTCGATCACCTTCTCCAGCGCCTCGGCGGCATTTGTGTCGGCGGGCGCGTGCGAGATGAAAACGGTCATGGCCACGGTCTTAGCATGGCGCCACGGCGTGGGAATGCGGCAAGCACCTGTGGACATTGCGCCTTAACGAAGCCGCCCTATCCTATGAGCTTACAGGTTCATTAATGAAGCCCAGCCTCGCCGACTTTGCCTTTCTGGAAGCCGCTCCGCGCGACCTGTTGCTCGCCATGGACGCGCTGTCGGAATGGTTTTCGCTGCCCGCCGGCTGGTCGCTCCTGAATGCGGGCGAGCCGCCAGAGGGGGTTTATTTTCTGGTCAGCGGCTCATTGGCGGCGTTCCGGCCTGTGGATCGCGGCGGCCATCAATTGCTGGGCTACATCCGTCCGGGCGAGCCTGTGGGCGAAATGGCGATGATTGCGCGCGAGCCTCACACGGCCAGCGTCTATGCGATCCGCGACAGTGAGGTTTTGCGCCTTTCGCCGGCCGCATTCGAAATGTTGGTGCACGCGCATCCGACGATGATGGAGCACATCGCGCGCCTCATGCTCACACGCGCACGCGCCTCCAACAAACCGAGCCCACGCGCCGATCCGAAAATCTACGCATTCGTCTCCACCTCGCCGACAATCGATCTCAAACTGCGCGCGCGCACGCTCCAAGCAGCACTGAAGCGTCTGGGCGCGCGTGCGGTTATCATCACGGATGAGGACGCGCCCGCGCTGAGCGAAGGCATGAACAGCGCCTGGTTCGATGCGCTTGAACAGAAGAACGACGCGGTCTTTCTATTGACGCCGATCGCTGACACGCCGTGGTTCCGCACCTGCATCCGGCAAGCCGACCGCATTTGGTATTTCGCCCGCGCCGATGCGCGACCTTCAACGCCGCTGCTGCCGCCGGAGGAGCCATCGCCCGCCCGGCAATTTCGCTTGGTCGACGTCGTGCTCCTGCACCACGGCATGGACCGCAAAGCCGCGACGACCGATGAATGGCGTACGGCGTGCGAAGCATCCCGGCTTTTTCATTGGCGCGGTCTTGAAGATGACGACGCCGCACGCTTAGCGCGCGTTATCGCGCGACGTTCAGTTGGCTTGGTGCTCTCTGGCGGCGGCGCGCGCGCTTACGCGCATATCGGCGTTATCCGCGCGCTCCGCGAGGCTGGACTGCCGTTCGACGTGATTGGCGGCACATCGATGGGAGCGGTCGTCGCGGCCTGCGCGGCCATGGGCTGGGACGACAACGAGATCGAGACGCGCATTCGCAAAGCCTTCGTCGAAACCAACCCGCTTGGCGACTATATGCTCCCCGTGGTCGGGTTCGTGCGCGGCAAGCGCGTCGATGACCGGCTGCGCGAGAACTTCGGCGAGACGCTCATCGAAGATCTCGACATGCCGTTCTTCGCGGTCTCGACCAATCTCGTTGCCGGCGCCGTGCGCGTACATCGGGCAGGTTTGCTGCGACGGGCGCTGCGCGCTTCGATCTCTTTGCCGGGCATTCTGCCGCCTGTCGTCGAAGGCGATCACGAACTGCTTGTCGACGGCGCGGTGCTAAAGAACTTTCCCGTCGATGTGCTGAAAGACATGCATCGCGGCCCGATTATAGGCGTTGATGTCGCACGCCGCGACGGTATCGACATCGAGGACTTCCGCGATCCCCCCGGCTTCTTCGGCTGGGTCGCCGCCCATGGGTTCCAAGCCGCACCGCCGATTGCATCGTTGCTCATGCGCGCCGCGACGCTCGCCGTTGATCCATGGGAAGGCCGCTCCGGCGCTGACCTCTTGATCGCGCCGGAAATGCCGGACATCGACATGCGCGACTGGAAACGCTTCGACGAAGCTGTGACGGCAGGCTACGAAGCCGCTGTCGCTGCACTGCAGCGTCCGCACGGCCTGTTCAGCGCGCCCGAGACCGACGCCATAGGAGACCTCACCGGCACTGCCATGGAAATCGCCGAATAGAACTGGCGCCCGAGCCGCTCAAAGCTATCTTCTCTCGCGACTCGGGGATGCAATATGCGCTCTTTTCTCATTGCGACAGCAGCGCTCACGCTGGCGGCGTGCGGCGATCAACAGCCGGCGTCGACAAGCCCTGATTGCACGCGCGTCGCGACGCATGAGGTGACGTGGACCAGCGACAGCGTCCCCGACACGATCACGACACGTTCCGAAGGCCCCACTTGCGCACAAGCCGTGGTCACGTTCATCGCCCGCAACACCGCCGGTGATGCGCTCTGGGTGTTCTCTTCGACCTATTACGATCTCACCACTGGCGGCGTGCCGCCTGAAGACGCATCGAGTGTAAGCGTTGAACAGATGGATGAGTTTCTCGCCGGCTGGGCTGACGTTACCGTCTCTACATCCAGCGAACTGCCGGAATGGCGCGAAGGCGTAGCGACGCTGACGGAGAGCGCATCGACTTTTTCCTACGATACGCCGTTCGAGCGCGACACGTATGAGACACTGCGCGCGCGCAATCTGCGCATGATCTGCTACGCGGCCGCGGTCGAAGCGACGCAGTGTTTGGTGGTTGATCCCGGTTCAAACGCGCCCACAATGATCGTGGCGTACGGCTCATGAGACTTTTAGCGGCTTTAGCATTCCTGGTGGCGGCTTCGGCGTGTTCGTCGCAAGGCGACAACACCTGCAACGTCAATGTCACGCGCGAAATCGCGTTCGGCGACGCTCCCGCGTCAGTCCGCGCCGAGACGCAAGGCGCGAATTGTCACCAAGCGATCGCGCTCTACACGGTTCGCGATGACGCTGGCGATCTCATCTATGCGTGGACAACGCCCTTGCAGCGCGGTTTCGGCGATGTGTTCGCCGCAGCGCCAGATGAGCATCTGCAGAGCTTCCTCGAACGCTGGGCTGAGCCTGCGTTGCTCACAACAGCCGCTGCGCCCGCATGGGATCAACTTGAGGTCGGCCAATCAACGCTCGACCAACTCACCTACGACGACATCCGCGCACGAGAACTGCCGATGTTGTGCCACTATTCGGGAACATCACGAGAGGCGTGCGTGTTCTGGGAGCCGGCGGCAGGCGCCGCGGGTCACCTGTTCGATCGCATCGCCGAGGAGACACCGGAATGATCAAACGCTTAAGCTTGGCCGCGGCCGCAGCGGCGCTCGCCGCATGCACGCCCGCTGAACAGCCGAGCCAAGAGGCGTCCGCGACTGCGCCGATCGCGCCAGCGGGCTGCGTTGCTGAAGCGTCGCGCGATTGGTCTGCCGTTGGCAGCCAGTACTATGTGATCGAAGCTGAAGCGAGTGGCGCGACGTGCCGTGAAGCGACGGCGACGCTGCGCATCACCACGAGCGAAGGTTCGGTGCTTTTCGAGCGCGCTTATCCCACAGCGCAAGTCTCGCTCGCGTTTGCGCCAACCAGCGATCAATCGCGTCTACGTGAAGAACTGGATGCTTGGACCGAGAACACCGCTGAGCAACCAAGCGCGGACTCACTCCCCGCCTGGCCGGCGCGCGCTGAACGGCCGCCGAATTTCCAGCCGGCGGAAGGCGTAACACGCCAAGTCTATGAGTTGGCGCGCGGCAATCAGAGCGCGCTCTTCTGCTATCCCGACGGCGGCGAGAGCAATGCGTGCGTGGCACTCGCGGGCACGGCGGCGACGCTGCTTGGATCGCTTACGCCTGAGCGGCCCTAATCGGCCTCGCGTTCATAGCGCAGCAGCGTGATAGCGCGATCGGCTGTGAGTTGAGCGTCGCAAGATGCCAACGCCACCCGTGCGCCGGAGCCCAAACCCCAGCGCTGGACGCGATAGTTGCACTCTGATTCTCGGTAAGCATTCCAAGCCGCTTGAGTGTCGGCCAGCGCTGGCGAGAGTTCGGCGTTTCCACCGGCAAGACGCGCGAGCGATTCATTCATCACGCGCGCCCAAGCATCGCCCTCCGCGCCTAAACACATCACCATGCCTGAAGTAGTCTCGCCGAACGGCGCGTCGAAACATGGCTGCGCTATCACGCCCTGACACGCGCGCAACGCCTCCACCTCGCGGTCGGCAGCCTCAACGCATTGGAGAAGCGGAGCGACATCGATCTCGTCGACGTCTGCTGCGGCTGGGCTCAATGGCGCCCACGCCAACAACACAACAAACAGTAAGCGCCGCATTTTCGCCTCCCTGTGTCAGCGTTGCGCGTGGAATACGCCAGAAGCAGGGCGTTCTAACCATGACGCTTGCAGACCGCGCGACACCCCTTATCTTCTCATCCATCACCGGTGATTGGCGCCGGCTTTGTAGAAAAGGAGGTGATCCATGTCTCATTGTCACTCGCTAGGGGCAAGTTCGCAGGCAGAGGTCACCTTGAGCGCCGGCTCCAAGGTTTGAAGCCTGTTTCTCAGCTCCGCTAAAGCGTGAACTGACAATGGAAGGGTCGCACCGTGAACCGGTGCGGCCCTTCGGTCTGTTTAGCGGGACGCGCGTTTCTTGGCGGCTTTCTTCGCCGCGGTCTCCTTCTTCGCGACATTCTTGGCGCGGGTTTTGGCGGCTTTCTTCGCCGCCTTCTTGCGTGCGGCCTTCTGCGCCGGAATCGGGCTATCCTCGACATAGTCGGGCTTGCCCTTGCGCTTGGTCGAGGCGAACTCGTCCAACTGCTTTTCACTCATCGACTTATACATCTGGCGCGACGCGCCTTTGAGGTCGGACGGCTTGGCGTCGCCACGTTTGGCGGCGAGTGCGGCGCCCGCGGCTTTCTGTTGGGCTTGGGATTTGGCGGGCATGCTTACACTCCTTCGAGTGTAAGCCGCGCGTACGGCCTCGCGTTCCAAAAGAAGCGGGGCGGGATTGCTCCCGCCCCGAAGGCTCACCAGCAAGAAACTCGGGAAGGCTTAAGCCGTCTGCGGACGGCGGAAGCCGGCAATCGCCATCAACACCGCAGCAGCGCCCGGGGCAGCGACAGCGCCGCCTGCGATCAATTCGATCAGGTCACCGTTGCCCGCGAACAGCAGCGAGCCGCCCAGCGCGATCAGCGCAACGCCGAACAACAAGAGCGCGAGAAGACCAGCGCTTTCGAAATCCAACTCTGGCATGCGGAAGGCGCTCTGGCCGGCGCGGCGCATTTTGCCCAAGCGGCGATCAATGTTCGGCTTGGCCGTTGACGGCTCAACCACATTGGAAATCAGCTTGAAGGACGGGAAGCGCGGCTTCGCTTTTTCGCTCGCCATCGCTTCGGCATGTGCGCGGCGCGTGGCTTCGCGCACGGTGTCGAGCGAACGGGCCACCGGCTTGGCGTGGGCAGTGACGATCTCGTCTTCTTCGACGATCTCTTCCGGCACGACTTGCGTCAGCAGCAGCGCTTCAGTTTGCGGCTCGGACTTCAGAATTTCCGTGAGACGCGCGGCCAGATCTTGCACCGGTTGCGCAACCGCGACCGAACCAACGGCCGGCGCCGCGGCATACTTCACCGGCGCGCCGAGGACCGAGGCGGCGTGATCGAGCTTGGCGCGAACGAATGCAGACGGCGCAGCTTCAACCGCGATGTCCTTCATGAACAGCGCCTTCTCAGCCGCACGACGGCCGACGAGCGCGTCAACGACTTCAAGTTCGCCACCGACATCCGACTTGCGCCACGCATCCATCGCGCAACCAGCAGCAATCATGTCGCCAGCATTCACGCGGCGCAGCACTTGGCTTTGCTCGAACGCTTCAGCGCCGACCGAGAATGCGAAAGACACAAGCGCGTCAAACTGCGCTTGCGAGAGCGAAGTGGTGACGCGCGCGTTCACCAGGCGCTCTGTCGGCGCGACATCCATCACCAGCAGCTGCGCTGCTTCGTCTTGTGAGAGCGTCTCGCCTGCTGCGCCGACGCGCACATGGCCGTAGCCTACCACCCAGTTGCCATCCGGCAGCTGCGCGGGTTCAGCACGGAAGCCTTCGTGTCGCTGGATGAGCGCGAGGCCTTCGGCGGAAATCGAGTACGTCATGGGCTGCCTTTCGGGGCTCTGAAACCTTGGCCGCGATCCCGCTTTGGAGCGACGGGCGACGCGGCTTTCCCCTTTCAGGCAAGTCCGGCGCCAGCGACGCGCCCTGAAGGTGAACCGGCGTTAGCGATGAGCGGCATTTGTCGCGCCCCACCTTGACTAATTGGCTTACAGGCGTAATCCTTGGCGTATTACAGGTGTAATCATGCGGATCAGCGCAGCCGAAAGTCTCGTCATGGAAGCGCTCTGGCGGCAAAGCCCGCAGAGCGCCGAAGACATCATCGCCGCCGTCGGCCCAGATCAGAACTGGGCGGACAAGACAGTGCGGACGCTCATTAACCGACTGTTGACCAAAGGGGCGATCTCGGCCGAGCGCGAGGGCCGCCGTTATCTCTATACCCCCGCCATCGACCGTGCCGATTATGTGCAGACCGAGAGCCGCGGTCTGGTCGATCGGCTCTTTGACGGCAAGCTTGCGCCGCTGGTCTCGCACTTTGCCGAGACAAAACAGCTCAGCGCCGACGACATCGCCGAATTGAAGCGCCTGATCGCGGAGCTCGACGATGATGCTAAGTGAAGTGATCAGCGTGCTTAACGATCCCCTGGTCATCGCCGCCGCGGCGTTCGGCTTGGTGTTTTCCCATTTTCTGGCGGCGGAGGTCGACGATGGCTTCTGAGTGGATCGAGCTTTTGTTGCGCGTGAACCTCGCGCTCGCGGCAGGCATCGCCATGGTCATGGCGCTGCGCTCGCTGGTGCGTCAGCATTTCGGCGCGCGCATTGCCTATGCGTTGTGGCTGTTGCCGCTTGCGGCTGCCGCGATGTGCTTGACGCCCCGGCGCGTAGAGCACGTCGTGCTGGAGCCGGTGACGATCATCCCGGGCCGGGCCGCACCTGCTGTTGAACTCACTGAAGCCGTTGCCGCTCAGCCACCCTATTTGCTCTGGGCGTGGGTCGCGGGTGCGATCATCAGCATCCTCGTTCTGGCGATGCGCCAGACCCGCTTTACGCTCGCACTCGGCCGGCTCAGCAAACGCGACGATCTTGGCCGCCATGTGCGCGGCGCGGAAACCAGCGCGCATGGGCCCGCGGTCATCGGCGTGCTGCGCCCAATCATCGTGACGCCCGCCGATTTCGAGCAACGCTTCGACGCTGAAGAGCGCCGCATCGTGCTCGCCCATGAGCACGCGCACATGGCTCAAGGCGACCCTTGGATCAATGCGCTCGTCGTGCTGTTGCAGTGCGTGAACTGGTTCAACCCGTTCGTGCACATTGGCGCGCGCGCTTTGCGTGTGGATCAAGAGCTTGCGTGCGACGCCGCCGTGCTCGCGCAAAGTGATGGCCTGCGCCGCCGCTACGCCGAAGCCATTCTCAAAACGCATATCGCAGCCGCCGCACCCATCGGCTGCAGCTGGCCCCCGTCAGACCTCAACGCCCTCAAGGAGCGCATCTCCATGCTGAAACGCAATCTGCCCTCACGCACGCAAACACTTCTCGGCGGCGCCGCCATCGTCGTCGTCACCGCCGGTGTCGCCGCCGCGGCTTGGGCCGCGCAGCCGACGCGCATCGTCACCAGCATCGCGCCGTCGCAAGCGAGCACATCGGTTGGCATGTTGGCCGCCACGGCATCAACGGAGGCCAGCGCTGACTATGAATCTCTCGCGTCGCTCGAGGCACTCCGGGCCCTGGAGTCGCTTGAATCGCTTGAATCTCTTGCGGCCTTGGAATCTTTGAGCGGTCTGCAGGCGCTGGCCGCGCTCGAGTCCCTGCCTGACGACCATGATCTCGAAGGCGGCGACGTGCGCGTCGTGCGTGATGGCGCGGTCGTCCGGTACGAGGATCTCTCGCCAGAAGAACGCGCCGAAGTTCGCCGCGAACTTGCCGAAGCGCGTGAGCAGGTTCGCGAAGCGCGAGAAGCGTCACACGAAGCGCGCATTGTCGCCCGTGAGCGCGCCGCCGAAGCGCGCGAGATAGCGCGGGAAGCCGCCCGCGACGCCCAGCGCGAGCGCGACCATGACCGTGACGCCGAACGCGAAGCTCGCCTGCAAGCGATGGAAGACGAGCGCGAGGCGCGCGCCGAAGCGGCCGCCGCCCGCGCCGAAGCGATGGCGGAAGTCCGCGAGGCCATGATCGAGGTCGAGCGCGAACTGGCCTCGCTCGGCCCGCAAGAACGCGCCTACGCCCGCGATGCGCTGCGCGAGGCGCACCGCGAGATCGCCGCCGAACTCGCCGAAGCCCGCCGGCGCGGCGAGGCCGATGAAATCCAAGCGCTGGAAGCCGCAGAACAGGCGTTGCGCGGCGCCGCGAGCCGCAACGACTAGAGCGTCCGCGCCACGCGGAAGCCCGTCAGCGTGCTCCGCTCTTCGATCATTGAACGCGCGCGCGCCGCCGAGCGCGAGGGCCAGCCGTCATAGACGACTGGCCCGCTGCGCATGACGCGCCATGTGCAGGGCGGCTGACCGTCAATGCCGATCGCGCCGACAAGATCATCGGGTTCCACCGGCGAAGGGTCTGTGCGCTCGGGAATGTAATAGGCGTAGCAATCCTGCACCCACTCCCACACGCCGCCGTGCATGTCGTAGAGCCCAAACGGATTCGGCCGGAACTGGCCTACGGCAACCGGGCCATTCACGTTGCAGGCAGCAACCGCCGCGCCATTCGGCGCATCGAAATCGCAGACCGGCTCCTCATCGCCCCACGAAAACTGCGTCGTCGTTCCGGCGCGCGCCGCGTACTCGAACTCTGCTTCGCTGAGCAGACGATAGTCGTGGCCGGTCATATCGGAGAGCCACGCCGCATAACCGCGCGCATCATTCCAGGAGAGATTGACGGCTGGGTTCTGTCCCTGTCCGAACCCCTCGTCTTGATATGGGTAAGCCGTGCAGCGCTCAGCGGCGACGCACACGGCCCATTGATCAAACGTGATCTCAGTGCGCGAAACTGCAAAGCGCGCGATCGTCATCTCGCGCTGGGGCGATTCAGATCCGTCAGAGTCCGGATTCTCGGGCGAGCCCATGAGAAAGCGCCCTTCCGGGACCACCACCATCACAGGGCAATCATGTGTGTTGACGCGGCAATCCTGAAACGCCGTCCCCGGCGCCGCCGCCGCGAGTTCCGCACCGGCGTGCGCGTGACGCTGATAGCGCCACCAACCAACCGCCATCGGCTCGAGGACATGGAGTTGCGTGTAGGCCACGCCGACAGCGACCAACGCAATCGCTGCGACCGCGATGTTCCGTGTCAGCCGCGCGCGGCGTTCACGCGCATCGCGGTCGATAATCTGGCCAGGGGTAACGCCAATCAGGCCGGCAATGATCTTTAGCACCGCGTTGCGAAATCCGTCCTTGCCAGGACGCGCATCCGCCGCCAGCGGCTCGATCGCGCGCTCGCCGCTCCGCAGCGCGTCGCCGCGGAAGGCGGGCGGGAAGCAAAGCGGCGTCGCATCGTTGCGCTGCTTATCCTTCAGCGGCGCATCGTCGGCGATGATGGCGAAGATGCGGTCGCGCCGGCCTAGCTTGACGAAGTACTCAATCTCCTTTTGCACCCACGGGCTTGCGGCGCTGTGCGGCGAGCAGACGACGATCAACGCCGCCGCTTCGCGCAAGCCAGACTCGATGCGCTCGCCTAGATCGCCGGCGCTCAGCTCTTCACGGTCACGGAAGACCGGATAGACGCGGTTGGCCTTGCCGCCGTCGCCGAGAAGTTTGAAGCGCCCGAGCTGGGTCGGGATGCGATAGCGCTCCAGCGCCCGATGCAGACGCTGCGCGAAGCGCGCATCTTTGCTCGAATAACTGACGAACGCCGCGTAGCGGAAACGCTCTGCCATAACAGTTCTCCCCCGCTCATCCAGCTAAGCGGAACGTGCTTCGCGCGGCAACCGGCGCCGCGCGCTCAGCGCAACAGAATGAGCGTCGCCAAGCCGAGAAACGCCAGGAATCCAACGATATCGGTCACGAACGTGACGAACACCGATGATGAGACGGCGGGGTCCGCGCCCGCGCGGCGGAGCGTCAACGGCACGAGAATGCCCGCAAGGCCGGCACAAGCGAAGGTGATAAGCACCGCCATGGCGATCGCGGCGGCGAGCAGCGCATTGTTGAACCAAACAATGACCACACCTGCGAGCAGCACGGCAAAGATGACCCCGTTGGACACCGCCGTCATCGCTTCGCGCAAAATGTAGCGCGGCGCGCTGCTCTCAGTGAGATCGCGCGCAGCAATAGCGCGCACCGCCACCGCGAGCGCCTGTGTGCCGGCATTGCCGCCCATCGACGCCACGATCGGCATCAGCACGGCGAGCGCCACAAGCTCAGCAATCGAAGTTGCGAATGTTGAAATGACGCCCGACGCGACGATCGCGGTCCCGAGGTTCACCAGCAGCCAAGGCGCCCGGGAGCGCACCGATTTGGCGACACTATCGGTTTGCGCGGCATCGCTGACGCCAGCGAGCTTGAGCAAGTCTTCTTCGCTCTCATCGCTAATAACGTCGACAATGTCGTCGACCGTCACCATGCCCGTGATCCGCCCCGCATCATCAACAACCGGCGCCGACGCCATGTGATACTTTTGGAAGGTCTGTGCGACGTCTTCCTGGTCCATCTCCGGGCGGATGAGGATCAACGGCGAACGCATGATGTCACGCAACGGCGTTTCGCGGCGGGCGCGGATAAGGCTGGAGACGCGTACGGCGCCGATCGGGCGCATCGCGGCGTCAACCACATACACTTCGAAGAATTCGTCCGGCAGCTCCGCCGCCTCTTCGCGCATCCGATCAATGACATCACCGACGCTCGAACCTTCGTGCGCAGCGACGTACTCGCGCTGCATGAGACGGCCGGCCGTCTCTTCCTCGAACGAGAGCGCTTCTTCGACCGCGAGACGCGTATCTTCGTCCGCGGCGGCGAGAACCTCGCCGAGTTGCTTCTCATCGATGTCGGCGGCGACGGCGGCGGCGTCGTCGGTGTCGAGTTCGCCGAGCGCGCGGCCAACGTAATCGGCCGGCAATTCCGGCAGCACCTCTTCACGGCGCTCCCAGGAGAGTTCAGCCAGGAACTCTGGCGGCAGATCTCGCCCCACCATGCGCGCGATGGTGAGCGCCGTTTCCAACGGCACATGCTCGATGACGTCTGCAAGGTCCGCGGGCCCGAGATCGGCCAGCAAGCGGCGCAGCAACAGCGGATCATGATCGCCAGCAGCGCCGATAAGGCGCGTGATGAAGCCGGAATCTTCTGAGGGTGCGGCGCGCGTCTGCTCGGCCGCCGGTTCGGTCTCGGTATTCATCGGCGGACGCTTCGCTGCTGTTGGTTCGCGGAATGGTTTCGTGCCCCTCCAAAACGCCGCGTCGCGCCGAAGGTCAACCCCTAAGCGCACGCATAATTTGCGCTGGACATATACCCCCATGGGGTATCATAAGAGCTACATGCGGGATCGAAGTCAGGTTTTGAATCGCCTGCGCCGCGTTGAGGGCCAAGTTCGCGGGCTCGCGGGCATGGTCGAGGACGGGCGCTATTGCATCGACGTGCTTACGCAACTGCGCGCCGCGCGGGCTGCGCTGAATCGCGTCGAGCAGATCATGCTGAAGGAACACCTCAACCATTGCATCGAGGGCGCAATCGTCAGCGGCGACGCCGGGCAGCAGCGTAAGAAAGCTGCCGAACTCATCGAGCTTCTGACGCGGAGCGAGAAATGAACGTCTGGCTTGCAGCGCCGGCTTTGTGTCTGGCTGTCTGGTCCGCGCCTGCCATGGCGCAACACCAAGCGCACGAGCCACCGACTCCTGCGCAGCAGGAAGATCATCAGCACGAGCCCGAACCGGCGCAGATGGATCACAGCGCGCACGACATGGGCGATCACAGCGAGCACATGCCGGGCCGCGCGCCGGCGAGTCCGCTTGGTCCTTATCCGATGGGCCGCGACGCGTCCGGCACGGCGTGGCAACCGGATGTCTCCGAGCACGGCGGCATTCATGAGCAGATGGGTGCGTGGACCTTGATGGGCCACCTACAGCTCAATGGCGTTTACGCTTGGTCCGACGGCCCGCGCGGCGATGAGAAAGGATTTGTCGCCGGCATGATCATGGGCGCGGCGCGGCGCGATATCGGTCAACGCGGCATCCTGAACTTGCGCGCGATGCTCTCGCCTGATCCGTTCATGGGCGCCAACGGCTATCCGCTTCTCTTCGCGGCGGGCGAAAGCGCCAATGGCGTCGATCCGCTGGCGGATCGCCAGCACCCGCACGATCTGTTCATGGAGTTGTCTGCTTCCTACGCGCACCGCATCGGCGAGAACGCATCGGTGTTTGTCTATGGCGGCTTGCCGGGTGAACCGGCGTTCGGTCCGCCCGCTTTCATGCATCGCACGGCGGCGATGGACTCGCCCGAAGCGCCGCTCACGCACCATTGGTTCGATTCGACCCACATCACGTTCGGCGTCGTGACCGCGGGCGTCACGGTCGATCGCTGGAAACTCGAAGCCTCGCGCTTCCGCGGTCGCGAACCTGACGAGGACCGCTACGACATCGAAACCGGCACGCTCGACTCCACTGCGATCCGGCTCTCCTGGAATCCAACGGAGAACCTCGCGCTGCAAGCATCGTGGGCCGATATCGAAAGCCCGGAAGCGCTGCACCCCGACGATGATGAAGAGCGCTGGTCCGTCAGCGGCATCTACACGCGCCGCGTCGGCGAGGGCTGGTGGTCAACCACGCTCGCGTTCGCCAACAAGGAACGCAGCGACGGCGCCTCTCTTGATGCCTGGCTCTTGGAAGCCGCCTGGCGCCCGAACGATCGCTGGACTGTGTTTGCGCGCGGAGAAGCGGTCGAGACCGACGAACTCGGCGCCCATCACGGCCCGATCGAAGATGTTCAGCGCATCAGCCTCGGCGCCATCCGCGACTTCCGCATCAACGACACCGCGACGTTCGGCGTCGGCGCCTTAGTGCAGCAACATTTCGCGTCGGATGCGCTGGAACCGGGCTATGGCGGCGATCCCGAAGGCGCGATGGCGTTCGTGCGCCTGCGGATCGGGTGACGACGGCGACGTTTTCCGCGCGCCCCGTGTAGGATCATTGTTTCACCGTCCGTCCTTGGGGCGATAGGAGACGATGATGAAGGCGACACCTTTGGTTTGGACGGGCCGCGTGCTGAGCGGGCTCTTCGTTCTGTTCATGCTCGGCGCCTCGGTGATGCCGAAGCTCACCGCCATGCCGATCGCGGAGGACACGCTGATCGCGCTCGGCTGGCCGCCCGGCAACGCGTTCTGGATCGGCATTGTCGAACTGACGTTGGTGCTGCTCTACATTTTCCCGCGCACAAGCGTTCTCGGCGCCGTCTTGTTCATGGCGCTCCTGGGCGGCGCGATGGCGACGCACATCCGCGTCGACAGCCCGCTCCTCACCCACAAACTCTTCAGCATCTACCTCGCCCTCTTCATGTGGGGCGGTCTCTGGCTACGCGACGAAAAACTAAGGGCGCTGTTTCCTTGGCGCCGCGCGTAAGCCAGCCGAAGTGCGAAGCACGAAGGCTGGTGCGCTCGAGAGGATTCGAACCTCCACGATGTTACTCGCTGCCACCTCAAGGCAGTGCGTCTACCAGTTCCGCCACGAGCGCATTGTGAGAAGCGGACTAGGCCCGCTTCTGTAGAATGAGGGCGCGGGGTTAGCAGACCCGCCCTAAACGAACAAGGGCCGGAGCAGAGGCTCCGGCCCTTGGATTTTCAGATTAGGCCAGTTTCCCAGCCGCCAGCCGCTTACTGGCTGTACAGCTCCGAAATGTGCAGCTGCGCCGGCTGCAGCGAGGCATTGCCGTAGGTGCCGACCCAGATCTCGTACCGGCCGCTTTGCGGACGGTTGAATCGGACCATTGGGTTCATGCCGTTCACGCCTTCGTCGTCGCTGCAATACCAGGTGCCGTCCGGAGCGTTGACGACCAGCGTGGTGTCAGCGGCGGAGGCGACCGAGATGATGAGCGGCAGGCTGTTGCCGGCTTGATAGTTCAGGCGGACGTCCGGCGCGTTGCTGATGAAGCCACGGCAGGACGAGCTGACGGCGCGCTGAGCGTCAATATTGCCGCCGGATTGCAGGTTGATCACCTGCGGATCGGGCATGAAGCCAGCATTGAGGTTGATGGTGCCGTAGTTCGGCTGTGCGTTGAAATCTTGCGCCGTGGCGATGCCTGCCGTTGCGACAGCAGCCAGCGCCGCGCCAGCGGCGACGATACGAGCGAGTGGCGACATGAGTAGTATTCCCCGGTTTGGCGCGCGTCGGGCTCTGACGCGCGAAGTTACGATGGCGTCCCGCGCCTGAGCCGAACATGAACCGGCGGATAATCTTTCGTCCAGCCCGAAAATTGGTGGCCGGCGCGAAAATTAGGCTGCAGCGTTGAATTCGTGGACGTCTGCGGGCTCGGTCACCGTAATGCAGAGGCGATCGCCCTGAATGGTAATCTCCCCACGGGCGATTGGATGGCCGTTAGCCAAGATCCAGAGTTCGTCCGATTCCTTGGTATCGAGCGGAATAACGGCGCCCCGGCCCATGCGCAGAAGCTGCTGCATGGGCATGTGACAGCGGCCGAGCACAACCGCTAGTTCGACCTGCACATGATGGACTTGGGTTTTCTGAGACACGCGACGACCCCATTTGATTCTGCTCTAGTCGAACCGGAAAGGGTTGCGGGGCAGTGAACGAGACGAAGCGCATCGGTTGGGCGATCTCGCCAGGGCTGACGGAGTACGAGCCGGCGGTCGCGGCGATGGAAGCGCGCGCCGCTGCGATCGCTGCAGGTGAAGCGGGCGAACTCGTTTGGCTGCTAGAACATCCCCCGCTCTACACCGCCGGCGTCAGCGCTAAGCCGAGTGACTTGCTGGTGCCTGATCGCTTTCCAGTTTTCCAAACTGGGCGTGGCGGCCAGTTCACCTATCACGGTCCTGGCCAACGCGTGGCCTACATCATGCTCGATCTGCGCGAGCGCGGCCGCGACGTGACGCGCTTCGTCGCCGATCTCGAACGCTGGATCATCGGCGCGCTGGGCGACTTCAATATCAAAGGCGAAATCCGCGACGGCCGCGTCGGTGTTTGGGTTGAGCGCAAAGGCCCTGGCTGGGCGCGTGAAGATAAGATCGCCGCGATCGGCGTGCGCTTACGCAAATGGGTGAGCTTCCATGGCATAGCGTTCAATGTCGAACCGGACCTCGAACATTTCTCCGGCATCACGCCTTGCGGTATCAGCGCGCCGCAATTCGGCGTCACCAGCCTCGTCGATCTTGGACTTCCTGTAACAATGAGCGACGCGGACGCCGCGCTGCGCGCTTCATTCGAGCGTGTGTTCGGCGCAACCGAAAACGCGCCGCCGCCGTGATCACTGCACAACGTAGGGCATACGCCGCGTGTTGCAGTTGCATCTAAAGCGAATGCAGCGATCATCTCTCTTCGTACGCAACCGGAGACGATGATGAAAACGCCCGCTGACAAAACCGCCAAGCGCCTGAGCGCCGAGGACTGGTTTGCGCGCTACGGCGTTTCGCTTCCGCGCGTCACGCCGTCTCAACCGCAACGTCCGCCGGCCGATCGCATAGCCGTCCGCGCTTGATCTGCAACGGCAGGCAATTCTGCGATCAATGACAGTGCGCCATTAGCGACGGGAACTGACTTGGCGATACGCTTTCGCCATGACTGATTCTGCCTACTCGTCTGCCATTCCACCGCTCTGGCGCGGCTTGCCCAGTATGGGCGCGCGACTGCTGAGCGTCGACGATGTGATCACCAATGTGCGCAAGGCGACGTGGGCGCGTGTCGGCTTCGCCGGCGTCATGGCCGGGCTTTCGCTCGTCGCCGTGCCGCCGCTCTGGGCGCTCGCCTGGTTTAGCTTCCTGGCGGCGTGGGAGCTGGTGATCCGCATTTTCCTGGAAGACAAGCTCGCCATCGGCGCGCCGCGTGAGCGGGCGATTGCATGGCTTGCCTTGATCCACTGCGTCGGTGGGGCTGCGTTCAGCGTCTATCCGGTGATCACATGGGCCAGCGGCGAGCCTGTCGGCATGGTGCTGGCGACAGCGTGGATATGCGGTTCGGCCAATCATGTCTTCGTCTACTTCACCCCCAACCGCGTACTCACTATCGCGTGCCTCACGCCGCTGGTGATCTGCGCGATCATCGCGCCATTCACGGCCGCCGGCTTCAGCATCGAAGCGCTCTTTGCGATGGCGACATTGCTGATGCTGGTTCTGGCCGCTGGCATGTTCGGGCTCGATCGCCGTGTGCTCCTTGGCGCGATAGCCAGACAAACCACCGCGCGCACTGCGGCTGAACAAGCCAATGCCGCCAAGTCGCGCTTCCTGGCGACGATGAGCCACGAACTTCGCACGCCGCTCAACGCCGTGATCGGCTACGCGGAATTGATCGAGGAAGAAGCGGTCAAAGGTCCGATCGCCGAAGATGCCGATAAGATCCGGGGCTCGGCGCGCCAACTACTCGGCGTCATCGACGTGATCCTTGATCTCTCCAAGCTTGAATCCGGCGCGATCGAGCTTGAGCGCGAACGCGTCGATGCGGACGCTGTGTTCGCAAATCTGCGTGAAACGGCGCCGCCGCTTGCAGCACTCAACGCCAACACGCTGAGCATCGAAGCGCCACCGCTTGGCTATGCCGAGATTGATCTCCGCCGCGTGCACCAATGCCTGATGCACCTCGTCTCCAACGCTGCCAAGTTCACCAAGAACGGCGCCATTCGCATTGGCGCTGCCCGCAGCGTCGAGAATGGACGTGTGCGCCTCGCCTTCACTGTCGCCGATAGCGGCATCGGCATCAGCGCCGAGCAGCAAGCCCGCATCTTCGATCCATTCGAACAAGCCGACGCCGACAATGACCGCCGCTTCGAAGGCACCGGCCTTGGCCTCACGCTCGTCCGGCGTCTGGCCCAGCTTATGGGCGGCGACGTAAGCGTAGAGAGCGTTACAGGACAGGGCTCGGCCTTCACGTTCTGGGTCGATGGCGGGCCTGCCTGAAAGAGATACGACCAACGTCTGCGTCCAAAACCCCATCCGCCCGCATCTGTGTCAGCAATAGGGCGGCTACAGCCCGGCAATGGAGCGTACGATGGAAGCCGAAATCTTTGTCCCGTTTATCTTTTTCGCCTTCCTGGCGGCTGTGATCCTGGTCCCGGTGCTGTCCAAGGAGCGCACCAAGCGCTCGGCCCACGACCTCATTTCGCAAGCCATGTCGCGCGGCCAGCAGCTTGAGCCTGAACTCGTTTCGCAGCTCACCCAGAACATGCTCGACGACGGCAACCGCGCCCGTAAGAGCCTTGGCAATGGCGTCATCCTGATCGCGCTGGCGATCGGCTTCGTCGCAGCCGGCTATGTCATCGACGGCTACGACCACGATGGCGACGTAATGCGCGGCATGGGCGTCCCGGCCGTCATTCTGGGCACAGTTGGTCTGGCGTTCCTGTTCCTCGCCATCATCGACTACGCCACAAAGAAGCGCACCCAAGCCTAAGCGCTTCACGCACTCTTGAGACACAGGAAGGCCGCGCCCCCAAGCGCGGCCTTCGCCACGTCTGAAAGGCGCCGCATTGTGGCTTAGACTAAGCCTACTCGACGTCCTGGGGAGCCCCGCTTGAACCGTTTCGCCGCCGCATGCTTTGCAGTGCTTCTGGGCGCTTGCGCCTCGCCCGCTTTCGTACCGGAGGCGGAAGCGCAAGCACGTCCGCAAACGCTGGCGACGGGCGAGTGGACGCGCATCACGCCCGACCCAATCATCAGCGGCTTCCAACGCATCACCGCCACCTGCTCGGACGCGCCGGGCACTGACCCCGAATATTCGTTCTGGGCGCGCCGCGGCACGGGCAGCGGTCTCGTCATCTTCTTCGACGGCGGCGGCGCATGCTGGGACGATCTCACTTGCTCTGTTCCGTGGCTCGCGAGCGGGCGTCCGGACGATGGCTTCTACAAAGCCGAGATTTTACCGGGCGATGATCCGAACCGCTTCGGCGGCATGTTCCTCGTCAATGACGAGCGCAATCCGGTGCGCGATTGGAGCTTCATCTACGTTCCTTACTGCACCGGCGACGTGCACCTCGGCTCCAACACCACGCACTATCGCGACGTTGATAGCGGCGAAGACTTTGAAATCCGCCATCGCGGCGCCGACAATTTCCGTGTCGTGCTCGCATGGGCGCGCGCCAATATGGGGCAGCCGCAAAATCTGCTCGTCGCTGGTTCGAGCGCCGGCGCTTACGGCGCCGTCGGCCACTATGTCCGCATCCGCGAAGCCTTCCCGCGTGCGCGCGCCATCATGCTGGGCGATGCCGGCCAAGGCGTCACGACGCCGGAGTTCGCCGATATTCGCGACGAGCGCTGGGGCGCACGCGCTGCACGCGTTTTGCGCAGCGGCGATGGCTCGGCGCCACCGGACGATCTCGCCGTCGCGCGTCTCGCGGCACTCTATCCGAACGATATCTTCGCGCAGTTCACGACCGCCAACGATCGCACCCAGGCCGGCTTCTACGCGCTCATGGGCATTGATGACGCTTGCACAGCGTGGCGCGAGAAGATGACCCGCGACCTCTCCGCGCGCCAAACAGCGCCGAATTTTCGCTCCTACGTCGCCGCCGGCGATACGCACACGATCCTGCGCGCGCAGCGCTTCTTCACGGAAACCAGCGGCGGCGAACTCTTTGTCGATTGGTTCGCGACGCTGATCCGTGGCGAGCGCCCCGAGAACCGCGCCTGCGTCGATTGCCAACCGCCGCCGCAACGCTGCGGTTTCTGAGCGCGTGATCACGCCCACGATCTTCGTCGATGCCGACGCCTGCCCGGTGAAAGAAGAGATTTATCGCGTCGCGCGGCGGACCGGCTGTCCGGTGCAAGTTGTCTCGAACAGCTTCCTCCGCGTGCCGCCCGACGTGACGCTGACGGTGGTGGATGCAGGGCCGGATGTTGCCGATGATTGGATTGCCGAGCGGGTGCAGCCGCGCGACATCGTGGTGACGAACGACATCCCGCTCGCAAGCCGCACGCTCAAGGCCGGCGGCGCAGCACTTGGCGCCACAGGCAAAGCGTTCACCGAAAGCTCGATCGGCGCTGCGTTAGCGACGCGCGACCTGATGGAGCACCTGCGCTCTTTCGGCGAAGGCGGCGGCGGCTCGAAGCCATTCTCGGCGCAGGATCGCTCGCGGTTTCTTTCGGCACTGGATGCGGCGGTGATGAAGGCGAAGCGGGGTTAGCTTCTGTCATTCGCAAAGGAAACCGCCGTCAGGCCCAGGTCGATAGGGATCCGCGTGGGAGCTCCGCGTTCGTATTCTCGTTCTGACCTGACTGTCGCAGCATTTCCCACGTGTTCCATTCCTCGTGAATCTTTCCCCCCTTGATGATGGCGAGGTTGATGCCGAGCATCGTCACGGGTTCGCCGGTCTCACGCATCTTGACACGTGCGGTCATGCGCGTGGCGACCTTGTCGCCCTCGACGAACTGGTCTTCGACAACGAAAGAATCCCGCCCGTAATCGAAGATGGCGTGGAAATCGATGATGCTCTTACGGAATTCGGCCAGATCGCGATCACCCGCAGCGGTATGGCCGACATAGCCCGCAGCAACGTACTCCTCCAGCGTGTCGACAGCCGCTAGGGCATATATGTCCACCAAACGGCGGAAAACCGCCTTCTTGGCTTCCGGCGATTCATCGTTCGTCATACCTTCAACCCGCTCCAGTCTGTGCGAACCTGTGGCCGGACGCGCCTTAGCCCAGCTCAATCATCACTTCATCCGCCGCGACGCTCGCGCCAGCGGCGACGTGGACCTTGGCGATCACACCATCGCGTTCTGCGCGGATGATGTTTTGCATCTTCATGGCTTCGACAACGGCGACGCCCTCACCGTTCTTCACCTCCTGACCAGGCTTCACGTCGATGGAAACGATGAGGCCTGGCATCGGCGAGACGATGAGCTTCGAGGTGTCGGCTTTTTCTTTCTCAGGAATTTTCTTGAAGAGCGCAGCGCCGCGCGGCGTGGCGACCAGCGCCAGCACGGTCACGCCGCGATGGCGCAGCGTGTAGCCGCCGGGAGCGGTTTTGATCTTCACCGAGAACGGCTGACCTTCGAACTTGCCGCTGATGATGCGCGCGCCGGGGCGCGTTGTGGTGTCGATGCGATGCTTCTTGCCGTCGATGGTGACGGTTGCGCCCGCATCGTCGAGATCGACGCTGGTTTCGTGGTGAACCTTATCGAGGATGACAGTCCACTCGCGCTGCCATCCTTTGAGGCCGCCGTTGAGCTGGCCGCTAATCTCACGCGCGCGGCGCGCCGTGAACGAGCGCGCGATGGCGGCGGTGGCAATCAGGAGCTTCTCCTGCCTGTCCGTCGGCGGCACACCTTCGAAGCCCTGCGGGAAATGATCCTTGATGTAGGCGGTGGTGAAATCGCCTTTGCGGAAATCCTTCTCCTCCATCACCGCACCGAGGAACGGAATGTTGTCGGCGATGCCGTCGATGAGGAAGTTGTCGAGTGCGGCCGCTTGCGCGTCGATGGCGGCAATCCGCGTCGGCGCGTGGGTGATGAGCTTCGCGATCATCGGATCGTAGAACATCGAAATCTCGTCGCCCTCGCGGACGCCGGTTTCGTTGCGCAGCGTGATGTCGCCGGTCTTGCCTTCGGCGGGCGCCTGATAGTTTTTCAAGCGGCCAATCGACGGCAGGAAGTTGCGATACGGGTCTTCCGCATAGATGCGGCTCTCGATCGCCCAGCCTTTGATCTTCAGATCCTTCTGCTTGAAGGCAAGTTTCTCGCCAGCCGCGACACGGATCATCTGCTCGACCAGATCGAGACCGGTGATCATTTCCGAAACCGGGTGTTCGACCTGGAGACGCGTGTTCATCTCCAGGAAGTAGAAGCTCTTGTCCGCGCCCGAGGCGACGAACTCGACCGTGCCGGCGCTATCGTAGTTCACCGCTCGCGCCAAAGCGCAGGCCTGCTCGCCCATCGCCATGCGGGTTTTCTCATCGAGCAGAGGCGACGGCGCTTCTTCGATGACCTTCTGATTGCGGCGCTGGATTGAGCACTCACGCTCGAACAGATGCACGACATTGCCGTGCTTATCGCCCATCACCTGAATTTCGATGTGGCGCGGTGCAGTGACGAACTTCTCGATGAAGATGCGGTCGTCACCGAACGCCCCCTTGGCTTCGCCGCGCACCGCTGGGAAACCTTCCAGCACGTCCTTCTTGTTGAACGCGACGCGGATGCCTTTGCCGCCACCGCCGGCGCTCGCCTTGATCATCACCGGATAGCCGATCTCTTCCGAGATCTGCACGGCGTGATCCACGCCTTCGATCTCGCCGATGAAGCCCGGCACGCACGAGACGCCTGCGTCCTGCGCGGCCTTCTTCGACTCGATCTTGTCGCCCATGGCGCGGATCGCGTGCGGGTTCGGGCCGATGAAGGTGATTTTCTCGGCGAGCAAGCGATCGGCGAACTCGGCTTTCTCCGAGAGGAAGCCGAAGCCCGGATGGATCGCCTGCGCGCCGGTTTGCTTGGCGGCGTCGACGATCTTGTCGATGACGAGATAGCTCTGCGCGGCCGGCGCGGGGCCGATGAACACGCCCTCATCCGCCATATCGACCGCGAGACTGTCGCGATCCGCTTCGGAGAATACGATGGCCGTCTTGATGCCCAGCCGGCGGGCGGTGCGAATAATGCGGACGGCAACCTCGCCGCGATTGGCGATCAGGATTTTATCGAACATGGTGGGCGTGCTTACCCATGTTTCATGGGTTCGTCATCCTCTCACCCATCCCCGGATGCGAGCGTAAGCGAGCAGTCCGGGGCCCATAAACTCAACTGATTGCAGCTAACGCTGTGGCAGTCGTGTTTATGGGTCCCGGGCTCGATGCGTCCCGCATCGCCCCGGGAATGGGTGGTGTAGGGTGTAGGAATGAATCGCAGAGACCTTCTGATTGGCGCAGCCGCCCTGGCCGCCTGTGGCCCCGCCGAGAGCCAAGCCACGCCCGCTCCGTTCCCGATGCGACGCGGCGTCAATCTGGGCAACGCGCTCGAAGCGCCGAACGAGGGCGATTGGGGCTATCGGATCGAGCTGCCGCACCTCGACGCGATCCGCGATGCGGGCTTCGATGGCGTACGCTTGCCGGTGCGGTTCGACGCGCACGCAGGCTCCAGTCCCCCACACGCCTTCGGCGGCGATTTCTGGCGGCGCATCGATGAGATCGTCGAACACGCTTTGGGCCTTGGCCTCAGGGTGCAGCTCGACATGCATCACTATGAGCGGCTGATCAGCGAACCAGAGCGCCAACGTGCGCGCTTTCTCGGCATGTGGGCGGTGATCGCGCAGCACTATCGCGGCGCGCCCGCGGGGCTCATCCTTGAGCCGTTCAATGAACCGAATGGCGATCATTGGCGTGGCGCACGGCTGACGGCGCTACAGCGCGAAGTCGTCGACGTGATCCGCGCGCGCGATCGCGAGAGGCTCATCGTTCTCGGCCCCGGCAATTGGCAGAACATCGACGCGCTTCGCGATTGGCGTCCGCCCGAGGGCGAGAACATCGCGGTCAGCGTGCACTATTACGAGCCGCACGCCTTCACGCACCAGAACGCCGAGTGGATGGGCGCAAACGCGCCGCGCTTCGATCGCGATTGGGGCACGGGCGATGATCGTGTCACGCTGCGCGGGCACATCGAACAAGCCGCTGCTTGGGGCGCGCGCTTTGGTTACGCGATGCAACTGGGCGAATTCGGCGCCAATCGCGCCGTGCCGATCCAGCAGCGCGCGGCGTGGACGCGCGCTGTGCGCGAAGCGTGCGATGCGTCGAATATGGCCTGGTGCGTGTGGGATTTCGCTGGCGCGTTTCCGGTGTGGGACGCGGCCGCTGGCGCGATCAATCCGCTGATGCGCGACGCGCTCTTCCGTCAGTAATCGAACATCTTCTCGTCGCGCTCGGCACGGCGCTTGGCCTGCGCAACGATGTGCGCGGCGAGTTCGTCACGCGTGAGCGACAGCGTGACACCACTCGGATCGAGATTGTGCTCGGCGACGAGCGCGCGAAGCGAGATCAGGTCTTGATCGGCAAGCGCCGATGTCAGCGCCTCCTCGCCCTCTTTTTTGTAAAGCCCAGCGGGATTGATCGTTGGCGTCTGCGATGCTCCCCCGCGCGCGGGGGAGCTGTCAGCCCGGAGAGCGGGCTGACTGAGGGGGGTGTTGCGCTTCTTTGACTTACCAGAGGCAACTTCCCCCTCCGGCTCGCTTCGCTCGCCACCTCCCCCGCTTGCGGGGGAGGACTGAATCTCTTCGACGACTTCATCCGCCACATCACGGCGGGAGCTGTGCGCGCGGAAGACCGCGTCGAGGCGATCGGCGAAGTCGGGATTGCGTTTCGCCTCGCGGCGAATTTCGTCGAACAGACGGTCGAGCGACTTGTTGAGGCTCATAAGGCGGGCGCGAGCTCCACTTTGCCTTGGAATTCCTCACCCAACTTTTTCACCGTACCCGCCATCGCGCCGTACTTTTGCTCGAACGTACGCGGCGTTTCCGACCACTCGGCGGCCTTCGCGATATCGACGTGCTGCGGAATGCGCACATCGAACATCGCCTCGCCGAGATTGTCCTTCAGCAGCTGCGCCTCCGAGCGGTGCAGCGAGAACGTGTCGTCATACTTGGTCGCCAGCACCATCAGCTGCGAAGCGCCGCCACGGCGCTCGTTGATCAAACGCAGCGCGCGCTTGCGGAAGGTAATCAGGCCGAGACGCGAGACATAATCCGGGATCGTCGGCACCAGGATCGCATCGGCTGCAATCAAAGCCGCTTCGGCGAAAAGCGAGATCCCGGGCGGGCAATCGATCAGGATGTAATCGTAATCGTTCATCACGGTCTTCAGACCGTTGGCGAAGCGCTCGCAGATCCACTTCTGGATTTGATCGATGTGGAAGCCGCGCTTCACGAACGTCTCGATCATGTCGCGTTCGACAATGCGAAACTCAGGCGCAGCGGCGCAAAGCGCCACATCAGGCTTGCCTTTGAGATCGCTGACCTTCGATTCAATTAGCGACTTAAACGGCTTCGGCTTTTGCTGAACGACGTAGCTCTCGAAGAAGAAATCGAGCGTGCGCTCTGCTTCGCGCAAGCTGTTCCACTTGTCGGGACCGGCGGCCATGATCGACGCGTTGGTTTGCGGATCGAGGTCGATGATCAGAACACGGCGGCGCTGGTGATGAGCAAGCGTTTCGGCGAGCGAAACTGTCGTCGTCGATTTACCGACGCCGCCCTTCATGTTGATCACCGAAATCAAACGCGCGGGCATCCTGCCCCCTTCATTTCTAGCACCGTTCCGAACGGCGGAAGCTCGGCCCGGGAGGGTTAGTTTCCGGTAAACATGGGTCAAGCGCGCGGGGCAGTGTTCCCCACTGCAAATCTAACGGCGAACTCAGTCAGGATTCAGCGCACCGGCGCCAATGTGTGTCTCGAGGGTAGTTGAGACACATGATCGCCAAGGCGGTCACGGGAGCAGAAGTACTATGAAAACCAAGCTGTTCGCAGCCGCCCTGGCGGCGCTTACGCTCGCTACAGCCGGTGTTGCGAGCGCTCAGGATCACCGCCGCGGCGATCCGCCGATGGGCACGGCCCTGCGTGATTTCGATCGCGCTCGCGCACCGATTACCATCCGCAACGATGGACGCTCGTTCACGTTCAACCGCGGCGACCGCATGTTCTATCGCCTGCTCGACCGCCCCTACAATTTTCGCCCAGGCATGACGTACGCATACACGGATCGCTGCAACCGCCACGGCTGCGTCGCCTTCGTGTTCGATGGTCGCCATCGCCGCCCGGTGGACCGCATCTTCGCGCCACATGTGCAGATGCGCGGCTGGGCTTGGCGTGAAGCCCGCGACTTCGATCGCAACTACGGCCGCTTCGGCCGCTTCGATCAAGACGATCGCCGCTGGAGCAACAACGACGAACGCGACTTCCGCGACCAACGCGACGGGCGCGGCGACCGGGATCGGGACGATCGCGACGGCAGGCGCGGCGACCGCAGCGGCCTAGACAGCGGCCGCCGCAACTAACCGAACACACTCCTCAGTGTGTGAAGCGCCCGCTCTTCGGAGCGGGCGTTTTGCATTCAAGCGGGCGCTTCGTTGTCGTGACTGACCGGCTCGCCCATCAGCACCAATTCCTCGGCGCCCGTGGGATGCACGGCACAGGTCAAATCCCATTGCGCCTTGGAGAGCCCGGCTTTCACGGCAATCGCTGCAAGCTGTATCTGTTCCGGCGAGTCCACCCCGGCGATATGCACGCCAAGGACGCGGTCCGTGCCAGCGTCGACAATCATCTTCATCAGCACGCGCTGGTCGTTGTGCGCGATGATATTCTTCATTGGCCGGAAATTGGTGCGGAAGACTTTGAGCTTGTGGCCCTTTGCCCGCGCTTGCTCTTCCGTCATACCGACAGAGCCAACCGGCGGGCGTGAGAACACGGCGCTGGCGATATCGGCGTGATCAAACGCAGTTGGGCGACCGTGAAACTCCGTCTCGATAAACGCCACCGCTTCGCGGATCGCGACGGGCGTGAGGTTCACCCGATCCGTCACATCGCCGATTGCCCAGATCGAGGGCGCGCTAGAGCGCGAATATTCATCGACGGCGATGGCGCCGCGCTCAGTAAGCCGCACGCCCGCAGCCTCCAAGCCCATATTCGCAGTGTTCGGCTCACGCCCGATCGCCCACATCACATGATCGGTTTCGAGCTTCATCGAGTTCGAGAGCGTAACCAGCTTGCGGCCTTCACTCAGCGCTGTGACTTCTTCGATGTTTGAACCGCAAATGATCTTGACGCCTGTACGCTGCAGGTCGGCCTGAACGTGCGCCCGCACCTCGTGATCGAACCCGCGCAGGATGCGCTCGCCGCGATAGACGATCGTGGTGTCGACGCCCAAGCCTGAAAAGATCGTCGCGAACTCCACCGCGATGTAGCCGCCACCAGCGATGACGATGCTCGAGGGCAGGCTCTCAAGCACAAACGCGTCCGTTGACGTGATGCCGAGCTCTTGGCCTTTGATGTTCGCAGGCCGGGTCGTGTGGCCGCCAGTCGCGACGAGGATGCGCTCCGCCGTGATGGATCGCCCCTCGCGCGTCAGGCGCACGGTATGCGAATCGACGACGACGACGCGATCGTCAAACGTCTCAACGCTCGCGGCGCCGAGATTGGTCGTGTAGATACCAGAGAGACGATTGACCTCGTTTTGCACCGCGTCGCGCAAAGTCGGCCAGTCAAAGCGCGCCCATTCGACGGTCCATCCGAAGCCTTTGGCATCGCTGAAGTGCTGACTGAACTCGCTCGCATAGACGAAGAACTTCTTCGGCACGCAGCCGCGCAGCACGCATGTGCCGCCGATCTGCACCTGCTCAGCAATGGCGACTTTCGCGCCAGCCCGCCCCGCCAGCCGCGCCGCGCGCACGCCGCCGGAGCCCGCGCCGATGACGAAGAGATCGTAGTCGTACTGGGGCATGCAATCCTCCCCGCCCGCGGGGCGGATGCGCTTAGTGCGCCTTGTTCATATAGGCAGGCAGCCAGCCTTCGTGAGCCTTACGCAAATCATCAAGCGCAACGCGCTCGCGCTCACCCGAGCCGCCGACGAAGCTGATGTCGCGGCCACCGGCGTCGCCGATGACGAGGAACGACACGCCAGCGGCGCGGGCGCGCTTATCGAGGTCGTCGAGCTTTGCGGACGACACGGCCACGATGTAGCGGGCTTGGTCTTCGGCGTAGAGGAAAGCCGCGTCCATGAGGTCGCCCTGATAGCCGAGCGAAACGCCGATGTCCGAGCCAAGCGCCATTTCGGCCGCAGCGATGCCAATGCCGCCATCGCTCAGATCGTGCGCGGCGGTAACGAGGCCGTCGCTAATCAGCGCGCGGACGAAATCGCCGTTCTTTTTCTCAAGCGCGAGATCGACCTTGGGTGCTGAGCCGCCGAGCTTGAAGAGATCGCGGGCGTAGATGCTTTGGCCGAGATGGCCGCTCGTATCGCCGATCAGCACCAGCGTATCGCCTTGCCGCAACCGATCGGCGGTCGCGCGGCGTTCGAGATTGTCGATGATGCCGACGGCGCCGATCGTTGGCGTCGGCAGAATGGCTTGGCCGTTGGTCTCGTTATAGAGCGAGACGTTGCCGCTGATGACCGGGAACGCCAGCTCACGGCAGGCTTCCGACATGCCGTCAATCGCGCGCACGATCTGGCCCATGATTTCAGGGCGCTGTGGATTGCCGAAATTCAGATTGTCCGTCACCGCGAGCGGACGCGCGCCGGTGACGGTGAGATTGCGCCAAGCTTCGGCGACGGCTTGCTTGCCGCCTTCGTACGCATCGGCTTCGACATAGCGCGGGGTCACGTCGCACGTCATGGCGAGCGCGCGCTTGGAGCCATAGAGGCGCACGATGGCTGCGTCGCTGCCGCTATCGGCAAGCGTGTCACCCATGACGTGGCGATCGTACTGCTCCCAGATCCAGCGCTTCGAGGCTTGATCGGGCTGCGCCAGCAGCGTCGTCAGCGATTGCGCGAAGCCAGGATAATCATCGTTCAAGCGCGCTTGCTCGCCTTCTGTGAGCGGGATCGCCTTCAGCGGCTCGACAAACGGTCGCGAATATTTCGGCGCTTCGTCAGCGAGCGGCCCTAGTGGGATGTCGCAGACGATCTGGCCGTGCCAGCGCAGCGTGAGGTTGCCGCTATCGGTGGTTTGGCCGATGACGGCGGCGTCCAGGCCCCACTTTTCGAAGATGCGCTGGGCTTCGGCCTCACGGCCGGGCTTCAGCACCATGAGCATGCGCTCTTGGCTTTCGCTCAGCATGAACTCGTATGGCGTCATGCCCTCTTCGCGCGCCGGCACGGCATCGAGATCGAGCAGAATGCCCGCTTCGCCCTTCGACGCCATCTCAACCGATGAAGACGTGAGGCCAGCTGCGCCCATGTCCTGGATACCGATGATGGCGTCCGTCGCCATCAATTCGAGGCACGCTTCAATGAGCAGCTTCTCAAGGAAGGGGTCGCCGACTTGCACGGTGGGCCTGAGGCCATCTTCGCCTTCGATGAACTCGGCTGACGCCATCGTTGCGCCGTGAATGCCGTCGCGGCCTGTCTTGGCGCCGACATACACAACGGGATTGTTCGCGCCCTTGGCGGCGGCGGTGAAGATCTTGCTTTTGTCGGCGATGCCGAGGCAGAACACGTTGACGAGAATGTTGCCGTTGTAGCGCGCGTCGAAATTGGTCTCGCCGCCGACAGTCGGCACGCCGACGCAATTGCCATAAAAGCTGATGCCGCTCACGACGCCGTCGACCAGCTTGCGCGTCTTCGGATGCTCCGGCGCGCCGAAGCGCAGCGCGTTCATGATCGCAACCGGACGCGCGCCCATCGTGAACACGTCGCGCAGGATGCCGCCGACGCCGGTGGCCGCACCCTGGAAGGGTTCGATGAAGCTCGGATGGTTGTGGCTTTCCATCTTGAAGATGGCGGCGAGGCCTTCGCCGATATCGATCGCGCCGGCGTTCTCGCCCGGGCCGTAGATCACATGAGGCGCCTTGGTCGGAAACTTGGCCAGATGCACCCGAGTGGATTTGTACGAGCAGTGCTCGCTCCACATGACCGAGAAGATGCCCAATTCGGTGGTGTTCGGCGTACGGCCGAGCTTCTCCAGCACGAGGTCATATTCATCGCGGGAGAGGCCGAATTCTTCGGCGAGAGCCAGTGTGCCTGGCGCGAGCGGGTCTAGGGACATGGGCGCGAGATAGCGTGTGTCGCGAAGGGGGGCAATTAGGCGCCGGGGCGCACCTTCGCAGGGCTCCTTCCCGGCACGGAACGTGGCGGCAACTCGACAAGCAAGCCCCTGCGGCTTACGCACAGGGCAACGAATTTGGAGCCCTCCCAATGGCCATGCGCGAAGTACCGCTTTCCGACATCCAGACCCTGGTGGGCCAAGAGCTTGGCGTCTCTGACTGGCTGGAAATAACCCAGGACCGGGTCAATCGTTTCGCGGACGCGACCGGCGACCACCAATGGATCCATGTCGACGTCGAGCGCGCCACCAAGGAAATCGGCGGCCCCATCGCGCACGGCTATCTCGTAGCTTCGCTGATCCCGTTCCTGGCCAAGAATATCATCAGCTACACAGGCGTCAGCCGCGGCATCAATTACGGCTCCAACAAAGTCCGCTTCACCAACATGGTGCGCGTCGGCGCCAAGATCCGCATGCGCGCCAAGATGCTCTCGTGTGAGCCGCGCGGCGGCGGCTTCCAGATCGTCAATGAGTTCACCATCGAGATCGATGGCGAAGACCGGCCCGCATGCGTGGCCGAAGTCGTGTCGCTGATCTATCCGGGCTGAGGCCCCGTGCTCACCTTCGTCGAAGCGATCTCGCTCGCAGGCGATCGTAAGAAGCAGAACGACGATGCTTACGGCGCGGACGGCGCATGGGCCTGGGTCATCGACGGCGCCACTGATCTACACGCCACGCCGCTCTCAGGGCGCGCTTCGGATGCCAGCTGGTTTGCGCACACGTTGAACGCAGGGTTCTACGGCGGAGAGTTCAATAATCGCTCCGCGGACCTGCGTACCGAACTCAGATATGCGCTTGGCCGCGTCAGCCTTGAAGCTGAGCGCTTCCTGCACGCAGAGGTACCGAAGTGGAAGCTGCCGATCGCCTCGGTGCTGATGATCTGCGAGACGCCGACGGGCGAAGGCGTGCAAGGGCTCGATCTCGGCGATTGTCGCATCTTCGCGCTCGACGCTGACGGCGCAGTCCATATCGCTGGCGGCGCCCAGGGCGGCCGCGACGCCGAGGCCGCAGCTGCCGCAAAACAGACGGATGCCGACAAGCCGCTTCTTGAACGCAGCGTGACGCTCAACAAGCTTCGTGAGAGCCGCGCATCACTCAACCAGCTGGGCGCGCATTGGACTGCCGGCCTCGACCCGGCCTGCGTCGATCACGCGCGCCTGTGGGCGCTCACGCTGAAGAAACCGGCGCATGTTCTGCTCATGACGGACGGCTTCGCCGTGCTCGCAGATCAGTATGGTGCGTACACGCCAGCCGATCTTGTTCGCGCCGTCATTGAGCGCGGCCTTCAAGAACTCGGCCGCGAGTTGCGCGCCATTGAGGCGGCTGACGCGGGCGGCGCCACGCATCCGCGTTTCAAGGCCAGCGATGACGCTACTGCGTTGCTGCTGCGACTCACCTAGGCAACAACACCCTCACTGCGCCTCAACGGATGCTTCCATGACCTCTTCCACGCCGCCCGTCGCCCGCATCGAGCCGAAGCGCATCGAGCAATTGGGCCGCACGCGCGTCGATAATTATGCATGGTTGAAGGACGACAATTGGCAGGCGGTGATGCGCGATCCTTCCGTGCTGAAGCCGGAGATCCGCGCTTATCTCGATGAAGAGAACGCCTACCGCGAGAGCGTCATGGCGCCGACGGCGGAGTTGCAGGAGCGCATCTATCAAGAGATGCGCGGCCGCACCAAGGAAGACGATAGCTCGGTGCCGTCGCCGGATGGTCCGTGGGAATACTACCGTCGCTTTGAAACCGGCGCGCAGCACCCGAAACACGCGCGCCGCCCGCGCGGTGCTGACGGCCCGGAGCAAGTGCTGATCGATGTCGACGCGCAAGCGCAGGGCAAGACGTTCTATCGCGTTATCTCGGCTGAGCACTCGCCCGATCACGCGCTCTATGCCTATGCGGTCGATGAGCAAGGCTCAGAGATTTACACCGTTTACGTCAAGGATTTGGCGACCGGCGAAACGCTTGCTGGACCGGTGACGAACTGCACCGGCGATTTCTGTTGGTCGCCGGATTCGCAGTACCTCTTTTGGATTTTCCGCGACGACAACGGCCGTCCGGCGAAAATCTATCGCCGCCCCACGCGCGGCGGCGAGGATGTGCTGATCTACGACGAGCCGGACGACGGCTTTTTCCTCGGCATAGACCAGAGCGAGAGTGGCGAGTTCATCGTCATCCACGCCGGCAACCACACGTCCTCCGAAACGCTATTAATTCCGCGCGAAGCGCCGACGGCAACGCCCGTTGTTTTCTCCCCACGCGAGGACGAGACGCTCTATACAGTCACGCACTGGGACGGTCGCTGGTACATCCTCACCAATGCCGATGGCGCAGTCGATTTCAAAGTCATGGTGGCCGAGCCGGGCCGCACGGCGCGTTCGCACTGGCGCGAATTCGTGCCGCACCAAGCTGGGCGCTACATTACCGGCCTCAGCGCCAAGCAAGACTATCTCGTCCGCGCCGAGCGTGAAAATGCGCTACCGCGCATCGTGATCCGCCATCGCAGTGGCCAAGAGCATGCGATCGCGCTGGCCGAGGAAGCGTTCAACATCGAGTTGGTCGGCGGCTACGAATATGACACCGCGAACCAGCGATACATCTACGAGTCGCCCACCACGCCGATGCAGTGGTTCGATTACGATATGGGCACGCGCACGCAGGTGCTGCGCAAGACGCAGGAAATCCCTTCCGGCCACAACCCGGCTGACTACGAAGCGCGGCGGTTCTTCGCAACAGCCGAAGACGGCAAGCGCGTGCCGATCACAGTGCTGATGAAGCGCGGCACGCCGCTTGATGCCTCAGCGCCGCTCTATCTCTATGGCTATGGCTCATACGGCATCAATCTGGACGCCGACTTCTCGATCCGCCGTTTCAGCATCGTCGATCGCGGTTGGGTCTATGCTATCGCGCACGTCCGCGGCGGCGCCGATATGGGCTTCTCGTGGTATCAAGACGGCAAGCGCTTCACCAAGAAGAACAGCTTCACCGACTTCATCGCCTGCGCAGAAGAACTGATCACACGCGGCTACGGCCGCGCCGGACGCATCGTAGCCGAAGGCCGCTCGGCCGGCGGCTTGCTGATGGGCGCGATCGCCAACATGCGGCCCGATCTTTGGGCTGGTGTCATTGGCGGTGTGCCGTTCGTGGATGTGCTCAACACGATGAGCGACACAACGCTGCCGCTGACGCCGCCGGAATGGCCGGAATGGGGCAATCCGCTGGAGGACACGGAAGCCTACGACTACATCGCGTCGTACTGCCCCTACTCGAACATCGAAGCGAAAGCCTATCCGGCGATCCTCTCGACCGGCGGTCTCACCGATCCGCGCGTGACCTATTGGGAGCCGGCGAAGTGGGTCGCGAAGCTGCGCCCGCATACGACGAGCGGACGACCGATACTGATGAAGATGAACATGGGCGCAGGTCACGCGGGCTCAGCGGGACGCTTCGAATTCTTGCGCGAAGAACTCGCGCACGACTATGCGTTCGCGATCAAAGCGATCGGCAGCGAAGAAGCTGGCGGACCGTTCTGAACTAAACTCGCCCCGCGTCAGTACGGGGCGAGGCGCTTAAGCACGAATGCCGAACCACCGTGCGCGGTGGATGTCCTCGATATTGTCTTCGTAGCCCAGAAGATCGGGGTGAACGAGGTTGGTCGAGTTTATGAAGACGCTGCAGCAGATCGGCGCTTCGCGGAGCAACAACTCCTCTGCCTGCAACATGAGTTGTGCGCGACGCGCGTCGTCACGTTCAGTGTCTGAATCGCGCACGAGCTGGTCATAGACCGGGTTGTTGTAGCCCGGATAGTTCTGCACTCCGGTGCGGCTCTCGAACAGATAGAGGAAGTTCTTGGCGTCGTTATAGTCGCCGATCCAACCGCCATCGCCGCAATCAAAATTCTTGGCGCGCAGATTGGCGTAGTGAACCTGGTTCTCGACGCCGCGCAGCTCGACCGTCACCCAAGGCGCAATCGAATTCCAATCGTTCTGCGCCACGACAGCAACGCGCGGATTGTCGCTCGTATTGCGGTGCGAGAACGCAAACCGCAGCGGGTTGTTCGGACCGTATCCCGCTTCGCGCAGCAAGCGTTCAGCTTCGCGCTTGCGCTCCGCGAGAGGTTGCTCCGACCAGGGGTAACGCGCGGTCGAGGCATAATTGTACACGCCCGGCGGAATGAACTTGTACGCAGGTTGCTCGCCCGTGCGATAAATCTGGCTCGCCACGAAATCGCGATCGTAAGCCATCGACATGGCTTGGCGCACGCGGATGTCGTTGAACGGCGCGCGCGTCATATTGAACGAGAAGTAGTTCACCGTGAGATATGGCGACACGCGCACAAACCCCGGCAAATCACGGCGCAGCACTTCGACTTGGTTCGATGGGAAACGCGTCGCCCACCCTGCCTCACCGCTCAACACCCGGCGGGCGGCGGCCTGCACGTCATTCTGCGGATAGAAATAGAGATGCTCCATGGCGACGTTCGCCGCGTCATAGAATTGCGGATTTTTCTCGAGGTGAATGATGTAATTCGACCACCAGCGGACGAGCTTGAACGGCCCGTTGACGACAATATTTTCCGGCTTGATCCAATCATCACCGACGCGCTCATAGACGTGCTTTGGGATCGGATACGCCGTGTAGTGCTTCAGAAGCTGCGGCAGGTACGGCGCGGGATGCTCAAGTCGTATCTCCAGCGTAAAGTCATCCAGCGCGGTCACGCCAAGCTGTTCAGCAGGCAGCGCTTGCGTCCCTTCCGGCGGATTGTTGATCAGCTCAGCGTTCTTCAACGGATAGAGGAAGGACGCATACTGCGAGAGCGTTTCCGGCTTCAGAATACGCTGCATGCCGAAGACGAAGTCATGCGCGTCGCATGGCTCGCCGTCCGACCACGTCGCGTCACGGCGCAGGAAGAACGTCCAGGTGAGCAGATCTTCGCTGACCTCCCAGCGCTCTGCCATGCCGGGCGATGGTTCGGCGCGATTGTTCTCGGTGGTCAGGCCGATGAACATATTGCCGATGATGTTGTTCTCCCACGAGCCAGTGGCTTTGTGAGGGTCGAGCGACAGCGGCTCCGACGAATTGGCGATATCGAGCGACTTGCGTGACTTGTCGAAGCCGACAATGCGCGCGTTCGCGCACGCGCCGAGCGATGCGGCGCCGGCGAGGCCGACAGCGCCGGCAAGCAGAGTGCGGCGGTCAGTCCGGATCGTCATGGGACTTACCTTTCCTTCGGATCGAGAGCGTCGCGCAGGCCGTCGCCCAAGAAATTGAGCGCCAGCAGCGTGACGAGCATGGTGACGGCGGGCGCGAGCAGCATCCAGGGGGCCTGAATCATCTGTCGTGCGCCGGCGGAGATAAGGCTGCCGAGCGAGGTCAGCGGTTCTTGTACGCCGAGGCCGATGAATGAGAGGAAGCTCTCGGCCAGGATGATGACGGGTATGTTCAGCGTCGCGAACACGACGACGGGTCCCAGCACGTTGGGCACGATGTGACGGAACACGATCTCCAGCGGCCTTGCGCCAGAGGCGCGCGCCGCTTCCACAAACTCTTTGCGGCGAAGCGAGATAGTTTGCCCGCGCACGATCCGCGCCATGGTCAGCCATTCGACCGCGCCGATCGCGGCGAAAATCCACATCAACTTCACGACTGGGTCAGGCGTGTCGACGACCGTCATCAGCACAATGACGAAGAACACGAACGGAATAGCGTAAAGCACATCGACGAAGCGCATCATGATGTCGTCAATGACGCCGCCGAAGAATCCGGCGATCGCGCCGTAGGTAACGCCAATAGTGAGCGCAACCACGGTCGCCGCGAGCCCTACGAGCAGCGAAATGCGCAAGCCGAAGATAAGGCGCGCAACCATGTCGCGCCCTTCGGTGTCCGTGCCGAATATGTGCCAGTTCGTCATTGTCGGCGCGATGCCGACGCTGTCGCGGAAAATGTCGTCGATCTTGTGGACCCACAGCATCGGGCCGAAAGCCGCGATCAGCACCAAGATGGCGACAACGTACAGCGACACCACCGCCGCCGGATTGCGCATCAAGCGCCGTCGCGCGTCTTCCCAGAGCGAGCGGCCTTTGACGCCGGTCTGCACCGGCACATCGTCTAAAAGAATATCGCTCATGCCGTGCGCGTCCGCGGGTCGAGCACGCGGTACATGATGTCCGCGGCGAGGTTCATAAGGATGATGAGGAACGAATAGATCAGCACGACCCCCATCACGAGCGTGTAGTCACGCTGCTGGGCGGCATAGACGAATTGCTTGCCGATGCCGGGCAGCTGGTAGACCGTTTCGATGACGAATGAGCCGGCCATCACGCCCGCAAGCGCTGGGCCGACGTAAGAAACCACCGGCAAAATCGCGATCGGCAGCGCGTGGCGCCAAATTACGGACGCTTCCGGCAAGCCCTTCGCGCGCGCGGTGCGGATGGCGTTCGAGCGCATCGCCTCGATCATCGAGGCGCGCATCAACCGCGAGACGATAGCGATCAACGGCAGCGACAGCGTAACGATCGGCAGAATGAGGTAGGCGATGCCGTATTCGTCTCGGTGCAGGCCCTGGCTCGGCAGCCAGCTGAGCTGAACGCCGAAGAAGAGCTGCATGATCGGCCCGATCACAAGCGGCGGCAAACACACCCCCGCAATCGCCAGCGCCATAACGGCGTAGTCCTGAAATTTGTTTTGCCGCAGCGCCGCCATCACGCCGAGACCGCCGCCGACCAACAAAGCAAGGGCCATAGCGCCGAGACCAAGCAGCGCGCTCGTCGGCGCGCCTTCAGCGATGATCTCGATGACGTTCTTGTCCTTGTAAGTCATCGACGGACCGAAATCGCCACGGATTAAGCCGCCGCCCTCTTCGGAACCGAACAGATAGCGCGCGAGCTGCTGACCAACGGGCAGATCGAGCCCGAATTTCGCCTGCATGCGCTGCTCGATTTCAGGCGGCAGCTGACGCTCGAGCGTGAACGGCCCGCCGGGTGCGGCCTTCATCAGCAAGAACGCAGCTGCAACGATCGCGAGCAGTGTTGGGATAGCGACGAGCAAACGCCGAACGGTTAGAGCAAGCATTCCATTTTCCGTGGCGCCCGAAGCGGCAAACGAAGCGCGGCGAACCTTGCTTCCTCGGAAAGCTCTGTCAACGTAGGCAAGACATGACCGAGTTCCATCGCGTTACGCCTGAGTTCGCCGTCGCAGGACAGCTTGAGCTTGCAGACATCAGCCGCGCGGCAGCGGAGGGCTATAAGGTCCTCGTCTGCAACCGGCCCGAAGGCGAAGACCCAGGTCAGCCGACCGAAGCCGAAATAAAGGCTGCTGCCGCTGCGGCTGGGCTCACCTACAAGGCCTTGCCCTACACGGGTCAGACCCCGCCAGGCGTGGTCGCTGAGACGGCGCAACTGCTCGATGAGACGAATGGCCCTGTCCTGGCCTATTGCCGGACGGGTAAGCGCTCGATAATGGCCTGGGCGCTGGCGCAGGCCCTCTCTGGGGACCGTTCGCCTCAGGAAATAATCGCCTTGGCGTCCCAGGCAGGGTACGATCTGTCGGGGGCCAGGGGAGCGTTGGACACGTTAGCGCCGAAATCCTAGCCGACAGGCGTGAGCAGGATCCAAACGGTCTTAAGCAAGACGATCAGGGACAAGGCGACCAGCACCGTGCGCACGCGATCCAACGCGAACATGAAGATGTCGAAGACGGCAGCACCCATGTGTGCGCCGCTCGCAAGCTTTGGGCCGGTCTAACTGCCATGACCGACGCAACGCCCCGCGTGTTTCAGACGTCCGGCCGAGTCTGGCTTAAGGATTTTGAGTTCGGCTTGACCGGCCTCACGGTGCGCAAGACCGGCGCGCGGGTGCCGTATTCACCATCGGTGATCAAACAGGTCTCGGCCTGGTTTGCCTATTTCTTCTCGGCGCAGCGCATCGAACCGGCGACGCCCCACTTCACTATCGCCTTCTCGCCCGAGCGCGCGCGGCCCTGGTATCTGATCTGGGCGGTCTCTCGCGCGGCGGGCGCTAAATATGTGAAGGACGTCGCCGCCGCTGACGTCGTGATGCACTTCGAGGACGCCACCTACAGCCCGAACGAACCGCCGGCGCGCGTTCGCGCTGGCGCCAAGCTTGTTAATTTCAACGCACGCGATGTCTCAAAGACGAACGTCTCGCGCGCCTCCGCCGCAGCCTTCGGCCGTCCGCTCGCAGTTGATCCGCGCACCTATGTCGGCGCCGCTGTCGAAAAGTCCGAGATTAACGCCGCCCACGATGGCCGCATCGTGCAGTGCCCGACGACGCCGGTGCCTGGCCGTGTTTACCAGCGCGTGATCGACAACCGCATGGCTTCCGATCTCGATCTGGTCGAAGATCTGCGCACCTCCACTGTGGGCGGCAAGCCGGTGGTTGTGTTCATCAAGCGCCGTCAAGTAACCAAGCGCTTCCTCAATACGAATACCGAAGTGCTGCTGCGCACGCCGGAAGAGGTCTTCTCCGCCGACGAGCTGGCGCAAATCTCCGCCTTCACGCGCGAGATCGGCTTGGAATGGGGCGGCGTGGACGTGCTGAGAGATCGCAATAGCGGCGAGCTTTATATCGTCGACGCCAACAAGACCGATATGGGCCCGCCCATCGGCTTGAACCTGTCCGACAAGATCGTGGCGACGCGTGCTCTGGCTAAGGCCTTCCGTGCTTTCGTGCGCGGCGGGAACACTTAAGTTAGACGCTGATGGCCTACGCAATCCCGTTCGTGCGCGACATGGACTTTGTCTATGAGGAAGCGCAGCAAGTAAGCCCGCTCATCCGCAGGCTGGTTGCGAATAATCCGGGCCCGTTCACGTTCAAGGGCACCGGCGTTTACATCATAGGCCGCGGCGACGTCGCGATCATCGATCCCGGCCCCGACAATATCGAACACATCGAAGCCATCTTGCGCGCCGTTGAAGGCGAGCGCGTGACGCACATCCTCGTCACGCATCGCCACATGGATCATAGCCCCGCAGCACATCCGCTGGCGGAGCGCACCGGCGCAAAAGTCTATTCGAGCAAGATCGCGCCAGCGCCGAGCGATTGCGATGAGCTGCGCTTGGAAGCGTCGGACGATCACGGCTTTCAGCCGGACGTCGACGTGAAGGATGGCGATCGGTTCAGCGGCCCCGGCTGGACAATCGAAGCGGTGTTCACGCCGGGCCACACCAACAACCACATGGCGTTCGCGTTGATCGAAGAGAACGCGCTCTTCCCCGGCGATCACATCATGGGCTGGTCGACGACGATCATCGGCCCGCCTGATGGCGACATGACCGATTATCTCAACAGCCTCGCGAAGGTGCGTGACCGCAACTTCTCGACGCTCTGGCCCACGCACGGCCCGCCCGTGACCGACGTGCGCCCGTTCGTGCAAGCTTTCATCGATCACCGCCTCGGCCGCGAAGCCGCGATCATCGCGCAGATGCAAGCCGGCAAGACTTCGATCAAAGACATGGTCTCGGTGATTTACGCCGACGTCGACAAGCGCCTGCATCCAGCCGCGTGTCACAGCGTACTGGCGCACATGATCCGGCTTGTTGAAATGGGCCGCGTCGAGACGATGGGCCGTCCGTGCGTGGACAGCGTGTACGCGCTCAAGGACTAGTGCAGCGAGGCCGGCGGGCCGTCGAAGCTTTCTACGAACACGATGCGGCCGCTGTCTTCCATCCAGCGGATCTGAAAGCCGTCCGCGCCAAATTTACGCTTGGCGTCCTGCGCCCAGGCCTGCGCTTGGAATTGCGCGACCTCGAGTTCACGCGCCCGAACGGAACGCGCGTGGCACACGGAATGCGCCTCGGTCGTTTCACGCAGGAATTCGATTTTGAACCGCATTTCCGCGAGAATGCGCGGCGCGATCCAGAATGCGGATTCAGCCTGAAGCGCTATGGCCTTGGGAATAGGGGAACTCTTACGCGAAAGCGGCCCAGGCGAGGCCCAGGCCGCTCACTGCGATTGACGGAGGTCCGCAAGGGTAAGGTCGAGGGGTAGTGCCTTACGAGCCGTCGTTTGGAGCAATAAACAACGAGCCCAGCACTTGGTTCCCGCCTATTCCGCCGCTTGCGTCGAAGGCAGCCGGTAGTCCTTGAACATTTCGCGGAGCGCCAGCTTGTTGATCTTGCCGGTGGCGCCGAGCGGGATCGCTTCGACGAACGCCACGTCGTCGGGCGTCCACCACTTGGCGATCTTGCCTTCGAGGAAGGCCAGCACGGCTTCCTTGGTCGGCGACGCGCCCGGCTTGGGCTGAATGATCAGCAGCGGCCGCTCATCCCACTTCGGGTGCGCGACACCAATGACCGCAGCATTGGCGACGCCCTCCGCGCCCATGGCGATGTTCTCGATGTCGATCGAGCTGATCCACTCACCGCCGGACTTGATGACGTCCTTGGCGCGGTCGGTGATCTGCATCACACCCAACTCATCAAGCGTGGCGACATCGCCAGTATCGAAGAAGCCGCAGCGCTCCAGGCATTCGCCCTTCTCGTTTCGCGCGCCGGCATTCTTGAAATAAGCGCGCGCTACAGCCGGACCACGCACCAGCAGACGGCCAAACGCCTTGCCGTCGTGCGGCTTCTCCACGCCCTCGTCGTCGACGATCTTCATCTCGGTGGTGAACAGCGAGCGGCCCTGCTTCATCTTGGTGCGGATGCGGAACTCGTGATCGCCGGCATAGTGCTCCGGCAGCAATTTGCCGATCGTGCCGATCGGGCTCATCTCGGTCATGCCCCAGGCGTGAATGACCTCAACGCCATAATCTTCCTCAAACGCGCGCAGCACGGTTTCCGGAATGGCCGAGCCGCCTATGGCGACGCGTTTCAACGGGCCAGGCCTCAGATTGTTCTCGCGCAGATAGCCAAGCAACATCTGCCAAACCGTTGGCACGGCGGCGGTGAATGTCACTTTCTCGCCGTCGAGCAATTCATAGACGCTTGCGCCATCGAGCTTGCCGCCCGGCATGACGAGCTTCGCACCCACCATCGGCGCCACAAACGCAATCGCCCACGCATTGGCGTGGAACATCGGCACCACCGGCAGCACGACGTCATTGGCGCCCGCGCCAAAGCAGTCGACCGAGTTTGCCGCCATGCCGTGCAGCACATTCGAGCGGTGAGAGTAGAGCACGCCCTTCGGATCGCCCGTCGTGCCTGACGTGTAGCAAAGCCCGCAGGCGGTATTCTCATCGAAGCCGCCCCATTGAGCGACGTCCGATTGGCCTTCGATGAACTCCTCATACGAAAGATACGGCACAGAGAACGACGCCGGCATGTGCGCCCGATCGGTGAGGATGACGTAGGTCTCCACGCTCTTCAGCAACGGCGCGATCTTCTCGATGATCGGCACGAACGTCGTGTCGAGGAAGAGAACCTTGTCCTCGGCGTGATTGATGATCCAAGCGATCTGCTCAGGAAAAAGCCGCGGGTTCACGGTGTGCAGAACCGCGCCCATGCACATGGTGCCGTACCAAGCTTCCAGGTGCTTATCGGTGTTCCACGCCAACGTGGCGACGCGGTCGCCCAATTTGATGCCGCGCGCCTTCAGCGCATTGGTGACGCGCTTGGCGTTGCGCCAGATCGTGCCGTAGTTAGAGCGCGTGAGCTGCCCGGTCTCGACATTGCGCGTAACGACCTCGCGCTGAGGGAAATTGGTGTTGGCGTGATCGAGGATCCGATCGACCGTCAACGGCCATTCCTGCATGAGCCCAAGCATCGCTACGTCTCCCGATTGTTTTCTTTGGCGGGAATTTAAGCGCGTATTGTGCGGCGCCGCAATGTTCCGTCAGGCGGCGTCTTCCCGAGGGGCGGCTTCCGCGCGCGGAAAGGCAGCCTCAAGTCGCGTCTGAAGCGTACGCGCGTCCTCTGCCGGACGCGCCGGCCAAGTGACGCTCAAGGCCCGGCCGAAAAGCGCAGGCGCGGCGAACTCGGCGTACACCGCCGGCACCATGCATTGCCGCGCAGGTGGCCAGAGCGAGACGATCAAGGCGGTTCGCGCATGCGGCAGCGCGTTGCGGTCCAGTAGTCCGCCATCAGGCTCATCGACCGCAGGGACCAGGCGGCGCGGACGTCTCGGCGGATGCGTGCCCGAGGTGCGCAACGCCAAAGCAGCCACAGCGATGTCGATGACGCGCAACGCCCTCTCCTCGCAAACAGCGTTTCACGAGTCGGACTGAAGCAAGCGTTAAGGGTAGAGGCGTGACTTAGACCATTGCGCAGCCGGATCGTCGCGCGTGAAAACCAGCCGGTCATGCAAGCGGAACGGGCGGTCGCGCCAAAACTCGATGGCGAGCGGCTTCAAGCGATAGCCGCGCCAGTGCGCCGGACGCGGAACTTCGCCGACGCCGTACTTCAGCGCGAACTCGGCAATGCGCTTCTCGAGCGCGAGACGATCCGGCAGCGGCCGCGATTGCTCGCTGGCCCACGCGCCAAGCCGCGCGCCGCGGTCGCGGCTTTGGAAATAAGCGTCCGCTTCCGCCTCGCTGACATGCTCGATCAAGCCGCGAACGCGGATCTGGCGCTTCAGGCTTTTCCAATAGAGCACGATCGCCGCGCGCGCGTTGGCTTCGAGCTGACGGCCCTTGGCGCTCTCGGCATTGGTGTAGAAAACGAAACCCTGCGGGTCGGCGGCTTTCAGCAGCACCATGCGCACATCGGGAAAGCCCTGCGCGTCGACAGTGGAGAGCGCCATGGCGTTCGGATCATTGGGCTCCTTCTCCTTGGCCTCTTTGAACCAGCGCTCGAACAGCTGAAACGGCTCGTTCTCGGCAAACAGCGCCGCATCATCCGGCGGCGGCGTCGCGGCTGGATCGTATTTGGGCGAAGGCGGGATCAGATCGTCGCCAGACAAGGAATCGTGCTCCCTTTACCAATTGGTTCGATATAAGCGTTCTTGCGCCCATGTCCCACAACACGTTCGGCCACCTTTTCCGCGTCACCACCTGGGGCGAAAGCCACGGGCCGGCGCTTGGCTGCGTCGTGGATGGCTGCCCGCCTGGGCTGCCGCTCTCGGCCGCGGACATCCAGTTTTGGCTCAACAAGCGCAAACCCGGCACGAGCCGCTTCGTCACGCAGCGCCGCGAAGACGATGAGGTGAAAATCCTCTCCGGCGTGTTCTCTGACGATCGCACCGAAGGCCAAGTCACCACCGGCGCGCCGATCTCGCTGATGATCGAAAACACCGATCAGCGCAGCAAAGATTATGACGAGATCCGCGATCTCTATCGCCCCGGTCATGCCGACTACACCTACGACGCCAAGTACGGCCTGCGCGATTATCGCGGCGGCGGGCGTTCGTCCGCGCGCGAAACGGCGGCGCGCGTTGCGGCTGGCGCCGTCGCCCGGCGGCTATTGGTAGATGTGACGATCCGCGCGGCGGTGGTGCAGATCGGCAAGATCGCGATTGATCGAGCCAAATGGAATTGGGACGAGACGCAGAACAATCCGTTCTGGTGTCCTGACGCTGACACCGCGAAGCAGTGGGAAGCGCTGCTCGACGAGACGCGCAAGGACGGCAATTCACTCGGCGCCATTGTCGAAGTTGAAGCCACCGGCGTTCCTGCCGGTTGGGGCGCGCCAGTTTATGGCAAGCTCGACGCGGAACTCGCGGGCGCACTGATGAGCATCAATGCTGTGAAGGGCGTCGAGATCGGCGCGGGCTTTGCGGCGGCGGCTCTTACAGGTGTCGAGAACGCCGACGAGATGCGCGCCGGCAATGATGGTAAGCCGGTGTTTCTCTCCAATGCTGCCGGCGGCATCTTGGGCGGCATCTCGACCGGCCAGCCGGTCGTGGCACGGCTGGCGATCAAGCCCACCTCCTCGATTCTCACACCGCGCCAGACCATCACCCGCGACGGCCAAAACGCCGAGATTAGCACCAAAGGCCGCCACGACCCCTGCGTCGGCATCCGCGCAGCGCCGGTGGCGGAAGCGATGATGGCGTGCGTGCTGGCGGACGCGATGCTCCGCCATCGTGGTCAGACCGGGCGGTAAGCGGCGCTTGCGCGGCCGCTCGCCGCCCCGCGCGCATGGCAATCCACTTCTGCCCCCCAAATAAATCTTGGCCGAGGGCTAGAACACCTCTTGGCGTGCTCGCGGCTGAGGCGTAAAAATTGGCGCAGCAAGCGTGGGGAGCGCGTGATGCGCGAACAACTGACGTCGATGGGCCAAGCCATTTCAACTCAAGCGCGCGCAGCTTTGGGCGTGGTGTCTCCTGCCGTTGAGCGCGTACGCGCCGCGGGCGCCGGCGCCACCGCTGCTGCGATGCGTCATGTCGCGCCAGCGCTGCGTTGGACCGGCCGTCATTCCAAGCGCGCGGCGATCGGCACGTTGGTCTCGGTCGAGAACGTGTTGCTCAGCCCCAAGGGCCGCGACCGCGTCCACGCCGTCACTGTGTTCGCCCTGATCTTCGGCTTTGCGATCCTCAGCGTCGACACGATCGTGACGGGCGGTCCGGAACTTGTTCCGTCAGCGCACGCCGCGTCGGTTGGCACGCCGCGCGTTGATCTGATCGCGGCAACCTCACAAGGCGAAGCGGTACAACTCGCAGAAATCGCTGAAGGCCCAGCCGCGCCCGCGATAGAACCCGAGAGCAGCGCCAACTTCCGCGCTGTCCGTTTAGCCGCCGCTGAGCCTCCGATCGCTGCACCGGCGCCAGATCTGTTGGACGCCGAGCCAGCGAAGGACAGCCCGCCGCCAGCAGATAACAGCGACGCGCGGATCAAGGCCGGCGCCGAAGCCTAGCGTTCCGCCGCCGCCGCGATGCGGTTGGCGAGCATGATCTTGAACAGCGCATCGTCGCCCGCCCGGCGCACCAGCACCGGGATCGCGCCCTCGTCCATGAGGGCGGCAGCGATGCTGTCCCAATCGGCATAGCGGCCGGTATCGGCAAGTTGATAAGCACGGGTGCGGAGCGGCGTTAGATCGTCTGGTGGCATGACCGAAGAGCAACGTGAGCGCCGCGGCAGCGTTCCCGGAACACTAAGCCCAGACGCTCGTTGAACGCGCGCCATCTTCAAGGGCCGCACCCATGTTCGATCAGACTCCTATCCAAGAACGCCACGCCGCCATCGGCGTTTTCGCCGCCATCGGGCTTTCCGCCTTCGGCGCGTTTTATCTGCTCAAGACGGGCGGTTTCGCACCCATCCTGCCCGAGCGCGCGGAAGCGGCTTCGGTAGCGCAGCCCGCTTATGTGCGCGTCGTTCAGAGCGATTGGGCGCCGCCGTCAGAAGGGCGCGTCACGCCGACCGCGTACGTCGTGGGCGATGCTTACGCTGCTGACTATCCTGTCGAACCGCTCGTCGGCGATCGGGATACGCCATTGGCTGACCGCAGCGGCGAGCGCTCTTATGAGGATGTCACCCGCGATATCGCCGCGCTCTACCAGGAAACCTCGGTCTATCGCGCCGGCGATTACGGCGATGCCATCTATGCCGACGATCAGCCCAACGCCGACGATTTCGTCCATTCGAGCGAAGGCGCTACCAAGAACGATGCGCTCAGCGACGACGGAAGCGCGTCACCTTGGTGAGGAAAGCGAGTTCGATTTCCTCGACCTCGAACCCGTGCTCGGCGAACAGCGCGACGAAATCTTCCTTCAGGTATGAGCTGAAGTACGGCTCGTGGAAGCCGACTGGAAAGTATTCCAGCATCTGATCGAGATCGGCGGCGTCGCCGGTCTGCAGAGAATCCGCCAACACGAACGTGCCGCCCGGCTTGATGAGGCGCGCAATTTCACGCGCGGCGTCGCGGCGCACGCGTGGCGGCAATTCGTGGAAGAGATAGACGCACGTTGCCGCATCGAACGCGCCATCCTCGAACGGCGCTTGCTCGATGGCGCCATTGACGATCTCAGCTTGCGGCCACGTCTTCAAACGCTTCCGCGCTTCCTCGCAATAGGCCGGCGATAGATCGAGGCCCGTGACAGGCATGCGCGGATACGCTTGCAGCACTTGCTTCAGAAAACGGCCCGTGCCGCTGGCGATGTCGAGATGCCTGATCTTGCGCTGATCGGTGCCGCGGATGGCGCGCGCAAATGAACCGAGCGCTATGCGGCGCATCGCGTCTGCGGCGCCTCCGAAAAGGATTTCGACCTGTGTGTCGTACAGCTTGGCGCTTTCTTCCGAGAGCCAACCGCCGCTCTGGTAGTGGAAGTTCTGCAAGTAATAAGTCGGGTAGCGGCGGCCCTCGCCCTTGGCTTGCTCGCGTACCTCGACGCCGTCACGCGCCAAGCGACGCTGATCGACCTTAGGCAAGTCGCGAAAGAAGTTCGCCGAATTGCGCAACGCGGTGATTGATCGGTTGAGGCGAATATCGTTCGGCGCAGGATAGAGCCCGGCTTCGATATTGCCACGGTCCTTGGCGAAGAGATCGAGGAACGCGGCGCGGATGCGCTCTGAATCGCCAGGCGCGGCCTGCGGCTCGAAGCGCGGCTCGCCGGGGCGATTGAACGGCGCAGAGACCCGCCGCGCCAGCAAATATTGGCTCATATACCAGGCGACGCGCGCACCCTGTGCGGCAGCGTAACGTGCACGGCCAAGATCGCGCATCACTGACATGGGATGATATTAGGGCTTGGCGCGGCGCGGTCGAGGCGCCGTTTTGGCGCGCTTGCGATATTTTGCAGGCGGCTTTTCCAAAGGCGCAGGCCACGGCGTGATGCGCTTGATCAGGCCGGCCATTTTCAGCCGCCCTTCCGGACGGGTTCTGTTGCGGGCGGAGGCGTTGGCGATGTGGATGGTTTCGGGATCGCCGGAAACCAAAGGGTGCCACCAGTACAAGTCTTGGCCCTCGCTGACCAGCCGATAAGCGCACGTCTGCGGCAGCCAATCGAGCTTCGGCACTTTCTTGGGCGTGAGCTTAACGCAGTCGGGAACGTAGTCTTTGCGGTTCTCGTAATCGCTGCAGCCACAGGCTTTGGTGTCGAACAGTTTGCACGACACGTCGGTCAGATGGAGGATGTTGGTGTCGGTATCCTCAATTGAGATAACGCAGCACTTGCTGCAGCGATCGCAGAGCGCTTCCCACTCGCGCTCGTTCATTTCTGTCAGCGTCTTGCGCCGCCAATAGCCATCTTCCAACGGTGCGGCATCCGCTTCCGGATCACGCTTGCGGCGTGAGTTGCGATAATCGAGCAGCGTCGTTTTGCTCATCGCGACAGCGCTCCGACGACTTCTACGTGCGGGCTCCAGCGGAATTGATCGACGGGCGTGGTGCGCGTCAGCGAAAAGCCGTGCTCGACCAGCACTTTCACATCGCGCGCAAAGCTCGCCGGATCGCAGGAGACGTAAGCCAGCTTGCGGATCGGCGAGCGGGCGATCTGCTCGGCTTGCAGGCGCGCGCCGGAGCGTGGCGGGTCGATAATGGCGGCGTCGAGCTTTTTCATCTCGAGACTTGAAAGCGGCGTGCGCAGAAGATCGCGCCGCAGCGTTTCCACCTTCTTAAGCGCCCCGCCCGCGCCGTCCGCGGCGGCCTTGAGCGCGATCAGCATATCCTCGTCGCCCTCGGCGGCCAGCACTTCAGCGAACTCGGCCGCGCGGAGCGAGAACGTCCCAATGCCGGAGAAGAGATCAATCACGCGATCAGCGTTGGCGATGGCATCCAAAGAGAGGCGCGCGAGCGTCTCCTCACCCAACGCCGTCGGCTGCAAGAACGCACCCGGCGGCGGCGCTACGATGGCGCGGCCCATGCGCAAGCGTGGCTTGTCGCGTTCGATGACGATCTCGCCGTCCATGGCGAGGCGCGTGAGGCTAAGCTCGTGCACCATCGCGCTTAAGCTCTCCAGCGCGGCGCGGTGCAGCGCTTGCGGACGCCCCGCGCCCTTGATCGAAACATCGACACCACTATCGGTCAGCAAACAATGCAGCGTGATCTCGCCGCGCTGCGGCAGCGTTTGATCCGCCAGCGGCGCAAGCTTTAGCGCCACCGCTTCGAGCGCAGGCGCGAGCACAGGGCATTGCGCGATCGGCGTAAGCTTGGCGCCGCCGCGTTCGATAAACCCGATGCGCACCTGCCCGCCAACGCGCGCCGCATGAAACGCCGCGCGTCTGCGCCCATCGCCCCATGCAGGCACGGTCTCATCCACCACCGCGCCACCCAGGCTCACGCGCTCCAGCGCCTGCACCACCTGCGAACGCTTCCACGCGAGATACGGCCCGTCCTGCCAATGTTGCAACTGACAGCCGCCACAGCGTCCGAAATGCCGGCAAACCGGTGTTTGCCGTTCAGGACTTGCAGTTAACACCTCAACGACCTCAGCCCGCCCGCCGGTCACGCGGGCGCGGACTTGCTCACCCGGCAAAGCGAACGGCGCATAGATAGGCCCATCATCGCCCTTAGCGGTTGAATCGCCACGCGCACCCATCGCCTCGATGGCGAGAATTCGCTCTTCCGATGCTGAAACAGCACCGGTTTTGCCTCCTCGAGCGTTACCCGGGAGGCCTCTGGAGAGGCGGTTCATTCGCTTCATGCGCCGTTCAGCTTGGCTCTGGCTATATCCGCCCCGTCAAACAGGAGCCCGTTATGCGAGGTCAAGCTTTGTTCGCCGCTACCGCGTTCGCCATGATGGCGTTCGTCCAGCCGGCGTCTGCTCAATCTTATCCGTCCTACCATGACGAGCACGTCGAACTGCAACGTCAATGCGCACAATCGCGCCAGAACCGTACCATTGGCGGCGCGGTGATCGGCGGGCTTGCTGGCGCGCTGCTCGGCCGTGAAGTCGCCGACCGTGGCGTCCGCGGCGAAGGTGCGGCCCTTGGCGCAGTCGTTGGCGCCGCCGCCGGCGCAGGCATCGGCCGTTCGACGGCTGCATGCGATCGCGTCCCGCAAGGTTCGTACGATCCGTATTACGGCCAGCCGACGCGCGGCGATGGCTATTACGGCGGCGACTATCGCGACAGCGGCTATTATCGGGACGACGAAGATTGCCGCATGGGCGAGATCATCACGCGTGATCGCCGCGGCCGCGAGTATCGCGAAGAAGCCCTGCTCTGCCGCGGCGAAGATGGCCGCTGGTATCCGGCTGACTAAAGTTTCTCCTAACGTACGCAGTGACTTCGCCCCGGTGGAAACACCGGGGCGTTTCTTTTAGCGGCGCATGTGGAGAAGAAGTTCGAGATTGCCATCGCCGCCTTTGATCGGCGAATCCGCGACGGCGACTTTGCGGAAGCCCTCTACGCCTTCGAGCGCGGCGATTGTTTGCGCCGCCGCGGCGCGCGCCGTTTCCTCCTCAAGCACGCCGGTTTTTCCGCCCGCTTTCGGCCCAGCCTCAAACTGCGGCTTGATCAGCGCAACAAGATCAGCGCTCACCGCAGCCAACTTCATGGGCGCCAGCAACACTTTGATCGCGCCGATGAAGCTTGCATCGCAAACGATCAGCGACGGCGGCTCAGCGATCTGTGCGCGCGTCAGTGCGCGGGCATCCGTGCGCTCGAGATTGGTGACGCGCGGATCGTCGCGGAGCGCAGCATGCAACTGCGCCGTGCCGACATCGACGGCGTAAACGTGCGCAGCGCCACGCGTCAGCAGCACTTGCGTGAAGCCGCCGGTTGATGCGCCAACGTCAAGACACACACGCCCCGCAGGATCAACGCCGAATGCGTCCAGCGCCGCCGCGAGCTTCACACCGGCGCGCGAAACCCAGGGATGCGGCAGCTGCACATCGAGCGCCGCGTCTTCCGCGATCAGATCAGAGGCTTTCTCCACAGCCGTGCCGTTGGCTGTGACGCCCCCCGCTTCGATCGCGGCGCGCGCTTTGGCGCGGCTCTCGGCGAGGCCGCGGGCCACCAGCAGCAAATCGGCGCGCGTCCTGGTCATTGTCCCGCTCTCGCGCGCCATTGACGCCAAGGCAACCCCTTGCCCGGCGCACGCGCCCGCGCGACGCTGGGAACAAATAGCGGGGGAAAAACATGACGATCGAAGTTTCACGCCGGGCCGTGCTTGGCGGCGCTGTTGCGATGGGCGCGCTGGCCGCGGGCTGCAATTCACTGACCCCGTCAGACGCGCTCGGCGATCTGGACGCCACCGGCGTCGCCGCGCGCATTTCGAGCGGTGAGATCACCGCAGCCGAAGCGCTGGAAGCCGCCATCGCGCGCAGCGATCGGGTGGATGGCGAACTGAACTTCGTCGCGGAACCGCTCTTCGACTATGGCCGCGCCCGCGCCGCCGAGACCCTCTCCGGTCCGTTCGCTGGCGTGCCGACTTTGATCAAAGATCTGATGGCCATGACCGGCCAGCCAACGCGCTACGGTTCACGCGCCTTCGCCAGTAACGTCTCCGATCAACAGCCGCCCTACATGGATGCGTTGCTCGCTGCCGGTCTCGTACCGTTCGGCAAATCGACGACGCCTGAGTTCGGCCTCACGGCCACCACTGAAACACTGCTCGGTGGCGCCACGCGCAATCCGTGGAACATCGCGCACTCAAGCGGCGGCTCATCCGGCGGCGCGGCAGTCGCGGTTGCGGCGCGAGTTGTCCCGATCGCGCATGCGAGCGATGGCGGCGGTTCGATCCGTATTCCCGCGTCATGCAACGGCCTCTTCGGTTTGAAACCATCGCGCGGGCGTAGCGTGCTCGCGGGCCAACCCGATCGCGGCGTCGACATTTCCGTGAATGGGTGCGTGAGCCGCAGCGTGCGCGATACCGCCGCGTGGCTCGCGGCGACCGAACAAACCGGCGCTACGCCAACGCTTCCGCCAACCGGCATGATCACCGGCGCCAGCACCGAGCGCCGCCGCATCATCCTCGATATTCCGAACGCGATGGGCAACGAGCCCGACGCCGAGGTCCGCTCTGCCGTGGAATCAGCGGCTGAGCTTTGCCGCTCGCTCGGCCACACGGTCATTGAACGACGCGCACCGATCGATGGCCCGCAATTCAGCGCCGATTTCATTCTGCTCTGGGCCAATGGCGCGCTGGAGGTCCTGAACCTCGTGCGCTCGATGGCGCCGGCTGGCGCGAACCTCGAAGAGCTGCTTGAGCCGCTCACGCTGGAACTCGCCGCTCACGCCGAAGCGCAGGGCCAGGCGGAACTGGTCGCGGCAGTGACGCGCTTAACGGCCGTGCAGGCTCAATATGCCGGCATGTTCTCCGACGCGGACATCTATCTGACGCCGGTGCTCGCCAAACCGCCGATTGAGCTTGGCCAGATCGATGGCACCAAGGGCATGGCCGTGTTCGAGACGCTTTCGGATTATGTCGGCTACACGCCGCTGCAGAACGTGGCCGGCGCGCCGGCCATGAGCGTGCCGCTGGCCTGGTCGCAAGGCGGGCTGCCGATTGGCATCCACTTCTCCGCGCCTGTGGGCGAAGAACGGCGCCTCCTTGAATTGGCTTACGAATTGGAGCAGGCACGCCCTTGGGCTGCCCGAGTTCCGGGCGTGAACGCAGGCTGAACACTTGCTCCATACTGCCGCCCCGTTTCGGCGCTACGCGGCGCGGATGAAAATCCGCACCGCCCTTTGCGCCGCCGTGCTGGCCGTGATGGCAGCCGCCCCGGCTTTCGCTCAGCAACAGCCGCAAGCCCAGCCGCGACCGGAGCACCCGCGCGGCGAGGAATGGTACCAAGGACAGTTGGTGGAGCTGTCCGAGATTCTCGGCGGTTCACACTATCTGCGTGTTCTCTGCGACGGCCGCGACGACCAGCGTTGGCGCGACTACATGCGCGGCATCATCGAGCGCGAGCCGCGCTACAACGCCCAACTCGTCGAAGGCTTCAACCGCGGCTATCGCAACGAGGAAGCGCGCTTCCCGGTTTGCGACGCGACCACACGGCAGATGGAAGCCGAACTGCGCGCGCGTGGTTTGCGCGTCTCGCAGGCGCTCTCGGCGCGCAACGCGAACTGAGCCATGCAGGACGATCCCGATAAAAAAGGCCTGGCGCTGCAACTGATCCTCGACGCTTGGGATCGGGCGTTGGCTGAAGGCGCTGAGCCCGAGATCATCGCGTCAGTGGCGATCTATGCGGCGCTCGCCGATATGGTCGATCGTTACGGCGTCGATGCCGTTGCGGAGTTCTGCGAAACGCTGCCGGAGCGTGCGCGAAAAGGCGAATTCACGCTTCGGGCCGAGTAACCTCACTCAACGCGTCGCCCAAATTTTTTCCAGCCACGCTTTCTCCGGCATGCCGCGCTCTTCGAAACCTGCGCGCGCGAGAAAAAGATGGCGCGCAATCTCGGCTTGGCGCTCGATATTGTAGCGCCTGAGTTTCATATCGCGCGCTTTATAGACGTACGCGCCCTTGCCGAGCGCGCCGAGCTTTGCGCCGGCCAACACAATGCCGCGCTTGGCCTGCCAGACATGCATCAGCTCATGCACGAACCAGCCCTGCTCACCAAGTGACGCCGCCGCGAAGTCGCGCGCCGCGCGCCATTTCGAAAAGACAATGGTACGGCCAAGCGGCACCATAGCGCCGAAGCCGAGGGGCCGCGTTTGAACGATACGCACCACGCTCCAATCGATCTCATCGCCGAACACGCCGCGGCCGAGCGCGATCTCGCCATCGGTGAGGCTTCGATTTTCCCCGATGCGCATAAGATCAACCAGCGTCTGCATCGCGCGACTATAACCGCGCATGGGCAAAAAGAAGCGGCCCGGCGCAGAAAACCGGGCCGCCTCGAAACGGCGCGCATGTGGGGGAGCGGCCTGGGACGCGCCGTGACAGGTCGATCATTAGAACGGGCGCAGAAAGCCATTCCGTCGGCGACTTGGCGGATGAACTCGCGTACATATCCCGCATGGCCGGGCCGCTGGAAATTCTCGTCAGCCGCATCGAGACGCTTGCGCTGGATGCGGTCGTCAACGCCGCCAATACGCGGCTTTTGCCGGGGTCGGGCGTCGATGGCGCTCTGCGCGCGGCCGCGGGGCCGAAGCTCACCGAACACACCGCGCGCATGCCGCCGATCCAAGTCGGCGAAGCAGTGATCACGCCGGGTTTCAATGCGCCAGCGCGCTTCATCATCCATGTCGCCGCGCCAATATGGGTAGAGCCAGGGCCCGAGGGCGAGAAGGTCAAGGGGCTCGCGCGCTGCTATGGCTCCGCCATTAAGATGGCGGCGTCGCGCAAGTTCGAGACGTTGGCGTTTCCGTGCTTAGGCACGGGCGTCTACGGCTGGCCACGCGGCTTTGCATGCGCCATCGCCATTGCTGCGTGCGAAGAAGCGCTGGCGGAGGCGTCGAGCATCAAGCGCTTGGTGTTCTGCTGCTTCACGGAAGAGGATGCGAACCTTTATCGCGCCGGTCTCGGGTGACCGAAGGTTCTCGCTCCTCCTAGTTTGCGAGCCGCCAGCCGAGTGTCGCGCCGGCATGGAATGGCACGATCTCGGTTTCGGCAGCTTTAATGCGCTCGGGCACCGACTGAGAAACGCGTTCTAGCGTTATGCGGTCTTCGTTGAACGGCAGTCCGTAAAAGCGCGGTCCGTTCTCTGATGCGAACGCCTCGAAGCGATCCATAGCGTTCTCTTCGTCGAACACCTTGGCATAGCTTTCGAGCGCGTGTGGCGCGCAGAAAACACCGGCGCAGCCACAGGCCGCTTCCTTTGCGTGCACGGCGTGCGGTGCTGAATCGGTGCCGAGAAAGAACTTCGGCGAGCCGGACGTCGCAGCTTTGCGCAGCGCCAAACGATGATGTTCGCGTTTGGCGACGGGCAGACAGTAGAAGTGCGGGCGGATGCCGCCCTCGAACATGGCGTTGCGATTATAATCGAGGTGATGCGGCGTGATCGTTGCCGCGAGCGTGGCCGGGCTTTCGGCGACAAACTTCGCCGCCTCTTCTGTCGTGATGTGTTCGAGCACGATCTTGAGTGCCGGAAAGTCGCTGACCAGCTTCGACAAGATTCGATCGATAAAAACGGCTTCGCGATCGAAGATATCGACGTGTTTGTCCGTCACCTCGCCATGCAGCAGCAAAGGCATGCCGATGCGCTGCATCGTCTCCAGAGCGCCGCGGATATTCTTGATGTCGGTAACGCCATGGCTGGAATTTGTTGTCGCGTGCGCGGGATAGAGCTTGCATGCTGTGAACACGCCAGTGGCGAAGCCGCGCTCGATCTCGCCGGGCTCGATGCTGTCGGTCAGATAGCAGGTCATCAGCGGCGTGAACGAAAGTCCGGGCTGAAGTGCGGTCAGGATGCGCGATCTATAGGCTTCGGCAGCCGCGACTGTTGTAACCGGCGGCGCGAGGTTGGGCATGACAATGGCGCGCGCGAATTGGCGCGCCGTGAAATTGACCACGCCCGCCAGCATGGCGCCGTCTCTCAAATGGACGTGCCAGTCGTCGGGCCGGCGCATCACGAACGTGGTCATCTGAGGCCTCCAGCGTGCAGCAGATCAAGCGCGGCGGCTTCCACCGCGTCGATGCTCACTTCATCCATTGCGCTTCCATCGTCCAGCGCGCCGGGCGCTGCAAGCTCTTCCAGGTTCCGGCCGCGCAAGGTCCGCGCGCGCGGCCCATAAGGCGCACGCACACGCTCCTCGGTCGGGCCAAAGAGGGTCAGGACCGGGGCGCCTTTTGCGGCAGCAATGTGGGTCAACACGTTGTCGTTGCCAATCACAAGCGTGGCGCGCTCGACCAGCGCGGCGGCGGCGAGCAAATCCAAGGCGCCGGCATTCCGCGCTTCGACGCCATCGGCGTCCAAACTCGAAACGATATCGCGCGACAGCTCCGCATCCCGCTCGCCTGCGCCCAGCACAAGAACGACAGCGCCTTGCATCGGCCCCGTCGCAAGCCTGCGCGCAACAGCGGCGAAGCGTTCCTGCGGCCAACGCTTTGCAGCGAGCGAACCGCCAGGTGCGATAATCAAAAGCTGCGTAGCGCCGGCGCTGACGAGCGCGGCCTCATTGCGCGCTTGCTCGTCGAGCCACAGCACAGGCGGCAGCGGACGATCCGCACCAAGTACGGCGCTCCAATCTTCGGCGCGATGACGCAACACCGGCGCGGGCTCAAGCCGCACCTTGCGCACGCCTGGCGCCAACTTGCCCGTGAGATCGCCGCGCGCATCGATCACCGTCTCGAAGCGCTTACCGGCGATCAGCGCCGCCAGTGACCAACCCGGCGCACCGCGCTCCGGCATCGCAACGCGCGCCACCGGCGCCGAGCGAAAGAGCGCGCTCGCGGCCGGCTCGGCCAGCACGGTGAGTTCATCACCAGCGGCCAGAACATGCGCCAGCGCGCCCGTGGCGAGCACGGTCTCGCCGAGGTCGGCGGGCGCGATGAACAGGATGTGGGCCATCTGCCGGTTGGTTAGGCGGCGCCCGGGTAAATGCCAAGTCAACGGCCCAGCCAAAGGCTTGCGGCAAAGCGCGGCGCGGCCCAGATGGGGGCCATGACCGCCCCCGCCCGCTTGAACCGCGCACTGATACGCGTCGCCGGCCCCGATGCGCGGGGATTTTTGAACAATCTGCTGACCCAGAGCTTGGACGGTCTCGATAGCGCCGGCGCGCTCTACAGCGCGCTGCTGACGCCGCAAGGCAAAGTGCTCGCCGACATGTTGATCTGGAGGGACGCCGATAGTGTTGTCCTGGAACTCGATCCGGCGCGCGCTGACGACATTCGGCGCAGGCTCACAATGTACAAACTCCGCGCCAATGTGAGCGTCGAGCGCGATGCGCGCGGCGTGCTATGGTCTGTGCAAGCGTTTGACGGCGCGCGGCCCGATCCGCGTCTCCCCGCGCTCGGCTGGCGCAAGCTTTCGAACGAGAGCGCCGCTAATGGCGATGATGCGTATGACGCGCTCCGCCTTGCGCAAGGCGTGCCCGATCTCGCGCGTGATGCGAAACCTGACGAAGTGTTTGGCCTTGAAGCGCTGCTTGAGGAGCTAAACGGCGTCGATTTCAAGAAGGGCTGCTTCATCGGCCAGGAGAATGTCTCGCGCATGAAGCGGCGCGCGACGACGCGGAAGAAATTGTGCCCCATCGTCTTCGAAGGCGAGGCGCCAGAGTATGGCGCTGCCGTAAACGCTGGCGCCGCAGATTTGGGCGAAGTGCGCAGCGGCGCCCAAGGCCGCGCCATCGCGCTGCTGCGTCTGGATCGCGCGCTGGCGGCGCCGGACGGTCTTGCCGTTGCCGGCCGGCCAGTGCGTCTGGCCCCGCCAGTTTGGCTTGCGCTTCCACCCGCCGATGCGTGAGAATAGAGGCGGTGTGAACGAAGGGGACGACGATGCGTGGCGTGGCATACGGATTTGCGGCATTAGCGCTGGTCCTCGCGGCTGGCTGCGCCTCCTCGGGCGAAGAGGTGATGAGCGTCGAGGAAGCCGCGCGCGCCGATTGCGAGAGCCGCCAAACGCCGCCGGAGAATATGCAGGCGTGCATTGAGCGGGCCGAGGACACGATCCGCGACGCCCGCGACTTGGCCCGGCGTCAACCGCCGCGCCCGCAACCCCGTCCACCCGGCTGAGCGAGGGCCGTTGACCGGCTTTTCTGACGGGTCTAAGCGCCCTTGCTCCCGCCCTGCGGGGCGAAGGGGACGTTAGCGCCGTGACAGTCGTTATCTCCGCGACCGGACTTTGGACGCCATCAGATTCGATCACCAATGCCGAATTGGTGGCGAGCTACAATACTTACGTCGAACGCTTCAACGCCGAGAACGCCGACGCGATTGCGCGTGGCGAAAAGGTCGCGTTGCTGCCTTCAAGCGTCGAGTTCATCGAGAAAGCGTCGGGCATCAAGCATCGCTATGTGATGGACAAAGCCGGTTCGCTCGATGTGAACCGCATGGTCCCGCGCATTCCGGAACGCCCCAACAACGAATTGTCGTTGATGGCGGAAGTTGCGGTGAAGGCGGCGCGACAAGCGCTTGAACGCGCAGGCCGCGATCCGCGCGACATCGGCGCAGTCATCTGCTCATGCTCATCGCTACAACGCCCCTATCCGGCGCTGGCGATCGAGGTGCAGAATGAATTGGGCGCTGGCGGCTTTGGCTACGACATGAACGTCGCCTGCTCGTCGGCGACGTTCGCGATCCAGAACGCCATCGACATCGTGCGCGCGGGCCACGCCAAATCCGTGCTGGTGGTCAACCCCGAACTCACGACGGGCCATTTGAATTTCCGCGACCGCGACTCGCACTTCATCTTCGGCGACGCAGCGGTGGCGATCTTGGTCGAGCACGCGGACATCGCGCCACCCGGAGCATGGTCGATCCTCGGCTCGAAGCTGAAGACGGTGTTCTCCAACAACATCCGCAACAATTTCGGCTTCCTCAATCGCGGCGACGAAGCGCACCGCGACGATCCCGATAAGCTGATCTCTCAGCAGGGCCGCAAGGTGTTCAAGGAAGTCGTGCCGCTCGTCTCAGAGATGATCTTGGAGCACATGGCGGGCCTCAATTTGAAGCCCAGCGACATGCGCCGGCTCTGGCTGCATCAAGCCAATTCAAACATGAACCGACTGATCGCGCACAAAGTGCTCGGCCACGAAGCCAGCCAAGACGAAGCGCCGACCGTGCTCGACGTCTACGGCAACACCGCCGGCGCAGGCTCGATCATAGCCTTCCACAATCACAGCGCCGATCTCAAAGCCGGCGACAAAGGCCTCATCTGCTCGTTCGGCGCTGGATATAGCGCGGGCTCAATCTTCGTGCAGAAGGCGGTTTAACATTTTACACCCATTCCCGGATTGCGCGCAGCGCAAGTCCGGGACCCATAAACACACATGTTGGAGCGTGAAGCGCAGCAGGTTCAGCGCTTCGCACGGATACATGGGTGTTTATGGGTCCCGGGCTCGATGCTCCGCATCGCCCCGGGAATGGGTGGAACTACGGCCCGCCGCCCCCAATGAAATCCGCGCTTGTTAGCGCCAACCCCGGCACCAGCGTCGCAAACTGCGCAGCGACGCCTGCGCCATTGCCGTCGGCGTCATAGTAAAGCGCACCGGTTGCAGCGTCATAGATGATGCGGTCGTCGGCATCAGTGGCCGCTGATCCGATGACGAAGGCGTTGGCTGCGAGCGCGCCAGCCGCGATCGTGCCGAACACAGAGATCGCCAACTCGATCGTGTCATCGGCAACATTGAAGCCGGTGATGACATCGACATTGCCGCCGCCGAGCAGCGTCGAGAACACGAACGTATCGGCATTGGCGCCGCCGATGAGCGTGTCTGCGCCAGCGCCGCCATCGAGGCGATCCGCGCCATTTCCGCCATCGAGCAGGTCATCGCCCTCACCGCCAAACACAACGTCATCGCCATCGCCGCCATAGACGTCGTCGGCGCCTGCGCCGCCGTTCAGTGCGTCGTTGTTTTGTCGGCCATAAAGCTCGTCATCGCCATCGCCGCCGGCGAGCGTATCGGCGCCATTGCCGCCATCGACGAGGTCGTTATCGGCGCCGCCATTGGCGTTATCGTCGCCATCGCCGCCATAGATGACGTCATTGCCTGCATCGCCGTTCAACGTATCAGCGCTGCTGCGGCCATAAAGCGTGTCGGCATCGGCGCCGCCGTTCAGCGCATCGAGATCGGCGCCGCCATCGAGGATGTCCGTACCGTTTCCGCCGTTCAGCACGTCATTGCCGGCGCCGCCGTTCAGCGTGTCGCCGCCATCGCCACCATTCAGTGTATCAGCCCCGTTGAGACCGGAGAGCGTGTTTGCGCCTGAGTTTCCAGCGATGATGTTGCCGAGCACATTGCCCGTACCGTTGAGTGGATCGGCGCCGCTGAGCGTGAGGTTCTCGACGAAAGCAGACAACGCGTACGAGATCGACGCGACGACTGTGTCCGTCCCAGCGCCAGAGCTTTCGCCGACAACATCGCCGGCATTGTCCACCGCGTATTGATCGTCGCCCGCGCCGCCGAACATGGAATCCGCGCCTGCGCCACCATCGAGCGCATCTGCGCCAGCGCGGCCGAATAGCGTGTCACTCGCCGCATTGCCGAAGAGCGTATCGTCGTCATTGCCGCCGTCGAGCAGATCGGCGCCCTCACCGCCGGTGAGACCGTCGATGCCGTCGCCGCCATAAAGCGTGTCATTGCCGCCCGCGCCGTCCAGCGAGTCACCACCTGCACGGCCGTAGAGCACGTTGGCGGCGTTGTTGCCTAGGATGGCGTTAGCGACGCTATTGCCGCTGCCATTGATCGCCGCAGCGCCGGTAAGCGTCAGGTTCTCCAGCGTTTCAGCGAGGCTGTAGGTGATTGATGCGAGCACCGTATCCGTGCCTTCGCCCGCCTCTTCGCTGACACTGTCGCCGATGTTATCGACGGTGAACGTGTCGTCGCCCGTGCCGCCGATCATCGCGTCTGCGCCGATGCCGCCGTCGAGCGTGTCGTTGTCAGCGCCGCCGAAGAGCACGTCCGCGCCGGCGCCACCATAGATCTGATCGTTGCCGGCATCGCCGTTGAGCAGATCGCCAATGTCTTCAGCGCCAGCTTCGGGGGTCAGCCGCCAGATCGTGCCGCCAATGCCTATCGCGTACAGCACGCCATTCGCGCCGGTCACGAACTCAACCACATTCGATGGCCGCGGGCCGATGATCTCGTTGGTGCGGTCGGTTGCGTCAGAGCTTTCGCCGTTTGAGACGGACAAGCTAAAGAGCCGCCCGCTGATGAAGTCGGCGAACACGAATTGGCCGGTGAAGCCCGCATTGGCGCCGACATAGACTTCGCCGCCTGTAATCGATTGGCCGATCGTGCGGCCATAGACGTAAACAGGATCGATCAGTGAGGGATCGCCCGGCTGCGGCGCGGGCGGCGGTGCTGGATTGTAGGGCTGATCGCCTTCCATGATGCGCCAGCCATAGTTGCGCCCACCAACACCGTTCGCCTGAAAGTCGACCTCTTCGAGCGCCTGTTGGCCGACATCGGCAATGTAGAGATCGCCGGTGCGCGGATCGAAATCGTTGCGCCACGGATTGCGCAGCCCGTACGCCCAAATCTCATCGGCGCCGGCAACGCCGACGAAAGGATTGTCGGCGGGGATGCCGTAATTGCGCGTCGCGTCGGCCGGGAAGTCATCAGTATCGACATCGATGCGCAGGATTTTGCCAAGCAGGCTGTTCAGGTTCTGGGCGTTGTTCTGGGTATCGCCGCCACCGCCGCCGTCGCCAGTGGCGATGTAGAGATAGCCGTCAGTCGGCGAGAACGCGATCCAGCCGCCATTGTGATTGCTCGCATCGCGGTGCGGGATGTCGATCAAAGTCGTGAACGTCGTGTTCGCCACGGCCGGATCGGCGGAACGCGTGTATTCGCGCACCTGCAGATCGCCCTGCGTATCGGTGAGGAAGACGTAGAAGCGTCCGTTGGTCTCGTACTCAGGATGGAAGGTGATGCCAAGCACGCCGCGCTCGCCATCGCTCAGGAACTCAGTGTTTGGCACATCGAGGAAGACGCTGCGATTGCCGGTGGCTTCGTCGATGCGCCAGATGATGCCGCTGGCTTTCTCGGCGACATAGATGAAGCCTGGATCGCCGGGCGTTGAATCGGCCGCTACCGGTTGCGAGAGGCCGGTTGTGAACACTGCCGACGTGATGCCGCCGTTCACGCCCGCGTCGTAACCGTAGATCGTATCGGCGCCGTCGCCGCCGGAGAGCGTATCGGCATTGGCCAAGCCGATCAGCGTGTCATCGTCCGCGCCGCCATTGAGCGCGTCAGCGGCGGCTGTACCGGTAAATGTAGGCATGCGAGACGGCCCTCCTCGCTACTTGAACGCGCGAGTTCGGGCTTCAGTTCACAAGCTAACGCGGCAACGCGCAACCGTCCGCAATGCTGCCGCGCATTACACTCCGTTGAGACGGCTTAAGGCCCGCCGATGAAATCCGCCGCCGTCAACGCCAGCCCGGCGCCGAGTGTCGCGATCTGCACCGCAGCACCCGCACCATTGCCGTCGGCATCGTAGAAGAGCGCACCGGTGGCTGGGTTGTAGATGATGCGATCGTCGCCATCACCCGCCGCCGTGCCGGTGACGAAGGCGCCAGCTGCCAGCGCGCCCAAGCCGATACCTGTGAACACCGAGGTATCAAGCTCGATCGTATCGTCGGCGACGTTGAACGACGTGATGGTATCGACGTTGCCGCCGCCAATCGCGGTGGAGAGCACGAACGTGTCGGCGCCCGTCCCGCCGATCAGAACGTCATTACCCAGGCCGCCATCGAGCCGATCAACGCCGTTGCCGCCATCGAGCATATCGGCGCCATCGCCGCCGTTCAGCGTATCATCGCCGTCGCCGCCATAGAGATCGTCGGCGCCGCCGTCGCCATTCAGCGTGTCGTTGTGCTGGCGACCGTAGAGATCGTCGTCACCGTCGCCGCCGGAGAGCGTGTCGTTATTGTTGCCGCCGTCGAGGAGATCGTTCTCGGTTCCGCCGTTGGCGATGTCATCGCCGTCGCCACCATAGATCGTGTCGACGCCCGCATCGCCGTTCAGCGTGTCATTGCCGCTGCGACCGTAGAGCGTGTCAGCGTCATTGCCGCCGTTCAGCGTGTCGAGATCGTTGCCGCCATCGAGGATGTCGGCGCCGTCGCCACCATTGGCGGTGTCGTTGCCGTTGCCGCCATTCAGCGTGTCATCGCCGCCGAGGCCGTTCAACGTATCGGCGCCTGTGCCGCCGGAGAGCACATTCGCCCCGCCCGCGCCGCTCATCACGTTGTTCAACACGTTGCCCGTGCCGTTCACCGCGCCATCGCCGACGACCACTAAGTTCTCAAGATACGCGCCCATCGCGTAGTTGACGGTGATGTAGAGCGTATCCGTGCCGGCCCCCGCGCTCTCGCCCGCAACATCGCTGGCATTATCAATCGAATAGCTATCGTCGCCCGCGCCGCCATACATGACGTCGGCGCCTGCGCCGCCATCGAGGCTATCGGCGCCCGCACGGCCGTAGAGCGTATCGACATCCGCCCCGCCTGCGAGTTGATCATTGTTGTTGCCGCCGTCGAGTAGATCGTCGCCAGCAGCCCCAGTGAGCACGTCATCGCCGTCACCGCCATAAACGGTGTCGTTACCGAGATCGGCGCCGATCGTGTCGGCGCCCGCGCGGCCGTTCAGGACATTGATGCCTGTGTTGCCGAGAATAGCGTTGGCGAGTTCGTTGCCATTGCCATTGATCGCGGCCGAACCCGTTAGCGTGAGATTCTCGAAGCCGGCGCCCAGCGACCAAGTGACACTCGATTGCACGATATCCGTGCCGCCCGTGGGGCCGTTCTCGAACAACAGGTCGCCGACATTGTCGACGATGTAGGTGTCGTTGTTATCGCCGCCATACATCGTGTCGGCGCCCGTGCCGCCATCGAGCGTATCGTTGCCGGCGCGGCCATAGAGCACGTCGACGCCGTCATGCGCTTGCAGATTATCGTCGCCGCCCGCGCCATCGAGCGTATCGGCGCCGCCGACGCCCAGGATAACGTTGGCGAGATTGTTGCCGGTGATGACGTTGTTCAGGCTGTTGCCATTGCCGTTCACGGCGCTGCCGGTCAGGGTCAAATTTTCAACGTTAGTGGCGAGCGTCAGCGAGATCGATGAAAAGACGTGATCCGTGCCGGCGCCCGAGCCTTCAACAACCGAGTCCAGCGCGTTATCGACATAGAACGTGTCGTCTCCAGCGCCGCCATCCATGGCGTCATTGCCGACGCCGCCATCCAGAATGTCATTGCCGTTGGCGCCGAAGAGATAGTCGTTTCCGCTGAGACCGTTGATGCGGTCGTTGAAATGGTTCGAGCCGTAGAGGCGCTCACCGTAGCCGTTCATACCGTTAATCAGGAACGTGCCGTCGCCAGTCAGGCGATAGACGGTGATCGTATTGGTGATGGTGATGTCGTCGTAATTGACTGTGTGAATGCCGATACCGCCGCCGTTCGGGCCGGCAAAAGTGTTGTCGTAGACTTGCACCGTGCCGTTCGGATTAACAGCGAGCACAGTGAAGGTGTGAAAGCCGCCGCCATTCCAGCCCATGCGCACGATGTCGCCCGCTTGCAGGAGCGTCTGCCACTGCGCGATCGCACCCGGATCAGACCCGCGGTAAGCGATCCGCCAGAAGCCGTATTCTTCGTTCTCCGATGGGCTTATGCTTTGCGTCCGATCGGTGAACACCGCCCCCGCAGCGGCGCCGACGTGGGCGGCGATATAGTGGCAGTCGTTGTCGTTAAACGAATAGCCGTATTCGCTGAAGAGCCGGTTGGCCGCGTCTACGATATCCTGCGCAACCGGCGCACGCGTCGTTGCATCGCTCCGCATCATGTCGGGATCGACCGCGATCAGCGAGTATTGCATGTAAACATCGTACGGCGAGCCGGAGATGCCGGTGGCGATGTACGCGTACGGGCCGATAATGTTGCCCGTCGTCAGAACCGCGTTGGAGATGTTGCTGCGCGGAACGTAGGTCTGGTTGCCGAGGCCACCGCCAATATCGCCGCCATTGACCAGCCACGCGCCATGCACGGGCGCGGACGGATTCCAGTAATCGAGGTTCCACGCCTGGAATTGCGCGGCGTTTTCATAGGTGACCCAGAAGTCCAGCCAGTTGGCGGGCGTGTAGCCGAACGCGTTGGTGATCATCTGCTGCAGGCTGACCGAGCCGCCTGAGTTCGCCACCACCGGCAGCGGCAGCGTGTAATAGTGCCATTCCGACATAGCTCGTTCCTCCCAACGAGTTAGTCCTGCGCTAGGCGCAAGTCTTCCTGGTTAGGAGGCGTGACCCGTCCTGAAAACGGGTCACGCTTGCCCAACGAGTTTAGTCCCAGCCGCACTCCTGGCCGCGGTTCTGCTCTTGGAGGTAGGCCATCAGAGGCTGGAAGTAGCGGGCCATTGCGCCGCCATCCATCTGGCGGGTGCCAGTGAAAGCTTCGAGCGCATCCGGCCACGGACGCGAAGCGCCCATTTCCATCATCTGATTGAAGCGCGCGCCGACCTCGCGATTACCGTACACGGTGCAGCGATGCAGCGGGCCTTCCCAGCCGGCTTGTTGGCAAGCCGCCTCGTAGAACTGGAATTGCAGCACGTATGAGAGGAAGTAGCGCAGGTACGGCACGTTGTTGGCGATGTGGTACTTCGCACCCGGATCAAAGTGCTCTTCAGTGCGCGTGTTCGGCGGCGTGATGCCTTGGTAGCGCTCACGCAGCTCCCACCAGGCGGCGTTGTAACGGTCCGGCGTGATGCGGCCGTCGAACACCTGCCAACGCCATTGGTCCATCGTCAGCGCGAACGGCAGGAAGGCGATCTTGTTGAGCGCCTGCTCCATCAGCAGTGACGTATCCGCCGAAGCCGGCGGGATCTGGCTGCGGCGCAAGAGGCCAATCTCGACCAGATAATCTGGCGTGATGTTCAGCGCGATGAAATCGCCGATGGCTTCGTGGAAGCCGTCGTGAGCGCCGTTCTGATAGAGATACGACTGGCCCATATAGGCGCGCTGATAGTAATTGTGGCCGAGTTCGTGGTGGATGGTTTGGAAGTGCTCAGCATTGATCTGGATGCACTGCTTCACGCGGATGTCTTCGCGTGAATCCAAGTCCCAAGCCGAAGCGTGGCAGACGACATCGCGATCGCGCGGGCGCGTAAGCATCGAGCGGTCCCAGAACGTCTGCGGCAGCGGCGCAAGGCCGAGCGAGGTGTAGAAACCCTCAGCCGTACGCGTCATGCGCTCGGCATCGTAGTTGGCGCGGGTGAGCAATGACGTCGTGTCGTAGGTCGCGCGCGCGCCACGCGGACGCATCATCGGCATCAAGGTCGACCAGTCCTGCGCCCACATATTGCCCAGCAGATCGGCGCGGATCGGGCCATCGGCTGGCTGCACGGAGTCGCCATAGGTCGCGTTGAGACGCGTGCGGACGTGGCAATGGAGCTGCTCGTAGAAGGGCTGCAGCTGCCCCCACAGGCGCTCGACTTCACGCTCCATGTCAGCTGCCGGCATGTCGTAGTTCGACAGCCACATCTGGCCGACATTGTCGAAACCGAGATCGCGCGCACCTTGGTTGGCGATCTGCACCATGCGTGTGTAGTCGTCGCGCATCGGTGCGGCGACCTGGTGCCATTCGGTCCACATCTCTTCGAGACGGGCTGGATTGCGCTCCGTGCCCATCAGAGTTTCGAGCTCGTCGAGCGCGACTTGGCGGCCTTGATAGTCGATGCGGCCGGTTGAATAGCGCGAGGCGAGACGCGTGGTGATTTCCGAGAGCTGCGCGGCCGCGCCTTCGGTTTGCGGCGCAGGCAGCGTGAGGCTCAGACGCAGCAGATCAATCTTGCGGCGGGTGTCGGCTGAGAGTTCGGTGTTGGCGAAGCGGCCCGCGCCGCTGGCTAAGCGCACGCGCGCTTCGGTAGCCTCAGCGTCTGAGCGCTGCAGCAGCCATTCGGTGTCGAAGTTGATGTAGGTGTTATAAACCCAAGCGATGCGCGCTTCGTACTCGGAGCGCTCCGCCAGCTCGGCTTCGGCTGCAGCAACATAAGCCTCCGCCGCCTCCGGCGTGACGGGTCCCTGCGCACTTGAGCCGCCATTCACCGCCGCTGTGTTTGCACATGCGGTAAACGCGGCGATGGCCAGCCACGAGGCCGCCACCTTCAACATAGGTTTCGCGATCATATCCCCTCCTGCTTCCCGTTCTGCCCTAGTGACTCTCCGCAGCGAGCCATTCGATGCCATCACCCGACATCATGAACACTGCCGCGTCGCGCCGGTTGGCGCCGATTGCGGCGAAAAATTTCTGAGCCACTTCGTTCTCGACGCCGGTCGTGATCGCCAACTCGCGCGCGCCCAGTTCACGCGCCCTATGCGCGACGGCCGACATCATTTTGCGCGCCAGCCCTCCGCGACGATGGTCCGGCGCAACGTAGAGCTCACAAAGCACGATGTTGGGCGCGGCGCGGCGCACGTCATAGCTCTTGGTGATTATTGCGTGCCCGATGAGCGGCGCGTTCGCCCGCTCTTGCGCGACCCAAGCCTCAAACAGCGCATTCGATCCGAACGCATGCGACCTGATCCGATCGGTATCGAGGCCCGAAACAGCGCCTTCTTCCGTCGCCGCCGCGCCCGCCATCCTGGCGATCGCCTCGGCATCGCGGGGAACCGCGCGACGGATGAGATACATCTGGTTCATGCTTGGCGCTCACTAAGGCCAAGGGCGCCCGTTGTGGCAAGCGAAAGCGATCGAAAATGCGCGCTGGTGATCGCCCTTAGTGATCGCCCCCCTAATGATCCCCCCAGGGGCCGACTGACCCGTCGTCGCCCCAGCCCCCATCGCGGCGCGCCATGAACGCCCCGACGATCGTCAAACCAACGACCAAGCCAACCGCGACGAGGAACCAGAAAAACATCTCGCGCTCCAAACGGGCCGCGCGAGATACCGCGCGCGCCCTATGAGGCCCCCTCGGAAACGGCAGGGACTTTCTGCTTAACACGATCTGTGGGGAGCTTCGAGGGTAAGCCGATCCAGACGCGCAGTATGGGAACACGGCGCCCCAATTCGAAGAAAAGCCAGCAGCCGATCACGGTCGTTCCGATCAGCACTGGCGCTTCGATGGCGAGCGGCAGCTGCAGGTCATCGAGATAATGACCGGCAACGACGATGATGGTCTGGTGGATCAGGTAGAACGGGAAGATCGCGACCGTCAGTAAGCGCCGCAGCGGGCCATCCGCATTGCGTAGGTGTTTGTGCGCGAAGCCGATAGCGGCGACGATCGCGCACCAGGCATCGAGTTCGCGCACGCCGCGCATGATCGTGCGCAGCCATTCTGGCGGGTCGACGCCATCGGGATGCGCGTTGAAGTACGTGATGAGCACAGCCCAACTGACCAGTGCAATCGCCAGCGCCGTCCATCGCCAGTTGCTGCAGCGCTCGAAGAACCAATCCGCCTTCGCAATCGCGAAGCCGAACAGGAATACGCTGAAGTAGAGCGCATGCAGATACCAGTCTTCGCGGAAGTCGTGGCTTTCACCGAATATCGGGAAGAGCGTGATCCGCAACGTCGCCATGACCAGCCACGGCGTCAGGATCAGCAACGGGCCGGCGATAAGCACGCTGACCGCTTTCGGGATGCGGCGCAGCAGCGGCATCAGCGGCACGATCGCCAGCGTGTAGAGGATAAGGAAGGCGACGAACCACATGTGGTTGTAAGTCGGCGTCGAGAGGCACCCATCAGCGTCGCACCAGTTGCCCGAGCCGGTCGCATACTTGAGGTAGAAGTTGTCGAGCGCCCCGGCATACTGCGCCGCTACCTCAGCTGGCATGGCCCGGAGCGCCTCGACGATTTCGTAATAGCTCTGCGGCGGAACGATCACGAACATCGCCAGCAGCAGCGGCGGCCAGAGCCTGCCCATACGCGCGCCGGTGAACTTCCACGCGCTCATCTTGTCGGCCATGAAGCGCGTGGCGATGCCCGAAACCAAGAAGAGCAGCGTCAGCCGCCAGGGGCTGGTCAGCATCATCAGCGGCTCGATAGTGTCGCTGGCTGCCCGGGATTTCACATGCCAGTCCCAGGTCACATAGAACATGCCGACGTGGTAGAAAATGAGTAGGCCGAACGCGATGATGCGTAGCCAATCCATGTCGTAACGGCGCTCGGTCATGCTTTGTGGGCTCCTTTGGCGCACGGTTCTTTCGCGCGCGGCCCGTCGACGCTAGTTTGGCGCCGCACCCGGCGACCCGCTGGGACCAGCGGGGAGCGATCGGTGACGACCGGCGGCGATCAAGGGACAAGCGGCTGGGCCCGGTTCGTGCGGGGACCGTGGTTTTTCATCGCGGCAGTGTCGTTGGTGGTCGTCCTGGTCAACGCCAGCAGCGACTACCTTGAGCTTCGTCGCAACGGCTTCGACACACCCTGGTGGGAGCCGATGGTTTGGGAGGTGACGAGCGCGATCGTCATCGTTGGCCTGGCGCCTTTGATCGGCATGGCGATGCGCCGCTGGCCGCCCAGCAGGGATAATCTGATCCGCCCGCTCCTCATCCATCTCGGTCTGACCATCCCCTTCGCCATCGCGCATGTGGCGGCGATCTTCGTCATGCGGAACGCAATCTATGCCGCGGTCGGCGGTCACTACGGCTATTTCGACGACGGAATGGGGCTCGTGTTCCTCTATGAATGGCGCAAGGACGTGCTCACCTACGCAACGATCGCGGCCACCTATTGGGTGTTCGACTACATCGCCGCGCGCCGCCAAGCGGCCGCGGCCCCCAGCTCCGGCGATCAGCGCATCGAAATCCGCGACGGCGGGGCTGCGGTATTCCTGGCGCCGGCGGAAATCACCCACGTCGAAGCGGCCGGCAATTATGTCGAGTTCCACACGCCTGCGCGAACACACCTTGTGCGGGGCACGCTCGCGTCGTGGGAGGCGCAGCTGACGGCACGGGGCTTTGCGCGCGTCCATCGCTCGCGCTTGGTCAATCGCATGCGCATCAGCGCAATAAAGCCCACGCCCTCGGGCGACATCGAGATCACGTTGGACACCGGCGCAGCGCTCGCCGGCAGCCGGCGATACCGCGACGCGTTGGAGAGCGCCGCGGCGCGGGCGTCTGCACAGTCTTCAGCGCGGGACTAGCCTTCCATCTCTTCGCGGATGGTCTTGCGCGCTATCCAGAAGAGCGTCGCCGCAAGGAGGCCGACGAACGCTGACGCGAGCAGCGCGTAGCGCACCCCCTCGGCCTCACCGAGACCTAAGCTGATCGCGAAAAAGTCGGACGCGGCGCCGACAGCAAGCGGACCGAGACCCAAGCCGATCAGATTGATGATGAACAGCAGGATAGCCGAAGCCGTCGCGCGCATGTGCGGCGGCACGATGGTTTGCGCGGTGGCATATACGGGGCCGTACCAAAGCGTGCCGAGAATTGAGCCGAACAACAGGCAACCCAGCGCGAATGTCGCTGACGGCGAGAGTATCGCCACCGCGTAGAGCGGGATGACGGCGAGCGAGGCGATCGCCGGCACGCTCACATAAGCGCGATAGTCGCGGCCACCATATCGGTCGGCGATGACGCCGCCGAGATACGCGCCGATAGCGCCGCCTATGCCGCCCATGAGGCCAAGCGCCAAACCAAGAAAGCCGCCGACGCCCAAGCCGAACGATGCGGCGAGCGCGGCCACCTCTTCGCCGTGGACGCGGTAGAAGAACGACGCCGCAAACGGCGCCTGGCCGTAGCCGATGAAGGCCTTGATCGATGCAGCGAAAGAAACGAGCCAGAACGTGCGCTTGCGCTTCAAGGTCGCGAGCGCCGCAACAAACGGACGCTCCTGGCGCATCGCTTCGCTGCGCGCGCGGATATCGGCAGCGGCAGCGCGAATACGCGGCTCAACCAGCGTGAGCGCTGCGATAACAGCGAGGATCACGCCGGGTATGCCGCAGACGATGAAAGCCGCGCGCCAACCATATTCGTCAGCGATTAAGCCACCAAGCGCCATGCCGACGAGGCTGCCGAGCGGCGTGCCCATCGAATAGAAAGCCAGCGCCGAGGCACGCTTTTCCTTCGGCACATAGTCTACGATCAGCGAATGCGCGGGCGGCGTGCAGCCGGCTTCACCGACGCCGACGCCAATGCGTGCGAGCAAGAGCTGCACGAAGTTCTGCGCAAACCCGCATAGCGCCGTGAAAAGAGACCAGACAGCGAGCGCGCCGGCGATGATAAACGGGCGATGTCCGCGTTCGGCGAGACGGGCGATCGGAAGACCGAGCACGGTATAGAAAACCGCAAAAGCGAGGCCGCTCATCGCGCCGACTTGCCAATCGAGCAAACCGAGCTCGCGTTTGATCGGCTCTGCGAGAATGTTGACGACCTGACGGTCGACGAAATTCATCACATAGATGAGGAGCAAAAGCCCCATCGCATAACCACGATAGCCGGCGCTCACGGCGCGGACCTGCGGCGTACCGGCGGCCTCGGTCAAGCGTCTCTCCCGTATTGTTCTTGGTGAGTACGCTAAGCGGCGTTTTGGTGGAGCGCCAGCGTCGAACCGCCGTCTTTTCCGGGTGAAGGCGCTTAAGCTCTGCGATGCCAGCGCCTAGATTAGAGCACCAAGAGAGGCCCGATTCTCCATGCCGTCACCGCGCACCAAAGTCGGCTCGCGCCCCGAAGCGCCACGCGCTTGGCAGCGTATGCTGTCGGGGCGGCGCCTGGACTTGCTCGACCCCTCGCCGCTCGATGTCGAGATCGAGGATATCGCGCACGGGCTAGCGCGCGTGGCGCGCTGGAATGGGCAGACGACGGGCGAACACGCTTTCTCGGTCGCTCAGCATTCGATTGTGGTGGAGGAAGTCTGCCGCAAACTGGCGCCCGAATGGGACAAGAAACGGCGGCTAATGGCGCTCTTACACGACGCACCGGAATATGTGATCGGCGACATGATCTCGCCGTTCAAGGCAGCGCTGGGGCTCGACTACAAGGCGTTCGAAGCAAAGCTTGAGGGCGCGATCCATGTGCGCTTCGGCTTGCCGGTGCATCCGCCCCAAGTGGTGAAGGCGGTGATCAAGCGCGCCGACATCATCTGCGCCTATTTCGAGGCGGTTCAGTTGGCGGGTTTCACGGAAGAGGAAGCCAAGCGCTTTTTTGGAGCGCCGCCACGGGGCATGAAGCTCGTTCTGAAGCCGCAGCCGACGGCCCAGGTGCAAGAAGCTTTCTTGAAGCGCTTCCGGTCGCTGATCGATCCGGCGTAAAAGCCTCCCATGTCGATTGTCGTCTGCCCGCTCTCGCTCGCGCCGCGCTTGGCCAAGCTGCACAAGGTCTCGCACGTCGTCAGCCTGCTCGATCCCGACACGCCGTTTCCGGTGGTGCGCGAGGTCGGCAAACGGCATTTGCGGATGGAGATCCACGACATCGAAACGCCGATGGACGGCATGGACATCTGCTGCACCGATCGCATGAAGATGATCCTGGATTTCGTCAGTGGCTGGCAGCCGACAGCACCGATCCTCATCCATTGCTACGCTGGACTTTCGCGCTCGACCGCGACGGCTTACATCACGGCGTGCGCGCACAATCCGGGCGCGGACGAAGAAGAGATCGCGCTGGCTTTGCGCGAGGCTTCGCCAAACGCCTCCCCAAACCGGCATTTCGTAGCGCTCGCCGACGCTTGTCTCGGCCGCAACGGCCGCATGACGCGCGCGATTGAACGCATCGGACGCGGCGCCAGCTGGTACGATATCGGCGAAAACATTCCGTTCACATTAGCCTCGCGGTTCGGCTGATGAGCGACGCGCGCGTCATCATCGGCTTGTCGGCTGTCATCGTCGCGGTGACGGAGGAAGCGCCGTTCGTGCTGGTGACGCGCGAGGGCGATGTTACGGGCCTGCCCTTCGGGCCGTTCGATCCAGCCGGCGATCGCACGCTCGAGCTTTCGCTGCGCGGGTGGGTGAAGGAGCAAACCGGCTTCGACATCGGCTATGTCGAGCAGCTCTACACATTCGGTGATCGCGGCCGCGAGCTTGCCATTCGCACTGATGCCGATCGCTTAATCTCGATCTCCTATCTCGCGCTGACGCCAACGCGCGCTTCGCTCGATCGGCCGGGCGCCCGCTGGCGCTCATGGTATGATTTTTTTCCGTGGGAAGATTGGCGTGATGGCCGGCCTGCGGTGATCGATGAAGTGATTGCACCGAAGCTGAAGGCGTGGGCGCAAGGCGGTGAGAAAGAACTCGCGGCGCAGCGGCGGGCGCGTATTCGTCTGGCGTTCGCAACTGAGGGCGCGGTCTGGAACGAAGAGCGCGCGCTCGATCGCTATGAGCTGCTCTATGAGGCGGGCCTCGCGTCGGAGGCGGCGCGCGATCGTGGCGCTGCGACGGCGAAGGCGATCGTCGGGCTGGGCGAGCCGATGGCGTCTGACCACCGGCGCATTCTGGCGACCGCGCTCAGCCGCTTGCGCGCCAAGATCAAATACCGGCCGGTGATTTTCGAACTGGCGCCGGATCTCTTCACGCTGCTGCATCTGCAGCGGCTGGTGGAGTCGATCGCGGGGCTTGAGCTGCACAAGCAGAATTTCCGCCGCCTGCTCGACCGCACAGGTTTGGTCGAAGGCTCGGGCGAGTTCGACACGAGCGCTGGCGGGCGGCCAGCTGAGCTCTTCCGTTGCCGAAGGGAGCTCTTGAGCGAACGCCCCGTCGGCGGCGTGCACGTGCCTGCGCCGCGCGGCGAATAAGTAAGAGCGCCGGCGCGATCGCTCGCACCGGCGCTCTTATTGTCTTTCGTCGTTCGATCAGCCGCCGAAGCTATGCATGAAGCGGACGCCGATTGTGCGTGGCGGCAGCACGTCGGTATAGAACGTGCGCACCGCGTGAGGATCGCCGTTGATGTCCGAGACGTACTGATTGTAGTCGACGCCGCCGCGCGCGTTGGTCTCGACGAATTCATCGAGCAGGTTGCGCACGTAGAACGTCACCGCCCACGCATCGGACTCGGCCGTCAGCGACAGATTGTGCAGCGTGTAGGACGGTAGCGTGGTGTTGTCGCCACGCCCGCCCGTGCGGGTCAGCACGTCGCCGGTGTAACTTGCGCCGTAGTTGAGATCCCAGTTCAAACCGGCCCAATCCGGCAGCGCATAGCTGACGAAGAGATTGGCTTGATGCTCTGGCGAACCCGGCAGTCGATCGCCTGGCTGACCATCAATGTAATTGAGCGTCGATTGGAAGCCCGGCGGCACAATCTCTCGAATGAGACGCGGCGCCACCTCCGTGAGTTCGGCTTCGGTGTACGCGTAAGAGGCGCGGATGCTGAGCGCTTCGGTGGCGCGCCAATCGGCCGAAAGATCGAAACCCCGCGAGCGAGCGCCTGCGGCATTGATGATGATCGGCTGCAAGCCAACAGCCGTCGCCGACTGCACCTGCGGATCGCTCCAATCGATGTAGAAGATCGAACCGTTCAGCGTAAGCGTGCGATCGAACCACTGGCTGCGCAAGCCGACTTCATAGTTCGTCGTTCTATCGGCCGTGTACTCCAACTCGCCTTCGCTACCGCAGACGCTCTGACCACCAAGCGGCAAAACGCAAGGCTCGAGGCCGTTCGTATTGCCGATGCGATAGCCTTGGCTGACCGTGAAATAGGTCATCAAGTCATCGGTCCAATCATAGGCGGCGTTGAACTTGTAGAGCAGGCCGGTGTCGGACTGGTTGGCCGGCGCGAAGTTGAGCACGAGATCGTCCGGACCTGCACCGTTGAACACGGTGTTCAGTAGCGGAAAGTCGGTGGCTGACTCCGTTTGCAGATCGTAGCCGTACCAGCGGAGGCCACCGGTCACCGTCAGGCGCTCGGTGAAATCAATGCTCATTTCACCGAACAGCGCGCTCTCGGAGAGCGAGCCGCGGGTTTGGCTATAGTATTCGAGATTATCGGGACGCGCGTCGATACCGGTTAGGAATTCGTCGTAACCCGGCGTGTACTCGGCGCTGACGCCGTCGAAATCCGTCGTCGCGTGGAAGAGGCCGAGGATGTAATTCACCGGGCCGTCAAAATCGGTGACCATGCGCAGCTCTTGCGAGAAGACGCTTTGATCGCCGGTTTCACGCGTGAACGCGGTGAAGCTCGGGAAGGCTTCGTACGAGTATTCGAGACCGATGAGCAGATCTGTCTGATCGCGCTGGCCCTCTTCGGTGTATTCCGAATAGCCGGTCGCCGACGTGATCGTGCCCCAACCCACATCGAGGCTCATTTCGAGCGCCAGCAAGCTGTTGTCGCGCTGGTTCGGTTCGAGCACGCGCAGCGGCGAAACGTAGTCGTCCGTCTGCAGCAAGCCCCGGCGGCCGCTCACGGTGCGCGCGCCGTATTCGGCGTTTTGGAACGCGTAGGAGAGCGTGGCGTCGAACGCATTGTCGGGCGACCAGCGCAACGCGACGCGGCCCGAGAGCACTTCGTTCGTGTTTGCGTCTTCGACTGGCGCGAGGTTTGCATCCTCATCGCCCGGGGCAGGATCGGGGTTGGACACGCCCGGTTCTTGCACGACGTAATCATAGTCGATGAAGCCGGTGTCGTTCAGATAATCGACCGATGCGCGAAGCGCGAAAGTGCGCCCGAGCGGCACGTTCACCGTGCCGCCGATATCGGTGCTGATCTCGCTGCCTTCGCTATAGCCGTAGGCATCGCCCCGAATTTCAAACGAGAATGCATCGAAGTCCGGGCGGTTCGGGATATAGCGAACGGCGCCGCCCAGCGTGCCGGCGCCGTAGAGCGTGCCTTGCGGCCCCAGCAGCACTTCGACGCGCTGGACGTCATTCAAGCGCAAGTCAACGAAGAGTGGGATTTCGCCGAGATAGGTGGCGACCGTGCCGCCGCCATCATTGGCGCCATCGTTTGAGCTCGCGGGATCGGCGTTCAAGCCACGCACAACGACCGGGTTGGAGGAGCGGCCGCCCTGGTCAACGACGAAAAGCCCCGGCACCCATTGGGCCAGTTCTGACAGGTCACCGACGCCCAGAGTGTCGATCTGCTCGGCGCCAATGGCCGCAATATTCAGCGGCACGTCCTGGATATCGACCGAACGGCGGGTCGCCGTGACGATGACTTCCTCGCCGTCGGCGTCCTGCGCCATGGCCGGCGCGGCAAAGCCAGCCAGTGTGAGGGCGCTAACGCCCGAAAGTAGCAACCAATTCTTCGCGTGACGGCGCAACATACAAAAAGTCTCCCTCGCAAGGACCACGACCTTGATTGGGCTTCCTGCCAAAGCTCAAGCGGCGCGCGTTCAAAAAACCGACATCATCGACTAAATTGCTCAAGATGTTGCGCGGGCGCCGCTTTTCCTTTCATTTCCAACACAATGTCTGACGCGAAGGTAAGGTCCGAGCGGCTCGCTCAAGCTGAAGCGCTCATTACGCTTGGTAAGCACCAGGAGGCGCGCGCCCTTTGCCTCGCAGAGCTGTCCGACCAGTCGGACAATCCTGACGCCCTCTATCTCATCGGCCTTATCGCCAACGAGCGCAGCGCGTTTGCGAAGGCAGTGGAGGTGCTGGAGCATGCACTCAAGGGCGGCGATGACCCCCGCTGTTACGCTCAGCTCGCGCGCGCGCTTTCCCACCTGCACCGCCCCAACGAGGCGCGCATAGCCGCCGAGCGCGCCCTCACCTCAGGCGCGAGCGACCCGCACACGCTCGATACGATCGGCGTCGTGTTGAGCCGCGCAGGCGCGCACGAAGCGGCGCTTGAACCGTTCTCGCGCGCGGTAGCGCGAGCGCCGGACAATCCGTCATTCCAGTTCAACTATGCCGCGTCGCTACAGTTCAGCGGTCGATTCGACGAAGCTGAGGCCGCCTATCGGCGCGCGTATGCGCTCGATGGCAACGCTTTCCGCGCACTGGCGGCGATCCCGCATCTGCGCAAGCAGAGCGCTGAGGACAATCTCGTCGCTGCAATGACGCGAGCTTTCTCGCGTACACAAGACGCTGCGCATCGGCTGCACCTGGGGCACGCGCTGGCAAAGACGTTTGAAGATTTGGGTAATTATGAAGAATCTCTGCGCTGGCTGATCGCTGCGAAAGCCGGCGTGAAGAACAACGCAGAGACAGCTGCGCCGCGCGACCAAGCGCTGTTTGCTGCAGCAGCGCGCACGATTGGCCAACCGGCGAAATTAGGCGGCGATGGCGCTATCTTCGTTGTCGGCCTGCCGCGCACGGGCACGACTCTGACCGAGCGCATTCTGACGTCGCATCCAGAGATCAAGACGGCTGGCGAACTCGGCGACTTCGGCCTGCTCATCAAGCGCGCAACCAAGACGCGCTCACCTTTCGTGCTCGATCCAGAGACGTTCGACGCCGCTGCAAAGCTCGAACTCGCTTCCGTCGGAGAGGCTTATCTGGAGAGCGTCGCCAAGCGCATCGGCGCAGGCCGCTTTGTCGATAAGATGCCGCTCAACGCGCTTTATGCGGGGCTCATCCATCGCGCACTGCCGGATGCGCGCATCATTTGCTTGCGACGCAATCCGATGGATTCCTGCCTCAGCAATTATCGCCAACTCCTCTCCGGCGCGGGCGCGTCGTCGTATCAATACACGTTCGATCTGGAAACGACGGCTGCTTACTATGCCGGCTTCGATAAACTGACCGCACACTGGCGCGCCCACTTGCCAGCGGATCGCTACACGGAAGTGCACTACGAAGACTTGGTCGCTGACCTCGAGACACACGCGCGGCGGCTGATCGATTTCGTCGGCGTTGCGTGGGACCCTCGCTGCGTTGCGTTTCATCAGAACGAAGCGCCAGTGGCGACAGCGAGCTCGGTGCAGGTGCGCTCGCCGCTTTACGCAAGCGCGATCGGACGTTGGCGCCGCTACGGCGAGGCGCTTGCGCCGTTGCGGGACGCGCTGGAACGGCATGGCGTCAAGCTCGACGATTGAGGTCGCCACCTGACACGGGTGGGGTTAGGCTCACCCCAAATCACGCACAGCGATGGGGGCTCCGTGAGCGAGCAAGACAACAGGCGCTCGGAACTGAATGACGCGGTCGAAGATGCGACCGGCTTCAACTTCCGTTCGTTGCGCACGATCTCAGATCTGATCCTCAAGCCCAATCGGGTGTTTCAGGCCTATGCCGCGCGTGATCGCGCGACCTACACGCCAGCGCTTAGGCTATGGATGGGCATCATCGGTTTGCAGGTGCTGGTGTCAGCGCTCTGGGGCGGATGGGCGGGCGTGATCAGGCGCCAGGCCGACGCAAACCCGGCCGTGCGCGATCTCTACGTGCAGGCCTCCGGCGGACAACTTGATGAGTTTTTCCAACACTACGGCGACGCCATGGGAGTGGCCCAACCGCTCATTGTAGGAGGCATGACCGCGCTTAGCGTGTTCGTGCTGGGCTGGTTCCGCAAAGGACTCGCTTGGCCGAGCCGACTAAACATCGCAATGGGCGTGCTCAGCGTCGGCTCCGTCGTCGGCCTAATGTTGATGCCGGTCGTGGTCATCCCCGAATTGATGCCCTGGATGGGACTATCGACGCTGCTGATAGTCCTCGCCTATTTCCTTACATTTCTGCGCGGCGCGCCTGGCGTGCTCGCAGACACAGCGGGCGGCGCGTGGATCAAGGCATTCATCTATGCCGTCGTCCTCGTCCTCCTTATCGGACTTGGTGGCCTTCTGATGACCTTGATCACAATCACGTACGCCGTAGTTCGCACCACGGTCGCCTAGTCTATCGGCTTATCGCCTTCGACTGGCTCTTCGTTCGGCAAATACGCGATGTCTGGCGCAGGCGCCGAGACGTAGACCGGCGGGCGACCATAATACATCGGGTCGACGAGCAAGCCGTCGACGAAGACTTCGTAGTGGAGATGCACGCCGGTGGCGTTGCCGGTCATGCCCATGCGGCCGATCGGTTGGCCAGCGTACACGCGTGAGCCGCGTTGGAGGCGCGTGTCGAACTCGGCCATGTGCGCGTAAAGCGTGCGCACGCCGCGACCGTGATCAATCTCGATCGTGTTGCCGAAACCGCCGCGATAATCTGCGTACGCGATCGTGCCCTCGCCGGCGGCGTAGATATAGCCACCGTTCGGATTGGCTAAATCTGCGCCGTTGTGCTGTCGGCCATTATCGAGCGAGCCGCGATAGCCAAAGCCGGATGAGAGACACGCTCCCTCAGTCGGCGCGCGCAGCAGCGGGCCGGCGGGCGTGTCGATGTAAGGCGTGTACTGAACGAGGCTGTAATCGTAATTCACTTCGCCGATGTTCGAGCCGTTGGCGCGGTTGCAGGCGATCAGCATCGAATGCACCGGCGCGCGGCCAGCGCTGTCATAGATGCTCGGGCCGTAAGACGGCTGTGGTTGATAGGACGGCGTCGAAGGTTGCCGATAGATCGGCGCAGGCGCGCTCGTAGCGCAGCCGACCAGACCTGCGACAAGCAGAAAAGCAAATGCGCGCACCAAAGCCGCCACCCTCAAGCTCGCGCCCCCGCGCCAACCTCAGCTCAGCCAGATGAACCCTAGCTGAACGATCACGACACCGGAACGCCGCGTGGCAGTAGCGTCCACCAGCGCGGGCTTTGTGCGTTCATGCCTTCAGCGGCGCGGCCAGCTTCGTCGCCGGAGCCCCAGAACACATCGCCGCGCAACGGGCCGCGACGGATGGCGCCGCCGGTATCCTGCGCCACTAGCAAGCGGCGGAAGGGTTGGCCTTGGTATGTCGCGTCAACGAACACGACAGCGCCGTAGGGGTGATATGCGGGATCGACTGCGATCGAGCCGAGCGGCGTGAGGTTCACGCCCGCAGCGCCGCGTGGGCCGGCTGCGGGATCGTCGATGCGCTCTTCTTGGAAGAAGACGTACGACGGATCGGCGTTGAGCGCCTGCTGCGTCGCGGCTGGGCCGTTTTGATTGCTCCAGTTGCGGAAGTTCGCCCACGACGCGTTCGGCAGCTGGCCGCTATCGCGCAGCGCGCCAAGCGCAGAGCGCCAACGATAACCGTTCTGCGCCGCGAACGCCGCGCGCGCTTGCGTGCCATCGGGAAACGCGATGCGGCCAGAGCCTTGGATTTGCAGATTGTAGACATCGACTGGATGCGCGTACGCAAAAGCCTGGCCTTGGTACGGCGCGATCTGTCCGCGTTGCGGATACGGACGCACATCTGTGCCTGAGATTTGCCCCGTCAAACGACGCGGCGCGCCACGCAGTGCTTCGTTGTCATACGCTTCGGCGAACGCAGCGATATCGATGCTGACCATATCGCTTGGACGGGTCAGCAGCGGCTGCGTGTATTCGCCTTCGGGGACGCGGCGCGCTTGAATGATCGGCTCGTAGTAAGACGTGATGCGCGCTTCACCGTCACCGCGGACACCGTGCGGCACGAAGTTCTGTTCGAAGAACGCGCGCTCGCCACCTGGCTGCACGCTTTGCGCAGCCGCACACGCAGGCGCCCATTGCGCGACTGTGCCGCCATACTGACCGCCGCCTGGAAGCGCTGCTGTCGGATCGCGCTGAGCGCGGCCGGCGCAGGATCGGCGGAAGGCGGTGAGCGCCGGCGCGAGATCGGCGCTCTGCCAATCGGGAATATCGCGGAAGGATGCCGGCGCGAGCGAGAACGCGACGGCCTGCGGCGTGGTCGTATCACCAGGGCCGGGGCGTGTTTCCTGTGTCGAGGCGCAAGCGGTGAGCGCCAGGATGGCGGCGAGCGTCAGTAGATGGCGCATGAAATCCTCCCAAGAGGCGGCTTTCTAGCCTGCCCCAGCGTGCAACGCAGCGGGGAGCGGCAGAGTTCGGTTTCGCTTGCGAATAGGCCGGCCTGGGGGTAAGTTGAGGGGGTTATGCTCACTTGAAGCATAAGGGGTGGGCATACGGCCTTGGCGCCGGCCATGCGCACCCTATATATACTCCGACTGAGCATAAATAGCTCAGCGGTGCTCAGGGAGGCCCAGATGGCCCGCATTATTGATGCTCCCCTTACCTCAACGCCTGAGGGCAGCTGCGATCCGCGGGCTGTCCACGGCACATGGGGCGCGTTGAACGCCGCCGCGCGCCGGGGCCTCGCCTTCACGCCGGAGGTGCGGGCCAAAACCGATCACCTCTATGAGAAGGTCAAGCACGTCGTGCCCGCCGTTGAGTGGCCGGCATACGCGCCGCTGATCGCGGCGATCAACGAGATGAAGACGGCGAAGAACGCCGTCATCCTCGCGCACAATTACATGACGTCGGAAATCTTCCACTGCGTCGGCGATTTCCGCGGCGACTCGCTGCAGCTCGCGCGCGAAGCGGCGGAGACCGATGCAGCCGTCATCGTGCAAGCCGGCGTGCACTTCATGGCCGAGACCTCGAAGACTTTGGCGCCTGAGAAAACGGTGTTGATCCCTGACATGCGCGCAGGCTGCTCGCTCGCTGCCTCGATCACCGGCGCTGATGTGCGCTTGATCAAAGAGCGCTTCCCGGGCGTGCCGGTCGTCACTTACGTCAACACCTCGGCTGACGTGAAAGCCGAGAGCGATGTGTGCTGCACGTCGTCGAACGCGGCGGCCGTCGTTGAATGGGCCGCGCGCGAATGGGCTACGGATCGCGTCATCCTGTTGCCGGACGAGTATCTCGCAAAGAACGTCGCCGCGCAGACGGGCATCAAGATCATCTCGTGGCATGGCCGCTGCGAAGTGCACGAGCGCTTCACTGCTGAAGATATTGCAGAATTGCGCGCCGCGCATCCGGGGGTCGTCGTGCTCGCGCACCCAGAATGCCCGCCGGACGTGATGTCGGCATCGGACTTCGCTGGTTCGACGGCGGCGTTGCAGGATTATGTGGTTGAGAAGCGCCCGGCGAAAGTCGTGCTGCTGACCGAGTGCTCGATGAGCGACAACGTGGCTCAAGCGGCGCCAGGTACGGATTTCATTCGCCCCTGCAATCTCTGCCCGCACATGAAGCGCATCACGCTGGAAGGCATTTACGACGCGTTGGTGAACATGCAGCACGAAGTGACGATCCCCGAAGACGTCCGCGTGCGCGCGAAGCTGGCGATCCAGCGCATGCTCGATCTGCCGAAAGAAAAGCCGCGCGCGTTCGAGACGGGCCGCGGTGAAGTGCCGGTCGAACTCGTCTAAGCCTCTCGCACGATCGCCGCCGCCATCATGAGCAATCGCATCCTGATCGTCGGCGCCGGGCTCGCTGGGCTTTTTCTCGCGCTGAAACTCGCGCCACGCCGCGTGACCGTGCTGAGCCAAGCGCCGCTTGGGCAAGCGGCTGCGTCGGCGTGGGCGCAAGGCGGATTGGCGGCGGCGTTAGCGCCGGGCGACGATCCACAGCTGCATGCGGATGACACGGTGAAGGCCGGCGCTGGGCTGGTTGATCCAGCGATCGCGAAACTGATCGCGGAAGAAGGCCCGGCGCGCGTGCTCGATCTCATCGCGCTCGGCGTGCCGTTCGATCGCACCGAAACCGGCGCGCTGGCGCAGAGCTTGGAGGCGGCGCACTCGCGGCCGCGTGTGGTGCGCGTGTCTGGCGATCTCGCCGGCAAGGCGATCATGGATGCGCTCATCGCTGCGGCGCGCGCGGCGCCGCACATCGGCGTGGTTGAGAACAGGCGCGCGCGGGCTTTGCTTCAGGATGCGAACGGCCGCGTGCGTGGCGTCCTCTGCGATAATGGCGAGACGTTCGAAGCCGATGAGACCATCCTCGCCACCGGCGGTGTCGGCGGGCTTTATGCGGTGACGACCAATCCCGTCGAAGCGATGGGCCAAGGTTTTGCGATGGCGGCGCGGATCGGCGCGCTCGTGGCTGATCCGGAATTCGTCCAGTTCCACCCAACCGCGATCGACATCGGCCGCGATCCTGCCCCGCTGGCGACTGAAGCGTTGCGCGGTGAAGGCGCGCGGTTGACCAACGGCAAAGGCGAAGCGTTCATCTCCGAACTTGCGCCACGCGATGTGGTGGCGCGCGCGATCCATATCGAGCGCGAGTCCGGACGCGGCGCTTTCCTCGATGCACGCGAAGCGGTGAGCTCGGCGTTTCCGGTGCATTTTCCGACAGTGTTTGCTGCGTGCATGGGTGCGGGGCTCGATCCGCGCGTCTCGCCGATCCCGGTCGCGCCAGCAGCGCACTATCACATGGGCGGGTTGGCGACGGATGCTTGGGCGCGCACGAGCGTTGACGGTTTGTGGGCTGTCGGCGAGTGCGCATCGACGGGCGCGCATGGCGCTAACCGGCTTGCCTCGAACTCACTTCTTGAAGCCGTCGTCTTCGCGCACCGCATTGCGGATCGTTTGCGCGATGCGTCAGCGCCCTCGCCGCTCGCAGCGGAACCCACAGACGCGCCGCCGATGTTGCCGGATCAACCGCGCGCAGAGCTGCGCCAGCTGATGCAAGCGCATGCAGGCGTCGTGCGGAACGCGAAAGGGCTTGGCCTAGCGCTCGACCGCGTCGATGCACTCTGCGATGCTCACGGCCGCGCTAACGCGCTCGTCGCGGCGCGCCTCATACTCACCGCCGCACTCGCCCGCGAAGAAAGCCGCGGCGGCCATTTTAGGAGCGACTTCCCCGATGCCGGCCAACCGCACCGCAGCTTCATCACGGACGCCGACCATGCTGCCGCCGCTTCCTGACATCATCCTCGAGCCGATCGTAAAGCTCGCACTCGCCGAAGATCTCGGCGCCGCTGGCGATGTGACAACCGATGCGCTGATCGATCCGGAAGCCGACGGCAAATGGGTTGTGCGCGCGCGCGAGCCTGGCGTTGTCGCTGGCCTCGATGTGGCGACGTTCGCGGGCTGGATGATCGATCCGGACATTCAGTACGTCGTCAACGCGCCAGATGGTTCGTCCGTGAAAACTGGCGACACGATCCTGGAAATCGAAGGCGCGGTGCGTTCAGTGCTGACGGCTGAGCGCACGATGCTGAACTTCATCGGCCGCCTCTCCGGCATCGCGACTTTGACGCGGCAGTACGTCGATGCGGTGTCGGGCATGGGCGTGATCATCGCTTCGACGCGCAAGACCACACCCGGCCTGCGCGCGCTTGAGAAACGCGCTGTGCGTTTGGGCGGCGGTGGCGCGCATCGCTACGGGCTGAACGATGCGATCCTGATCAAGGACAATCACATCGCCGCTTCCGGTGGCGTCGTTGAGGCGCTGCAGAAAGCATTCAAAGCGGCGGCGCACTTGACCGCGATTGAGATTGAAGTGGATACGCTCTATCAGCTGAAGCAAGCGCTGACGCATCCGCCGAGCGCGATCCTGTTGGACAATTTCTCGCTGGCCGACATGAAAGCGGCGGTGAAGCTGGCGAAAGGTCAGACTCTCCTTGAAGCGTCTGGTGGCATCACGATCGAAAACGTCTTCGCTGTGGCGGAGACGGGCGTCGATGTGATCAGCGTCGGCGCGCTGACGCACTCAGCGCCGAGCTTGGATATCGGCCTAGACGTCGCCTAGCACGGAGCCACAGACGGCGCGATCTCCATCCGAGCAGGCGGCGTGTTCGGTGGTACGCCAACATCGCGCACAAAGTAGGCGCCGGAAGGAATCCGCAGCAAACGACGGCAGTGCGGCGGGCCACTAGGCGTCGGCACACAAAACCTATCGCCGTCCAGTGAGAACTCGCCGTTTCTCGGAACGCGCGTGCCCTGCATAGACCATTGGCCGCTCGCGCAGAACCTTTCGTGAGGACCGACGACGCCGTATGAGCTCAGATCATTACCGATGAGCGCCGCGCGGAGTTCATCGCCTTCGAGCCACGAAACAGTCGGTACCTCAGCAGGCGCTCGCAACGCGCAGCTTGCAACGAACAGAATTGATAAAGCGCCCCACACTCTGGTCATTGGTAGCGCGTATCATGCGCAAGGCGACTGCCGCAGCACACGTTTGGTTGAAGCGGGGTGCCTTTCGAGCTTGTCCGCCGGTCTGATCGGCCTCCGCACCAGCTCGCCACCGCAATTCGGGCATGCGCCTTTGAGCACGCCATCCGCGCACTCCGCGCAGAAGGTGCACTCGAACGTGCAGATGCGCGCGTCCGTGCTTTCCGGCGGCAGGTCGCGATCGCAGCATTCGCAATTGGGGCGGAGTTCAAGCACGGCCGGTCACCTCGTCGATCGCTTTAGAGCGCGCTTCGGCGAAACCGGCAAAGAGTTGCTTCACGGCGGCGACCGTGTGCGGCTCCGCCGTTTCGGGGCGGCCTGAATTGAATGGCGGCGCGGGCGCGTATTCGATCGCAAGCTGGATCATCTTGGCTACGTCCGCGCCGCGCAGATCGGCGACGATGTTGAGCGCGATATCGATGCCCGCGGTGACGCCGCCGCCAGTGATGCAGTTGCCATCGCGCACGACGCGCGCGTCGTCGGGGATTGCGCCGAAGCGTTCGAGCAGATCGCGATAGGCCCAGTGGCTGCCGGCGCGTTTGCCGTTGAGCAAACCTGCTGCGGCCAGGATGAGTGAACCGGTGCAGACGGAGGTGATGTATTCCGCGCTCGCGCCGAGGCGCTTCACCTCGGCCATGAAATCGGGATCGAGCATGGCGGCGGTTTGGCCGGGGCCGCCGGGGATCATGATCATGTCGGCGCGGTCGATGTCGGCGAGTTTGCGCAGGCCTGAGAATGTGAGGCCCATCTCAGTTGGCAGTTCGCCGCCCTCTTTCGATGCGATGATACTTTCCGCGCCGGGCATGCGCGCGAGCACTTCGTACGGGCCGGTGAAATCGAGCTGCGTGAGCTTTGGATAGAGAATGAAGACGATGCGGAAGGGATCGGCCATGGGGAGCGCTCCGTTGACAGCCGCACACTAGCTGCGCGAGGCTTTGGCGGAAATGTCAAAGAAGCCTCGTTTTCCGCCAAAGCCCCGACCGGTGCTGATAGCGCTTTTCCCTGGCTTTCAGATTCTGGACGCTGCCGGACCGATTGCGGCGTTCGAGATTGCCAGCCGCTTCGTGCCGGGCGCCTACATGATCCGCGCAGTGACGGTGAAGGCAGGAATAACGGCCAGCTCATCCGGCATAGGTATGCCAACAGAGTCACTAAGCGGCCAACGCAACGTCGATACGCTGGTCATCTCCGGCGGTAACGGCACCGGAGATGCGATGCGTGACGGAAAGCTGGCGGCGGCTATAAAGCGGATGGCGCCGCGGGTACGACGAGTGGCGAGCGTTTGCTCCGGCGCATTTATCCTTGCTCAGACCGGCCTGCTCGACGGCAAGAACGCAACGACGCATTGGCGCCAGGCGCCGCTGCTGAAGCGGCTCTTCCCTGAAGTCGAGGTCGATGCTGATCGCATCTATATCAAGCAAGGCAAGGTCTGGACGTCCGCTGGCGTCAGCGCCGGCATTGATCTGGCGCTCGCCTTGATTGCCGAAGATCTAGGCGCGGACGTTAGCGCTGACGTGGCGCGCGAAATGGTGGTGTATGCGAAACGGCCGGGCGGACAGACGCAGCACTCCGCTCTGCTCGATCTGGAGAGCGCGCGCTTCGACAAGCTCAATGCTTGGATGCGCAACCATCTGAGCGAGGATCTCTCAGTCGAACGGTTAGCGAAACAAGCCGCGATGAGTCCGCGCAATTTCGCGCGCGCTTATGCAGCCGATACCGGCACAACGCCGGCCAAGGCGGTTGAGCGCATGCGGGCGGAGACGGCGCGCGCTGCATTGGAGCGTGGCGACGCAATCCAAGAGATCGCCCTACGCGTTGGGTTTGGCGATCCGGAGCGCATGCGGCGCGCGTTCGTGCGCCTCTATGGCGCGCCGCCTGCTGCGCTGCGGCGGACGCTGCGGCACGCTTGACGCAAGCGCCGTTCGGGCGGACCACTCGTTCATGGCTGAACCGCAAAAATCCATCTTCGTCACGGGCGCAGGCTCAGGCATTGGCCGCGCGACCGCTCAGCTTTTCGCCGAGCGCGGATGGTTCGTCGGCCTGTCCGATATCAACCAGCAAGGGCTGGAAGAAACCGCAGCGCTGCTGCCCGAGGGCCAGCGCATCTCCGTGATCCTCGACACGCGCGATCGGGCCGCGTGGAAGCGTGCGATAGACACGTTCGGCATGGCGACAGGCCGGCGCATGCATTTGCTGTTCAACAATGCGGGCGTCGGCAAAGGCGGGCTGCTCGAAGACATGCCGGAGGACGACATTGATCTCGTGCTCGATGTAAACCTGAAAGGCGTGATCAATGGCTGCGCCGAAGCATTGCCGCTGCTGCGTGAAACGCCCGGCGCGCGGATCGTGAATGTTGCATCCGTTGCCGGCGTCATGGGCGCGCCGCGCATGTCGGTCTATTGCGCCACCAAGTTCGGCGTACGCGGGCTCACCGAAGCGCTCGACGTTGAGTATTCCCGCTATGGCGTGCGCGTTGTGAGCCTCATGCCGTGGTTCATGGATACGCCGATCATCGACGGCATTCCCGAACCCGGCTCGAACCGTCGCGTGCGCGATGCTCTCGTGGAGAACAAGACGCCGATCTATCCGGTGCGCATGGCGGCCGAACGCGCGTGGGATGCGGCGCACGGCAAAGAGATTCACTACATGGTCGGCCGCGAAGCGGAGCGCACGCGGTTCGCGGCGCGGTTCTTCCCGAACGCGCTACGCGAACGCGTGAAGAAGATGATGGGCGACGACTGAGCGCCAAACGGCGAACCTTTCGGCTCGCCGTTTGAATTCCAAATCTGTGATCGACCTTAGGTCGCCACTTCCTCGCCGGTGGTGGCGGGGATTTCCGTTTCAGTGACGGGCGCCTCGCCTTGTGTGGCGGCTTCGGCTTCCGGGACGAGATCCGTGACAGGCTGAGCTGCACGACGACCGGAACCACGGCGACGCTCAAGCGCTTCTTGGTAGTAGGCGCGCTCGGAGCTGTTCGGGAAACGATAGAACTGGTGGACGCCGATGCGGGTGGTCGGGACGAGGCCCGAGTTCCAGACCGGGTTCACTTCCGTCGTGTGATAGTGCGTGGCGCCGCCCGTCATCGGACGGTTGTAGCCAAGCATGACGGCAGTCGCGATGCGCTGGGCGCGATCCCAGGCGCGGCCACGCGGACGGTGACGGTCCGAGCCATCGCAGGTGAAGGTGAACTGGCAGCCCGTCGAGCGTTCGGAGCCCTGATAGACGACGCGGCAGATCGTGTTCGGGTAAGCGCGCGAGCGCGTCCGGTTCATGATCACTTCGGCGACGGCGACTTGGCCCTCTTGGGTCTCGCCGCGGGCTTCGTAGTAAACCGCGCGGGCCAAGCAATCATGCTGGCGAGAGTCGATCTGGGTTTCGGCGGTGCGCGGCTGTTCTGCCGGCGCGGACGGACCACGCAGGACAGCTTGCAGCATCATGGCGCGTGCGTCGGCAGTGTCGAACACGGTGGCCGAGCCACGGGCGCGTAAACCATCCGGGCCGCGCGATGCGATCAGTTCGATGCGTGCGTTCGGTTCAGCGGCAGCAAGCAGGCTTTGCTCGAACTGCGCTTGGAAAGCAGTAGAGGTGGCGGCCCATTCGGCGCCGTCGCGCTGCTCAGCAGCACGGTGCGAGATCACGGGCATCGCAACCGCAGCGGCTGCAAGGCACATGATCGTCGCCGCACCCTGGCGCACGGCCAGAGGGTTCCGATCGATTTCCACCATCACTTGGGTCCGAATCTCGTCCGCAAGATTAGTCAATCGTCGCCAGAACAACGTGAAAGTCATTAAGCCCCGCTTAACGCTGTGCAGATTTGGGACAGATGAGCGCCAAATATTCCGCAACAGGTGATTACGTTTCGGCTCGCGAATAATGGGAGGCGAGCCAGGCGCTGGATATAGGACGCGGGTCCGGGGAGCGATTGACTTTTTGTTCATAGTCTCGACTTCGCGGCCCTGACCCTGAGTTCTTTCGGTCAGCGCGGCGCCTCCGACACGGCGAGAAAGGCCAAACCGTCCAAACCCTTGCGAGACGCGGGCCAGTTCACCAACCGGGCGAGTTTGGCAGCGGCGACCTGACGCGGCCCCGGCTCCCGATTGACGTAACGTGAGGGTGCCGCCGACGGGGTCAGTTTGGACCAATCTGAGGTCGATGGCGCGGCCGGCAATACGGCTGAGGCGAGCGCGCAGGTGGGTTCTGCGCGCGCCGTCTGCGGCGGGATCGAGGTCTTCCGCGAAGGCCACAGGGGCGCCCCATCAGGCGACCGGGTTCCGCTCAGCACCGGCCGTCATCACCCTCCCCTGACGCCTCTAGCGGGCCGTATGGGGCGAACGGACGAGGCGTTAAGACTCTTGGCAAGTGGGCGGTTCCATTTGGAACCGCAGTTTGGCGTAGTTCCGGCTACGAGCGTGTCTTGGCGAGCGCAGCCTGCGCAGCGGCAAGGCGGGCGATCGGCACTCGGAACGGCGAACACGAAACGTAGTCGAGCCCGACGCTCTCGCAGAACGTCACCGACGCCGGATCGCCGCCGTGTTCGCCGCAAATGCCGAGCTTCAAGTTCGGCTTAGACGCGCGCCCGCGTTCGCTGGCGATCTTCACCATCTCGCCGACGCCATCGGGATCGATGGTCACGAACGGATCTTTCTCGAGCATGCCTTTGTCGACGTACGCGCCGAGGAATTTGCCGGCGTCGTCGCGCGACAGACCCATCGTGGTTTGCGTGAGATCGTTTGTACCGAATGAGAAGAAATCAGCGGCGTCAGCGATCTTGCCGGCTTGCAGTGCGGCGCGCGGCAACTCGATCATGGTGCCGACGAGGTACTCAATCTTGCGACCGCGCTTTGCGAACACTTCGCTCGCGACCGCATCGACGCGCGCACGCAGCGTTTCGAGCTCTTTCAGCGTGATCACGAACGGGATCATGATTTCCGGCACGGGCGCATCGCCCTTCTCGGCGACATCGCACGCCGCTTCGAACACCGCGCGCGCCTGCATGTCGTAGATTTCCGGATAGACGATCGCCAAGCGGCAGCCACGGAAGCCGAGCATCGGATTGCTTTCGGCAAGCTCCCTGGAGCGCGCGAGCAACGCTTTCGCGTCGAGGCCCGTCGCCTTCGCCACGTCTTCGCAATCTTCTTCGGTGTGCGGCAGGAATTCGTGCAGCGGCGGATCAAGGAAACGGATGGTGACGGGCCGTGCGCCCATCGCCTTGAAGATGCCGACAAAATCTTCGCGCTGGTGCGGGAAGAGCTTGTCGAGTGCAGCAACGCGCGCGCTTTCCTTCTCCGCCAAGATCATCTCGCGCACGGCGGCGATGCGTTCGGCGTCGAAGAACATGTGTTCGGTGCGGCAAAGGCCGATGCCTTCGGCGCCGTACTTAACGGCAGTCGCCGCATCGAACGGCGTTTCAGCATTGGCGCGCACTTTCATGCGGCGCGCCTTATCGGCCCAGCCCATCAGCGTGCCGAAATCGCCGGTGAGTTCGGGCTGCACCATATCAGCGGCGCCCAACAGCACTTCGCCGGACGAGCCGTCGACGGTGAGGACATCGCCCTTCTTCACCACGCGCCCAAGCGCGCGGAATTCGCCGAGCTTCATATCGATGCGCAAATCGCCAGCGCCGGAGACGCAAGGCCGGCCCATGCCGCGCGCGACGACTGCCGCGTGGCTGGTCATGCCGCCGCGTGCGGTGACGATGGCTTGCGAAGCGTGCATGCCGTGAATGTCTTCAGGGCTGGTCTCGTCGCGGACGAGGATGACCTTCTCGCCCTTGCCGGCGAGTTCTTCCGCTTCATCTGAATCGAACACGACGATGCCGACGGCAGCGCCTGGCGAAGCCGGCAAGCCTTTGCAGATGATCTCGCGTTTGTAGCTTTCAGCGATCGTCGGGTGCAGCAGCTGATCGAGCGCCGACGGATCGACGCGCAGGATGGCTTCGTCCTGCGTGATCAGCCCTTCGCTCGCCATATCGACGGCGATCTTCAACGCGGCCTTCGCGGTGCGCTTACCGTTCCGCGTTTGCAGCATGTAGAGCTTGCCGCGTTCGACGGTGAACTCGATGTCCTGCATATCGCGATAATGGGCTTCGAGCTTTTTATAGACCTCGACCAGTTCGCCGAAGACTTGCGGCATCGCCTCTTCGAGCGACTCGCCCGCTTCCTTCATCTCGATGCGCGACGCTTTGGTCAGCGCCTTCGGCGTGCGGATGCCGGCGACGACGTCTTCACCTTGCGCGTTGATCAAATACTCGCCGTAGAACTTCTTATCGCCAGTGCTCGGGTCGCGCGTGAAGGCGACGCCGGTGGCGGAGGTCTCGCCCATATTGCCGAACACCATCGACTGGATGTTGACGGCCGTGCCCCAGCTTTCCGGGATGTTGTTGTGCTTACGATAGAAGATCGCGCGATCGTTCATCCAGCTTGAGAACACCGCACCCGCAGCCCCCCAGAGCTGCTCTTTCGGATCGGCCGGGAACGGCTTGCCGAGTTCGCGCTCAACCGCGCGCTTATATTCGCGCACGACTTCTTTCCAATCGTCAGCCGTGAGCTCGACGTCGGAGCGATAGTCGTTCGTGTCTTTATGCGTGCCGAGGATTTCCTCGAACACGCCGTGCTCCAGTTCGAGCACGACGTCCGAATACATTTGGATGAAGCGGCGATAGCTATCGTACGCGAAGCGCGCGTCGCCGGAGAGCTTGGCCAAGCCTTCGACCGTCTCGTCGTTGAGGCCGAGATTCAACACCGTATCCATCATGCCCGGCATCGACGCGCGCGCGCCCGAGCGCACGGAGACGAGCAGCGGATTAGCGGGATCGCCGAAGCGTTTGCCGGTTTTCTTTTCGAGTGCTGCGAGCGCCGCATCGACTTGAGCGTTAAGTTCCGCCGGGTAAGCGCGATTGTTCTTGTAGAACTCGGTGCAAACTTCGGTGGTGAGCGTGAAGCCTGGCGGCACCGGCAGATCGAGGCGCGCCATCTCCGCGAGATTGGCGCCCTTGCCGCCGAGCAGCGGCTTCATCGAAGCATCGCCCCCGCTCTCGCCGCCGCCAAACCCATAGACGTATTGCTTCTGCACCATTCGCTCGCCCTTCATGCTCCCTCGCGAAGCGGGGGAGCTGTCGAACGCGAAGCGTGAGACTGAGGGGGAAGTCGCGCGCAACGCGCCCCTCCGCTTCGCTTCGCTCAGCACCTCCCCGCGCGGCGGGGAGGATTATCAGCCCTCGATCTTCGAGAAATCCGCCACGGCGGACAGCGCTTCGCGTAACCGAGAGAGCAGCAAAAGTCTATTGCGCCGCAGCATAGCGTCGTCGGCGTTCACCATGACTTTCTCGAAGAATGCATCGACTGGCGCGCGAAGACCGGAGAGCGACTTCATCGCCGCGGCGAACTCTTCTTTCTCCACCGCCGCCTTCGCGGCCGGCAGCGCTTTGGCAAGCGCCTCGTAGAGCGCCTTCTCGGCGGGCTCGACGAGCTTGGAGGCATCGACGTCGCCTCGGGCGTCGTCGGCACTCCACTTCTGCTTCTTCTCTTCCGCCGCAAGGATGTTAGCCGCGCGCTTGTAGCCCGCGAGCAAGTTCGCGCCGTCCTCGGTTTTCAGGAACGCGTCGAGCGCTTCAACGCGCGCAACGATGCGGACGAGATCGTCATCACCGAGTGCGAAGACAGCGTCGACGAGATCGTGGCGCTTACCTTGGTCGCGGAGTTGGACTTTGAGGCGGTCGGCTAGGAAGGCGATTATGTCACGCGCCACCGTGTACGCATGCTGCGCGATCTTCGGGTCCGACGCGTACTCAACGGCCGCGCTCTGATATTGATCGAGGAAGTCTATTTGGACTTGCCTCTCGATTTCTGGAACGTCGAGCAAGCGATCCGCGAAATCTCCGAATTGCGTCGCGTGGACCTCAGCAATTGCTCGCGCGATAGGCGCGCCTAGCGCCATCGCCATCTTGATACGCAGATTTCGATCTCGAACAATTCTCACGACACCCAACGCAGCTCGACGCAACGCGTAGGGATCGCTTGAGCCCGTGGGACGTTCGTCGATCCACCAAAAGCAAGCGAGCGTATCGAGCTTGTCCGCGAGCGCGAGCGTCACCGCGACTGGATCAGTCGGCACACGATCATTCGGCCCAAGCGGCCGATAGTGATCTTCGATAGCTGCGGCGACGCTTTCGTGTTCGTTGCGGACGCCAATACCTTGCGCAGTCACATCACCCGTCGCGTGATAGATCAACGCCAGTTCGCGCCCGATCTGGCCTTGCAGTTCTGGAAACTCGCCGACGGTCTCCGTCACCAAATCCATCTTGCTGAGCAGCGCCGCGCGCTGCACCAGCTTTGAATCGGCGCCCGTCACCGCGCACAGTTCCTGCGCTAGCGCGTGCACGCGCTCCGCTTTGTCCCAGACGCTGCCGAGCTTTTGGTGGAAAACGATCTTCTGCAGCTTCGCCTTGCGCTCGTCGGTGTAGAGAGACGTCTTTTGATCGCTCTCCCAGAAGAATTGCGCATCACTCAGCCGCGCGGACAGCACACGCGCGTTACCCGCAGCGATGGCCTTGCCGCCGTCCTTCGCTTCGACGTTCGCCACCGTGATGAAATGCGGCGCGAGTTTGCCGCTCTTTGGATCGCGCACGGCGAAATACTTTTGGTGCGTGCGCATCGAGAGCCGGATGACTTCGCCCGGCAAATCGAGAAACGCCGGGTCCATGTCGCCCAGCAGCGTCACCGGCCATTCGACCAGGCCGCACACTTCTTCAAGCAAGCCGATATCATCGACCAACTCCAGCCCCTTCGCGGCGCAGAGCTTCTTGGCTTGTTCCAGAATGATGCTCTTGCGCTCTTCGCGATCGATCAACACATGCGCGGCGCGCAGCTTCGATGCGTGGTCGGCGGCGTTGGTGATTTTGATCGCGTCCGGCGCGTGGAAGCGATGGCCCCATGTCACCGGCTCAGAGCCTACGCCGTCAACATCGATCGCCACGCCTTTGCCGTCGAACACGCAAGCAATGTTGTGCAGCGGGCGCACCCATTGCAGATCGCTCACGCCCGAGCGCATCGATTTCGGCCACGGAAACGCACGGATCACGTCCGGCACGATCTCTTGCACGATCTCCGCCGTCGCGCGGCCGGCGCGCTCGATCTTGGCGACGTAGAACGCGCCCTTCTTGTCCTCGACCACTTGCGCTTGATCGATCGACGCGAGGCCAGCGCTCTTCAGAAAGCCCTGGATAGCTTGATCGGGCGAGCCGACGCGCGGGCCTTTCTTCTCTTCATTCACATCCGCCGCTTTGCTCGGCAGATCGTCAATGACGAGGCCGAGACGGCGCGGGGTCGAGAACGTCTTGATCGCTTTCGCGTCGAGGCCAGCTGCCTTCAGTTTTTCGCCGACAAGCTTGGCCAAATCTTCCTCGGCGCGCTTTTGCATGCGCGCGGGAATTTCTTCGGAGAAGAGTTCGAGAAGAAGTTGGGGCATTAGCTTTCATCCCCCCCTCTCCCTTGCGGAGAGGGGGTTGGGGGGTGAGGGGCGGCAAGGCGAGCGCGCACTTCGGCGACTACCCACGCAGGACGATCCCAAACATCATTGTTGGCGAAGCGAAGCACGCGAAAGCCCTGAGTGATCGCGTAGATCTCTTTGGCTTTGTCGTTCGCTTGCACGTCGGGGCGCTCATGGATCGAGCCATCGATCTCGATGAGCAGCCGCGCGGCGTAGTTTGCGAAGTCGAAGACGTAGTCGCCGATGGCTGGTTGTCGGCGGAAGGTGTGACCAACGATGGAGCGCAGGAGTTTCCAGAGCTCTCTCTCCGACGGCGTCATCTCTTTCCGCTGGCGTGAGGCGCGCGCGTTTGTCCGCGTGTGATCCTTCTGGCGGTCTTCGCCGTAGGCGGGCGCCCAACCGTGGCCGCGCTTGACGGTGCGCGAGCTTGCCGGCGGCGCGGCGGTTGAACGCCCCTCACCCCCTGCCCCCTCTCCGCAAGGGAGAGGGGGACGCGCATCATTCTGCGGGGTCACTGCGCGGTCTCCGACTCTTCCCAGGCCTTAGCGCACCCCTTCGCGAGGTCACGCACGCGGGCGATGAAACTTTGGCGCTCGGTTGGTGACACCACACCGCGTGCGTCGAGCAGATTGAACAAGTGCGAGGCTTTCAGCGTGTAATCGAACGCCGGCAGCACAGCGCCCGCTTCGAGAAGACGCTTCGCTGTCGCTTCGGCGTCGTTGAACCAGCGCTGGTTCTGATCAGCGTCGCTCAGTTCGAAATTGAAGCGGCTCTGCTGCTTCTCGTTTTCGAGAAACACATCGCCATAGGTAAGCGGCGTTGCGCTATCGGGATCGTTGAACGGCAGATCGTAAACACGATCGACGCCGAACACATACATCGCCAAGCGCTCAAGCCCGTAAGTGAGTTCGCCGCTGACCGGGCGCACATCCAAGCCGCCGACTTGTTGGAAGTAGGTGTATTGCGACACCTCCATGCCGTCGCACCAAACTTCCCAGCCGAGACCCCAGGCGCCGACAGTCGGGTTTTCCCAATCGTCTTCGACGAAGCGAATGTCGTGCAGCAGCGGATCGATGCCGATGCGCGCAAGCGATTGCAGGTAAAGCTCCTGCAAGTTTGGCGGATTCGGCTTCAGGATGACCTGATATTGGTAATAGTGCTGCAGCCGGTTCGGATTCTCGCCGTAGCGGCCATCCTTGGGGCGACGGGAAGGCTGAACGTAGGCAGCGCGCCAGTGCTTCGGGCCGAGCGCGCGCAGCGTGGTGGCGGGGTGCAGCGTGCCGGCGCCGACTTGCTCGTCATAAGGCTGCAGGATCGCGCAACCCTGCTCGGCCCAGTAATTCTGGAGCGTCAGGATCACGTCCTGAAAACAGCGGGGAGCTTTAGTAGCGGCCATGGGGCGGACGCGTACCGGCGCCCGCCCCTTCGATCAAGCCACATGCAGAACAAGCCAATGCATTGAAAGATTACAGGGCGCATCAACGACCCTTCATCCCATAACGCGACCCCGATCAGCGGTCAGCGGGGATTCACCGCCGCTTAATCGCACTAAGCCCCTCGTGTCGCTGGCGCCACCCGTCCGACGCCAATCTGAAACTCAACAAAAAACTTGTCTTGACAGCCGTGCACTGCCCGCGACTAACTCGATAACCAGGGAGGGAAAAATGCGAGAAATCGTCTACGGACTTGGCGTGCTTCTAGTGATTGTTGGCTTAATCATCGCTCTAGGCAACATGACCGGGATGTTCGTAACGATGTCCTATATGGGCTTCATGGTGATGGCGGGCGGAGCAGCTCTGACATGGCTTGCGCGCCTCCTTCCGTCCTCCAGACAATAGAATGACCGACGGCCCAAACGGGCGTCGCAGCGTTCGCTTTACACCAACAATTTCGCCGACTGCCCTGTTCTTACCATCAACAGCGTAGTGGATCGGAGACGCCGTGTGGCAGAAGCGCAATCGAAGTCCCCTACACATGACGCGAACGTCACGCCCCCACAACGCCGTGTCTTCACTTACCTTCCGACCGAAGGCATCGCCGGTCTAATTGTCATCGGAGGCGTCGGCTTGGAGTTACTCCGCGGTGCGCGCTTAGGCCACGCCGTGCCCGATGGCATTATGCGATGGGTTTTCCTGATCGGAATGTTGATCTGCGCCGGGCTCGCTCTGATCGGCCTGCTTGGTGCGCTCTACATGTATCCGCGTCGATGGTTAAACATCCCACGCGTGCAAGCTGATCGAGACCGCTTCGCCCAAGAGCTTATTCCGTTCATCGCGAACAGAGGCGAACGAGACAAAGTGAAGTTTGGCCTCTATTTGCGTCCGTTTTTCACCGACAAGCGCTTTCGTCTGACTGGCGAGGGACATACCGACATCGATGCGGTCCGATATGGCGGCGCTAAGACACTCGAAACGCTTATTGCCGATGCCTATGATAAGGTCATCACGCTCATCGCCATCGGCGGAGATGCGAGCCAGAAAGGTCCCGGCCGCGTGATTGCAACCAACGACAACTGGACATCGGTTTTCCAGTTGGTGGCGAAAGAGGCATCTATCATTTTCGCAGTGCCCTTCTCACAACCGGCGACAGCGTGGGAAGTACGTGAATTGATCGCTTCAAATCAGATTCAGAAGGTCGTGTTTGTTGTGCCGCCCTTGAAGCGGTGGTTGTGGGGCAAGTTCCGCGGACAGCGCGTGAACAATGTCGGTGACCTATTTCACATCTCACGAATGGAGTTCGCTGACGCAGGAATCGCGATCCCAGAGATGGGCGAGCATGGTGGCCTTTTTCGTGTAGGCACCGACGGCTCCGCGCAAGCGGTCCAGTTCACCGCAAAAGAGGACTTCACGCCTGCACGATTTGTCCTGCACGCTGCGGCGTTGTTTAAGTCGCCTCTGCTGTGGCCCGAGCCTCCTCGTGCGGCAGCGGGCGCTCTGGATGGCCCGACCCATCTCAACTCCCTTCCGCATATCCCACGTTGGCTGATCGGATTGACGCTCCTGGCGGTTGTGTGGGGGTACATTGGTTTCCTTTTGTTGCGCATCTAGGTCTCCTCGTCAGCGGAGGAAATTGGCGATCGCGGCCTGAAACGCCTCGGCCTGGTCGACCATGATGAAGTGGTAGGAGCCATCGACGCGCACGAAGGTGGCGTTCGGCGCGGAGCCGAAGCCGCCGCGATAGAGGCCGTCGATCATCGCTTCCGGGCCCATGGCGGGATCGTAGGCGTAGACGATGGTGAGCGGCGTCTGCACGTTGGCGACTTCGCCGCGCATGTCGGTGGTCATGACTTCGTACATGGCTTGCGCAAAGGCGGTGCGGTCTGAGGCGACGCTCCAATCCGCGACCGTCTGGCGATAGCTCTCGGTCTTCACCAGGCGCTGGACGCCGACCTGTTGTTGTGCAGCAAAGCTGGCGGCATCGAGCGCGATGATCTGGTCGCGCATCATGCGGGCTTGCGGCTCGACGCCTTCCGCTGTCGCCATCGGACCGAACATGGCGCTGAAGAATGGCAGCGAGTCCACGATCATCACGCGGCCGACGCGTTCCGGGTGGCGGCGCGCGAGGATAAGGCCGGTGAGGCCGCCCATCGAGTGGCCGATCACGGCGGCTTGGCCCGAGGTGTAGCTCTCAATGTATTCGGCAAGCTCTTCGACGAGCGGATCGATCATCGCGGTCGTGGTGGCAGGCGCCGCCTCACCGGCAAAGCCCGCGACCTGCACGAGATGCAAACGATGCGTGCCTTCGAGGGCCGCCACTTGCGCGTCCCAGACGTCACGGCTTGAGCCGAGGCCTGGAATGAGAATGACGTCCGGGCCATTGCCGCGCACTTCGACGCTGAAGCGCGTCGGCGCGAAGGGCTGCGCGTCGGCAGGCGTGATCAGCGCGTTGAGCGCAAACGCCGCGAGCGATGCGAACGCCAGTTTTACCGAGGTATTGAACATGAGACTCCCCTAGGCGCTTTTGGCGCCTTCTTGGTTGAAATTAGCGAGTGACGAGCGTTAGCGGTCGCGCAGCCAGGTCACGGCGCGGACAGCGGCGAAGCCGAATACCATGAACAGCAACGTCGCCATCATGCCGGACAGGAACGCGCGTGATGGATCAACACTCTCAATCTGCGTGGCGATCACGCTGCGGATGGCGTTGGCGGCCGAACCTTCGAATGCAAGAAGAATATGGATCACGGCGACAGCGACAGCGCCCACGAAGCTGCCCCAATACCACGCGACATAGTGGGTCTGTTTGCTGAACTCATCGAAGACGGTGAACTCCAGCATCGCCAAGATGCAGAACACCACGATCAGTGGAATGATAACGCCTTGCACCGGCGCGTCCCAGACGCGCATGGCGACGGTAAGCGCCAGCAGAGCGCCGCCGAACACGAACAGAAGCGTGCGGATAAGCGCGCGGCGCTTGTTTTGCGAAGCGGGAAGAACGGACATGCGCCTCTCCTATTCAGCGGCTTGCGCGACATCGTCGGCGCTGAAAATGTTTTCGATGGCGAGCCCGAAGACTTGCGCGATCTTGAAAGCGAGCGGCAGCGATGGATCGTATTTGCCGGTCTCGATGGCGTTCACGCTTTGACGTGAGACATCGAGCTTGTCGGCAAGATCCGCTTGGCTCCAGTTGCGCTCGGCGCGGAGAACTTTGAGACGGTTTTTCATGGCTCGCCCGCCTCGCTCTTGCCGCCGAACAGACGACGCTTCCAACGCCCAAGCGCTTCGCGGCGTTTGGCGAGAAAGCCCCAACCGAACACGCCGGCTGACGTCCACAGCAACACTTCAAGGCTGACGCCCGCGACTGTCGCCGCGCCGAGCACCAATGGCGTGTTCTCGCGATAGAGCATCACGATCACGATCGCCGCGGCACAGGCGAGAACCGCGAAGGTTACGGCGGCGCCCAAGATGAGCCAGCGCACTTTCGGGCGGCGCTGCTCGCCGGGTTGAGTATCGGCGCTCATTTGTAGCGCAGCCGGATGATGCAGGCGGCCAAACCCCAAATGCCGATCAAAGCTGGCAAGACCCAGATCAACGGCAAGTGCGGGAAGTCAGCCCATTCCTCGAGAAACCCGTAAGCGAAGGAGCCGAAGCCGACGATCGCGGCGGAGACGAGCATCGCGTCGGTTTGAATACGGCGCTGAAACTCATCGAGGCCATTCAAGAAGATGAGGTACGCGCGCAGCATCAGCAGCGCCGGCAGAAGCGGCAGCAGCGCCGCTCCGATCGCCACCCATTGCGAAGCGTCGTCGTCGCGGATCGCGAAGGCGCCGCCGAATACAGCGGCAGTATAGAGGACCGAAGCAACGGCCATGTTGCCCATGTAACGGCGGCCGTTGCTGATGATGCGGGGATTGGTCTCGCCCACTGACAGCTCCTTAGATTTCGATCTGGATGGCGAGGCCGCCAGTGCGAACCTCGAACGACATCGTCTCAAGCGAATAGGTCACCTCGATCGCTGGCGCGGCCGCCTGGACGGGCGCCTCGGCGCGAGGCTGGTTCAGCAGGCCGGTCGCGGTGGCGATTGCGATCACCACGGCGATCAGAGCTCCCCGGTTCCAGCGCTTCATTTCCCTCTCCATCAAGCGTGCTTGTCTCACTGACAAGGGAGCTTTACCCGTGTCTCTCAACGCTGTCAAGCGTCCTTAGCAAATAGCCAGTCTGACTTGCTTTGCCCCCACCCCGGAATCCCGGCCATCTTCCGCCCATGGCGATTTGTGGGATCGACGAGGCGGGGCGCGGGCCCCTGGCCGGGCCGGTGGTGGCGGCGGCGGTGATCCTGCCGGCAAAAGGGCGCCCCAAGGGGCTCGATGATTCAAAGCAATTGAGCGCCGAAGCGCGCGACGAACTCTATGAAGCGATCCGCGCGTGCGGGATCGTTGGCGTTGGCGTTGCGAGCGTTGAAGAGATCGACACGATCAACATTCTGCGCGCTTCGCATCTTGCGATGAAACGCGCGTTTGAAGCGCTTTCCGAGCGGCCCGTTGCGGCGCTCATCGATGGCAATATGGCGCCTGATCTGCCGTGCGCGGTCGAGTGCGTGATCGATGGCGATGCCTATCTGCCACTGATCTCGGCAGCCTCGATCATCGCCAAGGTCGAGCGCGATCGGATGATGACGGCGCTTTGCGCCGAGCATCCGGGCTACGGCTTTTCCAAACACAAAGGCTACGGCACGCCCGAGCACCAAGCGGCGCTCAAATCGCTCGGCCCCTGCGCCATTCACCGGCGCAGCTTCAAGCCCGTGCAGCTGGCGATGGAGCTGAAGCTCGCCGGCTAAGCGAGGCGCGGTTTACGCCTGCCCTGCGCGCTTCTAGTTTGCGCCGATGACCACCCCTCAAAGCACCGACGCGGGCGACATTTCCGTCCGCAACGTCTGGCTCATGTGCCTGGCGCTTTATGCGATCTTCATTGGCGCGGCGACTTTGCTGCCGCACGAAATGTTGTGGGTGGGCTCGGCGCGGCTGCCGGGTACGGGCGATCCGAACTGGGAATTCGGCCTCGCCGAGACAACGCAGAACATCTTCCTCGCCATCGCTCTGATGATGGCCGGCGTCATGTGTGCGCGCGCGCCGACGCTTTGGCTGCGTGTGTGGCTCGGCGTTGTGTTTATCGGCGTGCTCTATCTGCTCGGCGAAGAGACAAGCTGGGGTCAGCACTATTTCCGCTGGGTGGCGAGCGGATGGTTCGCTGAGAATAACGACCAGTTCGAGACCAACATTCACAACACGTCGGCGCTGTTCGATCAGCTGCCGCGCAATTTGCTTTATCTCGGCATGGTTGTCGGCGGCATCGCGCATCCGCTTGTGAAGATGTTTCGCAAGGGCCGCGGCCTGATCGATAAGCCGTGGTGGTGGGCGCCGACGATGGCATGCTTGCCGCCTGTGATTTTCGCCTTCGTCTCGGGCGCGCCGAAGGGCATCGATAAGATGCTGACCAATGCCGGCGTCGAAGCCTGGGCCAACGGCTTCCGGCTGGAGGCCTTCATCGGCCGCGCCAGCGAGATGGAAGAGTGCTTCATGTACTTCTTCTTCATCGTCTATCTTTGGTCGCTGGCCAGCCGGCTAAAATTTAACAGCGGAAAAGATGGTTAACGGCTCGCGGACTCTTGATTCGCGAGTCCGGTCAAGCTTGAATCCCTCCCCACCGGGGGACCAATGGCGCGCCACTTCAAAGACAAGATCATCCAGGGCGACTGCGTCGAGGAGATGCGGAAGCTGGCTGACGGCAGCGTCGATCTGGTCTTCGCCGACCCGCCCTATTTCATGCAGCTTGGCGGTGCGCTGACGCGCCCGGATCAATCGAACGTCGATGGCGTCGATGACGAGTGGGACAAGTTCGCCGACTTTGCCGAATACGACGCGTTCACGCGCGATTGGCTCACCGAAGCACGCCGGATTCTGAAGCCGAACGGCGCGATCTGGGTGATCGGCTCGTATCACAACGTATTTCGTCTCGGCGCCGCGATGCAGGATCTCGGGTATTGGATCTTGAACGACATCGTCTGGCGCAAAACCAATCCGATGCCGAACTTCAAAGGCACGCGCTTCACCAACGCGCACGAGACGCTGATCTGGGCGGCGCGCTCGAAGGAAGCGAAATACACCTTCCACTATGACGCGCTAAAAATGCTCAATGACGATCTGCAAATGCGCTCCGATTGGACGCTGCCGATCTGCACCGGTTCAGAGCGCCTGAAAGATCGCGAAGGCCGCAAGCTGCACTCGACGCAAAAGCCGGAGGCTTTGCTGCACCGCGTGCTGCTGGCGACAACCAAGCCAGGCGAAGTCGTGCTCGATCCCTTCTTCGGCACCGGCACCACCGGCGCTGCCGCCAAGCGCTTGGGCCGTCATTACATCGGCATCGAGCGCGATCCCGATTACGCCGCCGCCGCTACAGCCCGCATTAAGAAAATCAAACCAATTGCTGTGGAAGACTTGGAGATCACCAAGTCGAAGAAGGAAGAGCCGCGCGTGCCATTCGGACAAGTGATCGAAGCGGGCTTCATCAATCCGGGCAGCTGGCTCGTTGCGCCGAACGGTAAGCGCGCGCGCGTGCGCGCCGACGGTTCGCTGGTGATGGGCGACGTCACCGGTTCCATCCACCGCGTCGGCGCCCTGGCCGCCGAAGCACCGGCCTGCAATGGCTGGACGTTCTGGAGCCTGGAAACCAAAAAAGGCCCGCAGCCGATCGACCATTTCCGCCGTGAAATTCGCCGCCAAATGGCGACCGCGCCGAGCGCCTAACTCGCGAGCCTGAAGGGCACTGTGATTTCCGTGCGCTTGCCGACAGAGCCGCTGAACACGTCGGCACGGAAAAGCCGCGCGATGCGCAAGGCGGCTCTGCCGAACTCGCGGTCAGGCGGCGTCTCGCTTAAAATCATGCAATCCACCGTGCCGTCAGCAAGCACCAGGCAATTCAACACCACGTCGCCTTGGACCTCGCGATCAAGCGCACGCGGGGGATAGTAGCGCGATGCATCGCTTGAGCTCGGACGGCTCAGATAAGTGAGCGGCCGCTCGAACTCGGCTTGCGCCAAGCGATCGCGCAAGCGCTGCTCCCCGCCTTCGCCTGCAGCTACACGCAGCGCGCCCGAGCCTGCGCCGCGATCGGTGGCCGCGATGTTGAAGCGGCACTCGTCGGCGCCATCACGTTTCCAAAAGAAGGCGGTGACGGTTGTGGCCGGCCCACTCGACGCGAAATACCAACGATCGCCCGAATTGAATTTCTCAATCAGGGACGCGAAACCTTCGGGCGAAGCGGCTGGCATCACCACATCAATCGCGCGTGCATCGACGCCGGGCGATGGAATGAAAACATTGCCATCCATGCGGCCAGTCGGCGCGTCCGGGTCATCGTAGAAACGATGGAGGTATTGTCGGCCAAAGAACTGACCACGCACCGCGATCTGCGCTTCAACGATACGGCGATGCGTCGCTTCGCACTCTCGGCGCGACAGCGGCACGTTCGCGGTGAGCCGGATGAATGTCGTTTGATCGGCTGCGAATGCGATGGTGGCCACAAAGGGCACGCCTTCCAACTCCGTCACCGGCGCGCGGCTGCGCATTGTTCCGCGACGAAGCTCGGGATCGGAGATGACCTCCCACTCCACCGCGGGAGTCGACGCGCGAACGGCATCCGGGTTGGCGCGAAACTCGAACCCACCGAGGCCTGGCGGCTGTGGGAGCGTGACCACGGTTTGCGCCAGCGCCGACGCCGACAAGGCACCCGCAAGGATTATCCCGAACAGCACTCGCATTCGCCGTCTCCCCCGCCTGCGCACACCCCACAATCCCGCAGATGATTGACGCAGACGGAGCCCCCGATCAATGTCCGCGCCGCTATGGCGGAGAAGATTGACCTCCAGAACGTCGAGGCGGCGCTGGCGAAGGCGGAGCTTATGGCTGCGCTTTCAGAAGCGACGCTGAAGCGGCTCGCCAAGCAGGGCCAGCCCTGCACGGTGGAGTCCGGCAAACTCCTATTCGCCAAGGGCGACAAGGGCGATGCGCTCTACGTTCTGCTCGAAGGCGAAGTCGAAGTGCGCACGTCGACGGAGTCCGGCAAGGACGTGCGGATGGCGTCGCTGATGCCGCCGGCGGTGATCGGCGAAATGGCGGTGCTCGACGGCGGCACGCGCTCGGCAGACATTTGCGCCATCCGTAAATCACGCTTCCTGCGCATCCACCGCGACCAAGCGATCGCCGCGCTCGAAAGCGAACCACAAGCGCTGCTGAAACTGATCGCCGAGATGAGCCGCCGTTTGCGCCACGCGGACTCTGCGCTTGAAGACGCGCACACGCTCGATCTCGGCGGACGCTTAGCGTTGCGCCTGATGGAAGAGGCCGGCGATGGCGCAAGCGTCACGCTCACCCAAACCGAACTCGCCCGCCGCATCGGCGCCAGCCGCGAGAAGGTGAACCGCAAGCTGCACGAATGGGTCGATGAAGGCTGGATCAGCATGGGCCGCGCCGGCATCAAGCTCGTCGCGCGCGATAAGCTGAAATCGCTGATCCAGGAATCGCGGGCGGGCTGATGCGGGCGCTGCTGCTTTGCAGGGTGATGTTCTTTGGCGCGGCAGTCGCGCACGCTGACACACTTCGACCACTCACCGGTACTGGCGACCCGCCACACGACATGACCGGAGATATTGCGCAAGATTTGAATGCGCCGCGCATTTCCGAGATTGACCGCGACGTATTGCGCTTCTCAAGCGCGCCCGCTCTCGGCGGTCGTGGTTACATGATGACTTTTGTAGGCGCGGCCGATGGCGCTTGGGCCGAAGTCGTCTGGCTCTACGGCCACTCCCAAACAGAGTGGCGTGTGACACGACGCGAGCGCTTTGCGCTAGAGCCCAGTGAGTACGAAAGCATCGCGACGTTCGCCGATAGCGCTTATGTACGAGGTGCGCGGCGCGGGTACATGAACCCAACACGCGATGTTATTCATGTGTGCGCCGACGGTCCGGGCTATTTGAGCGAGCGGCTCGTAGATGGCAGCCAAACCTGGCTCGCAGGCTCTTGCGGCGATGAACATCCGAACGATGAGATTGCGAACTACTTGCTTCGCTGGTTAGCGGACCGTCTCGGCGGCGACTGACGTCGCGTGCCCACGGTCACAGCGCCCCGTTCTTCCCGTCGCTACCTTCTTCTCATCGAACAAGGGACGCCGACGCAAATGACCGCCGCATTCACCGCTAAGTTCCACAGCCTGGTTTTCGCGACCGCGTTTTTCCTTCCTGTCGCGTTCGCCACTCTGAACCAGGCCGCTCTGATCGTCGCGTAGAGCCAAACGCCGCGATCGAACCAAGCAAGGACGCGAGGCAGCTCCCCCTCGCGTCCTTCGCTGTTTTAGGCCTTCGCTGCAGCAGAAGCTGCGTCGCGACGTTCGAGCGCTTCCGGCGGCCATTCGGCTTTCATGTCGTAGAAAATCTCGAACGCGCGCGCGCCCTCCGGCAGACGCACCCACGGGACTTTCGATCTCACGAAGATATGCACATCCGGCGCGATCGCGTGCTGCTCATCCAACGTCGAAACGCGAACAAAGCGCAGATACGGGCGTCGCCCATAATCGCTCCACAGCGCCACTTCGCATCTGCCGCAGCGATGAATCTCATGGCCGCGCCCGCTCGGGCTCGGCATGTCGATAACAATCGGCTCGCCACTCAGCATTTCAATGTTCGAAGTTTCGATCAGCGCATTGATCGCGAACGCGCCGCCGGTTTGCTTCTGACAATCGGTGCAATGGCAGCAATGCGTGATCATCGGCGCAGCCTTCAGCCGATAGCGCACCGCGCCGCACGAGCAACCGCCTTCGTATGACGCGCTCATTGACGCTTCTCCGTGCCCGCGCTGCGTTCGCGGCTACGCTTGGTCGCGCGCATCACAAAGAACACGATCAGACCAATGATGATCACCGGCAAGATCAGGACCATCGTCATGAAGCCCGGCATGTGCATCAGTCTCTCCCCAGCTGTGCTGCCTTCTTGAACACGGTCGGTAGTGAGCTTTCATCCGCCCACCATCCATCGCCGCGCATTTTCGCGTCGGCCTCATATACATCAAGCGTCAGCGCAAAGTGCGTGAAGACGTGCGCCACCGCGCCGATCTTCTTCCAGGCGCCGGACGCGGGCGCGTGTTTCAGAGCTTCGGCGCGCGTCCACTTCTTCTCGCGCCACTCCGTTGTCGGCAGCGCAGCCATGCCGCCGAGCAGACCTTTGTCGGGTCGGCGCACGAGCCAAAGCTGGCCATCTCGTTCGATGCGAAACGCCACGCCGTAACGCTGTGGGCGTTCGGCCTTGGCGACGCGGCGCGGATAGGTTTCGGGTGCGCCCTTGGCGAAGGCAGCGCAGTCAGAGCGCCACGGGCAGAGATCGCACTTCGGCGATTTCGGCGTGCAGACGGTGGCGCCCAGATCCATCAGCGCCTGCGCCCAGTCGCCGGGGCGATCGGCGGTCACGAGTTCGGCGGCGAGCGCTTTGAGTTCGGGCTTGGCGTCCGGCAACCGCGTCTCGACGGCCCGGAGCCGCGCCATCACCCGCTCGACATTGCCGTCCACCACGTTTGCCGGAAGCTCGTAAGCGATCGCCGCGACCGCCGCCGCCGTGTAGGCGCCGACGCCCGGCAGTTTGCGCCAGCCTTCCTCAGGTTCAGGGAAACCTTCAGCCGCCAGCTTCTGCGCCGCCGCATGGAGATTGCGGGCGCGAGAATAGTAGCCGAGCCCCGCCCAGGCACTGAGCACATCATCTCTTGGCGCAGCCGCCAGCGCCGCCACATCCGGCCAGCGTTCGAGAAATCGGGCGAAGTACGGGCCGGCGGCAGCGACCGTCGTTTGCTGCAGCATGATCTCGGACAACCAGACTCGGTAAGGATCGGCACGGCCGCCGCGGACCCGCCAGGGCAGCTCTCGACCGCCGAGGTCGTACCAGGAAAGCAATGATTTCCGGAGTTTTTCCCGAGACTTATCCCGAGTCGTGGATAACTTATCCACAGGGCGGCGGGGCTGACGGGCAAGCGCGGGCATGGGCTGTCTTTACCCTTCTTTCACGAATTTACGATTCGCTCTGGGGTCCCATGTCACTGCGAGAACGCTTCCGCCCGGCCTATGCGCCGGCTGCCGATCCGAAGGCGGAGACTCGCGCCGCGCAGGCGCTGTCGGCCCGCCGCGGCAAGGGCGCGATCGCCCCGCCCCCGAAAGCCGGCAAGAGCGTCACCGCCGTGCTGAAGCCCTTCCTGAAGGACGAAGGCATGGGGATCAACGAATTGAAGCGCCGCTGGGCGGAAGTCGCCGGCGAGAGCTTTTCGCGTGCAGCGCCTGACAAATTGGTCGGCGGCGTGCTGACCCTGAAGGTGCCGGGCGCGCTTGCCCCCTTCCTCCAGCAACAGGCCCCGCTCCTGATCGAGCGGCTCAAAGTGGCCGGCGCGAAGGTGAAATCCGTCAAAATCGAACAGCGCACGGCCGCGGCGAAGCCCAAGGGCAACGTCCGCCCGCTTCGCACGCCCCTTTCCTCGGTCGAGGAAGCCGCTTTGGCGCGGACGCTTGACCCGGTCGGCGACCCCGGCCTGAAATCGGCGCTGATGCGACTTGGGCGCGCGGTGAAGCAGGGCTGAGGTTTCCTCGCCCGCGAAAAAACACTATGCCTCCCGGCCACATCTGGAGGTTTCTGCATGTTCGCTGTCGGCCGTCGTCAATTGCTTTTGGGCGCGAGCGCGCTTGGTGTTCTGGGGCTTGCCGGCTGCAATGGCGCAGGCGGCGGCGCTGGCATCAGCGAAGATGACATGGTGCTTGGCGAGGCCGACGCACCGGTCACTGTCATCGAGTACGCCTCAACGACGTGCGGGCACTGCGCGGCAGTGCACGAGGAATCCTGGGACCAACTCAAGACCAATTACATCGACACCGGCCGCATCCGCTTCATCCTGCGCGAATTCCCGACGGCGCCGGCGGTGGTGGCAGTCGCCGGCTTCCAACTCGCGCGCTGCGGTGGCGCGACGCCGGAGCAATATTACGCGCGCGTCGGCGAACTCTTCCGCCAGCAGCAGGCGACGTTCGCCAGCGGTTCGATGGACGGCGTGCGCCGCAAGTTCGTCGAGATCGGCGGCGCGGTTGGCCTGACTGAAGAGCAAGTGCTGGCGTGCATCGCCGATACGGACGGCGCGGCCGATCGCATGCGCGCCAATGGCGAGAGCGCTCAGCAATTCGGCGTCACCGGCACGCCGACTTTCATCATCAATGGCGTGCGCTTCGAACAAGCGCCGACCTATGAAAACCTCGCCCGCGCAATCGACGCGGCGGCCGCGGAATAAGACGAGGCGCGCGGCAACGTGCATATCACCGAGCTGCGCCTCCACGGCTTCAAGAGCTTTGTCGATCCCGCGAAAGCGCCGATCGAACAAGGCCTGACCGGCGTCGTCGGCCCGAACGGTTGCGGCAAGTCCAACTTGTTGGAAGCGGTGCGCTGGGTGATGGGCGCAACCAGCGCCAAGTCCATGCGCGCGACCGACATGGACGATGTGATCTTCTCAGGCAGCGCCGGGCGACCATCGCGCGAGCACGCGGATGTAACGCTCGTGCTGCAAGACGCTGCGGGTCGTGCACCGGCGCCTTTCAACAAAGAAGACGTGCTCGAAGTGACGCGGCGCATTCGGCGTGGCCTGGGTTCGATTTATCGCATTAACGGCAAGGAAGTGCGCGCGAAGGACGTGCAGCTTTTGTTTGCGGATGCGGCCACAGGCGCGAACTCGCCTGCCCTCGTGCGGCAAGGACAAATCAGCGAACTGATCGGCGCGAAGCCGCAAAACCGCCGACGCATCTTGGAAGATGCGGCTGGCATAGCGGGGCTTCATGCGCGGCGGCACGAGGCTGACCTAAAGCTCAAAGCGGCGGAAACCAATCTCACGCGGCTCGATGAGGTGCTCGCCGAAATCGAGTCGCAGGCGGCAAGCTTGAAGAAGCAGGCACGCTTGGCTGAACGCTATCGCGGCTTGGCGCAGACGCTGCGCGAGACGGAAGCACTGCTGCTGCATCGCCGCTGGATGGAAGCGCGCGAACGCCAAGCCGAGGCGCAAGGCGCTCTGCGCGAAGCGGAGCGTACCGCAGCGCAAGCGGCGACGGAAGCGAGCGCGGCTGAGCGCGCGGCCGATGAGAAACGCGAAGCACTGACGCCGTTGCGCGAGGAAGAAGCGATCGCCGCGGCCGTGTTGCGGCGCCTCGAAGGTGTACGCGTCGGTCTGGAGCGCGACCTGGGCGAAGCGCAGGCGGCGATCGAACGCTGCGATGCGGACGCTCAGCGCGCGCGCGATGAAGCGGACCGGCTGTCAGCTTTGGTGCAGGACTCCGAAGCAGCACTTGCGCGCCTCAGCGAAGAAGCGGGCGCTTTGGGCTCTGCCGATGCGGCAAAGGCCGAAGCGGCGTTGAAATTCGCGCAGGACGCATCGGATGCGGCTGCGAAGCAGCGCGCTGAAGCAGAAGCGAAGCTGGAAGCCATCGCCGCCAGCGTTGCAGCGCAACGCGCTCGGGAGCAGGCGCTGACGGACACCGCGAACGCCGCGCGTGCGCGGTTGGCGCGGGTGGAAGAACGCAAACGTGCGCTCGACGCCCAAATGAGCGCTCTTCCCGCCTCGGACGACGCCGAAACGCGCGTCGCCAAAGCAAAGTCCGAAGCAAAGAAGGCAAGCGAAGCGAACGCCACACTCCGCGCCGACCTCGCTGAAGCCGAACGCGCGCTGAAGAACGCCGAGGGCGCCGTCGATGCGGCCTTTACCCCCTATCGCGCGGCAGAAAGTGCGTTCAGCGAGCTCGATGCGGAAGTGAAGGCGCTGGCGAAGTTGTCGCCGCTGGAGAACGCCAAGTTTCCGCCGGTGATGGCGGCGATGGACGTTGAGCCTGGCTACGAGCACGCGCTCGCGGCAGCACTCGGCGACGATCTCGATGCGTCGACCAATGCCGAAGCGCCGGCGCGCTGGAGCGGCGCAAAGGCGCAAGCTGTTTCGCTGCCCAGCGGCGCGCAGCCATTAGCGCAATTTGTGAAAGCGCCCGGCGCATTGGAAGCGCGTTTGGCGCTGATCGGCATCGTCGATGCGAAAGAAGGTGCGGCGCTGGCGAAGCAACTGCCGCCCGGGGCGCGTTTGGTGTCCAAGCAAGGCGATCTCTGGCGCTGGGACGGCTTCGTCCGCACCGCCGAAGCGCCGCAACCAGCCGCGGCGCGGCTTGAGCACAAGAACCGCCTTGCCGCTGCGCGCGCTGAGCTAAAAGCGGCGGAAGAAAAACTTCAGAACGCAAAGGCGGCTTGGGAAGCGGCAAAGGCCGAGCGGCAAACGCTCGACGCTAAGGCGCGCGCGCTTCGCACTGAAGCGCCTAAGGCGGCGCAAGCTGAAGCGGCAGCGGCGCGCGAAGTTGAGCGCCTGGAAGCGGAGATCGCGCGCTTGGCCGAGCGCCGCGCCGACCTTGGAGCGCAGGGGCAGACGCTTGATGCCGAACTGAACGACGCGCGCGCGGCAGTAAGTGCGACGAGCGAAACGCCGGATGGTGGCCCTGCTCCGAGCGCGGAAGATCTGAGCGCAGCGCGCGAAAGCGTTGAAGCAGCGCGTGCGGCGGCGGCGGAAGCAGCAGCAGCGGCGCAATCGCTGGTCCGCGATAAAGCCCAGCGCGATGCGCGGCGAAAAGTGGTTGAGGCCGAGAGCGCGCAATGGCGCACCCGGATCAGCGACGCGAAGGCGCGGCTTGAGGCTTTGTCGCGCGAATTGGACGCGATTGAGGAACGCCGCGACGCCGCGAAGTCCGCACCCGAACAAGCACGCTCGAAGCTCGATAGCTTGATGGAAGAAGCCGCCGGCGCTGAGCAGCGCCGCGCCGAAGCCAGCGACCGTGTCGCCGAGGGCGAAACAGCTGCGCGGATCGCATCCGAGCAAGCCCGCGCGCTGGAGCAAGGCCACGCCGCGGCGCGGGAGCGTCGCGCGAGCGCTGAGGCGCACGCAAGCGGCGCGAGTGCGCGGGTTGAAGATATCGCCACGCAAGCGCGCGAGCAGACGGGCAAAGCGCCGGAAGCGCTGGCGGAAGCGGCTGGCGGGTTGCTATCGAGCGCGCTGAGTTCCGCGCCGATCAATGAGGTCGAGCGCCGGCTTGAGCGCCTGAAGTCCGAGCGCGATGCGGCGGGGCCGGTGAACTTGCGGGCGCAGGAAGAGCTGGCCGAAACGCAGGAGCGCATCGAGACGCTGACGAAGGAAAAGAACGACGTCGCTCAAGGCGTGGCCAAGCTACGCAGCGCCATCACTAAGCTGAACAATGAAGGCCGGGCGCGTCTGTTGCGAGCGTTTGAAGAAGTGGATGCCCATTTCGCGCAGCTTTTTGCCACTCTCTTTGAAGGCGGCCAAGCGGCGTTGAAACTGACCGAGAGTGAGGATCCGCTCGAGGCGGGCTTGGAAATCTTCGCCCAGCCGCCGGGCAAGCGGCTGACGAACCTGAACCTGCTGTCCGGCGGCGAACAGGCGTTGACGGCCACCGCCCTGATCTTCGCTGTCTTCCTCGCCAACCCGGCGCCTTTGTGCGTGCTGGACGAAGTCGATGCGCCGCTCGACGACGCCAATGTCGATCGCTTCTGCCGCATGCTTGAGGAGATGAAGCGGCTGACGTCCACGCGCTTCATCGTCATCACCCACAACCCGGTGACCATGTCGCGCATGGACAGGCTCTATGGCGTGACCATGCCGGAACAGGGCGTCAGCCAGTTGGTCAGCGTCGATCTCGGCCGCGCTCAGGCGCTGGCGGCGGAATAGCCCTCGTCCAAACCGTTCCGGGGACAGCTTTTCCCCAAGCATTTCGGCATTCGCGCAAACCTCCCCTGCGCGACCGAAAACGCAGCAAATGTCGCATCCGGGTTTCCTTGACCCCCGGGGCTTCCCTGCTAGTTTCCGCGCGCGTGAAACGGGGGGCTTGAAAGAGTCGCCCGCATTCGTGCATCGACCGTTCTATGGCTGATAGAAAACCGCCCGAGGACGACCTCTCCAATCTTCGCCGCCGCATCGACGCGGCGCGTCGTGAGGACGGGTCCGAGAGCACTCCACCGCAGAGCGCCGCAGGCTTGGCGTTCCGCATTGGCGGAGAGTTCGGCGCGGGGGTGATTGTCGGCGGGCTCTTGGGCTACGGGATCGACTATTTTCTCGGCACGACGCCGGGGGGATTGTTGATCGGTTTGTTGCTCGGGGCCGCGGCGGGGGTCTGGAATATGGTGCGCACGGCGCGCGAATATTCCAAAGCCCACCCGGTCGATCCCAATGCGCCGTCCATTCCGGACGACGAAGAGGACTGAGCGGGCCAAGTGGCGAACGATCCGATTGAGCAGTTCCATATCGAACCGATCTTCACGTTCGATATCGCTGGCGTGGACGCCAGCTTCACCAATGCGAGTCTCGCAATGGTGGCGGGTGTGGGCCTGGTCTCTTGGTTCTTCTATTCGGCGCTGAAGCCGGCCGCTTTGATCCCGAACCGCTCACAAGTCGTGGCCGAGGGCGCATACGGCTTCATCCACAGCATGGTGCGCGACACCACGGGCGACGAAGGCGTCAAGAAGTTCTTCCCGTTCGTCTTCACGCTCTTCCTGTTTATCTTCATGGCCAACATGCTGGGCATGTTCCCAGGCGTGTTCGGTATCCACCACATCTTCACGCCGACCAGCCAGATCATCATCGCCGCCACGATGGCGGTGATGGTGTTCTTGACCGTCATCGTCGTCGGGCTCGTTAAGAACGGCCTGAAATTCTTCAAGGTGTTCGCGCCATCGGGCGTGCCTTGGTACATGCTGCTGTTCGTGGTGCCGATCGAGATCATCTCGTTCTTCTCGCGCCCGCTCAGCCACGCCATTCGTCTTTGGGCCAACATTTTCGCCGGCCACTTGCTGCTGAAAGTCGTCGCCGGTTTCGTGCCGATGATGATCGGCGCGGGCGCTCTGATGGGCCTTCTTTCCGTGGTGCCGCTGGCGCTCGTTGTCGCGATTTACGCGCTCGAGTTCTTGGTGGCGTTCCTCCAAGCCTATGTGTTCGCGATGCTGACGTGCGTTTACTTGAACGACGCGCTGCATCCCGGCCACTGAGTAAGTTTTTCAAGATCCAACCTGGGAGTTCACAATGGATCCGGAAGCAGCAAAGTACATTGGCGCTGGTCTCGCCTGCTTGGGCATGGGCCTTGCCGGCATCGGCGTCGGCACCATCTTCGGCAACTTCCTGTCGGGCGCCATGCGCAACCCATCGGCAGCGCCGGGCCAGTTCACCAACCTCATCCTGGGCTTCGCGCTCACGGAAGCGCTCGGCATCTTCTCGCTCGCCGTAGCACTCATCCTGCTGTTCGTCGTCTAATAAGGACGCTTGAAGCTCATGGCTGATCCAGCCACCGACGTTCACGCGGCTGACGCTGCTGCACACGGCGCCGACGCGGCTCACGCCGCCGACGCCGCCGCGCACAGCGATGTCTTCCCGCCGCTCGACGCATCGCTCTATCCGAGCCAGCTCATCTGGTTCGCGATCACGTTCATCGCGCTCTACTTCTTCGTTTCGAAGTTCATCGTGCCGAACGTGGCGGCAGTGCTGACCAAGCGCGCTGCAGCCAAGCAAAGCGATCTCGACGCAGCGGCGCAGAAAAGCGCCGACGCGGAGAACGCACGCGTGGCGATGGAGCGGGCCACGGCCAAGGCGCGGGCGGAAGCGCGCGCGATGGTCGATGCGGCGCGCGCTGACGTGCAAGCGAAGCTGACGGCCGAGCAAGCGGCGGCAGAAACGCGTCTGGCGGAGCGCATCGAGACGGCTGAGAAGCGCGTCAACGAAGCGCGCGGCAAGGCTCTGGCGGACGTGCCGGGCATCGCTGACACGCTGGCGCGCGACATCGCCGCCAAGCTCGTGCCGGCTAACGGTTGAGGATCAGGTGATGGAGATCACAGCGACAGAAATCGCCTTCCTCGCCCTGGCGCTCTTCATTGGCCTCATGGTCTATTTGAAGGTGCCGTCGATGATCGCCGGCGGCCTCGACAAGCAGCGCGAGCAGATCGCCAACGAACTGCACGAAGCGCGCCGCATGCGCGAGGAGGCTGAAAAGCTCCTGGCTGACTATGAAGCCAAGCGTGCGCGCGCCGAAGCGGAAGCCAAGGCGCTGGTCGATGCAGCGAAAGAGCAAGCCGCAGCCGTGGCCGAAGAGACTCGCCAGTCGATGATGGCGGCGATGGCGCGCCGCGAGAAGCAAGCGGAAGATCGCATCAAATCGGCCGAGACCAAGGCTGCCGACGAAGTGCGCGCCGCAGCTGCCGAAGCTGCCGTCGCAGCGGCGGAGAAGCTCATCCGCGAGCGCATGAACGACCAGACGCAAGGCGCGCTGGTCGGCCAAGCGGTCAACGACCTTAAGCGCAATTTCGCTTAAGCGCCAAGCGAGCCTGAGACAGAATAAACGGGTCGAGCTAAGCTCGGCCCGTTTTTCGTTGGGGGCGATCATGAGCGTTCTGGCCCGCGGCCTCGTTATTCTCGTCGCGCTACTGCACGTCGGCTTCCTGGTGCTGGAGATGTTTCTCTGGACCGGGCCAATCGGACAGAGCGTCTTTGCGTTGACGCCGGAAATCGCTGAACAAACCGCCGTGCTCGCGGCCAATCAAGGCTTCTATAATGGCATCCTCGCCGCCGGCCTCACCTGGGGCGCGCTGCGCAACAATCGCGCGTTCATGATCTTCTTCACGCTCAGCGTCATCGCGGCTGGCGTGTATGGCGGACTGACCGCAAAGACGAGCATCCTCTACATGCAGGCAGCACCCGGCTTGGTGGCGCTGCTTGCAGTGCTGGCAGCGAAGCCAAAAGCGAGTGTCTGAGATTGCGAGCGCCTCGCACGTTTGACGTTGCTGCCGCGCAGACTTATGTAGCGCCCGTTATCGGGGAGTAGCCGGCCGCGCAAAACGGCGCCCGCGTCAACACACTTAGTCCTCGGACTATGGCGCGCGCGGCGGATCATTTGATCCGGATTGGCGAGACCGACAATGCAGCGTCAGGCGCGGGCCGCCTGATGCGTGTGTTGTCGCGTCAGTTCAGGCCCCGGACGTTTTCAATGCTCGAAGCTTTTGGCGTTTCCACCGCCCTCGTCGCGATCGCCGAGATCGGCGACAAAACGCAATTGCTCGCCATCGTACTCGCCGCGCGCTTTCGCCAGCCCGTGCCGATCATTCTGGGCATTCTGGTCGCAACAGCGCTCAATCACGCAGCGGCCGCAACACTCGGCTTCCTCATCGCTGATTGGCTGACCGGCGCCTGGTTTCAAATCGCGGTGGGCGGCGCCTTCATCGTCATGGCCGTCTGGGCGCTGATCCCCGACAAAGAAGACGAGCGCGCACAGAGCACAAATGCGGGCGGCGTCTTCCTCACGACGCTGGCTGCATTCTTCCTCGTCGAGATCGGCGACAAGACGCAGATCGCAACGTCTCTGCTGGCGGCGCGGTTCGAGAACATCCTCGTCGTCACCGCCGGCACCACGTTGGGCATGATGCTGGCAAACGTGCCCGCCGTCTTTCTCGGCGAAGCCGTGACCAAGGTCGTGCCGCTGAAGTTCGTGCGCATCGGCGCGGCTTTGGTGTTCGCCGCGATTGGCATTTGGGTTGTCGCAGCGGCGCTGACCTAGCGCCGCTGCTGACACCGCTCTCGTTACGGACCACCGCCCGGAATGCCGAAGAAGTCGGCGCTGGTGAGCGCAAGGCCGATGCCGAGCGTCGCGAACTGCACAGCAGCGCCACCGCCATCGCCATCCGCGTCGTAGAAGAGCGCACCCGTCGCGGAATTGTAGATGATGCGATCGTCCGCATCGGCCGCAGCTGCGCCGATGACAAACGCATTGCCGGCCAACGCGCCCAAACCGATGCCGGTGAAGATGCTTGTATCAAGATGGATGATGTCATCCACCGCTGAGAAGGCGACGATCACATCGACATTGCCGCCGCCGAGCGTGGTGTTGAACACGAACGTGTCCGCGCCCGTTCCGCCGACCAGCGTATCGGCGCCAAGCCCGCCATTCACCACGTCGGCGCCATTGCCGCCGTCAACGGTGTCGGCATCTTCGCCGCCATTCAGATTGTCGTTGCCGTCGCCGCCATAGAGCGTGTCGGTTCCGGCCTGCCCCCACAGCGCATCATCGTTCTGGCGGCCGTAAAGCGTATCGGTTCCGTCATTGCCGTAGAGCGTGTCGTTGTTGTTGCCGCCGTCGAGCATATCGTTGCCGGCATCGCCGAACAGCGTGTCGTCGCCGTCGGCCCCGTAGACGTTGTCGTTGTCGCCACCGCCATAGGCGGTGTCTGCGCCGGAGCGGCCATTCAGATTGTCATTGCCTGCCCCGCCATAGAGGGCGTCGCTATCATTGCCGCCGTCGAGCGTATCGACACCATCGTCGCCGTAGAGCGCATCGTTGCCGTTGCCGCAATAGATGGCGTCATTGCCTTCAGCGCCGTAGATCGTGTCGAAGCCGGCCAAACCCGAGATCGTATTGGCGCCGCTATTGCCGGTGATCTCATTGGCCAGCGTATTGCCGACGCCTTGAAGATCTGCGCTGCCGGTCAGCGACAGGTTTTCGACATAGGCGGTGAGCGAGTAATTGATCGACGCCGACACCTCGTCAGTGCCGGAAGCGCTGCTTTCGGCCACAACGTCTCCGGCATTATCGACATAATAGAAATCATCGCCGGCGCCGCCGTACATCTGATCGGCGCCCAGGCCACCTGTCAGCGTGTCGTTACCCGCGCGGCCATAGAGCGTGTCGTTGTCGTCGCCGCCATCGAGGATGTCGCCGTCATTGCCGCCGTCGAGAACGTCCGAACCGCCGCCGCCTTCGATATCATCGCCGCCATCGCCGCCATAGGCGGTGTCGTTGTCGTCGCCAGCGAGGATTGTGTCGTCTCCGGCACGGCCATACAGCGTGTCGAGACCAGTATCGCCGAGCAGCACGTCGCTGTTCGCTTCGCCATCGAGCGTGTCATCGCCGCTTTGGCCGTAGATTATATCGATGCCGTCGCCGCCATAGACCGTGTCGTTGCCGTCGCCGCCCGTGAGCGAGTCATCGCCAGCGTAGCCATAGAGCGTGTTGTTGTTGGCATTGCCGTAAATGATGTTGGCCAGGGCATTTCCGTAGCCGTTCGTCGCCGCGCCCAGCAGATCGAGATTTTCGAGATTGGCGCCGAGCGTGTAGCTGACCGAGGACTGAACCAGATCGGTCCCTTCGTTGAGAAGTTCGGTGATCGTCTCGCCGAAAGAATCTATCGCGTAGGTATCATCACCGTCGCCGCCGATCATCGTGTCGATGCCAGCGCCGCCGTCGAGATAATCATCGCCGATGTCGCCATCGAGCGTATCGACGCCGCCACCTCCGAAGAGTTGATCGTTGCCGGCGAAGCCATTGAGGATGTTCGCGACGCCCGAGCCAGTGATCTGGTCGTCCAGCGAACTGCCGCCGGCGTTCTCGATACTGTTGATCGCGCCGGAATTGCCGAAGCCGTCATTGACGATTTGGCTGGCGCCGAGATCAAGAATGATGCCGCTGGAAGCGAAGATCGTCTCCGCGATGCCGTTCATATCCTGATCGACCAGCGTGCTCAGCGTGAATGACAGGATCGTGTCATTGCCATCGCCGCCATCGACGAGCGTTGGCGCTGCATCGATCTGGAAGCTGTCATCGCCGCCGAGCGCGGTGAGCGTGTCATTGCGATCGCCCAAGAGCAGGTTAGCGTTGTTATCGCCCTCGAAGCTGTCGGCGAAGCGCGTACCGCCTCCTAGATCCTCGATGCCAGTCATCGTTTCGGCATTGCCGAAACCGTCATTGGTAATCGTTTGCGTGAGAATGCTGGCGACCACGCCTTGCGTTGCGTTGGTCTCGTAGAAGCTGACACGGTCAAGGCCATCGCCGCCATCGTAGCTATCGATGCCCGAGCCGCCGCGCATGACGTCGTCGCCATTGCCGCCGCTCAGCGTGTCGTCGTTGTTCTGACCACGCAGATAATCGGAACCATCGCCGCCATTCAGGACGTCGTTGCCATTGTTGCCCCAGAGCGAGTCCGCGACAGTCGTCCCAGTGATCGTCTCGTTGCCGCCCGCGCCGAACACCGCGACCAAATCCTTGGTCGAGTCCGCAACCTGACGGATGAAGGGGTCCCAGTTAACGAAGGTGAAGGCCGAGAGGTCAATCGATGAGCCAGAATTGAGTTGGATATCGAGTTCGTCAGCTTCAGCACTGCCCGTGATCTGCAGCGCGGCCGAGAAGCCTGAGCCAATCTGATCGATGGTGAAGTAGATCCAGCTATATTCGCCGTCTTCGCCGAAGGTCAGTTCCTCGATGCTCGATATTGTCGCGACGCTCAGATCGCCGAGCCCGTGGACAATGAGTTCGTCGACGCCGTCGCCGCCTTCGATAGTTTCGCTGAAGCCGATCTCATCGCCATAGACGGTGATGACATCGTCGCCATCGCCGCCGGCGAGATCATCAACGCCGGCGCCGCCAAAAATGTTGTCGGCGCCAAGGCCGCCATAAAGCGTGTCGTCCCCCTGGCCGCCGATCAACGTATCGTCGCCGTCATTGCCTTCGGCGTAATCGTCACCGAACTCGCCGCTAAAGGACTCGCCATTGGATGAGCCGATGAACACATCATCGGTTTGTCCGCCGACATAATTCTCGAAGCCGCTGAAGCTATCCGTGCCGCTGGCATAGGACGTCGCCGTCCCCGTGCTGGCATCGATCGTGACCGCCCACAGGTTGCCGAAGAACGAGAGCGTGTCCGTGCCGCTTCCGCCGGTGAACGTATCGTTTCCATCGACCACAAGCACCTGGCCGACACCGGGTTGATTGAAAAAGCCACCTACGCCGGGCGAGGTCGCGACAATCCAGTCGTTGCCGTCACCACCATCGATGGTGTCCGCACCATACTGGCCGTTGAACCAATCGGCGCCGGCGCTGCCAACGATCGTGTCATTGCCGTGATAGCCGAGCATGAAGACGCCATCGATGCCGCTCAGCGTGTCCTGATCGCCGAACAGATCTGTCATCGAGAAGGTCGCGCCAGAAATGTTGAAGGCGCTGAAGTCCACGTTGCGGACATCGAAGGGGCTGCCGAAATAGTCGGTGTAGTTGTAGCGATCGACGCCCGAACCGCCGTTCAGTGTGTCGTCGCCGACGCCGCCCCAAAGATTATCATCACCGCCGCCGCCATTCAGCGTGTCGTCGCCGTCCATGCCCCAGAAGCCGTCATTGCCGTCGCCGCCAGAGAGCGAGTCATTTGCGGAGCTGCCGTCAATATCGATCGATTCGATATTGATGCCGGTCGCAACGATGGAATCATCGGCCGTGCGCGCATCGAGCGAGCCGCCGCTTAGGGTCGCGGTGATGCCGACTGTGGTGAGATTCCAGGAGAGATAAACACGGTCATTGCCGGCGCCGCCATCAATGAAGTCTGTTCCGCCGATGAATGAGGCGAACGTCGGATTGGACGCATCGATCTGGATGCTGTCGTCACCATCGCCGCCGTTCAGCGTCGAACTGCCGTTAAAGTCGAAAATGACGTCGTTGCCGCCGGCCCCGTTGATCAGATCGTTGCCGCCTTGCGTGGAGAGCTGGTCGCGGCCGACATCACCGGTAAGCACATCGCCGAACGTGGTGCCGGTGAGAATGATGCGCTCGATGCTGATCAGCGTATCGGTGCCGCCTCGCCCGTCGGAGAAGGCGCCGCCATTGGTATAGCCGGTCGCGTCAAAAGTGACGCCCGACCCAAGCCCCAGATCGTCGAAACGGAACGAGGCCAAATCTTCGCCGGCGCCGCCGTTAAGAATGTCGTTGCCCAAATCGCCGCGTAGGTTGTCGTTGCCGGCGCCGCCGATGAGCTGATCGTCGCCGTCCTGACCGCGCAGCACGTCATTGCCGTTGCCGCCATCGACGATATCGACGCCATCGACGACGCCGCCTTGCGGATTGGATGTGCTGCTGGTGCCGCCGTTGAGACTGTCGTCACCGTCACCGCCGTCGAGATTATCGCTGCCGCCGTGGCCGACGAGCGTGTCATTGCCCCCGGCGCCGGTCAGCGTGTCATCACCAAGCAGGCCGTTTGCGTTTTCGTTCGTGCCATCGCCGGTGAAAGTGTCATTGCCCGAGGTTGCGCCGGGACCAGGTGACCACACGCCCATACTTCATTCTCCGCCAGTCTGAGATGACAGGCAGTGAGCACGGTTCGTCTGACGCCCGCAAGCGAAACTGAAGCGCCCCCTACACTTTTAAGGCGTACGGACGCAGAACTTTTTTGCGGCTATTCGGCGGCGTGCTTGGCGCCCGCCTCGTTTGTTCCGCGACGCCACCGCAAGCGTGGCTGGCGTGCCGCACGTGTGTCGTCCAAGCGACGCATGGGTGTAAGCCTAGGCGCTTGCTTGAAGAACTCGACGTCTCCGGCGTTCACGCGTTCTGCCAACGCAATCATCACGTCAGCGAAGCGATCCAGTTCGCGCTTGGGCTCGGTTTCCGTTGGCTCGATCAGCATCGCGCCGTGAACGACCAACGGGAAGTACGTTGTGAACGGGTGATAACCTTCGTCAAGCAACGCTTTTGCGACATCGATGGTCTCGACGCCCTTCGGCTTGATGCTTGAATCGTCGAGCAGCACTTCGTGCATGCACGGACGATCGCCGAACGGCGCAGCAAAGTGCGGCTTCAGGCGGGCGAGCAGATAGTTCGCGTTAAGCACCGCGTCTTCAGCGACTTGGCGGAGACCATCGCTGCCGTGGCTCATCATGTAAGTGAGCGCGCGCGTGAACATACCCATCTGGCCATGGAAGGCGCACATGCGGCCGAAGGCTTGCGTGCCATCCATGTGTTCGCGCAGTTCGCGCTTGTCGCCGCGCAGCACGATGTGCGGCACGGGCGCGAACGGCGCGAGTGCGGCCGAGAGCACAGTCGGACCCGCACCCGGACCACCACCGCCGTGCGGCGTGGAGAAGGTCTTGTGCAGGTTGATGTGCATAGCGTCGACGCCGAGGTCACCCGGGCGCACTTTGCCGACGATGGCGTTGTAGTTGGCGCCGTCGCAATAGAAATACGCGCCTGCCGCATGGACCGCGTCGGCGATTTTCTTGATGTCCGGCTCGAACAGACCGCACGTGTTCGGGTTGGTGATCATGATCGCGGCCACATCAGGCCCAAGCTTGGCGATGACATCTTCAAGATCGACGCGGCCGTCCTCGTCGCCCTTCACTTCATCGACAGTGAAGCCGGCGGCGGCGGCGGTTGCCGGATTAGTGCCATGCGCGGAGCTTGGCACCAGCACGCGCTTGCGATGGCCTTCGCCGCGCGCTTCGAGAGCTGCTTTGATCGCGAGCATGCCGCACATTTCGCCGTGCGCGCCGGCTTTCGGCGAGAGTGCTACCGCCGGCATGCCAGTCAGCGTGCAGAGCCAATGGGCGAGCTCGTCCATCAGTTCGAGCGCGCCTTGGATCGTCGATGTCGGCTGCAGCGGATGCAGATCAGCAAAGCCTTCGAAGCGCGCCGCGCGCTCGTTCAAGCGCGGATTGTGCTTCATCGTGCACGAACCGAGCGGGAAGAGACCGAGATCGATGGCATAGTTCTTTTGGCTCAAGCGCACGAAGTGGCGCATCGTTTCCGGCTCAGAGAGACCAGGAAGATCGAGCGCCGCTTTACGCGTCAGGCCGCCAAGCTTGTTCGCCGTGCCTTTCGGCGCAGGCAGGTCGACGCCAGCGCCGGTCGCATGACCGGTTTCGAAGATCAGCGGCTCAGCTTGCAGAAGGCCGCGATTGCCGGAGGTGGTTTCGGTGATCATCAGATGACCTTCTTCAGCGCATCGGCGTAAGCGGCGATGTCGGCTTCGGTGTTCATTTCAGTGGCGCAGGTGATGATGACGTCATCCATGCCGGCCTTCGGATTGAGGCGACTCATAGCGACGCCGCCGACAACGCCCGCATCAGCAAGTGCATCGACGATCTTCTGCGCATTACCTGGCACGCGGATGGCGATCTCGTTGAAGAAGCGCTTGGTCAGCACTTCGACGCCTTTCACCTTGCCCAGCGCGTCAGCGAGATCGATCGCCTTCTCGTGATTGAGCGTTGCGAGCTGGCGCAGGCCCTGCTCGCCCAGCAACGTCATGTGAATCGTCCACGCCAGCTGGCAGAGACCTGAGTTGGTGCAAATGTTCGACGTCGCCTTCTCGCGGCGGATGTGTTGTTCGCGCGTCGAGAGCGTCAGCACGAAGCCGCGCTTGCCGTCAGCGTCGAGCGTTTCGCCCGCAACGCGGCCAGGCATTTGGCGGATGTACTTTTCCTTCACCGCGAAGAGCCCGACATACGGCCCACCGAAATTCAGCGCGTTGCCGATCGATTGGCCTTCGCCGCAGACGATGTCCGCACCATACGCGCCGCCTGGTTCGATCAGTCCGAACGAGACGCATTCAGTGAACGTCGCCACCATCAGCGCGCCAGCGCCGCGCGCGTCTTCGCCGATCTTGGTGAGGTCCGTCACCGTGCCGAACACGTTCGGCGATTGCACGATTACCGCTGCGACTTCGTCCGAAAGTTCCTTCGTCACCGCCGCTTCGTCATCGACAGCAGCAGGCAGCGCCACGACTTCAAGGCCAAGCGCTTCGCACGCCGTGCGCGCGGTATCGATGTAGTGCGGGTGAACGCCGCCGGAGAAGACGATCTTCTTCCGCTTGGTCACGCGAGCCGCCATCATCGCAGCTTCGGCGCAGCCGGTGGAGCCGTCATACATCGAGGCGTTCGCCACCTCCATGTCGAGCAAAGCTGCGACTTGGGATTGGAATTCATAAAGCGCCTGCAACGTGCCTTGCGCGATTTCCGGTTGGTACGGCGTGTACGCGGTCAAAAACTCACTGCGCTGGATCAGATGATCCACAGTCGCCGGCACATGATGGCGATACGCGCCGGCGCCGAGGAAGAACGCCGTGCGGCCCGCTGGCGTATTCTTTTCCGCTAGACGTTGCATGTGGCGATGCACTTCAATCTCGCCCTGCGCCTTCGGCAGCGGGACCAGATCTTTCAGCAACGCGTCCTTCGGCACGTCGACGAATAGCTCGTCGATATTCTTGGCGCCGATCAGGCCCAGCATTTGCTGGCGATCAGCATCGGTCAGCGGCAGATAACGCATTAGAGGCCCTTCACGTAATCGGCGTAGGCGGCTTCATCCATGAGGCCATCGAGTTCGCTCTTGTCGGAGACTTTGAGCTTCACGAACCAGCCGCCGGCTTGCGGCTCTTCGTTGATGATCGGCCAATTTTCGCCGCTGATTTCGCTGTTCGCTTCGACGATCTCGCCTGAGATCGGCGCGTACACGTCCGACGCGGTCTTCGCGCTTTCGACGACAGCCATGTCGTCGCCCTGCTTGAAGCTTTTGCCAACCGCTGGAAGCTCGGCATAGACGACATCGCCAAGCTGTTCAGCCGCATAAGAGCTGATGCCGACAGTGGCGACATCGCCGTTGAGTTCAACCCACTCGTGATCTTTGGTGTAGCGCTTGGTCATCTTAGCTTCCCTTCTTCGGGCGGTGATATTTGTGCGGCACGAACGGCAGCGGCACGATGGTGGCGCTGCGCGGCACGCCGCGGATCATCAGATCGACGACGTGTCCCGGTTCGGAATGTTCGGTTTCGACATAGCCCATCGAGATCGGGCCATTGAGGATTGGCGAAAAGCCGCCTGACGTCACAACGCCAATCGTCTTGCCGTCTTTCATGATCTCGACGCCCTCGCGCGCCGGCGCGCGATCATTCGGGCGAATGCCGACGCGCTTACGCTCAGCGCCGAGTTCGTACTCGCGCAAAATGCGCTTGGCGCCAGGGAAGTCCTTCGCTTCGCGGCGGCGCTTCTGAATGGTCCAGGTCAGATCGGCTTCGATCGGCGACGTGGTCGGATCGAGATCGTGACCATAGAGGCAAAGGCCCGCTTCAAGGCGCAAGCTATCGCGCGCGCCTAGGCCAACCGGCTTCACTTCCGCATGCGCCAGCAGCGCGTCGGCGAGATCTTTGGCGTTCTCCGCACGCACCAGAATTTCGTAGCCGTCTTCGCCGGTGTAGCCCGAGCGCGTCACCGTGATGCGTCCGAACGCATCGTAGCGCTTCACCGTCATAAAACTCATCTCGGCCAAAGCAGGATCAATCACAGCGGCGGCAACTTCGTGCGCCTTCGGCCCTTGCAGCGCCAGCAAGCAGCGATCGTCGGCGCGCACCAGATTTGCTTCGCCCTTCGTCGCCTCTTCGATCAACGCCCAATCTTGGTGCTTACAGCCGGCGTTGACCACGATGTAGAGGTCGCCAGCTGCTGCAGGCTCAGCCGGACGCGCGATCATCAGATCGTCGAGCACGCCGCCTTCGGCATTTGTGATCATCGTGTAGCGAATCTGGCCGGGCTTCAGGCCTTGGATATCGGCCGGCACCAAACGCTCGATCAGCGACGCGACTTTCTTATGCGCCTCGTCACCCTCAAGCCCGTGACCCTTCGGCAGAGCAAAGAAGCTCGGCCCCATGTGCGAGACATCGAACAGTCCGGCATGCGCGCGCGTCCAATTGTGCTCCGGGATCAGGCCTTCGAATTGGAGCGGCATGTCGTAGCCGGCGAAATCGCCGAACTTCGACGTGCGCGCGCGCCATGTCGCGTCGAGCGGCAGCTTCTTTGGTTCGGTATCGGCCATTGTTTGTCCCAGGTACGCGTGGCGCGTGCGAAATGGCACGCAGCCCCCGCTGTCCCTGGCGCCTGAGAGATTTACTCCTTCGGCGGCCGCGCTCCCCAGTCCCTTGGTACTTTGGGCGCGGCTCTATCCAGCGTGTTCATCCCCCCGCGGTCCGGTTCCCTGAGAGTTTCCGGGGCGGTTGCTCCTTCGGGGGCGGCTTTTGTTTTGCCGCTCTCTCCCACGGGGTTCGCTTGTCTGGCCGAACTCTTGGCGGCTCACGCCGGCGGGAGTCGTTAAGCCGGGTTTGCGGTGGCTTGGAGCTTGAGTCAACCAGCCGGTTTGCGCACCTGCAGCTCGATACGGCACTCGACCACAACATTGTTGCGCTCACGCGCTAAGGCGCTGATTTGCTCAGGTTTCAACGCGCCGGATTGAAGCTGGCCGCGATACGGTTGCTCAAGAACCATGGTGGCGTTGGTGACCGCCAGATCGACGCCGAGATAAACACCGAGTGGCGTGTTGGCGGCCTTGGTTCGGATCCATTCCTCGTTCGCCGTGCGATCGAACGCGACCAACATCTCCGCGGTGATCGGCCGGACATGGGTGGGATCGTGCAGGTAACTGTCGTGACGCGGGTGCGGGACATTGATGCGGACGATCGCCCCGTCTCGACCCACCCGGTAAATCTCTTTGATGATGGACAGAAAAGTCTTCGAATCCTGCCCCATGTGCTCGAGCGAGTGATTGAACAGCATCTCGTCCGCGCTGGAATCGGCCCAAGGCCACGGCGTCTGTTCCAGATCATAGAGCTCGTCTGGCGTGGACGCGGGCGAATTGTCGACATTGTGCCAACCTGAGAGGCGGTTCATGCCGCAGCCGAGATTGAGTTTCATGTAGCGTCACTCCATCAGACGTCCATCCACGTCAATCGCCCCAGCGAAAAACCGTTTCTCCCCGGAGCAGCGCTTCCGCTTCGGGTGTGTGCTTGGCCCCGGACGCGTCGTGCAGGTCGAGCCCCTTATGGAGCTGAAACGGCGCCCGCGACCCCTTTCGCGCACGCACAATGATGCGCTTGGCGGGCGCATCGCTACGCGGACGAATTGGAATGATTTCAACGCCGCCCAATCGCCCATCGAGCGCCGCGAGAATTTCCGGCGCCTTATGCGCACGATGGATGAGCGTCAGCGCCGCGTCACCCCTAAGGCGATCCGCGAGCGTTTTGATCCATGCATCAATTGATTGGTCGGCGATGTAGGCGTGACGGCGTTCTTCGGAGGGCGCACGGCCTTCGCCATCATGATCGAACGGCGGATTGAAGAAGACGCCGTCGAACGTCTCTCGATTCGCGACAAGTCCAAGGACATCACCTGTCTGGATTTCCGCTCTTGTGGACATCCCGTTAGCGGCGACATTTTCGCTCGCAAGCGATGCCATGTTCGCATCGCGTTCGAGTCCGACAAAAGTCGTGTTCTCACTGCGTGCTGCTACGGCCAATAAAGCGGCGCCGACGCCGCAGCCCACTTCGAGCAAACGCGCGCCGCGTTTTGCTTCCACTGCGCTGGCGAGAAGAAGCGTATCGGCGTTTACGCGATAGCCGCGTGCGGGTTGGCGGATGCGTAACCGGCCTCCGAGAAAAAAGTCTTCTGTGACAGATGCCTCGGACATATAGCCCCTATGCGACCCTTCCGCGCGCGGCCTGAACCCAGCTTGACCGCCCCGTGTCACATCACCATCGTTTTCCCAAGACGTTGAGGCAAGCGGAGGCCCCATTGGGACCGGCGGTCGGACCAGCCAAGCAAGCCGCCGGCGAACCGCACGCGGTCGACCGGCTGGCGGCGCTATTGGCCGAGGACCTCGCCGCCGTCGACGCCATCATCCACGATTATATGACAAGCCCGGTCGGGGTTATCCCCAATCTGGCCGCGCATCTCATCGACGCCGGCGGCAAGCGCATCCGGCCACTAATTACACTCGCTGCGGCACGCCTTTTGGGCGGTGGCGGTGACGGGCCACGCAAGCTCGCGGCGGCGGTTGAATTCATCCATTCCGCCACGCTGCTGCACGATGACGTCGTGGACGTCTCTTCGATGCGGCGCGGGAAAAAATCCGCCAACGTCGTGTGGGGAAATTCCGCCAGCGTGCTCGTCGGCGACTTCCTGTTTGCACGCTCGTTCAACCTCATGGTCGAAACCGGCGACATTCAGGTGCTCGATATTCTGGCGCGCGCCGCCAGCGTCATCGCCGAGGGCGAAGTGATGCAGCTCGCTGCGGCGAACGACGCTGAGACGACGCGCGAGCGCTACATGCAGATCGTCGCCGCAAAAACCGCAGCACTGTTTGCGGCCGCGGGAAAATCCGGCGCAGTTGCAGCAGGTCGGCCTGGCCCGGAAGCCACAGCGCTCGAAACCTATGGCCGTGAACTCGGCCTCGCCTTCCAACTTGTTGACGACGCCCTCGACTATGGCGGCCTTGCTTCAGCGATGGGCAAGAACACCGGCGACGATTTCCGCGAAGGCAAAGTCACGCTGCCTGTCATCTTCGCGCGCGAAGCCGGCGATGAAGGCGAACGCGCCTTCTGGCGCCGCGTCGTCAGCGTCGAGCGCACCGACGATGACTTCCACCGCGCCGTCGCCCTGATGAAGCGCCACAACGCCATCGGCAAAACCCTCGACGCAGCGCGCGAGCACGCCGCCGCGGCCAATGCGGCGCTTCAAAGCCTGCCGGCCAACGCCTACCGCGAAGCGCTGGCCGATCTGCCGGATTTCGTCGTCGAACGCGCTTACTAGACGCCGCCAACATTGGCGCGACTGGCGAAGCGGCGGACGATGGCGGCGAGCACGATGGCAAGGAACGAGAGAGAGCCAAGCGCTACCCACGCCATTACGCCGGGGCGATCAGCCACCAGAAACGCAATTCCGCCGCACGCCGCCATTGAAGTCCAATATAGCAGCGCGACTTCCGCGTGGCTCATGCCGCCGCGCATCATGATCTGATAGGCATGTTCGGAATGGCCATCGAGCAACGAGTGACGTTTGTAAACGCGCCAAGCGAGCGTGAGCAGCGCATCGGACAAGAGCGGGAAAAACACGATCGCCGGCACGACAGGTGAGAGCCCGGTGCGGTGAATGACGATGAGCGATACGAGCGCTGCGAGTGCGCCCGTAAAGAGCGCGCCGGAATCGCCGGCAAACAAAAGTCCGCGTGGAAAATTCCAGATCAGAAAACCGAGGATCGCGCCCACGGCGCATGCGGTCAGTGCAACAGCCGAGTAGCGCTCATGCATGAACGAGATCGCCGCCAGCGCGATCAAGCCGATCGCCACCGAACCCATGGCGAGGCCATTGGCGCCGTCCATGAAGTTCACGGTGTTGACCATCACAAAAACCCAAAGCGCAGTGCCGATAAGCGCCAGCCACATCGGCGCCACCCAGTCGCCATCACCGACCGGGAACACATTGACGGGGCCGACGATAATTGCGGCGGCAATCGAAAGCGCCGCGAAGATTACAAACTTCAGCTTGGCGCTGAGCGGGCGTGCATCGTCCCAGAAACCGACGATGAGAAACACGAGCGAGAAACCGGACGCGACCGTCATCAGCAACACGCCGCGTGGCGTGATGTCGGCGCTGAACATGTCCGACAGAAACGCCAAAACCATCATGCCGACAGTGAAGCCGAGCGCGATGCCTATCCCGCCGCTGGTTGGCGTTGGACGTGTGTGGGCGTGGCGCGGCGTGTTCTGATTGTCGACCGGCCCAAGCGCAATAATGGCACGGCAAGCCGCTGCGCTGATGAGCGCGGCCACCAGGGCGCAGCCGAGTAATTCAATCAGCACGAACGGTCCTCGAAGAGCGCCGCGTAAAGTGACGCCCCCAAATGGTCAAGCGCCAGACAGTTGCGTGTCAGCGACCCACCAATCCTGCCGCTGCGCCTGCACTGTATCGGCGAGCGCCGTCGCCTCCTCCGCATTCGCCATCAGCGCGAACACCGTGGCGCCGCTGCCGGAGAGCGCGGCGTAGCGCACGCGCGGATCGGCGCGGAGGATTTGTGACACCGCCGCAATCTCCGGCGCCAGCGCGGCGGCGGGCTCGGCCAGATCGTTGCCGATCGCGGCGATCTCTGCGAGCGCTTCGGCGCGATCCATCCAGAACGGCGCGGGCCTGGCGGCGAACGCGCCGCCCAATCCTTGTGTATCGAACTGGCGATAAACAGCAGGCGTTGGCAACGGCGTCAGCGGATTGACGAGCACCGCGGCGAAACTCGGCAATCTGATTGGCTCGAAGGTGGCGCCGATCCCGGTCATGTAAGCGGCCGCGCCGGCGAGACAAACCGGCACATCAGCGCCCAGTGTGCGTGCGATCGGTAGCAAGCGCTCAAGCGGCCACTCCAAACCCCACAGACGGTTGAGCGCGCGCAGGGTCGCGGCGGCGTCCGATGAACCGCCGCCGATGCCAGACGCAACCGGCAACTCCTTCTCAAGCGTCAGCGCGGCTCCGACCTTCACGCCGGCGACTTCACGCAAAGCGCGCGCGGCGCGAAGGACCAGATTGTCGCCAACCTCTGCACTCAGATCAGCGGCGAATTCACCGACGATCTTCAACGACAGCGTGTCCGCCGGCGCGGCTTCGACAATGTCGCCAACCGTCGCGAAGGTGACGACGCTTTGCAGTGGATGATACCCATCAGCGCGTGGACGTCCGACCTCAAGTGTCAGATTGATCTTCGCCGGCGCAAGCGCTCGAACGCTCATCGGTCAACCTGGAGCGGTGGCGGTGGCAAATCCTCGAGACCATTGTCGATCTTGGCTTGAATGGCCGCCGGATCTTCCGGGTTCAAACTCAAAGCGCGCTGCCACTGGAAGCGCGCCTCGATGCGCCGGCCGGAGCGCCAATAAACGTCGCCAAGATGGTCGTTGAGGATCGGGTCGGCAGGTAGGAGCTCCACAGCCCGCTCCATGTAAACCAGCGCCAGCTCATAGTCGCCGAGAAGATAATAAGCCCAGCCCAGACTATCGACGATCGCGCCGGAAGCTGGCCGCAGCTCGAAGGCGCGACGCAACATCGGCACGGCCAGCTCGAAATTCTCACCGCGTTCGATCCAGTTGTACGCCAGATAGTTCATCACATCCGGCTGATCGGGCGAGAGCGCCAAGGCCTGGCGAAAATCGGCCTCAGCCTCCGTCCAGCGCTCCAAACGCGAGCGCGCCGCGCCGCGCGCGAAATAGAGCCGCCACTCGTTCGAATGGTCGCCGATCATCTCGGAATAGATGGCTTCCGCCTCGCTGTAGCGGCGCGCGTTGCGATACATGTCGGCGAGCGTACGCCGCGCGCCCGCATCACCAGCCGCGACCGCACGCTCCATCGCCGCCAACGCTTCATCGCGCTGGCCTGAATCGTAAAGCAGCCAAGCTTGCTGCACGCGCGCCGAGGCCGCGTATGGCGATGACGGGGGCACACGCGACAGGGCGCGGCTGGCAATATCGAGATTCCCCTCATCGGCCTGCGTCTGCGCGAACAAAAGTCGCGAAGCGTCAAGCTGCGGATCGAGCATCAATGACAGCGTCAAAGCCTCGAGCGCGCTTGTGGCGTCGTTCTCTTCCGCAAAAAGTGCAGCCAATCCGTAGAGACCCATGGCAGCACCGCGCGCGGCTGTGAGCGGCGCGCTGGCTAAGGGACGGCCCTCATCGGCGCGCATGGCGGCGGCGACCAGGGCTGGATTGGCGCGGTTGGCGTCGCTTGCGAGCAGCGCTTGCGCCTCTTCGGGCGCACCGCTGCGCGCCAGGAGATCGGCGTGTCGCTCGATCGCAGGCGCGAGCAGCATACCGCCGACCGACGCGTCTCTGTAGCGCGCCAATGCTTCGTCGTGACGGCCAGCATAGTCGTACGCCATCGCTTGCTGATAGGCGAAGAGCGCCCCGTACGGCCGGATCGATGCAAACGGCGCCAGATCAGCGATGGCCCCGTCCACATTCGGCGAAGACCACACACGGATCATGCGCACCATGAGACCTTGCGTCGATCGTCCGGCAACACGATTCAGCGCAGCGTCCGCTTGCGCAACGCGCCCGGCGGCGAGCGCATCGGCGGCGCGGATGAGTTGTATTGTCGGCGCAACGCTTTCACGCGACGCGATGCGTGCGGCGCGGCGCGCACCTTCGATATCGCCCGAAGCCAAGGAGGCGCTAGCGGCGCCTTCGAGCAGCGTTTCGTTGCCGCGATCTCGCGCGAGCGCGGAGAAGTACCGATCCGCAGCCGCTTCGTGATCCTGCCTCAGATTGGCGAGCCGGCCGATCAGATGATCGGCGTAGCTTTGTGCGCTCGGCGCTGCGGGAGCGGTCGCACTTGCGCAGGCGCTGAGACAGAGCCCGCCAAGCAGAAACGCCAGCCGCGCCGGGCCGATCACAGATCGTCCTGCTGCGCCGGACGATCCGGCAGATCGACTTGCGGCAGTTCGCGACGACGTGGCGCGGGTTCAGTCAAACCGCGCGAAAGCTTTTGCTCAAGCGAGCGCCGGCGGATCGCGTCGGGTTCAGCAGCAAGCGCCGCGCGCCATTGCACGCGTGCGTCATCACGGCGGTTCAAGCGCCAATAGACGTCGCCCAAGTGATCGAGGATTTCCGCGTTCGGATCGCCGACATTGAGTGCATTCGAGCGCTCGATCAGCGCGCGTGCTTCATCGAAGTGTCCGAGCAGGTAGTAGGCCCAGCCCAAGCTATCGACGACCGAGTAGTCTTGCTGGCCGAAATTGAAGCCGCGCCACAATAGGCGATAGCCCTCTTCCAAACCTTCCGGACGCTGGATGAGCGCGTAACCCAGCGCATTGAGACGCAGCACTGAGTCAGGTTGTTCGGCGAAGAGACCGCGCGCGACTTGAATGCCTTCGCGCCATTGGCCAGCGTTGCCGTCCATCATGATCGACACGAACATCAGACGCGTATCGACGGTTTGGTCGATCTCGTAGGCTTGGCGCACGTCGGTGATAGCGGCGTTCAAGTCCCCGTTAAATCGGTTCGCATAGGCGCGGTAGGTCAAGATGTCGGCGCGATCTTCCACCTCCGTCGCCATCGAGAGCGCACGCGTATAGGCGGCGATCGATTCAGCTGGCCGATTGGCTTGGCGGTAGATGTCAGCTGAGGCCGCAATCAACGACCAGCGCTCGCCAGCACGCGCGGCGGCGCGTTCTGCAGCAGCTACCGCGCCCGCGTCATCGTCGCGGCGGATAAGGATGCCGGCACGGAGAATGTCTGAGTCCGGCGCGAAGACGTCATCAGCTGGCATTTGCGCGAGGATACGCTCTGCGCCGTCATTGCCGTTGGCGTTCACGAGTTGCTGCGCTGCGTAGAGACGCCAGTCGCTTGCGTCGGGCGCGAGCAACAGGCCGATCTGCAGCAGCGCCGTGCCGGAGGTGGACGCCAAGCCTGCCGTCGGATCCTGCGAAGAGAGCACGCCCGCCAGCATTTCAGCTTGGGTGACGAACTCGGACAGGAAAATCATCCAACGGCCCGCGGCGCTGCGCGGCGTCAGAGCAGGTTCGAACGGTTGCTGACCGGCGTCGAGACGGCGCAGGTTTTCCTGCACGTCTTCCGAGCGCGGCGCGAATTCGATCACGACGTTATAATAACGACGCGCTTCTTCGGTGCGGCCGAGGCGATGATAGACGAGCGCCGCGCGATAGACCGAGTGCGTGATGCGCGCAGCGTTCAAGGCGCGCTCAAACTCTTCGAGATTGCGCGGCTCGTGATCCGGCGGCGGCGTCAGATCGAGACCTTCGATCATTTGCGCGTAAACCGCGGCAGCTTCGTTCAAGCGGCCGGCGGATTCGAACACCAATGCGCGCGCCACGTCCGGCAGCGGCTGGGGCAGATCATTGCCGTTGCCGACGCGCTCGACGCCGCGATCGACCTGGCCTTCGGCCGCAAACACGAACGGCTCGAGCATGTTGGCGAGGCCGCCCTGCAAACCACCCGGCGCGTTCGAGAGTGTCGCGCGTGCTTCGGTGTAGCGGCCGGCGGCGAAATCGTCGGCGAATACCGCGACGGTCCAGAGTGCGACTTGATCGGCCGGCGGATTGTTCGCGAGCGAGCGGCGCGCTTCGCGGATGAGATAATCGATGTCGGCCTGAACCAGCGCTGCGCTTGCATCGGCGTAAGTGCGCGCAGGATCGGCATTCGGCGGTGAGGTGACGATAAGATCGGCGGTGGGCGGGCTCACGTCGGCGATCGACTGCGTCGTTACCGCATTGCGCTGCTCCGCAGGCTCAGCGCCGGCCGGCTTATTGTCCTGCGCGTATGCTGGCGATAGCGCGCTCAGCGCGACACTCGCGGCGAGAAAAGCCCAACGCATCATTCTTACGTCCTTTCTCCCGCACGTTCGGCGGGCAGCATTCACATATTGGCGTAGTTCGGTCCGCCGCCGCCTTCAGGCGTGGTCCAATCTATATTCTGACTTGGGTCTTTGATATCGCACGTTTTGCAGTGCACGCAGTTTTGAGCGTTGATCTGGAAACGCGGATTGGCCCCTGCCTCGTCATAAAGCACTTCGTACACGCCAGCGGGGCAATATCGTGTCGCCGGCTCGGCATATTCCGGAAGATTGACTCGAATCGGGATCGACGGATCGCGCAAAACCAGGTGCGCGGGCTGGTCTTCTTCGTGGTTGGTGTTCGAGAGATAGACCGACGAGAGCTTGTCGAAAGTCAGCACGCCGTCGGGTTTTGGATACAGGATCGGCTTGTGCTTCTTGGCCTTTTCGGTAGCGGCGTAATCCGCCTTGCCGTGCTTCAGCGTGCCGAGGAATGAGAAGCCGCCAAGCAAAGTCGTCGTCCACATCTCGGCCATACCGACCACGCCGCCCCAGAACGTGCCGAGTTTCGACAGCAAAGGCTTGGCATTGCGGACGCCGTAGAGGTCCGTCCAGATGCGGCTTTCGCGGTACGCTTCTTCGTAGCTCTCGAGCGTATCGCTTTGACGCCCCGCTTGGATCGCTTCGAACGCAGCTTTCGCTGCAAGCATGCCTGAGTGCATCGCGTTGTGGCTGCCCTTGATACGCGGCACGTTGACGAAGCCAGCAGAGCAACCAATCAGCGCCCCACCTGGGAACGCGAGACGCGGCACCGATTGGAAACCGCCTTCGGTGATCGCGCGCGCGCCATAAGTGATGCGCTTGCCGCCTTCGATATGTTCGCGGATTTCCGGATGCAGCTTGTGCTGTTGGAAGACGTCGAACGGCGAGAGGTATGGGTTCTTGTAGTTCAGGTGAACGACGTAGCCGACCGACACATAGCGATCGCCCCAATGGTAGAGGAAAGATCCGCCGCCTTCGCCATCATCAAGCGGCCAGCCGACCGTGTGCAGCACCAAGCCCGGCTTGTGCCTATCCTTCGGCACTTCCCAAAGTTCTTTGATGCCGATGCCGAATTTTTGTGGCTGGCTTTTGGCGCAGAGCTCGTACTTCGCTTGCAGCACTTTCGCGAGCGAACCGCGCACGCCTTCGGCGATAAGCACATACTTGCCGTGCAATTCCATGCCTGGCTGGAAGTCGCCTTTCTTCTCGCCGTCCTTGGCAATGCCAAACACGCCGGCGACGACACCCTTCAGCGCGCCGTGCTCGTTAAAGACAGGCGCGGACGCGGCCATGCCCGGATAGATCTCAACACCTAGCTCTTCCGCTTGCGCGCCGAGCCACTTCGTGAAGTTCGAGAGCGAGGCGATGTAATTGCCGTGATTGTTGAAGAGCGGCGGCATCAGGAACATCGGAAGCGATAGCGCACCGGCCGGCCCGAGCATCTTGAACTCGTCCTTCGTCACCGGCGTATCGAGCGGCGCGCCCTTTTCCTTCCAATCAGGAATGAGATCATTGAGCGCCACCGGATCGATTACGGCGCCGGAGAGTATGTGTGCGCCAACCTCGGCGCCTTTCTCCAGCACAGCGACGGAAATCTCCGCACCCGCCGCAGCCGCCAACTGCTTCAGCCTGATCGCAGCGGAAAGACCCGCCGGACCCGCGCCGACGATCACGACATCGTACTCCATGGAGTCGCGCGCGATTTCCTCTTCCGCCATTGCTTTCCCTTCACGTTTCGTCTCGCGTTTATCAAAGCTGATGCGATGAGGCGCAAGACTGACGCGTTGCTTTGGCGATTTGGGCGAGTCCGTGCAATGACGGGTCATGGACGCTCACGCCGACCCCGCCAGCGCCGCGCGCGCGCTGCTCGCCTTCTGGCGGGCCGCGGGCGTCGATATGGACGTGGCCGAGGCGGTTTACGCGGCGTCTCCGAAAGCTGCCGCACCCGAGCCTAAGCGTGAGGCGCCGATCACCGCGCCGCGGCTGAAAAAGCTCGCCAGCGCGCCCGTGGATAGCGCCCGCGCCCTGGCCGCGACGGCCAATACGGTCACCGAACTCCGCGCTGCGGTCGAGAAGTTCGATGGCTGCGCGCTGAAGGCGACGGCCCGAAATACCGTCTTCTCCGACGGCCCGGAAAACGCCCCGGTGCTGATCATCGGCGAGGCGCCGGGCAAGGATGAGGATGAGCAGGGCAAACCGTTCGTGGGCCGGTCGGGCCAGCTCATGGACCGGATGCTCGCCCATATCGGGTTAAGCCGACAATCCAACGTATTGATTTCCAACACGATATACTGGCGCCCGCCAGGCAATCGCGATCCCACTGACGGAGAAATTCTGGCCTGCTTGCCCTTCGCTGAGCGGCTGATCGCCATAGCCCAGCCTAAGCTTCTGATCCTGATGGGAAAATCTGCCGCACATACAGTGCTGAAGCGCACCGACGGAGTGCTGAAACTACGCGGCCGCAAGCTCAGCTACACACGCGACGGCGAGCCGCCAGTAAACGCGATGGTCATGCTTCACCCCGCATATCTCCTGCGCCAGCCCCAGCAAAAAAGGTTGGCATGGACCGATCTGCTGCTCGCCGAGGCCTGGCTCAAAGAACTAGGCGTCGCGCGGGCGACCTGATTTTCACCGCTAACCAAACGGGCCCAGATGACGTTCCGCACCGCCCTCGCCGCCCTCTCCGTCGCCGCCATCGTCGCGCCCGTGACAGCTGAAGCGCAAAGCATCATCGCGCTCAACGCGAATGACGAAGCCGCCTACCGAGACGCCTTCAACGCGATCGAGAACGGCAATTGGCGTGGCGTCTCCGCCGCACTCGCCCGCACCGAAGATGACGCCCTGCACGGCGTGGTGCGCGGACGGATGCTGTTGTCACGCGGTTATGGCGGCGGCTGGGGCGAATATGTCAGCTGGCTGCAATCCTATCCCGAATACGGCATGGCGCCGGACATCTACGAGCGCGCAATGGATTCGCGCTCGCGCCGCGCCCGCCGCAACGGCACCCGCGCGCCTTCACCGCTCGCCGGACGCGGCCGCTCACTCCCAGGCACGCCGCCAGCAATCTCTGGCGATAGCGCCAGCGCCCGCGCCGCGATCGAGCGCGTGAACGAGCGAATCGGCGTCGGCGATTTTGACGGCGCGCGTTCGCTTGCATCCGCACAGGTCGGCGGCCCGCGCACCGGCCAAGCGCAATGGCAGCTCGGGCTGATCGCCTATCGCTATCACGATTACGCCGAAGCGGTCCGTCAATTCGAAGCGTCGGCGCAATGGCCGAACCACGGCGGCTGGGCGCGTGCAGCAGCGCATTATTGGGCGGCACGTTCGCGCTTGGCGGCGGGCGAACCGCAAGGCGTTGCGGAACATCTTGAAGCGGCGGCGGAGCGGCCGTGGACATTCTATGGTCAGCTCGCGGAAGCACAGCTCGGCCGCGAGAGCCCGCTCAATTTTCAACCGCCGGAAGTTAGCAGCGATACGCTTGAGCGTTTCGTAGAGAACTACCCCGCTGCGCGCCGCGCTGCAGCGTTGGCGCAACTCGGTCGTCTCTCTGAAGTCGAGAGCGAATTGCGCCGCCTGCACGCCGATCTCACGCGCGACGATGATGTGACCTTCCTCACGCTCGCTATCGCGTTGCAAGCGCCGGCGGCGCAGTTGCGCGCGGCTGAGTATGGCGGGCGTGAAGTGGCGGCGGGCTTTTGCCCCGCGACATCGTTCGAACCGCAAGACGGCTTCGCGCTCGATCGGGCGCTGATCTACGCGATCGTGCGCCAAGAGAGCTATTACAATCCGCGCGCCGTTAGCGTTTCGAACGCGCGCGGACTGATGCAGCTCTTGCCGTCCACCGCGCGCGACATGGACCGCTCACACAATTATCGCCGCGCGCCGGCGCCATTGTTTGAGCCTGGTCTGAACATGCGCTTAGGCCAAAGTTATGTGCAGTGGCTGATGACCGAGTTCCACAATGACGGCGACCTCGGTCGCGTGTTCGCGGCATACAATGGCGGCCCGGGCTGGCTCTCGCGCTGGGTCGCGACACTGCCATCGGACATCGATCCGCTGCTCTTGCTCGAAATGCTCCCACGCGCCGAAAGCCGCGACTATGCCGAACGCGCGCTCTCGCACATGACGCTCTGCCGCAAACGCTATGGTCAGCCGACGCCGGAAATGGATCGTCTCGCTGCGGGCGGTCCTGCGATCTACACGCCGCTCGACCGGCGTGTCGCGCAACGCTGAGCTCTTCTAAAGACTACGCGCTAGGACGCGGCGGCGTAGCTGCTGCCGGCGCTGCTTGCGGCGCGGGCGTCTGCGTTGCTGCGGGCGCAGCCGCAGCAGCTTGCGCTGTCATTTGCGAGCGCAGGCGCTGCAGGAAGCGATCCATTAGATCGGTGCGCGCGACAGCACGCGCGACATCGCGTATCGCCGAGCCGTCGGCCTGAATGCCCGAGGCGACGATCTCGAATGCATCGGCGTCCGCTGTCCCCGCCATGTCACCCGCATATTCGCGATAAAGCCCGCGCACGCCCTCCTCGTTGCCCGCAAGCGTCAGCGCCACGGCTGTCCGCAACACGATTTGGCGACCATGATCGTCCAGCGCGCTACCGCGCGTGCGCAGCGAGAGCAGCGTCCGCAGCTCAGCCGCGGCACGCTGCCAATCGCGCGCGCGCCATGCAGCCTCAGCGCGAACACGTTGCGCATCTTCGCCACGATCGCGCTCGACCAGTTCGGTCGCCGCATCGAGGCGGCCGAGATCGAGCAGCGCACGCGCTTCGAGAATGCGACGATCGGCAAGCAAGCTCGCAGGCATGTTCGGCTGACGCGAATTGGCGATCGTCGTCAGCGCGCGATCAGGTTTCCCGTCCATCAGATAGATCGCAGCGAGGTCCGCCGCGACTTGCGCCTTGCCGATCCCTTCGAGACGCGTATCAACTTGGTGCTGCAGCAATTGCGCCGATTGCTCGAGCAGATCGACATGCACGAGCCGGCCGGCGAGCAAGCGCACGATGCGGTCACCATTGGGCCCCACAGGCGTGAGATCGGAGAATTCGTAGAAGAGCCCAAGCGCCTGGATCGGCTCCAGCTGATCGGCTTCGCCATCGAGGAACAAGCGCTCGAACAACGTCGCCATGTCGGCGCGCACTTGCCGCGCGGCAGGGTCAGCGGGGAAGCGATTGACGGCGACCCTCATCGCGCCCAGCGCATCGCGCCAACGGCCAAGCTCCGAATAGACTTCGCCGAGCATGGAGACGATGGCGAGTTCGGTTGAATCGCCGCGCCAACGATAACGCAGCGCCTCCAGCGGCTCGATCGCATCGATGGCCCGCATCACGCCGCTGGCGCGGCGCAAGCGAATAGCTTCGACGCTGGCACGGACGGCGACCTCTTCGTCATTGATGTGCGAGAGTTCGTCGAACATGGTGAGCGCGCGCGCCGCATCGCCGCGCAACGCAACGACGCGCGCTTCGATCAAGCGCGCATGCATGCGCATCGAACGATCCGCCGCTTCCGTCATCGCCGAACGCGCGGCGGCTTCGGCGGCCGCGGGATCGTTGAGCTCGAGTGCGGCTTGAGCGAGCGCGAGCTGGAAACGCACACGCCACGCCGACGGATGCTCTTCAAGCGCCCCGGCCCCGCGCTCTAGTTCACGGCGCGCATCGGCCCAATTTTGTTCAAGCGACGCGGCATATCCACGCCAAAGCGCCGCAGACGGATTGTTGGCGAGTGCGGATGCCGCAAGATCAGCTTGCGCCTCACGCGAGCGGCCGAGCATGACATTCGCGGCAGCGCGCATCAGCCGGAATTCCGGATCGATCTCGACCAGCTCGCCTTGATTGATCGCAACGATGCGCAACGCACCAAGCGCTTCAGCGGCGAGTTCGTGTTGCAGCAGGAAGCGCGCCAATTCCATGCGCGCTTCTACCGGTGCGCCTTCGGCAACGCCCTCGTCCGCAGCACGGCGCGTGAGTTCATCCAGCCGCTCACGCACTTGAACGAGATCCCGCGCCTGATGCTCATCGGCGACTGGATCGTGAGGATCGGCCGCGAGACCTTCGCTCAGGCCCGCTTGCAATTCGCTTTGCGCCGCCGTCGCAGGCGCTTGCGCTGTTGTCGTTGGCGTAGCGCCGCGCGTGACGGTGAGCACGCCACCCGTGAATGTCGCAGTAACATCGTCAGCGCGCGGTTCGACGACGGCGCCATGCGCCGCCGGCAACAACGCGGCTTCCAGCGTGGCGCGGCGCGCGTTTACGCCACGCGCGGGGCCACCCATCAGCGCCACCGCGATGCGATCGCCGATTTCGGGATCGCGGATCCAGCGAACGACGCCTTCGCGATTGAAGCGCGCCGTGAGCTGGCCGCGTCCATCGCTGAGTGTTGTGCGCGTCAGCTCAGCGGCCGCGCTCACTTGCGCGCGCGAACCGAGCGTAAATGTCCAGCTCTCTTCGCTTGCTGAGGCCGAGACCTGAATGTCGGGCGCGGCGGGAATACGCAGCCCAATAACGCCTTCGCCCTGCACGACTTCGATGTTCTGGTGACGGCGGCCAACACGCGCGACATTGGTGAGATCGATGCGCCCCTGCGCGTCGAACAAAACCCAAATCGCCTCGCCGCGACGGAACGCAGCGGCGCGCGCGGCTGACGGCCAAGTCACAGTGACGCGCGTTGTGTTCGCATCTTCGACGACACGCACGCTGGCATTGCCGCGCACCGGCGCGGTTGCCGGCGCAGGCGCATCGCCTTCAGCGGCGGGCACGGCGGTGGCATCCGCCGGCATCAGATCGACGATGACACGTTCGCCATCAACGAAGCTGCGCTGGCGCGTGCCAGGCTCAAGCGTCAAAGACAAACGCACCGGCGCGCCTTCGGCACTGACGCGTCGAATTTCGCGCACGAGACGCGGCGGCGTCGAGCGCAGTTCGGCGATGTCGATATCGGCGGCGCGCGAAAAGCGCAGATCGAGGCGGTTGCCTTGCAGCAGCGGCGTCACCGTCGTCGCGCCTTGAAAGCGGAACGCGAGACGCGTGTAGCCGTCGTTCACGCCAACGCTGACCGTGGCTGTCGGCGGCGTGACAACACGAGGCGGCGGTGGTGGCGGCGGCGATGCAGCGGCGGCAGCGGCCGGTTGCGGCGCAGGCGGTGGTGAAGGCGGCGGCGCGGGCGGTGACGTCGGCGCCGATGGCGGCAGCGACGCGACCTGCAAATCCATCGGCAGCGGACCAACAGGCCCACGCAATTCCTCGGGCTGTTGTTCTGCAGGCGGAATCGACGCCGTCGCGACCGGCGCGCCCGCTGGCGGCGCTTCAGCAGCCGCCGGCGCGGGCTCTTCGCGCGGCGGCGTCAGCGAAACTGGCTGCGCAGCGACGGGCGGCGTGGCGATTAACGCCGCCGCTGCGATCGCGATCGGAGAGCGCAGTGATTTCATGGTCGCGAGCGAGACTCTCTCCGTTGCGCGTTAAATGCGCGTTTACTCCGACGCGCCCGGTGCAGCCCCGCCGCGTGCACGCGACAACAGATCACCACCGCCAGACGGCGGACGCGCACGATCGGCGAGCATGGTGGTGAGCGCGCGAGCGCGTTCCGGGTTCATGCGGCCCATGATCTCGGCCAAATTGGCCTGACGCATCCGGCTGGCGACTTGAACGAGGACGTCATCCTCCAGGCCATCAAACACAGCAGCCGCATCGCGGGCGCGCATCCGTTGATAGACATCGACCAGCGCCGCGAGGCGCTCTTCCTGCGCTTCGTCGAGTTGCCCGAGGAGATCGTTGACCGTTGTTTCGAGTTGGCGAAGTTCGGCGACGCGCTCATTCAGCCGCTGTTCGGCGGCGAGCATCAGCGCATCTTGCGTCTCCATCGCCTCCCCGCGCGCTTCGAGCGCCTGGCGGCGAGCGCCGAGCGCTTGCAGCACCTGCACTTCTTCAGCCGAGAGGCCAGCGAGTTCGGCAAGCGTCGGCGGCGCGCATTGGCCGGCGGTTGCAGCGACGGCGGGCGCATCGCCTTCGGCGTGTGCGTCGTCAACAGCGTGATCGGCCGCGGGCGCCACCGTCTCGGCCACGTCTTCAGCCATCGCGACAGTCTTGAGGCCAAGCACCGCAGCGACCGTCACCATCGCGGCCGGCAACAGCCGTGTGCGCGCCGGAGATTTAGGAGCTTTGCTCATCACATCCTTCCGCGCGCGCTAAGATCAGCGCTGGAGCGCAAGCGGCCAGCACCGAGGCCGAGGCGATCGGCGGTCTGACGCGCATCGTTGATGCGCGCTTGCAAATCGCGGCCAGCCTCTTGCGCCGTAGCGCGCAAAGTACGCACAGCGTTTTCGGCACGTTGCGTCGCTTCGACCAACTCCGCCGCTGCCGCGCGAATGCCGTCTTGACCGGTGCGTAATGCTGCAAGCTTGCGATCGAGGCGCCAGAAGTAGAACAGGCAGGCCGCCAGCATCACCGCCAGCACCAGTTCGATAACGAGCGTGATCGGGCTCATGACTTGCCTCCTAATTTCATGACGGCGTTTTGCATCGCCTGCGATATCGGCCGTTCGACGCGCACCGCGAGTGAATGACCCATACGGCCAACGCGGCCTTGACTGAGTTCAACAGCGCCGCATTTCAGCAGCACTGGGCTGTCCGGCGCTGCATCAAGCATCAACGTGTCGCCGACTTTAAGATCGAGCATTTTTTTCAGCGGCTGCTTCATTTCGTCGAGCACGGCGCGCACTTCGAGCTTGGTTGCCCAAAGCTCGCTGGCGAGGTGACCTTCCCAAATATTGTCGCGGCCAAACTTCTCGCCCATGAATTGCTGCAGCAGCATCTTACGGATCGGTTCGAGCGTTGCGTAGGGCAACAGCAATTCGAGCCGGCCACCGCGGTCTTCCATGTCGATGCGCAGTTTCACCACGATCGCCGCGTTCGGTGGGCGCGCGATGGCCGCGAAACGCGGATTGGTTTCGATGCGGTCGAGAGTGAAATCCACTTCAGTCAGCGGCGCGAAGGCCTGGCTTGCATCCTTCAGCACCACTTCGATCATGCGCGTGACAAGCATGCGCTCGATCGTCGTGTAAGGCCGGCCTTCAACGCGCGTCGCTGCAGCGCCCCGGCGGCCGCCGAGCAGAACGTCGACGACCGAGTAGATCAAATTGGAGTCGACGGTGGCGAGGCCGAAATTGTCGAGCTGCTCTGCGCGGAACACGGCAATAATTGCCGGCAGCGGAATTGAGTTCAGATAATCGCCGAAACGGATCGAGGAAATCTGATCCAAGCTGACTTCGACGTTGTCGGATGTGAAGTTGCGCAAGCTTGTCGTCATCAAGCGCACGAGGCGGTCGAAGACGATTTCGAGCATCGGCAAGCGCTCGTACGAGACCAGCGCCGAGTTGATGATGGCACGCACGCCGGTGCGGCTGCCGGTGTCATCTTCGTTGAGACCGAATCCGAGAAGGCTATCGATCTCGTCTTGATTGAGGATGCGCTCGCCACCGACGCCGCCGTCGCCCGCGGGCGCGGCTTCGCCCTCCTCAGTCGACCAGTCTTTGTCCTGCGCTTCTGCGGCTTCGGCGCTCATCTTATTGCACCAGCATTTCTTCGATCAGCACTGCATTCACATGCGCAGGCGCAATCGCGAGATTGACGCGGCGCAGCAATTCGAGACGCAATCGATAAGCGCCGGCGGAGCCGGAAAGGTCATCGGTGCGCAATTCGCGCAGGAACGTGTTGAACTGATCGTTCACACGCGGGATCGCGTCGGTGAGCGCCGTCACTGCGGCATCATCAGGCGCTTCAAGCGTAAGCTTCAGCTTCAAGTAAGCGGGGCGTCCATCGGCGCTGGAAATATTGACCAGCAGTTCCGGCATGGTGACGAAGACCACGTCCTCGCCGTGCAAGATCATTGTGCCGTGCGGACCAGGCACGGCCTCGCCCGTCGCTTCCGCGCCGTGACCGCCGCCGCCCTTGGCTTGGCCGTGATCGCCTTCTTCAGCGGACGCGTGCTGTTCGCCGCCGGACATCAGCATGAACGCAGCTGCACCGCCTCCACCGAGCACGAGCACGGCCGGCAGAATAATGAAGAGCACGAGCTTCTTGCCCGACATCTTCTTCTTGGCAGGCGCGTCGCCCTCAGCGCCTTCCGCGCCTTCAGCCGGCGGCGCAGCCCCCTCGGCCTCGGCATCGGCCTCCGGCGCGTCGCCCTTCTTTTTCTTCTTCGACTTCCCGAACATGGAATCGCCCGCGTTAATCCATGTTCTGTGGTGGGCCGCGCTGGTTAAGGATTGGTAGCAACCCGGCAAAACTTGCCGCTTCGCCCGGCAGAAACGCGCCAGCGCTTCACCATGATCGCAACCCCGACCCCTTGAAAACACTGGTGTTCACCATGTGGCACGGGCCTTGCGTGGTTAACGGCGATGGATAACAGCCTCATGCTCGGCCTGCAGACGCAACGTGTTCTGCAACGGCGTATGGATGTCGCCGCCAACAATTTGGCGAACGTGGCGACGTTCGGCTTCAAGGCCGACGGGCTTCTGCTGGAAGAAGCAGACCAAACACGGGCCCACGCTGACGAAGATCCGCGCGAAATCCGCTTCGTCCGCGACATGGGCATCATGCACATGATGGAGCAAGGCCCGATCAGCTCGACGGGCAATCCGCTCGATGTCGCCATCGAAGGCGATGGCTTCTTCATGGTTCAAGGCTTAGGCGGCGCCACGCAATACACGCGTGACGGCGCCTTTTCGATTGCCGGAGATGGACGCTTGGTGACCAGCGATGGTCGCTCCGTGCTCAGCTCCGGGGGGGCGCCGATCGTGCTCGATCCGCAGGGCGACAGTCCTTCGATCGGGCGGGACGGCGTTATACGCGTGGCCGGTGTGGAAGCCGGCCAAATCGGTGTGGTCTCGTTCGCCGCACCGGGCGCGCTCGCAAAGGTCGGGGACAACCTTTGGGACGCGCAGGGACAACCATCGGGCGCCTTCGAGGGCGTCGTCGTTCAAGGCGCCCTCGAAGGGTCCAACGTACGCCCGGTGCTCGAACTCACACGTCTTATCGAAATCTCGCGCGCTTACGCGTCGGCAGCCAAAATCGTTTCGGGTGCGGACGAACTTCGTAAGAGCGCGATCGAGCGGCTTGGCCGCTAGGAGCTAGTCCCACATGCGAGCTTTATCTATCGCAGCCAGCGGTATGCAGGCCCAACAGCTGAACGTCGACGTCATTTCGCACAACATCGCGAACATGAACACGACCGCGTACAATCGCCAGCGCGCCGAGTTTCAGGACTTGCTCTACCAGAACATGGAGCGCCCCGGTTCGACGTCGGCGTCGTCCGGCGCGATTTTGCCGCTTGGCATTCAGCTTGGCGTCGGCGTGCGCGCCGATGCTGTCGGCCGCATCACCGAACAAGGCGGCCTGACGCAAACACAAAACCCGTACGATCTGGCCATCAACGGTCGCGGTTATCTGCAGATCCAACTCCCGTCCGGCCAAACGGCCTATACGCGCGCCGGCAATTTCGCAGTGAATGCTGACGGGCAGCTTGTCACGGCGGACGGCTATCCGGTCGAGCCCGCGATCTCAATTCCGCAAGAAGCGGTGTCGATGCAGGTCACGCGCGATGGCATCGTCGAAGTGACGCTGACGGGCCAGACTGTGCCGCAACAAGTCGGCCAGCTTGAACTCGCCACCTTCATCAATCCAGCGGGCATGGAAGCGATCGGCGACAACCTCTTCCTGGAAACACCCGCTTCCGGCACGGCCAACGTCGCAACACCTGGCTCGCCTGGCGTCGGCACGCTGATGCAGGGTTATCTCGAACTCTCCAACGTCAACGCAGTTGAAGAAATCTCGCAGCTCATCGTGGCGCAGCGCGCGTACGAAATGAACGCGCGCGTCATCACGGCGGCGGACGAGATGCTGCAATCCACCACGCAGCTGCGCTGAGGAGGCTGACACATGCGTTGGTTTTCGCTCTTCGCCATTTTCTACTTCTTCTTCGCGGCAATCGCGTTCGCCGATCCGGTTACGTTGCGCACGCGCGTCGAGGCCAACGGCCCGGCAGTTACGATGGGCGATGTGTTCATCGGCGCACCGCCTGAAGTCGCTGGCCGCGCTATCGCGCCGGCGCCGCCTGCGGGACAAGTGTCGACGATCTCGATGCCGGTACTTTCTGCGGCTGCATCTGCTGCTGGTTTGGAATTCACGCCGCCTGCTGGCGTCAACTTCATCCAAGTCGTCCGCCCTGGCGGCATGCGCGCGACGCTTGCGCCTACGGGCGGCGGCTCGCGCGTGATCGACGCTGCGATCCGTCGCGGCGAGACGGTGACAATCACTTACGCAGCGCCCGGCATCGCCGTCACGATGCGCGCACGCGCCATGCAAGACGGCGCTGTCGGTGACAGCATCACCTTCCTCAACACCTCGTCCAATCGCCAAATCGATGCGGTCGTCACCGCACCGGGCCAGGCGCTCGCCACGCCATGACCCAAAAGGAGCACACGATGCGCACCCTCGCTCTCATCGCCCTCGCCGCTGCCGGCGCGACAGGTTGCGCCAGCGTCGACACGGCGGAGTTTCGCCAAGATGCACTTGCCGCGCCTGGCGCCGCATACGATGCAGCGCACCGCGCACTTTCGCCGCCGCAACTGCGCCCGGTCGCAACACCAGCGCAACTGACTGGTGGTGAACAGCAGACGATGCCGCAACCGCAGCCGGTGCAGTACGAAGCGCGCCGCCCGTCGTCATTATGGCAAAGCGGTTCGCGCAGCTTCTTCAACGATCAGCGCGCGACCGACATCGGCGACATCATCACGGTCGAGATCGAGATCGACGATAGCGCTGAGATTTCCAACTCCTCGAACCGTCAGCGATCGAGCCAGACCAGCGCTGGCGTGTCCAACTTCTTCGGCCTCGAACAATCCGTCGGCCAGCTCTTCAACAATGCGTTCGATCCCGAGACCATGATCGGCGCGCAGGCGGATTCCGATCAAAACGGCCGCGGCGCGATCAATCGCGAAGAGAAGATCGAGTTCACGATGGCGGCGGTGATCGTCGATCGCTTGCCGAACGGCAATCTGGTCGTCGCTGGACGCCAGGAAGTGCGCATCAATGGCGAACTGCGCGAAATCACGGTGAGCGGCATCATCCGTCCGGAAGATGTGACGGCCAACAACACGATCAACCAAACGCAGATCGCCGAGGCGCGCATCTCGTATGGCGGCCGTGGTCAGCTCAGCGCTGTGCAACGCCCGAGCTGGGGTCAACGCATCGGCGACGCGATCTCGCCGTGGTGAGTTTGCGCTCGGTCAACGCCGACCGAGCAACAATTGGGAAAAGCGGTTATGGCCGTACCGCCCACACAATTGGTAACTGAGCTTGTCGCGGCCACGATGATGGTGGCGGCGACGACGCTCGTTCACTTCTTTGGTTTGCTGGCGCTGACGCGACTAATGACACGCGCACACACGCGGCTGCGCACGCACGAAGCGGCTTGGCGGCAGGCGAGTATGCTTCTGCTTGTAGTGTTCGGCATATTCGCGATGCACACAATCCAGGTGTGGCTCTACGCAGTTTTGTTTCAGGGGCTTGGCGAGTTCGCTACGTTCGAGGAAGCGCTATACTTCTCGACGGTCAGTTTCTCCACGCTTGGTTATGGAGACCTGACACTGAGCACGCGCTGGCGCGTCCTTGGCGCGATTGAAGGCGTCAACGGACTGGTGCTCATCGCTTGGTCCACTGCTTTTCTGATGAGCGTGACGGCGCGCTTACGCTTGCTCGAACACGAGTGGCTCGACAACAAGTCCTGAACTCAGTTCACCCGCCGCTCGCGCCCTGCCCAGTACGGTTCACGCAATTCGCGGCGCAGGATTTTACCCGACGCACTACGCGGCAGCGGCTCGGCGCGGATATCGACGCTCTTCGGCGCTTTGAAATGTGCGATCCGTTCGCGTGCGAAAGCGATGATGCTATCAGCGTCCGCCGCAACGCCGGGCTTTGGCACCACAATCGCCTTCACCGCCTCGCCCCACGTATCGTCCGGCACGCCGATGACGGCTACTTCGGCGACTGCTGGGTGGCCGTGGATCGCGTTCTCGACTTCGGCGGGATAGACGTTTTCTGCGCCTGAGCAGATCATGTCTTTGATGCGGTCTTGGATGAAGAGATAGCCGTCCTCATCCAGATAGCCAGCGTCGCCGGTGCGCAGCCAGCCATCATTATCGACAGTGTCGCCCGTCGCTTTGTCATTCTTCCAATAGCCAACCATATTGGCGACGGAGCGCGTGCAGATCTCGCCGGTCTCATTGGGTCCGAGCGTTTTGCCATCACTATCCATGATGCGGAGTTCAACGCCCGGCATCGGCAGGCCAGCTGACGCCATGCGTCGCGCACCCTTCGGATCGTGATCTTGCGGCGGCAGATAAACGATCGTGCCCGTCGTTTCCGTCATGCCGTATTGCTGACAGAACTCGCAGCCGAATACTTCCATACACTCTTGCAGCAGCGCCACCGGCATTGGCGACGCGCCGTAGAGGATGTGCTTCAAGCTCGAATAATCGATCTCACGCGCGCGCGGCATCCGGATGATGAATTGCAGCGCTGCCGGAACCATGAACATCTTGGCGATGCGCTCCTTCTCAATCATCTCGATCGCTTCGATCGGATTGAACTCGCGCGTCACGATGTTGCGTACGCCGTTCAAGATGCCGACAAGCCCCCAGCCGGAGCCGCCAATGTGCGCGATCGGCATTGCGACGAGATTGGTCTCGCCCTCGTTCCACTCGTTCCAACCCATCGCCGCTTGCGAGAGCGCCTTGCGTGAGCGCAACAGATTGGCGCTGGCCAACACGACGCCTTTCGGCCGGCCGGTTGTGCCTGATGCATAGAGGATCAAGCTCGCGTCCTGCGGCGTCACCTCGATCTTGGGATCGTTCGCCGCCTGCGCATCGCGCCACGCTTCATAGACGGGCCAACCGTGATCGCCGCTCTCCATCGCGATGAGCTTCGGCTTGGCTTGTGTCTGCTTCAACGCATCAGTCGCGCACGCCACGCACTCGGGGCCGACAAAGAGTATGCTCGCTCCGGTGTCATCAACGATGTAGGCGACTTCCGGCGGGGATAGACGCCAACCGATCGGGGCGATGATCGCACCGGCTTTCGCGGTGGCGAGCCAGAGCTCGAAATAACGATCGGCGTTCTTTCCAAGATAGGCGACGCGATCGCCCTTCTTCACGCCCGCAGCCATAAGAGCGTTGGCGACTTGGTTCGATTGCTTGTCGAGTTCGGCGAAGGTCGTGGTGCGCCCTTCAAACTGCATGGCGATGCGGTCGCCGCGTACACGGGCATGGTTGCGGGCGATGTCGCCCAGCGTGTGAATGGAATCGAACTCTTCCGGCTTCAACGATGCGGTCATGGCTTAGCCCCCAATGCCACGCGCCATGAACGACGCGAACAACAGCAACACTGCAATTAAATGCACTTCGATGGTCACATAGCGGCGCACGCTCTTCAGCTGTGCTTCCGGGACCGCAAAATTCGGGTCGGCGTTGAAGCTCTTGCTCCAGCGCATGAAGGTGCGCGTCGGAATGATGGAGGCCAGACCGATGACGCCGAACACGACCATCTTCGCCCAGAAGAACGGCTGCGCGTTATAATAGTCCCAGCCCTTCGCGCCCCACAGCACGCGCGAGACGCCTGCGAGAATAATCAGGACAGAAGATGCGCCGTAGAAGAGGTCAACACGCAGCAAGAGCCGCGCGACGCGGCTATCGATCGGCAGGCGCAAAATAAAGAGTTCAGCGCAAAGCGCGCCGACGAGGACGAACGCAAACAGGAAATGGAGCCACGCAAGGCCAGCGTCGTGCATCAGCATGCGTCCACGCTAGAGCCCGAAATCGGCCCCGACTAGATCAATCGTCGCGGTGGACGCGTTCGCGGCGCTCGTGACGCTCTTGGGCTTCGAGCGAGAGTGTGGCGATCGGGCGCGCTTCGAGACGCGAGAGCGAGATCGGCTCGCCGGTCTCTTCGCAGTAGCCGTAAGAGCCATCCTCGATGCGCCGCAGCGCTTGATCGATCTTGGATATCAGCTTGCGCTGACGATCGCGGGTGCGAAGTTCCAAGCCACGATCGGTTTCGCTGGTGGCCCGGTCGGCGAGGTCGGCCTCGGCGACGGTCTCCTGCTGCAGCGTAGCAATGGTGCTGCGCGACTCTTCGAGAATCTCTTCCTTCCAAGCTTGAAGCTTGGCGCGGAAATAGTCGCGCTGCCGCTCATTCATGAACGGCTCGTTTTCGCTGGGGCGATATTCTTTCACCGAAGACGCCATTTCCTAAACTCCCGGACCCTCGCGAGCCGGCGCCTTATAGCGGGGCGCCCTAGCGTCGTCCATTGAGCAAGACCAGTGCCATAGAGGACTGATTTTGTTTGTGTGCGGTGCAGCAATTAGGCTGCCGCAAGCCGTTCAAGCTTGGCGAGTTCGACGGCGAGTCGAATGTCGATCTCGTGGAGCACGTCATCGAGGCCCGCCTCGCCGGTCAACTCGACGCCGCGCGACAGGCGTTCGAGCTCGGATTTCAACGCGCCAGGCGCGCGACCGGAGAGCAGACCCTGTTCCAACTTTTCCAGCGCATCGAGCGCGTCCTGGCCGCGCTTGGCTTGGCGGGCGCGACGCCGCGAGGGCGGCTCGTCCGTCTGCAAGGCGATTAACGCATCGAGCGCGGTGAGCGGCGCGGTGGGTGCGGTGGCGGCGGCTTTGGCCGGACCGTCGACCTGTGGCGAGAAACCGGGCGCGGCGGCGCTTCCGGCGGACTTTTTGGCCCCGCCGGCGGCGCTGACTGGCCTACCGTTCTCGATCTTCATGCAAGCGCCAATCTTGGCTGCGTCTGTTTCCGACTCCTTAACGATCCAAATTTGAACGGGTCGTTAACCGAACTGGTGGCGTTTCGGTTGGATGGGATTTGCATCACGCGCCGCGCGCTTTGGGCTATTGGCGATGGCTTCTGTGGCGGCGATGACAGCGCCGATCGCGACGCCCGCCGCTTGGGCCGGGCCGCGCATCAAGGACATCGCCGACTTCGAAGGTGTCCGCGAGAACCAACTCGTGGGGTATGGCCTCGTCGTCGGCCTCGCCGGCACCGGCGATTCCTTGCGCAACTCACCGTTCACCCGTCAGAGCTTGGCGGCAATGCTCGAGCGCTTGGGCGTTAACGCCGCCGAGGGCAATCTGAACACGCGCAACGTCGCGGCTGTGATGGTGACGGCAAACCTGCCGCCTTTCGCGTCGCAAGGCTCGCGCATTGACGTGACTGTTTCAGCACTTGGCGATGCGCGCAGCTTGGCTGGCGGCCAGCTCTTGGTTACGCCGCTCATGGGCGCGGACCAGCAAGTTTACGCCGTAGCCCAAGGTCCGCTGGCGATCGGCGGCTTCCAGGCGACGGGCGGTTCGGGCTCATCCGTAACGCGCGGCGTACCGACAGCTGGACGCATTGCGTCAGGCGCATTGGTCGAGCGCGAAATCCCGTTCGATCTTGCCAATCAAAGCGAAATTCGCCTCGCCCTGCGCAATCCGGACTTCACCACAGCCCGCCGCATCGCCGCCGCGATCAATAGCGTCACCGGCGGCACCAGCGCGCGGGCGATCAATCCCGGCACCGTCGTGATGCAGCGTCCGCAAGAGTATCCGGGCGACATGGTCGAGCTGGTGAGCGCGATCGAGAACCTCGAAGTCGAGGTCGATAACGTCGCGCGCATCGTCATCGATGAAAGCTCGGGCATCGTGGTGATGGGCGAGAACGTCAACGTCTCCACCGTCGCCATCGCCCAGGGCAATCTCACCATATCGATCCAAGAGGATCCGTTCGTCAGCCAACCGGCGCCCTTCTCGCGCGGCGAAACTGTTGTCGTCCCGTCGAGTAATGTCGACATCAACGAAGATGAAGGCGGGCTCGTCGTGGTGCCGGGCGGAGTACCGCTGCGCCAATTGGTGAACGGGCTGAACGCACTGGGCGTCACGCCGCGCGACATGATCTCGATCCTGCAGGCGCTGAAAGCCGCCGGCGCGATCCAAGCTGAAATCGAAGTGATGTAATGACGATACCGCTGACCACAGCAGGCGCGCCCTTGCCACTCGGCGGTCCGGTTCGCCCGGTGAATGCCGACGTGCAAAACGCCTCACCGGAAATCCGCCGCGTCGCGGAAGAGTTCGAGTCCGTATTTCTGGCCGAGATGCTCGCGCCGATGTTCGAGGCGCTCGACACCGAGGGCCTCGGCGGCGGCGGCCAGGGCGAACAGATGTTCCGGCCGATGTTGGTGCAGCAATATGCAGAATCGATCTCGCAGGCCGGCGGCGTCGGTATTGCCGATAGCATCGTGCGCGAACTGCTCCGTATGCAGCAGGCCGTGGTGATCCAGGAGCCGACCGATGGCGCTTAGGGCTGACGACGCGCGCGACCGGGCCGAACAGATGGTCTTGGTTACCTCACGCCTGACCGCGCTGATCGTAGAAGAGACCCGCCGCATCGAAGCGCGCGAGCCGCCGCTCGATGGCGCTCAAGCGGAAGAGAAGACGCGTCTCGCCAACGCCTATCGGCTGGAGCTGACGCGCATCAAGCATGACCGCAGCCTGATCGACGGCGCGGGCGACGATCTGCTCACGCAGCTGCGCCACACGACTGAAGCACTCAACGCCGCCCTCGCCGGCCACGAGATCGCACTGGGCGCGGTGAAGATGATTAGCGAGGGGCTCGTACAAGCCATGGCCGGCGAGATCGCTCGCTTGCGGCAAGGCGAAGCCAATTACGGTGCAAGTGGCGGCTTAAGCGCACCGAGCGGTCCTGTGCCGACGCTGCTCGACAAAAGCGCTTAACAAACGCCGTGAATTCACCCCAGAGCGGGGACCTTTTCGCCTTTCCTGTAATTCATCTTGCCCTGTGGCTTTTCAGCCGGTTCTGTAGAGCGGCTGCGGTCCGGGACGCTAAATGAGGCACACGAAAGTAACCAGCGCTTGGCGCCCGGTGAGGGCGTCCCGCGGCAAGCCTCAGCCGCAGGGGGTATTGAGCGCGCTCGTCTTCAATCTGAGCTTGGTTGTACTTGCGGTAGCCAGCGCGCTCGGCGTGATGATTATCAGCCGCGACCATCTCTACGCGTACGAGTATTCGGAATCCGGCGCGCGCGTGATCGCCTCGCGGATCGAGCGGCTCAACGCTGAACTCATTCAGCTCGACTTCGATCGCACCCGCCAGTGGGACGATCTCATCGCGATGGAACTGCAAGCCGGCGATATCGCCGCCGCGCGCGGCTTCATGCTGTCCGGGCGCGAGATGTTGCCGGGGAGCCAGGCCAACGTGCTGCGCCGCGCCGGTAACGACGGCGCGCGCGAACTGGCCGGGCTCGAAATGCTGACGCCGGGCACGCGGGCCCGTTACGAAGAGCGCGTACCCCTGCTTTCGCGGCGCGCCGATACCGCCGAGACGACCGCCGCGCGCGACTCTGCGAACCTCGTCGGCGACGCCGAGGATTTCGAACTCCTGGCGCGAGCGCTCATTGCGGAGCCTTCAACCGACGCACAACAATTCACCCTGACCGGCCTCAGCCTCGGTCTCGGTGGCGACGTTACGAGTGAGACGTCCGCCGGTGCACTGGCATTGCTCGTCGCCAGCCGCCGCACCGATTTCCCGTCCACGCTCGCCGCCGAGATCGATCGGCTGTTGCGCGAGACGCTGCCAGTGGAAGCGTTCCGCACGGCGGCGCTCTCTAGCGCCAGCGCCAATGCAGCAGGTGAGTATGACAACGCGGCAGCAGCCTTCCGCAGCGTGGTGAACGCCGAGCGCGCGGCGGAGCTGCGCGATGCGCTCACACAGATCGGCGAGATCAGCGCCGCAACATCGCCTGCCGCCGCGGTCTATTTCGTCTCGCATGCCGCGACACTTCAGGATCTGCCCCGCCTGCGGCTCGTCGCCCAAGCCGGCGGCGACCGCGCGGCGGCGGCAGCCAAGCGCTTGCCGCGCGACGGACGATTACAAGAAGTCGCGCGCGGCGATCTGCGCTTCAACCGCGAACTGACGTTTGCGTTCGCGATCGGCGGCTTGGCGCTCTTTGGCATTTTGGCCACGCTCGGCCTACGGCTTTACCAGGCCGCGCGCCGCATGTGGCGAAAGATGCAAGACGACGACTACGGCAGCGAGCTCGTCGAGATCGGCGCCAGCAACTGGCGGCCACTCTAAGCCGCTAGGCTTTGAACAGCGCCAGCACTGCTTGCGGTTCAGCGTTGGCGATGGCCACGCCGCCGGATTTCTCCAGCCCCTGCCGCACTTGCAACGCCATCAGGCGCGCCGTGTCGGCATCGAGATCGCCGCGAATGTTGGCCGCTTCAGCTGCGCCGAGAAAGCCTTGGTGAGCTTCGAGCGAGCGCACGGAATCCAATAGACGCGTCATCGCCTCCTGCAACTTCTCGAGGGATTTCAACACCGCTTGCGGCAACGCCGGATCACTGGCTTGCGCTTCAGTCGAGACGCTCAGAACGTCGTCGTCGCCGGGCTCGGCCTTGAGCTGCAAATCGACGCCGCTAATTGCGAGCGGCGCTGCGCCAGGCTCAGCTTGCACGTTCACCTGCCCGCCAGTCACCAGCGTCGCACCACGCGCGATAGCCGCTTCCAAGCGTTCGGCAAAGGCGCTGAGCGCCGATTGAAGATCGTCCTGCGAGCCTAACTTTGCCGCCGCGTTGATCTGCACAAGCATCGCTTGCGCCTCGTGACCGAGTGCGAGCGCCTCTTGAACCTGAGCAATGCCGTTGCGCACGCTGTCGCGCGCGGACGTGATCGATGCGCGGCTGAGTTCCACACTATCGCCAGCAGCGGCGCTTGCGCCGCGCGATTGCGGCGTGACGTTGCCGCGCGCCAAACGCTGATCGACGCCGAGCGACGTCGCGCCCGCCGCACCTGGCGTGATGCTCGAAACCATAAAGCCTGCTCCTTCGGATCGCGCGTCACACGAAAGGACGCGCGGCGCGCTTCGCCGCAGGCGTGAAGAAACCGTAAATGCGTTAATGAATCGTTAACGCGCACGCGCCCGAAACAAATAAATTTAGACTCTATTTACTTTTCGCGTCGCGATTACTTTTCGCTCTGCGCCCGGAGGTAGGCCATTACGGCGCGCGAGTAAGCGAGTTGGGACTCGCTGGGATATTTGAGCAGCATCTCCGAAGTGGTGGAGTCCTGCAAGGTGTGAACGAAGCGCTGCGAGGCCGCGTCGAGCTGCACCACGCCTCTATCGGGCATGACCTCAGCGCGGAGCATGGCCTGGTGCTCGGCCATCCGGCGTTGGGCCGCTTCTGCGGCAGGTCCCGGTTCAGACAACAACGCCGGCGCACGCGCCGGCATCAAGTCAGGGACCTTGGGAGGAGCGATGGAGTCCATGGCTCATGTCCGGAGGAAATCCGCGAGGGGCCGAAGCCCCCCGCTTATTCCGTTTCCGCTTAGCGGAAGAACGACAGCACGATCGACGGCGCCGAGTTGGCGATCGACAAGGCTTGCGCGCCCAGCTGCTGCTTAACTTGCAGAGCTTGCAGGCGAGCCGATTCCTTGGCGAGGTCAGCGTCGACGAGGTTGCCGATACCGGCTTCGATCGAGTCAGACAGCTTGCCCAAGAAGGACTTCTGCACTTCGAGCGCCTTCGATTGCGCGCCCATCGTGGCCAGGTCCTTGTTCAGGTTGGTCAGGGCGGTGTCGATGGCGTCGGACGCGAGTTCGGCGCCGTTGGCGGTCGAGATGTTCAGCGACGACGTCAGCGCGGCCAGAGCTTGGCCAGCCTTGCCGAGGCGGAAGTCGAAGCCCGAAACCGTCAGCTGGTTGTTGCTGGCGCCCGGCGCTACGACTTGCGTGAACGATGCGCCGGTGTCGGCGTCGACGCTGTCGAAGAAGCCGTCGTCATCAACGCCAGCGCCTGCGCCATCTTCATAGTTGACCGAGAAGTCCTCGGCCGACTGGTACGAGATGCGGCCCGTCGCGTCGTTGTAGGTCGCCGTCACGCGACCGCCAGAGGCTTGGCCAACGCTGTCGACGAATTCCTGGATCGTATCGGCGGCGTCGACGTCGACCGTGAAGGTCGTGGTTTCGTTGCCCGAGGTGATCGAGAACGAGAGCACGTCGTTGGCGCCAATGGTGAGGCCGGTCGCCGTTGCGAGGTCTTCCGACGCCGCATAGAGCGAGCCGAGGGCCAAGCCGTTCAGTTCGAACTGGCCGGCGGTGCCGCTGATGTCAGAGGTCAGCACGCTGAAGGCGGTGCTGCCGCTGGTCAGGTTGGTGCCGTTGACGAGGTTCGAGCCGTTGAACGTCGCGGCGTTGGCGATCTGGTCGATCTGGTTGCGCAGCGCGTTGAAGTCAGCTTGCAGAGCGTCGCGTTGGTCCTGAGACAGGTCGTTGGCTTGCGCCGCGACGGCCTTTTCCTTCAATTGCTTCAGAATGTCGCCGACAGCTTCACCGGCCGACAGACCGACGTCGATAACCGACGTGGCGCGATCGATGCCGTCCATGACGGCGCCCAGCGAAGCAACGCGGGCGCGTTGGCCTTCGGCGATGGCGAACACTGCGCCGTTGTCCTTCGCCGACGCGACCTTCAGGCCGGTGTTGACGCGGTTTTGGACTTCGGAGAGTTCGCGATTGGTTTGGGTGAGCGATTGCAGCGCAACGAGGGCGCCGTAATTGGTATTCACGCTGGTCATTTTTATCGGTCCTTCTGGACTGGGTTGACCGGCCATTTTGGCCGGCTCGCGTGACGCCCCGCCCTTTCACGGACGATGCGCTCTGCGTTGCGATGTTTGTAAGCAGCGAGGGTTAATAACTCGCCAAAACCGAAACGAGTTTACATCGGCAATTATTGCCGAGTTAACGAGCCGCAAGGCCTTCCATCATCGTGCGGTTGATGTCGATCAACGGCTCGAGGTCGGCGCCATTGCGCATCACATCGCTCGAATAGCGCGAAACCCAGAGCGCCAGCGAGATGATTTGGCCGCGCAACGAAAGTGGCAGTTGGTTTTCCGGGGCCGAACAATCGGCGGCCAGCACATTCCAGAGCTTGCGATTGGTCTCGAGCGCCTCGGCGAGTACGGCCGGCAGCGGCTTTTCATCTTGCATGCGCACAAGCGCGGCCGTTGCCTGGCCGAAGGCGCGATACTCAAGTTCTCTCGGATTTTCAGCCTGCGTGGCTGCGCGCTGGTACGCTTTGATCGACATGCCCAAGCCCCAAGCGCTCCGCCTCATACGTGATGAGTTTCCGGCAGCGCATCAATGCACGGTAATATTCGCCGCCCATTACTTCTTTGGAAACGCCGATGCATTCAGCCAGCACCGCGGGATCCCGGACCGCACCCATGAACTCCGCCAGCCGGGCAGCGAACTCGCCATAGGCTTTGTCGCGTCCCATCTCGTCGAGATACATGAGCATGATCGGAAAATAGATCCGCTTTGCCGGCGTATCGGCCTCGTCCGGCTGCATGATGTCCTTCTCGCGCAGCACAGACGCCTTGTTCTGGAGAACAAGCGCAGCGCGGCGATCGCCGTTTTGCACGACCGCGCCGTTGACGACGAACTTCTCGCCGGGGCGCAAGGACAGCTTCAGTGGCATGAGGCCCTCTCCTCCCGCTTCTGGGAGTCAGTGACTGCGAGAGTCGGACGTCTTGGTTAACCAGTCCTTGCGCGTCGCTGCATCGGAGCCTTATTGCTCATCTGGAATTATTCGGACGGCGAGAGACGAAATGCGCTTCGAAGGCACCAAGGACTATGTCGCTACGGAAGACCTAAAAGTCGCGGTCAATGCGGCGATCACATTGGAGCGCCCGCTCCTCGTCAAGGGCGAGCCCGGCACCGGCAAGACGATGCTCGCCATCGAAGTCGCCAAGAGCCTGGGCGCGCCGCTGATCGAGTGGCACATCAAGTCGACGACCAAGGCCGTGCAAGGCCTTTACGAATACGATGCGGTGATGCGTTTGCGTGACTCGCAGCTGGGCGATGCGCGCGCGACCGACATCGGCAATTACATCAAGCACGGCAAATTGTGGGAAGCGTTCGAAAGCGACGTGCGCCCCATTCTGCTGATCGACGAGATCGACAAAGCCGACATCGAGTTTCCGAACGATCTGCTGCAAGAACTCGATCGTATGGAGTTCTACGTCTACGAACTCGACCGCACGATCAAAGCCAAGCAACGGCCGATCATCCTCATCACCTCGAACAACGAGAAAGAACTGCCGGACGCCTTCCTGCGGCGCTGCTTCTTTCACTACATCCGCTTCCCCGACGAAGACGTGATGCGCGCCATTGTCGAGAGCCATTATCCGGGCGTGAAGACGCGGCTGGTGAACGAGGCGCTCAAGATTTTCTACGACATGCGCAAAGTGCCGGGCCTGAAGAAGAAGCCGAGCACGAGCGAATTGCTCGACTGGCTGAAGCTCCTGCTGACCGACGATGTCGATCCGGAAACACTAAAAACGCGCGATCCGGCCAAGCTCATCCCGCCCATGCACGGCGCGCTGCTGAAGAACGAAGCCGACGTCATGCTGTTCGAACGCCTCGCCTTCCTGGCGCGACGCGAACAACGCGGCGGGCAATAGCGCCCTGCTCTATTGCTGCTGGCGGAATGAGAAGCTGACGAAGCGCGCTGCGAAATCGTCTTCGGCTTCAAGCGCCGACGCCCACATGATCGTTGCGGAGTCGCAGACGTCGCGCGGCGACAAGCCGTACATGTCCGACGTCCCCAGCGCTTGCACCATGCGCACGTCGCCGCCATTGGCCTCGAAGCGGCGCATCCAGGCGATCGCCTGCGCTTCGCTTGGCGGCGGGTGTTGCGTCGGCGTACGCATGCCTGAGGCGATGCTGTTGAGCATTGCTGTGGTGACGCCGACCAACGCCGTCTTGGTTTCGTCCGACAACCCGTCCATCGGGATGGAGACGCCTCCCGAAGTGAACACGCGTGCACACAGCGCCACGTTCTCCGCCCCGAGCAGCCGCGTGCTCTCAGAAAGCGCCGACAAGACCGCTGTAAGGTCTGCAGCGCTCGCATTGGCAATGTGACGTTTGTTGTCTTCGACGAAGCTACTCATGTAGCTCTCGGTCAGTCTTTGCGCCTGCTCCGGGCTGCCGCCGTCGCGGTAGAGCGCCAGCAGGCGCGTCATCAGCTCTGTGTTGTCTGCCGGAAACTGTCTCTCGAAGGTCGTGAGAAATGCGGCGCCGTGCGGGTCCGACATGATCTCGGCACGCATGCGGCCCATCAGGACCTCGTCGGTCGTCCATTCGTCCGGCAGATATTGCGGCGCATAGGTGCGCACCGCGTAGCCGCCGCCAACGACCAAGCCGATCAAGGCCAAAACGATGATGAAGCCGCGCACGAACCCCTCCTCAATCCCGCCCACACGCTCTAAGCGAACCGATATTTTGTCAAACAGCCGGCTTTGGCCCGCCGGCAGGCGGTCCCGATCTGCGCCGGGCGCTGTAAATAAACTTGGCCGGCGCTAAGGTGCGCCCGCGCCGAACCTCCTTGAGCGGCGGGTTTTGACGAGGCGGGCATAGTGCGACGCATCCTTTCGAGCCTTTTCGCGGTGGCGCTTCTGCTAACGGCTGCGCCCGCTTTCGCGCAGGACGCGAGCGCGCGATTTCTGAGCACCCCGGCGCCAGATGGCGCAGTGGACGAAATCCTCACCGCAGTGTCGGAAAACATCTCGATGGCGCAGGACGACAACGGCCAGCCGATCCCACCGCTCACCGAAGCGCAACGCGCGACGCCCTTGCTCGACCGCGAGACCGTGCGTGAAGTCATGGATATCGGCGCCGCCTCCGGCGTCGGCCAAGCGTGCAGCCTCGACTGGCAGCAGAACAACTTCATCCCGCTTATGAACCGCGAGCGCGCACGCGGTGATCGCTCCCAGCACCAGCTCGCGGCGATCGCAATGATCCACGGCCTTATCCAAGGGGTGGTCTCTCAACGCGGCGCCTGCGGCCCCGACGCCGGCCCCCGCGTCTCCGCGTTCTGGCAGTTAAAATGGGGCGCGCGCTGATCGCGCATTCCCACCACGCAATCATGGGATCGCTGTAAGGTGAGCTGACAACGCAACGGCGCTGCGCCTATCATTGCTCGTGCGGGCGGGAGGCTCATCGTGAAAACAGCGCTTCAGAGCATCGCGCTCGCCGCCGCGCTGATCGCGACGCCGGCGTTCGCCGATCCGCCGGAGGAAGAGCTCACCGCAGCACCCGGCTCGATCGCTTATGGCATGATCGAAGAAGCGGAGGCGCAAGACTTCTTCGACATCGTGCACAACGGCCAAGTCAGCGTGCGCCATCTCACGAGCCGCTTGCGCTGCGACTTTGATCGCGAGGGCGAAGGCGGGCGGATCATTCTTCTGGGCGGCGCCCCGCGTGGCGACAATGTCGCGTGCAGCATGGTCGACGCACGCGAGTCCATCACGCTCTACGCTACGCGCTATCCCGATGAGCGCGACCTGGATCGCGCCACCGAAGGCGCCGAGAGCGCAATCCGCCGACGGTTCGCAGATGCGCAACCCTATCCCGTAACGGCAACATCCGAAGACGCTGCCCTGCCCGCGCGTCGCGTGCGCCACTTCGTGATCGTCGTTGATGGCCGGCGCCAATTCACCAGCCTCGCCCTCGCGCAAGCCAACGGCTGGACCTACATGGTGCGCTACACGACAGTGGCCGCGGACGAGAATTTGAGCGAGTATGAGCCGATGGCCAGTCAGCTTTTGACCGGCATTCTGCTTGAGCTCGACGACACGCCCTAATGTTCCAGCGCTTCTTCACCGAACTCCGCGCCGCGCGCGTACCGGTCAGCCTCAAGGAATACCTTGTGCTGGTCGAAGCCTTGGAGAAGGACGCGATCGCGCCGAACGTGGAGGAGTTCTACTACCTCTCGCGCGCGGCTTTGGTGAAAGACGAGCGCCATCTCGACAAGTTTGACCGCGTGTTTGGCCATGTGTTCAAGGGTCTTGAGAACACCGGTGAAGCGGTGAACGCGGAAATTCCAGCGGACTGGCTGCAGGCGCTAACCGAGAAATTTCTGACCGACGAAGAGAAAGCGCAGATCGAAGCGCTCGGCGGTTGGGACAAATTGATGGAGACGCTGAAGCAGCGGCTCGAAGAACAAAAAGAACGCCATCAAGGCGGCAACAAATGGATCGGCACGGGCGGCACGAGCCCGTACGGCAATAGCGGCTACAATCCCGAAGGCGTGCGCATTGGCGGCGAAGGCGGCCAGAAGCGTGCGGTGAAAGTCTGGGACAAGCGCGAGTACAAGAACCTCGACGACAGCGTCGAGCTTGGCGTGCGCAACATCAAAGTGGCCCTCCGCCGCCTACGCAAGTTCGCACGCACCGGCGCGCCGGATGAACTCGACCTGCAAGGCACGATCGATAAGAGCGCCAAGGAGGGCTATCTCGACATCGTGCTGCGCCCCGAGCGCCGCAACGCTGTGAAGGTGTTGCTGCTGCTCGACATTGGCGGCTCGATGGATTCGCACATCAAGCTTTGCGAAGAGCTGTTCTCCGCCGCGCGTACTGAGTTCAAGAGCCTCGAATTCTTCTACTTCCACAACTGCCTCTATGAGAGCGTGTGGAAAGACAATCGCCGCCGCCACGACGAGAAGACGATGACGTGGGACGTGCTGCACAAATATCCGAGCGATTATCGCATCGTCTTCGTCGGCGACGCGACGATGAGCCCGTACGAAGTCACTTATCCGGGTGGCTCGGTCGAGCATTGGAATGAAGAGCCCGGCGCGGTCTGGCTGCAGCGCTTTGCCAACGTCTATGAGCGCATGGTCTGGCTGAACCCCACGCCCGAAGCGCACTGGGGCCACACACCCTCGATCCAGCTCATCCGCGAAATCGTCGGCGAAAAACGCATGTTTCCGCTGACCATTCAGGGTTTGGACGGCGCGATGCGGGAGCTCAGCCGCTAGCGCTCGTCGCGGGGCTGCACTACTTTCAGCCCATGAAAAAGTTCGCTTACGCCGCCCTCCTCGCCGTCTCCCTCGCCGCCTGCAATCCGGGCGTTGAGGGCGACACGAAAACAGGTGAGGTCGATCCGCGTGTCATCCAGGCGCGCGGGACGTTGGCGGAGAGTGAGCAAGCGACGATCGCGATTTTTGAATCTGTCGCGCCGTCGGTCGTGTTGGTCATCAATGGCGGCGGGTTCAATCAGGAGGTCGGCAGCGGCACGGGCTTTGTTTGGGATGAAGCCGGCCACATTGTCACAAACAATCACGTCGTGCAGCTGCCGCAAGTGATCGTGCGCTTGCCCGATGGTTCGGACATTGAGGCGACTGTGATCGGGCGTGCGCCGCAATACGACATCGCCGTGTTGCGGCTTGAACGCCCCGTCGGCGCGCCGCCTATCCCGCTTGGCTCATCGTCAGATCTGCGCGTTGGCCAGGCGACGTTTGCCATCGGCAATCCGTTCGGCTTCGACCGAACGATTACGTCAGGCATCGTCAGCGCGCTTGGCCGCCAACTGCCGACGCGCGAAGGCCGCGAGATTGCCGACGTCATCCAAACCGACGCTGCAATCAATCCTGGCAATTCGGGCGGGCCGTTGCTCGATAGCGCCGGCCGCGTCATCGGCGTGACGACGGCGATCTATTCGCCGTCCGGCGCTTATGCCGGACTCGGTTTCGCGGTGCCGATCGACACGGTCGCGCGCGTTGTGCCCGCGCTGATCGAAGACGGACGCGCACCGGTGGCCGGCATCGGCATTCTCGCCGCCGATCAAACCGTGGCGGCACGGCTTGGCGTTGAAGGTGTTTTGATCTGGCAAACTTCGAACGGATCGCCCGCTGCGCGCGCTGGCCTGCGCGGCACCAATCCTGACCGCGGCGAGTTGGGCGATGTTATCGTTCAAGCTCAAGGCCAACCCGTGCGGCGCTTGGCCGACCTCACCGGCGCGCTCGATCGCATCGGTGTCGGCAATGACATCGCGCTCACGATTCGACGCGGCGATCGCACGATGGAAGTAAGCGTCGACATCGAAGACATCGGGGCGCCCGCGGACTCGCGCGATCAGAACACCGCGCCGAACAAGTAGGCGCTGATCGTCCTTCTTGTGCGGCGCCGTGACGCCGCGATCAGCGCTGCGCCCAGACCATGTCAGACGGGTTGAAGCCAAGGGCTACGATGCGCTGTTCGAACGCCGCGCGCTCGGTGGGACTCAGTGTTTCGGCGCGGGTCAAAAGCCAAAGATAGCGGCCACGCGGTTCGCCAACGATCGACCAGGAATAATCGTCGGCGCGCGCGAGCACCCAATAATCGGCCCAGAACGGACCGAAGAAGCTGACTTTCAGCTGCCCCTCTCCCACCACACGGGCGCGGCCGTTCGCGACGCGCTGGTCGCCATCTTCCTCGAAGCATGTGTTGCGCACCGAAATGAGCCCGTCATCGCGCACCCCGTACTCGGCGGTCGCACGGGCGCAGTTTCGCTCAAACGAGTTCGGCAACCGCGCCTGTTCATGCCAAAGCCCAAGGTAGGCGGCGCGGTCGATCGGCTGGGCTGTCAGCGCGGGCTGGTCGGTCACACGGTAGACAGGGTTGATGACGCAGGCGCTCAGGCCGAGCGCGGCGGCGGCGAGAATCAGGGGGCGAAACATCCCACTGATACGCGCGGCTTGTGCCGGCGGTTCCGTTTGGGGAAAATAAGTGCTGGGGAGTCGCATGGATCGCCGTCTATTTCTGACTACCGCTGCGTGTTGCGCCGTCAGCGCGTCGACGACCCACTGGGCGAGCGCCCAACCGGCGCCCCGCTTCAGCGATGCGATGCGCTATAGCGCCGAACGCGGCGGCGCGAGCTTTATCGTGGTGCGCCATGGCATCGTGCTGGCTGAGGACTATCCCGGCGCCGGCCCGGAGGCGCGTTGGCCGATTGGCGAGGGGACGCGCATGTTTGCGCCGCTGCTCGCGGCCTCGCTCGCGGATGATGGTCTGCTCAATCTCGATGAGCCGGTGGCGCTTACGATCGGCGATTGGGGGGCGCATCCGGTCAAAAGCACGATTTCGATCCGTTCGCTGCTAAGCGGCGCAAGCGGCATGGCGTTCGGCCGCCGCGATCAGCGCGATCTCGCAACAGCGCTCGCGCTTGAGCCGGTCGAGCAACCGAACGTGCGCTTCATCGATAACGCGGCGGCGTACGTCATCTTCACCGAGATCGCGCGGCGCAAGCTCTTGGCCGGCGGCCGCGAGAGCGACCCCGCGCGATATCTCACCGAACGCACCCTGCTGCCGATTGGCTGCGTGCCGATCGGATGGACACGCGGCGCCGACGGCGCGCCTTATCTTGACGATGGCGCCGCCGTTTCTGCGCGCGCGTGGGCGCAAGCGGGTGAACTCATCCGCCGCGAAGGCGTTTGGCGCGCGCAGCGCATCGCCAATGAAGGCGTGTTGAGCGAAGCGGTGCGCGGCTCGTTCGCAGAGCCGCGCGCGGGCTTTGGCTTGTGGTTGGCTGCGCCAGGGCGCTCACGCGACGATCTTGATGTCGATAGCGATCTGTGGCGCGCAAACTCACCGGCGCCGACCGATCTTGCGATGGCTGCGGGCGCGGGCGGACAGCGGCTCTATTTTTCCGGCGCCGACGGACTCGTTATCGTACGACAGTCGCGCTCGCTCGAACGCGACCGCAACTGGTCGGACGCACAATTTCTATCGCTGGTGTGGCGCGCACTCTAAAGAGCGCGCGCCCAACTTATCAGCGGCGGATCAGCAAGCCGCCGATCAAACCGAGAATGCCGCCGCCGGCAGCGCCAGTGATGGCGTTGGCCAGATGCACGCCGTTGTCGCCTTCAATGAGCGCCGACCACATTTGGGTGATGTTGCCAACCGCTTCGACATTGCCCGCGGCAAAGCCGAGGCCGACGCCGCCGAGTGCACCGATCAGCGTGCGACCTGGCAGACCGCCACCGCCGCGCGTGACCGCGCCCAAAATGTTGCCGCCGATGGCGCCGCCAATGGCTTGAACGATGTAGCCGAGAATAACCGGATCCATGTGAGAGCTCTCCCCTTCCCTCGCTTACGGCTGGTTCGCACCGACCGCTTGGGCACGAGCTTACCGCCTCTACCCCGGCTGACAACGAAGATTGCGGGCAGGTAATCCGAAATCACTCCGGTTCGCGTCTTGTTCTCGAGCGGGTCGCCGGCGCCATGGGGCCGAATCGTCTTTCACTTATGCACAGCGCCGTGCCGAGGCGCCCGCTGGCGAGGCGATTCCCGTGTGCTAAGCCATTGGCTCTGAAGGGCCCCCCGCCTCCATGATCGACGTACGCATCATCTGTTCGCACGACGCCTACAAGCTTGCGGAGACGCTCACGCGCCTTCTCGAGGCCGAGGAGCATCGCGTGCGCTTGCTGAGCGGGCGCCAATCGGCGGCGGAACTCGAGGAGGCGCGCGAAACCAAAGATGCGGTGATCCTGATCTGGTCGCCGGACGCGCGCAGCCAGACGTACATGCGCGATTGGGCCTCCAAGATCGACGCCGTGCGCGTCATCGATCTGACATTGACCGACGATTTGCCGCGCTTGGGACGCAAAGTCTCTGCGATCGATTTTTCGCAATGGCGCGGCGAGCGCAGCAATCGCAATCAGGCGTGGCGCTTGCTGAACGAACGCTTGCAAGGCGTGTCGCGCGCGCTCAATCCGCCGAAGCCGCCGCCGAAGTACGCGGCGCTCGCGCTGGGCTTAGCCAGCAGCGCGGCGTTGGCTGGTGCGGTCGTTCTGCGTATGAATTTGCAAGACGCTGATCGCAGCGACAGTGAGGCAGCACAAGAGCAGCTCGTCGCCGCGGATCCGAGCACCGGATTGGGTGGCCCAGTGATCGCCGTGGAACCGGCGTCTGTCCTGGACAATCAGGTGCTGCCGGCGCGTAATTTTCCAGACGCGCAGCTAATGCGCGAATCCAATGCAACGCTGCAAATGTCGGCTCTACCGGTGCTGCGCGAGTATGAATTGCGCGATCCGACGATCATCGAGCGCCTAAGCGCGTTCAATCCACTGCGCGAACGCGCGGCGAACGACAACCAGCCGACGAACTAACTCGCGCCGCCGCGGCGTAAACGCAGCCAGTGCATGATCGCCCAACCGTGCGCTTCGTGACGCACGCGCGTGATCGCTTCAGCGGCAGGCATCCAGAGCAAGGCATGATCGGGCTCGGTCGGATGACCGTCTGTCGCGGAGAGTTCCACTTCGTAGAAGGTGGAGAGCGAATTGCGCGGCTCGGACTTGTTGACCCAAAACTGGCCGGCGCGACCGATAATGCGCGTGGGCCAAACGGTGAGGCCCGTCTCTTCCTGAAACTCGCGCATCAGTGCGGCCGCTTCATCTTCGTCGGCTTCGACACCGCCGCCCGGCAAGTCGTACTCGTACGGCGCCTTCTTCCCGATCTGGACGATTGCTATGTTGGCCTCGCCGCGCGGGCACACGCCATAGGCGCTGACGCGCTCCAGATAGGTGAGCCCCGGTTGGGTTGAGCCAAACTGCAAAGCAAATCGCGTCATGAGGGCGATATAGCGCGCTGCAGCTGCGCTGGCGACGGTGGGATTTGACCCCTGCACGCCGTCATGGCGTAAAGCTCGGGAAATGGATTTCGACCGCATCAATCCCGTCGCGCTGATCAGCGGCGCGGCCACCGGCGTTGGCGCGATCGCCGCCCATCCCCTCGCCTATGGGGCCGATGGCGGACTGATCCTCATCGACAGCGAGGCGGCAGCACTAGACGCACTCGCCGACAAACTCGGCGACGTGGCGCCCGAGCGCGTATCGATGCTGGCGCACGATGGCGGCGACGACGCAAAATGGTGGGAGCGCGCCGGCGCGTTCATCAAAGATCATTACGGAAGGCTCGATTGGGCGGTGATCAATGCATGCGCGCAGCCCACCCCCGACGCCGGCGAACTGATCGACTTCAGCCGCGGCGGCGGCGCCAGCATGCACGCAGTGCAAAACGCCTTGCGCACCGTCTTGCCGCTGATGCGCTTCAACACATTGGGCGGTGCAATCGTAATCGTTGCGCCCCCGGCAGCGCTCAAGGCGGACGGCGGACTGCTGCAAACAGTGCGCACTGCCGCCAAGGACGGCGCCGACCACAATATCCGCCTCAACGCCGTGGTGATGGGCCAAGCACAAGGCGCGATCCAATCGTTTCAGGACATGGTGCGTGACACGGGCAGCGAACGCGCCGCATTCGAGATCCTCGCCAACCTGACGCCATCGCTCGCGCGGTGCGGGCCAATCGAGGACATCAACAGCCTGGTCATTCCGATGCTGACGGGGCTCACGCCGGTTACGGGCGTCACGCTTGTCGTGGACGGCGGCTATACGCTCTGATGGCGGCGACACGAATCGCTGAGGCCGCCAATGCAATCGATCATCCAACGCTTTCTCGGCTTCGACCGATTGCTCGGGCCGGTGCTGGTGAAATTCGTCTACTATTTCGGCGCGGCGGGGATTGTCGTGTTCGCTCTCGGCGCATTGCTCACTGCGATCTTCTCTTTAGCGGGCGGCAATATTGGCATGGGCGCGATGCAATTGCTGGCCGCGCCCGCGGTTGCTGCGGTGTCGTTGGTCTATTGGCGCTTTCTCTGCGAGCTCTTCATGCTCGCCTTTCTCGCCTTCGAGCGGTTAGGCGAAGTGCGCGACTCGCTACGCATCGCCACTGGCGAAGCCTCAGCGCCTGACCCGAACCATCCTCAATTCTGATCGCTGAAGCGTTCGATGACTTCGGGCGGCACGCGCTTGATGCGGCGCGTGTTGGCGTCGAGCAAGCACCAGTTTGATTTGATCTGCACGGCGGGCTTTTCGCTGCCGGCCTTGTGGATGTCGACGTACCGCACCCACATCGGGCCGTTCGCAGCGTCTTCAACGCGCGTGCGTACATCTGCTTCGTCACCGAGTGTCAGAGCCGAGCGATAATCCGCCTCGTGACGCAGCACGACCCAGACATAATTCGCCAACATCTCCGCCGACGCGCGCGAACGCCAATGTGCGGTTGCGATCTCTTGCGCGTAGCGCAGATAGACGATGTTGTTGACGTGACCGAGTTCGTCGATGTCGGCGGCGGCAACCGGGAAGCGGAGATTGAACGTCCCTGCACTCATGCGCGCGAGCTTAGCGCAAATCCGTTAGCGCGCCTCGGCGGCGAATTGTTCCAGCGCGGCGAGCGCCTCATCCAGCGCCGACTGCACCCCATTGAGCGCCGCGAGCGCGCCTGACTCCGATGCGGCTTCCGCTGCTTCACAAGCGACGGCAAGCGCCGAGAGGCCGATGCCGCGCGCCGAGCCCTTCATGGTGTGGACGGCGTCTCGCCAGCCGGGCGCGCCACCGAAGGCGGTGCGCCAGCCGTCGACCTGCATGCGGAAGAGATCGAGCACCTCCAGCTGCAGGGCGCGGTCCGCGCCGGTCATGTGATCGAAATGGGCGCGGTCGAGCACGAGCATGTTTTGGTCTCGCATGCGCCAGCTTAAGGCGGAGTTAGAATACGCCCGGGCCGATCTGGCCGTGGATCCACGCAACGGCAAAAGCGGCTGCTACGCCAACCAGCCCACGCCAACCGATCTCGCCCAGGTCCAGCTTGTTGCGGCCCTGGATGATGGCGGCGAACGGTGCGTTTGATGTCACGGCCGCGAAGCGCGCCCAGCCCTCGGGATCGCGTGCAGCGCCTTTACGGTCGATCGAGCGGGCGCCGAAGAGGACCATTGCCGCCAGCGCACCAAACAACATGATGCCAATGCGCTCGCCATTGACCATCAGATGCGCGACGCCCCAAAGCGCCGCACCCCACAGAAATGGATGGCGCGTGATGCGGAGAATGCCCCGCGCCGGTTCAGGCTTCTGCAAGCTCTTTTCAAAGCCCGCCTGTGTCGGTCCTGGCGTGAGCATGCCTGTCACGACTAGAGCAATGGCGCTCAAGCCGATCACAATCGCCGGCCAGCGCAGCCACGGCGGCGGCAGCCAGAGCGGTTCGTTGAGAGGATCGAACGGATCGGCGCGAACCGCGCCATAGCCCTGAATCATCCAGATCAGCAGGCCGAGCGAAACCAGCGAGAACACCGCCCGGTAGGGCCACTCCCCGATCGCACCCACCAAGCGGGCGCGGAGCCCTGTGGCCGAGACGCCGACATGGATCGCGACGAAGCCGATCAGCGCCCATGCAAATCCGCCCATAAAGCCCTCCGTTCCCCGCGACTCAGGCGCACTAGACGCGGGCGCCCATTCCCCTTATCTCCGACCCTCGCTTTGAGTCTCGGGTGATTAGCTCAGTTGGTAGAGCAGCTGACTCTTAATCAGCGGGTCACAGGTTCGAATCCTGTATCACCCACCATCCTTCGCTGCGCGGAGCGAAGCGAAGGATGTCCTCCGAAGCTTTGGCGTAGGAGGACTGGCGCCTGCCTCTGCGCAGCTTCGGATGGCTCACGCCACTCCCAGCGCTTGCTACGCGAGTTCCGGATGGCTGACGCCAAAGCGCGCTACGTTCCTTCCAAACAAAAAGGCCGGCGCTTTCGCACCGGCCTTTTGTTTTGCGTTCTGCGCTCCGCTTAGAAGCGGAAGCGGATCGAGGCATTGAGGCTGTGGCGTTCGATTTGATCGCCGAACTCGCCTTCATAGCCGAGCGCGAAGGTCGAGTATCCGTTGGTGGCGTCGATGCCGATTCCGACCAGTGCGCCGCCATCACCGAAGCCTTCGTCGGTCAACGTGAATTCGTCGCCGCCGGAAACGAAGCGGAAGCTGCGCTCAGCCTCTTCGTCGATGATGTTGGCGCGATAGCCGACGAACAGGCGCGGCGCGATGACGGTCTGACCGCGCGTGCGGAAGCGCGCGGCGAGTTCGACGCCGACATCGCCCCACAGGCGCTGCGAGGTCACGGAGTCGACTTCGTAATCGATCGCGGCGCCACCGCCTTCTTCGGTGTAGCCGTCTTCCGACAGGAAGACGTAAGTCAGCTGCGCCGACGGCGTGATGACAAACATGTCGCCCATCGCCAGCGGCAAGGACGCGCGCATCAGGCCGTGGCCCTCATAGGCCCACCAGTCGGCCTCAGCCTGGCGTTGGAAATCATCGCCAATCTCAACAACACGCTGCGAGCTCATTTGGCCGGCGCCAAGTCCGCCGACGAAATCGAGATCGACCGGGCCGACCGCCGTGCCGAGATAAGCGCTGACTTGGCCGAACGTGGCCGCGATCTCACCTTCGGGACGGCCCTCTTCTTCCACTTCCGACGTGATCATCGACGCGGAGAGACCGAACAGCGCGCCGTTGTCGAGCGGGCCGTCGATGCCGACCGCGATACCGAAGCCGTGGCCAGTGAACTCCTGGCCGTTCAGCGTCGGCGGCGTGCGGCTGACGTAATAGCCGATCTCCTGCGCCCAAACCGACACTTCGTTGAGACCTTGCAGACGAGTCGCGGCGAGCCGATTGCCGCTCGCGCCTTGCGCTTGCTGGATCGCGGTCGCAGCGAGTTCGGCAGCGGCCGACGAGAAGCTCGGCATCAGATCTTCGTAGGCGTCATCGAACGCGGCTTGAGAGCCGAGGCTGACGAACGCAGCCGCCGCATCGTTATCAAGTCGCAGTGCATCGAGGATCGGATCGAACGCCAGCGTCTGGTTGGTCGTCAGGCCAAGCTGCGAGGCGGTCTTTAATTCGTAAGTGGCGCGCAAGCCGTTGGCGGCGCCATCGGCTGCCATCGGGTTGGTGAGTTCGATGCCGAGATTATAGACGAACGGCACGCCATCGCCGGTGACGTTCGGATTGACGACGTTGGCGCCGCCGACGAGCGAGTTCGCCGTCAAGAAGACGATATCGACGTTCTCAGGCAAACCCACAGGAACGAGCGGGATCAAAGTCGCGCCAGGATCGAACGTGACGATGCCCGACGCTTGGATCAAGGTCGATGTCGGCGCGGTCGTGCCAAGCTGCACACGCAATGTGGAATCGGCGCTGAATGTGGCGTTGGTGATGTTCACTTCGCCGTTAATGTCGCCGCCCTGAAGATCGAGCGTGCCGTCATTAACGGTGATGTTCAGATCGCCATCGGAGTCCGTCAGGCGACCTTGAACCACAGCTTCGCCGTCGACTAGCAACGTGTCTGTGCCGACGCCGAACGAAATGTCGCCTTCAACGCGACCGGCCAACACGTTGAACGTGTCATCGCCAGAGCCGAACCGAACGTCGCCGAGGATAAGCGTTTCCGGGCGCGCCGTGGAGTCATCATCGACACCGTCGTCGTCGGTGAACGGAACGTCCGGCAATTGCTCGATCAAGACGTTGATCGTGGATGCCGACACATCGATGGCGACGGCATCGCCGGTGGTCACCGGGATGACTTCATCGGAAGGATCCTCATCAGTCGGCACCAATTGCGCGGCAATCGTGCCTCTGTTGGTGATCGTCGACAGCGAGTTGCTGGCATCGACGATCGCATACGCGTCGCCCAACTCGCCAAACTGCTCGGCTGCGAGAACGCCGGTGTTTGTGAGCGCGTTGGTCGTGCCGCCTTCGAGGTAAACGCCATAAGCGGTGTGCGCGCCTTCGGAATACGCCGCCACAAGGATGCGGCCGCGGTTCAGAATTTCCGGCACCAACGCGCCGTCGCCGATCGAGATGCCGTACGCGCTCTCTTCGTGCGAGGTGACGCCAAGCAGCGTGTCGTTGGCGAGACCGCCGGCCGTATCGACGATGTTGCCGCCGCTGCCATCAACACGGAAACCTGTGGCGGAGCGACCGTCATAGAGCGAATCCACGGTGATGTTGCCGCGGTTCCAAAAGCCGTAGCCAGACGCCGTCGCACCGAGCGTCACATTGTTTGAATCGGCGCGCAGCAGCACCGCCGGCGAGGAGCCGTAAAGCAAAATCTGCGCGGTGTTGTCGTCATCGGAATCGCCGGGCTCATTGTTTCCGTCATCATCGTCGTCGAGATCGTCCTCAACGCCTGTGCCCCGAATCGTGATGCCGCCGCCGATATCGGCGCGGACATCAACAACAGCGCCGCTCTGGAGAAGGTCACCAGGCTCGAAGCCGCTCTGATCGGCCGGCGGAGTGCTGTTGGAAAGATAGCCAGTGACGATGTAGGTGCCGTTCAGAGCCAATTCACCGCCTATCGCGGCATTGACGCGGACAGCGGAATTATTCTCGCCACGGACGACCATCCCGCCGGTGTTGACGACGTCGCCTGTGACGCCACCACCATCGATCAGAATGCCGTAGCTGTTGTTGCCAATGACCGTCATGTTACCGGCGCTGTTGATGTTGCCCGTGAGCGTTCCATCAACGGTGATGCCGCTGGAATTGTTGCCCTCGACCAAGATGACGCCGGTCGATGTGATGCTGATGTTTCCAGCGAAGGCGCCATCAACGTAGATGGCGTGGCGGTTCGTACCGACAGCGACGACGCCATCGGCATCGCCGTCAGAGTCGGAGTCGGTCACGGTGTGATCTTCGATCAGCGAGATGGTGCCGGTGTGGGTGATGTCGCCGCTGAAACCGCCGAGCGCGTAGATCGCGATAACATCGTCGGCGTTGTTGGTGGTGATGCTGCCGTTGTTGGTGACGTTGCGGCCTGCCGAGTTCATCGTGACGGCATTTTGGCCGGCCGTGACGCTGATTGAACCGTTGCTCGCGACAGTAACGCTGCCAGGCGTGCCGTTCAAAGGATCGGCTGTTGCGACCGGCGTTGTCCGCGCGTTGCTGATGCTCAAATCGTCGGCGTGCGCCTCTTGTGCGCCACCTGCGCCGGCAAGAACGGCCACAAGTCCCGCCAATTGAATTCGCGAAATACGCATGCCGGCTCCGTCCCCTATCGCTCTCATGCGGTGGTTGGCGCCCTCAAGCCGCCGTGAGGGCCATCCCGCCTTGGCAGGCTCCCCCAATCACCCCGCTGCGCGCCTGCCCCTAACCGGTCAGGCAGCACCCCGATGGCATGCCGACTTAACTGAATTTTGTCCATAGCGCGGCGCACGGCGAAAGCCGGTCAACGGTGGCGGAAAAGCGACAGAGGTTCAGTCGGTTCGCGGACGAAGCGAACCGACGATGCTGCGTTGCACCAATGGCGGATTAGGCGCCGAGCTTAGCCCGCAATGCGGTCAAAGCAGCGGGCTCGCGCGGCTCGGCAGCGGCGCTGGCGATAGCAGTAAAGCCACTCACCAGGCCGTCGATCTCTTCGGCCGGCACAGCGGCGGAGAACCAGAAACCCTGCAACTCGCTCACGCCCAACAAGCGCATGACCGACGCCTCGGCTTCCGTTTCCACACCTTCGGCCACAATGCCCATGCCCAGGCCGCGACCAAGCGTGACCACCGATTGAATGATCGTCATGGCGCGCTTGCGCTCATGGATGCCGGTGACGAAGGCGCGGTCGATCTTGATCTTGTCGAAGCGGAAATCGCTGAGATAGCGCAGCGACGAGTAGCCTGTGCCGAAATCGTCGAGCGCGATCTTGAAGCCAAGCGCGCGGATGGCTTCCAGCATCTGACGGTTGCGATCCGTCGATTCCATCAGCACGCCTTCGGTGACCTCAAGCACGATGCGCTTGGGATCGACGCTGTGCTTGACGATCAGCTGCTCAAGCAGCTCGACCAGCTCGACGTGGCGGAATTGGACGGGCGAAAGGTTGATCGAGACTTCGAGGTCCGGCCAACGCTTGGTTTCGGCGAACGCGCGCTCCAGCACATAGGCGCCCAGCGCCGGCATCAAGCCCGCCTCTTCCGCGATCGGCACGAACACGGCCGGCGAAATGGGTCCTTTCTCGGGGTGGGTCCAACGCAGCAGCGCTTCAACGCCGGCGACCCGGTTCTGCGCGCAGGAGACCACCGGCTGGTAGTGCAGATAGAGTTCCTCCGCATCTAGTGCGGCTTGCAATTCGAGTTCGACTTCGCGGCGCTGCTCGACCTCGGCCGCCATCTCGGCGCAGAATACCATGGCGCGGTCGCGGCCTTGGTTCTTGCCCTGATAAAGCGCAATGTCGGCATGGCGCATCAACTCTTGCGGCGAGAAGCCGTGCTCGGGCGCATTGGCCAAACCGATCGAGGCGGTCATGCGGATGTGCTGGCCATAGACGTCGAACGGGGCATCGAAGGCGCGGCGCAGGCGGTCGCTGAGATGCGTTACGGCATCCGTATCGGTCGAGCGATGCATGACGGCAAACTCGTCGCCGCCGAAGCGGGCCAGGAAATCTTCGCTGGCGAGCGATGTGCGAAGGCGCTCAGCCACCGCCATGATGAGCGTGTCGCCGGCGGCGTGGCCCATCGTGTCGTTGACGTCCTTGAAGCGGTCGACGTCGATATAGGCGACGACGATGCGGCCGTTATTGCGTGACTGGACCAGGCCATCGAGCGACTCTTGCAAGCGCTCGACGAAGTGGTGGCGGTTCGGCAAGCCGGAGAGCGAGTCATGCAGCGCCTGGTGGCGCGACAGCTCTTCGCGATCGGCGAGATCAACCGTGGCGCGCTTCAAGCGCTGAACCATGAGCAGCGTGAAGAGGCCCGCCCCGGCCACGCCGAGAGCGACCAGCGGTAGAATGAAGAGAAGCAGCGTTTGACCCGGACGGCGCGGCGTCCAGGCGAGATAGCCCAGATCGACGCCATCGTCGGCGCTGAACACTTCGGAATTTACGCCGGTCGCGCGCGACGCCGCCGGCGAGAACGCCAAGTCGTCGATGAGCAGCGAGCCGCCGACTTCAGCCATGAAGTCCGCGTCGATGCGCACGATGGAGAGCATAAGATGCGGTTCGCCCTGAACGAGCGTCGCATCGAGGTTCGGCACGATCGAGAGCGCAGCCACGACAGCCGGTTGGCCATCGACGCTCATGATGTGGCCGGCCCAGCGGCCGAAGCTCGCGCCCAGCAGCGCGCTATAATTGCCTTGGCTCTCGACGAAGGCGCGGTCGCGGCGGCGCAGCTCGCCGCTGGCCCCTGTGCGCGCTTCTGAGAGGATCTGATCGAAGACGGCGCGATGATTGGCGTAGGCAGCACTTGGGTCAGTCAGCGCGCCTTCGACGTTGGCATAGATCGGACGGTTCTGGGCATCGACGATGATGATCTCGTCGTGGCCATAGGTTTCGTAGAAATAGACGCCAACATTGGTCTCGAGCCATTCGACGTTCAGCGGCCGCGACTGGGCGTTGATGACGGCGTCATCCCACCAGGCGATCGCCTTTTGCTGGTCCAAAACCCGGCTCACGCTCTGGTCGAGCGCGTTTTCCACAAGCTGACGCTCGCGCTCCACGGCCTTCACATTGCTCGACCAGCCCGCGTACGCGACGACCGCAACAAGCAAGAGACCAAGAACAACCAAGCCGACACCGATCAAACCGGTGAGGCGACGCAAGTCATTCCTGTAATGAAGTGTTTTGGCGCTGGCAGGCGTCATATCACTAAACCAAGGTTAACTAGCCACAATACGGACTAAACCCAGCTGATAACGCGGCTAATCCCAATTTAGCGTTACAATTGACACCGGGGTCGATAATAATCGCGCAGCGAATACTTCGTTAACTATACTGCCCTTGGTTATGGTTAACGCCGACACCCAGTGCGTTAATATTGGTAAATACTCAGTTTTAGCTTGTACTTTAGAATTTTACGCTTTATTAGGGAATGTGACGCCCGCTGAAGCATCGCTAGGGGCAACCGGGTAATCGCAGCGCCGGGCGTCAATATTGGTTAACGAAGAACTTGGGTGACCCATGAGCCGGTACGCCGTGAAGACGCGCGCCGACAGCCCTGAGCTGCGCAAAGCAGCGATGGCGATCGAACAAGCCGCCTGGAGCGCGCTTGGATTTCTGAATTTCACCCGTGCGCATTTCGTCTTCTACCAAGAGTTGCTCGAGGAGCATGCGGACTGCCAGCTGGTTCTGGTGGATGAGGCGACCGGCTATCCTGTCGCCGTCGGGAACTGCGTGCCAGTTGCGTGCGACTTCAACAATCTGCCGCCCGAAGGCTGGGACTGGATTGTCGAGAGCGCCGCGAACGATCGCGCCAAGCCGAAGAACGCCCTCGGCGCGCTGGCGATCTCAGTTCCTGGCATTCACCGCAGCAAGGGTCTCGCGCGGCGCATGATCGAAGAGTTTCGCGCGCTTTCCGAGCGCAAGAGCCTCGACGGCGTCATCGCGCCCGTGCGCCCGTCAGCAAAGCACCAACATCCGTTCGTTGCGATCGACGACTACATCACCTGGAGCGATGAGCGCGGCCGTTTGTTCGACCCGTGGCTGCGCAGTCACGCCGCCGCTGGCGGACGCATCATCAAGCCAGCCGACCGTTCGATGATCGTCGAAGAGCCGGTTGGCTTCTGGGAAATGTGGACCGGCCGCACCTACGAAGAGAGCGGCAAGTACGCTGTTGAAGGCGCGCTTGTGCCGGTGTCGATCGAACTGGATCGTGGTGTTGGACGCTACGTCGAACCGAACGTCTGGTTCGCGTACCAGGCCGCTTAAACGGCGGCGCGGAGCGGTTCGCCGTAGCACGGCGTTTCGACGGCGGCGCCGAACAAGAAGCCTTGCGCGAACTCGCAGCCCATCGCGCGCAACATGTTGGCTGTCGCTTCGTCTTCGACGCCTTCAGCCGTGACTTGCAGTCCGAGCGCTTTGCCCAGACCAACCAGCGCGCCAACAATGGTGGCGTTCTCGCGATCGGCGGTCAGCGTGCCGACGAACGAGCGGTCAATCTTCAGCTTATCGATCGGCAAGGCACGCAATAGGAAGAGTGACGAATAGCCGGTGCCGAAATCATCGAGCGCGATTTTCACGCCCTGGTTCTTCAGCGACATTAGCGCCGACTTCGCGCGCTGAATGTCGCCAATCATCGCGCTTTCGGTGACCTCAATTTCGAGACGTTGCGCCGGGAAGCCGGTTTCGCGCAGCGTGCGGAGAACTTTCTCCGGGAACCATTGGTCGCGCACTTGGCTGGGCGAGATGTTCACGGCGAGCATGAAGTCGCCCGGCGCGTTGAGCGCCTTGGCACAGGCTTGCGCAAGCAACGCCCAGAACATCGCATCGACCAGACCCGCCTCTTCCGCGACTGGGATGAACTCGCCAGGCGAGATCATGCCGCGCTCGCGATGCGGCCAGCGCGCAAGCACTTCGTATCCAGCAAGCGCGCCATCATCGAGACGCAGCACGGGCTGGAAATACGGAACGATATCGCCTTGCGGGATCGCCGCGCGCAGATCGTTCTCGAGTGCGGCCTTCGACTTCAGCTCTTCATCGATGCTTGAATCGAAGAACTTGTAAGCGCCGCGATCTTCCTTGGCGCGCAGCATGGCGGCGTCGCCGCGCTGCAGCAGATCAGCTGCGTTGCGCCCATCCTCGGGGCACATGGCGATGCCGATCGAGGCGCCGACCGTCAACTTCAGGCCGTTGACGAGGATCGGCGCGGAAAGTTCATGCAGCACGCGGCGCGCAGCGGCTGCAACACCGTCGCGACCATCCGGGCCCTCGAGCAACACTGCGAATTCGTCACCGCCCAAGCGCGCGGCGAAGCTGTCATCGCGCAAACAACCCGAGAGGCGCGCCGCAATGACTTGCAAGAGTTCGTCGCCAATGGCGTGGCCGTGCACGTCATTGATCGGCTTGAAGCGATCGAGGTCGACGAACATCAGCGCAAAGGCGCTCTTTTCCTGCCCAATAAGACCAAGACGTCGATCGAGCTCTTCGAGGAAATGGCGACGATTGGCGAGACCGGTCAGTGAATCGTGACGCGCGAGCGTTTGCGCGCGCGCTTCAGCGGCTTCACGTTCGGTGACTTCGGCAGAGAGCGTTTCGTTGGCGGCGACGAGATCTTGCGTGCGCTCTTGGACCGTGCGCTCAAGGTCGTTACGGATCGCATCGAGTTCGAGCACGGCTTGGCGGCGATCAAGTTGCGCTTTCACGCGCGCGGTCAGAACGCGCAGATCAATCGGCTTTGGAATATAGTCGTTGGCGCCGGCTTCGAGCGCCATCGAGACAATGTCGCCATCATCAAGAGCGGTGACGACGATGACCGGAACGTGCTCGGCGTCGTGCAGCAGACGAATGCCCTTAAGCGCATCGTGACCTGAGCGCTCCGGCATCATCCAGTCGAGAAGGACGAGTTCGATCGCTTCGGCGGCGATCACGGCTTCGATGTCGACAGCGCTCTCGCGCAGCACCACTTCATACCCGCGGCGCTCCAAGCGCCGGCCAAGCATGTCGCGGTTCTGCGCCTGGTCATCGACCAGCAGAATACGGCCAAGACGCGTCGATACGGACGCGCCGTCATCGCTTTGCGCCGAGGACATCTTCTCCCCTGAGCCCTTAGGACACCACACCAGAGCGGAAGATTACCGACCCTTGGTTGAGGCCGCGCTAATATGCGCAGAGCTGATCACTTTTTTTGGAGGTATCGCCCGCTATCGTTGATACGCGTTAACCACGTTTACGCGGCGTGCTTCTCGATCAACGCAATCAGACCGGCGAAATCGACAGGCTTGGTCGCAAAGTCATCGCACCCTGCTTCCATGCACTCGCGCCGCGCGCTTTCCATCGCATGCGCGGTGAGTGCTACGATCTTCACGTTGGCGACAGCGGGCGTTTGACGAAGAACCTTCGTCGCCTCGATGCCTGACATCACCGGCATCGAGATGTCCATGAGGATCAGATCGGGCGCGCAGACTTGCGCCTTCTCGACGGCCTCTGCGCCATTCTCCGCGCAATGCACTTCGTAGCCCCGACGCTCCAAGCGGCGGGTCAGCATTTCGCGGTTATCGGGATGATCTTCAGCGATGAGGATGCGCATGGGTCTGATACCTTTCAGGCGGATTTCGCGTGGGGGCTAAGCGCCGGCTGCGCCGCCGGCTCGGTCGTTTTCGCGGCAAGAGCAAAGCGCAGCACCGCCGCGGCGAGAACGTCGCGGTCGGCGGGCTTCACCAAAAGTTCGCAGGCGCCGGACGCGAGCGCGCGCTGGCGATCGTCGTCGACGGACTGAATGATGACGGGAATGTCCCCGGCATCGCCCGTGCGCAGCACAGTCAAGACATCCCAGCCGCTGACATCGGGCAGATTGATATCCAGCAGAATGAGGCTCGGCCGCAGCGCGCGCGCCATCTCCAGCCCCTCTTCACCGGTGATCGCAGCTTTCACGCTGAAGCCCAGACGCGTGAGCGAACGCGCGGTCAGATCGCGCGCACTCTCCTCGTCGTCGATCAACAGCACAACGCGCTCGCGGCCTTGGCCCTCAGCGGCGGTCGCATCAATGCGCGCAGGTGCGACTTGGCCGGCGAGAAGCGCGGGGAAACGCAAAGTGAAGGTGGAGCCTTTACCCGCTGCGCTCGTCACCGAAACGTCGCCACCAAGCAGTTGCATCATGCGCCGGGTGATCACCAGGCCGAGACCGGTGCCGCCATAACGGCGCGCGGTCATGACATCGGCTTGCACAAACGCGTTGAAAAGCTTGGCGACCTGTTCTTCGGTCATGCCGATGCCGCTATCGCTGACCGCGATCTCGATCCAATCACCGGTCGCCAGCGCATCGCGGCGGGCCCGGATGGAAATCTCGCCATTGCGCGTGAACTTGGCGGCATTCGAGAGCAGATTGAGCAAGCACTGATTGAGCTTGAAGGAATCGCTCACGCTCGCGCCGATATCGGCGGCGACATCGAGCTTTAGCGTGTTGCCGTTCTTCTCCGCCGCAGGTCGCACAGTTGCAACGGCGTCTTTCACGAGACCTGCGACGTCGAACTCAATTGCGGCAACATCCATCCGCCCGGCCTCGATCTTTGAGAGATCGAGAATCTCGTTGATGAGATGCAGCAGCTGGCGCGCGGCAGTGAGCACACGGTCGATATCGGCGATATCGGTTTCGCGGGCATCAGCTTCCGCTTCTTCGCGCAAGATTTCGGAATAGCCAATGATCGCGTTGAGCGGCGTGCGCAGCTCGTGGCTCATGGATGTCAGGAACTGCGACTTGGAGACGTTGGCGGACTCCGCCGCCTCGCGCGCCGTGCGCAATTCGGCGAGCGTTTGCGCCAGCACCTTGTCGCGCCCGTCCATTTCAGTGATCAGCGCCTCGAGGCGCTCATGCATCTCGCCGAGATTGACCGCTGCCTCGTCAAGCGCTTCCGCCGCATCGGCGGCTTCGCCGAAGAGCGCACGCTTGGCCTTCATCGTCTCCTCGGCGCGGTGCATGGCGCCAATGAACGCGAACTCCTGACGCTTGCGCTCAGTGATGTCCTTCGACAGCACTATCAACTTGCGCACGCCACCGGAGCGGCCAAGCACACGCCGGCCGGTCGACTCCGCCCAAGTGACCTCGCCATCCGAGCGGATGACGCGGTGCTCAATGGAGCCGCCCTCTCCCGAAGCGATGTTGACGAAATAGCGCGCCAACGGTTCGCGATCCTCTTCGTGGATGAAGGCCGTGGTGTTCTTGTCGAACTGGTCAAACGTGAAGGCCCCGCCAAACAACGGATTGGCGTCGCCATGCCAGTTGATGACGCGGTGTTTGTAATCGACCCCCCAAACCGCCGCGCTGCCGGCTTCGAGCGCCATCAGCAGACGATCTTGGTTCACCGCAGCGGCGGTGCGCGCTTCCACCAATGAAGTGATGTCGCGTCCGGCGACAAAGACGCCACAGACTTCGCCATCATCATCGCGCCAGGGCCGTGTTTCCCACGCGTAATAGTGACGGCCAGCTGGAAGTTGCACTTCTTGCTCGGCGTGGCGGACGTGCTCACCGCGTAGCGTGCGTTCAAATGCGTCGCGCCACGCATCCGGCGGCAGCGGCACGAAGTCGGAGAACATTTTGCCGTGCAGATCGTCATAGCCCATCTTGTCGAGCGCACTCTTGCTGACCGAGAGCACATAGCCCTCACGATCGAGCAGGACGAGATCGAGTTGATCGCTGGTCAACACCAAGCGCGCGAGCGTGCTTTCAAGCGCATCCTTGACGCTCGCGTGGCGCAACGCGCTCTCGGCCTCGATAGCACTGGCGCGCGCCTGCGTGACGTAGATCATAAGCGCGCCACCCCCGATGGCGGCGATGATCGCGAGATCCCAATCGGGACGCGTCGCCATCGACGCGATGAGGAGCGGCGAGACAAGAATTGAAATCGCTGGCGGCGCAGCGCCCGCGATCGCAATCGGCCAGCCGCCGGAGGCGCCGGGGCTGAAGTGACGGACGACACCCGCCACCCAGAGAACTAGCGCAGCTGCTGCGCCTGCCGCTTCCCCGTTCAGCCAGAGCGCAATCGGGAGCGCCGCATAGAAGGCGGAGCACGCGAACGACCAGGCGGCGAGCGCGGCCATGGTCTTGCCCTCGATCTTGACGTTGGCGGCGTCGAGGCGGCGGTAGAGTTCAGTGTCGAGGATAAGCAGCAGCGCCATGACGGCGGACCAGCCCACTGCCCCAGGGCCCGACATAATGGCCGCGGCGATGCCGCCCGTCAGGATGATCAGCGCAACCGAAGCTGGCATTTCACGGCGGCGGGTGTCAGCCGCGCTGGCCAGAGCCTGTGGCGATCTTTGAAGCATAGATAAGCAGGCCCCGAAACAGTCCGGGCCACGCTGCCAGCGTAGGGTGAATATTGGTTAAATCGCGCGGTGCGCGAGAACGATTCCGACGTTCAGCACAAAACAGCCCAGCGAGAGCGCGAAGAGCCAGGGAAAGCCCAGATGATGGCCCCTCCGCCGCTGACGGACCTCAATCCAGCCGCCGCCGACCACGAGGACCGCCGAAAGCGCCAGGATCCAGACCTCATAGGCATGCACGAAATCATGCAAATGCTGAACAGAATCAGACAGTAAAGCTACGCTCGAGGCAGCCCCGGAGAGTGCGGCGGCGAGCATAACCAGCGCCGGCAGGCCGCAGCACAGGGCGTGGATGCCCACCACCGTGGCGTGCGCCAGATGAGCCCGTCGCCCGGTGTTTGCGCTGTTATGTTGTAACATCACGCCGATACCTAACCATCCCAGCGCTCTGGTCAAGACGGTGTGGCAAGTGTAGCCACCAATTCATCAATCGGCGCATCTAACGGCGGCTCGTGCTTGCGGCGGTGCGCGAGCGAGCGCATGTAGCGTTTGCTGCATTGAGGTGTAGGGCGATGCTCGCGACTGCGATTGCTGGAGTATTGGTAGCCATTCGCGATTTTCTGATCGCGGCGGCATTGGCGTGGCTCGGCGTGTCCGTCGAGCGCGTTGACGGCAACAGCAACCCCGAGCGCGGCTGCGCAGCCGACGTCTGCCAACAGTCCGCAGATTAAATCCTCAACACCGATAGGTGTTTGCGCTGTTGTCCGCCCTTGAATGGCCCAACTTGTTGCGTTTCCGTTGATTGAGCGCGCGCGTCCGGCCGCGCCGGTGGGAACGATCCTATGAACGACCAAGCTGAAACGTCCGCGCGCGCGCCCGATCCAGGCGCTTTGATTGGCGTGCTGGCTCTTGTGGTTGGGATTGTTTGGATCGCAGGTGGCCTCGCGGCGGCGATTGCATTGATGGGTCTTGAGCGCGTGCAAGCGATGAGCGGCGTCGAGATGGGCGCGCTTGCTGCTGCGCTTGTTCTGCCGGCCATGATGGCGTGGTTCTCCGGTTTGGCTGCGCGCGAGAGTGCGCGTGCGCGCGCCGAAGCGCGGCGATTGGCCGATGCTGCGGATCGTTTGCTTAATCCTGAGCGCTCGGCTGAGACGGCGGCGCAGCAACTCGCCAACAGTGTGCGCGGCGAGATCAACTCGCTCGATCGCGCGCTTGAGACGACGCTGGCGCGCCTGAAAGAAGTCGAAGGCCACATTACGCGCCAGGCCAATGCGGTGGAGCACATTGAAGGCCGCGCCAAAGCTGGCGCCGATCAGCTCATCACCGGCATGGAGCGCGAGCGTAGCGAACTGCTGCGCATTTCCGACGAACTGACGCGTCAGGCGCAAACCATCTCCACCAGCATTTCGCGCCACACCGCGGCCATCTCTGAAGCCGCAACGCAAGCGGAAGAAGAAGTGCGCGCCGCCGACCAGGCGCTCGACCACCGCCTCACCTCTTTCGGCGCCGCCGCTGCTCTGATCACCGATCGCACCGCGCACTTGACCGGCGCTGCGCAAGCAAGCGCGGACTCTGCATTGCGTCTGGAAACGGCGCTCTCCAACGCGCTCGACATTCTGGCCAAGGCCACCAACCTCACTGACGCTGCGCGCCAATCGGCTGACGCCGCCACACTTGCTGCGAACTCGACGGCCGGCGCGGTGCGCGAAACGACTGTGCGCGCGATTGACGATGCTAAGCGCGCCGCCGATCTCATTCGCAACGAGGCCGTCGGCGTTGAGCGCGAAGCGGCGATGGCGCTGGAGCGTTTGCGCGAAGCGGCGGACGCAGCGCGCGCAGCCGCCGTCGGCGCGCGTCACGCCATCGAGGACGAAGTGCCGCCTGCGCCCGCGCAACAAGCGCGCGGCCCGCGGCAGCGCTCCAATCCGCAGCTGCGCCAAGCGCCTGATGCGCCTGGCTATGACACGGCATGGCGCGATGAGACCGATCCGCTGGAAAGCGCGCCGCCGCCGCGCACGCAGCGCCGCGAAGTTGCACCGCCGCCGCGCGATCAAGGCCATGGCTCGCGCGAGCCTGCTCAGCCGCAAGGCGGCGATTGGACGTGGCGCGATCTGCTCTCCAACGTCGATGACGGCGAACAAGCGCGTCCGCCTACGCGCCGCGAACCGACGGAAGATCCGGTCGCGCATTTGCGCCGGCAGATTTCCGAGCCGCGCCCGAACGGCTTGCCGGTTGTCAGCGCCATCGAACAAGCGGGCCTCCGCCTCGACCAAGTCTTCTCCCCGTCTGCGCTCGAGCGCATCGCACAACGCGCGCGCTCCGGCACGCAAGCACGGCGGCGCGCTGTCTATGATGCAGCGCCGGACGCTACGCAGCGGCTCTCCGATTTCCTCGCGCACACGCCCGAGGCCAATCAGGAAGCGATGCAGTTCTTGCGTCACGAAGGTTCGCGCATCGCCGAACTCATCGGACGCGGACGCGCGGCCATGAATGCGGACGCGACGAAAGCGTTTCTGCTCATCGACGCGGCGGCTGGCTAGGCACGCGTCTTTGTCGTCGCGCTTCGATGTGAAAACGCGATCGGAGGGCGGGACGCTGAGCTGACGCGCTAAGGCACCGAGATTACTAAGTGAGAGACTGCGCGTTTCGCTCAGCGTCCCCGTGATGCTGACGCTCGCGCAAGAGATGAGGAGCTATTGACTCCAGGCCCTGTGCGCCAACGGCAAGCGGGTCGATCCACCATCGATCCCCGGACCGCGACGGTTTCAATCCCCGCCGCCTAACCTCGCTAACCACGGTCCGCTTCACGCTGGGCTGGATCCATGCGCCCCTCCGTTGATGCGGACGAGGAGATGATACGGGTGGTTGGGAGTGGGTCGGACTAGATTTGATCTATCCCCGCTTCACCCATCCCCGGAGCGCGGGCAAAGCCCGCAAATCCGGGCCGATAAACGCGCGTGTTCGAAATCTATGCTCGGAATCGATGCGTGCTCACCACACACAGACGTGTTTATGGGGCCTCGGGAATGGGTCATGAGAGAGTCAGCTCTTTCGCCGATCGCGAGCCCAATCGGCCGAGTTGACTCGAACCTGCCGCTGGTAAGAATTTTGTCTGGGCGGCAATGATTGGCCCGAAGCGGAATTTCCGCTTCACCATGATAGCCTAGCGCGCGTGAGGGGGTAACGATGCAACTACGACCTTTTGTGTTGGCGTTCGCGGCAGTTTTGGTGGCCGTGCAGGGCTGCGCGACAACGCCTAATCGGCACGCTGACATGGATGCTGTTGCAGCGGCGCCGACGCAATTCACGATTCTGCTTGAAAACGAGCACGTGCGCGTCATCGAATACGTGATTGCGCCGGGTCAACGAGACCCCTGGCACACACATCCGCCGAAGGTTTCATACGTTGTGTCCGGCGGACAACTGCGCATCCATCTCGAGAACGGCGAGACCTTCGATGTCAATGAGGAAACCGGAACGGCGCATTGGGCGGACCATCTACCGGTCCATTCTGCCGAAAACGTCGGCGAAACACCGGTTCGCATCCTGCTGATTGAAGTGCGTGAGGCGGCCTAACTGCGGCCGGAACTACTGTCCGCTTCCGGCGAATTCCCGCCTGATGCCCGTTGCAGATCGAATATCCGCTTCGAGGCCGGAAGCGGACTTGCGACAATCTCTTATGAAACCCGTTAGGCCCGCCGCCGCTCTGCGCGGCACACATCGTTTACCTTAACCGCGCACGCGACGCGCGCGTTGGCCTTTTCTTTGCTCCGAATTGGCGCACGCGCGGCGCGGGAAAGCTACTCGCCTCGTTGGCATGCAGGTTGCAGCCGCCCCCGTTAACGCCCGTGGACTCATGGGCGCGCTTCGGGAGTTTGCTATGAATTTCAATAACCATGACGACGACGAACGGGATCCGTTCGAGTTGTTCGGCGACGCCGACGACTCGAATGAAGCCTCTTCGCTCGATGATTTCGAACCGACGCCGTTTGATCGTGAAACGGTGACGACGACCGCGCACGAGCCGCAAACGATCGAGCCGCAACAGCCGGTGAAGATCAAAAACGGTTTCTCGTGGGCTGGCTTTGCTGGCGGCTTGGCTGCACTGGCGTGGATCGCCGGCGCAATCGGCGGCCCGCTCTCCTATTTCGGCGTCGACGCCGTGATGGCGATGGATCCTGCGATGCAAGCAGGCCTCATCGCGCTCGCGTTCGGCCCGGCTCTGCTCTTCTGGGTCTCGGCATCGGCTGCCGGCGAAGCGCTGAAGGCGCGCCGCCTGACGGCTGAACTCACCCGCATGACGCAACGCGGCGGCTTCCCGGTGCAAGCCGGCGAACTCGAAGCGCAACGCGTTTCGGATGTCGTGAAGAACGAGATCGAAAACCTGAACGACGCTGTCGCCACCGCCCTGAACCGCCTCGCGGAGCTGGAAACGGTTGCTCAGCGCAATGCGCACCTCTTCGGCGAAGCCATCAACGCTTCGCGCGAAAATGCGCAGCAGCTCTCCTACGCACTGAAGGTCGAGCGCGACGCCATCGTCGAACTCAACACGGACCTCAAGGGCCAAACCGAAGTGATCGCTCACTCGGTCGGCCGCCAAGTCCGCCTGATGCGCGAAGCTTCGAAGATCGTGAAGACGGAAGTAGACGCGGCTGAAGCGGCCCTCCAATCGCACATGGGCGCGTTCGCTGAATCGGCGACGGTCATGGGCGAACGCACGGCTGCCTTCCACGAAGCTGCCGACACGGCCTCTGCCGCGACCGCTTCGCTGAACGGCGTGATGACCGACATGCTCGACGGCCTGACGCAAGCCACGCGTCTGACCGAGACGGCGAAGAAGTCGACCGCCGAAGCTGTGCTCGCCGCCAACGAAACGGCAAGCGCGGTTCGTGAGACAACCCGCGCCGCTGTCACGGAAGCCAAGCGCGCTGCTCAGCTCATCCGCGCTGAAACGGTTGCGCTGCAGGACATGGCTGCGGAAACGCTGTCGAAGCTGCAAGACGCCGCCAACGCTGCTCGCATGGCCTCGGAAGAGAGCCAAGCCGCCGCCGACTATCACGCCGCCTCGATCGAGAAGCGCCTCGGCGCCCTCGCCTCGACTTCCGGTGCGAAGAAGACGGTTGCTTCGCGTCCAGTCGAACGCCCGGTAGAGCGCATCGTCGAGCGCAAGCCTGAGCCGGTGTACGAAGAAGTGACCTCGCTGCACGCTGCCGCTAACGCTGCTGTCGCGCGCGGTGGTTCGCGTGGCCGTGTTGAAGTTGCGGAAACGCAGCCGAAGCGTGGCGGCTTCAAGGGCTTCGGCGGCTGGGGCAACTTCATGCCGCAGCGCGAAGAACAACCGGCGCCGGTTGCTGCGAACGAAGACTCCTTCGCGCTCGCCGACTTCGGCACGCCCGCCAACACGATCGACCCGGACACTGAACTAAAGACCGGTGCGGTTGATGTGGTGACGAACGCTGGTGTTGATCTGGACGACGTGCTGCAAGCCACCGATCTGGAACGCATCGCCCGCTGCTCACGCGATGGCGCTACGGCTCGCCGCCGCGCTGTTGTCGACGCTGCTCCTGGCGCGGTGACGCGTCTGGCGCGCCACCTGAAGCGCAGCACCGATGCGCACATGACTGCGCAAGCCTTCCGCGCCCGTCCGGACCTCGCCAAGAGCGAGCGTAAGGGCGAAGGTTCGGAACTGGTTCGCGCCTACCTGCTGATCGACGCCGCTCTGGCGTAATCAGTCTGACGAGGCGGCGGAGGCCTGCGCTTCCGCCGCAGCATCAGAAGCAAATGCCCCGATGCGCGCGCTGCCTTCACGGGCGGCGCGCGCAAGCGCATTAGCGGCAATGGAGGACGAGCGATCAGAGACCGGCGCTTCCGTCGTGATGATTTGCGACGCGATGATGCGACGGCCAGGGCCGACGAGGCGCACATCAGCCGAGAAACGCGCCGTCATCGTCTCTTCCCGCACTTCAAAGTCGAGGATCTCCCAGCGGATCGCGTATTCGCTTTGCGCTTCGCCAGCGCGCACAGCGGCGCGGAAGCGACCTTGGCGCGACATGGTCTCGACCAGCATTTGTTGAAGCGAATCCGCGGCGCGGTTCGACCACGCCGATTGATCGACGTAAGCGATGGTATCGCCAGTGCGCCAAATGAGATCGGCGCCGAGCAGAGTGCGCTCGCCGCCAGGTTCAGAGATCGAGATCACCGCATCAATTGGTGCGGCTTGGAGTTCTTCGACGCTCTGCGCTTCGAGCACATAGGTGCGCGGCGGCGGCGGCGGTTCGGGAAGAAGCGACACACAGCCGCCGAGCACGAACACTGGGATGAGAAGGATCGCACGCATCAGTCACGCAGCTCCACGGTGGGCCGCGGCGCGCGCGGCGTGAGGACGGAGGGGTTTTCTTCAAGATTTTGCGCGACGCGATTGATCGAGTTCGCGGCGCGGCGGATTTCTTCGGCGGCAAGCGCCAGTTCAGGCAACGTCTCGCCACCAGCAACGGCCGCGGCTTGGCTGACATCATCAAGCACTTGATCGAGACCGGCGAGATCGGTTTGCAGCTGGCGCGTCAGCGCGCTCAGATCGCGCGCGGCGACGCCGGATTGGGTGATGACAGAGTCCGTGCTGGCCAGCTGGTTAGAGACCGTCTCGAGGTTTTCGATGATCGCGCTCACGCGTTCGATGTTCTCATCGGTAAGCAGATCGCGCACGGCGGCCATTGCTTCACTGGCGCGCAGCGCGATTTCTTCCGAACGCGCCATCAGCACATCGATCTGGCTGCCGCGGCCTTCAAGTTGCGGCGTTGGTGAACCGAAGCTCGGGCGCAGCAATTCGGCGGTCGGGCTGCCGGCGGTGAGTTGGATCAAAGTCACGCCGGTCAAGCCGATCGGTTCCAGCTGCGCCGTCGTATCGGTGCGCACCGGCACGTCGGAAGACACGCGGATGCGCGCAATAACGCGGTTGGTGTTGTCGGGATCAATGCGCAGAAGCTGCACCTCGCCGACCTTGATGCCGTTGAAGCGCACTTCGCCGCCGTCAGTGAGGCCGCGCACGGGGTCCGCGAATACGACGTCGTACTCGTGATAGCCGCGCCGCAGATCGCCGGTCGACATCCACATCGCAAAGAGCATGATCAGGATCGCGCCCGCTACGGTGGCTGCGCCGATCAGAATGTAGTTGGCCTTCGTTTCCATTGCCTATCCTCCGGTGGCGCGCACAGCAGCGCGACCACGCGGGCCTGAAAAATACTCTTTCACCCAGCCCTCAGCATTGGCGACGATCTCGGGGATCGTGCCGATGGCGGCGACTTTACCTTGGTAGAGAACCGCTACACGATCGCAGATGGCGTGCAGCGTATCGAGATCGTGGGTCACGAGAAACACTGTCAGCCCCAACGAGCGCGCGAGTTCTTCTGTCATGCGATCGAAATGCTCGGCTGAAATCGGATCAAGGCCCGCCGTTGGCTCGTCAAGGAAGAGCAGCTCGGGATCGAGCGCGAGGGCGCGCGCAACGGCGGCGCGCTTGCGCATGCCGCCGGAAATCTGCGACGGCTTCTTGAAGTGCGCCTCCGGTCCAAGACCCGCCATCGACAACTTCAAGCCTGCAATCTCGGCCCGCAGCTGATGTGAGATGTGCGTGTGCTCGCGCAAAGGCGCTTCGACGTTTTCCAGAACGGTAAGGTTCGAGAACAAGGCGCCATCCTGGAACATGACGCCGAGACGCGGTTCGCGGTTCTCGGCTTCGTGCACGGGAAAGCTGATCTCGCCTTCTGTTGGCGGATCGAGACCGACGATTTCGCGCAACAAGACGGACTTGCCCGTGCCTGACGGGCCAACAACACCGATGATTTCGCCGCGGCGCACGTCGAGATCCAAACCGTCATGCACGGTCTGTTTGCCGAAGCGGGTGACGAGACCCCGCACGCGGATGGCGATATCCTCGCTCATAGGTCCAACTCCAAGAACCAGAGCGCAAACAGCGCGTCGAGCAAGATCACCATGAAGATCGCTTGCACGACCGACGACGTCACCCGGCGACCAAGCGATCCAACGTCGCCGCCAACGGCGAGACCTTGGCGACAGCCGATGATGGAAAGCACGATTGCGAAGGCCGGCGCCTTTGACATGCCGACCCAGAAATGCTGCGCCGGCACCACTTCCGAAACGCGCGCGAAGAACATGGCGGGGCTCACGCCCAGCTCGCCCCAAGCGACAAGCACGCCGCCGAATATGCCGGCCATCATCGCGCCGAAGGTGAGGATCGGAGTCATGACCAGCATGGCGATGACGCGCGGCGCCACTAGCGCCTCCATCGGATCAATGCCGATGACGCGCATGGCGTCGATTTCCTGGCGCATCTTCATCGCGCCGATCTCGGCGGTGAAGGCGCTGTTGGTGCGGCCGGCGAGCAGAACGGCAGTGATGACGACGCCGAACTCGCGCAGCATCGAGAACGCCACGAGCTCGACGGTGAAGACCGAAGCGCCGAAGTCACCCAGGATGCGCGCGCCGAGATAAGCGACGACCATGCCGATAAAGAACGAGAGCAATGCCACGATCGGCAACGCGTTCAGGCCGGCGGATTCCATAACGTGAATGATCGACGTCCAACGCAGCTTGCGCGGATTGGCGAGGATGCGGCCTAAGACGACGATGGTTTCACCGAAGAAGCCGATGGTCTGAATAATCTCTTCGCCGATCGAGGCCATGACGCGGCCGACGCGATCGAGGAAGCCGTTGAGGCCGCCTTCGCGGAACGGCTTCTCAGCGGGCTTAACAGCTGCCTTGCGCGCGGCGGCGAGCAGTTGCAGCGCGTTGTCATGCTTGCCGCGAATGGCGATGCGTTCTTCGCCGATCTCGCTTTCGCGGAAGGTGCGATCAATCAGATAAGCGCCGGCGACATCGAGGCGCCCGAGCCCTCCGACATCGACGACAGCGCCAGGCTTCAAGCGGGTTTCGACGGCGCGCAGCTCCGCTTCCAGGGCGGCGATGGTATCGACCGTCCAGTCGCCGCTCAGCGCCAATACGGGCGCGGAAGCGTCGTCACGAAACTCGAAGGCGGCCGTTGCGGCCATCAAAAATGCGTCCCTTTAAGGCTTTCTGCCCGTTCACCAATAGTCGCTAACCACAAACATAAGGCAAAGACCGCACCGTATTGCGGCGAGCCGTGGTTCCCGCGAGAGGCGAAAATGCTACCGAAGTGTTGCGCTCGGGAGCCGCGGCGGCGGGTTCAGTAAGAAAAGCGCAAGCAACCCGCCCGCCGCGGCAATGGCGGCCATCGCCCAATAGCCCTGCGCGCCGCCCAAATCGTAAAGCATTCCTGAAAGCAGCGTACACGCGCCCATGAGGATGCCGCCGGTTAAAACGGCATAAAGCGTCTGCCCCATTGCGTGCGCGTGCTCGGGTGTTTCGCGGAACAGCAGGCGCATGGCGCCGACATGGGCTGCAGCGAAGCTCAGCGCGTGCAGCGCCTGCAGCGGCCAGAGCACAAGCCCAAGCGGCGCAAAGCCCATGCATAACCAGCGGCCCACAGCGCCGACGGCGCCGACGAGGATCATCGCCTCCGGCGATATCCGCTTCTCGATGGCGGGCAAGCTCCACAAGAACGCGACTTCAACCGCAACACCGAAGGCCCAGAGAAAGCCGACAAGTTCCGCCGATACGCCCTGCGCGCGCCAGACGAGCGTCGAGAAGCCGTAATAGAAGGCGTGTGCGCTTTGAATGAGGCCGCACGCGACAATCAGGATCAGATAGCGGCGGTTGCCGAGCAATGCAGTGATTGAACTTCCACGCGCCTCGCCGTGAGACGGGGCTTTCAGCGGCGGGTCGTTCGGCAGTGCAAACCACGACGATACGATCACCGTAGCCAGCCCACTCAATATCCAAATGACGACAGCGCCAACGCCGAAGCGCGCAACGAGAATGCCGCCGAGGATGTTGGCGGCGATGAACGCAACCGAACCAATGCCGCGCGCAACGCCGTAATTGATGCGGCCGCTCTGCGTCGCGCGCAGCGTTGCCGCTTCGATCAAAGGCGTCAGCGATTGCGTCATGGAGAGCGCGACAAAGCCAAGCAACAGAAGCGGCCAAAAACCGTGCGCCATAAAGAAGGCCGCGTATGCAGCAAGCGCCGCGACTGCGACAATGCGCAAAGGCATCGAGCGATCGGCGACGCTATCGGTCCATGACGCCACCAGCGGTCCGGTCACCACCCGCGCGATCTGCGCCAGTGAAAGCACCGCGCCGATCTCGGCGCCCGAAAGCCCGCGCTCGACCTCAAGCCAGCGCGGCAGAAAAACCAGGATTACGCCGGTGGTGCCGAACAGGCATGACATGACGAGCGTCACCCGCGCAGCGCGCGTGGCGAAAAGGCTCTGACTGTCGGAATCGCCGCTCACGCTGATGCGCTACCATCGCAGCGCGACGGACGGGAGGGGTTTTGCACCGCGCGCGACTTGCTCACGCCGCAAACGCCGCTTACCCAAGCGGCATGTACGGACAAACGCCCCCGCCCCGCCGCGACCTCTATCCCGCAACGGAGGCCTACCAGACTGAAATGCTGAAGGTCTCCGATCTGCACACGATTTACGTCGAGCAGAGCGGCAATCCGAAGGGCCTGCCTGTGATCGCCCTGCACGGCGGGCCCGGCGGCGGCTCGTCGCCGGAGATGCGGCGCTTCTTCGACACCAAGCGCTATCGCGTGATCATGACGGATCAGCGCGGCTGCGGGCGCTCGACGCCGCACGCCGAGTTGCGTGAGAATACGACGTGGGATCTCGTCGCCGATATTGAGCGCGTGCGCGAGAAGCTCGGCATTTCGAAGTGGCTTGTCTTTGGCGGCTCTTGGGGCTCGACGCTTTCGCTGGCTTATGCGGCGAAGCATCCGGATCGCGTCGCCGGCCTCGTGCTGCGCGGCATCTTTCTACTGCGTAAGAGTGAGATTGATTGGTTCTACCAGAGCGGCGCGAGCCATGTGTATCCGGACGCGTTCGCGCGCTATGTCAGCGCGATCCCGGAAGTCGAGCGCGGCGATCTTCTGACCGCGTTTCATAAGCGGCTCACGTCTGACAATTGGGACGAGCGAATCCGCGCCGCCCGCGCCTGGGCCCGCTGGGAGGGCGAGACGATCTCGATCGCCGGCCCGAGCGCATTGCCAACGCGCTTTCACGAAGACCGCTTCGTCGAAGCGTTTGCGCGCATCGAGAACCACTATTTCATGAACAAGGGCTTCTTCGACGCCGACGATTGGCTGCTGCAACAAGCGCCACGTCTGCGCGGCATCCCCTGCCGCATCGCGCAAGGGCGCTACGATATGTGTACGCCGATGAAGAGCGCATGGGACTTGAAGCAAGCGTGGCCGGAAGCGGAGTTGGAGATCGTCCACGACGCGGGCCACAGCTCGCTGGAGCCAGGCATTGTGGACTCCCTCATTCGCGCGACGGATTGGATGGCGGATAAGGCGAACTGGTAGACTACCAGAGCCAGCCTCGCGCCCCGTGCTGATCGCGGTGCAGGTCGATGCTGAGAACGATGGCGTAGCCGGCCATGAGCGTGAGCATGGCCGTGCCACCGAAGCTGATGATCGGCAGCGGAATGCCGACGACAGGCACAAGCCCGATCACCATCGCCGTGTTGATGAAGACATAGCACGCCAGCGTCGCTGCAACGCCGGCCGCGGCGAGCTTGCCGAACAGCGACCGCGCACGCAGCGCCACTTGCATGGTCAGCGCCATGAGCAAGCCGAAGAGCCCGAGCACGAGCGCGCCGCCAAGCAAGCCGAACTCTTCGACGATCATCGTGAAGATGAAGTCGGTATGCTTTTCCGGCAGGAAGTCGAGCTGGCTTTGCGTGCCTTCCATGTAGCCGCGGCCGAAAAGTCCGGCTGAGCCGATGGCGATTTTCGATTGAAGAACGTGATAGCCAGCGCCTAACGGATCATCGGTGATGCCGAGGAAGACGTTGACTCGGTCACGCTGATAGTCGTGCAGAATACTCGTGTATGCGAAGATCGCACCGCCGACCGCGACGATCGCGCCGGCTGCGATGATGCGCCAGAGCAAACCGCCCAAGAACATGACGATGACGCCAGCTGCGAGGATAAGCAGCGAGGTGCCGAGATCAGGTTGGTGCATGACGAGCGCGACAGGCGCTGCGATCATGATGAAGGGCGGCAACGTCCAGAGCACGGTGCCGCTCTTGCGCGCGTCGAGTTGGTGGTAATAGCGCGCCAAAGCCAGCACGATGCCGATCTTCATGAACTCGGACGGCTGCAGCGATACCGGCCCGAGATCGAGCCAGCGTTGCGCGCCCATGCGTGTGGCGCCGACCAACTCGACGCCGACCAGCAAAACCAATGCAATCGCGTAAAGCGGATACGCGATCGCCAGCCAGAAGCGTGCGTCGAGGAAGAGCGCGGCCATAATGACGACAGTCATCGCCAGGACGAAGCGCAGGCCGTGCGTCAGCGGCATTTCCGTCCAGGCGCCGGTCGACACCGAAAAGTGCATCATCACGCCAACGCATGCCAGCGCGCAGAGCACGGTGATGATCGTCCAATTGAGCTTGCGGAAGCGCTCGAAGAGCGTGTTCGCGCCGCCGCCGGAAAGCGCCGAGGCGGTCATGCGCGACCTCCATTCTGGGCGGCGTCAAGGTCCGCCAAACGCGCCGGCGCGCGGCGTGACGGATCGCGCAGCAATGTGGCGCGCATGATTTCGCGCGCAATCGGACCTGCAACCGACGAACCGGCGCCGCCGTGCTCGACAATGACGGCGCACGCATAGCGCGGCTCGTGCCATGGACCGAAGCAGCAGAAGAGCGCGTTGTCGCGGTAACGCCATTCGATCGTTGAATAGTGGCGGCCGCGATTGTTGCCGAGGGCGCGAACCTGCGCAGTGCCGGTCTTCCCGGCGATCTGCACTGGCGCCCAGCCGCGCGTTTCGGGCGTCAGCGGAACAGCGACGCCAGTTTCAGGATGGCGCACAAGTTCCATATTTCCGGCGCGCATTGCCGTACCGCCCGGCTCGTTACAAACGCCGAACATGCCGTCGCGCACGCGCGCGAGATGCTCAGACTCGATGCCGCTCATATGCGGCGCAGGGCCGGGCTCGGTGACGCCGGGCGCATCGCGCACCAGCCGCGGCACGACGGCGTAGCCGTTATTGCCAAGCCGCGCGGCCATCACCGCAAGCTGCAACGGCGTGACGCCCATCGCGCCTTGGCCAATGCCGTAGTTCACGGTGAGACCGCCGGTCCACCCTTCGTTGCGGTTCTCGCGCCACCACACCGGATCGGGAATAAGACCCGCGCGCACGTTGGGCACGTTGATGTCGTAGAGCTGGCCCAAGCCAAACTGACGCGAGACGGCGGCGATGCGCTCCGGCCCTGCGCGCAATGCGGCTTGGTAGAAGAAGACGTCGCACGAGTGCTTGATGGCGTCGTGCAAGCTCACGCGGCCGTGGCGGCTCCAACAGTGGAAGGTGCGGCCGCCATAGAAGAAGCCGCCGCCGCAGCTCGTCGCCCAGTTGTCTTCCATCCCGGCTTGCTTGGCGGCGATGCCGACGATCATCTTGAAGGTCGAGCCTGGCGCATAAACGCCGGTGACGGCTTTGTGGAAGAGCGGCTTGCGTTCGTTGTTGTTGTACGCGTCGAAATCAGCTTGGCCGATGCCATTGACGAAGAGGTTCGGATCGAAGCCTGGCGCCGAGGCCATCACCAGGATGTCGCCGGTATGAATATCCATGACGACAGCGCCGCCGGATTGCTCGCCGAAATTCTGCATCGCCGTGCGCTGCAGTTCGTGATCGAGCGTCAGCACCACGCCTGAGCCGCGACGCGGTTCGCGGCGCTCGGCTTCGTCTTCGCCCTGCTCCACCCCGCGTGCGTTGACGATGACTTTGCGCCACCCGGCTTCGCCGTGCAGCGTGGTTTCCATCTCCGCTTCAAGGCCGGCTTTGCCGACGCGCACATACGGATTGCGCAGATACATAGCGCGGCTTTGGCCCTGCGCCGGATCTTCAAGCGCGCGATCGATGTCGCGCTGCGTCGCCTTCTGCACATAGCCGATCGGGTGGCCGTAGACGATGTCGTACGGATAGGCGCGCACGTCGGCGGAGCCCGCGCTAACGCCCTGCAACTCGGGCAGCCGCACATTGATGGCGTTGAACTCTTCCCATGTTAGACCGACAGCAATCGGCTGGGCTTCGTAACGCTTGGTGCGATCGATGCGCGCTACGGTGCGGCGCTTCCAGGTGTCGTCACGGCCAAGAATGGCGCCGACACGCGCAACCGCGGCATCGAGATCATCGATCTCGCTCAGCTGAACGGAAACTTGGTAGTCTTTGCTGGTTTGCGCGAGGATGGTGCCGAAGCGATCGTAGATCATGCCACGCGGTGGCGCGATAATGCGCGTGTCGAAGCGGTTTTCATCGGCTGCGTCGGTGTACTGGCCGCTGAACAGGTTCTCGGCCTGAAGCTGCGCCATACGAAACAGGATCGTGCCCATGACGCCGACGCCGACGAACGACATCAAGGCGGCGCGACGTGAAAAGATTGCGTTGGAGTCGCGCTTGGGAAGCGTCGAGCCGACCTTCTTGCCCTTCTTCGCGATCATCGGCGCGCTCCGGGTCGAACCGCGGCGCCGGCGCTCATGTAGAGCGGACGCACGAGTGGGAAAATAACAGCCGTGATGAACGCTGCTTCCGCGTACGGGCCGACGGAGACGTTGCGGCCAAGGCCGAGCGGCGCGACGACGTAAGCAATGCCGATGGTGATGAGCGTGGTGACGATGAAGCCGCCCCACAGCGACACGAGGTTCGGCGCCGACATCACAACAGCGGCGACGCGGCCGATCAGATAAGCCGAGAGATAGAGCACGGCGAACAAGCCGTACGGGCCACCCGCCAGCTGATCGTGGACGAGGCCGAGCATCATCAGCGCGACAGGCGCGCGCCAGCCCGTTTCGTCTTCAGCCGCCCAGCCATAAGCTGCCCACAGCACGGCGAGCGGCAGCGGCGGTTGTGCGAACAGTGGGCCGAGCGGCAACGCAGGCAGGATCACGCTGGCGACCGCGAGGACCAAACCCCAAACGCGCAGCGTGCTGCGCGACGGTGCGCGCAGCGCCATCACTCTTGCGGCTCCGCTGGTTGCGGTTGCGGCTCAGGTTCCGGCTCGGGTTGCGGCGGCGCGGGCTCTGGCGCGCGCTGCACCGGTTGCGGTGTCGCTGACGGCGCGGCTGGACGCGGACGCGGTTGCGGCGGCGCAGCACTCGGCGCTGAGGGCTGCGCGCGCGTCAGTTCACGGCCGACAGAGGCGACTGATGACGTCGAGGTCAGCGGCGGGCCCTCGTCCGGCACTTGCGATTGCTCAGGACGCTCGATGCCGACGAACGGCAGAATGCGCACGAAATCGATTGGACGCTGCGAAGCGGCGAGTGCGACGCGCCATTGGCCGTCACCGCTAGAGCGCGCGACACCGACGGGGATGCCGCGCGGATAAAGGCCGCCGTCACCGGAGGTGATGATGCGCTCGCCTTCGCGCAGACTTTGGGCGCCGACGATGAAGTCGAGACGCGGCGCCTGCATCTGAAATGGGCTGGTGTAGAGGTCCGGCGGACGCGTCGCCTGCCCTGCGAGCACAGCGCGCACGCGCGAGGCGTCGCCCATGACCGGGATGCGCGAGTTGTAATCGTCCAGCATCAGGATGCGCGAAGAGCGCGCGCCGACGCTGACCACCCGGCCGATCAGGCCGTTCTCGTTCACCGCGATATAGCCGACGCGCACGCCGTGATCGTGGCCGGCATTGGCGACGAGCGTGCGCGTGAACGGACCGCCGCTATCGAGCACGAGTTGGGCTGCGATTGAGTTTTCAATGTCCGCGCCTTCGCCGAAGGCGTCGACGGGCATGCGCAGCAAAGCTTCGTAGCGCGCGTTGCGCTCGGCGAGACGTTCGGCGAGTTCACGCCACGCCTGCATCTCTTGGTTTTCGCGCTCAAGCTCTTCGACACGCGAATGCGCATTCCACATACCGCCGAGGCGCGCGAAGAAGCCTTCACTGGCGCGCGCCGGTTGGGTGGCGACTTGACCTGCGGCGCCGGCCGCGCCGTCGCCGGCTTGCTGTACGGCTTCGCCGGGTCCGCCATTGCGGCCGGCTTGGATGGCGACGAGCACAACCCCGCCAACGACGAGGCCGATCGCAAGCAGGACGCCCGGCGGAATTCTCCGTCCGCCGCCCGCGCGTCGCACACCGCTCCTGCGTCTGGCCACTCTAGTACGCCCGCCTCTCTATGGCGCGCCTTCCGCGCTCACACTTCCTCGGTGAGCAAACGGCGCGCTTCCGACGAATTTATGGTGTCGAGCGCGATTCCGCAGCCTTTGACCACACAGCGCAGCGGATCGTCCGCAACCGAAACGCGGATCGAGATACGTTCCTGCAGAACCGTATCGAGATTGCGCAGCAGCGCGCCGCCGCCTGTGAGCATCAGGCCGTGGTCGTAAATGTCGGCAGCCAGTTCCGGCGGCATTTGTTCGAAGGCCTGGCGCACGGCGTCAACGATGCGCGTCACCGGTTCAGCCAAGGCTTCCGCCACCATCGCTTCGGTGACGACAATTTCCTTCGGCACGCCCGAGAGATTGTCGCGGCCTTTGATCGGCAAGCTCATGCCGGAGCCGGAATCAGGCGCTTTGGCGGTGCCGATTTCCTTCTTGATGCGCTCGGCGGTGCTATCGCCGATCATCAGGTTCTCGTGACGGCGCAAATACTGGATGATCGCCTCGTCCATCTTGTCGCCGGCTTCGCGGAGCGAACGCGACCAGACCAGGCCACCCAGAGAAAGCACCGCGATTTCAGTGGTGCCACCGCCAATGTCTACGACCATGCATCCTGACGGATCGTCGATCTGGAGGCCCGCGCCCAGGGCGGCAGCAACCGGCTCTTCGATCAGCTTCACGCGGCGCGCGCCCGAAGCTTGGGCGCTTTCCAGGATCGTGCGGCGTTCGACCGGGGTGGCGCCCGTCGGCACGCAGATGACGATCTGCGGCGAAATCAGCGCCGGGCGCGGCAGCACCTTGCGGATGAATTGCTTGATCATCTCCTCGGCCACGTCGAAGTCGGCGATAACGCCGTCGCGCAGCGGGCGGATGACTTCCATGTTGCGGTGGGTTTTGCCGAGCATGGTCTTGGCTTCGGCGCCAACAGCGTAAACGACCTTGCGGCCGCCCTCGTTGACGTAAGCGACGACCGACGGCTCATCGAGAACGATGCCCCGGCCCTTCACATGGATCAGAGTGTTCGCGGTCCCGAGATCGATCGCCAGATCCGGCGCAACGAGACCGAACATATTGCCGAGCATGCTGTCTAAACCCTCGCCGCTACCTTACAGCCGAATCAGCCCTTAAATCGGCTTAACGCGGCAAACTTAACAATCTTGAGAAGGCGCCAGCTCAGAGGACGACTCTGTGCTGAAATAAGGGCGATGGGGCATGCGCGCGGGAACTTTTCTCGCGAAAGTCCCCCAACAAGCCACCGACCGCCCCCGTCGCCGACGGATTGGACTTGCCGCGATGGCCGCGTGGATGCAAGGGGCGCGCCGCTTTTGACCATTCCACCGCCGCAATGTTGAACAGTTGCGACGGCAAACGCCCTTATCCACAGCGGCGCGGCGTTAAGCGTGACGCTTGCGCGGTCCGGTAGTCGCTGCGATGCCACAGGGGGGCTCGCTGACTGGCGCCCGCGCTTGCCGCCAGGAGGCCGGCGCCCGATTATTTCGTTGGGACGCATAGAGATCAGGGCGGGGACCGTTTGATCCGTAAGACGCTACGTTTTCTGGCTTTGGCGCTCGCTGTGGCGCTGGCTGGCCCGGCGGTTGCTCAAACGAGCATCGACGAGGCTGAGCGCGGGATCGTGCGCGTCGTCGTGATCCTTGAAACGCCTGAAGGACGGATGCTTTACGGCTCCGGCTCGGGCTTCGTGGTCGCGCCGAATTTGGTGGTCACCAACGCGCACGTCGTGGCGCCTGCGCGGCAGCGGGCGGAGTACGGCATCGCCGTCGTGCCGCCTTCGGGCGAAGGGCTGCTGACGGCCCGCATCATCGCCTACTCGCCGCTGACTGAATTGGCGTTGCTCGAATTCTCCGGCGGCGGCGACGCGCTTGAGCCAGTAACCATCTCTACCGTCGAGCCGCATGCGGGAGACGGCGTCGTTGCGCTAGGCTATCCGGACGTCGACTATCAGGGCGCGACTGGCGCGGACCTACTGCGCCCCACGCCTCCGTCGCGCACTTCGGGCCAAATCTCATCGCTGCGCGATCGCGCGCCGACCGGCGATTCAATCCCGACGATCAATCACCAAGCGATCATTTCATCGGGCTCGTCGGGCGGGCCGCTGCTCGATGAGTGCGGGCGCGTCATCGGCGTTAATTCATGGCATGTCTCCGGCGCAGACACGCGCGAGACGCGCGGCGTCTCTACGCGCGTTGGTCAGCTGCTGCAATTCCTCGATGAAGCCGGCGTCTCGCCGAACCTGAGCGACGAACGCTGTCTCACCTTCACCGAACGCGTCGAGGCGGAACGCGCGGCGACCATCAATGCTTTGCAGACGCAGAATGAAGAGCTGGCAAGCAAACTTGAGACGGCGGACAGGCTGACGCGCATTGCCGTCGTTATTCTCATTGGCGGCACGCTGGCTCTGTTTGTTGCGGTCTGCGTGCTTGGCGCTGTGGTGCTTTCGCGCCGCCGCCACAACGGCCACGCGCAGGCAGCGCCCCATCACGATACCGTCGCGCATCACGATCCTGAACCGTTTGAAGCGCCGCGCCGCCGCATGGGCGTTGTCGCGATCGTGGGCGGCGCAGCAGTGGCGGCGATCCTGATCGTCGCCGCAGGTGTGGCGCTCTTGCAGATGCGCGCCGTTGGTGAACAACGCACCGCCGAAGCGCCGCCAGCGGAGTTCACCGGCCAAATCACCTGCACGCTCGATCGCGAGAACAGCCAAGGCAGCCAAGGCGTCTCCGATATGAGCTTCACCGCGTCGGGCAATCTCTGCGTCAACGAGCGCACGCTCTATGCGCCCCTGGATGACGGGCGCTATCAGCGCGTCATCGTGCTCGGCGAAGCCCGCGCAATGGACATTCTCACCATCAATCCGGAAACCGGCGAATTCCGCCGCGAGCGCTTTCCGCTGAGCGAAGAAGACTTCGCGGCCGCCAACCAGGCAGTGGCTGAGAGCGGCGTCGGCCGTGGTTGTGATGGCGATCCTGATGCGGTGGCGCAGCGCAACGAAGCGCTTATGCCCTTCTCAACCGGCACACCGCGCCAGCGCCTGGTCTGGCGCTGCGAGGCGCGGAACTAGGTTCGCTTAGTTCGGCGCCGCCGGCTCCACGATCGCAACGCGCCAGATAATGTTGCCGACATCGTCGGCAACAAGAAGTCCGCCGAGATCATCCATCGCAACGCCCACCGGACGGCCGCGCGCGCGGCCGCGTTCATCGAGGAAGCCAGTCAGGAAATCTTCCGGAGGGCCAGCGGGCACGCCACGCGCGAATGGCACGAACACAACCTTGTAGCCAACGCGTTCGCTACGATTCCACGACCCGTGCTGGCCGACGAAGGCGCCGTTCCAGTAGCGCTCCGGAAATGCGTCGAAGTGATAAAAGAAAAGCCCAAGCGATGCGGTGTGCGCGCCCAGGGCGTAATCCGGGGTGAGCGCGGTGGCGACGAGATCGGGGCGCTGCGGTTGCACGCGTTCATCGACGGTGCGCCCCCAATACGAATACGGCCAACCATAGAAGCCGCCCGGCTGAACCGATGTCATGTAATCAGGCACGAGATTATCGCCGAGCATGTCGCGCTCGTTGACTGCGACCCACAGCATGCCTGTATCGCCGGCCCAGGCCATGCCGACAGGATTGCGCAATCCTGATGCATAAATACGCGCTTCCGAACCATCGGGATTGAATTCCCAGATCGCGGCGCGCCCTTCTTCGACCTCCATGCCGCTATCGCCGACATTCGAGACCGAGCCGACAGTGACATAGAGCTTCGTGCCGTATTCGTTGGCGATAAGATTCCGCGTCCAGTGACCGTTATCACCTTCGTTATACGGCAGTTCGAGGATGACCTGCGGCGCGCCGGGTGCACGGATCGAATTCGGCGTGTAGCGGAAGCGCACAACCGCATCGGTGTTGGCGACATAGAGATAGTCGCCGACGAGCACCATGCCGAAGGGCTGGTTCAGATTCTCCGCAAAGACGTGACGCGCTTCGGCAATGCCATCGCGATCGGCGTCGCGCAGAAGGATGATGCGGTCGGGGCTTTCGTGTAGCGCGCCGGCGCGGCGCTGCACGCTGTTGCGGATCCAGCCCATGATACCGCCGCCCTGCTGCGCCTCCGTCGAGCTCTCGGCGACGAGAACATCGCCGTTCGGCAGCGTGTAAATCCAACGTGGGTGATCGAGGCTTTCGGCGAAACGCGTGACGGTGAATCCATCCGGCGCAGTCGGCATGGCGCCGTCGGGCCAGCCGATGGCTTCGGCTGGATTGACCGTTGGCAGGCCGCCTTGCGGCGCGGGCAGTTGCGGATCGGCGCCATACGTTACGTCATGCGGTGGCGCGTCGCCGCAAGCGGCGAGCAACGCCGCACATGCGAAGATCAGGCGTTTCATAACGAGCGAGACGGTAACACGCGTAGGTGTGTCTGTCTGAGAAAACACACGCGCCGCACATGAAAACGGGGCGCGGATTACAAAAGCGGCAGCGTTGCTCGTTACGATTCAAGCTTCTGTGGTCGCAGCCAGCGGCGAACTACAACCACAACTATAATCCACAGAATGATCGCTACACCGCCCATGAGAGCGGCCGAACCCCATTTGCCTTCGAGCGCGTCCATGATGCCGTCGCCGGCGAACGCGACGATCGCGGTTTTTGGCAGAACGCCAAGCGCCAAACCGCCGATGAAGGCCCAAAAGCCAACGCGCGCTGCGCCGAACGCCATGTTCACAACAACGAACGGCGCCGTCGGCACGAAGCGCACGATGAGGCTGGCGAGAAAACCGTTCTTGCCCATGAAGCGCGTAAAGCGCCCGCCAGTCGCGCCGCCGAAGCGTTTCTGTGTTTCAGCACTTGAGAGCCGGCCTGTGTAGTAAGTCGCCACACCCGAGCAGACGGTGGCGATCCACGAAAACCAGAAGCCCTGCTCCGGCCCAAACGCGACGACGCACGCGCCGATCAACACAATCTGCGGCGCGCCGACATAAGCGGTCAGCGTGAAGACGAGGATGGTGGCCGGCAGGCCCCAATGTTCGCGGCGCGCTTCGCCGAGCGTGGAGTCGATGAACGCTTCGATTTGTTCGCCGTAATAGAGCCGGCCGATCACCAGCATGATGGCGACCACCACCACCATCGCGACAGACACAGCCACCGCACGCCAGGCGCGGCTGTCCATGTTGTTCACAAAGTCGGAAATGCGCGCGCCAAGGCTCGGGCGTTCGCCCGGCGTCTGGGTCGGCGGCTGCGGGTCAGTCATCGGCCCCGGCGTTTGGCGCGCCGGGGCGTTTGGGTCAAGCGATCAAGCCCGTTGCGGGCGACGCCCCAACAGGGCGCCGAGGCCGAATGCGTGCGCGGCGGCGGCGTTGCGCTTGGTTTTCCTGGCGCTTTTCGCGGCCGGGATTTCCATGTCGTTCATGCGCGGCTTTAGGCCCTTGATCAGGTCTTCCTCGATCCGGCGCCGGTCAATCTCGTCGCGGATGGGGCCGAGGACATAGCGTTCGGTCGCGCCGTAATACCAATAGGCGCGGCCCCACTTTTCGTGGCCCATCAGCCGCGAGCGCAGGTCGGCGGCTTTGCCGACGTACAGCGTCTCCAGCCAGAAGGCCCAACGCCGGCGCACGAAAATATAGATGCCCCCGGTTCCGCCCGGCGGCAGACCGTTCTTGGTCAGAACGCACTTGAAACGATAGCGCCGGCCGCTGGCGCCGCGCCAAGAATGTGCGCCGAAGAAAAACATGTGCGTCTCCCGACCTTTGGGACGCGGAGGCTCGGCCTCGAATCGTAAATGCGCCGTTAAGAGATTGCGCCCGGATCGGGGCGGCGCGATGAAGGCGTATGGACGCCCTCGCTCCGCTCTCGATGAATACGCGCCGCGCCGATCCGGCGGGCTTTGCCAAAGCGATGGGCGAAAGTTACGCGCGCTACGGCTTTGCGATCGTCAGCGATCATGGGCTCGACGCCACGCTGATTGCGCGCGCGCAGCAAGCGACCAAGGATTTTTTCGCGCTGCCGGAAACCGTGAAGCGGCGCTACCACGTTCAAGGCGGCGCGGGGCAGCGCGGCTATGTGCCGTTCGGCATGGAAGCGGCCAAGGGCGCTGAGAAAGTCGATCTCAAGGAATTCTGGCATGTCGGCCGCGAATTGCCGGAGGGCCATCGCTATCGCCCTGTGATGCCGCACAATTTGTGGCCGAACGAAACGCCCTCGTTCCGCAATGATGTTTATGCGCTCTACGCGGCGCTCGATGCGCTGGGACAAGATCTGCTGGTCTCGATCGCGGCGTTTCTGGATTTGCCGAGCGACTATTTCGCCGAGGCAACGCGCGACGGCAATTCAGTGCTGCGCTTGCTGCACTATCCACCAACGCCGCCACAGCCCGAAGGCGTACGCGCTGAAGCGCATGAAGACATCAACACGATCACGTTGTTGCTCGGCGCCGAGGAAGCGGGCTTGCAGTTGCTGACGCGCGAAGGCGAATGGCTCGATGTGAACCCGCCGGATGGCGCGATCGTCGTGAATATCGGCGACATGCTGCAGCGGCTGACCAATCACAAGCTGCGCTCCACAACGCACCGCGTCGTCAATCCAGCGCCCGAGCGCGCCCACCTGCCGCGCTATTCGATCCCCTTCTTCCTGCACTTCGCGCCGGACTTCCTGATCGAGACGCTACCCAGCTGCATCGATGCCGATCACCCCAACCGCTATCCCGAACCGATCACGGCGCAGGATTTCTTGTATCAGCGCTTGCGGGAAATCCGTTTGGCTTGAAACGGCGCCGTAGCCGGGTAAGCATAGGTGCAACCTGGGGAGGTCGGCATGCGTTGGGCATTCGTTTTCGCGACCGCTGTTTTTGCGTGCTTAGCGTGGGCGGAGCCCGCATCAGCGCAAACGCTGCAGTGCCGCCAGCAGATCACGCCGGAGGCGCGAGCGGCATGCGCCGAGGCTGAGCTCGACGACCTCGACGACATGGTCAAACACTGGCGCCGCGAGGCGCGGCAGGATCAGTCGAGCTTCGAGTATTTCGCCAACCGGCGCGAGCGCTGCGATTTCGACGCCGCCTGTTTGGCGCGCGAATACCAAACGGAAATCTCCGAACTGCAGGCGCAGTTGCAACCCGCCGCGCGGGCGCGGGCGAGTTCTTCCTATCAAGGACCGATCGTTGTTTCAGCGCCGGCAGAGCGGATGAGTGAGCTCGATCAGTTGATGGACCGCATCATCCTCACAGACTCGCGCGGCTGGATGTTCAACCGTTACGATCGCGGCAGCGTGCGCAACACGCGCGTTGCGGCAACCAACGGGCGCGATGCAGTAGTTGAGAGCAACTACACCTACAATGGCGGCATGGTCGGGTGGGTGCGCGCTTACGTTCTGGGCGACCGGCTCGCATGCGTTGAGTATCACGACTTTCCAGGTCGTTGCCGGCCAGTCGGCGCGAACTCGTACGCATATGGCATCGCTGGCAGGCTTGCTCTCTCAGCGCTCGATCACGCGTACTGAGCGACGCGCTCGATCTTCGGCGCCGTCGCCGGGATGGCGAGGCTGAAGGTTGACCCCTCGCCCAATTCGCTAACGACGGTGATGTCGCCGCCCATTTCGCGCGCCAGATCCCGCGAAATCGAAAGCCCCAGGCCAGCGCCGCCAAAGCTTCTGCCAATACCGGCCGCGGCTTGACCGAACGGGCGGAAAATCATGTCGAAATCGCTCTTGGCGATGCCGATGCCGGTGTCGGTCACATCGACGACAACCATTTTGTCGGCTGTGCTGTCGTCTATGCGCGTGCGCACGACAACGCTGGCGCCGCGCGGCGAGAATTTGATGGCGTTGCCGATGACGTTGAGCAGGCATTGGCGCATGCGCACATGGTCGGCGAAGACGAAGCCTGCAACCGGACTCGGCGAAATGTTCAACTGCACGCCAGCCGACCGCGCGGACGAACCGAGCAAGCCCTGCACTTCCGCCAAGAGGCCGGCCACCGGCAGCACTTCACAGCTTAATTGCAGGCGACCGGAGTCTATGCGCGATTGATCTATGATGTCGTTCAACAAATGCGAGAGGTGGCGGGCGGCCGAGACAATGCGTCCGGCGTCGACCCGAGATTCTTGCGAGGCCGCGTCTTCCTGAATGAGCTCCGCGTAGCCCACAATGGCGTTGAGCGGCGTGCGCAGTTCATGGCTGACGCGCGTCAGAAATTCGGAGCGCGCTTGGCTCGCATCGAGCGCGGCGCGAGCACGCGCCGCAGCGCGCGTCTGGCGGCTTACAAGCAGGTGCGCGATAACGACCGCCAACAAGCCGATGCATAAAAGCCCAATCACGACGGGCCAGATCTGGCGGCTGAATGCAGCGGCGCCCGGATGCGCGTGACGCCAGCACAACGCCCCGATCGTGCGGCCGCTCGCGTCCGTCAATGTGTGGTGAATGCCGTCTGGATCGACGCCGCCGACCAAGTGCATGAAAGAGAGATCGCTTAGGCCTAGCGCTTCGCCGACAGCCGCCAAACGCTCCGGCTCGACAACATCGATCGAGATCAGAAAGTCGGCGTTGGCATCTGGCGCGCGGCCCAATCGCGCAGCCTCATCTTCGGGAGTCACCGCCGCAACGCCGATGACGACCAACTTGCCATCAAGGCGCGTAATGGTGCGTGCTGTGGTTTGCTGAATGGTTTCGGCGAACGGCAGCCGCCGCAGGCCTGGAATGGCGCGCGTTGCGACAACGGCCGCAGTCTGCGCATCCGTGCGGACGTCAGCATACTCATCACTGAACCATGCGTAGCGAACGACGCCGTCGCTGCGCATCAAAATCATTCCGTCGCTGACGGATGAGTAGATCATGCCGTCGATCCACTCTTGGTCCCATGCAACCGTGATCGCCTGGTAGGCTTCATCCCAATTCGCAGTGTCGAGCGCCATGCTGGCGAGCATCTGGCCGCGTGATTCAACGGAGTTCGCGATCAGCTGCTGCGTCGATTGCGCGTACGCTTCGTCTTGCTCCCGCGCCAGGCCTGCAAGCATGGCGATGGCAAGCATGATGACGATGAAGATGAGCCCAAGGATAGGCGCGCCGACGCTCAGCCAAGCGCGGCCCACTCCATCATCAGCAATGGCTTCGCCGTCGCGCGACATGCCCCACGCCTGCTCGTCCCTAGCAGACGATTAACGCACAAGCTGATTGCGGAAGCGTTGCGCCAACTGCGCTCAAGCGTAAAGAAACACTAAAGATCAGCCCAAAAGCGTACGCAAGAAGCCTGCATCGCTGAAGCCGTCAGGATCGCGGCGGCGCTGACGCAACGCGCGCAGAATGCCGGTGGCTTGGCGCGCGATGACGAGATCGAGTTGCGGCAGCAAATACAAGCGCTGATCGCCTGCGCCCGCCGCCATGCTGATGGGGCCGAAGCGGCGCGTGATCGCGGGATCAATGCTCACGCTCTGCGTGCGGCCTGGCGGCACGAGACCATCGCGCCACAACCAGAATGAAAGACCGTAGCCAGGGTTCGCCCGCGTGCCTTCAAAGCAGGCGCGCAGTGCATCGCGATCAAGCCGATCTTCGCCATCACGGATAACAAACAATCCAAACCGCGCCCAATCGCGAGCCGTAAGCCCTGCACCGGACGGCATGTGCGGATTGTTGTCTCGACCACGCCGCCAATTTGTCGGCGCTATGTCGAGTGGATCGAAGACGCGGCGTTGCAGATAAGCCAGCGGATCGCCGTCGAGCTTGCGGCGCATGATCTCACCGAAGATTTGAAACGGCGTTGGGCCGTAGGCGAAGCGCTCGCCGGGCGTTGCTCCCGCTTGCTGCGCGATCGCGTCAGCGTACGCTGGTGGACGCGCGATTGGCCCGCCATCAATGCCGCTGGTCAGCGAGAGCAAATGGCGCAACGTGATGCGCCGGCGCTCGCCGTTGCGCCATTCGGTCAGCGTGTCGGCGCACAACTCATCCCACGAAGAGATAAGCCGGTCGCGGATTGCGGCGGCGGCCATGATTCCGGTGAAGCTCTTTGTGCCGCTCGCCAACTCCCAGCCGCGTTCCGCGCCGCCCTCGTTGGGATAGTCCTCGAACACCCGTTCGCCGCGTTGCAGCACGACTAGCGAAACACCGCGGCGCGCCGCTGAGTATGCAGCGGCAGCTTCGAAGTTAAGGTTGACGGCCTGCGCGCGTGCTGGTGTGGCGAAGCAGGCCGCGGCTGAGGCGGCAAGGAAGGTACGGCGGTTCATGGGCCTTGAACGCATGAGTGCGGCCGATCCGTCGCCTTAATCCGCCGCGAAACGCGTGCCCGTCATGCGCTCGCTTAGCGTCCAGAGCTTGTCGGCGAGCGCGGGATCGGTGGCCCATGGGCGGACGCCGCTGAAACCCTTGTCATCGCCCGGAACCGCGACGGCGATGTCGCAATCCTCGCAATAGACGCCACCCTGCCCGTCGAGCTGCGCATTGGTCGCGCACCAGACGCTGGTGGCCGCGCCCTGGCTCGGCGTTTTGAAGCGCTCGTTGACGACGCCGTTCTCGTCGATCCAGCCCATCGCGCGCTTTTCTTCTTCCGGCATGTAGCGCTGGAGATCGGTCATGATGCCGCCGGGATGCACGGCGAAGGCGCGGACGTTGTGCTTTGCGCCGCGCGCATCGAGGCCGATGGCGAAGAGCGCGTTGGCGGACTTGGCGCGGCCGTAGGAGAGCCATTTATTGTATTCGGTGCGCTCGAAGTTCGGGTCATCGAGATCGACCGGGCTGATGCGGTGACCAATCGAGGAGAGCGACACCACGCGCGCGCCGTTCGCGGCTTTGAGCGCAGGCCAAAGCCGCGCTGTGAGTTGGAAGTGGCCAAGGTGGTTGGTGGCGAATTGGGCTTCGTAACCGCGCGCATCGCGCATCAGCGGCGACGCCATGATGGCGGCGTTGTTGATGAGGATATCGAGTTTTTTCGTGCGCGAAAGAAAGCCGCCCGCGAACGCATCGATGCTCGCCGGATCGGCGAGATCCAGTGCTGCCTGTTCGACATTGGCGATGCCAACAAGCGCCTGCTGCGCTTTTTCCGCCGAGCGCGCCGGCACGATGACGATGGCGCCCGCACCCGCCAGCGCCTTTGTGGTCTCAAGGCCGAGGCCGGAATAGCCGCCGGTGACAATGGCGACCTTGCCGGTGAGATCGCGCCCGCCAAGCGCATCGCGCGCTTCGGTGCGCATGCCATAGCCGGATTGGATGGGCTTTTGTTCGGTCGCCATGCGCGTCTCCCCTTATTGGGAATAGGCTAGTCAACGGCGACAGGTTTTACCAGCGACGCAGCTTGCTTGGCGCGGGCCCGCGCTTCTTCCGTGTCGGCGCCACGCGCAAGCGCCACGCCCATGCGGCGTTTGTTGAAGCTCTCGGGCTTTCCGAACAAGCGCACTTCGCTCTCCGGCACGGCCAGCGCCTCTGCGACGCCGTCAAAGGCAATGCCTTGCGCTTCCATGCCGCCATAAATCACCGCGCTGGCGCCAGGCGCGCGCAGCGAGACATCCACCGGTAGACCAAGGATGGCGCGGGCGTGCAGCGCGAACTCGCTTTGGTTTTGGCTTACGAGCGTCACAAGACCGGTATCGTGTGGGCGTGGGCTGACTTCGGAGAACCAGACCTCATCGCCTTTCACAAAAAGCTCGACGCCAAAAATGCCCCAGCCGCCAAGCGCTTCGGTCACTTTCGCGGCGATCTCGCGCGCGCGTTCGAGCGCCTTTGCGGTCATTGCTTGCGGTTGCCAGCTCTCGACGTAATCACCATCGACTTGCACGTGACCGATCGGCTCGCAGAAATGCGTGCCGCTGGCGGCACGGACAGTGAGCAGCGTGATTTCGAAATCGAAGTTCACCTGCCCTTCGATGATGATGCGCCGTTGCTTTACGCGACCGCCGGATGTGGCCGCCTCCCAAGCGGGATAGAGATCGTCCGGCCCTTTGACGCGGCTTTGCCCTTTGCCGGACGACGACATCACCGGCTTGATGAAGCACGGATAGCCGATCTGCTCGACCGCCGCTTTCATCTCCGGAAATTGGGATGCAAAGGCATAAGGCGAAGTAGGCAACTTCAGTTTTTGCGCGGCCAGTTCGCGGATGCGCTCGCGATTCATTGTGGTGAGCGCTGCTGTCGCCGTGGGAATGACTTTCACCGGCATTTCGCCTTCGATCAGCATCAACTCCAACGTGTTGATGGCTTCGATCTCGGGCACGATCAGGTGCGGGCGTTCCTCTTCGATCAGCGCGCGCAAGGCTTTGGCGTCCATCATATCGATGACATGCGCGCGGTGCGCGACTTGCTGGGCCGGCGCGTTGGCGTAGCGATCGACGACGATCGTCTCCACACCCAAACGCTGCAATTCGATCACGACTTCCTTACCGAGTTCGCCGCCGCCAAAGAGCATCACTTTGAGCGCGGACGGCGAAAGCGGCGTGCCAATGTGGGTCATGGCGTCTCCTTGGCGCACTCGTCGCACACCCAACCAAAGCGGAGCGACACGCCGTCAATGATGCGCGCTGCGCTTAGAGCATTCGGCGCGGCGTTCGCAAGAGAGAGCTTTGCGGCAAACGCCAGATAGTCCGCGAGGCCGCTTTGCGCGCCGCTGAAATCGTGCACCAGCATGATTGCGTGGGCCGCGCGAAAACGCTTGGCCTCAAGAATTGCGGAGGCCGACCGGTGAAACAGCTGCCAGCGCAAGTCCCCGCAGGTAGAAGCATCGAGGCCAAACATCGCGCACGCCCAGGCGAACCGCTTCTCGCGCCCAGGGCTGGTCTTCCATTCGCCGACGAGCGGCCCGAAGGACTCGCCAGCCTTGCCTTCAACCGCCAGCACGCCGAGCCCGGCGCCTAAGCCACATACCACCATAAGGTCGGTCTGAGAGGGCGCCGTTTGGGTATCGAGCGCTGTCGGATGCTCGAAAAACCCCGCAACAACCTCGGCATCGCGCCACTCCGGCGCTTGCTTCAAAACAGCTGATACCCCGGCTGGGATGCCACGCGCCCCGATCCAGGCGGTCGCTGTTTCGAACGCCGAGCGCCCGCGCTTCCACTGAATGTCAGGATCACGAAGCAGCAATCGCGCTTGCTCTGGATTATCGAGCGGCCAGCCATAGAGGCGATGATAGTCGAGCATGCAAACAGATTAGACGTCCGCCGCCGCCCAGTGAATACCGATCGCAGCGCTATTTGCTCAACAAACCGCGCACCGTTCGTCCCGCTTCCTCGATCGGATGCGCGGCCGCAGCCTCGCGCAGCTTCGCCAAATTCGGCGCGCCGGCGCGATGCTCGGCCATCCATTGCGCTGCAAACTTGCCCGATTGGACGTCGGCCATCGCAGCGCGCATCGCGTCTTTGACGCGTGCGTCGATGATGCGGGGACCGGTGACGTATTCGCCGTATTCGGCAGTGTTGGAGATGGCGAGATGCATGCCGGCTATGCCGCGCTCGTTGATGAGATCGGAGAGCAGCTTCACTTCGTGCAGGCAATCGAAGTACGCAAGCTCAGGCGGCGTGCCCGCTTCAACCTGCACTTCCCACGCGGTGCGGATGAGATGTGTGAGCCCGCCACAGAGCACAACTTGCTCGCCGTATAGATCACCTTCGGTTTCGATCTTGAAGCTCGACGCGATCATGCCGGCGCGTCCACAGCCGATGGCGGCGGCGTAAGAATAGGCAAGCGCCTCGACGCTGCTGTCGCCCTGCGCGAGAGCGACGATGCACGGTAGACCACCGCCTTTGGTGTACGCTTCGCGCAGTGCTTTGCCCGGCCCCTTTGGCGCGACCATCGCGATGTTCACGCCTGCTGACGGTTTGATGAAGCCGTAATGATAGGCAAAGCCGTGGACGAACATCAGCGTTTGGCCTGGACGCAGATGCGGCGCGATCTCGGCGGCGTAGAGATCGGGCATCACCTCATCGGGCGCACACATGACGAGGACATCGTAACCCTGCGCCGCGTCGGCAACGGTGATCGGCGCAAAGCCATCACCGCGCGCTTGTTCCGCGCGTCGTGCGCCCGCGTGCAATGCGACCGCCACCTCGACGCCTGCATCGCGCAAGTTCAGCGCGTGGGCGTGCCCTTGCGCGCCATAGCCGATCACGGCAACGCGCTTGGCGCGGATCAGTGACGGATCGGCGTCACGCTCGTAGTAAACCTGCATCGTTTTCCTTTAGCTCGCTCTTGCGTGTCTAGCGCCCACCCCTCACTTTCGCAAAGAGGAGGCGCGAAGCGATGGCGACGGCTGGTGAGATAGTGCGGTTCTGGCGTGACGCGGGGCCGAAGGCTTGGTTCGCCAAGACTGATACGTTCGACGGCCGCTGCCGCGCCTTCGAGGCAGACCACCATGCCGCCGCGCGCCGCGAACTCTCGCATTGGGAAACGGACGCCGAAGGCGCGCTGGCGTTGGTGCTGTTGCTCGATCAAATCCCGCGCAACATCTATCGCAACAGCGCCCACGCCTTCGCGACCGATCCGCTGGCGCAAGCCGTTGCGGCGCGCGCTTTGACAAATGCGTTCGATGCGGCGACGGACACCGACCTGCGATTTTTCTTCTACATGCCGCTGGAGCACGCCGAGGACTTGGCACTGCAGCAACGCTGCGTGACCTTGTTCGAGGCGCTCGGAAACGCCGAGTATCTCCGCTTCGCGCGCTTGCACCACGACATCATCGCCCGCTTCGGCCGCTTCCCGCATCGCAACGCGGCGCTTGGCCGTCACACGACGGCTGAAGAGATGCAGTTTCTCGCCGACGGCGGCTTCGCCGGTTAGCGGATCGGCGCGTCAAAGGCGTAGCGCCAGTTGCCTTCGTAATCGCGCGTCCAGATCGAGACGTATCGCCCCGCGCGTTGCGTGCCGTCCGGCGCGGTATAGGTGGAATTACCCCACGTCCAACCCATATCGCCGCGCGCGGAAACGCGCGCCGTGACCGGCGCCCATTCCAAACGCGCGTTCGCCGGCCAGCTCTGATAGCTCGCTGCAATGCCGGCGCGGCCGTTGAGAACTTCCGTGCTGGTCACGATAAGGGCGTTGGACGCGGCGAAGCGATTGAACGCGGCCGGAACCCCATCGGCTTGCGCGGCAGCGTTGAAGGCGCGATCGGCAGCCATCAGTTCAGATACTGCGGCGGCAGCAAGTTCTTCCTCCGTGCGCGAACCAGCGAGTTCGGAAAGGCGCAACACAAGCGCATTGGCCGCCTCACCCGTCGCGACGCACGCGCGGTTGAGCACAGCCGTTTGTGTGCCTGAAGCAATCTCAATGAACGCCTGCTCGCCGGTGGCGCATGCCTGCCCGCTTTGCGCGGGCGCGCCGATGGCGGCTTGCGCAAGCACGCCGAGTTCAGCCCGCTGCGCACCAGTCGGCGTGATGGTCAGCGGCGCGTCGGAACCCCAAAGCCACCAACCGGTGGATGGATGGCCGGTGAAGCGCCGCACAAAGATCGAACCGGCGTTGGCGCGCTGATCGTAGCGAATGACGCGCGCGATGCCACCGCGCGCCGGGGCGATCGTAACGCGCACTGAAAGTTCGATGCCGGGCGCTGTGAGTTCAGCACGTCCGCCGTTCGTCGGGATGATATCGGCCGCCACCAGCGGCGTCGCCCAAGCGGGCGCTTGCAGCGAGAGGTTCTGCGCAGCGGCCGGAGTGGCCAGCGCGAGCGCCAAGCCGCAGAGCGCGGCTGCATAAGAAAAGCGGATCATTTCCCACCCCGCGTCAAGGTCCCTTGGCCGGAGACTACGGCGCCGGATGCGGGCGGCGCCAGCCTTAAACACCGTTGAGGCGATCAATGCTCAGGTCGATCGCGCACCGGCTGGCCATCGCGCAACACCCATTGCGCCGTGCCGGCGACGCGGTCGATCTCATCCTCCAGTTCGCGCACCGCTTGCGGCATGCCTGCGTTCACGCCGGCGTAGTCGGTCACGGTTTTGGTGCGGCCGTTGCGTTCGAGCGTGATCGTGTAGGTCGGGTGATCGGTGACGGGCGCGCGGTACTCGTCCTGCAAGGACGCAAAGCCGACCTCATCGAAGCGCGTTAGCAGCGTTTGCACGGCTTCCGGTGAGATTTGCGCGCGCTGTTCGCCGCGGACGTTCACGAACTGCTCGCCGACATAGATGACTTCGCCGCTCTCGCTGATCGAGACGCGATAGACCGGGCAAAAGCCGAAACAGGCGCCGCGAGTCATTGTGATGGTCACAGACCTATCCTCTTCTTGCGCCGCCGAGTTCAGCGCTGGCGCGCATGCGGTAAGCGCGAGCGCGGCCAGCGCGGTCAAAACAAAACGGCGCACGCTCTTCATCAAGACCGCTCCAGCGCACGGCGCGCCATCGCCTCACGTTCGGCAACCCAGGCTGGGCCACGCGGACGATCGAGGAACCCCGGATAGAGCGCCTCCATCGCCTCACCCAGATCCGACGCCATAGAGAAAGCGGAAACTTTGTCGTCCTTGCGACCGATGGCGAGGCGACGCATCATTTGCTTGCGGCGGCGCGGATCGATGGCGTTTTGCGCTTCCGACACCAACAAGCGGCGGCACTTCAGCAGAAAGTCGGCGGACTCTTTGTCCGGCCCACCTTCTGCGCTCATGCGGCTCAAGCGCCCGCACGCGAAGATGATCGCGTCGAGGATGGGCGGGCGGTAACCTTGGAAGGCGGTTTCCTTCTCCTGGCCGTGGCTGTCCGGTTCTTCGTTGGGAAAGAACAAACGGCCGCGATCAGCGATGGATGAGAGCTTCTGCGCGGTCTCGTGCGCGAGGCGGGTGAAGTCTGCGGCCGGGTAAGTCGTGCCGCGTCCTGACGCGAGCGTTATGCCTTCAGAGACTTGATCGATCGCATCCTGCGCCCAACCAATGACTTCAGCGTCCATTTCGGCGCGCAGGGTTTCGTATTGCAGCTCGGTCTGACGGCGCACCACCAGCCAGTTCAGAACCAGCGACGCCAGCGCTAGGCCCGCGGAGCCAACCGCCACCCACTCATTTACGCCCCATTCCATGCGCTTCTCCCGTTTGCGAGAGCGCTAACATGGGAAGCGCGGGGCGCGAAGCGGCTTGCCCAGGGTCACGTCATCAAAGCGAGCACTGCCGCGAGCCGCTCCAGCAGCGCCTCAGGGGCGACACGTGGCCAATCCGGCATTTGGCCGCCGATCCAGGTGAATTGGCGCTTGGCGTAGCGGCGCGTGTCGCGCTTGCCGATCTCGGCGGCTTCTTTCAGCGTGATCTCGCCGCGCAGATAGGCGCCAAGCGCTGGTGCGCCGTGCGCTTTCATGGCGGGGAGCGTGGGATCGTGATTGCGCGCTGCGAAGGCTCGGACTTCGTCGATTGCGCCGGCATTCAGCATCGCATCGAAGCGCGCATTGATCGTGGCGTAGAGTTTTTCGCGGTCAGGCGTCAGCACCAGGCCCCGCCATTCGTCAGCAGCGAGCGCTGGTTTGGTGTTCGTTTGCAGCGTCGAGATGCTCTCGCCTGTCGTCTCCAGCACTTCGAGTGCGCGCAGGATGCGCGGCGCATCGTTTGGCTTGAGACGCGCGGCGGTTTGCGGATCGCGCGTGGCCAGTTCGGCGTGCAGCGCGGGCGCGCCTTCACGTTCAGCGCGCTCGCGAAGAGCGGCGCGTGTTTCGGGATCGGCGGCGGGGATGTCGACTAGGCCTTGTGTTAGCGCTTTGAAGTAGAGGCCCGTTCCACCGACGAGGATCGGCGTAGCGCCGCGCGCGCAGATTTCTGTGATCGCGGCGAGCGCGTCGGTGAGCCAACGGCCTGTGGAGTAAAGCTCGGCGGCATCGACGTGGCCGTAGAGGTGATGCGGCGCGAGGGCCTCCTCCTCCAGCGACGGGCGCGCGCTGAGGATACGGAAATCGCGATAGACCTGCATCGAGTCCGCGTTGACAATTTCGCCGCCCAAACGCTCAGCCAGGGCCAGCGCCAAAGCGGATTTGCCGCTGGCTGTAGGGCCCATGATGAGAAGCGTGCGCGTCATGCGCCGGTGCAGTAGCGCATCGCGGCGCTACGCCCTAGAGGGAGACAGCCGCAGAACCGCAGGATTCGATGACCGCCCACGCCCTCGTCTTCGTTGCACCGCCGGACGATAAACCCGCGTATCGCGAGGCTTTGCTCATGCTCGGGCGTGTGGCGCTCAATAGAAAGCTGCCGCCGCCGGATGTGCTTTCAGGTTGGGAAAGCGCGCAGTGGATTTATCCTGTGCTGGACAGCGAGCTGCGCCAGGAAGCGGCGGCGACGGTGGCGGAGATGCCGGTGGACTGGGCGCTTGTGCCGGTCGAAGGGCGGCGCAAGAAACTCCTCGTCGCCGACATGGATTCGACAATCATCAATGTAGAATGCCTGGACGAGCTGGCGGATTTCGCCGGCATCAAAGCGGAGATCGCAGCCATCACCGAGCGCGCCATGCGTGGCGAGTTGGAGTTCGAGCCGGCTTTGCGCGAGCGCGTGGCGAAGCTGAAGGGCTTGGGGCTGGATGCCTTGCAGAAGACGTATGACGAGCGCGTGCGGCTCAATCCGGGCGCTGCGACGTTTGTGAAGACGATGGCCAAACATGGCGCGCGCTGCGTGCTTGTCTCAGGCGGCTTTACATTTTTCACATCGTGCATCGCCGAGGTCGCTGGCTTCCACGCCAATCGCGCCAACGTGCTGCTCGATGACGGCGCAGCGCTCACGGGCGCAGTGCAAGAGCCTATCCTCGGCCGCGCAGCGAAGCTCGGCGCATTGCGCAGCGAGGCGATTGCGCTTGGCATTGGCGAAGCGGATGCGCTGGCGATTGGAGACGGCGCCAACGATCTCGACATGATCAAAGCAGCGGGCCTCGGCCTCGCCTATCGCGCTAAGCCACTGGTAGCGGCTGAGGCGCACGCGAAAATCGATTATACCAGCCTGGAAACGGCATTGTTCTTTCAGGGCTATCGGCGGGAGGAGTTCGCATGAGGATCATCGCAACAGCCTTGGCGGCGCTCACGCTCGCGGCCTGCACACCTCCTGAAGCAGCGCAAACCGGCGAGCCTTCGCTGCCGGGCGTGACGCTGCCAGTGGCGGATCGCGCCGGCAATCGCATGGAAGCCCTGACGCAAACCGGCGAGCGCTGGTGCACGAGCGATAGCGTTTGGTGCATCGAGGACGGCGCCGTCACGGCGAGCTTCATGCCAGCAGGCCCCGCGACCCCGTTGCCGAGCGAAGGCGAGATTTGGGGCGCAATCGTACGCGTCGGCGAAACGGCTTTAGTGGGCCGCGTCTTCAACGATCAGCAGATGTACTCGGGCGGCGGCGGTTCGGCGCAGCATTTGACGCTCTACGAAATCGCCAATGGCGAAGCCCGCGAAGTGGCGCGTCTGCCCTACGGCGCCGACTCCATGATCCGCGCTTGCTTCAGCGAAGAAGATGAAACCGCGCGCGCCGGCGCTTGCCACGATGAGTATCGCTTCGTGTCGCGCATCAGCTTGGATGAAGGCGCATCGAACGGCGCGCCGGTGATCATTCTGGAGACAGCAGCAGGCTCGTTCCCAGGCCCTGTCACACGCACGGAAGATTCCCGCGAGCGCGGCCCGCTGACGGCCGATGATCTCGTCTGGTCACGCGACGAGACATGCTCATTCCGCCGCACTTATACGCGCCAGGATGACGGCCTATATGCGCCTGATCAGCCGCTGCCCGGCTGCCCCGATTATTTGGAGCCCTGATTGAGCCTGCCCCGCCGGCCGCGCGCCGTCGTCTTTGACCTCGACGGCACGCTGATCGATTCCGAAGCGCTGGTGAAGGAAGCGCATTTTGCCGCGTGCAAGCTGATGGGCGTGACGATGAGCGATGCGCAATTCCTCGCGCTCGTCGGCATGCATCGCGAAGCGAACGATCTGCAGCTGAAGAGCTATTATGGCGATGACTTTCCGCTTGAGGATTTCATCGCCAATACGCGCGCGCATGTCGGCGATCGGGTGGCGCCACTGAAGGCGGGCGCGGTTGAGCTCATGCAAACGCTCGATGAACTCGCTCTGCCGTTCGCGCTGGCGACATCGTCGCGGCGACCGTGGGTGGAGCGGCACTTTACGGCGCATGGGCTCACTGAGCGCTTTCGCGCGGTGGTGACGCGGCAGGATTGCGTGGAAGGCAAGCCGCACCCGGAGCCATATCTCAACGCATCGCGGCTGTTGGGCGCTGCGCCGGGCGATGTGTTGGCGTTGGAGGACTCTTACGCCGGAGTGGAGTCCGCGCACGCAGCGGGCTGCATGACCGTTATGGTGCCTGACCTTCTTTCGCCCACCGACCGTGAGCGCGAGCGTGCGCTGGTGCTCACGTCACTCGTGGACGTCGCGCCGCTGCTGCAGCTTTAGCTCCGCGCCCGCAGGCGGCGGAAAGTGCGGTGACCTTCACGGTTGATGCGGACGACGATGTTGCGCTCGCCAACAGCCGCTTCGCCGGCGATGGCGCGCGCGGCGATCATGTCGCTCGTGTTCTGAAATGCCATCTGTTCAATGACGTCGCCGGCGCGCAGCACGCCTTCATTGGCGCCGCCAACATCGACGGCAAGGACCACGAGCCCCTGCACATCCGGCTCAATCTGAAATTCTTCGCGCAAGCTTGGATCCAGCTCCGAGAGAGCGATGCCGAACATGCGCCCGCCGCGGGGCCCGCCGTCGCTGCGGCGCTCAGGCGCGCCATCATCGGCAGCAACACGCGCGCCGGGATCGCCCTCTTCCAAGCGCTCGATCGACGCCGTCAAGTTCATGCGGCGGCCTTCGCGTATGATCTCAAGCACCACCTGCGCGCCGACCTGTGCTTCGCCGACCATACGCGTGAGCGAGCGGCTGTCTGTAACGTCGCGCTCGCCAAATTTCAGAACGATATCGCCAGGCCGCAAACCGGCGGCAGCGGCCGGGCCTCCCGGCGTCACGCGTGTGACGACGGCGCCGTTGTCGCCGCGATAGCCGGCGCGTTCAACCGCAGCGGCGTTGAGGTTGGCTAAGCGCACGCCGAGCCAGCCGCGGCGGATTTCGCCGTAGCGCAGGATTTGCTCGACCACCGGACGCACGATCGAGGTTGGCGTGGCAAAGCCGATGCCGACGCTTGTGCCGGATGGAGAAAGGATTGCGGTGTTGACGCCGATGACTTCGCCGTCGGTGTTGAAGAGCGGGCCGCCCGAATTGCCGCGATTGATGGCGGCGTCGGTCTGGATGAAATCGTCATAGCGGCCAGCATCGATATTGCGGTTGCGCGCCGAGACAACACCGACGCTCAGCGAACCGCCGAGACCGAACGGGTTGCCGATGGCGAGCACAATGTCGCCGACGCGGGCGGTGTCGCTATCGCCCATTTCGACGAACGGCATCGGCTCGCGGACCTGCATACGCAGCACCGCGATGTCGGTGGCGGGATCGCGGCCGACGACGATCGCTTCGAAGCGACGGCCGTTCTGCAGAATGACTTCGATGGCGTCAGCGGATTCAATAACGTGATTGTTGGTCACGACAATGCCGTCGGGCGAGATGATGAAGCCGGAGCCGAGCGAGGTGATCTGCGCCTGCTCGTCGCTGTTGAAGCGCTCCAGCGGCGAGCCTGGCGGGAAGCGCGGCAGATCGTCGACGCCATCGACGCGCTGGCTGGTGGCGATATTCACCACTGCCGGCGAAAGCCGCTCATTGAGATCGGCAAAGCCGTCAGCCGGCAGGCGCGACTGCGCCAGCGCCGGACCGGCGAGGAGAGCTAAAGCAAGGCTGGCGAAGAGAGCGCGCATGACTCGCAACCTAGCGGTAGCGGTCGGCAGTCCGCAATCGGCAGTCGGCAGTAAGGCAAGCTCAAATGAGCGAACTTACGTCCAATCGAGCGATTGCCGCTCCGCCGCTTGCCGAGCGCCGCGTCTCACTAGCCGCGGCGGCGCTGCATATACCGGAAGAAGTCACTATCCGGCGGGACGACGATCGGCGTGCCTTCGTCAATGGCGCGCTCGTAAGCAGCCATCGAGCGATAGAAGGCCGCGAACTCCGGATCGCGTCCAAAGGCGGCCGCGAAAATACGCGCGCGTTCGCCTTCGCCTTCACCACGAAGACGCTCCGCCTGCTCGCGCGCCGTGGCGCGGATGATGACGGCGTCGCGTTCACCTTCGGCGCGTATGCGGCCGGCGACTTGCTGACGCTCGGAGCGCATGCGGTCATAGACCCGGTCACGCGTTTCCTGCGGTAGATCCGCCTGCCGGATGCGCACGTCGATGACGCGCACGCCAAGTTCCGTCGCGGCCGCGGCGTTCAGGTCGGCCTCGATCATTTGCATCAGTTCCGCACGGCGGCCCGAAATGATCTCGTTCGAGGTGGCGCCGCCCAGGGCGCGGCGCAGCGCGGCTTCGGTGAACGTCTCAAGACGCTGCGAGCCGCGTTCTTCGTTGAACGCTGCTTGATAGAAGAGACGCGGGTCGGCGATCCGCCAACGCACGACGGCGTCGACAATCAAGCGTTCCTGGTCGGACGCGACGAAGGATTGGCCTTCAAGCGCCAAGCCGATGTTGCGCTTGTCGTAGATGACGACCGTGTCGAAGAACGGGAGTTTGAAGTATAGGCCTGGCGCGTCAGTGCCCGGCGCGTTGATCGTGCTGGTATATTGGCCGAAGCGCAGCACGATGGCTTGGCGATCCTGTCGCACAATAAACATCGAGTTCATTGCGACGACCAAGATCGCAAAGGCGAGACCCACCATCAGCGGAAGATTGCGTGTCATTGGCCGCCTCCTCCGCCTTGAGCTGCGGCGGGGCGTCTTATCATCGTATCAAGCGGCAGGTACGGCACAGAGCCGCCGCGTTGATCGAGAATGACAAGGTTGCCCTGCAGATAGACCCGCTCCATCGTCTCGATGTAGAGCCGGTCGCGCGTAACTTGCGGCGCCGAGCGATATTCGGCGTAAACCGCGTTGAAGCGCTCGGCTTCACCTTGCGCTTCACGCACAACACGTTCGCGATAACCCTGCGCCTCGGCGAGCATCGTGGCGGTTTCGCGCTCGGCATTGTTGATCAGCGTCTGCGCATCCTGGCCGGCGGTGACAACATCGTCGAACGCTTGAAGCACTGCGGCGGGCGCCCAAGCGCGCAGCAATTCAACTTGCAGCACCTGGATGCCAGCTTCGTATTCGTCGAGCGTGGACTGCAAAAGCTGCTCCACACCAAGCTCAACGGCGGCGCGGTCGGTCGTGATAATCGGCTCCAACTGACGTTGTCCGATAACTTCGCGCATCGCGCTCTCGGCGACCTGACGCAGCGCCGTGTCCGGATCGCGCAGATTGAACACATAATCGACTGGGTCGTTGATGTTGTAGACGACGCGGAAATGAACCTCGACGATGTTGCGATCGCTGGTGATCATCAGGCTTTCGTCGGGATTATCGACGGTGACGCTCTGTGCGCCACGCTGTTCGCCCGTGAAGCCAATGCCGACGGAACGCTGCTCGGTAACATTGACCGCCTGACGGCTCTCGAACGGCACCGGCATGTGAACATGGATGCCTGGGCCAGTGATGCGGTTGTAATCGCCGAGACGCGTGATGACGACCTGCTGACCTTCATCGACGGTGTAAACGCCGGTCATCAACCAGCCAAAAAACAAGACGCCTGCGATAAGCGGCGCAGAAATTGGATTGCGACGTTCACCGCGCGTACCGCCGCCGCCATTGCCGCCGCCACCGAAGCGCTCACGCCAGCTGCGGAGCATGTCTTCGAGATCGGGGCCTTGTGGACCTTGCGGTTGACGCGGCGGTGGTTGCTGGCCCCACGGACGGCGCGGACCGCCGCCCCATGGACCTTGGCCGCCACCACCCTGGTTGCCGCCCGATTGATCATTCCAAGGCATCAGAAATCTGGTCCCCGCCGTTCTGGTGGCTTTTGTCGAACACGCCCGTTCTGGCGGCCGATGACAGACGCTTGCTCACACCCGTCGCGCGCCGATATGTGGCTCTTGTGCTAAAGGATCAAGCATGAACAACCAGTTGGTAGAACTCAAAGAAGCGGTAAAAGCGCGCCTCGACGCGATAAATGACCCGCTCACCGGCAAGGGTTTGTTCACGGCTGGCCGCATTTCGGGGCTTGAAACGCGCGAAGGCGGAAAGGTCTCGTTCACCATCGAGGCGCCGGCGGAAGCGGCTGCGGCATTTGTGCCGCTGCGCGATAAAGCCGAAGCCGAAGCGCGCGCGGTGCGCGGCGTCACCAGTGTGATCGCGGTCCTGACCGCGCACGAAGCGAAGCCACAGAGCGCAGGCGGCGTGGGCCGCGTGAAGCGGATTATCGCAATCGCAAGCGCCAAGGGCGGCGTCGGCAAATCAACTGTGGCGGTCAATCTCGCGTGCGCATTCGCGTCATTGGGGTTGAAGACCGGCCTGCTTGATCTCGATGTCTATGGCCCTTCCGCGCCAACATTGCTCGGAACCGGTGCGCGTAAGCCGGAGATGGGCGAAGGCAAGATTCTGACGCCGCTTGAAGCACACGGCCTCAAGACCATGTCGATCGGCTATCTGGTTGAAGCATCGTCAGCGATGATCTGGCGCGGCGCGATGGCGACAAGCGCGGTGCGTCAGATGATCGATGAAGTTGCTTGGGGCGATCTCGATATACTGCTGCTCGATCTGCCGCCCGGCACGGGCGATGTGCAGCTGACGCTTCTGCAGCGCGTGCCGCTGGCTGGCGCTGTGATTGTCTCGACCCCGCAGGAGATGGCGTTGGCGGATGTGCGTCGCGGTTTGGCGATGTTTGAGAAAACGCATGCGCCAATTCTCGGTGTGATCGAGAACATGGCGTATTTCGAAACGCCCAGCGGCGAGCGTACGCACATCTTCGGCGAAGGCGGTGCGCGGCGGACGGCCGCGCAAGCCGGCGTGCCGTTCTTGGGTGAGATCCCGATTGAGGTAAAGCTGCGCGAAGCGAGTGATGCGGGTACACCGCTCGTTGTCAGCACGCCAAAGCATCCAGCGTCGAAGCGCTTCGTGGAGATCGCGCAAGCAGCGCTCGCGAACGTCGCCGGCATGGCAAAGCCTTCGCCGGCGATACGGTTTAGCTAGTTCAGCTCAAACGCGATCGGCAGCGCCTTCAATCCACTCACGAAGAAGCTCTCGCTCAGCTTGGGTTCGCCATTGAGACGCACGCTTTTCAGACGCGGCACGAGCTCTTCGAACAGGATGCGCATTTCCATGCGCGCGAGATGCTGACCCAGGCAAAGATGCGCGCCGTTGCCGAAGGCAATCTGGCGGTTGGGTTTGCGGTCGATGTCGAACGTGTCGGGGTTCGGGAATATCTCTTCGTCGCGATTGCCGGAGGCGTAGCAGAGCATCAGCCAATCGTTCTGCTTGATCGCGCGCCCGCGCAGTTCGGTATCCGCGCTGGCCGATCGCATGAAGGTTTTCACCGGCGTCGCCCAGCGGATCGCCTCTTCGATCAAGGCGGGAATGAGCGACGGATCGGTGCGCACCCGGTCAAGCAAGCCCGGCACCGTGGCGAGCGCCCACATCGCACAGGCGGTTGAGGATGACGTCGTATCGTGCCCCGCCGTGGCGATGATGGTGTAATAGCCCGTGCGCTCAAACGGCGGCAACGGCGCGCCGTTGATCTCAGCATTGGCCAATAGGGTCGCCAAATCGTCGCGCGGATTGGCGCGGCGATCTTCGGTGATCTTCTCGAAATAGTCGGTGAAATCCTGCACGACGCCGATCAGAAGCTGCGCGAATTGCTCATCGCTGAGCGCCGCCTTGAAGCGCTCAGTGTCCGGATCGGAGGCGCCGAATAGCTCTTGCGTCAAGCGTAGCATGCGGCCGAAGTCCTCTTCCGGCACGCCCAGAATGTTCATCACCACGCGCAGCGGATAATGCATCGCGACGTCTTTGACGAAGTCGCACTCCCCCGGGAGCGCCGCGAATTGATCGACCGCATGCTTCGCCAACGCGCGCACATCGTCCTCGCGCTTCTTGATGTTGGCCGGCATGAACCAGGCTTGCGTCAGCAGCCGATACTTCATGTGATCGGGCTCATCCATCTGGACGAGCGAGCGCACCAGATGCGGCGATCCTGTGATCGCGTAAGCGCGCGCTTCGCCCGACTTGCTCGTCAACGTCGTCCCGCGCACGCCGCTGGGATAGAGCGCGTTGTTGCGGCTGATTTCGAGAATGTCGGCGTGTTTGGTGACCACCCAAAACGGATCGAAGCCCTCGACCTCGGCCACGCCCAGCGGATTGTTGGCGCGCATCCAGCGGTATGCATCATGGATTGCGTCCGTTGCATAAGCTGGCGAGCTGACCAGCGTGTCAGCGATGTATTGCGGGAGCTTAAGCTCACTCATGACGTGCCTCCGCTGCTGAGTGTGCGCGCCCGCCGCCGCCCTCGCAACTGCACGCAACGGAAGCTTATTTGAAGCGCGCCACCCAGGCCGCGAAGGCTTCCAGATAAGCGCGCAAATACTGCGCCGTCTTTTCGTCGGTCAAATTACCGGCGGCGTCGAACTTTTCGTGTGCGCGGAAAACGAGGATCTCCGGCTGCGGCATGCAGTACGAATTCGTGAACTCGAAGGCTTGGCGGAGCTGACTCTGTCCGCGTGCAGTCCCCGTCTGGCCGGGCGACGCGCCGATCAGGCCGACTGGCTTGCCGCCCAGCGGCGCGCCCCGCGCCGGACGCGAGGCCCAGTCGATTGCATTTTTCACCACGCCGGGAACGCCGTGATTGTATTCCGGCGTTGCGATGAGCACCCCGTCCGCTGCGGCGATCGCTTGCTTGAACGCGACGACGCCGGGCGGATCCCCTGCTGCTTCGATGTCCCCGTTATAGAGCGGCACATCGATCAGATCGTGAATGGTGATGCGCATGCTCTCGGGCGCAAGCGATTGTGCGGCAGCGATGAGCGCACGGTTGTAAGAGGCGCGGCGCAGACTGCCGGCAAAGCCAAGGATGGAGAGCGTCATGTGCGTTCAATCGCACGGGCCGCTCACAAACGAAACGGGGCCGATCCAGATGGACCGGCCCCGTCTTTAGTTCGGTCGTGTCGCGCGCTGTTTAGAAGCGGCTCGAGATTTCGAAGATGAACTCGTGGGCGCTGACGTCGATGCCGGTATCGGCGACTTCGGAGATGTTGAAGTAGCGATAGCCGATGCCGTAGGCGAAGCCAGACTCGGTGCGGGCTTGGATGCCGGCGCCAAGTTGCCAAGCGAACTCGGTCGAGCTGTCGGAATAGCTCTCCAGTTCCGCTTCAGCGTTAGCGAAACCAACGCCGCCGCCAGCATAAAAGCCCCAACTATTGTTGGTCGGGAAGTGATACCAAGCGTTGGCCATAAGCGAGACAGAGCTGACGCTGCCATCCACGTCGAGCGAGTAACCGAGGAACTCAATCGTGTCGAAATCGGCGGTGCGATAGGCAAGTTCGCCTTCCAGCACCCAGTTGCCATTCACTGCACCATAGGCAGCGCCGACGACGAAGCCGGAATCGGTGGTGAGATCCGCGTCGTATGGGCCGTAAGAATAATCGAAATCGCCAACGTCGGTGAGACCACCAAACACGCGCCACTGAGATTCAGCGGACGCCGCGGTCGGAATTGCGACCATACCGACAGCGATAGCTGTCGCCGCAAGTAGCTTGTTCATGAAGAGACCCCCTCTTTCATCCCAATCCTTACGGTTGGGTTATGAAGAACAGAGCACCGCCATGTGCGCCTATCAAGGGAAAATCGCGCAGGGATTGTATCGAGCGCGGGTACGAGACGGCGCTCCAACGTCTTCCAGCGCCCCACTCGATCAAATACTGCGTTGAGCACAAACAAAAAACCGGGACCGATCCTCGCGGATCGGCCCCGGCCAATTCTCTAAATTGAGCGCTGCTTAGAAGCGGCGCGAAACTTCGACGATCACTTCGTCCGACTTCAGTTCGACACCGGTCGTGCCAACATCGCCGATCTCGACGTGGCGATAGCCGACGCCGAACGCGTAGCCGGATGCGGTGCGGAAGTTCACGCCGCCGCCAGCTTGCCAGATGAATTCCATAGAGTCGTCATCGCCGACAAAGTTCTCTTCGCTGATTTCAGCTTGAGCGAGGCCGGCGCCGCCGCCGACGTACAGATTGAAGTTTCCGCTAAGCGGGAAGTTGTACCACGCGTTCGCCATCACTGCCGTCGCGCTGATATCGCCTTCAAGATCGTACGGGCCGTAGCCGAAATCGAACTGCTCAAGATCCGCTTCACGGAAAGAGACTTCGCCTTCCAGAACCCAGTTGCCGTAAACGCCGCCATACGCTGCGCCGACGACGAACCCAGAGTCGATCGAGACTTCGCCTTGGTAATAGCCGTAATAATAGGTGACGTCGCTGTCTTGGCTTTCAGACACGCCGCCAAAAATCCGAATTTGCGTTTCCGCCGAAGCCACGGCCGGAATTGCAACTAAACCTACGGCCAGAGCCGCAGTGGTGAACCACTTATGCGCAATTGATATTCCCCTCGCAGCATCGCTTGACACGCGCGCTCGAAGTGAAACCACCGCTACCGCTTCGGATCAAGGGAAAAAGCGCTCGGGTACGACCCCCAAAATGGGGGTCAGATGGCGCTCGTAGTTCCTCCAGCGGCCACTGGAACTTGAGTAGAGAGGCTGGCGGACCTGCCAGGAACTGGGCGTGCTTACCCTTCGGTCAGTCTCAGCAAAAGCGAGCACTTTGTCATCCCACGCAAGGCCCGCAGCCTTGATCAGCCCCCTAGACTGATCCTCCTGATTTTCAATCATTTTTTCGTACTGAAGCGGATGGATCGCCTCCGGCATCACCTCAATCCAATGCTCCATCAGCTCGCGATAGCAGGCATAGTATGAGGCCAAGCCTTCGAGCGATTGGTTGTAATCATGGGTGTGCGCGAAGTCGTGCTGGAAGCACGATAGGATCGTATCGAACGGGTGGCGCATGCAGTGCACGACCCGCAAATTTTGAAACATGATGCGCAAAAGCCCCAGTGAGATGAAGTTGTGGGGCATCTTGTCGGTGAAGCGCGCATCGGCCTGATTGAGCGCACCGATCTTGCGCAAATAGCGATAACCCAACGACGCAAACATCTCCTTGGGAAGGCCGACTGCTGCGGCAGGAAACTTGCCCGATGGGACTAAGTCGGCGAGTTGCGCCGTTACTTGACCGATATATTCAAGCTCACCACCGCCGAAAACCTCGGGGTGGGAGGCGAGAATCTGCTCCGCCAGTGTCGTGCCGGAGCGCGGCATGCCGACAATGAACACCGGACGCTCGCTTTCAACGCCCCAATCACGGCGCGCGTTGATGAAGTTCTCGTTGAACACACTGGCGATCGTCGTGAACTGCGTCTTGGTTTTCTCCGGGTCGTAAGTCGGCGGATCCTGCCGCTTGGCGCGCGACACATAGTCGAATGCGCGATCGTACTCACCGAGATCATCAAAAATCTTGCCGGCGGCGTAGCATAGGAAGCGCATCGTTGTTGAAGGCTCGGAAGTCTTGCCGATGATGTCGACAATGCCGTCAATGATCGGATCGCCAGCCTTCACCTTCGATAGACGCGCAAGCGACTGCCACGCTGGCGCATAAGCCGGCGTTTCCGTAGTCAACTTCACAAGCAGCGCCCGCGCCTCTTGTTTGCGTCCCAGGTCGCTGAGAATGCGCGCGTGCTCGAAGTCGGCGGTAACTGACCCGCCGCGCTTGGCGCGCAGCACTTCTACGAAGTACTCCGCCTCCTTGATGTTGCCGGCCTGGCGATGCGCCTGAATAAGGTTCCCGTAGGCCTCGATCACTTCCGGCGCGAGCGCAACAGAGCGTTCAAGTGACTCGATCGCCAACTCAAAACGGCGCGCTCGCACCGCCGCACGACCGAGATTGTTGAGAATGACCCCATCCTTCGGGCGCACGCGCGAGGCGCGTTGCAGCAAGTCAAGTGCGCGCTCGTTGCGGTTTTTCTCGGCCTGGATGACACCCAGGAGATTGAGCGCATCCGCTTGTGTCGGCACACGCTCCAAGACCTTGATGTAGACCGCCTCCGCTTCGTCGATACGTCCGGCCTGATGCGCCTTAATGGCGGCATCCAGTTCCTTCTGCAGGCGCAGAATTTCGGGCGGCTGTGCTGGCGGCATGCGTGTCGTCTCCCGCGCCGTCTTTGCGGGATACAGCGCTGCGTGGCAAGCCGCCTACTCCAAGCGCAAGACGCGGATGGTGTTGGTTTTCCCGGCGCGGCCGAAGGGGATGCCGGCGATGACGGCGATGCGGTCGCCCACTTCGGCGACACCGAGCTTTCGCACTGCAGCGTCGGCCTTATCGACCATCTCTTCGACGTTGGAGACGTCCTCCGTCACCATCGAGCGCACGCCCCATACCAGCGACAGCTTGCGCGCGGTCTCAACAAGCGGCGTCAAACCGATCACGCCACAGCGCGGGCGTTCGCGCGCGACGCGGAACGCTGTTGAGCCGGTTGAAGTATAGGCAACGAGTGCTGCACAACCGATGACATCAGCGATGTGGCGGGCAGAGAGCGCGATGGCGTCAGCCGTCGTCGCTTGCGGAGGAGTCATGTCGCGCGGCAGCGAGGTCCAGTATTCCTCGTCTTCTTCGACGGCGCGGATGATGCGATCCATGATCGCGACGGCCGATTGCGGATGGCGCCCCACGGCGCTTTCGGCGGAGAGCATCACAGCGTCTGCGCCTTGATAAACCGCCGTAGCAACATCGGAGGCTTCAGCGCGCGTAGGCGTCGCAGCTTCGACCATGCTTTCGAGCATGTGCGTCGCCACGATCACCGGCCGTCCCGCTGCGCGCGCGGCGCGAATAATCTTGCGCTGCGCGATCGGCACTTGTTCCGGCGGCAGCTCAACACCGAGATCGCCGCGCGCGACCATCACCGCGTCAGAGAGCTCAACGATCTCTTCGATGTTTTCGAGCGCGCTCGGCTTTTCGATCTTCGAGATGATGCCGGCGCGATCCTTGATGAGTTCGCGTGCTTCGCGGACATCCTCGGGATGCTGCACGAATGAAAGCGCGATGTAATCAACGCCGAGATCGAGCGCGAACGCCAAGTCTTCGCGATCCTTGGGCGTCAGCGCGGAGATCGGAATGCGGCGCGTCGGGACGTTCAGTCCCTTCTGGTTCTTCAATACGCCGCCATGATCGACGCGCGCTTTCAGCTGCGTACGGCCGCGTTCGATCACCGTGATCTGCAGCTTGCCATCGTCAAGCTTGAGGATGTCACCCTCTTCGAGCGCATTGATGATCTCAGGGTGCGGCAGACGGATGAGCCCTTGCGAGCCCGCTTCCGTAGAAGCTTCGAGCGTCACGACTTCGTTGAACTTGAGCTTGATCTCGCCGCCCTCGAACGAGCCGACACGGATCTTCGGACCTTGCAGGTCAGCGAACACGCCAACTGCGGAACCCGCTTGCTCTTCGGCGGCGCGGATCGCGGCCAGCCGGCGGGCGTGGTCGTCCTTGCTGCCGTGGCTGAAGTTCAGCCGGAAGCAATCGACGCCGGCCTGGATGAGCATGGCCAACCGTTCCGGCGGATCGCTCGCCGGGCCCATGGTGGCGACAATCTTACAATCGCGTGCGCGCATGCTCTCTCCGTTCGCGGGAGAGATTCAGTGCGTTGGCGCGAAAGTCCAGCCAAGAAGCCGTGACGGGCGTCAGGCGCCCATTTTATAGGTCCCGCCCTTCTCCAAAGCACGCTGATAGGCAGGTCGCGCCTGATTGGCGGCGCGGGCGCGGACGAGGTTGGGGTAGCGCTCCAAACCGCCGCGTGACCCGGCCGCGTCGAGTACGAAACTCATTTCGATGTCGGCAGCGGTGAAGCGGCTGGCGACGAAATAGTCGTTTGCGCCAAGTGCGGCGTTGGCGTGCGACAAATGATTGTCGATCTCCGGCTCGACGCGCATCTGCATCAGCGGCGCACCAGCCTCGCCCAACATGCCGACATAGAGCTTCAGCAAAAGCGGCAGCATCGCTGAGCCTTCGGCAAAGTGAAGCCAGTAGAGGTAGTCCGCTCGCGCGGCATCGCCGGGCGGCACTGCCAGTTTGCCGCCGCCCTCGCTCTCGGCGAAATACTCAACGATGGCGCCGGACTCGGCGAACACACGGCCCTTGTGCTCCAGCACCGGCGACTTGCCGAGCGGGTGGATGGCTTTCAGCTCCGGCGGCGCGAGGCGCGTCTGGGCGTTGCGCGCATAGCGTTTCACTTCGTAGTCGACGCCTAGCTCTTCGAGCAGCCAGAGCACGCGCTGAGAGCGGGACTCTTCGAGGTGGTGGACAATGATGGTCATAGTTGCTCTTTCAATACGGCGCGAAATTGAGTTTCAAACCAGCTTCCGGCCAACGCACTTTGATCAACTGGCTCGTGCCCGAGAGCGTGATGTAAGCGTCGCGCATATCGGCGCCGCCGAAGCAAATGTTAGTGACGAGCGGATCGGGCAGCGGCGTGTGCGTTGAGCGGCCGTCCGGCGTGATCGTGGTGATGCCGCCGTTCAAGATCGTCGCAACACAAACATCGCCATTCGCCTGCACGGCCAAGCTATCGAAGAACACTTGTTGCGTCTGGATCGCCACGCAACGGCCCGGTGGGCCGAGCATGCCTTTAGCGACTTCGCCCTCGCCTACGATATCGAACGCAAAAAGCTTTCCGGTCTCGGTTTCCGCTGCATAGACGGTCTTCTCATCCGGCGAGAGGCCCACACCGTTCAAGCCCACAAACCCGTACGCAGCTTCTTTGATCAGCGTTCCATCAGGCTTGGCGTAATACAAACCACCGCGATCGGTGGTGCGCGGGTAGTTCTTGCCGAGATCGGTGAACCAGAAGCCGCCGCTCTTGTCGAACACGAGGTCGTTAGGCCCGCTCAGGCGAAAGCCATTCACGCCTTCGTAGAGCCGCTCAACCTTCCCCGTGCTGAGATCGACGCGCTCGATGCGTCCGGTATCGTAATCCTTGGCCGCATGGCCCGGAATGTTGAGGCCGCCAACATTGTGATATTCGAAACCGCCATTGTTGGTGATGTAAACAGCGCCGTCCGGCCCAAACGCGGCGCCGTTAGGCCCACCGCCAATCTCGGCGATCACCTCGCTCTTGCCGTTCCACACGCGCGTGAGCGTCTTGCGCTGAATCTCAACCAGAATGACGCTGCCGTCCGGCATGACGATTGGGCCTTCGGGAAATTGAAGGCCAGTGGCGAGGATTTCCATCAGGTATCAGGTCCCGGGTGTCAGGTGTCGGAATGCTCGCACCTGACACCAGACACCCAATGCCTGTCTAGCGCTCCAGCACACGCACCACGAAATCCGCGTCGTCCTTCTCACCGCGCGCTACGTGTTCGCGGCTAACTTCGCGCCAGGACGCAAGGTCAAGAACAAGATGTGCATCGCCTTTGGGCTCAAGGTTCACTTCGGTAAGGACGATGCGATCAGCGAGCGGAAGAGCCGCTTCGTAGAGCTGTGCGCCGCCAATGACGCACGCTTCCTCGACACCGGCGGCGGCCGCCATTGCGCGTCCAGCCGCCAGCATGGCGGCGAGATCGGTGTAAACCCACGCATCTGACGCCACGAAGGTCGCATCGCGCGTGAGGATCAGATTGGGACGCCCCGGCAACGGCTTGCGCGGCAGCGACTCCCAAGTCTTGCGCCCCATCAGCACGGGCTTGCCCATCGTCACCGCTTTGAAGCGCTTCAGATCGGACGACAGCCGCCACGGCAAATCGCCATTGCGGCCGATGACACCATTTTTGGCGATCGCCACGACGAGGGTGAGTTTCGGATCGGTCACGCGCGTCTTCTAGCGGTGGCGCGAGCGCGCGTCATCCCGTAAGAGCCATGCTATGCCGCGCTATCTCATCCTCGTCTTCATCGCCGTCATTGTCGGCTGGTTTGCCTACGGGCTTCTCCGCGTCGTGCTTGGCCCGGATGTGGTGGCGCTCATATCGCTTGTAGCGCTCGTCGTCGTCGGCGTCGTGGTCTACCGCAACCTACAGACTAACCGCAAAGTTGCTGACGCCACACCCGAACAACGCGCCGAGGCGCTGAAGTTCACGCCAAGCGCGGACAAAGCCGTGCTCTATGTGTTCCGCAATCAGTTCGTCGGCCGCGCTGTGGGCGTAAACGTGCTGATTGATGGCCGCGAAGTCGCGCAGATCAAGAGCCCGCGCTTTATCCGCGTGCTACTGACGCCGGGTGCGCACACAATCGCGGGCTATACCGGAACGAACAAGCCGCCGGGCGTCGACGAAGGCGAGACCCTCAACGCCGTTGCGGGTGAAGTGCTCATCGCGAAGTGCGAAGTGCAGCCGCAAATGGTCGGCGCCGTCGTGAAGTTCATCCCGCAGTCGAATGGGCGTGAGGATGTGCAAAAGATTACGCGCATGGTGGTTGCAGACGTGGGCGAGGTTTAACTGCGCCGGCGCCGCGCGAGCCAAAGTGCGCCGGCGATCGCGGACGGCAAGCCAAGCACTGTATAGGCCGTCCCGATGTGCCCGAAGAGATCGCCGCGCACCGCGGCAACGCCGTTGCTGGCGACAACGATCATGGCAAGCGCGAAGAAACCGAGCGCGAAGAGCGCCAGGCCCGCGAGCAGGTAGAGGATCGTGCGCAGCATCTAAGCCTTCGCAAACCAGATGATGTGCCGCGCGCCTTTGCCGCCGCGGCCGGCGCGCACCATGACTTCCTCGACCTGAAAACCGCCATGCTTCAAGCGCCGCGCGAAGCGCTCATTTTGTGCAGCAGACCAAATCGCCAGCACGCCGCCCGGTTTCAGCGCAGCTTTCGCTTCTTGTAGGCCGTGCATCGAATAGATGTGATCGTTCTCGGCGCGCGTCAGACCATCCGGGCCGTTATCGACATCGAGCAGGATCGCATCGAACTTGCGATTCTCGGCGGCGCCGATGGCGCGCGACACGTCTCGCATGATGACATCGACGCGCGGATCGTCGAGACATCCCGATGTCAGCGCCGCCATCGGCCCGCGCGCCCACGCGATGATCTCCGGCACCAGCTCAATCACGGTGAAGCGCGCCTTCGGACCGAGCCGCGCCAGCGCCGCGCGGAGTGTAAAGCCCATGCCGTAGCCGCCGATCAGCAAGTGCGGGGCCTCTTGATCCTGCAACCGCTCGATCGTCAGCAGCGCCAGCGCCTCCTCCGAACCGCTTGAGCGGCTCGACATCAGCTCATTGGCGCCGAGCGCGATGATGAAATCGGTGTCGCGCTTGAACAGACGCAGTTCTTCCCCACCGGGGATTTGGGCCGTGGCCAGGAGTTCGCGCGGTTTCATAGCCGACGTGGTAGCGGCCAGCGGACAGCTCCGCCAGCAGCATCGCACCAGGTGGCGCTTGATCGCTCCGTGCATCGCGAACTACGCTCAGCGCGGAAACGGAAGGCAAGCTATGGATCTCGCGCTCAAGGGAAAGAAGGCGGTTGTTCTAGGCGGCACGCGCGGCATCGGTCGCGCGATCGCCGAAACACTCGCGCGTGAAGGCGCCGACGTGGGCATTTGCGCGCGCAACGCCGCGCAGGTCGAAGAAGCCGTCGGCGCGCTGAGGGCGCTCGGCGTGAAAGCGACAGGCGCATCGGTGGACATCAGCGATGGCCGCGCTCTGAAAGCGTGGATCGCAGCGGCCGGCGCGGAGCTCGGTGGCTTGGACGTTCTAGTTTCGAATGCCGGCGCGATGGCGCAAGGCGCCGATCCGGAATCGTGGGAGCAGAACTTCAAGCTCGATGTGCTGGGCGCCGTGAACGCGTTCGACGCCGCTCAGCCGCTGCTGGAAGCTGCCGGCGCAAAGCATGGCGACGCGGCATTCGTGATCATCTCTTCTGTTTCCGCCGCCGTTGCGGACAACGCCAGCTCCTATGGGCCGGTGAAAGCGTCGCTCATTCACATGGCCAAGGGCCTTGCGCGCCAGTACGCCGGCAAGCGCATCCGCGTGAACGTGGTGTCGCCGGGCATGGTCTATTTCGACGGCGGCGTCTGGCAGATGGTCGAGAAGAACATGCCGGACTTCTTCAAGGCGGCGATGGCGCGCAATCCGACGGGACGCGCAGCGACGCCGCAGGATGTCGCTAACGCTGCAGTGTTTCTGGCGAGCCCAGTTTCCTCTTACACGACTGGCGCCAATCTGCTGGTGGACGGCGCCATCTCGAACCGCGTCAACTTCTAACGCCGGTTCAGATCGCCGTCCCGACGTCGCCTTCGACCACCTCTTGGCGCATCTCAGGCCGCCCGCCCGGGGCCCAACGCGCCACTCGGTGGATGACGCGATAGCGTAGCGGACCGCCGTCTTCGGTCTCGGAGCGCTCGAACGGAATTGGGATGCAGACGAACTCTGTCTCCAATTCATCTGGCGAAGCGCGCACGGTTGAATAACCGTAGCCGCCCTGGTCCATGAACTTGAGGTGCGGCGCGTTTTCCGGATTGGTCGCCGCACGCGCTTGGGCGACATCGTCAGTGTCGCGAAGCACGAGTGCTGCGCGCACGCCGTGCAGCAGCATTGTGTTGTACGAGCATTGCGTGGAGCCGTCGGGCCGGTCGTGCACGTAGAACGGACGCAGTCGGTTATCGCGCGGGAAGGTCAGCGCTTGCACTTCGCCAGCGTTCTGCGCGGTGATCGCGCCCGTGACGAACTCGACGCCCGCCGGTTCGAAAGCCCGCGGCGGCAACGTCTCGCACGCGTAGCCGGCCCAGAAGGAGTGCTTGTCACCAACGCAGATCGCGAGGCCGGTGATGCCTTCATCGCGCACCATGGAGAAGATCTCGCGATGCTCGAGCGTCCAGGAGCGCTGCAGATATCCGTACTCGGCGCACGGCCAAGTGTCGGCGAACTCTGGCGGCAGATTTTGCGGATCGACGCGCAGTGAGAGCGTGCCGAACGAATGGCCCCAAATTTTCCAAGGCGCTTGCGCCGCGCGTAGCTGTTGCTTGAACCACGCCATTTGCTCGATGCCGAGATAGGCTTGCGGCGGCTCGTTCATTTGCGGGTTGGGGACTTCTGTCTCGCCGAAGCGAATGGTGGCGGGCGCGCCGCCGGGCCACTCACGCCCCTCTTCCAAGATGTCGTTCGCCATTTCAGGCGTCGCGCCGAAATCGAAGCCCGGCAAACCTTCGCCAGTGATGAGCTTCGCCATGTACGACCGATTGTCGGTCAAGATCATGTCGACGTTTTTGCCGTAGCGGAAAGAGCGTTGAATTTTGAGCGCGTTGATGGCGGTGAGGTTATCGGGGCTTTGGCCGAGGCCGCGCGCGTCTAGCTCGCCTATTGGCCCATCAGTGACTGACGGCGCCTCGAACACATCGCCCGCTCCGGGCTTCGCGACGCGCGCCGGTTGGTACTCGTACCACGCCTGACTGGCGGCGACCTTCAGTTGCTGCGCTGGCTCCGGCGGATCGTTGAAGAGCCAAGACATGCTTTGGTAGCCGCGCCACGCGAACTCGTGATTGTCCCACACGCACACGAACGGCCAGCGCGCACGCGCATCCTGCAGATCGGGATCTTTCAAATAGCCCTGATAGATGGCGCGATAATCGGTAAGATCGACGGGGAAGTGGAAGTTGCGGAGCCGTTTGCCGGTTGGATAGCGAAACACTTCGCGCAAGCGGCGGCCGCGATCTCTGCCCTCGCGCCCGTCCTCGGGATATTTCACGATCTCGTAGATGAAATCGCCGAGGTGCAGCACGAAGCTCATTTGTTCTGCGCGCGGGCGGCGTACGTCCTCGTACATCATGCGTCGGTAGGCATTGAACGCGCCGATAGTGGGATCTTGGCAGCTCACGAACGCAAAGCGTACGGGACGATCATCGTTCGCTGCAGGCGCCGTGATGGTTCGGCCGACGCGGCTAGTGTTGCCCGCCTCGTCGACGAAGCGATACCAGTATTCGCGCGCCGGGCGGAGGCCTGCCGCGAGGAAGCGGCACGTCCAATCGGTCGCCGCGCTCACCTCAACATCGCCGCGCGCGACGATGCGCGCGAACGCTTCATCGTTGGCAACTTCGACGACGAGCCGATGAGCGCTTGCGCCAGCGTCGGGCTCGCGGCGCGTCCAGAGGATGACGCTGTCAGGCTGCGGATCGCCGGAGGCGACGCCTTGCGGGTAAAGATCGCGCCTTTCTGTGCGTGGGCCGGCAGGCGTGTGCGCACAGCTTTGACCAAATGCGAGCGCCGCGCCGAGGGCGGCGGCTTGTTTCAGAAGATGTCTGCGTGTTGCGTGCGTGGCCATGATCCGTCTCCCCTAAGACGGGGCTGAGGAGCGCCCGGTCATGCCGGGAGGCAATGAAAGATCGACAGAGTGCAAATGAGTGGGACGAACGGAAGGAGGACCTTAGGCCGAATTCTTCAATGTCCACCGGCGTTTCACGGCACCGCTCATCGGATGGCGGCCTCAAGGGCATCGCTTACGATCGCGAAATACAGCGCACCACCCAAACAAAGCGCACTGATGCCAAGCACTATTCGCCCGAGCCGACGAAGCCGCCGATCCCACTTTGGCTCCTCGCTATTCTTCTCGAGAATGTCGCGAGCGTCAGCAATTACATCGTCGTTTTCCTTGATCTGGGCTTCGATGTCGACATTGGGCTGCGCGAGTTGGGACGCGCGAAACTCCGCGTTGGCATCAATGCAAATCGCCGCGCGGCGGGTCGCACCGCTCATTAGGATTAGCCGCGCGTTCGCTCGACTGTCTGATTCACCCTCGAAAACCACGCTACCAATGGCGCATGTCATCCCCAGCAAAAATATCAGGGCGAAGGGTTGGACAAGGTCCCAGTCAGAGACGCTTCCCCCGATGACAGCATTGAAGCACGCAAGAAGCGCCGCGCCATTGCCCACCAGCAGCCAAGTGGCGACGCGCATATCACGATCATGAGTCTGCCGACGCAGTTCTTGGATCGAGTCCGAGGCCTCCTGTTGGGTTCGTTGAAAGTGCGGATCTGATGCGAGCATGCCTAAACCGCAATAGGCGCCTTGATGCCGGGATGAGCCGCGTAGCCTTCGAGTTTGAAGTCGCCGTACTCGAACGCGAAGATATCCTTCCGCTCCGGATTGATGAGCATCGTTGGCGGTGCGTATGGCGTGCGGGTTAGCTGCAAGCGCGCTTGGTCGAAGTGGTTGTGATAGAGGTGCGCGTCGCCGAAGGTGTGGACGAATTCGCCCGGTTGAAGCCCTGTCACTTGCGCCATCATTTGCGTGAGCAATGCGTAAGACGCGATGTTGAACGGGACGCCGAGGAACACATCGGCGCTGCGTTGGTAGAGCTGGCAGCTGAGCTTTCCGTCAGCGACGAAAAACTGGAAGAGGCAATGGCACGGCGGGAGCGCCATTTGATCGACCTCGGCTGGATTCCATGCCGACACGATATGGCGGCGTGAGTTCGGGTTGGTCTTGATCGCGGCCACGACATTGGCGATCTGATCGATGACGCGGCCGTCCTTGGTTTCCCACGAGCGCCATTGCTTGCCGTAGACCGGGCCGAGCTCGCCTTCTTCGTTGGCCCACTCGTCCCAGATCGTGACGCCCTGCTCCTGTAGCCAGCGCACATTGCTGTCGCCGCGCAGGAACCAGAGCAGTTCGAGGATGATGCTCTTCAGGTGCACCTTCTTCGTCGTGAGCAGCGGGAAGCCGGCGCTGAGATCGAAGCGCAGCTGACGGCCAAAGACGCCACGCGTGCCGGTGCCGGTACGGTCGCCGCGGTCGACGCCGTTTTGCAGGATGTCGTCCAGCAGCCCGAGGTAAGCAATGTCGGCCTGGCTGGGCGAGCCGGACGGGATGGGTGCGGCCAAAGGAACAGGTTCTGCGCTCATTTCAGAGCCAATATGGGCTGACTCGGCGCTTTCGTCAGGGCCGTGCTGGAGCACAGCCGCTTACGCCCTGGCGCCTCGCCTGCTGGATCAGCGGTCCGGCGAGCCAGGCGGCGCGAGCGTTGACGTCGAGGCCGGCTCGCCGCAGCGCGCGGGCCATCCATTGATTGCAGACGTTCAACAGATGGAACGAGCCGCGTGAGCGCAGGAAGGCGGAGCGGCCAATGACTTTGCCGTCGCTCAGTTGGATGGCGTTGCCCTCTTCATCGAGCACGAGATAGCGATCGACATAAGCGACGAAGCGCGCCGCACCTTCACGGCTGACGCCGATAGCGAGGTCATCTGTGGGGCCGAGATAGGCGCTGGCTTCAGCCGCGTCATAGGTGATGTGGAACGCGCTCGGGCTTGGCGGAATGAGTGCGTCGAGGCCCACCAGCACGTCTGTGCCGTCCGACGCATAAAACGCGCGGTCGCCCCAGCCGATCAGGAACGTGCGCGCGTCGGGATAGAGGCGGCGCAGCGGATGATCGTCGGGGAATATGTCGGCCGGCGCGCCGATGTCGCTGTGATAGCCGTTCGAATAAAGGTGCAACTCGACGCAATCGCCTTCGGTCGCGACGGCGACGCGCGGCGCCGGGATCGGCAGGTAGAGGTACGCCAGTATGAGCGTGCCGATCAGCAGCACAGTGGCTGCGACCGGACGCTGACTCAGCTGGCGTCGTCGCTGCTCAACAGCCTCACCCGGAACGCCCATCCTGCCAGCCCCGCTCCCACCATCGGCGCCACAATGAACAGCCAAAGCTGCTCAAGCGCGTCGCCCAATACCCATACAGCAGGTCCGAGCGAGCGTGCAGGGTTTACCGAAACGCCGGTCACCTGAATGCCGACAATGTGGATGACGACGAGCGTCAGGCCGATGGCCAGCCCACCGAGCTGCGACGGCCCACCCTTTTGCGTGACGCCCAGAATGGTGACGAGGAAGATGAACGTCGCCACGACTTCGAAGATGCCGCCGGAAAGCAGGCTGTAGTTTCCAGGCGAGCCTTGGTTCGAGATCGGGTCTTGGATGCCGTAGCCATTTTGACCCAAGCCGTTGGCGGCGAGAGAATAATCTGGCGAGCCGGATGCGATGAGCAGCAGCACGCCCGCGCCCACGACAGCGCCCAGGCATTGCGCCGCCCAGTAGCCGAGCATCTCGCTCGTCGGCATGCGCCCAGCAGTCCAGACGCCAAAGCTCACCGCCGGATTGACGTGGCACCCGGAGACGCCGCCGATGCCATACGCCATGGCAACGATCGCCAAGCCAAACGCGAAGGCAATACCGAGTTGCCCGACAACGCCAAAGCCGGCCAGCACCGCCGCGCCGCAGCCAAAAAGAACCAAAGTAAACGTGCCGATGAACTCGGCTGCGAGCTTCTTCGTCATGGGACCGCCCTCCCTGAATGTGTGCATGGCGGTAAAGCGAGTCTCGGGAACAGACTAACGCGTGCTTTGCGCCAGACCGCGAAGCGCTTATATCGGTGGTGTCCGGGCAACCGGACTATGGCGATAAACGCGCGGAGATAGGCGGATCGGACCCGGGTGCGATGCCCGGCGGCTCCACCATTTCAGGTGTCAGGTGCCAGAACTCAGGTGTCAGAAATCATTGGTCTGACACCTGACACCCGACACCTCTTTATGGGGCCGAAATAGGATCGACGGACGTTGAATGCCGAGGCTTTTGCTCGGGTGGTCCCGTTACAGGCCAAACAGCATAGTTGCCAATGACAACAACGCTGAGGAATTCGCCCTCGCTGCGTAAGCAGTGCGGAGTTTTCCGATCTTAAGTCCTACTGAGTAGCATCACTAGGCGGGGTCCCCCAGCACCCGGCAACAGAAGCTGGGGACTTTTCTCACGATGATCCAGCAGCCGCGCGTCATCGCTTTGCGACGAACGACGCGCGCACGGGAGTCCGGGGATTTTCTCCCCTTCCAAAAGAGAATCGCGGTGAACGGCAGCGCGTTGCGCGGCGGTCACACGCGGTCACAGCCTCTTGAGGCGCCGTACGCGCGAACTCTTCGCCGAAATCTCGTTAGAGTGCAGGCGGTTGGCGAGTTCGCTGCGGTGCGCCTCGCGCTTTGCGCGAAGCGATGACTGCAACGGCTTCAGTTTTGCACACACTCGCGTCGAACTTTTTATCCACAGTCGCGTTCGCCTGCCGACGTTGAGATCGTTGGTGTTTTCGCGCCTCGTGGATCAGCAATTGACTGTCCGAAACGAGCCACTAAGGGTGTGGACAAGCTTTGAGGGGAGCGCGGCCGTGGCCGATGACGTGATCGGGTATGACCAACTGATGCAAGACGCGCTGCGCAGCGTCGTGCGTGCATCGTTGCAAGAAGCGGCCAGCCCGCGCGGCCTGCCAGGCAAACACCATTTCTACATCACGTTCCGCACGCATGCGCCAGGCGTGATTATCCCTGAACAACTGCGCGCCCGTTATCCGGAAGAGATGACGATCGTGCTCGAGCACCAGTTCTGGGATCTCGAAGTTTACGCTGATCGCTTCCGCGTGATCCTGAAGTTCTCGGGCCAGCCGCAGCCGATCACGATTCCGCTGAAAGCCATCACCCGCTTCTTCGATCCGAGCGTGAAGTTCGGCCTGCAGTTCGAACAACCGCACGCCGACGAAGCACGCATGGTTTCTGGCGACGAGTCGATCCCGGCGCCGCGCGAACAGGGGCCTGTCGCTGAGAGTGCGCCGGCGCAAAGCGATAGCGGCGTCGTCAGCCTCGACGCGTTCCGCAAGAAGTAAGAGCTACAGCGAAACGCTAGTTTCAAAGCGCGGGCCTTGGCCCGCGCTTTTTCGTTCAGCTCTTGCGCAAGAATGCCAGCGCCCTGCCCGTCCGCGCGAGCGTCGTGACGATCGAGCCGAACAGAACGAACCAGAGGAAGAAGGCGATGAAGACGCCCTTGCCGCTGTGACCCGGCGCGCCCCATTCGAGGATTGAAGCTGCGCCTGGACCGAGTTGCGGATCGAAGATGGTGAGGATGGCCGCGACCGTCATCCAGAACATCCGGTGCGGCTTGGCCATCGGCCCAGAGAAATCCGCCGGCGCCCCTGCGCTTCTACCGACTTCGCGCGCGTATGCCGTCATCACCGCAAACACAGCTGCCGCCCAGCCGAGCGACGCGTCGAACAAGCCAGCCGCCGCAACCGCGTAGCCCGCGCCGATCAGCACGAAGATGTCGGCAAAACGATCCGGCAGTTCGTTCCAAATCGGGCCGTCAGCGCTGCCTTTGCCGCCTTCGACGGCGACCATGCCATCCATCATGTTGGCGAGCAGCCGCAGTTGGCAGAACAAAGCCGCGCCAACGCAAAGCAGGATGCGATCGATGCCGCCAGCGAGCGACGTCGCGTAGAAGCACGCGCCAGAGAGCGCCGCGAAAATCATGCATGTGAACGAGATGAAGTTCGGCGAGACGTTCGCCTTCACCAAGCTCTTCGACAGCCATTGCGCCCAGCCGTGCGAGCGCTGCGAGATCGGGCGGCGGTCTTCGTCAGCGGCCATTGGCCTGTCTCCAGAGACGCAGATTGTAGAGGATGGCGTAGGTCGTCGACACGGTGAACGGGACCGCGATCGTAGCGGCGATCTCTGGCGTGCCCGCGAGCGTGTGAGCGCTCCATAGAATTGCGAGGATGGTGGACGCTGTGATCAGCGGCGGCGCGATCAGAGCCGGCCACCCTTTCATCCGCGCGGCGAACCATTCGAGAAACTTCTTCAGGCCAAGCGTGAGCGTCGCCGAGATCGTCCCCTGCACGGCGCCGGCGATCAGCATTTCGGGCAAGGAATGGTGGCGGTTGGCGAACACGGCCCAGCCGCCCAGCACGATGAAGGCGAACGCGACATGGACGAGCGTGTTTGCCGCCGCCGCTTCGCGCAGCTTTTGGAACGCGCTCATTGACGCCGCTCGCCGTTGCGCGGAAATGAGCGCATGAGCTTCGAGACGTCAGGCTTCTCCGTATACATCGTGAACCCAGCGCTGACCTTCGGGTTCGCGGCGGTTCTGGCGTTGCTCATTCTTGGCACGATCGCAGCACTCATCTTGCCACGTGCGCAGCCCGGCAAGTGGACCGATCTCGGCCCGCGCATGCGCTCATGGTGGGTGATGGCGGTGCTGCTCGGCGCCGCACTCATCGCGGGCTGGCAAGCGACGGCGATCCTGTTCGCGTTCATCTCGTTCCTGGCCCTCAAGGAATTCCTGACGCTTGCACCGACGCGCAAGGAAGATCGCCTGATCGTGTTGCTCGCGTATCTCTCGGTGTTCGTCAATTACGGGCTGATCTTCGCCGAAGCTTTGTTCGACGACAGCTACCAGATCTATCTCGTCTTCATCCCGGTCTATGGCTTCCTCATCGCCGCTGCCGCGATGGCGTGGATCGGACGGACCGACGGCTATCTGCCGACCGTTGGCATCATCCATTGGGGCATGGTCGTTTGCGTGTACAATATCGGCTATCTCGCCTTCTTGATGCGCGTGCCGGATGACCAGGCGCCAGCTGGCGGCGCCGGGCTCGTCTTCTTCCTCTTGTTCATCACGCAACTGAACGATGTCGCGCAATATTGTTGGGGCAAGGCGTTCGGACGAACGAAGATCACGCCGAACGTATCGCCGAACAAAACCTGGGAAGGCGCGATTGGCGGCTGGCTGACGGCGGCGGCGGTGTTCTATTGGCTCGCGCCATATTTCACACCGCTCTCGCCATTGCAGGCAGCAATCATGGGCGTCGTCGTGCCGATGGCAGGCTTCTTCGGCGACATCACCATGAGCGCGATCAAGCGCGATCTGGGCGTGAAAGATACGTCGCGGCTTATTCCGGGGCACGGCGGCGTTCTCGATCGGCTCGACAGCCTCACATTCGCCGCGCCGGTATACTTTCACTTGCTCGCCTATTTCGCGGTTGAGCGCTTCTGATGCTGCAGACTATCCGGCGCTATGGCTTGATGCTCGTCGTGCGCCCGATCGCGCGGCTGCTGTTCGGGCTGGATACGATCGGCGCCGAGAAACTGCCGAAGAATGGGCCAGCGATCGTAGCAGCCAATCACAACAGCCACGTCGATACGATCGTGCTGCTCTGCCTCTTTCCATCGAAACTCTTGCCGAAGCTCCGCCCCGTTGCAGCGGCGGATCACTTCGACAAAGGCGGCTTCGGCTCCTGGTTCTCGCGCAACATTATCGGCATCATCCCAATCAAACGCGGCGGCGCTTCGCGGACCGAGGATGTGCTGCTCGGCGCCAAGCAAGCGCTTGAACGTGGCGAAATCCTCGTCGTATTCCCCGAAGGCTCGCGCGGTGAGCCGGAAGAGATGACGCGTTTTAAGACGGGCGTGGCGCGCTTGGTGGAGGCTTACCCGCAAACGACTGTGACGCCGGTTTATCTCCAAGGCGCCGGGCGCTCGCTGCCGAAGGATGCGAAGCTGCTGGTGCCGTTCAACACGACTGCAGTGGTTGGCGACCCACTAACGTGGAGCGGTTCGCATCACGGCTTTGTCGATGAACTGCGCGAGCGGATCGAGGCGCTGAAAGCGCAAGCGCCACCGATGCGGTGGAAATGATGATGCGCAGCGCGGCAGCTCTTGCTCTCATTGCGGCCGTCTTCCTCTCGGCTTGCGGCGAAGGGAAGGCGCCGGCCCAAACGGGGACGTTAAGACCGCTCGACACAGTCGCCGGCCATGCGCTTCTCGCAACTGAGCACCCGCGCACAATGGAAACCTTCGCCTGCAACGGAGACTGGCTCTTCCGCGACCCCAGCCAGCACCACAACGGATCGTATATCAGCTACACAGCGCGCGAAGATACGGGCTCATACACGTTTGAGGACGGCGTGTTGTGCGTCACAGCAAGCGATGGCGATCAGACGTGCCGAACACTGCTGCAAGGCAGAGGAAACATCGTCGTGGCCATCGATGCGAGCACCACGGCGGTGGGAAAACGATATGCGCGCATGATGGTCGGCGGCGTCGGCGTCTGCAGTCCAACGCGGTTAACCACGGAGCAGCTGCGCCAGATCATACCCGGCGCGCATATTGAGGTCGAAAACCCAGCGCACGACGCGTCGTCGCGTTATGACTTTTACTGTGACGGCACTTGGCGCGGCGTCGGCGGTCAGGGAGAACCGGGAGGAAACTACGCGTTCTACAACGACATGTTCTGCATAGCGGGCGAGCGCTCATGCAGGGCGCTCTACCAAACCGCAGATGGCGACTATTTGATTAGCGCAAACTCCTCCCGCCACGGCGAGCCGGGTGACATCATCGTTCCCTACCCCCTAACGCCCGCTAGTACTCGCTGCGCTTCACAGCCTTCACAGTAATGCGATCGCGCTCCCCCACCCGCCGCTCACACAGTAAGCGCGCGATTTGGCTATCATCGACGAAGACATGCCCCTTCAGCGCATCGAGCAGCGCCTTCGCGAGATTATCGAGATCGAGCGTCGGCACCTCGCCGGCATATTCCATGATCAGCTCGACTTCGAACTCGCCATAACGCGGGCGGATCGGGAATTCCTTGCGGAAGAACTCGTACACCAGCGGCTTGTAATAGCGCGCCTGCGTGGTGACGCCGTCGATGGCGATCTCGGCGCCGCCGTCGATCTCGCGCGCCCGCACTTTGCCGCGGCCGGTCCAGTCGTTCATGGCGAAACGTGATGGCTTACGCGCGCGGCGGCGAGCATCGCGGCGCGGAAGGGCGCGCGGCGCTGGATTTCGCCGTCAGGCGCGTAATGGTGAACCACCGCATCGATACCGCGCGCCGCAAGCGCTGCCTCCGCCTCCTCCAACTTGCCCCAAAGCGCGATGAATACGCAGCGCCGTTCTGCGCCGAACTCTTGCACCAGGTCCAACTCCCACGGCGTGCCGGATGCGACATGGGTCAAATCCACGACCAGCACATCGCTTGAATCACCGAGCAGATGCGCAACCGTCCGCCACCACGCCTCCGTGCAGCGCACCTTCAGCGCGCACTTGCCTGAGAGAGCGGCCCGTACATTCAACGCGGCGCGTTTGCGCAGCCGCAGCGCCAGATTGCGATAGTCGCGAGCGTTGAGAACCGCGCCGTGCCCAGCGCTCAGTTGATTAAGCTGCGTCGCGGGAAGATGGCGGTCGGAAAACTCGATCAGATGGCCATAGTCGATGAGATCATCACGCATAAGCGCGTCGAGCGGCGTCGAGAGATGACGCTGGTCGAGCTTGCGCATCAGCATGACGCGCACCGGATGGCAGCGGAGCGCCGCGACTAGCAACCAGAGCGTGACGAACAGCAGCACGAAAACGAGGACGCCTCCCGCCAGCTCTCGTGCGAACGGTTGATGCCATGAGAAGGCGAATAGAATGGGCATAGTCACTGCGAGCGACAGCACACCCCTGCTCCATCCGCGCGCCCAGTTGGACCGGAGCTTGCCCTCGCCCCTGTCCAAGTCACTTGCGCGCAGAAAACCCGGCACCACCAGCCGCCAGCGCCCCGCACTGATACTCCGCGCGCGCAACTCCGCCTCAGCCGCCGCGCGAGCCGCTTCGGAGTGATCTGGATTTTGCACGGCGGCGCGCAGGACGCGGTCCGGCATGCGGCGGATTTCATCCTCCGCCGGCGCTCCGTTCTGGAGTGTCTGCAGCGTCCGCATGTCGCGCAGGTGCATGCGCCAATCGCCCTCACTGGCCGCTTGATCGGCCCCGTTCATGCCCATATCCCCTATCAGCACAACGCGTCAGATTCACCCAAGGTTACGCCACATGACGACCCGCACCGAAACAGACACATTCGGCCCGATTCCGGTGGAGACCGACAAGTATTGGGGCGCCCAGGCGCAGCGTTCCTTGCAGAACTTCAAGATCGGTGAAGAAAAAATGCCGGCGCCGATCGTGCGCGCGCTCGGCATCGTCAAACGCGCGGCGGCCGAAGCCAATATGGAGCTGGGCGCGCTGAAGCCTGAGATCGGCGACACCGTCGTGAAGGCGGCGCAGGAAGTCATCGAAGGCAAGCTCAACGCGCACTTCCCGTTGTCGGTCTGGCAAACAGGCTCAGGCACGCAGTCCAACATGAACGCCAACGAGGTGATCTCGAACCGGGCTATCGAAATGCTCGGCGGCGAGATGGGTTCGAAGAAGCCGGTGCATCCGAACGATCACGTAAACATGAGCCAGTCGTCGAACGACACGTTCCCGACGGCCATGCACATCGCCTGCGCTGAAGAGATCGAGCATCGCTTGCTGCCGGCGCTGCAAAAGCTGCGCAATGCGCTGAACGATAAAGCGCAAGCGTGGACGAGCATCATCAAGATTGGCCGTACGCACACGCAGGACGCAACGCCGATCACGTTGGGCCAGGAATTCTCCGGCTACGCGACGCAGATCGAGAACGGCATCGCCCGCATCGAGCAGACGATGCCGATGCTGATGCAACTGGCGCAAGGCGGCACGGCCGTCGGCACCGGCCTCAATGCGCCTGTCGGCTTTGCTGAGAAGGTTGCCGAGAAGATCGCAGCGATCACGCAGATGAAGTTCACCAGCGCGCCGAACAAGTTCGAAGCGCTCGCCGCTCATGACGCGATGGTGTTTTCCCACGGCGCGATCAACACGGTGGCGGCGTCGCTCTTCAAGATCGCCAACGACATCCGCTTCCTGGGCTCGGGCCCCCGCTCCGGTCTCGGCGAACTGGCGCTGCCGGAAAACGAGCCTGGCTCGTCGATCATGCCGGGCAAGGTGAACCCGACGCAGTGCGAAGCGCTGACGCAAGTTTGCGCGCAGATCTTCGGCAATCACGCCGCGATCACCTTCGCGGGCGCCTCCGGGCATTTCGAACTCAACGTGTTCAATCCGGTGATGGCGTACAATTTCCTGCAGAGCGTGCGCCTGATGGCGGACGCCGCCGTGAGCTTCACCGATAATTGCGTTCTCGGCATCGAACCGCGCCGCGACAACATCCAGCGCGGCCTCGACAATTCACTGATGCTGGTCACCGCACTCGCGCCGAAATACGGCTACGACCGCGCCGCCAAAATCGCCAAGACCGCTCACAAGAACGGCACGACGCTGCGCGAAGAGGCACTGAAAGACGGCATTGATGGCGCTGATTTCGACGCCATCGTTCGGCCCGAGAACATGATCAAGCCGGGCTAAGGACATCGCAAAGGACAGGGAACTTTTGGCGGCAACCGGTTCCATCGTTGCGCCGCCCAAGACCGCGTCCTTTACAAGCTATAACGGAACGTACACTACCGCCTGCGCATTGAGCGAAGGCCATGCATTTGAACAACTATTCCCAGCGTCCGGGTTGGCCCCGCGCCGGTATCGGCTTACATCGAGCAGATGAGCGATATCGTGAACCTGAAGCGCGCGCGCAAAGCGAAGGAACGCGCCGAAGCCGAAGCGAAAGCGCAGGCCAACCGCGTCGCGCATGGCCGCACCAAAACAGAAAAGAAGCTGACCAAGGCCGAGCAACAGGCCGCGCAGCGCAAACTCGACGGACACAAGCGCAATGACGACTAAAGGCGCACTTTTGAAGCGATCCATGCGGATCGCCGGTCATCGTACCTCGCTGGCACTGGAGCAGGAGTTCTGGTCGGCGCTCGAAAAGATCGCGCGCACGCGTGCGCAGACTCTGCCGGTGCTGATCGCCTCGATCGACGACACACGCAGCAAAGCCGCGCCCGACGCGTCGCTCGCGTCTGCTGTGCGCGTCTTCGTGCTTGAGAACCGCGTCTAAAGCTATTGCGCGGCGCGCGCGTAAAGCGCGAGCGCGTAATAGCAGGGCGCGATCGAGCAATTATACATCTGCACCTGGATGGTGAAGTTGTCATTGTACGCCGGTGTGACGGACACGATGGGCTGATTGGTGTTCGTCGTATCCTGCGAGACTTGGCGACCGGCGCTGTCAAACATCACCAGATCGAGATCGGCGCAATCGCGGTCGCAGACGCCGAGCACGCTATATTCGTAGCCGACTTGCAGCGTCGCCGGCACGTTCCAGCTCTGGCCTTGTGCGAGACTGCCGCTGAACGGCTGACCCACCATCTGAAAACCCTGCTGCGCCGCTGCGACTTGCGCGTTCTGAAGCTGCTGAAGGATGATCGCTTGCGGATCTTCGCCGCCCGTAGCCGGCGGCTGTACCGCGCCGCCTGTCGCCGGTTGAACTTGCGCGCTCTGCTGGCCGTTGTTCGGGATCATCGAGCCGATGATAACGAGCAATACCAACACGCCAACAACACCGCCGGCGATCCAAGCCCAAACCGGCACGCCGCTCTTCGCGGCCGCGGACGGCGGCGCTGCGGGTTGCGGTTGAGCTTGCGCCGCTGCGGCGCGCGGCGGCGCCGCCATCGCTTGCTGCGCGGGGCGCGGCTCGGCTTTCGAAAAATGCGCCACGGCGTCGACGAAGCGCTTCCAGCCAGCGTGATCCGCTTCGCCGTTCCATGATGCGAGGTTTGCCGCCTGCACTTCGCCGAAACCGAACGGCGGCTGAGATGCATCGATCATCACCGGGATCAGAACGCCCTTATCGCGGCCCATGCGCGCTTCTTCACGCACCCATTGCGATTTTGTGGAGTGCTCACTCCACAGCACGATCAGCGCTTTGCACTGCGTCAGCTTCTGCTCGATGTAATCGGCCCAGGTCTGGCCTGGCGGAATCTCATTGTCCCAGAAGACCTCGAGGCCGGCATTTTGCAGCCCCTGCGCGACCTGCTGGGCGCGGGCGCTGTCCTCACGCGCGTATGACAAAAAGACGTCGGCCATATCCCCTCCTTGGGCGCTTGTCCTAGCAGCTAAGGCGGGGCCGGTTCAAACCGGGGCGTCATTGTCCCTTGGGATTTGGGCCATATTGGTTGGTCCCAGGCCGCGACGGGACGAGCGCCACGACGATGGCGGCAATGCCGGCCGCGGCGCCAAGCAACACCCCTAGGGGCATCGCCGCCAGGATCATGACATTGCCAACGACATAGGCGCCATAGATCGCCGCAACGAACCAACCGCTTTGGCCAATGTCGTGCAAGCGGCGGCTCAGCACGCTGGCGCTTGGCGCCAGAAAGGCGATGTTCACTGCGCCGGAAATGAACTGCTGGTTGGGTCCGCCAGTGATCGCATTGTAGCCACTCGCCGCGAGGTCGAGCAGCAAGGCGACGATCGAGACCAAGATCGTGAACCCCGTCCACCACCAGAACTCGGCGCGGCGTGCGCGGCCCTTGCCGTCAACAAACAAGCGAAAGCACTTCTGCACATAGCCAACCGGCGAAAGCTGCTCGGCGCCGCTATCGCTGACTGCGGCCGCAGGCTGCACGCGCTGCTGTGGCGGCGGCGTGTACGCCGGTGCTGCAGCGACTACCGGCGCAGGCGCGTCGGCGCCATTGACGCCACGGTGCACGGCTTGGCTGAAACGCTGCCAACCGCCGTGCTCGGCTTCGCCGCTCCAACTCGAAAGATCCGCCGCTTGCACTTCGCCGAAACCGAACGGCGCCGGCGAGCCATCGATCATGACGGGAATGAGCTTGGCGCGATCGCGCCCCATGCGCGCTTCTTCGCGAACCCATTGCGATTTGGTGGAGTGTTCGCTCCAGACAACGATCACGACCTTGCAGGCCGCCAGCTTGCCTTCGATGTAATCAGCCCACGTCTGACCCGGCGGAATCTCGTTGTCCCAGAAGACGTCGAGCCCCATCGCCTCGAGCCCATGCGCGATCTGGCCGGCGCGCGCTTCGTCTTCGCGCGCGTAAGAAAGAAATACGTCCGCCATGCCCGCACTCCGGCTCGATTCGGCTAGAGGCTAGCAATCGGCCCCCACTGACGCGAGTTATCCGGCCTGCCCGATCATCACGGCCACAAAACGATCCGCGCGGCGTTCGGCATTTCTCCACCGAGAACTTCGCGGCTGGCGGAGGCGTTGGAAGTGGTAGCAAGCGCCGACATGGCCATAACCGACAGTGCGATCACCATGATCACGGCAAAAAGGCCTGAAAGCAGACCAATGCGGGTGTCGTTGTCGTCGGTCATGCTGTGACAACAGGGAACCCGACTGAAAGTTCCCGTTACGGCGTCGGCAACGGCGCGCAATACACAAGACTTGTCGGGCCCGCCCACGGGCCCTCCGAAACCATCATCGCACGCGCTGATTCAGCGAAGGAAAACTGGATATCGTGCGCGCTAACATCGCCTTCAGCGTGGCAGATCGCAGAGACGACGTAGCCCGTCTCGGTCATCCGCAAATTGGTGAAATCGCAAGAAACTTCGCCCTGCGTGCTGACGCCGTCGGCGCGGAACTCCCACGGCGGCGCGGTGCAGCCATTCTGCGTCGTTGCCCACAGGCCGACGAAACGCGGCTGACTTTCATTCGGCGGCGGCAGCGTTTGTGGGAGCGCTTCCGCAGGGCCGATTTGGGCGGCGGCTTCCGGATCAGGCTCTGGCGCCACCTCATCCGTACAGGCGATGAGAGCCACGGACGTGGCTGCGGCCGCGAGGCGGCTAAGTGAAGTCGAGATGCGCATCACCCGCGTTAACGGATGGCCGCTGCAATCCGTTCCAAAGCCGCTCGCAAGCTGCGGTTGGGAGCACTATGTTCCCGCTTCGTGCTAGAGTGCGCGTTTAACGGACCTGAGTCGAACCGAACCTTGAGCGACAGAGAAGAACTCCTGCCGATCTCGCAGCGCGCAATGGCTGCGCCGCCCTATCTGGCGTCGCTCAATCCTGAGCAGCGTGCGGCTGTCGAGGCGCTCGACGGACCTGTGCTGGTGCTTGCCGGCGCAGGCACGGGCAAGACGCGCGTGCTGACGACGCGGCTGGCGCATTTGCTCTCTACTGGACGCGCCAAGCCGTGGGGCGTGCTCGCGGTGACGTTCACAAACAAAGCCGCGCGCGAAATGCGCGAGCGGGTGGAGAAATTGCTCGGCCCCGGTGGCGGCGGCTTGCCGTGGCTCGGCACCTTCCACTCGATCAGCGCGCGCATGTTGCGGACGCATGCAGAGCTTGTCGGGCTGAAGAACAACTTCACCATCCTCGATACCGACGATCAGGTGCGGCTGCTGAAGCAAATCATCGATGCGGAAGGCATCGATGAAAAACGCTGGCCGGGCCGCCAACTCGCGAACGTCATCGACGGCTGGAAAAACCGCGCGCTCACGCCGGAGAAAGTGCCGAAGAACGAAGCCTTCTCATTCGCGGACGGCGCAGGTGTGAAACTCTACGCGCAATACCAGGCGCGGCTGAAAATTCTGAACGCCTGCGATTTCGGCGATCTGCTGATGCACATGATCGATGTGTTTCAGCGTCATCCCGACGTGCTGGAAACGTATCACCGCAAAATCAGCCACCTGATGGTGGACGAGTATCAGGATACGAACGTCGCGCAATATCTGTGGCTACGCCTGCTGGCGCAGCACTCGAAGAATTTGTGCGTCGTTGGCGATGACGACCAGTCGATCTATGGCTGGCGCGGCGCCGAGGTCGATAACATCCTGCGTTTCGAGCACGATTTTCCGGGCGCCGTGGTTGTGCGGCTTGAGCGCAATTATCGCTCCACTGGCCATATTCTCGCCGCCGCCTCGCACCTCATCGCAAACAATCGCGGACGCTTGGGTAAGACACTCTTCACCGACGACGAAGAAGGCCATCGCGTCAAAGTGCGTGGCGTTTGGGATGGCGAAGCCGAAGCGCGGCTGGTCGCGGACGACATTGAAGCTTGGGTGCAAGGCAATCGCTCCTACGCCGATTGCGCGGTGCTGGTGCGTGCGGCGTGGCAGATGCGAGCGTTCGAAGAACGGTTCCTGATGCTGCGCATCCCCTACAAGGTCATCGGGGGCCCGCGCTTCTTCGAACGCGCCGAAGTCCGCGACGTGCACGCCTATCTGCGCCTTATCCGCTCCGAAGATGACGACCTTGCCTTCGAGCGCATCGTCAATCAACCGAAGCGCGGCATCGGCGAAGGTACGGTGCAGAAGCTGCACGCACATGCCAGCAAACCTGCCGTGCGCTTCGTCACCGATAACGGCCCGCTCTTCGACGCCAGCACTGGCGAAGTGGTCACCGAGCAACCGGAAGCGACCGGCGGCTCGACGCGCTTCCGCACTTTGGTTGGCGCAGCGCGCGAAATGGTGGTCACCGACGAGCTGCCGCTGAAGGCCCGCACCGCGCTGCGCGCCTTCCTTCTCGACCTCGATCGCTGGCGAGAACAATCGCGCACGATGAGCCACGTCGAACTCGCCGAGATCGTGCTCGACGAGAGCGGCTATTCCGACATGCTGCGCAACGATAAGTCACCGCAAGCGCAGACGCGGCTCGAAAACTTGAAGGAATTGGTCCAATCGATGGGCCAGTACGATACGCTGGAAGCCTATCTCGAACATGTCGCGCTCGTGCTCGACATCGAAGCCGAAAGCGAAGCCGAGAACGTGCAACTCTCGACGCTGCACGCGGCGAAGGGCTTGGAGTTTCCGCTGGTTTTCCTGCCGGGCTGGGAAGAAGAAGTTTTTCCCTCCAAACGCTCGATCGAAGAGAGCGGCGACAAAGGCTTGGAAGAAGAGCGCCGCCTCGCCTACGTCGGCATCACGCGTGCGCGCGAGAGCGCGCGCATTTCGTTCGCCGCGAACCGTCAGATTTACGGACGCTGGCAGACCGTTCTGCCCTCGCGCTTTATCGATGAATTGCCGCCAAAGAGCGTCGATGCGGTGAGCGAGACGGGTTACACAATGCAAGCTGGAAACGTGCGCGAGTCTGCGTCGCGGCTCGATAATTTCGCGCCCGGCGCTGGCTTCAACAGCGCGTACCAATCGCCAGGCTGGCGGCGCGCGCAAGAGAACATGGCCAGGGCCGGCGGCGGGCGCCCGCCAATGATCGACGGCGAAGCGCGCCTCGTTGCGCGCTCAGGCGATAGCGACGCCGCCTATCGCATCGGCGACCGCATCTTCCACCAGAAGTTCGGCTACGGCCTCATTCGCTTCGTCGAAGGCAACAAGCTCACCGTCGATTTTGACAAGGCCGGCCACAAGCGCGTGATCGACAGCTTCGTCGTGCCGGCGAGCGCGGCGTGAGGTTCGTTGTTGAAGCTTTAAGCGCGTTGGCCCTGCTTGGCGCATGCGCAACGAGCACTCACAGCGAACGCTGCAGTGATGGACGGGATGCACCTCTGACGTGGACTGAACTCGCCGCCCCGCCCACAAACGCAACGCACTTTCTCGACGCAATCGAAGAGGCAGAGCGCCCGATGGATCGTGGCGGCTTGCTCTATACGATTTGGTTCTCAGCACCCGGCGGCGAGATCATGGTCTGCAGGACCGGGCAAGGATTTCTGAAAGCGCGCACTTGGGTCTTTGATGCGCACGGTCAGCTGACTGATGACGGCATCTTGCTGGTTGGCGGCGGCTAACCGATTAATCGTCGTCGTCATCATCGTCGTCGTCATCGCCGCTGCTGCGCGCGGGCGCGCGCGCGGTGGGGCTAGACTCCGACGATGCGGTTGGGCGCGTCACGCCGGGGAGCACATGGCGCTCGCCTCCGGTGCTGCGCGCGGCGGCCGGTTCGCTGGATCGGTCGCCCCCGCCAAACCACGAAAACAGACCGCGATTGCCGGACGCAGGTTCGGCGCTGGTGTTCGCTGGCGCTGCAACCTCGATCGCGTTCGCTTCCTCGACGCCGTGATTGGGCGAAAGCAGCGCTGTCGTCAGCGCCGCCGCACCTGCGGCGAGCACAACGGCTGTGCCGATGCTCGCGGCGATAAACCCTGCTTTTTTCATAGCTCAAACCCTCGCACCGCAGCAGAGCCACCGCAACCTGAACCCGCGATGAACTAGGCCGGCTTCGGCGCGGGTAAAGCCTTTGCCGCCCGTCTCGCTCGCCTGAGCGTAGCGCGCGAGCCAAGGTGACAGCGCCCAAAGGTGCGGTTATGCCCGCGACCGCATGCTCTTGCTCACCGCCCTTGGAACTCTCGCTCAGGTCCGCGCCGCCGCGGACGAACTCGACCGTCACGACCCCTCACCCGCTGACGCAGTGAGCTGGTTCGAGGAAAAGCCGGGCAAGTTCCGGCTCGAAGTCTACGTGCCGACCAAGCAAGACGGCATCAGCGTCGAGGCGATTGTTGGCGCCGCAGCGCCCGAACTGCATTTGAAGACGAAGAAAGTCGCTGCCAAGGATTGGGTGGCGATGTCGCTTGAAGGCCTGCCCGCCGTGCGCGCTGGACGCTTCATCGTCGCGGGCGCGCACGCGCTGCGCAACGAGACCAGCGGGCGAACCAAGATCTGGATCGAAGCCAGCGAAGCGTTCGGCACCGGCCACCATGGCACGACATGGGGCTGCCTCATGGCGCTCGAAAGCGTGCTGCGGCAACGGCGCGTCGAGCGCGTGCTCGATGTTGGCGCAGGCTCGGGCGTGTTGGCGATTGCTGCGGCGAAAACAGGCGCTGATGCGCTGGCGATCGAGATCGATGCGCGCGCGGCTGCGATTGCTGAGATCAATACCAAGCAAAACAAGATCGCCAACCGCGTCCGCGTCATCGCGGGTGACGGCGCGCGCTACATTGCGGGCCAACAGTTCGATTTGGTGTTTGCGAACATCTTGATGCGTCCGTTGATCAAGCTTTCTCCGAAGCTCGTGCCAGCCGTGGCGCCGGGCGGGACGCTCATTCTCTCCGGATTGCTGCAAGCGCAAGCGCCGCTGGTGCGCGAGGCTTACGCCAATCGCGGCATGCAGCTGGTGAAGCAAATCCCGAAAGAAGCGTGGATGACGCTGGTGTGGAAGAAGGCTTAATGCTCCCCGCCGTGCGGGGAGCTGTCGAACGCGAAGCGTGAGACTGAGGGGCGCGTACAGACAACTTGCCCCTCCGGCTCGCTACGCTCGCCACCTCCCCGCAACGCAGGGAGGATGATCAGCGCGAATAGACGTTGAACGCGTACCAGCACGGCGCGCCGTTGCAGCGCGCCATGATCGCTTCGACTTCGTAATTGCCGGTAACAGCCGGGCGCACATGCACGATCGGCACGGCGTCGGTGAGCACATCCTGCGCGACCAATTGATCGCCATTGATGAAGAGTCTGAGATCGACGTCGCGGCAGCGTTCATCGCAGACGCCGAGGATGCGGTAGTCTTGGCCCGCGCGTAGCATGATCGTGTGACGGCGCGCGCCGCCCTGGTTCAAACCACCGGCAAAAGGCCCAGCCGCGCGCTGGTAGCCGTTCTCGCGTAGCATCGCCTCACCCTGAGCCAGCTTTTGCGCCAGCTCACGCGCGAACGGGTCCGGCACCTGCGCCGCGGCGGGGCCCGCCAGCAGCGCCAGGGCGGCCAAAGCCGCAAACGCCTGTTTGAACCCAGAGATCAACTTCAACTCCACGGCCAAAAGCCGGAAAATTGGGCGCAACGCCCTTAAACCTCGCCGCTCTAATGCCTAAGATGCAAGCACTGAACCGCCCCTGAACCGGGCCTCAAGGACGCTGACACCGTGTTCCAAACCTATGACGATCCCGGCGGCCCCGCGCTTGGCCGTAAGCACCTGCCCCGCTTGAGAAAAGCGCTGAAGGCAGCTGGCCTCGATGGTTTCATCATCCCGCACGAGGATGAATGGCAGAACGAATACGTTCCGGCCGCTTACGATCGCTTGGCCTGGGCGACTGGCTTCACCGGCTCGGCAGGTGCGGCCGTCGTCATGACGGACGAAGCGGCGGTGTTCACCGATGGGCGCTACACGCTGCAGGTCCGCGCGCAGGTCGATGGCGGGCTTTTCGAATATCGCGATTACGTCGATGGCGGCGTGCCCGCGTACTTACGCGAGAAAGCTAAGTCCGGCCTTCGCATCGGCTATGACCCAAAACTGCACAGCCCCGACAGCCTCGATCGCTTGCGCGCCGCTACTGAAGCTGGCGGCGCAGAGCTGGTCGCGCTGAGCGTCAATCCGATTGATGAAATCTGGGACGATCGCCCGCCAATCCCGGCGGCGAAGGTCGCGCCACATCAAGAGAGTTACACGGGCGAGAGCGCGAGTTCGAAGCGTCATCGCTTGGGTGATGGCTTGAAGGCCGAGAAAGCTGATGCGGTGGTGATCACCTCGCCAGCTTCGATCGCTTGGCTGTTCAACGTGCGCGGCGGCGATGTCGCGCGCACACCGCTGCCGCTCGGCGAAGCTTTGCTGCGTTCCGATGGCACGGCTGATCTCTTCCTCGCGGATGAGAAAGTCTCGCCCGAACTGCGCCAATGGCTCGGCAATGAAGTGGCGATCAAGCCGAGCCAAGAGTTGCAGCCGACGCTCGCATCCATGCGCGGCAAGCGCGTGCGGCTCGATCCATCGACGGCGAGCGCTTGGTACTTTGAAGAGCTGAAGAAAGCCGGCGCCGAGATCGTGCGCGGGCAGGATCCGGTCGTGCTGCCGCGTGCATGCAAGAATGACGCTGAAATCGAAGGCTCACGCCAGGCGCATACGCGCGACGGCGCGGCGATCTCGCGCTTCCTGCACTGGCTCGCGACCGATGCGCAAACCGGCAAAGTGCAAGAGATCGAGGCGTGTCAGAAGCTCGAGCAATTCCGGCATGAGACCGGCGCGCTAAAAGATCTTTCCTTCGACTCGATTTCCGGCGCTGGCCCCAATGGCGCCATCGTCCACTATCGCGTCACCAGGAAGACCAACCGCAAACTCGCGCGCGGCTCGCTCTTCCTAATCGATAGCGGTGGCCAATATCTCGACGGCACAACCGACATCACACGCACTGTCGCGATCGGGCGCCCGACGAAAGAAATGAAGGACCGCTTCACGCGCGTCCTCAAAGGCCACATCGCGCTCTCGCGCGTGCGCTTCCCGAAAGGCACGACCGGTCACCAGCTCGACGCGCTAGCGCGCATGAGCTTGTGGGAAGGCGGCTTGGATTACGATCACGGCACCGGTCACGGCGTCGGTTCGTATCTTGGCGTGCACGAAGGTCCGCACCGGATCGCGAAGTTCGTGAACACGCAGCCGCTCGAGCCCGGCATGATCGTCTCCAACGAGCCTGGCTATTACAAGACCGGCGCCTACGGCATCCGCATCGAGAACCTGCAAGTGGTGACACCTGCCGCCGACATCGACGGAGGCGAGCGCCCGATGCTTGGCTTCGAGACGCTGACGCTGGCGCCGATCGCGCGCGAGCTGATCGTGAAGCAATTGCTGACCAAGGACGAGATCGCCTGGGTCAATTCCTATCACGCGCGCGTCTGGGACAAGATCGGCCCGCAACTTGAGGGCGAAGCAAAAGCCTGGCTAGAGGCGGCAACGAAGCCGCTTTAAGCGCTGACACCTCGCAAGATGAGTGCTTAGCTGTCCCCTGCTTCAAACGGGGGACAGCATGAGCGATCGCAATAACGAAGGCGCGAGCCGCCGCGGGCTCTTGAAGGGCGCAGCGCTCATGGCGGCGATGACGCCTGCTGTCGCGGATGCGCGCACGCCCAACCGCGCCGCGATCCAGCGCACAGTGCGCGGCATCAAGGAGCAGACCGTCGCGCAAATCCAAGACTGGATCCGCCACCCCTCGATCGCGGCCGAAAATCTCAACATGCAGGAAGGCGCCGAATACATGCGCCGCCTCGCCGTCAATGCCGGCTTCACGCATGCGGAGATCGTGCAGACGTCAGGCCATCCCGGCGTGTTCGCGACATGGGATGTCGGCGCGCCAAAGACGCTCGGCATCTATTTCATGTACGACGTGAAGCAGTTCAATCCGAGCGAATGGTCCTCGCCGCCGCTTGAAGCGCGCTTGGTCGATCGCCCGCAAGGGCGCGTGATCATGGGACGCGGCGCGGTGAACCAGAAGGGCCCGGAGATGTGCTTCCTCGCGGCCGTCAACGCGCTGACGTTGGCTGGACGCGCACCGCCGGTGAACCTCGTGCTCGTCGCCGAAGGCGAAGAAGAGATCGGCAGCCCGAACTTCCACGAGATCGTGCGCCGTCCCGACATCATGGCGGCGTTGCAGCGCAGCCAAGGTGTGTTCATTCCAGTTGGCTGGCAAGATCCGAGCACTGGCGGCGTCGCCGTCAATCTCGGCGCCAAGGGCATCATCGAATGTGAGATCATCGCCAGCGGCGAACGCTGGGGACGTGGGCCTGCGCGCGACATTCACTCGTCGAACAAGGCGATGGTGGACTCGCCGGTGTGGCGCCTCGTTGCGGCGCTCCAGACGCTCGTCACGCCGGACGGCAACACGCCTGCGATCGACGGATGGTTCGAGAACGTCCGCCCGCTCAGCGAGCGCGAGCGCCAGATCATTCGCCAGAATGCCGCCAACACCAGCGCCGAGGATTGGCAGCGCCGTAATGGCGTGCCGCGCTTCATTGACGATCTCGATTGGCCGGAAGCGCTTGAGCGCTTGGCTTCACAGCCGACAGTCAACATCGAAGGACTCGTCGCAGGCTACACAGGCCCGGGCGGCATGACCATTCTGCCGGGTCGCGGCACGGCGAAACTCGACTTCCGCCTCGTGCCAAACCAGACGCGCGCCGAGGCAGAGCGCAAACTGCGCGCGCACCTTGACGCGCGCGGCTTCAATGATGTCGAGGTCAATGTCAGCGGCGGTTACGATCCAACGGAAACGCCTGAAGACAGCCGCCTCGTGCAAGCGCAGCTCGCCGTCTATCGCGCCTCGCGCGTTGAAGCGACGTTGAACCCGCGTCTCGCCGGGTCTTGGCCGGGCTCGGTGTTCACACAAGCGCCAGTCTCGATCCCTGCTGCGCAATTCGGCTTGGGTCATGGCGGCGCGCAACATGCGCCGGATGAGTATTTCGTCGTCGATAGTTCGAACCCGCGCGTCATGGGCATCGAAGGCGCGATCATGGGCTTTGTCGATTTCATGTACGAGATGGCGCGCTAGGAGCGGCACATGTTTGTCGGCCACTACGCCGCGGCGTTCGCCGCGAAAGCGATCGAACCGAAGGCGCCGATGTGGACGCTGATCGGTGCGGCGCAACTTGTCGATATCGGCTGGAGCGCGTTCATCATCGCCGGCATCGAGCGCGCGAGTGTCGATCATTCGCTCCCCGGTTCCGCGCTCGTGCTTGAACACATGCCGTGGACGCATTCGCTGCCGATGGCGTTTGCGTGGAGCGTTGGCGCCGCTGTTCTGGTGAAGCTGCTGCTGCGTTTGCCGGTTTGGGCAAGCGTGATGGTCGGATTTACGGTGCTCTCACATTGGGGGCTCGATTGGTTGGTGCATAGGCCTGACCTCGAACTCTGGATTGGCGGTCCACGCGTTGGTCTTGCGCTTTGGAACTATCCAGTCCCCGAGCAGGCGCTGGAGATCGGTCTCATCGCCATCTGCGGCGGCGCCTGGATCGCCAGCCGCAAGACGCTTGGGCGTTATGCGTGGCCGGCCATCGCGTTCATGGGCTTTCTGATCGCGCTGCAAGTCGTCGCGATGCTCTCGCCGCAACCCGAAGGCCCGCTGCAAGCGCAGAGCGGCATGATGATTTTAGCGATCTATCTCGTCGTCGCGGCCATCGCCGCGCTGACGGACATCAGAGGCAAGTCCGGAGAGAAGAATGTCTAACGCAGAACCCGTACGCGCGCTCTACGCCGCCTTCGCCAAGGGCGACATGCCAGCAGCCCTCGCGACGATGGCGCCGGACATCGTTTGGAACGAGGCGGAGAATTATCCGTACGCCGATCGCAATCCCTACATAGGGCCGGAAGCTGTTTTGATGGGCGTGTTCGCGCGCATCGGCGGCGACTGGGATGGCTTTGCCGCGATCTCGGATGAAATCATCGACGGCGGCGACACCATCGTCTCGCTCGGCCACTATAGCGGCACCTTCAAAGCAACTGGCAAGCCCATGCGTGCGCAGTTCGCGCACGTGTTCCGGGTCAAGAACGGCAAGATCGCAGGCTTTCAACAATTCGCCGATACGTTAGGCACCGCGATCGCAATGGGGCGCTAACTGCTCAACGCAATCCAGGCATCTTCGTCGATCACTTTGACGCCGTGCTTTTCGGCTTCCGCCAACTTTGAGCCCGCGCCGGGACCGGCGACGACGAGATTGGTTTTGGCGGAGACACTACCGGATACTTTTGCGCCGAGCGCAATCGCGCGCGCTTTAGCCTCGTCGCGCGTCATCTTCTCCAGCGTGCCGGTGAAGACGATTGTGAGGCCGGCGATAGTGCTCGAAGTCGCCGCGCGCGGTTGATCCTTTGGCGTCACTTCCTTCAGCAACCGCTTCAGCGCATCGACGTTGTGTGGCTCGGCGAAGAAGTCGACGAGATGATCTGCGGCGACGGGGCCTACGCCGTCGATGCGCGCGAGTTCCAGATAGTCCTCACCTGGCGCCTGCTTTGCAGCCGCCTTGATCGCGGCAATCGCATCACCGAGCGATCCGAATTCCGCGATGAGGCCGGCCCACGCCTTAGATGTGACGCCCTTGACCTTCGGCGCCTCGCCACTCTCGAAGAGATCGCCGCTCGGCGCCTTGAGATCAGCCGCAACAGCCAGCAGAGCAGCGCGCGCGCCATCGCCGACGCCATGCACGCGCGTCAGCGCTTCATAGGCATCACCGGGACGCGCCTTCACCGCGAGTTTCATCGCGTCTTCGAACGCCTTCCAACTTTCGAAGCGGCGCGCGACCACGCCGGCCGTGGTCTCGCCGATGTCGCGAATGCCGAGGCCGTAGAGGAAGCGCGCGAACTCCGGTTCACGGCGCGACTCTATGGAGGCGAGCAGATTGGCGACGCTCTTTTCGCCGTAGCCCTCTCGCGTCATCAGCTCTTCGCGATGGTCAGCGAGGCGGAAGATGTCGGCGGGTTCCTTCACCCAACCAAGTTCGTAGAATTCCTCGATCTGCTTTGAACCGAGCCCTTCAATGTCTAGCGCCCGGCGCGCGACGAAGTGGATCAGCCGCTCCACCGCTTGCGCGGGGCAGTTCAAGCCGCCGGTGCAGCGCGCGATGACGCCTTCTTCGCCCGGCTCCAACTCACGCGCGACATGGCTGCCGCACACCGGGCACGTTTCGGGAAACTGATACTTGCGCGCACCCTTTGCGCGCTTCTCCAACAGCACATCGACAATCTGCGGAATCACATCGCCCGCGCGCTGGACGACGACCGTATCGCCGACGCGCAGATCTTTGCCGCCACGAATTGCCTCGCCATCAGCGCCGACGCCGCGAATGTAGTCGGCGTTGTGCAAAGTCACGTTGGTGACGGTGACGCCGCCGACGAAGACGGGCTTCAACCGGCCAACTGGCGTCAGCGAACCAGTGCGGCCCACTTGAATGTCGATGCCGTCAAGCGTCGTGGTTTGCTGTTCAGCTGCGAATTTGTGAGCGATGGCCCAGCGCGGACTGCGCGAGACGAAGCCGAGGCGCTGCTGCAAACCAAGATCATCGACCTTGTAAACGACGCCGTCGATCTCATAAGCGAGTTTCTGACGACCCTCGTGGATGCTCTCGTAAATTGCGAGCAACTCTTCAGCGGTCTTCGCACGCTTGATGCCCGCGAGCGGGAAACCGAGCTTCGCCAAGCGCTGCACGCTCTCGTATTGCGTCGCTGCCAGCGGCTCGCTCAATTCGCCCCAGCCATGCGCGAAGAATCGCAACGGCCGCGTGGCGGTGATTTTTGCATCGAGTTGACGCAGCGCGCCGGCGGCGGAATTGCGCGGATTGACGTAAGTCTGCTTGCCCTCTTTCTCGAGCCCCGCATTCATGGCGGCGAACGCGGCCTTTTCCATGTAGACCTCGCCGCGCACTTCCAGGACAGCCGGCGCATCTTTGATTGTGTGCGGGATGTCTTTAATGGTGCGCAGGTTGGCGGTGACGTCTTCGCCTTCGCGGCCATCGCCGCGCGTGGCGCCCTGCACGAACTTGCCGTTCTCGTAGCGCAGTGACGCGGAGAGCCCGTCTATCTTCGGCTCGGCCGTGATAACCGGCGCCTTATCAAGGTTGAGGAAGCGCTGCACGCGCGCAACGAAAGCGCGTGCGTCATCGCCATCGAACGCATTGTCGAGCGAGAGCATCGCCACGCTGTGGCGGACCTTGCCGAACTTCTCGGCGGGCGCCGCGCCGACGCGTGTCGACGGACTGTCTTCGCGAACGAGATCGGGGAAACGCGCTTCGATAGCGGCGTTGCGTTTACGCAGCGCGTCGTACTCGTTGTCCGTTAGCTCGGGCGCGTCCTTTGAATAGTATAGCTTGTCGTGGCGCGCGATCTCAGCAGCCAAGCGCTGAAGCTCCGCCGCCGCATCTTTCGCTGCCAGCTTATCGACGGGTTTGTCCGCCACTCGCCCCTCCGGGGCTTAGAACACCGCCCCGAACGTGCGGCCGAGCCAGCCGCGGCGACGTGCTTCTTCTTCCGCCACCGGCGCGACACCGGACTCCGTCATCAGTGCGTATGAGCGCTGATACCAGACGTTGCCCGGATAGTTGTGGCCAAGGATCGCCGCCATACGTTGCGCTTCTTCGACCATGCCGACGGAGAGGTACGCCTCGACCAAGCGATGTAGCGCTTCCGGTGTGTGCGACGAACGCTGGTAGTTTTCGTTCTCGATGACGATGCGGAAGCGGTTGATCGCGGCCAAGTGCTGGTCGCGCTCCAGATAGAAGCGGCCGACCTCCATTTCTTTGCCGGCGAGTTGGTCATAGACCATGTCGAGCTTCAGGCGCGCATCGCGCGCATAGGCTGAATCGGGATAGCGGCGCACGACATCGTTCAGCGCAGCGAGCGCGCGTTCAGTCGTGCCTTGATCGCGGCCGACGTCGAGGATGCGCTCGAAGTGGCAGATGGCGATCAGATAGTAAGCGTAAGGCGCGCTCTCATTGCCCGGATGGAGCGCTACGAAACGCTGCGCATCTTCAATCGAGGCATCGTACTCGCGCGCTTGATAGTGCGCGTAGGCTTGCATGAGCATCGCGCGGCGCGCCCATGACGAATACGGGTGCTGACGCTCAACTTCCTGGAAGTAGATCAGCGCGTAGGCCCAGTTGCGGCGATCTAATTGCTCTGCGCCGCGATTGTAGAGCTGAGCCACAGGCTCATCGACGAACTGCACGCGCTCGCGGTCGTCGCGGCCGCCAAAGGTGCCGCACGCGCTCACCCCCGTGGCCATTACGGCCAAAGCAAGAGCCCGCATCACATGCTTTTGTCGCAAATTCATCCCCTGGCCTCTTCTTGCTCAGGACCCAAAAGGCATGCCGAAGCATCCCGCCGCCACCGCTGATACAGGAACGCAGGCGCGGCGCAAAGCGCCAGCAACTGTCATCCGATTGGGGAAAATCAGCCGGCTGCCGCAACAAGCGCGGGAGCAACGTCCCGGTCGGTTTCAACGGCGTGGCCGTGCTCCCAGCACCACGCTTCCGGCGTATCCAGAAGCGCCCGCACCAGACGCGCATTAAGCGCGTGGCCAGGCTGGTCGGCCACAAAGCGGCCATAAATGGGCGCACCTGCGAGGCTCAAATCGCCAATCGCGTCGAGCAGCTTGTGGCGGACGAATTCGTCGTCGAAGCGCAACCCTTCCGGGTTCGCAACGCGGCCAGCATCGACGACAACCGTGTTGTCCATCGAGGCGCCGCGGCCGAGGCCGGCGGCGCGCATCGCGTCAACGTCAGCCATGAAGCCGAAGGTGCGCGCGTCAGCGATATCGTTGAGGAACGCCGACGCCGTGAGCTCGAGACGGCGGCGCTGCACGCCGATAGCCGGATCGGCAAAGCGGATGGTGACGTCGAGATCCAGGCCCTCAAACGTCTCGGCAGGCATCAAAGCGGCGCTTTTCGAGCCCATTCGGACTTCAATCGGCTCAAGAATACGGATCACGCGCTGCGGCTTGGCCTGTTGTTGCAGACCCGCATTGAGCAGCACTTGCACGAAAGGCGCGGACGAACCGTCGAGGATCGGAAGCTCTGCGCCGTCCAACTCAACGATCAGATTGTCGATGCCGAGGCCCGTGCAGGCCGACATCAAGTGCTCGACCGTGGCGATCCCGACTCCGCTCGGATTGGTCAGCGTGGTGCAGTTGCGGGTGTCTGTGACTGAATCGGCATGGGCGCGAATAGCGTTATCCACACCGCGCACGTCGGAACGGATGAACACAATACCGGTGTCCACGGGCGCAGGCGACAGCACCATGCGCACATGCGCGCCAGAGTGGACGCCAATGCCCGCACACACAGCCGGGCCTGCTATAGTTTGCTGACGACGCACCGAAACCACCGTGTTGTCCCCCCGCCAGGGCATTTCAGGTCCCCCGACCCGAGCGTCCAGATATCGTGACACTTCGGTGGCGGACAACACACGTTGCGTTACGGTTTGTGACCGTTAATGAATTGCCCGTAAAGCATTGAAAAGTGACAGAAGAAGTTAAACAGCCCGCAACAGCCAAAGCGCTCCTGGAAACGGCCCGCGAGGGCGGTCCGGGCGCGCTTGTGGCGGCCAAGCGGGCTGCGCTTTTGGCCGAGCGCGACGACCCGGGCCTGGCGCGGCAGGCCCTGGCGCTGGTGTCCAAGCTGGAACCGCTCGATCCGACCCCCCGTCTGGCGGCTGCAAGACTGGCGGCGGAACAGGGCGATGTCGCCTCCGCCCAAGCTGAGGCGCAAGCGGTGCTCGGCGAGGCGATCGACCAGGCCGCACGCGCTAGGGCGGCGTTCATGCTGGGCGAGATCGCGCGCATGCGCAGCGAGTGGCCGGCGGCGCGCGGCTATTTCGAGACCACGCTCAAGATCGAGGATGCCCTGCTCAGCGGCGACCGCAGCAATGTCACGGCTGCGCGTTGGTTTGCGCGGGCGCGCGGACGTTTGGCCGAACTCGATGCCGGCGAGGGCCATTTCGATCGCGCACGCGCCGGGGCCGAAGGCGCGCTCGCTTTGCTCCGCGCCTGCGCGGCGCAGGTGAACGAGACCCCGATGCTTGCCGCCGACATTGCCGACGCCGAATTGCGTTTGGGCGCGCTCGATCTGGATAGCGATCAAGCCGCATCGGCGCGCCGGCGTTGTGGGGAAGCGATCGGGCGCTACGAGGCGCTGGCGATCACCGAGAGCGATGAACCCCATTGGCGCGCTGTGCTCGCTGATGCATGGGCGCTTGCAGCGGAAGCGGATTACGCACGCGGCGCAGCCGACGAAGCACGCGCGGCGATGGATAAAGCACTGCAAGCACGCGTGCGATTGGCGGCGAAGCATCCGGACGAAGCGTGGTCGCTCGCAGGCACGTGGCGCTTGCGCGCGACTTTGCGCGCGGCGCTCGGCGATCACGACGCTGCAGCGGAATCGCTGCTGCAGGCGCGCGCCTTGGCGGAGACGCTCAGCTTGCGTAGCGGCGGCGCAGAGGCGCCGGAGCGGTTCCTGCAACGCATATTGATCGATCAAGCCGACCACGCCTTGCGCTGCGGCGATCTCAATCAGGCGCGCGAAGCGGCAGATGCGGCGCGTATGCGGGCCGAGGCGCTGGCAGAGACGCACGGCTCGGCCGTGTGGCTGAGCGAAGCGTCGGCAGCTTGGGATCGGCTTGCCGAAACGGCGCGCGCAGCCGGCGTGCTGCCGCAAGCGCAGGACGCTTTGGCGCGCGCGGTCGAATTCCGGCGCCTCGCCTGCGAGCGCGCCCCGCAAGACTCCGCGCACCTGCGCGCGCTTGCCTCGGCGCTGGTGAAGCACGGCGAGCTTGCGCTGGACAGCGACTCTTCACAGAGCGCGCGCGCAGCGTTTCATGAGAGCGCGTCTATTCGATTGAAACTACTCGAGGACACGCCGAACAGCCGGCGCGCGCTCTATGCGTTTGCATCGGCGCTGGAGCGGCTCGGCCTGGCGTCGCTTGCGTGCGGTGATCGCGACGCGGCGCGCAGTGCTTGGGAAGAGCAGCTGCACGTCGCTGAGCGCATTTTTTCCGATGACGACACGCCCGAGAGCTTGCGCTTCCGCGCTATCGTTCACGCGCACCTCGCTGGCGCTAACGGCGCCAACGCCGAAGACCATCGCATGGAAGCGCTAGCGCTCTTCGACGAACTCGCCAAAGCCGGCATGATGAGCGAGCGCGAGGCTGTGCTGCGCAAGAAGCTCTGGGGCGCGTGAGTCCGCGCCGCACGCACGTGAGCGCTGCGGGCGGGAGAGCAAGGACGCGCTTCGACTGAAGCTTCAAAAAGATTGGTAGCGAGGGTGTTGCCGAAGCGCGCCCTTGCGCGATCTGTTGTGCAACCGGCGGAGCCACGCGGCGTTCACAATGAGCATCCGGGGGCCATACGTGTCAGAGCAGACGAGTCGTTGAGTGAGCTGCAGCATCACTCAACGCAAGGATCGACGCGGCCCGTTCCCGCCACAGCTGCTGTTACACAAATCGACCACTCGCGACGCTGGGTATCCGGCGAGCCTTAGCGCCGTGTCTCCGTTCCCGATTGACGTGCTCCGCGCTGTGTCCAAATCACCGCGCGAGGGTTCTCCGCTTCCTTTCATCTCACGGAGCAGCGACGGGCCTTCTCACGAACTTCCATCACATCACGTTCAAATCGCATCTCCGACGCTTCAGGCTTTGGATCCGAGCCTCCCGTGTTGGAGATGCGCGCATCATCGCACGGGGTGGAGTGGGTCGGATTCATTTTGCAGAGACGCAGCGTTTTCAGCGCGTTGCGCCGAATGTTCGCAGGATAGCGCACCACTCTATCCACCCATTCCCGGGGCGATGCATGCATCGAGCCCGGGACCCATAAACACATCTGCGTCGCGTTTTGCGCTCTGCATGAAACAGACGTGTTTATGGGTCCCGGACTTGGCCTTGCGGCCAATCCGGGAATGGGTGGCGCGCCGTGCCGCTATAGTGAAGTCCCCGATTAGCGCGGGTTCATTTGCCGGCGGAGGAAGGCTGGGATTTCTAGCTCTTCGTCGAGCGACGGATCGCGCGGTTGGTCATCCCGCGGCGCGACCGGCGGCGGCGTATCGTCGACGTGGAAGTCGCTGAGTTGCGGCTCCTCCTCGCGCTGTTCGGGCTTTTTCCAACCGAACAAGCTGAAACCGCCGCCGCGCTCGCGGCGCTCGGGCTCGATGTCATTGGCGAAGCTCGGGCGCGGCTCTTCGTAAGCTGGCGTGCGCACAGGCTGCGGCGCAGGTTCGCGCGGCGGTTCAGGACGCACCGCAGGCGGCGCTACCGGCACAGCCGGACGGCGCATCACCGGCGCCTCAGCAGCGCGGCGCGCGGGCTCGACCACGGTTTGTTGCGTGACGATGGCTTCGTCATCAATGCCAGTGGCAACCACAGACACGCGGATCTTGCCTTCAAGCTGTTCGTCGAACGTCGAGCCTAGGATGATGTTGGCGTTCGGATCGACTTCGGCGCGGATCTCGTTGGCAGCTTGATCGACTTCGTACAGCGTCATGTCGAAGCCGCCGGTGATGTTGATCAGCACGCCCTTGGCGCCGCGCATGGAGACGATGTCCAAGAGCGGATTGGCCATCGCGCCGTGGGCTGCATCGAGCGCGCGGTTCGGACCGCCGGCTTCGCCGGTGCCCATCATCGCGGTGCCCATCTCGGCCATCACAGTGCGGACGTCGGCGAAATCCAAGTTGATCAGGCCCGGCATCACCATCAGATCGGTGACGCCGCGTACGCCCGAGTACAGCACCTGGTCCGCAAGCTGGAAGGCTTCAGCGAACGTCGTGCGCTCATTGGCGACGCGGAAGAGGTTTTGGTTCGGGATGACGATCAGCGTGTCGACATGCTTGCGCAGCTCTTGCACGCCGGTCTCGGCGAGTTGCATGCGGCGCTGGCCCTCGAAGTGGAAGGGCTTGGTGACGACGGCGATCGTCAGGATGCCGCGCTCACGCGCCGTGCGCGCGATAACGGGCGCCGCGCCCGTGCCGGTGCCGCCGCCCATGCCGGCGGCGACAAACACCATGTGCGCGCCTTCGAGAAACTCGATGATCTCCGGCTGGCTCTCCTGCGCCGCCGCTTGACCGACTTCCGGACGTGCGCCGGCGCCGAGGCCTTCAGTGATGGCGTGGCCAAGTTGCAGACGGTTTGGCGTCTTCGCGCGGGTCAGCGCTTGCGCGTCCGTATTGGCGACGACGAAGTCGACGCCCTGCAGGCCCGCATCGATCATGTTGTTGACGGCATTGCCGCCAGCGCCGCCGACGCCGAACACCACGATACGTGGCTTCAGGTCATGCATGGACGGCGCACTGTACTGGCTCATTTCCCGCTCCGGAGCTCAACCGCGTCTCACGATTCGCTCATGCCCGCACTCGACCCCAGCCTCGGTGTGCAGGAGGTCGTTTAAGCTTTCGTTAATGGTTCGAAACGGACGCGGCGCTTTTGCGGCGCTGAGGCGTCTAAAGGCGGTAAGCGGCAGCGTTTTTTGGAACGCGCGCTGCTGTAGCGTGTTGGCAGGACGAAGGTTTTTTGACCGATGTCCGATCCCTCCCCCACGCCGCGAAACCGGCTCGGTGAAGTTCGCGCCTGGAGCGCGCGGCAAGCGACGCGCGCTCGCACTGGCGCCGCCGCTGGTTGGGCTCGCGCGCGCCTTTGGCCGTGGAAACGGATCGGGATCTGGACTGGCGGCGTGTTCGGCGTGCTGATCACGACGCTCGTGCTGTTCGTTACGTTCGCGGATTGGAATGCGCTGCGCGGACCGATCGGACGCATGGCGTCGGCCGCGACGGGGCGTGAGATCGTCATTCGCGGCGATCTCGACGTCGATCCATGGTCGTTCACGCCGCATATCAGCGTGCGCGAGCTCTATGTCGGCAATCCGAGCCGCTATCGCGAGCGCGGCGCGTTTGCCGAGGTGGCGGAGGCCGATGTGTCGGTGCGGCTACTGCCGCTCTTCATCGGCCGGTTTGAGTTTACGCGCATCAATCTGCGCGGCGCGGACGTGTCGCTTTATCGTGGCGAAGACGGCGTTTCGAACTGGGCCCCGTCGCGCGCCTCGACGGGGCGTCCGTTTGAACTCCCCGCGATCCGCGAATTTGCGCTGACCGATGGTCACATCCTCTTCGAGGACGCGAAGCGCCGCATGGTGCTGGACGCGAACTTCACCACGGAAGAAACGCTCGATCCGAACAATCCGGGCCGCTTTGCGCTCATGGGCGAAGGCCAGATCAACAATCGGCCGTTCGAAGTTGAGCTGACGGGCGCACCGTTACTGAACGTGCGCCGCGATCGGCCGTATCCGTTTGTGGCTGATGTTCGCGCTGGCGGTACGCGAATTCAGGCTGACGGCTCGATCACGCGTCCGTTCGATTTCTCGCGCTGGAGCGCAGAAGTGCAAGCCTCTGGGCCGGACCTCGCCGATCTCTACACGCTCATCGGTTTGGCGCTGCCGAACACGCCACCGTACAATTTGAGCGGCGTTGTTGAGCGGCGCGGCATCACCTACGGCATGCCGCGCTTGGCGGGCCGTGTTGGCGATAGTGATCTGCGCGGGGAGTTCACGGCGTCGCGCCAGCGCGATGATCGTTTGCTGTTGGAAGGCGCGTTCGCGTCCAACCGATTGGACTTTGACGATTTGCTGACCGTCCTCGGCGCGCCGCCAAGCACAGCCGGTGGCGAAACCGCTTCGGCTGAGCAGCGGCAAATGGCGGCGAACCTGCAGGCGCAAGGGCGCTTGCTGCCGGATACACAGCTCGACATCAGCCGCGTGCGCAACATGGACGCGCGCGTTTCGTACCGCGCTACGCGTGTCGTGAGCGAACGCATGCCGGTGCGCGCGCTTTCGCTGGACATCAATCTCGATCGCGGCTTGCTGCGCCTCGATCCGATGACGCTTGATCTGACGCAAGGTCGCGTCGGTGGCGCGGTTTCGATCAATGCGCGCGAGGAGACGCCGCGCGTTGATCTTGACGTGCGGCTCTCGAATGCGCGGATTGAATCGTTCCTGCGCATGGGTGAGCGCCAGCCTGTCACGGGTTCGCTGGTTGGACGCGTGCAGCTCAGCGGCAGCGGCGGTTCGGTGCGGGATGCGGCGGCAAACGCTAATGGGCGCGTTTCATTGGTGATGCCGGCTGGCGAAGTGCGCGAGGCGTTCGCGGAGCTCACCGGCATCAACGTCACGCGCGGATTGGGCCTGCTGCTCACAGACACCGATAGCACGATTCCAGTGCGCTGCGGCGTTGCGAGCTTCGATGTCCGCCGCGGCGTCGCGCATGTGCGCTCGCTGGTGTTCGATACCGAGACCATGCTGATCCGCGGCGGCGGTGTTGTGAGTCTGCGCAACGAGACGCTGAACCTTGAGATTGAAGGCGAGCCGAAAGAGCCGCGCCTGATCCGCGTTGCAACGCCGATCAATATCGATGGCCGCTGGCGCACGCCGGAAGTCGGCATTCAAGCCGGCGGCGTCGCGGGACAAGGTGGACTTGCGGCAGCGCTCGGCTCGTTCATCGCGCCGATCGCTGCGATCTTGCCATTTGTGGACGCGGGCCTCGCGGAAGACGCCAATTGCGTAGCATTGCTTGCAGGGCGCGAAGCGGAGCGTCGCGAGGGCTGACGGGAACGAAAGGTTCCTATCGCTCGTTTGCTTTGGCTATGACCAGTTTCGCCGAAGATGTCGTATTCCAACCGCCACCTGAAGCGGAGCAATTCTATATCGATGGCTTAAAGCTGCTCGCTGAAAGCGATATCCCCTTCCTGCTCGCGGGCACGTATGCCGTGAGCGCATACACGGGCATTTCGCGACCAACGAAAGATTTGGATATCTTCTGCAAGGCCGGCGATTACCCGCGCATTCTGCAGTTTTTCCAGGAGCGCGGCTACCAGATCGAAGTCGAGGACGAGCGCTGGCTCGCGAAGATCTATAACAACAAATACTTCTTCGACGTCATCTATAGCTGCCGCACCACCGAGATCGCGATCACGGATGAGTGGTTCGATGATGCGCCGATGATCGACGTTTACGACACCAAAGTCCGGATCATCAAACCGACCGAGCTGATCTGGTCGAAGATTTTCGTACAGGATCGCTATCGTTATGACGGCGCCGATGTGGCGCACGTCATTCTGAAGCAGCACGCAGAGATAGATTGGAAGCGCCTCCTTCGCTATATGGAGCTGCACTGGGAAGTGCTGCTCACGCACCTGGTGAACTTCCGCTACATCTATCCGAGCGAGCGCCATCTCGTGCCGCGCTGGCTGATGGACGAGCTGATCGCGCGCATGACGGCGCATCTCGATATGCCGCAATCAAACGTACGCGTCTGCCGTGGACGCCTGTTCAGCGCGCGCGATTATGTCACCGACATTTCCGAGTGGGGCTACGCCGATATTATCGGCAAGGGACTGGAAGAGAAGCATGACCCAGTCGCGTAAGATGCGCGTGGCGGCGATCGGCGATCTGCACGTGCAAGAAAACCGCACCGACGACTATCGCGGGCTGTTCGCGGATATTTCCACGAAGGCCGACGTGCTCATTCTGTGCGGCGATCTCACCAATTACGGCAAGACCAGCGAAGCCATCTTACTGGCCGAAGATCTAAGCACGGTCTCGATCCCCGTTTTCGCTGTGCTCGGCAATCACGATCACGAAAGTGACCAACCTGATGTGGTCAAATCCTACCTCAACGACGCCGGCGTGCGGGTGTTGGACAATGGCGAGTCGTTTGAGCATGACGGCGTAGGCTTTGCCGGCTGCATGGGCTCGATGGGCGGCTTTGGCCGCGGCATGCTCTCGTCGTTCGGCGAGCCGTCGGTGAAAGCGTTCGTGCAGGCGTGCATGGAGGAGAACAAAAAACTGGAGAATGGCTTGCGCATGCTGCGTACAGAGCGCGCCGTTGCGGTGCTGCACTACGCGCCAATCCCCGGCACGCTTGAAGGCGAGCCTCCGGAAATCATGCCGTTCCTGGGTAATTCACGTTTGGCCCAGACGGTCGATCAGTTCGAGAACGTGCGGGCCGTCGTGCATGGTCACGCCCATCGCGGCACGCATCGCGGCGAAACGCCGGGCGGCGTGCCGGTCTATAATTGCGCGCAGATGGTTGCGCTCAAAGAGACAGGTACGCCGTACACTCTGTTCGAGGTTTAGCGCCTAGCCCGTGACGCAGCTTGCGACGGCCATTTGCACGATGAACGTGACGAGTGCTGCGATCGTCACCGTTCCCGCATAGGCAGTCGCGCGATCCTTTGGCGTGTTCATCAAGATCGGCAGCCCGCAATAGACGAGATAGACCATGGCGCCGAGCGCCAGGATCGGCACCCACAGAAGCGGCGGGTAGATCAGGAGCAGTGTCGAGAGGAAGAACGGCGTGATCGAATAGGCCGCGATCTTTTGCGCGGCGAGCTCGTCGCGGTCTGAGTCAAAGTTGTCGGCGACCGCCGCGATAATGAGACCCAAGAGATAGACCATCGCCACGCCGACGATCCACGACACGACCGCACTCACGATGGCGGTCCCGATCGGCGTCGCGGCGCCAATGACATAGCCGCCTATGAGCGTCGAGATCGACGGCAACGCCGCAAGCGGCGCAACGTAACCGATCAGGATGTTCGGAATCGTCGTCTGCTCGGCTTTGATCTGCTCCCATTCCTTGTTCGGCTCGCGCAGCAAGCCCCAGGCGCGGGAGAGGATGAATTCGCTCTTGTGCAGCGCTTGTTCGGCGCGCCGGCGCGCCTCTTCAACGGAAAAGCGGGGGCCGCCGCGTGGTTCGTTTTCGTTGTCGGCCGTCATTCTGTTCCCCGGCGAGTAATCGTGCCTCGGAACTAGCCCAAACCGCCCGGGGTCGCCACCCCACTCCCCAGCCGTCAGTCGCTCTTTAGGCGCTTACGCCTTGAACGGATCGCGCATGAGGATGACGTCGTCGCGCTCCGGACTGGTGGAGACGATGGCCGCCGGGCAGCCGATCAGCTCTTCGATGCGGCGCACATATTTGATGGCGTTGGCCGGCAGGTCCTTGGACGAGCGCACGCCGCGTGTCGTCGATTTCCAGCCTTGCAGGCTTTCATAGACCGGCTCCACCGCCTGCTGCTCTTTCAAGCTCGCAGGCAGATAGTCGATGACTTTGCCGCCGAGCTTATAGCCGGTGCAGATTTTGATCTCGTCGAACGTGTCGAGCACGTCGAGCTTGGTGAGTGCGATGCCGTCAATGCCGGAGAGCGCGATCGATTGCTTCACCAGCACCGAGTCGAACCAGCCGCAGCGGCGCGCACGGCCTGTATTGGTGCCGAACTCGTGGCCAATTTCGCCGAGGCGCTTGCCATTTTCATCATCGAGCTCGGTTGGGAAAGGCCCTGCGCCGACGCGCGTGGTGTAGGCCTTCACTAGACCAAGAACGTAGCTGATCTTACGCGGGCCAACACCGGAGCCGGCGGACGCCTGCCCCGCTGCGACGTTGGACGACGTCACGAACGGATATGTGCCGTGATCGACGTCAAGCAGCATGCCCTGCGCGCCTTCGAACAGCACGCGCTTTGAATCTTCAAACGCCGCATTGAGCACGCGCCACGCCGGTTGCGCATAAGGCAGCACTTTTGGCGCGATCTCGGCGAGCTCTTTCTTAAGCGCCGCGACATCGATTTCCGGCAAGCCCAGCCCGCTGCGCAACGCGTTGTGGTGCGCGGTCAGGCGCTCAATCTTCCAGGCGATCGCTTCAGGATCGGCGAGATCGGCGACACGAATGGCGCGGCGGCCGACTTTATCTTCGTAGGCAGGGCCGATGCCGCGTTTAGTAGTGCCGATGGAGGCAGCGCCCGCTTGCGCTTCGCGCGCGGCGTCGAGATCGCGGTGGAACGGCAGGATAAGGCAAGCCTGATCGGAGAGCACCAGCTTCTCGGGCGTGATCTTCACGCCTTGCGCGACGATCTTTTCGATTTCGCTGGCCAGCGCCCAAGGATCGACGACCACGCCATTGCCGATGATGGACAGTTTGCCTTGGACGACGCCGGACGGCAGCAGCGCCAACTTGTATGTGGTGTTGCCAACAACAAGCGTATGGCCGGCATTGTGACCACCCTGAAAGCGCACCACGACATCGGCGCGGTTGCACAGCCAATCGACGATCTTGCCTTTGCCTTCGTCACCCCATTGGGCGCCGACGACGATCACGCCTGCCATAACTTCACGCTCCTAATCCGGGCGTTGCGTGTCGCCTTCCGGGCGCGGCGTCAAGCGCTGCGAGGGCGGCGAATCAGCCTGAAACTGCAACGAACGCTGCCGTTGGGGGCTGGCGAGACGCTGCACGCCGCTGCTAGCGTGCGGGCGAAAGCTGGAGGTGTGGATGTCACGGATTAAAGCGGTTGCGGCGGGCGTGGTTTTGGCGCTGGCGCTTGGCGCATCGAACGCGACTGCGCAGACGTCGCCACTCGTGGGCTTTTGGACCTGCACCGGCGAAGCTGACGGTCTCACCCGCGAAGCCACGTTCGACTATCGCGCCGACGGCACATACGTCGCCACCCAGCGCATCAGCGCCGGCAACAATTCCATCGAAGGCGGCGGCGGCGGCAGCTATCGTTTCGAAAACGGCGTGCTAAGCGATACGAAGGAACGCGCCACGTTCGACCGCTACATCCGCAACGGCGTCGAAGTGCCGTCGAGCGACCCGGAGTGGCAGGCGCTCTACCGGCAATCGCAATCGAACATTGGCACGACGACAACCGGCGAAATCCGCATCGAAGGCGATACGGCGTACGCTGGCTTTTACACCTGCCAGCGCCGGCGTTGAGTTAGCGGCGACCCTCGTCAAAAACAGGCCTTGGATTCTGAGCGCTAAAATGCGCTCGGCCAACCCGTTGTCCCAAATCGTCGAGCAGCATGAGGTTGGGCACATATTTGTTGTCTATTGCTGAGAGTCCCGCCGCTTCCGCTTCTGTCAACGGCCGGCCCAAGAAGTGCGACGCATGCTCTGCGCCGCGCGCATCGGTGGGCGCTTCGCGATCTAGGCGCACATCAACACGCTGATAATCAAACTGCGGGTCCTCCGATAAGTATGGCGCGCCGGGCTGATCGCTCTTCTCAATGTTGATGATCCAGCGACGTTCGGATCGAGACATTGCCTGCAGCACAGCAACGTCCTTGAGCGAAACGGCGCTGATCATGTGCGACAATGACTCTCGCGCCTGCGCCCAAGGTGCTTTGCGCTTCATTTCCTTTGCTTTGATGGCGCCGCGTAGCGTCCCGGTGCCGACGTTCAGAATGTAAAGTTGATCGGCGCCAAGCTTCCATTCGAACCCGTAGGCCCTGTCGCGCACGAGCATAAGCGCCTCAAGCGCCGGGTTGTTGTTTCCGCTCACCCCGCCATCGACAAAAAACCCATCCTCGATAGAGAGCTTTCCTGTCTGATCGGTCGCCACCGTAAGCGGCAAGCCTCGGAAATAGAATGGCGCAGCGGCGCTTGCCTGCACCAGGTCGCACAATCTAAAGCGCTTGTTGGCAGCCCCGCCTTTCTCGTCCTTCTCACTGTCTTCGTAGAAGTCCCACTTCGGATTGTTGCACATTATCCACGCGCTGCCCTTGTCCAGGCGCATCGCGTTTACAGCGAGTCCGGTTCGAAGTTTCTTTGAGCCGAGAGTCTCCTCGCCAAACGCCTGATGCAACGCCTTCGTCAGTGGACCGCTGGCGTGACGGCCGGAGTGAATGGCCGCGATTGCGTCATGGGCGGGCTTTGCAAATATCTCGGGGCAAAGCGTTTTGTAGTACGCGGATATCTCGGCCGCCGACATGCCCAACGCGAGACCCGTCGCGATGATCGAACCCGTTGAGGTACCCACGATGAGATCGAAGTAGTTGCACAGCAAATACTTCGGATCGTTGAATCGACGGCGCAGCTCTGCCTCGAGCTCTTTCAACACGCCGATGGTGAACATGCCGCGCACGCCACCGCCATCAAGCGCGAGCACGCGACGTTTGCGTTCTTTGTCGGCGAAAAAATCAGTGAGTTCCTTTGTCACGACACACTCCGCAGCCACAGCGGGCGGCATACTAGTGGTTGTGTCGCGCTACCGCTACTCGCCGAATTGATAGCCGAAGCGGATGCCGAACTCGTCGAGGCCCTGATTGCGGCCGGAAGCGAGGAATTGGCCGTGACTCAAATGTTCGAAGAAGAGCCCCGCTTCCCACGGGCCTTCGAAATCGTAGGTGAGACCGAGTGACGTGCGGAAGAGCACGTCAGAGCCGAGCAGCACGTGCTCTTGTGAAAAATCGAACGCCTCCTGCGATCCATTGGGAAACGGATTGTCGACCTCGCCATTGTGGACGACGACTCCAAGGCCTGGCTCGAACGCCCAATTGCCAGCGAAATTCCAGCGCCATTCGAGGCCGCCGCCGCCGAAACTAGTGTCGCCGGCGGTGTTGATCGAAGCCATCAGATAAGGCTGCGGGCTGCCTGCCCAATCGAGGAAGCCTGGCGAGTCGAACGAGATTTGGAGTTCAAGGTTGGGGCCGTCTTCCTTGTCGGCATTATCGCAATTTGTGACGCAAATGTTGTGATCCATCACGCCGAGTTGGACTTCATTTACGCCAGCATGCGCTTCGGGCGTTACCGCCGACACGGCGCCAAACGCCAAAATTCCCGCCGCCGCGACTCGCATGCGCTCTCCTTGAACGCTCCAAACTAAAGCGCGCAGCGCAGGCGGGAAGCACGCGCTGCGCTACGATTTTGTAACGCCGGAACTTTTCAGCGCTGCGGGCGGCTGTTAGCGTTGGCGCAATGAGTTGGGGGATTATCATGAAGACCATTTGGACGAACGCGCTCGCTGCCATCGCATTCACCTTCGTCGCGACCTTGGCGCAACCAGCGTCTGCGCAAACGCCATCGCAATACCGCGACATCATCGGCTCTTGGGAATGCTCGGCGCAAACCCCGTCCGGCAACATGACCGTCACCACCACCTATCGCCCCGACGGAACCTTCATCAGCATGGGCACAAACCACGACACAGCTGGCGGCCGCGATCTCTATTTTGTCATCGTCGGCGAAGGCAGCTGGACCATCAACGGCGACCAACTCATCGAAACCGGATCGGCCTTCGACCTGGTGTGGGGCCGCCTCAATAGCGAGCCAATCATCCCCGGCACACAACTCTGGAACAACATGCAAAGCGCCATGCAGCGTGTCGTCGGCCAACAGAACGTGCGCACCATTACAGCGTTGAGCGCGACAAGCGTCTCACTCGCCGTCGGCGGCAGCACGATCACCTGCCCGCGGCCATAACCTAGTCGGCGGGATCTGGATCGAAGCGATAGGCGAACCGGACGCCGACATAGTCGAGCCCCTGATTGCGCCCGCTATCGAGAATCTGGCCGTGGCTCATGTGCTCCCACATGAGCTGGATCGCAGCGCGGTCGCCCAATTCGCGCTCCAGCGCGAACGTCGTGCGGAAAAGATCGCGCGAGCCGAGCAGCTGATTGTCTTCTTCGAACGCGTTGCCGGCGGGCGAGTTGTCGGGAAACGGATTGTCGATCTCGCCGTCGTGGACGATGTAGCCAAAGCCCGGCTCGAACGCCCAGCCGTCGGCGAACTCCCAGCGCCAGATAACGCCAACGCCGCCGAAATTCACGCCGTCTTCGTCGGTCGCGACGGAGACCATCGCGTACGGGCGCGGCGAACCGATCAGATTGAGGAAATCCGGCGAACTCGAAATGAGCTCTAGCTCAATGTTCTCGCCCTCGTGCTTGCCTTCAACAATATCGCCATGGTCGGAGCGAATGTTGCCGACGACACCGATGCGCACTTCCTCAACGTCCGCATGCGCGGGTGCAACAAGGCTCGCTACTGCCCAAAGCAGCGTCGAGCCCAACAGCTTGAGTTTCATGGACACCCCCTTTGGCGGCACTCGCCGCCAAAGAGTTGAACGTCTGCACGTTCGCCGTGTTCCAACTAGAAGCGAAGAAGCTTCGCGTACCGCACATGCGGCAGCGCCTTCAGCTTCTGCATCACTGCTTCGCCCGGCGTCGCGTCGATGCCCACCAGCGCGATCGCCTCGCCGCCCGCGCCTTCACGGCCGAGGTGGAAAGTTGCGATGTTGACCTGCGCATCGCCCAGCAACGTGCCGAGCGCGCCGATGAAACCCGGCGTGTCGGAGTTGTTGATGTAGAGCGTCTCGGGATGGAACGGCGCTTCGAGCGACATGCCCTTCACTTCCACGATGCGCGGCTTACCGGCGATAACAGCGCCCGCAAGCGTGCGCCAACCGCCGCCGGTTTTCACTTTGATGCGGATGAGGCTGTCATAGGTCGGAGAAGCATCGCGCGTGCTCTCGGTAAGCGCGGCGCCACGTTCTTTGAGCAATGCCGGCGCCGAGACGACATTCACGTCCTGCAACAACGGGCGCAACAGCCCGGCAAGTGCGGCAGCCGTCAGCGGCTTCATGTTGAGCTTGGCGACATCGCCTTCGTATTCGATCTCAACTTCGTCGAGGCCTTCATCTACGATCTGGCCCGCGAACGCGCCGAGCTTTTCCGCAAGCGCCGCGAACGGCTTCAGACGCGGCGCTTCTTCCGCCGTGATCGAAGGCATGTTGAGCGCGTTGGTGACCGCGCCTGTCAGCAGATAATCGCTCATCTGCTCGGCGACCTGGAGCGCGACGTTTTCCTGCGCTTCGTTTGTGGAAGCGCCGAGGTGCGGCGTTGCGATGAAGTTCGGCGCGCCGAAGAGCACGTTTTCTTTCGCGGGCTCGATCGTAAACACATCGAATGCGGCAGCCGCGACGTGCTCGCTTTCGAGCGCTTCGCGGAGCGCTGCTTCATCAACCAAGCCGCCGCGCGCGGCGTTGACGATGATGACGCCCTTCTTGGTCTTCGCAAGATTCTCGCGCGAGAGAATGTTCTTGGTCTTCTCCGTCAGCGGCACGTGCATGGTGATGACATCGGCGCGCGCGAGCAGCTCATCGAGTTCAACCTTTTCCACGCCCAGCTGCAACGCACGCTCGGCGCTCAGGAACGGGTCATAGGCCACAACCTTCATCTTCAAGCCCAGAGCGCGGTCAGCAACGATCGAGCCGATATTGCCGGCGCCGATGAGGCCGAGCGTCTTGGCGTAGAGTTCGCGCCCCATGAAACGGTTCTTTTCCCACTTGCCGGCCTGGGTGGAGATGTTCGCTTCCGGCACTTGGCGTGCGGCGGCGAACATCAACGCAATGGCGTGCTCGGCGGTGGTGATTGAATTGCCGAACGGCGTGTTCATCACCACGACGCCCTTCGCAGTAGCGGCGGGAATATCGATGTTATCGACACCAATACCGGCGCGGCCAACAACTTTGAGCTTCTTGGCGGCGGCGATCACATCGGCTGTCGCCTTCGTGTTCGAACGCACGGCAAGGCCGTCATACTGATCGATGATCGCGATCAGCTCGTCTTTCTTGAGGCCCGGCTTGAAATCGACATCGACGCCGCGCGCCTTGAAGATATCGATGGCGGCTTGGCTGAGTTCGTCGCTGATCAGAACTTTTGGCATGGCTAGTTTCCTTCGCGCCAATCGGCGCGTTCGAGGCGGTGAACGAGGCAATCGTCTTCGCCAAACATCTGGCGGCCGACGACTTTGAAGCCGAGGCGCTGATAGAAGCGGTGCGCTTCGGTGTTGCTATTGAGTGGATCGATGACGATGGCGGTCACGCTTGGGTCTTCAAAGCAGCGATTGATGACGGCCGCCATCATCGCGCGGCCGTGGCCCTGATTGCGATCCGCATCATTGCCGATCCAGATATCGATGGCGCGCAGGTTCGGCTCGATTCCGCCCCAATAATGCGTCGGTTCGAGATGCGGATCGATGACTTGCATGGCGCCGATCGGGCGACCGTCGAGTTCTGCGATGTAATAGCACGTCACATCCGAACCCATCGCAATCTCGTCGGGCCAGATCGCGCCTTCGAAGGCCTTCTCCGCATCCGGATCGTCTGTCGCGCACGCGATGACGTCGGGATCGGCGTCCCAACGCTCAAGCGTCGGCACGTCCGCCAAAGTGGCTTGGCGGATGGTGAGCGTAGCACTGCCGGAGCGCGTGACGATCGGCGGCCACGCGACGCTTGAGCGCGTCGCCATGAGCTCAGGCCGCTTGCGCGAGATCGGTGACGAGCGTGGCGAACGCCCAATCTAGCCAGGGCGTCAGCGCGGCAGCGTCCGACGCATCGACCGTGGCGCCGCACCAGATACGCAAGCCCGGCGGCGCCGAGCGATAAGAAGCGGCGTCAAACGCCACCCCCTCTTTCTCAAGCAGCGCGCTGAGCTTCTTCGCGAACTCGGCCTGGCCGTCATCGCTGAGCGATGTCACACGCGGGTCAACAACCTTGATGCAGACGCTGGTGTTGGAGCGTGTCGCGGGATCGGACGCGAGGAAATCAACCCACGGTGTTACGGCAACCCAATCAGCGATCGCCTTGGTGTTGGCGTCGGCGCGCGCCTGCAGCGCTTCAAGGCCGCCAATGCTCTCGGCCCATTTCAGCGCGTCGAGATAATCTTCCGTCGCCAGCAATGAGGGCGTGTTGATGGTCGAGCCTTCGAAGATTTCGAGATCGACTTTGCCCTTCTTGGTCAGGCGGAAAATTTTCGGGATCGGACGATCGGGCGCGTAGCTCTCAAGCCGTGCGATTGCGCGGGGCGAGAGGATCAGCATGCCGTGCGCGGCCTCGCCGCCGAGCACTTTCTGCCACGAAAACGTCGTTACGTCGCACTTCGACCAATCGATTGGTTGCGCGAACACAGCGCTGGTCGCATCATTGATTGTGATGCCTTCGCGATCGGCGGCGATCCAATCGAAGTTCGGAACGCGCACGCCAGAGGTCGTGCCGTTTTGCGTGAAAATGATGTCGGCGTCTTTGCGCGCGGCGCTGAGATCAGGGATTGCGCCGTAGGGCGCGGTGTGGACCTTCGCGTCGAGCTTCAGCTGCTTGGCGTCCGTCACCCATTCTTCGCCGAAGCTTTCCCAGGCGAAGATATCCACGGGACGCGCGCCGAGCATCGTCCACATCGCCATCTCTACGGCGCCCGTATCGGACGCCGGGACGATGCCGATCTTGAAATCGTCCGGCACGCCAAGAATGGCGCGCGTGCGATCGATCGCTTCCTTGAGCTTGGCCTTGCCGGCTTTGGCGCGGTGCGAGCGGCCGAGAACGGCGCCGTTGAGCGCGTCCGTCGTCCAGCCAGGGCGTTTTTTGGTGGGTCCCGAAGAAAACCGGGGGTCAGCCGGGCGTGACGCCGGCTTGGCGGGGGTATTCATCAACTTGTCTCCCATCCTCACAGATGAGCGTCCGCCGTTGGGAGCGGATGGCCCGCTGACCGTGGTGCGCCAGTTCGGGGGCGATTGCAATGGAGTTTGGCTTCGCACAACCTAGGCGCTAATCTTCGGTTCTCAGCACCAGGGGGCCATAGTGACACTAAGTACGATACCCGAGGTCATCACGTGGCCGGTTGCGGCGGTCATCATCGCGGTTCTAGTGCTGCCCGTGCTGCTGTCGGTCGTCGCCACGATAAACTCCAACATCGGCAAAGCCGTTGAAGGTGTTCGGAATCTCAGCAAAGCATCTGACGCAATCGCAAAGATGCCAGAGTATCTTGAGAAACTGCGCGAGACGTCAGCTGAGATACGAGAACTTTCAATCCAAGTGCGCGGCATCCAAGAGACGACACGCTCAATCGAGCGGCGTACTGAGACAATCATCGACAATAGCCTAAAGGCACGACTCGAAAGCGAATGGAGCGCACTGTTCGACACGCTCGCGGCGAAAGCCCCGCACGTTGCCGTCGATCGTAGGACGGTCACCAACTTGCTTGAGGCACTGCTTTCTGCGGGAGCGATCGATCAAAGTCTCGCCGCACGGATCGAGGCTGCATTCAGTGAGGTAAAGTCCGTCCGTCGTTACTGGAGCTCTGACCCCAGGGCTGCAGAACGCCAGGCAACTGCCGCGCTTGCGGAAATCGAAAATCTCGCGACGGCCCTTACCTAGCCCTACTTCGCGTCTGGCGCCACAATGCGCGGCGGCAGCGGCGGGGCGCTGGTTTCCGGGGGCGCGGGGTGTGAAGTCGGCAGATTGAGGTCTTCGCCCTCAAGCCCCGGCAGCATCGGGTCCTCGAAGATCGCGGGCAATTGCTTGGCCTTGCGCGCGCGGCGCTTTTTGCGCTTCGGCGCTTCAGGATGTTCTTCGATGCGATTGTGAATGCGCGCCAGCGCCGGATCGAGTTCACCGCGCAGATAAACGGCGACTTGGCCCAGCAGACGCACGCTGGAGAGCGTTTGGATCGCGCGTATGAAGCCGCCGCGACGCGAGGCTTGGCTTCCAACAACGCTTTCGAGATCGAAGCGATCGCACCAATAGGGTGCGGTGTCGGCGAAGGCCGAACCGGTGACCGGATCTTCGTCTACGCCTGCGCCCGGCGCAAAGAAACGCTGCACGAAGTCGTACGGCTTGCCCTCGTCGGCGGGCGCGCTGACAACAAGAATACCTTGGCGTGGGCCCCGGATGATCGTGTTGAGCGCGGCGATATCCGGCTTCAGATTGATCACTGCATCTTCGTTCTCGAGCACGACGTTAGCGTACTCGCCAACGAAGGCATCGAAGATTTCATCCACGCCGAGCGCAAGCGCCACATCATCGGGCGGCGTCCAGGGTGAGCGCTGCTTGCGCGGCAGATCGAGCGTGTAGCCTTCCGGCGTGTTGCGGACGACGAGTACGCCAGCGTGCGTATCGAACACCACCACTTCAAGCGACGGATCGAGTTCCGACAGCAGCATCGCGCCGGCGGCGAGCGTCGCGTGACCGCAGATCGGCACCTCGGTCGTCGGCGTGAACCAACGCAGCTGATAATTGCCCTTGAGGCCCGTTGGCGCGACGAATGCGGTCTCAGACAGCTTGTTTTCAGTCGCGATGGCTTGCAGCACGGCGTCCGGCAGCCAGCGTTCCAACGGCACGACCGCTGCCGGGTTGCCGGTGAAAACGCGATCCGTGAAGGCGTGCACGATCCAGATTTTCATTGCGTTTTCTATGCAGACTCCAAGGCCCGCACGCCAGCAGCAACGCAGCTTATGGTGAACGCCGTTCGCCCGTCAGGCGAGTTTACACGGCCAGTTATGCCCCAAAGGCTGATGCCCCTGCCCGAAACCAGGCGCATTGCGGATGGCCTCCATGACGTACCTGCGCGCCTTCTCGACCGACGGTTCGAGCGGTTCGCCGAGTGAATTGTACGCGGCAATCGCGGAGGCGAGCGTGCAGCCCGTGCCGTGCGTCGCGCGCGTGTCGATGCGCGGGCTTTCGAAGACGCGATACCCGTCGCGCGTCAGCAATACATCGCGGACGATGTCTCCCGCGATGTGGCCGCCTTTGACCAGCGCACTCCAAGCGCCGAGGCGGTTCACCAGAATATCGGCTGCATCGATCTGTCCATCGAGATCGCGGACTTCGATGCCCGTCAGCGCTTCCGCTTCCGGCGCGTTCGGCGTGACGATGGCGGCGACCGGCATCAATTCATCGCGGATCACCGCGATTGCGTCATCGGCCAGCAAAGACGCGCCGCCTTTGGCGATCATCACCGGATCGAGCACTACAGGCGCGCCGTCGCCGACTGCGTACCACGCCTCCATCACGGCGCGCACATGATCGGCCGAGCCCATCATGCCGATCTTCCACGTGTCGCTGCCCAGATCGCCCATCACCGCTTCGATCTGCTCACGCACGATCGCTGGCGGCACGGCGTGCACGTTGGTGACGCCCAACGTGTTCTGCACGGTGATCGCCGTCACCGCCGTCATCGCGTAACCGCCAAGCGCAGTGACGGTTTTGATGTCGGCCTGAATGCCCGCGCCGCCGCCGGAATCCGAGCCGGCGACGATCAGCACGCGGCCTTTGGGTTTCGGTTCAGCGTTTGCCATGAGGCTGACATGGCTGACCTTGTGCGCTTTTCCAAGACGCTTTCGCGCACTTAGACCGTCGCGCGCCAAACTTTCAGCGCCTGCACGGTGTCGGCCACGTCATGCACCCGCACCATCGCAGCGTTGTTCTGCGCCGCGATCAACGCTGCCGCGATCGAGCCGCCTAGACGGTCACGGCCGGCATCCTTAGCGCGCTCGTCAATAGCGTTGATGAAGCGCTTGCGCGAGGCGCCGATCAGCACTGGTTTGCGCGTCTCTTCGCCGATCCGTGCGACGCTGCGCAGGAGCTGGAGATTGTGCTCGAGCGTCTTGCCGAAGCCGATGCCGGGATCGACCCAAATATCAGTAACGCCCTTGGCTTCGGCATCGCGGACACGTGCTTGCAGAAAGGCGATCACTTCAGCGACGACGTCATCATAACGCGGATCGCTCTGCATTGTTTTTGGCTCGCCCTGCATGTGCATGATGACGACGGGACGGTGCAGACTCGCGGCGGTCTCGATCGCGCCAGGCGAACGCAGCGCATTGACGTCGTTCCACATTGTGGCGCCGGCATTGATCGCTTCGCGCGCAACGCTGGGCTTCATCGTGTCGATCGAGATCGGCGCCCTCGTGGCCGCGCGCAAAGCCGCGATGACCGGGACGACACGCATCATCTCTTCGCGTTCATCCACGGGCGCGGCGCCCGGGCGAGTGCTCTCGCCGCCGACGTCGATAATGTCGGCCCCTGCGTCGAGCATGGCTAAAGCGCGCGGCGCCGCGGCGACGTCGTTGAGACCGCCGTCGGAAAAAGAGTCCGGCGTCATGTTCAGGACGCCCATGACGTATGGGCCGCCCAGAAGCTTAGGCGGCGGTAATGTGATCTGGCTCATGGGCGCGCGCATGACAAAGCGCTCTCCCTCGTGCAAGCACGCGTTACAGTTGCCGCGCGCAGATGTCGCGATCACAAATGCGCAATCGCCTTTGCATCAGACGCTTGCGTCGCGCCGCGCGCAACAGCATTCCATCGGCAATGAACGAATGGCGCCTCCGCTTCGCCCCTGCAATCACGCCACTAATGCGCGCCTGGTGGCGCTTGCGGCGACCGATGACGCTTGGCGTCCGCGTGATTTGCCAGGATGAGGAAGGCCGCGTGATGTTGGTGCGACACAGCTACGCCAAAGGCTGGCATCTGCCCGGCGGCGGCGTTGAAGCGGGCGAAACGGCGGAACACGCCGCAGTTCGCGAATTGGCGGAAGAAGCCGGCGTCGAGGCTGTGGGCGCACTGAAGCTCTTTGGCTTCTATGCCAATCACGCCAACTTCCCGAACGATCACGTCGCGCTCTACCTTGCGACAGACTGGCGCGCGTGCGCGCCGCGCGGTGGGCCAGAAATCGCAGAGCGCGGCTGGTTCGCGCCCAACGCTGCGCCGGAGGGAACGACAGCCGGAACGCGCCGGCGTTTGGCGGAGGTCTTCGCCGGCGCGCCCACCAGCGCTACATGGTAGGGCGAGAGAAGGGATTCACATGCGCTACCTGCACACCATGATCCGCGTCGGCGATCTCGACGCCGCGCTCGATTTCTTCTGCGCCAAGCTCGGATTGGTCGAGATGTCGCGCTCCGAACACGAAGCTGGGCGCTTTACGCTGGTTTTCCTGGCTGCGCCCGATGACGTCGAACTCGCGCGCGAACGCAAGGCGCCGATGGTCGAGCTCACCTATAATTGGGACGAGAGCGAATATGGCGGCGGCCGCAATTTCGGCCACCTCGCCTATCGCGTAAAGGACATCTACGCGACGTGTCAGAAGCTCGCCGACGGCGGCGTTGTCATCAATCGTCCGCCGCGCGACGGGCGCATGGCGTTCGTGCACTCGCCGGACGGGATCTCCATCGAGTTGCTGCAAGAAGGCGCCGCACTTGCGCCTCGGGAGCCGTGGGCCTCAATGCCAAACACCGGCGCCTGGTGAAATGAAAAGGCCGCGCTCCGTGAAGAGCGCGGCCCAATCTCGTTGATGTGTGGCGCGTTATTCGCCGGAATAGATTTCCGAAACGCTCAGCACCGAGTCTTGCAGGTCGCCCTGCATGTACGTGCCGACCCAGACGTCATACTGGCCAGACGGCGCGTTGGTGATGCTGATGGCCGGGTTGAGGCCGTTCGTGTCGTCGTTGCAGAGCCAGTTGCCTTCCGCGTCGTTGACGAGCAGCACCGTGTCGGCGTCCGACTGAACAGAGAAGATGAGCGGCAGTTCGCCTGATCCGGCCGTCCAGTTCACGCGATAATCGGGCGCCTGAGCAACCCAGCCAACACAGCCGACCACCGAAGCGTCGAGCCCGCCGCCGGCGGCAATTTCAACGGTGTGCGGATCGGGCATGAAGCCGGCCGCGAGATCGATTGCGCCGTAAGCCGGATCGAGCGCCCAGCTCGGACCACCTTCACCGCCTGCGCTCGGATCTTCCTCCGGACCGCCGACTTCGGAAACGAAGAGCGTCGCTTGCGCGGTTTCGTTCTCCGTGCCGTAACGCCCGACCCAAATCTGGTAGCGGCCGTTACGCGGATTTTCGATGGCGACCATCGGATTGAGGCCAACGGCGTCGTCATTGCAAACCCACTGATTGTTGGGCGTGCGTACGGCGATCGTCGTGTCGGCATCCGAGATCGCACCGATATAGAGCGCCGGGAATTCCGCGACGTTCGCGGTGTAACGCAGCGTATAGCTCGCACGCGTTGCAACGAAGCCGATGCAGGACTCGTTCACTTCCGACATGTCGATCGGGCCGCCGCCGAGCACCGACACATTGAATGGGTCCGGCTCGAAACCGGCACGCAGTTGCGTTTGCCCATACGTTCCAGTCGCGCCTGTGTTGAGCGATTGCGCGTAAGCCGGCGCGGCGATGAGCGCCAACGCCGCCGCAGCAGCCAAAGTCCGAGTAAGTTTGTGCATAATGGTCCCCGAAGATTCCTCTCGCAGCGCGCATCTTCGCCTTCGCCGCCCGCTTGGCAAGCGAAGACCGCGCTCAAATACGACGTTTTCGCGACTTTTGGGCCGTCAGCGGCGGCCGAACAGCTTTTCGATGTCCGAGAGCTTCAACTCGACGTAGGTGGGCCGGCCGTGATTGCACTGCCCTGAGAACGGCGTTGCTTCCATCTGCCGGAGTAGCGCGTTCATCTCCTCAGCCGTGAGACGCCGGCCCGCGCGCACAGAACCGCGGCACGCCATCGACGAACACACCTCTTCCAAGCGCTCCTTTAGCGCATGCGCTTCGCCGAGTTCGGCGATGTCATCGACAAGATCGCGAAGTAGACCAGCCGCATCCGTATGACCGAGGAGCGCCGGCGTTTCGCGCACGAGAATGGCCCCCGGCCCGAATGGTTCGATCACTAAACCGAGCTGCGCCAATTCATCCGCGCGCGCGGCGATAGAGTCCGCCTCAGCCGGATCGAGTTCGACAACTTCCGGAATAAGCAAGGCCTGGCGACGCACGCCACCGTTCGAGAGCATCTGCTTCATGCGCTCATACACCAGCCGCTCATGCGCGGCGTGTTGATCGACGATGACGATCCCGTCTTCGGTTTGCGAGACAATGTAGGTCTCGTGAACCTGCGCGCGCGCTGCGCCGAGCGGGAAGAAGCGCGCATCTTCCGGATCGTGGTTCACCGCTTCACGGATTGCCGCTTCGAGATCAGCAGGTGCGCCGCGTTCGGCTAACGGGAATGACGCGCCTTCAACGCGCCCGCTCGGCAACATGAAATCACCCTGAGGCAAACGCTCTTCGGCCGCTCCCCACCCTTGCGTGCTTGCGCGCAAAAATGGCTGCGGCGCTTCGTAGGCGCGAACCGCGTCTAGGACGCCCTGCGCCGTTGTTGTGGAAGCGCGGTGGCCAGCGCCGGCGAGCGCATGCGAAAGCGCGCCCACGATGAGGCCGCGCACCAAAGTCGCGTCACGGAAGCGAACCTCGGTCTTGGCCGGGTGTACGTTCACATCGACATCGCCTGGCGGCAAATCGAGAAAAAGGGCGGCGACTGGATGGCGATCGCGCGCCAGCAAATCCTGATACGCGGCCCGCACAGCGCCAACGATCAACTTGTCCTTCACCGGACGCCCGTTGACGAAGAGATGTTGATGCTCGCGCGTGCCGCGATGAAACGTCGGCAATCCGGCGAAACCAGAGAGTCGAACATCTCCGCGCATCTGATCGAGCGCGATGCAATTCGGGGCGAAGTCTGAGCCCAAAATCGCAGCAAGCCGCGCGCGGCGCCCCTCGTTTTCAGGATCACGCTCAGCACTTAGCCGCAAGCTTGCACGGCCATCATGCTCCAGCGAGAACGCCACATCAGGACGCGCCATCGCCAGGCGCTTCACCACATCGGAGACCGCCATCATCTCGGCGCGCTCGGACTTCATGAATTTGAGGCGCGCAGGCGTCGCAAAGAAAAGATCGCGCACCTCGATGCGCGCGCCGCTCTCGCTCAAGCCCGCCCATGGCGCGGGCCTCGGCGCGTGCAGCGCTCCGCCCTCTACGTCGATGATCCAGGCGCCTTCAGCGCCACGCGCCTTCGATGTAATCGAGAGCCGCGCGACGGCGCCGATGGATGGCAGCGCCTCGCCGCGAAAGCCCATCGTGTAGATGTTGAGCAGATCGACATCGCCGCTGGCGCCGGCTTCAAGCTTAGACGTGGCGTGTCGCTCCACTGCAAGCAGCAGCTCATCACGCGGAATGCCGCCGCCATCGTCTTCGACAGCGATCAGCCCCAAACCGCCGCGCTCGATGCGGATTGCAATGCGCAGCGCGCCTGCATCGAGCGCGTTCTCCACCAGCTCTTTCACGGCAGCGGCGGGACGCTCGATCACCTCGCCGGCGGCGATGCGATTGACGGCTTCGGGAGGCAGACGGCGGATGGGCATGAATCAGTCGAGATTAGCACACAGTTCCGGGTCATTCCGGAAGCGATGCAGCAACCTGCACTTTCACCGCCGATATGGTACGCAAAGCCATGGACGAACACCCCAAGACCAATTCCGCGCAGATGGCCTCGCCGACTTACCGGCTGGCGGCGCTGGATCAGGATTTCCTGCTCGGCGAATCGACGCGCGGCGTGCGGTTCATGCTCGAGTACGAGAAAACCGAGCAGGCGCTGAAAACCGCGCGCATCGCATCGACCATCGTTGTGTTCGGCAGTGCGCGCATTCGCGCCGACGGCCCGGGCAAGCAGGCGCAATGGTACAGCGAGGCGCGAAAGTTCGCGCATCTCGCCTCACAACGCGGGGGCGCCCTCTGCGAAGAAGGCGGCACCCGTCGTAACGTCATCGCTACAGGCGGCGGACCCGGCATCATGGAAGCGGCCAATCGTGGCGCCCGCGAGGCTGGCGCGCCTTCGATCGGCTACAACATCCGCCTGCCGCATGAGCAGGAGCCGAACGATTATCAATCGCCGGAGCTCACGTTCAACTTTCACTATTTCGCAATGCGCAAAATGCACTTCGCGATGCGGGCCAATGCGCTCGTGGTTTTTCCGGGCGGCTTTGGCACGCTCGATGAATTGTTCGAACTGCTGACGCTGCGCCAAACGCGCAAGGCCTCGCATGTGCCGATCGTACTGATTGATGAAGGCTATTGGCGTGAGATTATCGGCTTCGACAAACTGATCGAGCACGGCATGATCGACACCGCCGATCTCACCCTCTTCCGCTTCGCCGACAACGCAGAAGCCGCATGGGACGCCCTGATAGAACAAGGCCTCGGCAACGCGCATGAGAGCGACGAAGACGAGGATCTCGCGCGGGATATGTGAATGCCGCCGACGCGCGGCAACGCCTAGAAGCCCAGCAACGTCGCATAGCGCTCGCGGTGAAACGCTGCGCCGCCATAGAGCGCTTCCGCAACGCGCGCGCGCTTCAAGTAGAAGCCTGCGTCGTGCGCGTCGGTCATGCCGATGCCGCCGTGGATTTGCACCATCTCGTTGCTCGCCAGATGAAGTGTTTCCGAGGCGCGCGCTTTTGCGAGGCTCGCATATTCGGGGACGGACTTGGCCCCGCGGTCGAGCGCATCGAGGGCCGCGAGCACGCACGAGCGTGTAAGCTCGAGATCGGTGAAGAGCTTGGCGGCGCGGTGCTGCAGCGCCTGAAAGCCGCCGATGACTTGGCCGAATTGCTTGCGGGTTTTGAGATATTCGCTGGTGATCTCGAACGCTTCGCTCGCCTGCCCGACCATTTCCGCCGCAAGCCCGATGCGAGCCCGGTCGAGGATGGCGTCGATCACTTGCGGGCCGCCTTCCATCTTTTCGGCGGCAACGCCGTCGAAGGTGAGATCGGCAGCGCCACGGCTATCGGCGGTAAAGAGTTCGCGGCGCGAAAGCCCTTTGGCATCGGCCTGCACCAGATAGAGCGCATCAGCAGCAGCGACGACGAAAAGATGCGCTATATGGCCATCGGCCACATAGCGCTTTTCGCCGGTCAGTTTTCCGCCAGCGAATGCGATCTTCGACTTTGGCGGCGCGTGATGCGCCGTCTCATCAATCGCGAACGTAGCGATCACTTCGCCCGACGCGATTTTCGGCAGCCATTCTTTCTTCTGCGCGTCCGTACCGGCGAGCATCAGCGCGCTGGCGCCAACCAGCGCGGATGAGTGCAGCGGCGACACAGCGAGCGTGCGGCCAGATTCTTCCAGCACGGCGCCGAGCGCCATGTAGCCGAGCCCCGCGCCGCCGAACTCCTCCGGCACGATCACGCCGGCCCAACCCATCGCGGCCATCTCGGCCCAGAGCTCAGGATCGCGGCCGTTCTTTTTTTCGTCGCGCTGTTTGCGCAGACGCGTCACCGGCGCTTGTTCGCGAAAGAAATCGCGCGCGGCGTCTTTCAGCATGCGCTGTTCGTCATTCAGCGTGAAGGTCATTGCGTGTCTCGCAGGCCCAGAACGCGTTTGGCGACGACGTTCAAGTTGATTTCAGTGGTGCCGCCTTCGATCGAATTGCCTTTCGACCGCAACCAGCCGCGGGTGATGGACAAGTCGCCGGGCGTGAAGCCCTCGCCCGCCCAGCCGAGCGCGCGATTGCCGGCGGCTTCAACCAACAGCTCGCAGCGTTCCTGGTTGAGCGTGGCGCCCGCGACTTTGAACATCGATGCCATGTGCGTGACGTTTGCGCCGGCCTTCGCTTCTTCCTGCGCGCGTTGCACGCTCAAGGAGTAGGCGCGCTCGGTCATCTTGTGCTCAGCGATGCGCGCCCGCAAATCGCGATCGGCCAACGCGCCGTTTTCCATGCCGACATGCTGAAGCGCGACATCGACAACATCAGCGCGCGCACCCGAGCCGAAGCCCGAAATGTTGGTGCGTTCGTACTGCAGCAAGCGCTTGGCGATTTCCCAGCCGCCATTCAAGCGCCCAACCATATTGCCTTTCGGCACTTTGACGTCGGTGAAGAACGTCTCGCAGAACGGCGACGACCCGGAGATGAGCTTGATCGGCCGCGTCTCGACGCCCGGCGATGTCATGTCGATCAGAACAAACGAAATGCCTTCGTGCTTCACGCTGGTATCGGTGCGCACCAGGCAGAAGCACCAATCCGCTTTGTCCGCGTAAGAGGTCCAGACCTTCTGGCCGTTGATCAGCCAGTGATCGCCTTTGTCTTCGCACTTGGTCTGCAGGCCGGCGAGGTCGGAGCCAGCGCCTGGCTCGGAATAGCCCTGACACCAGCGGATTTCGCCGCGCGTGATCTTCGGCAGGTGTTCTTTCTTCTGCTCTTCGTTGGCGTATTCGAGCAGCACCGGCCCCAACATCCAGAGGCCAAACGAGAACAGCGGCACGCGCGCATTGATGCGCGCCATTTCTTGGGAGAGCACGCGGTTCTCAGCATTGCTCAAGCCGCCGCCGCCATATTCCTTCGGCCACATCGGCGCGGTCCAGCCCTTGGCGGCCATGCGGTCGAGCCAGGCTTTGTGATCGTCGCTTGCGAACTTGTAGTTCCGACCGCCCCAAACAGCGTCCTCTTCGCCCATCATCGGCGTGCGCATCGCGGGAGGGCAATTCTCCTCCAACCACGCCCGCGTCTCGGCGCGGAAAGCTTCCAATTGATCAGTCATCGCGCGTTTCCTCGTTGGCCGCGATGAAGCACATTCTGCGCGGCGCGTCATCTTCACGCGTGGGAAGCCGGCTCAGTTCGCTGGCGCCGGCGCAAGCCCTTCCGGCTGCCCCACCACGACGAAAGTATAATCGTCCGGATTGTAGAGCCGGCGGATGACCCGGTTCACGTCGGCCAAAGTCACAGCGCGGATCAGATCGTTGCGGCGATTGACGTAGTCGATGCTGCGACCGGCGACTTGGTAGGAGTGCACCACGCTGGCGATCTTGGAATTGCTGTCGAGGTCGAGTGCGAAAGAGCCCGTGAGATAGGTGATCGCGTCGTTCACTTCGGCCTGCGTCGCGCCCTCTTCATAGAAACGGCGCATCTCGGCGCGGGTGACGTCGATCGCCTCGGCGACATTGCCGTTTTCAGTCTGCGCCGAGCCTCGGATCATGGCGACGTGCTCGCGCGCGGATGGACCGATGCCGATGCCATAAACGAGGCCGCGATTCTCGCGCACTTCCGTCATCAGACGCGATGCGAACCCGCCGCCGCCGAGAATGTAGTTGGCGACCGCCAGCGGAATCCAGTCCGGGTCTTCGTCGTCAATACCCGGGCCAGCGAAGAGAATGAGACTCTGCGGCTGCGGCAGATCGCGAATAATAAGCGGGGTTGGCGGATTGAAGCTTGCGTCCGCCGGTTCTGGCGGCGCTGAACCTTGCGGCAGCGCGCCGAAAATGCGGTCGATCGCGGCGCCAGCAGCGGCGGCGTCGATGTCGCCGACGATCGTGATCTGCAGCGTCGCGCGATTGAAGAGCGCGCGGTGGCGCTCGCGCATCGCGGCGGCGGTGATGGCGTTGATGCCTTCGCGCGAGGTGCGACGTGCATAGGGGTGGTTCGGATAAAGCGCGTTATCGAGCGCTTCGTTGGCGAGATAGCCCGGATTGGTCTCGCGGCTACGGATGCCGACCATGATCTGGCGCTTGATCCGCTCCAAGGGCGCGGCATCGAAACGCGGCTCATGCAGCGAGAGACGCGCCATTTCGAATGCGGCGTCGGCGTTTGCGCTGAGCGTCGTCAGGCCCATGCCGACACCATCCCACCCGGCCGAGAAGCTGACGCCCATATTCAGCTCTTCGAGGCGCTCCTTCCAGGCATTGGCGTCGTACGGGCCGGCGCCCTCGCCCATCATGTCGGTCATCACGCCGGTGACGCCGATCATGGTCTCGGACTCGATCGCCGAGCCGCCGCGCCAACTGGCGCGCATGACGATGATCGGCACGGTGGAGTCGGAGACGAGCCACGCTTCAATGCCGCCCGGCGAGACGATGCGCTCGACGTCAACGCCGAAGCTTTGCGTTTGCTGTTGCTGCCCGCGTTGCGCGAAGGCGGAATCGATGGGCGCTGCGAAAGTGAGCGCCAGCGCAAGCATGAGAGCCCGCATCATTGCGCCCCCTCCGGCGGCAGAAGCCAACCGGTAACGGACGCATCGAGATCGAGCGTTTGCCGCGCCATGGCGATGGCTTCGTCACGCGTGACAGCTTGAATATCGTTGCCCCAGTTCACGATGTCGTCGATCGACTCACCTTGCGCCAATGAGGCGCCATACATGTTGGCGAGCGCCTCTTGGCTGTCGCGCGAATAGACGGCGGCCGCTGCGAGCGATGACCTGGAGCGCGCCAGTTCGGCTTCGGTTGGCCCATCCCGCAAATAGGTGGCGATCACCGCATCCACCGCCGCTTCAACTTGCTCCAGAGTCACGCCCTCTGCCGGCGTCGCCCAAACCGAGACGCTGCCGCCACCGAGGCCGGACGTGTTTGCACCGGCGCCGGCGCTGACCGCGATGCGCTGATCTTCCACCAATGCGCGATAGAGTCGGCTCGTCTCGCCGCCGCCGAGAATATCGATCGCGACATCCAAAGCATGCGCTTGGCGACCTTCGTCGGTCCCGTAGCTGATGGCGCGATAGATGCGCGACAGCGAGGGCTGGCGCACTTTCTCGTCGCGATGCGTTACCCGCATCGGGCCGACGTTCGGCGGATCGGAAACCCAGGTGCGCTCCGGCAAATCGCGCGTGGGGCGCAGGCGTCCGTAATAGCGTTGCGCCAGCGGACGCAGGTCCTCCGCGGTGATGTCGCCGGCGATGACGAGGATCGCATTGTTTGGTGCGTACCAGGTTTCGTAGAATGCTTGTGCGCTGGCGCGGTCGAGCGTTTGGATTTCGTGCAACCAGCCGATAATTGGCGTGCCGTACGGATGGTGCGGCCACAGCATCGCGCGCATGCGTTCACCGAGCACGGCGCCCGGACTGTTATCGATGCGCTGGCGGCGTTCTTCGACGATGACATCGCGCTCGGAGAGGAAGGTCTCGTCCGTGTAACGCAGATTGCGCATGCGATCGGCTTCCATGCGCATGACGATTTCAAGCCGGTCACGCGCGATGCGCACGTGATAGGCAGTGTAATCCCACGAGGTGAACGCATTATCGTCGCCGCCATTGCGCGCGACGATGCGCGAATACTCGCCGGGCGGAATCTCGCGTGTGCCTTTGAACATAAGGTGTTCGAAGAAGTGAGCGATGCCGGAATGGCCACGCGGCTCATCGGCTGAGCCGACGCGATACCAAACCATGTGCGTCACCACCGGCGCGCGCCGATCGGTAATCACCACGACTTGCATGCCGTTGGAGAGCGTGAACGTCTCGGGGCGCGGCAATTCCTGCGCCTCGGCGCGGCTGAACAGCAAAAGCGCGAACGCGAGCGCCACGCCAGCCTGCGGCGCTGGGCGCAGCAGAAAGCGCGCTACTTGATGCAGCGCGCTTTGCAGAGTTCGAAAAATCGACACGTCTTGCTTCATCCCATCCCTGCCCGTCCCCTCATCGAGGAGGGGGCGTGATGAGACCCTAGCTTAGGTCCCCGGCAGCTTGAAGCCGCCGCCATCGCGTTCGATCGTGACTTGGCCGCCACCGGTCGCACGGCGGATGGCTTCATCTTCTTCGAGACGTCGCGCTTCTTCAGCCGGATCGAGCGGAGCTGCCTGTTGGCCGCTGCCACCGAAACTCAGCACGCGATCAACGAAGCCCTGATCGCGGCGCACCACGTTCTGGGTTTCGTAGTCGATCGTCTCGCGAATTTGATCGTCGGCGGTTTGCGCACCAGCGGCGGTCACGAAGGCGCGCTCGCCTTGGCTCGCTTCCGTGCCGACATTGTCGCCGAACAGAGCAGCGCGTGCTTCCGCACCCGGCTCACGTTGATACGGCCGCGCCTGACCCGGCTGCGGCGGACGCAAGCTGTAGTCCGGCGGCAGCGTCAACGGCGCTTGCGTGACGACGCGGAATTCATCTGGCGATTGACGGGCGGCGCCCGTCACTTGGCTGACTGCGCTGCACGCCGTCGTAGCGGCGGCGGCGGCGATCAGCGCTGCCAGTGTGAGTGTCTTGTTCATCGCTCGCCCGTCTCCCTCGGTATTCGCGCCAACTTGTAGCGAGGCCCGGCGCGCCCGCCAAGCCGCAGTCCCAGTGAAAGGGGATCGGCCCCGATCGTGACCGTTATGGGGCGAATCCCCTACTGATTCAGCCGCCTTCGCCATCCGGCGAGCGGTTTTGGGCGCCCGCTGGGCGGCCCCTCAACTTGTCCCAAAGCGCTAACAGACGCCGCTTGGCCTGCTGCCAGAGGGTGCCTTGACCAGGCTCCTCGGCGACGAAAATCATATCGTAAGCGAGCAGAAGCGCCCCAACAGTGATGCCGGCGTCGGCGACGTTGAACACCCAGGGGAAGAAATTGCCGTTCATGCTGAAATCGATGAAATCAGCCACCGCGCCATAAAGGATGCGGTCGAGCACGTTCCCGATCGCCCCGCCAATGACGAGACCCAGTGCTAAAGCGGTCAGCCGCCGCTCCGCCGTGCGCAGCCACCAGGTGAAAAAGCCAGCAATCACAAGCGACGTAACCACCAGCGCCCAGCGCGTCACGTCGCTATCGGCCCGGAACAGACCAAAGCTGATGCCGCGGTTCCAGACCATTTGCAGATCGACAATGGGGCTGAGCTCAATGAACCGGCAGCCAAAGCCGCCCTCCGCCGGGCGGCAGCCCGGGGGGCTCAGCTGAATCTGGCTGAGGATGATCCACTTGGTCAGCTGGTCGAGCGCAAACACGACCGCGGCGATGATCAGGCCAAAACGAAGCATGGGCGCGCCTTATGGCGCCATCGGCGGCGCCGACCAAGCTTTATCCCGCGTCAAATTCGCGCCTAAGCTGCGCAGCGGGAGGCGGCTTTGAAGACTTTTGTGAAACGCGTGCTGGCGGCGCTTGTGCTCGCGGCCTTGCCGGTCACGGCCGGCGCACAGAGCGGATTTGTGCCGACAGAGCCTGAGCGCGCGATTCTGATGCGCGCGGGCGGGATCGCGCAGCGCCAACTCTCGCAGCAAGACGTCACGCAAAACACAGAGGTAGCGGAGCAAGAGCTGCGCGCCATCATGAGCGAGCCGGACTATCGCCGCGCCCGCCCGCTTGTGCGCGATATGGTCACGCGCATTCTGGTCACCATCCTCATCGTCGACCTCGACCCGCCTGGTCGCTGCCAAGAAGTGCTTCGTTTGACTGAGGGCATGATCGAGCGGCACGATGGCGCGCCGCCAGGTATCGACCGTTCGGATTTCATAACTCAGTTCGTCGCGGGCGCGACCTGTGACGAACCAAGCGCAGCGCGCGCCCTCGCCGCTCTTGTCAGTCGCTATCCCGAGGCGCTCGAGACCTTTGACGACAACAGCATTGTCCAAGCCGCGCGCTATTCCACGGACATCGCCACGCTTGAATATCTGGTCGACGGCCGTTGGCAGCCTGACGGCGATGTCACCGATCTCTCGGATCTGCGCCTAGAACTCGCGCGACTCCATGTCCGCGCCCGTAATCTCGACCGCGCCAGCGAGGTCGCACAATCGCTTGTCGTTGCGCCCGGCGCTTCGATCGGCTCGATCATTCGGCTGCTTGTCGAGAAAGACTTCGCACCACTCATCGCTCGTGACCCGCAGACGTTCGAGTTCGCGGCCCTACTGGACTGGCAAGTCAACAGCGCCCGCACCCGCGCCGAAGCGGCGCCCGACAACCTTCGCCGGCAACTGGAGTATGCCGACGTCCTCCTCCTGCTCGATCGCAAGGAGGAAGCGCTTGCGTTCGTCGATGCGCTGCTGGCGCGCACGAATACAGCAGATGGCGCGCAGGCGTTTCAAGATCAGGACGACCAGCTCAACTGGGCGCACAATATGCGCGCCACCATTCTCGACGCAATGCAAAGCCCTGAAGAGTCGCTCGCGGCGCTCCAGCGTGGCGTTGAGGCGGCCAATGCGAGCGGCGGCGATCGCGTGAGCCAGTTGCTGAACCGCTCCCATGACTTGGTGCGGCTCGGCAGAAGCCGCGACGCACTCGATGCACTCGCCGCCTTCAACCCTGATAACGCCAGCCCCTACGGCGATATGGTTGCGCTGCGCGTGCGCACCTGCGCGCTGCACCAAACCGGCGATATCGCCGGCGCCCAAGCTTCATTGAACGAAATGCGTGCGCGTGCCTCAGATTCATTGATCCAAGTCTATTCCGCGTCGATTTGCACGAACGACCTCGACTCGGCTGCGCGCCTCTACATCCAAATGCTCGCCGATCCGCTTGAACGCGGCCGCGTAGTCATCTCGCTACAAAACTTCATCGAGAACGAGCCGGCATTTGAATATGACAGAGAAAACGCAGCGCGGATCAATGCGCTGCGCGAACGACGCGACGTGCGGCGCGCCTTTGAGCGCGTCACCGAACGCCGCTCGTTTCCGATCCGCTCACCGGCTTATTGATGCGCGCCGCGCTCGCCGCCCTCATGCTCCTCTGCGCCGCACCAGCGGCGGCTGATCCGCTGTACGAGGCCGTCGACGCCTATGCGCTGTTTCAGACCGACGTCAGCACGCTGGCGACGATGGCGGTGAGCGATCAGGTGACGATGGACGCGGCGCTGGCTTTGGCGCTCCGCCACGATCCGCGCCGTGTGGCGCAAGGCTACATGGCATACGGCGCGCTGACGGCGGCGCAATCGCCGGAGTTTGTAGCGGGTGTGCGCTCGCGCGTGACGGCGGCGGGGCGCGCGGCGGTGCTGCGCCAACTCAATCGCGACGTCACTTACGCGCGGCGGCGACCACCGGGCGCAGAGAACGCCATTTCCTACATTCTGATCGCCATCGCCGGCGACGGCGTCCGCATGACGGAAACCGGCGACCGCTTCACGTTGCTGGCCGACTCGATCGCTTATGCGCCGACGAACACCGCTGAACGCGATCAGCGCAGCGCGCGTTTGCGCCTGCTGTCGGCTGAGCGGCGCAGCGTTGATGCGGCGCTTTCAGCGCGTATTCATCCGGCGGTGTTGAGTTCAAACCCGATCACCGACCTTGGCTCATTCGGCAGCCGCAGCTTCTGGGACGCGCTCGCTGGCATCACACAGCCGCGTGAGCGCCTGCGCTATCACTCGCGCTTCCCTTTAGTTGATCAACGCCATGACATGCGTGACCGCATGCTGACGCTGGCCGGCCTCTTCATCGTGCAAGCGGGTGCTACGCCGCGCGTCCATGAAATGCTGGACGACGCGCGTCTGGCCGAGTGCTTGGGCATCGAGCAGCTCGAGTTGCGCCAATGCGCATCCGTCTCCGCATCTGCCAGCGAAGACGCACACTGCTTGGCGCAGCACGGGCTGACGCAGCCAGCGGCATGCTTTGCGGAGATCGCAGAGGCGCCGTAAGCTCAACCGCAGGGGGTGTTGCGATGAGTTGGCGTTACTGGATTTTGGCGGCGACGACGTTCTGCGCGGCCTGTGCGTCAGCGCCGAGCGCCGAAGACCGCGCCATGCAGCAGATCAACGCTTTCTGGAATGCGCCGCCGGAGCGCGGCGCGGAAGTGGAAGCTGCCGCGCGCGCGATCTTGGCCGATCCGGCGAGCCTGCGTGTCGAGCGAAAGGCGACATTCCTGCTCTACGGCGCTCTGGCTGACCAAGGCCATTGCGAGCGCGAGATCGCCAGCGCCGAGGCCGCGATCACCGCACCGGACGCGCCCGTGACCGCCTGGCGCAACGCATTGGCGATCCAATACTCATGTGATCGCGACGCGCGCGCCGCCGAATTGCTGGACGCCCTCTATGCGCGCGATCGCACGGAGGCCGCAGACCTCACGGGCGGCATCGTCTTCCGCGTCGCGCGGCGTACCGGCAACGTCGCGCTCATGACCGACTTGGTAAGCGGCGCGTGGGTCGTCGACGACCCAGCGATCGATCTCTCCGACTTGCGCCTCACGCTGATGCGGCTTCATCTCGCCAATGGCGATCAGGCTGCAGCAATCGCTTTGGCCCGCACCTTCGTGGACCAAGGCGCCAATGATCTGGGCGCCATCGCGATCTTCTTAGCGGATCGGACATTCGCGCCGGTCGTTGCGACCGACCCCAACACCTTCTCACTCTGGCCGATGGTCGACGGCTTTGTGCAGAACAGCTTCGACATCTACGCCGAGCATCCTGATCGTCTGAGCGCCCTGAACGCGCTCGCGCGCACATTGCAAACGGCTGGCCGAGCGCGTGAGGCGCTCGCCCTGATCGATGACGCGATCGCGCGCATTGAAGCGGCTGATGAGCGAGACCCGCCCTATTCCGATCTCTCAGAGGAACTGAACTGGACCTACCAAGTGCGCGCGTCTTTACGCGGCGCTCTGGGCCAGGAAGACGAAGCATTGAGCGATCTGGAACGCGGCGCTGAAGCTGGCGAAGGCGGCGGCGTCAATGTCAGCCAGCGGCTGAATCGCGCCGGCCATCTGCTTGACTTAGGCCGGCACGAAGAAGCGCTCGCCGCTGCCGAAGCGGTGCGGCCGGTTGATCTCAGCCCGTATGGCCGCGCTGTGCGGCGCACCTTGATGATTTGCGCCTATGCAGAGCTTGAGCGCACAGACGAGATGCGCGCGCTGCTCGTTGAAGCGGAAGCGGCTGGCTCCGACGCCTATGTGCAACTGCAAGCCGCCGCGCTGTGCGCCGACGATTTTGAGCTTGCATCACGCGCTTACATCAGCCGGCTGAACGATCCGTTAGAACGGCGCGACGCGATCCTCGACGTGCAGGGCTTTGCCGGCGAATCCTCCATCCGCGACTGGCTGGCGCAGCATCCGGTGTACAGCCGGCCGGAAGTGCGCGCCGCTATTGATGAAGCGACGCCGATCTACACCTTCAGAATGCGGCGGCCTTAGTCCTCGCCGCGCGGGATCGGCTGATAATCGCGCACGAAGCGTTCGAGCAGGCGCACGCCGAACGCGGCTGAGCCGTTTGGCTTCCAATCGTTGGCTGCCGACCACGCCACGTTGGCGATGTCGATATGCGCCCACGGGATGTCGCGGCTGATGAACTCGCCGATGAAATAGGCGCCCGTGCCAGCGCCTGCGCCCGAACCGCCGCCGCCGTTACGAATGTCGGCAATGGGAGAGCGAATGTCGCTGGCGTACGCGTCATCGAGCGGCAAACGCCAGACGCGCTCGCCTGTGGCATCCGCAGCTTCGCCCAACTGATCGGCGAGCGCATCGTGACGGCTGAACAGACCGGCATACTCATCACCCAACGCGCCGCGCACCGCACCGGTCAGCGTTGCCACATCGACAACGACGGCAGGATCGAGATTGCGCTCGGCCCACACCAACGCATCAGCCAACACCAAGCGGCCTTCCGCATCGGTGCTTTCGATTTCGATCGTCGTGCCGTTCATGGCGGTGAGCACGTCGCCCGGACGGATCGCGCCGCCGTCCGGCATGTTCTCAGCCAACGCCGCGATCGCGACGACATCAACCGGCGCGCGCGACCGCGCCAACGCCAAAACCGCCCCAGTAACGCTTGCAGCGCCCGACATGTCCATCTTCATATCGCCCATGCCGGCGCCCGGCTTGATCGAGATGCCGCCGCTATCGAACGTGATGCCTTTGCCCGCGAGCACGATCGGCCCGCCTTCCGGCGCGCCGCGTCCGCGATAACGGATAACGAGCAAACGCGGCGGCCGCTCCGAGCCTTGGCCGACGCCGAGCAACGCGCCCATGCCTTGGCGACGCATGGCGTTCTCATCGAGCACTTGAATAGTGACGCCTTGCACGCCCGCGAACGCTTGGCGCGCACGGCGCACGAACGATTCCGGATAGATGACGTTGGCGGGCTCATTCGACACATCACGCGTCCACGCCATCGCGTAGATCAAAGCTTGGCCACGCTGCGTGTAGAGCGCGCGCGCTTCAGCTGCAGCGCCGACGACGGTGGTCGCGCCCAACGGATCCGGATCGCGCGCGTCTTCGCGGTAGAGATCGGAGCGGTACTCGCCGATGCCCATGCCGGTAACGAACTCGGCAGCGGCCTCAGCATCGAGATCGTTCGCGAGCACGCTCACAACGCCCGGCTCTTCAAGCAAAGTACGGCCAGCGACTGCGCCAGCCATTTGCACGTCCATCGGGTCGGACTCCGAACCGATGCCCACGATCAGAATGCGATCCCACTCACCGATGCCGCGCAACGATAGCGTCGCGCGTGCGCCATATCGAATGCGCGCGGAGCTGAGTGCGCGCGAGATCGAAGCGCGCTCCTCTGCGGTCAACGCAGCGGCGCGTGTTTCAAGCTCAGCTTCCGCGCCCAGCGGAATGACGAGCGTGCCGTCAGCGGCGCCCAGCGCATCAGCGAAACGCACGGCGCGTTGGTGCTGCGGGTTGGCGACGGCGGCGCGGGCATAATCGCCCGTCTGCGCGACCGCACTCGGGCCAACAGCGCCAAGCGCCAGCGCCAAAGCCGCGGCCGAAGCCGTCAACGTGCTGCGAAACATGCATTCCCCCTAAGATTGCGCCCCCGATGTATGAGGTGAGCACGCAACACATCAAGCCCTGCTCGCGCGGCTGGGGCGCCATTAGCGACGAATGCGCGTGTTCGCGCGTGCATAAGCGGCTGCAGCATCATGCTTGCCGCGCGTTAAGGTGACCGGGACTTTAAGCAGTTCCACTGGTCGCGCGTTTAACCGCACCGTGCGCATACTCGCACCATGCTGCGGTCCATCATTGCTGTTACGGCGTCTGTTGCGCTTGTCGCGACGCCGCCTGCTTTCGCCGAGCGCTTGCACGAAGCGCTGGAGGCCTATGCGCTCTATCAGAACGACGTCAGCACCATGCTCGATGTCGATATCGAGAACGCGCGCACTGTCGATGCCGCTTTGGCGCGGCTGACACGGCACGATCCCAACCGCGTCAGCCGTGGTTGGATCGCGTATGGCGCGCTTACGGCGGCGCGCTCGCCGCGCTTTGCCGACAGCATCGAAAATCTCATCGACGATGACGGCCGCTCCAACGTGCTGCGCTTGCTGCGCGCCGATACGGCCTTTGCGCGCCGCCAGCGCAATTCCGACCAAGCCGTCCAATTCATTCTCACCGCCGCCAGCGCTGATGCAGCACGCGCGGCGCAAGCCGGATCACGCTATGACCGCTTCGCCCGGACGGCGGGTTCGCTGCAGCTCGCGGCGACCGGCGGCGGCGACCTGCCGGGCCTGACGCGCCTCAGCCCCGACATGCTTGAGCGTTTACGCGGCACGGGACGCGTATCACGTACGCGCCTCGCTTATGGCGAGGCCGGCTTCTGGGATGCGATGTCCGGTCGCGACGGCCGCGCTGCACGCGCACGCAGCGGCCGCGAGGAACGCTCCTACGCCACCGTCACCGATCACATGCTGACGCTCGCCGCCATCGTTGTCGCTGACGGCGAACGCAGCGAGCGCAGCCGCGTCGATACGCTGCTGGACGAACCGCTGACGCAGCAATGCATGCAGATGCAACAACTGCAGCTGCGCCAGTGCTTGTCAGTGTCGATCGACGGCGCCGAGCGCGCATATTGCCTCGGCCAGCACGCATTGGCCGGACCAGGCTCGTGCTTCTCAGCAATCGTGCGCTAGGCGCGCGCGGCGTCCCACTCTTTCACGGCTTCGGCGTCGCGCGGTGTGATATCGGGGAAGCCTGGCAGCGCCGTCGAGGGATCGAAATACTTCCACGACCGCGCGCACTTCACGCCCGGCGCCTTCTCGACTTTCACGGCAATGCCCGGAGTCTCCGCCAAGCGGAACGCATCGTCCGGCCCCTCGCCCGCTTCGAGATCGACGCCGCTGGTGATGCACAGTTCGGCGAAGTCGATCTTTTGCAGTGAGGCAAGCAAGCCCTCATCCGCCACCCACACGCGCGGGCGCGCTTCGAGTGCTGAGCCGATGAGCTTTTCGCGCCGCGCCACTTCCAACGCACCAGTGACAACACCGCGCGCTTCACGCAAGCGCGCGACTTCCTCACCTGCGAAATCATCTTCCCACGCCGCCGGCGTTTCCGGGAACGTGCGCAAATGAACCGAGACATCATCGGGGAAGCGCGTCAGCCATGTCTCTTCCGCCGTGAACGGCAGGATCGGCGCCAGCCATGCGGTGAGACGCGAGAACACTTCGTCCAGCGCCGAGCGGCATGCACGGCGGCGCAAGCTAGACGGCGCGTCGCAATAGAGCGCGTCTTTGCGGACATCGACGTAGAAGGCCGACAGATCGACGTTGCAGAACTCGACAATGGCCGAGAGTGCTGCGCGGAATTGGTAGGTCGCATACGCATCGCGCACGGTACGATCCAATTCCCAGAGGCGATGGAGCAGCCAACGCTCAAGCAACGGCACGTCTTTGCCGACAGGCACGCGCTCGGCATCGTCAGAGTCTTTCAGCGCGCCGAGTAGGTAGCGCAGCGTGTTGCGGAGCTTGCGATAGGTCTCGGTGGACTGATCCATGATGATCTTGCCCATGCGCAGATCGTCGCCGTATTCGGCCGACGCGATCAACAGGCGCAGGATCTCGATGCCGTTTTCCTTGGCAACCTTCTGCGGCTCGACGATGTTGCCGAGCGACTTCGATTGCTTCAGGCCGTTTTCGTCGACGGCAAAGCCGTGCGTGACGACCTCATCGTACGGCGCACGCCCACGCGTGGCGCAGCTTTCGAGCAGCGAGGATTGAAACCAGCCACGATGCTGGTCTGAGCCTTCGAGATAGATCGTGCCAACCGGGTTCTTGAACGATTCACGCTTCGGTGCGTCAGGATTGCCGACGACGAAAGCGTGCGTGCAACCGGAATCGAACCAGACATCCAGGATGTCCTCGACCTTCTCGTAATCGGCGGCATTGTATTGATCGCCAAGGAAGACCTGCGCATCCGTCGCCCACCACGCATCGGCGCCACCCGCTTTCATCGCGGCATAGATGCGCGCGTCGACGTCATCATCCGTCAGGATCGAGCCATCGGCTTTCGATACGAAGATCGGCAGCGGCACGCCCCAGGCGCGTTGGCGCGAAACGAGCCAATCGGGGCGATCTTCGATCATGCCCTTGATGCGATTGTAGCCAACCTGATCGCCGGTGCGCTTCTGCCCCCAATCGACGCGCTCGATTTCATCGAGCGCGATCTGGCGCAGCGTCTTGCCATCGCGAAACGGCTTATCCATCGCGATGAACCATTGCGGCGTGTTGCGGAAGATCAGCGGCGCCTTCGAACGCCACGAGTGCGGATATTGGTGCTTGAGTTGGCCGCGCGCGAGCAGCGCGCCGACTTCGATCAGCTTATCCATCACCGCTTTGTTGGCGGGACCATCCTTGCCGAGATTCTTGCCCTCAAGCTGAAGGATTTCGAGACCCTCGAAGCCCGGCGCTTCTTTGGTGAAGCGGCCCTCTGCATCGACCGTGAATGGAATTCCTTCTTGGCCGAAATGTTTAGTCCAGATCACAAAGTCGTCCGCGCCGTGTCCCGGCGCGGTGTGTACGAAACCCGTACCTGCATCATCGGTAACGTGATCGCCTGCGAGGAGCGGTACGTCGAAACCATAGAGCGACTCTCTTCCCCCTTGCAGGGAGGAGTTGGAGGTGGGGGTGCGGGCGGCAGCTTCACCGGAAGGAGCACCGCCGTCACCCCCCTCCGTCGCGCGTCCGCGCGACACCTCCCCCGCAAGTGGGGAGGTTCGCCAATCACGAAGCGGATGCGCGAGTTTCGTCCCGTAGTCCTTATCGCCAGCGTTGAATTGAATGTCGGCGAGATATTTGAACTTGGCCTTGGCGTGGTGCTCCACGTTGGAAGCAAGGTTGGCTGCGATGATCAAGCGCTCGCCAACTTGCGCCCACGGCACAAACGCACCGCCTTGTTCAACTTCTTCGACCTCAAAGACAGCGTAACGGATTTGAGGGTTGTACGAGACGGCGCGATTTCCCGGGATCGTCCAAGGCGTGGTTGTCCAGATGACGATGCTCGCGCGCTCCTTCACCCAGTCCCATTCATTGCTCGGAGCGCTTCCCCAATCGACGATCGGAAACTTCACCCAGATCGTCGGCGACGTCTTCTCCGCATACTCAACTTCCGCTTCCGCCAGTGACGTGCGCTCAACCGGGCTCCACATCACCGGCTTCGAGCCGCGATATACGAGCCCCGTCCGCACAACGCGCAGAAACTCCGCCGCGATCGCGGCTTCGGCTTCGTAGCTCATCGTCGTGTAGTAATTGTCCCAATCGGCTTCGATGCCGAGGCGTTTGAACTCTTCGCGCTGCAGCGGGATCCATTTGTCAGCGTACTCGCGGCAGGCTTTGCGAAACTCGACAGCCGGCACGTCCGCCTTCTTGCGCCCAGCTTTGCGGAAATCTTCTTCGACTTTCCACTCGATCGGCAGGCCGTGACAGTCCCAGCCGGGGACGTAATCGCAATCGTAGCCGGCCATCTGCTTGGTGCGGACGACGAAGTCTTTGAGGATCTTGTTTTCGGCGTGGCCGATATGGATGGCGCCGTTCGCGTAAGGCGGGCCATCGTGGAAGACGAATTTCGGCCGATCGCGCGAGGCGTCGCGCAGCAGATGGTAGAGGCCAATCTTCGCCCAATGCGCCAAGCGCTCAGGCTCACGCTGCGCCAACCCCGCTTTCATCGGAAATGGCGTGTCAGGCAAAAACAGGGTTTCGCGATAATCGCGCCCGGCAGGCGCGCCCTTCGGCTCATCGGCCACGAGGTCTTCTCCGTAAAAGCGAGTGACGTGTAACAATCCCGGGACCGCGGAGCGCCAAAAAAGTATTTGGGGGCTCAACGCGGACCGGGCCTCAAATTCGAGGGGCCGCTATCAGGAAACGGAGCAGGTCACTCATGCGTTACGGCATGTAACACCGCCCCCAACGGAGCGCCACATGCATTGCGAGGGCGTCCCAAGAGGTTTACATGCCCCGGCTTCCGGCCAGAAAAGCCCAACCCGACACCATGACTACTGCCCACGACATCACCTTCGCCAAGCTCGACGAGCCCGGTGAAATCAAGCTGAGCGATTACGCCGGCAAGGCCGTGCTCGTGGTCAATGTCGCGAGCGCCTGCGGCTTCACTTCGCAGTATCGCGATCTGGAGACCCTCTACGAAGCCAAGGCCGGCAAAGGTCTCGTGATCATCGGCGTGCCGTGCAACGATTTCGGCCATCAGGAAGCGGGCAGCGAGCGCGAAATCCGCGAGTTCTGCGACACCTCTTATCACGTCACCTTCCCGATGACGGCGAAGGCCGAGATCAGCGCGACGGCCAAGCGTCATCCGTTCTACAAGTGGGTGGCCGACGAATTGGGCGAGAGCGCTCTGCCACGCTGGAATTTCCACAAATACCTGATCGGCAAGGACGGCAAACTCGTAGGCGCGTTTCCGCCGAAAGCCGCCCCGCTCTGCCCTGAAGTGCTGGACGCCATCAAAGGCGCGATTTGCGCGCCGGACGCCGCTTAGGCGAATGGCGGACCTGTAGCAGTCATTACTGTTACCACATCTAGGCCGTAAGAGCTATTACCCAGGTTCGACCCGTACCCTACACTGTGCGGGGTTTTGGAGGGCGATGCCCGTTGGCTCAGGACGCGGAGATGGGTGATAAGCCATCGCAGCGGTCGCAAGACCGCGGCGTCGCGCGCCGCCACGCTTTTTTGCAGGCCGCGCGCGAAGTTTTCCTTGAGCAGGGCTACGTCGCGGCCAGCGTCAATGACGTCGTGCGCCGCGCGGGCGGCTCGCTTGCGACGCTTTATGCCCAGTTCGGCAACAAGGAAGGCCTCTTCCTCGCCGTCGCTCAGGAACTCCACGACGAGCTTGTGCGCGCGATGACGCCGCGCGACGTTGAGCATCTGCCGCTCGAAGAGGGCTTGCAGATCATTGGCGAGCAATTCCTGCGCACCACTCTCTCCGGCGATAATCTCGCCTTCTTCCGGATCATCGTCGGCGAAGGGCGTCACTTCCCTGAGCAGGTCCACCGCTACTTGGCGCAAGGCGGCGCCGAAAAGGTGCGTGGCGTCATCGCCCACTACCTGACCGAACGTGGCGTGAAATCCGGCGACCCGGAAATGTACGCCTCCTACCTCATGGAGCTCTGGCGCACGCGTCACCAGTACCGCGCGCTTTCGAGTGAAAACTACAAGCTTTCCAACGCGGACCTCAGCGCCCACGTCCGCGAAGGCATCCGCTTCTTCCTGCGCGCTGCGCGCGACTAGCAAGCTGAACCAGCCCGGCCTGTTCCCGTTCAGGCGTGATTCAGCCGCCGTTCAGACCGCATTTACGATGCTCCGGATGCGAGGGTGCGCCTTGCGCGCACAGGGAGCCTCAGAATGAAGACAACACTCATAGCGGCCGCAGCCGCGCTGAGCGCCTTGGCCTTGGCGCCAGAGGCGTATGCACAACGTGGCGACGGCGGTCGCGCCGAACGCGGCAATCGCGACGGCGATCGCGGTGATCGCGGTCGGCGCGGCGGCGACGATGATGGCAATCGCGGCGAAGGCCGGCGCGGTGATGGAAACCGTGGCGATGGCAATCGCGGCGGCGGTCAACCACCAGCAGCGCGCCCGGATGGCGGCGGTCAACCGCCGGCAGCGCGTCCGCGTGAACCGCGTCCGGACGTCGGCGCTGGCTTGCGCGGCGGACGCGGCGACGGTGCGCGCGGCAGCCGTGACGACCAGGCGGCGCGCGGCATCATAGCCGGCGCACAGCGTGATCGCGGCCGTGGCGATGGCAATCAAGGCGATCGTGGACGCGGCCAGGGCATCGGCGACCGTGGACGCGGCGATGGCAATCAAGGCGATCGCGGACGCGGCCAATGGGACGGCGGACGCGGTGAAGGTGATCGCGGACAAGGTGGCCGTGGCCAAGGCATTGGCGACCGCGGTCGCGACCAAGGCGGCGTAACGCGCGGCGGTGATCGCGGACGCGGCGATGGCAATCAGGGCGATCGTGGGCGCGGCCAGTGGGATGGCGACCGTGGTCGTGGCGATGGCAACCAAGGCGATCGCGGACGCGGCCAATGGAACGGTGATCGTGGCCGTGGTGATGGCAACCAGGGCGATCGCGGCCGCGGTGATTGGAATGGCGGTCGTGGCGACGGCGATCGTGATCGCGGACGTGGCGATTGGAATGGCGGGCGTGATGGCCGTGACGGTCGTGATGGTCGAGTCTCAGACGGCCGTGGCGGCCGTGATTGGGGCCGCGATGGCCGCCGCGATTGGCGCGATGATGATCGTCATCGCCAAGAATGGGATCGGGGCCGTCGTGACTCGCGTTATGATCGCTATCGCCGCTCGCACCGCGACTTTGACCGCCCACGCTATAGCGACTGGCGCCATGTCCGGCACGGCTACTACTTCGACTACGGCTACTCGCAGATCGTCTACGGCTATTACGGCCGCCGCTACTATTGGTGGAGCTATGACGGCTGGAGCCGCCCGTATCGCCGCTGGTCTGTCGGCTACGGCATTCCCTCGTGGCTCTATTGGGAGCCGCTGCCGTGGGACCTCTACTACCGGCTGCCGCCGGCGCCGTATGGCTGCCGCTATGTCTATGCTGACGGCGACATCCTTCTCGTCGCCATAGCAACGGGCATCATCCTCGACGCACTCCTCTACGAGGACGGCTACTACTAAGCCGAGCGTCCAGAGGGACGATCAGGAGCCGTCGCGCCAAAAGCGCGGCGGCTCTTTTCGTTTAGTGGAGCACCACACGACGACGCGGCGCCAGCGCAGTCATCGGCGGCGCGCGATGCGGTTCTTTCACCGGTTCTTGCGGCGGCTCCACCGGCGGTTCAGGCGGCGGCTCAGGGGAATCGGGTTCAGGTTCGTTCGGCGGGCCCATGCATGCGCAACGCATGAGCCCGCCGAAAGCTCCCGCGCTCTACGGGTTTGTCCGCGGCTGCTGCCGTTCAGCGATGAGGCGCTGCACAGCACGCTGGGCGACATCTTCGCCGAGCATCGTGCCGGCGCGCATCATCGCCGTCGTCATTTCAGGCATGCGCTCGACCATCACTTGGCCCGTTGGCGAGCGATAGAAGTTTTGGATGTCGCGCAGCTGCGGTTCGGTGAATGCGCCGGCATAGGCGATCGCGGTCAATTCGATGATGCGCGGCGCTTCGGCGGCAAACTCTTCAAGGAAAATCACAACAAAGCGCTCAGCCACCGCGCGGTCGGCGCCGCTGGCGACGATTTGATCGGCCATGGTCGGCGCCATCTGGGCCATCATGTCGTTCAGCATCGCCTCGGTGCCGACTTCGAGCACAACCTCACGCGCCAGCGCCAAATGCGCGTCCGTGTAGGTCGCCTCCTGCGCGCGCGCTTCGCCGGCCAGAAACACGCCAGCCAAAGCCGCGATCGAGATCAATATTGTCCGCATGAAGCCCCTCCTGGCGCCGTTCTAGCGTGCGCCGCGTCGCCCGCCACCCTGGGTTGGCAGCGCCGTGCTGAGCCGCTCGCACAAAAAAGCAGGCCGGCTGCCGCGCGCGCGGTGTTGACGCCCCTGCGCCTACCCCCTACATGCCGCCCGTTAGCAATCGGGCCTGGTGAGTGCCAATCACCGGCCGATGGCAAAAGGCCTTTAGAACCAAGGGAGTAACCAGTGGCGAGCTTTCGTCCCCTGCATGATCGCGTGCTCGTGAAGCGCGTGAAGGAAGAAGAAAAGACCAAGGGCGGGATCATCATCCCCGAGACGGCGCAAGAGAAGCCGCAAGAAGGCGAAGTCGTCGCTGTCGGCCCGGGCGCCCGTGACGAAGATGGCGAGTACATCAAGCCGGACGTCTCCGTCGGCGACCGCATCCTGTTCGGCAAGTGGTCGGGCACGGAAGTGAAGGTCGACGGCGAAGAGCTCCTGATCATGAAGGAGTCGGACATCCTCGGCGTCATCGAAGAGAAGAAGGCCAAGAAGAAGGACGCGGCCTAAGCGCCAGCTCCACTTCTCGTCATCATTTCTAACTCAAAGGTACACAGCACATGGCTGCTAAGATCGTAAATTTCGGAGCAGACGCGCGTGAGCGTATGCTTCAAGGCGTCGACATCCTCGCCAACGCGGTGAAGGTCACGCTCGGCCCGAAAGGCCGCAACGTCGTCATCGAAAAGTCCTTCGGCGCACCGCGCACGACCAAGGACGGCGTCACCGTCGCGAAGGAAATCGAACTCGAAGATAAGTTCATGAACATGGGCGCTCAGCTCATTCGTGAAGTTGCTTCGAAGACCAACGACGAAGCCGGCGACGGCACCACCACCGCCACCGTTCTCGCTCAAGCCATCGTTCGCGAAGGCATGAAGGCCGTCGCTTCGGGCCGTAACCCGATGGACCTGCGCCGCGGCATCGATAAAGCCGTCGTCGCCATCGTTGAAGACCTGAAGAAGCGCGCCAAGAAAGTCGGCGGCTCGGAAGAGATCGCCCAAGTCGGCACCATCTCGGCCAACGGCGACACCGACATCGGCAAGTTCCTGGCCGACGCCATGGCGAAGGTCGGCAACGAAGGCGTCATCACGGTTGAAGAAGCTAAGTCCCTCGAGACCGAACTCGAAGTCGTCGAAGGCATGCAGTTCGACCGCGGCTATCTCTCGCCGTACTTCATCACCAACGCCGACAAGATGGAAGCAACGCTCGAGGATCCGATGATCCTCCTGTTCGAAAAGAAGCTTTCGTCGCTCCAGCCGATGCTGCCGGTTCTTGAAGCCGTCGTGCAAAGCCAACGCCCGCTGCTCATCATTGCTGAAGACGTCGAAGGCGAAGCGCTCGCCACGCTCGTCGTCAACAAGCTGCGCGGTGGCCTGAAGGTCGCCGCCGTGAAGGCGCCGGGCTTCGGCGATCGCCGCAAGGCCATGCTGGAAGACCTCGCCATCCTCACGGGCGGCCAAGTCATCAGCGAAGACCTTGGTATTAAACTTGAGAACGTCACGCTCGACATGCTCGGCAAGGCCAAGAAGGTCGTCGTGAAGAAGGACGACACGACGGTTGTCGACGGCGCTGGCGCCAAGAAGGACATCGAAGCTCGCGTCGGTCAGATCCGCAAGCAGATCGAAGACACCACGTCTGACTACGACAAGGAAAAGCTGCAAGAACGTCTGGCGAAGCTCGCCGGCGGCGTTGCAGTGATCAAGGTCGGTGGCGCGACGGAAGTCGAAGTGAAGGAACGCAAGGACCGCGTTGATGACGCGCTGAACGCCACCCGCGCTGCGGTGGAAGAAGGCATCGTCCCCGGCGGCGGCACGGCGCTCCTCCGCGCTGCGTTCAAGCTCTCGATCAAGGGCGACAACGAAGACCAAAACGTCGGCATCGGCATCGTGAAGAAGGCGCTCGAAGCGCCGATCCGTCAGATCGTCGAGAACGCGGGCGTCGAAGGTTCGATCGTCGTCGGCAAGCTGCGTGAGTCGAAGGACGACAACTTCGGCTTCAACGCGCAAACCGAAGAGTACGTCGACCTCGTGAAGGCCGGCATCATCGATCCGGTGAAGGTCGTCCGCACGGCGCTGCAAGACGCAGCCTCGGTCGCCGGCCTCATCATCACGACGGAAGCCTCGATCGCCGAAGCGCCGAAGAAGGAAGCCGCCGGCGGCGGCATGCCCGGCGGCGGCATGGGCGGCATGGGCGGCATGGATTTCTAATCCAGCTGCACAGTACGAAAACGGAAAGGGCGGGCCGCACGGTCCGCCCTTTTTGTTTGCTGATGCTTCGCCTACCCTCGCCCGTGATGCGCGATACGTCACTGCGAGCGAAGCTGAACGACGCGGCCGGCTGGATCATGGCGGGCGTTGGCGTCATCGCTGCGATCGTCATCATGGCGGTGATGACATCGCCCGAGAACGGCATCGCAGCGGCCGTGCTCTTCATCGGCATCCTCACGGGCGGCTTCACCGCAACGGCTGTGCATGAAGCTGGCCATGCGCTGGCGGCGTGGCTTGTCGGCTGGCGGGTATGGATCGTCAGCGTCTTCGGCGTGGTGCATCGGCGCGATCGAGGCGTGCGGCTTTCAACTCAGTACAGCCACGACGCTGGCGGCTATGTTCTCGGCAGCCCGCCGACCGACGCGCACGACAGCAAATGGCGCAGCATCGTCTTCTCCGCCGGTGGCCCCCTCGCCAGCGTGCTCACCGGCCCGCCTGTCGTTGCTGCGATGCTGTACCTTCCGTTGACATCATGGCGCGAGACGCTGCTCGGAGAAGCGTTGATCGCAAGCGCGCTCGCGTTCGGCGCCGCCAGCTGCATGGCCGCGCTCGCGACGCTCTGGCCGTTCCGCGCCAAAGGCGATCGCCCCAACGACATGCAAATGATACTCGCCACCGCCTTCACGCGCGATCCGTCTGCTGACGTGCGCGGCGTCGATTGGGCGTGGGCCTTGTTCGAGTACGGGGTTGAACCAAGCGCCTGGCCGCGCTGGATGCACGACAGCCTCGCGCGCAGCGAAAACAATCCGTGGGCGACGCCGGCTGTGTCTCTGCTCACATTCTTCTGCGCGCTCGCAGATGGCAACGAAGCGACAGCCCGCGCCGCTGCTCAACGCAACCGTCACCCAACCGGGAAACTGGTGCGTGCTTACGTCCATGCCTATTTCGATAGCGACGCGGACGCAGCCGAGAACGAGCTCCAACACATCGTTATCCCGCCCAGAGAAATGTCACTCGCTCTACTGGACGATCTGGTCCACGCGCGCATCATCGCGCTACGCGGCGACAGCGTCAGCGCCGCGCGCGCATACGACGAGATCGCCGAGCGCCTTCGCACCGATGTGCCGAAACCGTATTGGATTGATCTTTTGGCGCACATCGCGCCTGTAGCGCACGTCAACGCTGCGTCCGCTTAAGCAGCCGCCCGCGCGCTCCGCTCAGCAGGATGCGCGCATAGAGCTGATGAGAGCCGAGCAACGCATTGAACGGAAAACCCAACTGCCCTTCGCCCGCGCCGACGCCAACCGGCACGATCGCCGTGCCGAAATAGAGACGCACGCCACCGTCTGCTGCGGGCGCGAGCATAAGCCAGGAGCGCGTGCGGCTGAGGAAATCGCGGAGCAGAACCTGATCCGGCGCGCGCGCCTCTACGCTCCATGCTGCGAACGTCACTGCCCCTTCATGCGCGAGGCGACGCACATCCGCGTCATTCGAGCCCTTGCCGATGAGGCCCAGGATCAAGCGTTCGGGCCTGAACGCAGCGCTCGTATAGAAGGCGTCGACATAAGCCTCGAACGGGACGCGCGTTGCGATGTCAGCCGCGAAACAATCGGTATAAGCGCCGCTTTCGGCGTAGCGGCGCAGCAGGGCGCCTGGCGGAAGGTCGCAACGCGTGATCGGCGGCACGCGTAATTGTTGGCATGCGCCGCGGCTCGCCGACAACGGCGCTATCGCCGCACCCGCCCTTGTCTCAATGCCGGGACTGGCGCCACGATAGCGGCGATGGCGAAGCAGGCGCGCAAGTGGGCGGCGGGTTTGAACCGCGCGGCGATGAGCCTCACCGTCACGCTGCTCGGCGTTTACGCCTTCATCGCGATGATCAGCTCAGCGTCGGAATCGCGGCTGTTCGACGGCTCGATCTTCTCCCTCCTGTTTTTCGCACTGTCGCTGCTCGGCCTCGCGCCCGCGATCTTGCTGCACGAGCTTGGCCATGCGCTGGCGAGCGTGCTGTGCGGCTGGCGCGTTTGGATCATCACTGTTGGCCCTGTCGAGGTTCGCTTCGCGCCGCATATCGCCATGTACGCACGCGCGCGGATTGGCGAGGACGCCGGCGGCTACGTTCTGCCCGCGCCGCCGACGCCTGCGCTTGCAACACGTCTGCGCTCGGCGATCATAACGGCCGGCGGTCCGTTCGTCAGCGTCGTTGCGGCGCTGGCGTGCTTCGCGATCGCGGGGCCGTTGCTTGAGTATGAACGAGGCTGGCCGAGGCTTTGGGGCGGTGTGGCTTTCGCCTTCGCTATCACCAACCTCGCCTGCGCGGTGCTGACGCTATGGCCGCACCGCGACAGCAAGGGCATCGCCAATGACATCGTGAAGTTCTGGACGACGCTCACGAAAGAACACGATGCGCGGCGTTTGTATTGGCTGCATGTGCTCAGCATCGTCGAGCACGGCTTCTCCCCCGCCGATTGGGACGCGCCGACCAAACGCCAACTGCGCCAGCCCGATGCGGCCGACACAAGTATGGGTCTGGCGGCGGCGTTCCTTGATGCCTTGGCGCATGAGGACTATGAACGCGCCAGCGCGTTGGCCTCTACGCCGCTTCCGACGGGCAGAGTAGCGACAGTGCATTTTTACCTGCGCGCCTGGCACGAGGCCTGCGAACGCGGCGACTTTGCCGCCGCCGACACCGCGCTCGCTGCGTCGCGCGGCACGGACTTCCTGACCCCTTGGGTCATGCAAGTGCGCGAGCTTGCGCTCGTCGGCGTGCTCGCTGCGAACGGCGAGCACCAGTGGGCCAGGCAGCGCTACTACGAAATGCGCCAGAAGCTCCGCCTAGCGACGCCAACCAACGCCATCATGCTCCGCGTCGCCAAACGCGCTCAGGACGGGCCCATGGGCGACGCGCTCTTCCCGGAGGATGAGGCCTAGCGCTCGCGCTATTCCACACCTCGTCACGCGACACGCCAGCATTTCCATGCCTTGCGCCAGCATGCGCCGAGTGCGTACCCCGACTCTTCCTGAGCGCCACAATAGCAACGCGGCTCTTTCACCTTAGAGGCGAGCCCAAAAGGCTCGCACTCCCCCGGCCGTCTCGTTAAAACCGGGCTGGGCAGAGGACGCATGATCGACACCAAACTCTTTATCGGCGGCGCCAACCCGCCGAGCAACGCAGCCGAGGCGGAGGCTGCCTTGCTGCGCGCGCTCGCCAGTGATGAGGACCGCCTGGGTCCCGATCACGCCGATGTCGGCGTTCATCTCAACAATCTAGCCGCGCTGCTGCTCGGGACCGGCCGCGCCCAAGAGGCGCTGCCGCTCGCGGTGCGCGCGCGCGACATCATGCTGGGCGCGTTCGACGGCGATCATCCGATGAAGCGCGCGACTTACGATACGCTCGTCGCCGTCGTGCGCCAGGTCGACGCCGAAGGCGCCGCACCACCGAACCTTCGCCCGTTCGCAGCGCAGATCAGAGCCATGGACGAAGCCGCGCGTGGCGCGACGACGCAAGCGGCGTCAGAGCCTGTCCCCGCCGTCGTGCCGGAGCTTGCACAAATCGCCATCGCACCTATTCCCGCCCCCGCTCCTGTGTCCAGCCTCGCTCAAAACTCAACAGAGCTGCCGCCGCGCGCGCCCAGCAACGCGTCGCCACTTAGCGTCCTTGGCGATTTCATTTTCGGCGCCCGCCCGCCACGCCGGAAGTAACCACAAAAAATAAGGGCGGCTCTCGCGAGCCGCCCTTTCAGGGAGAAGTCCTTGGGGGCAAGGACAGCGGGCTAAAATTCCGTGCGAATGGTCGCCAGGATCGTGCGCGGCGAGCCGACCTGAGCGGACCGGTTGCCGCTGATGTCGGTGGAGATGACGCTGAGATATTCCTCGTCGAACAAGTTCACGACGTTGATCTGCAGGTAAGCGCCTTCAGCATCGACCAAGCGGCCGAAATTCCAGCGCAGGTTTGCATCAACCACCGTGTAGTCCGGCGTGGTTTCGTCGTTCACCAGATTGGTGAAGCGCTCACCAACGTAGCGGGCCTGAACGCCGAGATCGAAATTGCCGACCGTGTATTCGGCGCGCGCGGCGAAGGTCCATTCCGGCGTGTCGTAGAGGCGATTGCCTTCGGTGGGGTTGCCGCCGATGTCGGCGCCGATCTCGCTGTCCTTGAAGGACGCGGTGCCGATAAGCGTCAGATTGTCCGATGCGGCGTAGCCGAGTTCAAAATCAGCGCCCCACAGATCGATGTCGCCGACGTTGAAGCTTCCAGTGTCGCCCGTGTCGAGATCGAACGTGCGTTCGATGCGATCCTGGAAGCTGTTGTACCAGGCCGTCGCCGACGCGATCAGGTTGCCGCTATTGTAACGGTAGCCGACATCAAACGACTGCGAGGTTTCCGGCTGAACACGATCGAGCGTGTCGAGACGACGGCCATAAAGATCGTCCGTACGCGGCGCCGAGAGGCCTTGCGCGTAGCTGACGAAAATCTGTTGCGTGTCGGTGAGACGATACGCAACGCCGATGTTCGGCAGCAATTCTTCGTACTCGACCTCGGCGTTTTCGAACGGCGCCTGGACTTCCGGGTTCACGCCGATAACGGCGATCTGCTCGGCGCTGGTCGTGCAGATCGGGTTGTTGCCGTTGAAGTCGAGCCCTTGATAGCAACGGTTGTTGAGTTCGCGGGTCAGGATTGGCGCACGCAAACCGGCGGTCAGCGTCAAACGGTCGTCCATGAAGTCGCCACGATATTCCAGCGAGAGCTGGCTGAGCGAGGCATACGACATGCGGTCACGGCGGCGGATCGGAACGCCGTTGCCGTCCAACAGGCCTTCCGCGTAGCCGAAGTTGGCGCCGAACACGTCGGCCGGAGTGCTGTCCGAATTGATGCGGCTGACGCCGCCCACTTGGCGGTGACGGCCCCAATCATAGGTGTAGTTGAGGCGCACGCGGTGCGATTCGTTCACATCCCAGATCAGCGACGATTGCACCGAGTAACGCTGCGTGGTCGTCGTGTTCGGCTGGAACAGACGAACGCGATCGAGCAAGTCACCGTCGCCGTTCAAGTCGGCATTGGCGTCAACGCGATTGCTCAGCGTGCCGCCAGTTGCGTTTTCGACATAGTCGAGCGTCGAGCCGCCATTCGCCAACACATACTGGAACGTCGGATCGACGGTCAGCGTGAGGTTCGGCGTCAGGCTGAAGCGCGACTGGATGCGGATGTTGCCGGTGTCCGACGGGTTGGTCGAAAGCGGGCCGACATTGTTGCAAGTCCGCGCCGCGTCGGCGACGCCGTTCACCGCGGTTTGCAGGTTTTGGCAGGTCGACACGTTGCCGAGATAGCTGTCCAAGTCGACTGCGTTGAACGTGTCGACGCTGTAGCTGCGGATGAAGTTGTTGCGGTTCTGGTTGAAGTGGAACGCAACGCTGACGAAATCATCGCCGCCGAGGCCTTGATACACCCGGCCGTTAAATTGGCGTTTTTCGATACCTCCGAAATTGCCCAGGAAGTGGTCATACTCAGTGGACGAAGCCGCGAACCAAGCACGCGTATCAAACGGACCGAACGTGCCGAAATCGACGAGACCGAAAGCGCGGTTAAAGTCGAACGTGCCGTAGCCGTATTGCAGAATGCCGCCGAAGTCGTCCGAAGGCATGCGGCTCACATAGTTCACGGTGCCGCCCGTTGCGGATGCGGTCGGGCTGTCCACTTCGGTCGAGCCGAGGTTCACTGTCGCCTGCGTAATCAGCTCGGAGTCGAGCATTTGATTGGAGTAGACGGCGTAGTTGCCGGTGTCGTTGAGCTGGACGCCATCGAATTGAAGCGAGACGCGCGCGCCATCGAAGCCGCGAATGTTGATCGAGCCGCCCGCGGAGCCGTACGCGTCGTTGTTGGTGAACGTCACGCCGGGAACGAGGTTGAGCGAGTCGAGGATCGTGCCGCCAGGCGGTTGTGTTCCGATATATTCATCGGTGACCGTCGAGCGGGCGCGCGGCACAGTCTGGCCGCTAATCACGCCGCCAATGTTGTTTGGACCACGCGTGCCGGTGACGACAATCTCTTCGCTCTCTTCGAAAACTTGCGAACCTGTGGATTGTGCGTGCGCAGCGCCTGCTCCCATCGCCAGCGTGAGCGCCGTCAGAGCGGCGCCAGAAAGAATCTTCTTTGACATCGAAACACCCCCAATACGGAGGCGGCCTCGTCGCGCCCCCGTTTGTGGTGCGGCTGCTAAGGGCGACGATTAACGACTACGCGACAACGCTTAGAAGGTTTTGTGTCGGTGCAACAGAAGTGTCGCGCATGACGTTGCGGAGTCAGTGATTTGCAAGGCGATGCGCCACATTGCATCCACAGCAACGCGCGTGCATGTCAGCGTTCCGCTTTTGCTTGCGGCGCGCGTTCGTGACGTTACAGTGAAAGAATTCTGACAGAGGCGATTGGAACGATGGCTGGACACGGCACGGCAAAGCATTGGTGGGAACGCGACACGGCGCCGGGATTTATTCTGATCGCCGCGACAATCTTGTCCTTCATTCTGCTCAACGGGCCAACAGGCGAAGCATTTCACCATCTCCTGGAAGATCAGATCGCGGGCCTGAGCGTCGGCCTCGGCGAAGCCGCGCATGCGGTGAACCTGCACCTCATCATCAATGATGCGCTGATGGTGATCTTCTTTCTCTATGTCGGCCTCGAACTTAAGCGCGAGACAGTCGAGGGACCATTCAAGAACCCGCGCGAAGCGGCGCTGCCGATGGCGGGCGCAATAGGCGGCATGGCAGTCCCGGCGCTCATCTATGTGGCGTTTACGGCAAGCGAACCCGCTTATCTGCGCGGCTGGGCCATTCCATCCGCCACCGACATCGCCTTTGCGATTGGCGTGCTTTCCTTGCTCGGCCCGCGCGTGCCGGGCGGTTTGCGCCTCTTCCTCTTGGCGCTGGCGATTATCGACGATCTCGGCGCCATTCTCGTCATCGCCCTCTTCTATTCGACGCACATCACCGGCTGGGCGCTCGGCGGCGCGCTGGCGACTTTCGGTTTGATGCTGCTGATGAACCGCAGCGGCGTGAAGACGCTGTGGCTCTATTGGGTGCTTGGCATCGCCATGTGGGCGTTCATGTTGCTTTCCGGCGTCCATGCAACCATCGCCGGCGTGCTGACCGCGATGACGATACCCATGCGCAAGCCCGGCGGTGGCTCTCCTCTCATTACCGCGGAGCACGCGCTGAAGCCGTGGGTAATGTTCGCGATCATGCCAATCTTCGCGTTGGCGAATGCGGGCGTTATTCTGCACGGCGCCGGCATCGACGCATTGCTCCATCCGATTGCACTCGGCATCTCCATGGGCCTTGTGCTCGGCAAACCCATCGGCATCACCATCGCTGCGCTGATTGCCAGCAACGCGCTGAAGCAACGCCTACCCGGCAATCTCATGCAGATGATCGGCACAGCCATGCTTGCCGGCATCGGCTTCACCATGAGCCTCTTCATCGGCACGCTCGCATTCGGCGCCGGCGATTTGGCGACGCCCGTGCGGTTCGGCGTGCTCGGCGGTTCGTTGGTATCGGCCCTCGGCGGACTGCTTGTGTTGTGGTGGTGCTGCCGCAAACTCACGCCAGCCGATCACCGCACGCTCGGGCCGGAAGAGGATCTCGCCGAAGATCGCGGCGTGCTCGAAAACATCGATCCCAAGCGCTGAATCAAAACGGCCGCGCCCCCAAGGGACGCGGCCGCGATGCGCTGCAAATTAGTAGGCGTCTCCTCCCCGAAACGCGACCGCCCGCAGCGCCGACGGTCGAGCGCAGCCTTTACTGAACTGCGACAAAGCGTCAAGCGGGACCGCGCGCACTGGGAGCGAAACGACTGTAAACGCCGCCTAACGCGCGAGCATTTGCTGCACTGCAGCGACAATCTCGGCGCGAGGCACTTCGCGCTGCACTTGCTCACGCGACTTAGCGTAGGCCTCGCGGTCCTCGCCTAAGTCCTTCGCCAACGCCGCGCCGAGCTTTAGGTCTTTCAGCGTAACTACGCCCTTCGCCAGTTCGTCGCCGCCTTGGATCACGGCGATCGGTGCATCGCGTTTATCCGCATATTTGAGCTGCGCCTTCATGCCGGCGCCGCCGAGATAGACCTCGGCGCGAATGCCGGCGGCGCGCAACTCGGCAGCGATAGCGAAGAAATCGCCCATGCGACCGGCATCAAGCGCAAGCACAATGACAGGCGGCGTTTGCGCGAACTGGTCGCCAAGGCCCAGCCGCGCTTGCGCTGCGACGAGACGCGACACGCCGATGGAGAAGCCAGTCGCGGGCACGCGTTCGCCAGTGAAGCGCGCGATGAGATCATCGTATCGCCCGCCACCGCCAACCGAACCGAAGCGCACGGGACGTCCATCCTCAACGATGGTCATGGTGAGTTCGGCTTCGAACACTGCGCCGGTATAATACTCAAGACCGCGCACGACCGAGGGATCGATGCGCCCACGCTTACCGTCAACGCCAAGCGCGCTCAGCACCGCGTCGATACCGGCGAGCTCTTTCAAACCCGCTTTGCCTTCGTCATTGCCGCCAACGATACGGCCAAGGCCTTCGAGCACAGCGGAACGCGAGTTGGTTTCGAGCGTGACGAAATCGATCACGGTTTTGACCGCGTTCGCATCGAGCTCTGCGCCGGCGGTGAAGTCACCGCTCTCGTCCTTGCGGCCTTTGCCGAGCAAGGCGGCAACGCCATCGATGCCGACACGATCAAGCTTATCGATCGCGCGCATGACAGTGAGCCGCGCTTTGGTGTCGTTCTCGCCGAGCCCAGCGCCGAGCAACAGGCCATTCAAAATGCGCCGCGAGTTGACCTTGAACACATAGCCATCGCGCGGCACGCCAACGGCCTCCAACGCTTCGGCAGCCATCGCGATCATCTCGGCGTCAGCAGCGGGATTATCGGATCCCACCGTGTCGGCGTCGCATTGCGTGAACTGACGGAAACGACCAGGCCCTGGCTTTTCGTTGCGCCACACTGTGCCCGTTTGCCAGCGCCGAAACGGCTTCGGCAAATTCTGGCGCTCTTCGGCGGCGTAGCGCGCGAGCGGCGCGGTCAGATCGTAGCGCAGCGAGAGCCAGCGCTCATCATCGAGGAACGAGAACACGCCCTCATTCGGGCGATCGAGATCGGGCAAAAACTTGCCGAGCGCTTCGGTGAACTCGACAGCAGGCGTATCGAGGCGCTCGAAGCCCCACTTCTCATAGACTTTGCCGACAGCGCTAACGACGCGCTCTTCAGCGGAGGCGGCGTCGCCTAAGCGATCAGAAAAACCGCGCGGCTTTTCGGCGGTGACGAGTGAGGATTCAACTTTGCTCATGGCCAGTACTTTCGAAACGGGATGCGATAGGAGGCTGACAGACGCGCGCGTGCGCGGACGCGTGCAGCGTCAATGTCGCCCGAAGCTATAGCCGCTCGCTTGCGCAATCTCTCCGGAGAGGACCCGTTCCGCCAAAACTTCAATATCCCATGTGAGCTCGCGGTCGGCCTCGACCAACGGGAAATGCTCACGGATCTTCTTTAGGGCGTCGCTAGTACGCTTTCCAGTAGCGACCGGCTTTTCGTCAGGGTTTGTGGCGCGGACGTGCTCAGCCTGGGCCGCGAAAGCCATCTCGATAGCGAAGATATGCGCGAGATGCTGTGCCGCTTCGTACGCGCGCATGCCGACATTGGCGGCCATCGAGACATGATCCTCCTGCCCCGCATCGGTGGAGAGGCTCATCAGATGCGAGGGCATGGCGAGCCCCCAGATCTGATTGCAGAGGCCGGCGGTGGTATATTCCGCGATCATCAGGCCCGATTGCGTAGCATTGGGTGTCGGTCCGCGCATTTGCGGGCCCAGGCCTTTGTTGCGCGCGCTATCGACCATGCGCGCACAGCGCAAGTTCGAGATACGCGCCATCACACCTGCCGCTTGCAGCAAACCATACGCGTCAATCGCCACAGGCATGCCGTGGAAATGACCGCCGGAAGTGATGAGGTCGAGGTCGTAGCCATCGACGCCGGTGTTTAGATCGATCGGGTTATCCGTCACGCTCCGCGCTTCGATCATCATCGTGCGCTCGGCGCGTTCGATCAACTCCAGGCATGGGCCCAACGCCTGCGCTGCGCAACGGAGATTGTATGGGTCCTGGATGCGCTGATCAAAAGCGTACTTGGTATCCGTCGAGACGTCGCGGAACTCATAGCCGTCGAGCAGATCGAACACCCAACTCGCGAACGCCCGCGAGCTCTCATGCGGGCGCAGCGCGTGCAGATCAGCGCGGAACGGCCGGCCCATGGCGCGCATCACTTGCACGCCCAGCGCTGTGTTCAACGCCGACGCTTCGATCAAGCGCCGCATCATCGCCGTGGCGAGCGCGCCCCACGCGTTGGAATATTGGCAGCCATTGTTGAGCGCCAACCCTTCCTTGAGTTCGAGTTCAATTGGCTTGAACGCCGTCGGATTGGCCTTCAGCCAATCCTTCGTCACCACGCCCTCACCCTTGCCGGTCAGCACTTTGCCCTCGCCGATGACGACGGCGGCGATGTGCGAAAGCGGTGCAAGGTCGCCACTGGCCGAGACAGTCCCAAACCGTGGCACAGCGGGCGTGACGTTGTTGTTAAGCATGTCGATCAAAGTTTCGACGACCACAGGTCGCGCCACGCTGTGGCCCCGAGCCAATGACGCCGCGCGCATCAGCATGGTCGCCCGCACCACCGGCGCTGGCGCAAACTCGCCGACACCAGCGCAGTGCGAGAGAATGAGATTGCGCTGAAGCTGTTTCAGCTCCTCGGGGCTGACATAATCTTTGAAATTCGAGCCAAAGCCGGTGTTGAGGCCGTAAACGCGCTTCTCTGGATTAGCCTTGATCTGCGCCTCTGCTTGCGCCCGAAAATCCGCGAGCCGCTGCTTGGCCGACGCGCCCAGCGCCACCTTGGCCCGGCCCTCCGCCACGGCTTCAATCGTCTCGATCGTCAGCGCTTCGGCGGTCTCAGTTAGGGTAACGACGGTCAAATCGGGCTCCGGGCAAATCGCGCCGGAGACCTAACGTAAACCATGCTTCAAGGCGAGCGGCAGCGCGGCGCCGCTTTTGCTCCTGTCGGGGGAAAGGAGCCTGTCCATGCTCACCTGTGTCGCGTTTATGTTCACTGTCAGCCTGGCTGAGCTGCCGTCGCTGGCGACCGAGATCGAAACCGAGGCCCGCGCGTTAACCGCGCAGACCGAGATCACGCCCGCCTTCATGGCCGGCATCGAGGACTTCTCGGGCGATGCCGAACGCTTCTCGGTGGCGCTGCGCAGCGCCGGCGTCGAGCAAGACCTGCCCTGCATCTTCCACGGCATCGCCGAAGACGCCCGCGAGCGCGTGGCCGAACTGCGCGAAGCCGATACGGCTGAGGAGCGCACGCTTGCGCTTACCAATCTGCGCGTTCTGCTGGACGACGCGATCCTGATCGCGCCGATGGCCGCCAGCGCTGCCGCTGACCGCGCCGAAGAACAACAAATCGCGTCGCGCGACTAAGCGTACTTCACCGCGCAGCCGTAGGGCGTCGTCTGCGGCGTCTGCACGGCGCGGCCCGCTTCCAGATCTGCAAGCGCCGCGCGGACGTAATTCGTCGCGCCTTCGAGCGAAGCCGGACGAGCCGACGGGCGGTCGTCGATCGCGCCCTGGTAACGCAGCACGCCTTGCGGATCGATTATGTACATGTGCGGCGTGGTGCGCGCGCCATAAGCGTGGCCCATCGCGCCAGTCGGATCGAGCAACGTGGCGCTCGGCGCCGCGCTATCGGTTTGGACACGCGCGCGTGCGCCGGCTGCATCGAGATAGCCCTGCTCGCCCGGCGCCGACGAAATCACTTGCAGCCAGACGATGCCATCAGCGGTCGCTTCGCGCTGCAGCGACTGCATGTTGCCGGCGTCATAGTGTTTGCGGACATACGGGCAGCCATTGTTCGTCCATTCGAGAACGACAGTGCGGCCGCGGAATTCCGCCAGCGTGCGGGTCTGGCCGTTGGCGTCTTGCACCGAGAAGGCTGGCGCTGCCGCGCCGTTTTCGACCGACGCCAAAGCTTCGTCGCCGCCGAGCAGCAGCGTACCGCCAAGCACGCCGACAGCTGCGATCGCAGCGCCACCCAACAGAAGATTACGTCTCGAGATGCTCATGGCTGCGCTCCTGAGATGGTGTCGATGATTGTAGAGTCCGTTAGCACAATGTTGGCGGGCAAGACCACCACATCGCCCTCCGGCGGAAAGTAGAGATAGAGCGGCACGCCCGCGCGTCCATAGCGGGCCAGTTCCGCAGCGATCGTGTCATCCTGGTTGGTCCAGTCTGCCTTGAGGTAGGCGACGTTATTCTGCGCAAAGGCATCAGCGACGCGCCCGCTCGAAAGCGCGCCGCCTTCGTTGATCTTGCAGGTGACGCACCAAGCGGCCGTGAAGTTCACGAACACACCCCGCCCTTCGGCGCGAAGCTCTGCCACACGCGTTTCACTCCACGGCTCGGAGACGAGCGCCGTTTGCGATTCAACACCGAGCAGCGGACGCCAAGTAAAGACGCCTGTGACGAAGAGCACGATTAGGCCGACGATCAGCCAAGCACGGCCCCACCGCGCAGCGAGCAGCAAAAAGCCGAGCGCCGTTGCGATGAGCAACAGTGAGAGCACGCCGATGGCGCCGGCTTGTTCGGTGAGCACCCAGGCCAGCCAAACAGCGGCGGCAAACATCGGAAACGCCAGCACTTGCTTGGCGCGATCCATCCAAGCACCGGGCTTAGGAATGAGCCGCTGCAAAGCCGGCATGAAATGCAGAATCGTCAGCGGCAGTGCAAAGCCCACGGCGAGCGCGGCGAAGATGACGAGCGTGATCAACGGCGATTGGGTGATCGCCACACCGATCGCGCCGGCCATGAATGGCGCCGTGCACGGAGTCGCTGCGATCACCGCGAGCGCGCCGGTGAAGAAGGCGCCGGCGTTGCCGCCGCGCTCCGCCAACCCGCCGCCAGCGTTCTGCAGCGAGCCGCCAATCTCGAAGACGCCCAACAGGTTGAGGCCAATGGCAAAGAACAACAGCGCCAGCGCACTGGTCACCCACGGCGCTTGCAGCTGAAAGCCCCAGCCGACCGCCTCGCCAGCACCGCGCAATGCGATCAGCAAGCCGGCCAGCGCCAGGAACGTCACCATCACGCCGGCGAAGTAGAGCAAGCCATGCGTGCGCGTTTCGCTCGAATGCGCACCGCCGGCGAACGAAAGCGCTTTCACTGAAAGCACCGGCAGGACGCAGGGCATGATGTTGAGGATCAAGCCGCCAAGAAATGCGAGGCCAATGGCGAGCAACAAGCCGGTTGCATCGAGCGGCGCAGCGGCAGGCGCGATCACCGCGCCTTCCAGTTCCGCCAGCGGATAGTCATCGCTCATCGGCGCAGCCGCGCCGTCCGTATCGGCCAACGGTTCACCAGGCTGCGCTTCGATCTCGACGCCACGATGAAGCCACGCGCCGCCTGTCTCCACCTCGTAAACGACGAGCCCCTGAATCGGCGCCTGGCCCACGCTTTGATCGGCGCCGCCAGTGATGTCGAAGCTAAAGCCCGCCGTACCGCCGCGTGGGTTCTGGGGATTCGACGCGATCAGCGTGTCGGGCGAGAACGGAAAGAAGCGCACGTTGCGCATCGCCTGCGCGTTAGGCAGCGTCACCGATAAGCGCGCCGGATCGCCGGTGCTGATACGCGCGGTCACGCCCTCTTCGCGGCGTGGCAAGGCGGCAACCGCCGCAGCGATGCGCGGCGCCCACTCCGCATCGTCACGCCCCTGCGCCGCCACCGGCATCGAGAACGTGATGTTCGACGTCTCAGGGATGCAAACATGGGCGCAGACGAGCGAATAAACTTCGATCGTGAAGTTGGCCGTTTGGCCCGGGCGCGCATTGGCGGGCGCTGTAACCTCGATCGGGAAAAGAACTTCGCCCTCGTAGCCGAAATTCACCAAAGTCGCGAACGGAATCGCCTCCGGCGTCGGCCATTGGATCTCGCCAACCTGCCAGCCGCTGGGCGATTGCCACGTCAGCTGCGTCGGCTCGCCGCTATCGCCGGGATTGCGCCAATAGGTGTGCCAGTCCTCGTTGATGACTTGGCGCAGCACGATCGTGAACGTCTCGCCGGGCGCTACCGCAGCGCGCCCAGAGTGCAGCGAGTGCTGGGCGTTGAGCTCACCGGGAACCTGCGCCGCCACAGGTGCTGCAAACGCAAAAAACGCGGCGATGGCGAGGATGAACGTGCGGATCATGATCCCTCATACAAGCAAGCCGCGCCTTTTGGGGCGCGGCTTGCGTTCTTACGTCTCAAACCGTCGACCGGTTTCAGCTCAGCGGCGTCGAAGCCTGGATGCGCGCGGCGCGCGACAGGATCTTCGGCCACAGGAAGAGCGAGATCAGGTGCGCGTGGATGAACGGCAGCACCGGACCCATCTCGCGCAGTTCGAGATACGCTTCCTTCGGCAGCTCTTGCAGCTTCTTTTCCGAAACGCGCAGGTACTCACCCATCTTCAGCGGCTCGTCCGGCGTGCCATCGGCTTTGGCGCGCGGCACCGAAAGCGGCGTCAGTTCGAACAGGCCGTGCTTGTCGAGCACCTTGCAGAATTCCTGCGTGCGCATACCGAGCATGTCGAACTCGCGGCAGAACTGAATAGCGTCTTGCGTGTACTTCGACGGCTGGTCGCCTTCGAAGAACGGACGCTCAGGCGTCGAAGACACCATCTTGGCGGCGCGGTCGATACAGACAAGCACGCGCTCCTCACCCGGCTTGTCGCCTTGCTTGCCCGGCATCGCCTGACCATCAGAGTTGGCGGCGATGATCGGCAGGAACGGATAGCGGCGCGCAAACGCCGGCAAATAGACTTCCGGGTCGAGCGAGCCATCGGCGCCGAGGAACACGTTGACGCCGCGCAGGCCCATCACCGCCAGTGGGGTGTGAGTCTGGGTGTCGAACACGATCGGGTAGCAAACCGCCGCGAGGCCAAATTCGTCGACCGTCAACGGAACCAGATGGGTTTCCGCTAGGAAGGCGAAGGGATTGGCGACGTTCGAAACGCCCAGCCTGCCGTGCTTCTCCTTCGAGAGCGGCTCAAGCTGGTTGTAGAACAGGATTTTGCCGAGCGTCTGCTGTCCGCCGCCCGCAGCCGTGGTCATGTGCGTCTCCGAAACTTCCCAACCGTAGGGGGCTCTCCAACCACGAATGCGCGCTTTCTGCAACAGTGGAGCGCAAGCCTGGCTGCCTAAGCGCGGCTTTTCATGTGGGCGACGCATGGCATAAGGCGAAGCTGCTTTTTGAGCGAGGGGCGAATGCGGAAAGTCGCGTGGGTTACGGTGCTGGCGCTGGCTTTGACCGCGTCTTGCGGGCCCAGAGGGCCGCAGCCGATGACCGCCTTCGACGGCCGCCTCGCCGATTGGAGCAGGGAAATCCTCCTCGACAGCCCAGAATTGGCGTCCTCGGCAGGGGTTTCAGAGGACGACGCCGGCGGTGCGTACAATGATCGCCTGGATGACCGCTCAGCGATCGGACTTGAGGCGCGGCGCAGCGCGGCCATCCGCCGCTACGCCGAGTTGCGGGCGCTCGACCGGAGCCGCCTCAACGATGGCGAGGCGCTCACCTACGCCGTGCTTGAATCACAGTTTGAGGCCGCCGCTGAGGGAGCGGCGTTTGACTTCGGCGATTTCAGCCCGCTCGGCGGCATACGCCCATACGTCCTGAATCAGCTGGACAGCGCCTTTCTGACCCTGCCCTCGTTCCTGGACGAGCGGCACGCCGTCGAGAGCAGCGCCGACGCGGAAGCTTATCTAACGCGCTTGCGCGCGGTTGCTGCTGCCATCGATGGCGAGACAGATCGCGCACGCGCCGACGCCGCGCGCGGCGTACGCCCGCCGCTGGCGATCATCGACCTCACACTACAACTGCTCGATGAGGCGATGCGCCAAGCGCCGACACAGCAGCTCTATTTTACCAGCTTCCAACGCAAGCTCGATGCGCTCGCCGCACAGGCGCCCGAAGCAGAACGCGCCGCGCTGCAGCAACGCCATCAGAGCTATCTCGCGCGCGCCGAAGCGATCCTGCGCGAGCATGTCATTCCCGCCCATCAGCGGGCCGCGGCCTTTCTGCGCGGCGAGCGCGCACAAGCCGGCGACGAAGTTGGCGCGTCACGACTGCCGCAGGGCGCTGATTATTACGCCGCCGCGCTGCGCCTAGAGACGACCACTGAGCTTACGCCGGCGCAGATTCACCGCATCGGACTGGACCGTGTCGCGGCGCTGAATGGGCAACTCGACATTGCGTTGCGGCGCGTGGGCCTCACCGAAGGGAGCATCGGCGAGCGCTTGGCGTCCATGACCGCCGATCCGCGCTACGCCTACGAAGATAGCGACGCCGGCCGGGCGCAGTTGATGGCGGATGTCGAAGCGCGCATCGCCCGCGTCATGGAGCGCGCGCCGCAATGGTTTGGCCGCATGCCGCAAGCGCGCCTTGAAGTGCGTCGCGTGCCCGCGTTTCTTGAGGCCGGTGCGCCGGGCGCCTACTACGCGCAACCTGCGCTCGATGGCTCATCGCCGGGCGTCTACTACATCAACCTGCGCAATCTCGGCGAAATGACGCGCATCGACCTACCGACGCAGGACTTCCACGAAGCAGCGCCCGGCCACCATTTCCAAATCGCGCTGGCCCAGGAAATCCCGGATGCGCCACTGCTGCGCCGCCTCACTTCGTTTAACGCCTACGCCGAAGGCTGGGGTCTCTACGCTGAGGAACTCGCCGACGAGCAAGGCTTCCACGAAGGCGATCCCGTCGGCCGCATCGGCTTCCTGCGCTGGCAGTTGTGGCGCGCTGCGCGGCTGGTGGTGGACACAGGCATGCATGCGCAGAACTGGAGCCGCCAGCGAGCGATCGACTATCTGCTCGCCACGACCGGCGACGCGCCGGGCATCGTGTCCACTGAAGTCGACCGTTACATCGTATGGCCGGGACAAGCGTGCGGTTACGAGCTCGGCCGCCGCGAAATTTTCCGCCTGCGCGAAGAAGCGCGCAACGAACTCGGGCCAGACTTCGACTTGCGCGGCTTCCACGACGCCGTGCTCCTCAGCGGCGAAGTGCCGCTCGGCGTGCTCGATGATTTGGTGCGCGACTGGATTCCAGAACAGCGTCGCTTGGCCGAACGCGAACGGCGTAGGCGCTGAATCAAACACACTCGCGTGAGATCAAACACACGCGCGTGAACTCACGCCTCCGCCGCTTGCGCGCCGCATCTTAGCCGCGTTCCATCCGCTCTACTGTCCGCGCACTGAAGCACACCGTGTCCGGACGGTTCGGGAGGGAACGTCCATGCTGGCGAACATCCGCCGCGCAAGCCTTGGCTTGTGCATACTGGTCCTTGCTGCCTGCGCAGCATCATCGCAATACGCGCCACCACCGCCACCGCCACCACCACCGCCGCCACAAGTTGCCGAGGAAGGCATCGTCGTGAGCGGATCGCGTGGCAGAACGCGCGATTTTCAGTCGGCCGCGCCAATTGCCACGCTTGGTGGCGTGCAGGCTCAGCCGCAGCCTCTGCCCGGTACGATCGATCGCGAAAATTATGAGGACGTCGATACGAATCCGGTGCGGCAGGTCTCCGCCGATCCGGTTTCGACATTCTCGGTGGACGTTGATACGGCGTCTTACTCCAACGTCCGCCGGTTCTTGAACGAAGGCCGCTTGCCGCCGACGGATGCGGTGCGGACCGAGGAATTGATCAACTATTTCCGCTACGACTACGCGCTACCGCGCGATCGTTCGACGCCCTTCTCGACAAGCGTGACGGTTGCGCCCTCGCCTTGGGCGGAAGGCCGTCAGCTCGTGCATATCGGCCTGCAAGGTTACAACATCATTCCGCGCGAACGTCCGCCGCTGAACCTCGTGCTCTTGCTCGATGTTTCCGGCTCGATGAACGCGCCAAACAAGCTGCCGCTTCTGCAGCAAAGCTTCGCCATGCTGGTTGATCAGCTGAACGCGCGCGATCGCGTGTCGATCGTTGTGTATGCGGGCGCTGCAGGCACGGTACTTGAGCCGACGCCAGGCAATGAGCGCGGCCGCATTCTGGCAGCGTTGAACAGCTTGCGTCCGGGCGGTTCAACAGCTGGCGCGGAAGGTTTGCGCCAAGCCTATGCGCTGGCAGAGCAGAACTTCAATCGCAACAGCGTCAACCGCGTCATCATCGGCACGGATGGCGACTTCAATGTCGGCATCTCCAACCCGGAGCAGCTGCAAGACTTCGTCTCGCGCCAGCGCGACACGGGCATCTTTCTCTCCGTGTTCGGCTTCGGCGGCGGCAATTACAATGACGCGCTGATGCAGCGTCTGGCGCAAAACGGCAACGGCGTCGCCGCTTACATCGACACCGTCAACGAAGCCCGCCGCGTGCTGCGCGATGAAATGGCCTCGAACATGTTCACGATCGCAAGCGACGTGAAGATACAGGTCGAGTTCAATCCGGCGCGCGTCGCCGAGTATCGCCTCATCGGCTATGAAACGCGCATGCTCCGCCGCGAGGACTTCAACAATGACGAAGTCGATGCCGGCGATATCGGCGCGGGCCATTCAGTGACGGCGATCTATGAAATCGTCCCCGTCGGCGGCGCCACGTTCAATGACGAGCTCCGCTATCAGCCGAGCCCGCAAGCGCAAAGCGGCACAGCCGACGAACTCGCCTTCCTGCGCATCCGCTACAAGCTGCCCGGCGAGGATGACTCGCGCTTGATCGAGCGCCCAATCACCAATGCGGACATGGTCGCCGACATCTCCCGCGCCAATGAGTCAGCGCGTTGGGCGACGGCTGTGGCGGGCTACGGCCAGTTGCTGCGCGGCGATCCCTATCTGACGCGCGGCTATGATTGGGACGACGTTATCCGCCTCGCCCAAACCGCACGGGGCGATGACGAGTTCGGCTGGCGCGCCGAATTCATCCAGCTGGCGCGCGCGGCGCAAAGCGCGGCAGCTATGAACCCGCTGCAACCGCCCGGGAGACCTGAAGGAAGCCGCTAAGCGACTCCCCGCCCCCTTGCGGGGCGGGGTTGGGGGTGGGGGTAACGGCGGTGTTCTTTCAGGAGAAGCTGCCGCCCGCACCCCCATTCGTCGCGCGTCCGCGCGACACCTTCCCCGCAAGGGGGAAGGACTCTGAGTTAGCTGCGCACTCCTATGCGCCGCTCAACAACCGCAGTTATCTCTTGTGCGATCACGCGGGCATCTCGAAGCACATCGGAATTTTTGAAGCGCAGAACGCAATAGCCTCGCCCTTCAATCCAAGTCTGTCGCTCGCGATCACGTTCAGCCACATCTGGCGCATCGTGCGCGCCGCCGTCTAACTCAATGGCCAACGCCGCTCGATGACAAACGAAATCCACGATGAACGGTCCAAGCGGTGACTGCTTGCGGAAAATGAGAGCCATCAAACTCTAGGCGCCGCAGTTCAAACCAGAGCGCCTTCTCCGCCGGCGTCATCTGCTTTCGCATCCGGCGCGCGATGCCGACCGCGCGATCTGATTTCTGCCGCGCCGCGACACCTGCTTCGGTCAGATGCCGCGCCATCGCGTCAACGTCCTTACGCCGCCCAAACCAGCCTGATGCCCGCTTCTTCAGCCGCTTCGGTCAGCTCGGCATCGAGCACCGGGCCGTTCATGACTGGGCGGAGTGCGTTGGCCAGATCGGACTCCACATACTCGCGGACATCGCGCTCGTCGGCGTCGTGAATGAGGATGTGCGTGGCGCCCAGGAGTTGGGCTTCGCCCCATTGCTCGTGGCTGGCCAAGCGCTTGGAAAGATTGCCCGTTCTCGACAGAAAGAGCGGCGTCCAACCGCGGCCGCCAGGGCCCGGACGGGCAAAGCAATAGACGCCGGGTTCAGCCTCAAACGCCTCATGCGGGCGATGCACGCTGAAACGGTGCAGACGGCCGGACACGCCACGGAAAATCGCTTCGCTCATCTTCTTGCCCCTCAAGCTTCGAGTTTCTGTCGTTCGCTCTATGTTCTCAGAAGTACCCGAGTCGGATGTTCTTGTAAAGTTCCGTTGCAATTCCGATCTCAAATTCCCCGCTTCCCCGCCCCATCTTTCGCGTAAGCGCTCACCCTGCGATCATGGATTCATGACCCACCATCACGGCGTCGTTGACCGCGCCGAACACATTGCTGAAGCGGAACGGCGCTGCGAGACGGCGAACGAAAGCCTGACGCCGCTGCGCCGGCGCGTGCTCGAACTGCTGCTCGACCAGCATGGGCCCGCAAAAGCATACGATCTGCTGCCGCTGATCGACAGCGAGAAGCAGGCCAAGCCGCCGACGATTTATCGCGCGCTCGATTTTCTCGTGCGCATGGGGCTGGCGCATCGCATCGAAAGCTTGAACGCGTTCGTCGCCTGCGATGTCGGCGCCTGCTCGCGCTCAACCATTTTTCTGATCTGCGAAAAGTGCGGCGGCGCCGAAGAGTTTGATGCAGGCCACGCTTTGATCGATCTCGCTGACGCAGCGAAGAAAGACGGCTTCACCATCAACCGCACGATGATCGAAGCAAGCGGCGTGTGCGGCGCCTGTCAGGCCGCAGCGTGAGCGACGCGCCGCCACGCCTGCCCGCTCCGCTTTATCAGGGCAGCGTCAACACCTGGGAGTGCGACGAAGGCGGACACTTGAATGTCCGCTTCCATTTTGAGCGCGCGATGATCGGCTTGGGTCACTTCGCTAATGCGCTTGGGCTTCCGCACGCCAACATGGCCAATGCCGGCGCCACTTTGCTTCCGCTCGAGGGGCACATACGCTTCCTGCGCGAAGCCCGCCCCGGCGCACCGCTCTCCATGCATGGCGGCGTTGTCGCAATGGACGAGACGAGCGCCACCCTCTGCCTCGACATGCGCCACGCCGATGGCGCGCCCTCCTCATGCTTTACTTTCAAAGTCGCGCATGTCGAAACACGCGAGTTGCGAGCATTTCCGTGGTCGACACGCGCGCGCGCCGCGGCGGAAAAGCTGAAGTGCGATTTGCCGGAGCACGCGAAACCTCGATCCTTTGATCTCAGCATTGCGCCAGGCGAAATCAGTCGCGCACTTGCCGTCGAGGCCGGCGCGACGCGCATTGGCGGCGCGATGGTGACGCCGGATCAATGCGATGCATTCGGACGCTTGCGGCTCGAGCACTTTCCCGGCCGCGTCTCGGACTCGGTGCCGAACCTTCTTGCTCAATGGAGACAAGAAGCTGGCGCGGAAGCATCGGCGACGCCAGCGGGCGCGGTGGTTGAAGCGCGCTTGGCATTCCGGCGATTTCCTCGCGCGGGAAAGTTGATTGAGGTTCACTCAGGAATCGCGGGTCTTGAGGGCAAGACGATGCGCCTGGTTCACTGGATCGTAGATCCCGAGAGCGGCAAACCATGGGCAAGCATGGAAGCCGTCGCGCTGACGTTCGATACGACCACGCGCAAGGCGATCACGCCCAGTGCCGAAGCCGTGAAACGCATGCAAGCGCGCATCGTCAAAATGGCGCTCTAAAGCGCTATTCCATGCCGTGATATTTGCGCCCAGCGTTCGCCATCATCGCTGCGCTTTCAATCGCGGAACGCACGCGATCCGGCCGCTCCATCGGCAGCATGTGCGACGCGCCTTCCACTGTCGCGACGCGCGCCTGCGGATTGATCGCGGCGATGCGGTGCATGGCGGCTTCGCTGATGGTTGAGTGCTTCTCCGCACGCAGCAGCACCATCGGGTCCGTGACCTTGCGCAGCGCGCCCCACGGATCGTGGCGCTGTGCGCAATAGGTCGCCGCTTCAAAGCGCGGTCGGCATGAGAGTTTGAAACCGCCGGCGCCATCCTCCGTCAGCCCGTCTTCGACATAATCGGTCACGAATTCTGGCGGGAAGGTCTTGAACACGCCGCGTCCGGTGAAGCCCTGCACCGCAGCCTCGCGGCTTTCGAACGTGTCGCGCCGCTTGGCCGCGTTTTTCGCGAGCGGCATGGTGTGGCGTTGAATGAACGGACCGAACGGCAATTGCGAAAACGCGTAACCGGCGGCGGGCAAAATAACCGGCTCGATCAGCGCCAAGCCGCTCACCAGATCGGTGCGATGACCCGCCGTGAGCAGGCTCACTGTCGCACCCATCGAGTGGCCCGCGAGCGTGACCGGCGCGGTGCAATGGGTTTCCAGCACCGCGATGAGATCGTCGCGATGGCGCCGCCAGGACGAATAACCGAAGATGCGCGCCGGTAGCGTCGTGCGCCCGTGGCCCCGTGCATCGAGCGCCCAGACATGAAAGCGCTCCCCCAACGGCGCGAGCAACGTGCGATAGGTCATCGCGTTAAAGCCCGTCGCGTGAACGAACACGATGTCGGGACTCTCAGACTCGCCGCCAAAGGCGATGCCGGCCATTTGGCCGTCGCGCAGATCAAAGCTGAGGCGGCGGAAATTGGGTGCGCTGTCGTTCACGGTGCGGACCTATGGCGACCCGCGCGCTCCGGGGCAAGAGCGTTACCCAAACACGCGCCGCAGGATGTCGGTCGTTCTCCGCCAAGGGTCGCGGCGAATGGCGCGTTCTTCTTCGGCGATGAAGTAGAAGCAGCCATCAAGCGCCTTCTCGGTGGAGAAGTTAATGATCTCGCGGCGCATGTCGGTCGTCATGCTGGCGAGGCCGACTTCGCGCAGGCCGGTGCGCAACAGAGTGAACGCGCCCGATTGGGTCAGCGCTTCGGTCATTGGCGGACGCAGCAAAGTCGTCAGCCGCGTCGAGGTGCGGCCGCGCAGATATTGCGTGGCGCTGTCGTCGCCGCCGCGCACGATATCGATCGCGTCACCGATGGTGATGTCTCGAACGGCGTTGGCGAAGAGCCGCCCTGCTTCCGGCATGGTGCGCTCGGCAGCGCGGTTCAAGCTGCGCTGCAGATCGTCGAGCGGACGTGACATGCCGACGCCCGCCAGCGTGCGCTGCGTCTGCCCCAGCACGCCTGGCAGCGGGATGCGCACGCGCGTGTTGCCCCAGAACGCATCCGGCTGCGCCAAGCGCGTGGTGGCGTTTAGCGCGGCCAGCCCCATGGCGTCACGGACGCCGCTGCGTGCGTCGGCCTGAGTCAGACTGTCGAGCAGCGGCCGCTGCGCAAAGGCGGGCGACGCCAAGGAGGCGGCGATAAGGGCCAAAAGCATGCGGCGAGACTGATTCTGCATGGATGCATTCTAGCGCACAGGCTCGCCCCCTGCCGCCGTCACATTCGGTTGTGAACTGTTATCGGGAAACGCAATGACACGTTCATCCGAACAGGCCATTGTTTCGCCCATGACTCTCTCGGACATTCTGCCCAAGCTCCACTACCCAACCCGCCTGGAAAAGCTGGTCGACGGCTGGGTGCACGGCGTGGCGCTTTTGCTCTTCACGTTCGCGGTGGGCGCAGCCCTTGGCTTGGCGATCTGGCAGGGCGGACTTGGCATGGCCGCCGCCGTTTCGGTCTATGCGATCTGCGTCATGACCATGATCGGCTGCTCGATGGCCTATAATCTGGCCGAGAACTCCAAACGCAAATCGCTGCTCCGCCGCTTCGACCATGCCGCCATATTCCTGATGATCGCCGGCACGTACACGCCCTTCACCACGATCCGCTTCGACGGCGCCTGGGCGGTCTCGATGACAACGATCATCTGGGCGCTCGCTCTCATCGGCGCCGCCGGCAAACTCTTCCTACCCGATATCGGCAAGAAAGTTTGGATCGTGTTCTATGTGGCGATGGGCTGGCTCGTCGTCGCCGCGCTTGGACCGATGCTCGAAGGGGTGCCGCTCGCGGGCCTCATCCTGCTTGCCATTGGCGGCGCGCTCTACACGCTCGGCATCCCGTTCTACGTCTGGGAAAAGCTCCCCTTCCGCCGCGCCATCTGGCACGGCTTCGTCATGGCGGCAGCGGGCGTGCACTACGCTGCTGTGTTGACGGGCGTCGTGTTCGCTTAAGTTCAGGTCGGCGGCGTGATCATCTGCACGAGTTGCGTTCGGCGCTGAATATCGCCCATCCGTTCGTAGTCGAGCCGCGAAATCTCGACGAGAATTTGATCGATCTCTGCGTCGAGATTGGCATCCGTGCGCCCCGACGCGAGGAGCGCCGCCACTGAGTCAAACAAATCCGCGATTCTTTCTTCACGCGCGAACGACGATTGGAAGCTTCGATAGGCCGTGCGTACGCGACTGATGAAATCGGATTGTTCAGGCGGAACGCTTGCCGGCAAGAACGCCTCCTGCGCGATTGCAGCGGCACGGCCTTGGCGGCTGTGTTCACGGATCGCGCCGGCCGCAGCCGCAACGCTGGCCGCAGAGGTGCGATTGACGTTGTCGCCCAAATAGCTGGCGCGCCGCGCCTGCATCACGGCGATGAAACCATCGTAAGAGCTGGCGAATGAGCGCAGCAGGTATCTCTGCGGGCCATCCGACACCGCTTCGGCCTGCATGGAGTTGAAATTGCGAAATTGCGTTTGAATCAGCAGCGCTGCATCCACGCTGGCGATGAGCGACAACTGCAACGCACCTTCATCGTTGCGTTCGATCGCGACGACGCCGCGCTCGTACTCGGCAACAAAGGTGTCAATCGTACCAAGCAATTCAACCAGCGCTCGCTCCTGGTTGCGATAGAGCGTCGAAATGGAGCCAGCCTCCGGCACTGGCCCCAGACGCGCGGCGCCGTCGCGGGCGCCCTGCAGTGAGGTGCGGTAGCTCGAAATCCAGCCACGCGCCCGGCTCACCCACGCAGCGCGCTCGCGAGCCGTGCCGCCGATGAAGGGTTCGGGGATCTGCTGCAAGGGGCCGACGACCATGTCTTGCACGCGCTGATGCCTCGCGGCCCAACTCATGATCGCTTCGTACTGCTGCTGCGTCGGCTCCTGCGCGAACGCGGGCGGCACGCTCGCAAACGCAAGCACAACCGCCACCACAATACCGCGTACAACGTGCATGAAGCCCCCTCGCGTTCCCGCCACAACCTTAGCTAAGCGTCTCGCCACGGCAAGAGACGACCTCAGCAAAAAGCCATGCTAGGATGTCGACACGGGAGCCTGACATGACCGCCGCAACCTGCTTCAAACTCAGCATAGAGAACAAAATCGCCCATATCGTTTTGAATCGCCCCGAGGCGTTCAATGCTATGCCGCGGGCGTTCTGGAATGAGTTGCCGGCGATCGTGAACGACATCAACGACAGCGCCAAAGCGCGCGTCATCGTCATCTCCTCCACCGGCAAGCATTTCACCGCCGGCATGGACATCTCCGTCTTTACAGACGGCGAAAGCATCACCGGAACCGGCGGCGATCCATACGCACGCGCCGAAGCGTTCCGCCAATTCGTTCTGACGCTGCAAGGCAGCTTCAACTGCCTTGACGATGCGCGCATGCCAGTGATCGCCGCGATTCAAGGCGGCTGCATCGGCGCTGGCGTCGACATGACCAGCGCCTGCGATATTCGCTACGCGACTGAGGACGCCTTCTTCCAAATCGCAGAGATCAATATCGGCATGACCGCCGATGTCGGCACCTTCCCGCGTTTGTGCAAACTCATCCCCGAAGGCTGGGTGCGCGAGCTTGCGTATGCGGGTCGCCGCTTGCCCGCCGCGAGGGCCAAAGAGATCGGCCTCGTCAACGAGGTATTTCCTACTCAAGAGGCGATGCTTGCGCACGTTATGGCGCTGGCCTCTGAAATCGCAGAGAAAGCGCCCGTCGCAGTTGCCGGTTCAAAGCGTATGATCAATTACGCTCGAGACCACTCGATCGCAGACGGCCTGGATTACATCGCAACCTGGCAAGCCGGCATGTTCGCACCGCCGCACATGATGGAGTCTTTTGCAGCAAAGGCGCAAAAACGCGATCCCGTGTTCCCGGACTTGGCGCCGCTAAAAAAGAAGATGTAGCGTACGCCCAATCACTCGCTCGCGGCGGAATCGGTTATGGCCTTTGCATCACTGCAAACAAACCAAATCTCAAGCGAAGCGTTGAATTGGTATGCGGATTTCGTTCGCGCAGCGAGCGTGAGCGATTGGCGCCAGCAACTTGCGTTCTTTGCCGCCGACGCGATGCTGCAAACCAACAACCGGGTACCCGCCCACGGCCACGCAGCGATCGCCGCTGAACTCGATCGCTATTGGCAGGGCTTCATCACGATCAAACACGAGCCGCTCAACATTCTAGGCTATGACGATCACTTCGCGGTCGAGATGCTTTGTCACTACGCCTTGCATAGCGGGACGGTGTTTACCGTGCCTGCGTGCGGCTTCTTGAGCCGGGACGACGATGGCCGCATTCGCACTATGCGTCTTTTCGCAGACGTGAGCCCGATTTTCGGCTAGTGCTGATCGTCATGGACGTTCGTTTCATTTCCCCCGGCCACAATCCTCCGCATGAGGTCAACGCCTTCATCGAAATTCCGCAAGGCGGGCTGCCTGTGAAATATGAGCTGGATCAGAAATCCGGTGCGCTCTTCGTCGACCGCTTCCTGCACACGTCGATGCTCTATCCGAGCAATTACGGCTTCATTCCCGGCACGCTCGGCGAGGATGGCGATCCGCTTGATATTCTCGTGGTGACGCCGATGCCGGTCGTGCCCGGCTGCGTCATCCGCGCGCGTCCGGTCGGCGTTCTGTTGATGGATGACGAAAAAGGCGTCGACGAGAAAATCATGGCTGTGCCGATCGACGCGCTCAATCCGTTCTACAAGGACGTGAAGACGCACGAAGACTTGCCGCCGCTTCTCGTGCAGCAGATCGCGCACTTCTTCACGCACTACAAAGATCTGGAGCCCGGCAAGCGCGCCAGCGTCGGCGCGTGGGCGACTCTGGACGTGGCGCACGAGCGCATTTCACTGGCGATCAAGCGCTACAAATGAGCGATAGCGAAGTCAGCGCACGCTTACTCGACGCCATGGCCGCGGCCGTCGCCGGCGATGTACGGGCGGCGCTCGTTTCCGTGACGATCGACGTTCTGCAGCAGGGCGCTATCGCGCGCGTGGACGCGACTATCGTGCGCCGAACGCGCACGCTTGCGTTCATGACCGCAGAAGCGATCGGCGCGGCAGGCGAACGCGTCGCCAGCGCCAACGCCGTTTACAAACTCATCGCTTAGACGCGCGGCGCGATCCAGCGCATCTCCACCAGCGTGGAATCGTGCAGCACGTCCGGATCGATCGCATCGAACGGTTCACTGGGGCCGTCATAGCCTTCCGGTACGCGGTAAACGCGCCAGAAATTGCCGTCTTCAGCCGTGGAGCACGCAAACCCCGCCGAACCGTCAAAGGTCTCCGAAGCGCAGAACAGCACCTCTTCCGCCGGCGCCAGCGCAAACGTCGCTACACCGACGATATCCTGCCCCGGCCCGCGCGCTTGGCCTGAGCGCGTCACGATCGAGTGGACGCGCGCGCCGTCAGCGGTTGGCAGAACACGAAACACTTCTTCATCGCCCGCGGAGAGCGTGATCGCGGTGAAGGGATTGCCCTCGATCTGATCCTGCACCGACGCGACCATGAAATTCGGCGCTGCGGCGCGGATGGCGGCAAGATCCATCGGCAGCGGCGAGTGAATGCCCGCCGCACCGCTGGGTCCGATCGACGAATTGACATCCGGTGCGTTGACGACCGGGAACGCCTCTTCCTGCTTCTGCTCCGCCTGCTGGCCGCACGCGGCCAAGGCAAGCGCAAAGGCGAGTACGATACGCTTCATCAAAACTCCTCGAACAAACCGGCAGCGCCGCACCGAAATCGCGAATGCGATTTCGGTAATTCAGAGTTGATGGGCGCCTTAGCGGGCCACTTCGACGTTTTCATCAGAAAACCTCGAAGAGGCCCGCGGCGCCCATACCGCCGCCGATGCACATTGTCACCACCGCGCGCTTGGCTTTGCGGCGCTTGCCCTCCATCAGCACGTGGCCAACGAGGCGCGCGCCGGTCATGCCGAACGGGTGGCCGATGGCGATCGAGCCGCCATTCACATTGTATTTCTCGGGATCGATGCCGAGCGTGTCGCGGCTGTAGAGGCACTGCGAGGCGAACGCTTCGTTGAGCTCCCAGAGGTCGATGTCATCGACTTTGAGGCCTTGGCGCTCAAGCAAACGCGGAACTGCAAACACCGGCCCGATTCCCATCTCGTCGGGATTGCAGCCTGCAACGGCGAAGCCCTTGAACATGCCAAGCGGCTCAAGTCCGCGGCGCTCTGCTTCCTTCTCGTCCATCAACACGAGAGCGGCCGAACCATCCGACAATTGGCTCGCATTACCCGCCGTGACGAAATTGCCTGGGCCGCGCACTGGCTCAAGCTTCGCCAAACCTTCGAGAGTGGTGTCCGGACGATTGCAATCATCGCGATCGACGACTGTGTCGACGATGCTCTCTTCCTTGGTGTTCTTGTCGACCACCTTCATCTTGGTTTCCATCGGCACGATCTCATCTTTGAAGAGACCAGCCGCTTGGGCCGCTGCAATGCGCTGCTGCGAGCGCAGTGAATACTCATCCTGGTATTCGCGGCTGACATTGTAGCGCTTGGCGACGATGTCGGCGGTTTCGATCATCGGCATCCACATTTCCGGATGATCTTTCAGCAGGCGCTCTTCGAAGACTGGCTTCGTGTTCGCCATACGCGTGCCGGAGATCGTCTCAACGCCGCCAGAGATGCCGACCTTCGCGCCCTCTTGCATGATGTAGTGCGCAACTTGCGCGGTCGATTGGAGACCCGAAGAGCAGAAACGATTGATCGTGGCCGCGGAGACTTTGAAATCGAGCCCCGCCCAAACCGAAGCCAAGCGCGCAACATTGTGCCCGGTGGACGCCTCCGGCGAGCCGCAGCCGAGGATCAAGTCTTCAACTGCGTCCGGCTCGAGCTTTGCGCGCGCCGCGGCGTGCTTGATCGAATGGCCGGCGAGTGCCGCGCCGTGGGTGATGTTGAACCCGCCTCGTCCTGACTTGGCGAGGCCGGTGCGGGCATAAGAAACGATGACGGCGCGGCGCATGAGATATCTCCCTATTTGCGCCGCACCCTAAACGCAGCGGCGCGCGCGTCAAAGCGCGTGCCGCCGCGTCAAGATCACCCGTCGAGCGCTGTGTTGTTCACGAGCCCGCCAGTTGGCGCTGCATCGTCGGCGCGTTGCGCCGTCGACCCAGGCACATTGCCCCTGGTCGACCCGGTGATTTGCAGGACTCCGCGACCACGGTCCTGCACCCACTTGGCGATGTCTTCTGAAAGCACGCCGGCGACGATGCCGATTAGCGAAACGGCGAACGGGTTGAGTCCCGCCGATGTCGCAGCCTGCGTCTGCGTGTCCGTAATTTGGAAAGTCGAGATCGCCGCGTTGGTCAGTACATAGGCGGCAATCGCCGCGCACATGCCGAAGATCAGCCGCACGAAAATCTCGGCCATCGTCACCGGCTCCGGGCGATTGAGATAGGCCGGGAAGAGATAAAGCAGCGACCCGAGTGCGCCCATCGACAGCACGAGGAACGTCGACAGCAAAGCCGGATGGCCCTGCGCCAGCTGGGCGCTGATGTTCAGAACGCTGAGGTTCTGAAGCGCCTTTGCTTCGTTGCGGATACGCGTGAAGTGCTCGGGCGCCACCACAGTGCGCTGGAGCGCAGCAATCTGCGCGTCAGATTCACCAACTTGCCGCGACAAGCTCAAAAAACGCTGCTCGGTCTCGCGCAATTGCTCCGCATTGGAGGCAATGACGGCTTCATGCTCGCTGATCTGCTGCACGCTCGAAACCAAAGTCTGCACGCGACCACGCTCCGCCTCGGCGAGTTCTGGGCGTTGCGCCAATGCCTGCAGGCGGGTCTGCAGTTGTTCGTCGCTTGCGCCGCTCGGGCTTTCGCCTGCCGGCTGACCAGCGCGGGGCTCGAACTGCGCAATGCTCGATGCAGCGCTGGTGCGCGCTTCTGTGATCAGCCTGTCCGCCTCACGGGACTGTTCGACGAGATTTGTCCGCCGCTCTTGCAGAATGCCGAGTTCTCTGCGCGGAGCGTCTGAATTGGCCAGCAGGTCATCCGACAGCTTGCCGACGTCTTCCAACCGGCTGAAATCGACGAGCCCGCTGGTCGTCGAGGCCGTCTGCGCCACGCCATACTGAAAGTCGCGCGACGAAAACACGACGACGCTCAAAAACAGCACGATGATCATCGCTGCCGCGAGCACGACACCGACCGCGAATTTGTAGAACGTCATGGCAGACCACCCCCTATTGGCTGTCGAAAGCCGCCGTCCCCGCAGCGCCCCAACAAGCCCCCATGCTAGCGCAAATGCCGGGGCCCGGCAGAGGGAATTAACCTTTAGAGCCCGAGCACATCCTCGCCCCCTGACCTTGATCTCACATCTGTGTGAATATTTTTTAGTTTATTCATTTTTCTCTTGTCAGCCCTCAACAATCGCGGCAATCATGGCTTCAGCGCTCCTCCCCAAGCAGCGCGACCACCTGGAGGGTTTCTTATGTCCATCATCCGCTCGACCGTTCTCGCCCTCGCCCTGAGCGCTGGCTTCATTGGCGCAGCCTATGCCCAAGACGGCGTCGCCACCGTCCGCCTCGCCGCCCCGTATGAAGGCGGCACGCAAGTCATCGCGCTCAACACGCTGTGGAGCTGCAACGGCGACACCTGCCTGGCGCGCCCGTCGCACGGCATCAACGTCCGCTCGTGCCGCCAGTTCATTCGCCAAGCCGGCAACGTCCAAGTCGTCGCTTACGGTGACGAAGACGAGCAGCTCAGCGCCGATGAAATCGCGCGCTGCAACGGCCAACGCACCACGCTCGAAGCGAACAACCAATAGCTTGAAGCGAACGCCGGCTCCGCATTGCGGGGCCGGCGATTCAAGTCGGGGTAAGCCCTCTGAGCGGCTCACGCCAGGGATGGCGACCGCACGGCTGCAACGTCAGCGCCGTGGTTACTGGATCGTCGGCGATCCGCATCCGCGCCGAACCTGTCATTCCGTCCATCAACGTGTGACGCTCCGGCGCCAACAGCCCGCCGTGACGTGAGAGCACGATCTCGCCCCGCGCACCGGGACGCAGCGGCGCCCCGTCCATGCGCGGCAAATCGTAAGTTACGCGCACCCGGAAGCGGCCTTCGCTTGAAATTTCATCATAGTGCGGCGCGGCGAACAGGATCTCTTCCTCGTCCGGATAGATCGCCACGATCGCTGCTTCAGTGAAACGAATACCGACGCCGGCGGCGCATGAGGCGTCGCCCGTGCTCCAGAGCCCATCGAGTTCGCGCGGCGGCGCCGCAGCGTCGCTGCAGCCAGCCAACACGAGGCCGAACCCGGCGATGATCCAACGCGAACCGGCCATTCCAGCTCTGGGGCTACGCTGGTCCGGTTGATGAGGTCTGAACGTCGCTAAGCTCTGGTCAAAGTTTAGCCGGCGCCCCATGTCACGCCGACCTCATCCAGGGACCTATGCTGAACCCGACACCGCCCCCCGAAGCGCACCCACCACCGGGCCGCGCCGCCTCCGAAGTATTGGAGGAACTGACCGAGGCGTTTCAGGGCGATAAAATCAGCGTCGGCGAATTGGTCGACAGTCTGGATTCACGCGCCCACGGCGTGTTGCTGCTGATCCTTGCGCTGCCGATGTGCATCCCGAACATTCCGGGCATCTCGACGATCTTCGGCATTCTGATGATCGCGCCGGCGCTTGGACTGCTGTTCGGGCAGCGCCGCTTGTGGCTGCCGCGCCAAGTGCGCGCTTGGACCTTCCCGCGCGAAGGCTTCAACAAGGCGCTGCGTGTTGCGATCGGCGGACTGAAGCGCGTCGAGTTTTTGATCAAGCCACGCCTCTCCTTCCTCACGCGCTGGCCGCTCACCTCGCTCGTTGGCTTTCAGACATTCCTGATGGCGATCGTGCTCATCCTGCCGATCTGGGGCGCGAACCTTTCGCCGGGCGTCACGGTGACGTTGACAGCACTCGCACTCATGCAGCGTGACGGCCTACTGATGCTACTGTCGGTGCCGTGCGCAATCGGCTCGATCGTTTGGGTTTATCTCTTCACCAAGTACGGCGTGCTCGCAGCAACATGGCTGACGCAGTGGGTGCAGGGTCTGTTCTAGGACTTGCGCGGCCACGGCGCGTAGGCCCACGCGGTTGCGCCCAAACAGATCAACAACAGCGCCGAATATTCCATGCCGTTACGCCCGGCGCCGACAACGAACCAGCCGTCGGGATAGTGCACGAGATACATGCCAAGCCCGACGATGCCGATGTGGCCCAAGCACGCGAGCGTCACGAAGCGGCGCGCGAGGATGAAGAGCGGCGCGATCAATTCGTAGATCGTGACGCCGGCGGCCCAGTAGAATCCCTCGGGAAAGCCGAGCGAACTTAGCCATTGGCCAAAGCCGGTGACGTTCGGATCCCAGTGCCAGGCGCGATAGGCGCCATGAATGAAGATCAATATCGCCGTGCCGATGCGCACGACGGATAACGCCATCTCCGTGCGGTCAGTTTGAGCGCGTGGTCCGAGCATCGCCTTCTCCCCTCATCCAAAGGGAGCGCGCTCGAAAAGCATCCGGCAATCGCTTTTCGATGAGCGTCAGCAGCTTCGTTCGATCAGCCAACCGAGACCGGGGGCGGCGGTCACGCAGCGGCCCGACGGCTGCGAGCCGCCGCGCTGGAATTCGGGATCGCCTTCGCCTGCGCGGCGATCGAGATCGGACACGGGCTCATAAACGGAAACGCCAGCCCCCGACGCATCGGCAATGCACTCGCGGCGCAGACCGTTCGACTCGCGGATGCGCACCATCACTTGGCCTTCGTCGATCGACGACGCGAAGGTGATGCGCGCCGGCCGTGAGCTGACACGCGCCAAGCAAGCGTCGATCGCGGGGATCAGCTCGGGCAGCACACTTGCCCAGGTCGAGGAACGCGTGCCTTCGTCGACGCCGCGCCGCGCGCAGCCCTCGTACGCAACGCCCTCGAATAGAATCTGCGCGACATACTCGAGTTCAAGACCGCTTGCGGTGCATGCCTCGTGACGGATGGTCACCGTCACTGGTCCCGCGGTCACCCGCATGCCGCGCTCGCGGTATTCGCGCTCGCCTGGGATGCCGCCATCTTCGCCGAGGCCTGGCCGCGCAAACTGCGCGTAATCATTCAAGAGCCGCAGCTCCCATGCCGCCTCTGTGCCTTCACCCGAGTTCGGGTCGAGGCCGCCAGACGCATGAAACTCGCCCTCATAAAGCGCGCGTTGCTCGGCGTTTGCTGGGCCGCCGAGTGCCGCCAGCTGCTCGGCCGCCATCTGCGCTTCACGCTCGGCGTCGGTTTGCGACATGCCGGTTTCGCTGGGCGCGTCGCCCTGGCGTTGGCAAGCAGACAGGGCCAATGCCGCCGCCAAGAGCAGCGCACTGCCGAACAATACGCCACGCTTCACCGTCCGCATCGGGACATCCCCAGTCTTTAGGCCCAGCCTTGGCCCAGCCTTTGGCCCTCGGCATCCGTCATAGACCAACGCCTTCGCGGAGGCGACTATAGAACCATGCAGCGTGATTCCGGCGCCCCACTCTATGAGTTTTTCGCGGGCGGCGGCTTGGCCCGCTTGGGTCTCGAACCGGATTTCGCCTGCGTCTTCGCCAACGACATCGAACCCGCCAAGGCTGCCGCTTACCGCGCAGCGTTCGGCGGCGATGATATGCGCGAAGGCGACATCTGGAAGCTGAAGTCATCGGACTTGCCAGGCCAGGCGGCTTTGGCGTGGGCGTCGTTCCCCTGCCAGGACCTCTCTCTCGCCGGCGCGCGGCGCGGGTTGGCGGCGCCACGCTCGGGCGCCTTCTGGGGCTTCCATCAGCTTATCGAAAAATTGGCGGACGAAAAACGCGCGCCGGAAGTGTTGGCGCTCGAAAATGTCACCGGTTTGCTCAGCTCGCACGGCGGCGCCGACTTCGCAGCACTCGTCCATGCCTTGGACGATCTGGGTTATCGCGTGGGCGCACTGGAGATCGACGCGGCGCTCTTCACCCCGCAATCGCGACCGCGTCTGTTCGTTATCGCAGCACGCAAGGCGCCCGCGCACTTGATTGCGTCGGGCCCTTGCGAGCCGTTCCACTCCCAAGGCTTGCGCAATGTGGTGGCGCGGCTGCCGGATGGTTTGCGCAAGCGTTTCGTCTGGTGGCGGCTCGACGCGCCCGCCAAGCGCAACACGCGGCTCGCCGACCTGCTTGATGAGCCGCCACCTGGCGACGCATGGCGCAGCGATGCGGACACCGCGAAGCTGCTTGCGCAAATGAGCCCGTTGCAACGCGCGCGTGTCGACGCTTTGCGCGAAAGTGGACGACGTGAAGTTGGCGCGGTTTTCCGCCGAATTCGCGTCGAGCACGGCGAACGTGTGCAACGCGCCGAAGCGCGTTTCGACGGCCTTGCCGGCTGCCTGCGGACGCCCGCCGGCGGATCGAGCAAACAGATGCTGCTCTTCATCGAAGGCAACCAAGTGCGCTCGCGGTGGCTGTTGCCCCGCGAAGCGGCGCGCCTGATGGGCGTGCCGGAAGATTATCCCCTGCCGGTGACGCAAACCGCAGCGCTCCATCTTGTTGGCGACGCGGTGTGCGTACCAGTCGTGCGCTGGCTTTCGCAGCACCTGCTCGCGCCGCTTGCGGGCGCCGCGGACGCGCGCAAAACCGCCTGATGCGGTCTGACGTCTTCGATGCAGACAAGCGCTCCGCCGTGATGCGGGCGGTGAAGTCACGCGACACTAAGCCGGAGCTGATCGTCCGCGCTACGGTGCGCGATCTTGGCTATGGCCGCCGCTATCGCATTGGCGGCGCGAAGCTGCCGGGCAAACCCGATCTCGTCTTCGGCGCCATGCACAAAGCGATCTTCGTGCACGGTTGCTTCTGGCACGGCCACGATTGCAAACGCGGCGCGCGTCAGCCGAAGCACAACGCCGCTTATTGGCACGCCAAGATTGCTCGCAACGTCGCGCGCGACGCCGCCTCTATCGCCGCGTTGAAGGCGGCGGGCTGGCGGACGCTCGTGATCTGGGAGTGCGAGACAAAAGTGGCGGCGCCGACGGCGCGGAAACTGAACGCCTTTCTGCGGGAGACGCAGACGCGGAGCATTCGCGCCCCTGCTCGAGCCGGTCAGACGCCATCAGCGCCGCCAAAGGCGCCGCGCCGACCAGGAGGATAACGGTCATCCGCAGGCGCCCTTTAGTTGCTAATCACTCGCAAGAGCAAACCATGCTTCGCCGAGCGGGTCAATTAGGCGGCTGATCTCGGCTCAGGCGGCGTTGCGGGCCGAGACGAGCGGCGCGTCGATGGCGAAGCTGAACATCGAGCCTTGGCCCAGTTCGCTGCGCGCTTGAATCTGGCCACCCATCAGCTTGGCGAGGCGGAGCGAGATCGACAGGCCGAGACCAGGCCCCTCGCCGCCGACGCTCATGCGGCCACGGCCGAACACGGTCGCCAATTGCGCGCGCGACATGCCGGCGCCCGTGTCGGCGACGCTAAATGACAAACGCACGCGCCCGTTCTGCGCCGCTTGCGCGCGCAATGTCACGCGCACGCCGCCATGCGTGGTGAAGCGCACAGCGTTGGCGACCAGATTGAACAAGACTTGCCGCACGCGCAGCGGATCGATCTCGACTGCGGCTGGTACATCGGCGGCAATGTCGAGAAAGAGCTCGATCTCTTTGTCCTGCGCCGCCGGTTTGAACGCCGCGACCACGCCGCGCGCGACCTCACGCGGATCGGACGTCTTCGCCTGGATACGCAACTGGCCGTTCTCAAGCCGATCGAGGTCAGAGAGATCGTCCAGCACAAGCTTCAAAACTTCGCCGGCTTGCGCCAGCGTCGCAATGTGAGCGCGCGCTTGCGGCGTTGTTGCTACGCGCTTCAAGTGCTCCGCCGCACCGATCAAGGCTTGCATTGGCGTGCGCAATTCAGCGTTCATGCGCTGAATCATGTCGGTTTTCGCAGCCGCCGCTGAGGCAGCGGCTTGGCGTTCGCGAATGACGGCGGCTTCGGCTTGCGCTTGCGCGGCGTCGGACTGCGCGAGGCTGCGCCACAGATTGACGCCGAATCCGAGCAGCAGAAGCGCGCCAACAAGCGGCATCAGCTCGAGCGGATTTTGCGCGCCGCCGATGAGATAGTCGGCAATCGGCAAGCCCATCAAAAACGCGATCGTCGGTCCGATGCCCGCCATCGACAAAGCGGGGTGCGCGCGCAACGTCGCTGCGGCGTTGGCCAGTCCGCCGCAGATGTAGATGACAGCGAGCGTCTCCCCCGGCACATAAGGCGTGAACCAAAGGATCGCCGCGACGACGTTGCCGTAGGCGCTTTGCGCGATGGTCCAGCCGATGAGCCCGCCAAGCTTTCGCGGCGGCGCGCCCTCGCCGCATTGCTTCAGCACGCGCGCGAAGATCGCGCGATCGGCAACCACGACAACGAAGAGACCGACGAGCCAAGCGAACGGCCAGTAATCGCCCGTCAGCGAACTGGCGACGGCGGCGACGATCCCGCACGAACCCAGGCGGAGCCAAGCGTTGTTCACCCGCGCCTGTGCGACAGCCATCAAAGCGCGGACGGCGCGCGCTTTGTCGTCGACGCTCCCGGCGTCGGTCACGGGGGGCTGATCGGTGCTGCTCAAGCTGGCGGAGATTGTGCCTGCGTGGCGCTGACGGCGAGTTAATCTTGCTCACTTGAATGACCGTTCAAATGAGACTAGGCCTGTCGCGAGCGCGGCCAACCGCGCCCGGGAGGACAAGACATGCGGACCGCGCTGCTAATCGCCATCTTCTCTATTGTTTTTGCTCCACTTTCTGCTCGCGCGGATGTCACCAGTGCGAGTCCGGGCGGGTTCGTTCTTGAGGCCGAAGCCGTGGTCGCCACTACGCCGGAAAATGCCTGGCGCGCGCTGGGCCGGCTGCCCCGCTGGTGGAATGGCTCTCACACATATTCCGGCGACGCCTCGCGCCTCAGCTTCGACATGCGCGCCGGTGGGTGCTGGTGCGAGCGTTGGGGCGGCGGCCAGTCGGTTGAACATGGCCGGGTCGTCCTGGTCATGGAGCACGAAGGCGTTCGCACGCTCCGGCTCAACGCCGCATTGGGTCCGCTCCAATCCATGGGGGTGACGGGCGTCCTCACCTACACGGTCGCGCCGCACCCCAATGGGGCGAAAATTACTATGACTTATCGCGTTTCAGGCGATCCGAGCCTGAGCCTCGACCAGGCCGCGCCCCTCGTCGATCAAGTGATGATGGAACAATTTGGCCGGCTTAGTCGCTTTAGCACCGCGGGATCTCCGGATTAATCCAAGCCGTTCATTGCCGGCTCAGCTTGGCGGTACCAGTTTCCGTAGTGATGCGGGCGGCTCCCAAGCCCGCTTTATGGATGTGGAGGGATTTCATGATCCGCAAAATTATCGCCGGCATCGCCGCGGCCGTCGTTCTGATCGGCTGCACCGATGTCGATCCAGTGACTGGCGAACGTACGCGTAACAACACCGGCACCGGCGCCATTATCGGCGCTATCGTCGGCGCAGGCGCAGGCACGCTCGCCGGCGGCGACGATCGTCGCAACGCGCTCATCGGCGCCGGCATCGGCGCGCTCGCGGGCGCGGCGATCGGCAACTACATGGACCGCACCTATCAAAACTTGCGTGAGCGTCTCGCCGGCACCGGCGTTGGCGTAACGCGCGTCAGCCAGAGCCAGATTCTGCTGAACTTCCCCGCCGACCTCACGTTCGATTTCGACCGTGACGCCGTGAAGGGGCAGTTCGTGCCGACGCTGCGCGATGTCGGCGGCGTGCTGCGCGAGTACGAACAAACCACGGTTGACGTGTACGGCCACGCCGACTCCGTCGGTTCGGATGCGTACAACCAAGACCTTTCAGAACGTCGCGCCATGAACGTCGCGTCGATCCTGATCCAAGGCGGCGTCATTCGTCAGCGTTTGATCACTGAAGGTTTCGGTGAGAGCCGCCCGATCGCGTCGAACTCGACGGATGACGGCCGCGCTCGCAACCGTCGCGTCGAAGTCTATATCAGCGCCTTCACCGGCTGATGCTGGCTTAAAGATCTAAACAGATGCGCCGCCACGTTCACGCGTGGCGGCGTTTTCGTCTCCAGGAGTTGAACTATGCGTGGATTGATCTTGGTAGCGGCGCTCGCCGCCTGCTCGCCGCAAGCGCCAGCCGATAATGTTGAGGCGCCAAGCGCTGCGACGCCGGACGTCGAAGCCACTGCCGTCGACAATCTCGCGCGCATGCCTGCTTGGGGCGAAGCGCGCGCCGCCGGCGTCGATTTCCGCGCCGTGGGCCAAGAACCGGGCTGGCTGCTTGATGTCTATACTGCAGGCTCGATCAAGTTCGTTTGGGACTACGGTGAGAACTACGCAGAGTTCGGCGGCGTGACGCCCACTTACCCGCAAGAAGGCGCGACGCGTTACGAAGCCAGTTCAGATGGTGTGTCGGTTATCGTCACCATACGGCGCTTTCCGTGCCAGGACGCAATGAGTGGCGAAGCGTTTCCGTCGACAGTCGAGGTTGTCGTCGATGGCCGGACACTGAACGGCTGCGGACGCAGCGTCTAACGCAGCTTCAGCCGTTTGATCTCGGCCTTGTTGAGCTGCCGTTTTGAAACAGCGCGCACCCCGGCAACGCCGTAGAGCACGGTGAGCGGCATGTCCGTGAGGCCGGCGGCGTGCAACGCGTCGGGCTCGCGTCCGTCGCCGACCTTACCGAGCTTCACTTCCCACCAAACGTCGTCGCGTAACTTGTGCAACTGCGTCTTCGTGTCGATCATGCGCATGCGCGCCGCGCGCTCTTTATCAGCCGCTAGGCGCGCGTCGCGCTGACGTGCGCTCCACGTCTTCCGCACATCGTTCTTGCGCAACAGTCCAGTGCGCGGATGGACGTAGAAGTAGCTCCACACTTCATCCAGCGGCCGCTCACCGCCATAGCGTTGCGCCACCATTACGACGCCGCTCTTCATCCGCGTTTTGATCGCGACGAAGTCTTCAATGTGATCGCGCACATGCTGTTGCACGGTCGATGAGGGCTTCAAGTGCTCGCTGATCTCGGAATAGACTTTATTCCAAGGCCGCCCGACGTTGGAAGCGAGGTAACGCTTCAGCGGATTGAGCGTTTCATTGAGTCTTTTAGTTTTGGCTTGCGGCTGCTTCGGCTCGCGCGCGCCTTTGGCTTTGATCGGCTCGCCATCGTCATCGACAAGCGCGCGTGTGCGGCCAGTGCGGAGACCGGCTGCTGAGCGACCAAGACGCGGCCGCTCCACGATGACTTTGCTCATGTCTTTACGCATGGGGCGCGCGGTTTAGGCGCGCGCCCTCAGAGGCGCAAGCGAATTGTCGGCGCTTAGACCGACGCCGGCTTCGTACGCTTGCGGTACTTCGGCGGCGCAGCTGAGTTCGACCACACGGCATTGCCCTTGCGGTCGCGGCGTTCGTTGCGATCGCGCTTGGGCTCTTCACGCGAGCGTGTCGGGCCGTGCCCCTGCTTCGCATGCGCTTTGCCATGGACGTCAGCGGCCGCCCGCTGCGGCTTCGGTTTACGCGCCGGATGCACCGAGCCGGAGCGGCCCGCCGGTCCTTTCGGACGCTGCACGCGCTCATCGGCGCGCGGCGCACGGAGGGAGAGGTCCGTCTCCATGACCGGCACTGGTTGCTTCGTCAGCTTCTCGATATCGCGCAAATAGGCGCGTTCATCGGGAGCGCAGAACGAGATCGCGATGCCATCCGTGCCAGCGCGCGCGGTGCGGCCGATGCGGTGAACATATTGCTCGGGCACGTTGGGCAGGTCGAAGTTGATGACGTGCGTGATGTCGTCAACGTCAATGCCGCGGGCCGCGACTTCAGTGGCGACCAGAATGCGCGTCTGGCCTTTCTTGAAACCATCGAGCGCGCGCGTGCGCTGGCCTTGGCTCTTATTGCCGTGGATCGCGTCAGCGTTGAAGCCGGCGCTTTCCAGCTTCTTCGCCACGCGGTCGGCGCCGTGCTTGGTGCGAGCGAAGACAAGCGCGCGCTTGATCGACTTATCGGCCAGCAAAGCGTGCAGCAGGTCCTGCTTCTTGGCGTTGTCGACGTGGACCACGGCCTGCTCGACGCGCTGGGCGGTTGAGCTGACCGGCGTCACCGCGATTTGTTGCGGATTGTCGAGGAATTGCGCAGCGAGCTCGGCGATCGAAGACGGCATGGTCGCGGAGAAGAACAGCGACTGGCGATTACGCGGCAGGATGGTCGCGATTTTGCGCAGATCGTGGATGAAGCCCATGTCGAGCATGTGATCGGCTTCGTCGAGAACGAGGATTTCGACCTTGTCGAGACGGATCGAACGCTGGCTGACGTGGTCAAGCAAACGGCCTGGCGTGGCGACGAGAATATCGACGCCGCGGAACATGGCTTGCTTCTGCTTGTGCATCGAAGCGCCGCCGAAAACGACTGCCGTGCTCAAGCCCAGAAACTTGCCGTAAGCGCGGAAGCTGTCGCCAATCTGCGCTGCAAGCTCGCGCGTCGGCGCAAGCACGAGCGTGCGGCAGGACTTCTCGCCCGCGTGTTTGCGGTTCTGATGTAGCTTATCGAGGATCGGCAGCGCGAACGCCGCCGTCTTGCCGGTGCCGGTTTGCGCCAGACCAATCAGGTCGCGGCCTTTCTGCACGATCGGCAGAGCTTGGATTTGAATGGGAGTCGGCTGGGTGTAGCCCTCAGACTCGAGCGCCTTGAGGATCGGCGCGGACACGCCGAGATCTTGAAATGTGGTCACTTAAAAACTCGCAGCCGCACGCGCTCCGCGATGCGGCTCATTCGTTCAGGAACGATGCGACGGCGAAGAAAGGCGGCGAGCTGCTTAGATTTGCGCTCAAAGCCGAACGTCGATGGTGGCGTTCCGGGTGGACCGCGTTCGCCGGAATCTTGGCCGGGAACGGTCGCTGAGGCGGGATATCGAGGGAAAAGGCTAAAAAGTCAACAACAAGAACGGATGGCTCCCCGCCAATCCGCGAAGCGCCAGGGCGCCGGAGCGGCAGCTTGTCGGCGGTGCGTGGAGCGGTACGGTCCCCAAAAAGAGCGAGGAACGCGCGTGCTCACATCAGGCGACGACTACCCGATTCACCAAACGCCGGAGCCCGTCGCCTTCGCCGGCGGCGATCGCAACTTCTACGACCGCTACTTCTTCAACGGCTACAGCGCCGATGGCTCCATTTTCTTTGCGGCAGCACTTGGCGTCTATCCGCAGCTTGATGTTATCGACGCTGCGTTCTGCCTCGTGATCGACGGCAAGCAGCACAATGTCCGCGCGTCGCGGCGATTGCGCAGCGAGCGGATGGATTTGCGCGTCGGCCCGATTGAAGTGCGCGTAATCGAGCCCTTGCGCACACTCGGCGTGCGCGTGACGGACAATGACAGCGCCATCACGGCCGATCTCGTGTTCGAGGGGCGTCATCGGCCGATCGAGGAACCGCGCTTCACCCGTCGCAACGGCCCGCGCCTCTTCATGGACTACACGCGCATGACGCAGAACGGCGCTTGGAGCGGGAAACTTTCGGTCAATGGCGATACAATCGACCTCGCCGGCGCAAGCGGTACGCGCGATCGCTCTTGGGGCATTCGCCCAGTCGGCGCGCCGGACTCGCAACCCGGCCCTTCCGTGTTTCAATTCTTTTGGCTCTGGGCGCCGTTCAACTTCGCCGATCGCGCCGTGTTCTTTCACACCAATGACGACGATGCCGGACGCCCCTGGAACCGCCGCGCCGTGATCGACGTGTTCGGAGAGTCCTCGACCGAATACGAACACCCGCAGACGAAGCTGAAATTCCGCTCCGGCTCCCGCCGGCTCGTTTCTGCCGACGTCTCATGCGCGAACGATGGGCCGTCTATGCACATCGCGCCGACAGGCGCGCACTTCTACATGAGCGGACTTGGCTACATGCATCCGGTTTGGGGCCACGGCCGCGACCACGGCGATCTCGAGATCGCCTATGACGTGATCGATACAAGCAGCATCGACGACAACGCGCCGGGACAGCTGCACATCCAAGCGCTCGCGCGCGCGACGCTGCACGATCGTGAGCGGATCCTGGAGGGAGTCGGCGTGCTGGAGCAGTTGCTTGTCGGACCGCATGCGCCGAGTGGGTTTACCAGCATGCTGGACCCCGCCCCATGAGCACACCCACACATCCCGACGCGTTTACGAACGCCTGGCTCGAACGCGCGCTCGGCGCGCCGGGCGGCGCGCTTGAAAGCTTTTCCGCCAAACCCATCGGCACTGGCCAGATGAGTTTGAGCTTTCGCGTCCAACTGAACTGGAAAAACAACGAAGGCCCTGCCTCGGTTATCGCCAAATGCCCCGCCTCGGACGCCGGCACACGCCAAATCGCTGTAGCCTTGCGCTGCTATGAACTTGAACTGGGATGGTATCGCGAGCTTGCGCCGAAGCTTGATGTCGCCTGTCCTGCTTGTCTCCACCTTGAGAGCGACGCGGACCCGACCGCATTCGCGCTGCTGCTTGAAGATCTAAGCCCCTCAACACAGGGCGATCAGCTGGCCGGCGCCAGTATCGCGCAGATCGAAGCCGCTTTGCGGCAAGCCGCGCGGCTGCACGCGCCGTATTGGGGCAAGACCGCGCTTCACGACATCAAGTGGCTGCAGCCGGCGTCGGGCGCCACGACAATGATCCGTCAGATGCTCGCGCCGATGTATGTGCAATTCCGTGAGCGCTACGCAGCGCGCCTGGCGCCGGAAATTCTCGAAATGGGTGATGCGTTCGTCGCCCGCGCCGACGCCTATTTCGATCTGAAGCCTGCGGTCACGACGATCCAGCATCGCGACTTCCGCATCGACAATATCCTTTATTCGCCGGATGGCGCGCAGGCACATGTCGTTGACTGGCAGACACTCGGCATCGGCGCCGGCGCCGCTGACGTTGCCTATCTCATCGGCACAAGCATCGCCGACGCCGACGAACGCGCGCGCGAGGAAGAGCGATTAGTGCAGTACTATGTCGAAGAGCTGCGCGCGCTTGGCGCGGAGGCCGACGCCGAAGCTATTTGGCGCGAGTTCAAGCTCTACGCCTTCTCCGGCTTCCTGATGGCGATCATCGCGTCGATGAATGTCGGCCGCACCGAGCGCGGCGACGAAATGTTCGCCGTGATGGCGGAACGCCCGGCGCTACAGGTATTGCACTTGGATAGTTTGTCTTTGCTCTAGCGCCTCAGGCCGCGTCCTCGACGAAGCCCTGCCAATTGCGCATGTACTTGACGAATTTCGGGCTCAAGCCTTCGTTGGCGAGATACGCTTCACTCACCGGCGTGGCGATCGCGACGAACGCTGGATCGGCGGCGGCGCGCTTGGCGAAATCGTGATGCAAAACGGCGCCGCGGCCGATGATCGGGAAGTCGTAGCCAGCGTCAATGACAGCCTGCGCGTCAGCCGCGCTCATGATCTTGCCAGCGGCGCCTAAACGCACATCGCCGCGATCGAGTTCAGCGAAATAAGACGCGAGCGTGCGCCCCTTGAAGGCTTCCATCTCCGGCTCTTTGGTCACGTCCCAGAGCGACATATCGATAAAGTCGACCTTCGCATCGCGCATGAGCTTCTGGGCTACGTCTCGGATCTCCGGCAACACTAACCCCCAACGCTCTGGCGAAAGACGCACACCCAGCGTGAAGCCGGGCTTGGTTGCAGCGCGGACGCCGTCAACGATCTCGAACAGGAAGCGCGCGCGCTTTTCTTCGTCGCCGCCATAGGCGTCTTCGCGACGGTTGAGGTCAGGGCTGAGGAAGGTGCAGATCAGGTAGCCGTGTGCGCCGTGGAGTTCGACGCCGTCGAAGCCTGCCCGCTCCGCGCGTTGCGCCGCTGAGATGAAGCAGTCGCGCGAGTGCTGGATTTCATCCAGCGTCATCGCCTGCGCCTTCAGCTTTGCGTCTTCGGACGGACCCTTCGGATTGGTCATCGCACGCACGCCGCCATGATGAAGTTGCGCGATTGCGAGGCTGCCGTGTTGCTTGATGCCGTCGGCGAGGCGCGTCAGGCCGGGCAGATGCTTTTCATCATGGAAGCCGAGTTGCCCTGGGAAGCCGACGCCCTCCTCTTGAACCGACGCCGCGCACGTCATGGTCAGCCCAAAGCCGCCCTCGGCGCGCATCGTGAGCCAGCGATATTCTTCATCACCCAAAACGCCATCGGCGTGGCTTTGAGTATTCGTCAGGGCCGCCAGCACAAAGCGGTTCTTGAGCGTCGCGCCGGAGCGGAGGGTGAGCGTATCGGTGAGCTTGGTCATGCGCACAAAGATAAGGGGGCGCGCGGAAAGCGCACCCCCTCTCTTTACGTCAATACGGACGGCTGCTTAGGCCGCCTTCTTTTCCTTCGCGCCGAAGCGCTCGTAGAAAGTCTCACCCTTTGCCGCCATGTCGCGCAGGAGCTTGTTCGGGCGGAAGCGTTCGCCATACGTGTCAGCCAAGCGATCGGCTTCTTCGACGAAGCCCTTCGTGCCCCAGAAGAGATCGATGTAGCTGATGCAGCCGCCGCTATAGGGCGCAAAACCCCAAGCGAGGATCGAGCCCACGTCCGCGTCGCGCGGATCGGTGATCACGCCTTCTTCGAAGCAGCGCGCGACTTCGATGCACTGACGGAAAAGGAAGCGCTTGGTCAGCTCCGTCTTCAATTCAGGCGGGCATTCCTTCGTCTTCACTTCGATGCGCTCGGAGAGGCCTGGCCAGATGCGCGACGGCTTGCCGTCATCGCCATACTCGTAATAGCCCTTGCCGCCCTTGCGGCCGACGCGGCCTTTGTCTTCGACCAGCCACGACAGCATCGCGGCGCGCGGGTCCTTCTTGTAGTCCTGCTGATTGAGTTCGGCATTGGTCTTGCCGATCTTCAGCGCCGTATCGAGGCCGACAGAGTCGGATACTTCGAGCGGCCCCATCGGCATGCCGCACTGGCGGCCGACGTTTTCGATGATCGCCGGCGCAATGCCTTCCATCAGCATCTCGACGCCTTCGGCCGGATAGGTGCCGAAGCAGCGCGAGGTGTAAAAGCCACGGAAGTCGTTCACAGTGATCGGCGTCTTGCGGATTTTGATCACGTAGTCGATCGCCTTGGCTTGCGTTTCGGCGGTCGTATCTTTGCCCATGATCAGCTCGACGAGCCCCATGCGCTCGACCGGTGAGAAGAAGTGGATGCCGATGAAGTTCTTCGGACGCGCTGACGCTTCAGCGAGGCCCGTGATCGGCAACGTCGAGGTGTTCGAGCCGAACACCGCGGTTTCGCCGAGATAGGCTTCGGCCTTCTTCGTCACTTCGGCTTTCAGCGCCGGGCTTTCGAACACCGCCTCAACGACGAGGTCCGAGCCTTTGATCAGCGAGTAATCGGTCGAGGGCGTGATCAGCGCCAGCAGCGCATCGCCCTTTTCTTTCGTGATCTTGCCGCGCGAGATGTCCTTATCGACGATGCGCTTCGAGTAAGCCTTGCCCTTCTCGGCGCTCTCTTGGCTCACATCGAGCAGGACGGTTTCAATGCCGGCCTTCGCTTGCACGTAAGCGATGCCTGCACCCATCAGACCAGCGCCGAGCACGGCAACCTTCTTGATCTCGTAGGTCGGATAGCCTTCGGGGCGGTTTCCGCCTTTGCCGAGCGCTTGCATGTTCACGAACAGAGTCCGGATCATGCCCTTCGCTTGCGGCGTTGCGGCGGTCTTGATGAAGTAGCGGCTCTCGATGCGCAGCGCTGCATCGATCGGCACCTGCATGCCTTCATAGATGCACGACAGAATGTTGCGCTGCGCAGGATAGTTGAGATTGGTGTTCTTCGAGACCATGGCGTTGCCGCCGACAGCCGCCATCGCGCCAGCCGGCGTGAACGGCCCGTCTTTGACTTTGTAGCCCTTCACATCCCACGGCGCGATCGCCTTCGGGTTCGGGCCCTTCGCGTAGTCCCACGGCAACGTCGACTTCACCCACGCTTTCGCGGCGTCGACCGTCGTGCCAGCGGGCACGACTTCATTGATAAAGCCCAAGCCCTTGGCTTCTTGCGGCGACTTATCGGCGCCTTGCAGGATCATCATCGCAGCGTTCTGCACGCCGATCAGGCGCGGCAGACGTTGCGTGCCGCCAGCGCCCGGCAACAGACCGACCTTCGATTCCGGCAGGCCGAACTTCGTCTTCGGATTGTCAGCGGCGACGCGGTAGTGGCAGGCCAGCGCGATTTCCAAACCGCCACCAAGAGCGAGGCCTTCAAGCGCCACGGCCACCGGCTTGCCGCAGGTTTCGATTGCGCGCAGCGAACGGTTCAAAGTGAAGCTCTGATCGAACTGCTTCTTCAGGCGCTCATCTTCGCTCTTCGGCTCTTCTTGCTTAGCCGAGCCGCGTTGATTGAGTTCGCCCAGATCGGCGCCGGCGCAGAAGCCCGTCGCCTTGCCCGACGTGATCACCGCGCCGTTGATCTTGGCGTCGGTCTTCAGCGTCTCGACCAAAGTGATGAGGTCACGCATCACCGAACCGGTGATCGTGTTCATGGAGCGGCCCGGCACGTCGAAAGTGATGAGCGCAATACCGTCGCTGTCGACGTCGATTTTGAAGTTTTCCATCGGACCTACCCTCTACCTACAGTTCTTAGTTGCTTTCCTCTGCTTGGCGTTGCGCCAAGAAAGCGGCGGTGGTTGCGGAGTCCAACGCCTTCAGATCATTGGTTAGAAATATCGCTTGGACGTAGTTCAGCGGCGCTGGCCAAGGGCGGCTGGCCGCTTCCAATTTCTCTTGCAAGCACTCGTAACGTTCACGCGTCGAAGTCGCGGGCGAGCAACCGTGGTCGGTAGACACGGGCCAAACGTATGCGCCAAGCGCCGCGACCCCAAGGATCGCGACACCCAACACCGCCGGTCTGACCCGTGTCACCATCCTAGTTCGCTCGCTCGATGACCATTGCGGTGCCCATGCCGGCGCCGATGCAGAGCGTGATCAGCGCGCGCGCTTTATCCGCACGCTCGAGCTCATCGACCATGGTGCCGAGGATCATCGCGCCGGTGGCGCCGATGGGGTGACCCATCGCAATGGCGCCGCCATTGACGTTGACCTTTTCCATATCGAGATCGAGCGCCTGCACCCAACGCAGCACGACCGAAGCGAACGCTTCGTTGAGCTCCCAGAGATCGATGTCCTGCTTGGTGAGACCGAGGCGCTTCATCAGCTTGTGCGTGACGTGTTCAGGGCCGGTCAGCATGATCGACGGCTCAGAGCCGATCGACGCGCCGCCAACGATCCGCGCGCGCGGCTTCAGGCCGAGCGCGTCGCCCATCTCTTTCGAACCGATCAGAACGCCGGCGGCGCCGTCAACGATGCCCGACGAATTGCCGGCGTGGTGGACGTGATCGATCTTCTCGATTTCCGGATAACGCTGCTTAATGACGTCATCGAAGCCCGGCATCACTTCGCCTTGCATCTTGAAGGAAGGCTCGAGCGCGCCGAGCGATTGCAGCGTCGTTTCCGGGCGCATGAATTCATCATGCGCCAGCAAAGTCGCGCCCATCTGGTCCTTCACTGGGATGATCGACTTTTTGAAGCGGTTCTCTTTCCAGGCGCGTGCGGCGCGCTGTTGCGATTGCACCGCGAACTGGTCGAGATCGGTGCGCGAGAAACCGTACTTGGTGGCGATCGCGTCAGCCGAAACGCCTTGCGGCGTGAAGTACGTCTTCATCGCGATCGACGGGTCGGTCGCCCACGAACCGCCGGTCGAGCCCATCGGCACGCGGCTCATGCTTTCAGTGCCGGCGCCAATCGCGAGCGCCGCTTCACCGGATTTCACCTTGGCGGCGGCGATGTTGCAGGCTTCGAGACCCGAAGCACAGAAGCGCTCGACCTGCACGCCCGAGACCGTTTCAGCGTAGCCGGCGTTGAGTGCAGCGATACGCGGCAGGTTGCCGCCTTGCTCGCCGATCGGCGAGAGCACGCCCATGACGACATCATCGACTTTCGACGTATCGAGATTGTTGCGATCGCGTAGGGCTTGCAGCACTTGCGTCGCCAATTGCAGCGACGTCTGCTCGTGCAGCGAGCCGTTCGACTTGCCCTTGCCGCGCGGCGTGCGCACCGCGTCATAGATATAGGCCTCAGCCATCTTCGTACTCCACTCTCGCGGCGCTCAGCGCCGCCTCACCCTGCACGGGACCGGAGTCGTCCCTGGCGTTTCCGCCTACTCCGCTGACCGCTTGCGCCGGGCTGGCGCAAGCGCGGCAACTAATGCGCTTCTCCGTCCGCGATCGCGACGTCGCCGCGGAACGAGTTGGCGATGAAACAGGCTTCGTGTGACTTGTGATGCAGCTCGCGCACCTCTTCCGGCGCCGGCTGCTTGTCACCACTCCACGAAATATAGGGATTGAGCTTCACTTGCGTCAGCGCGATGCGGCCGCGATCGTCCTTGCCCATCACGCCCGAGGCGCGATCTTCGTACGCGTCGACGACGAAGCCAGCACGGCGCGCGAAATCCAGAAACCAAAGCATGTGGCAGGTCGACAGCGACGCCACCAACAGCTCTTCGGGATCGACCGCGTCTTCGCGCGAGTACGGCGCCTTCACCACTTGCGGCGACGCCGAGCCTTGCACCGTGATGCCGCCGTCAAACTCGATCTCATGCGCGCGCGAATAATGGTTCGCCGCGAAATCATCTTCGCCGCGCTGCCAGGTGACGGTGGCTGTGTAAGCGGCCACTAAAACGCCTCCGCAGCGAGCGCCATCACCGGCCCCGCACCGCTCTTCAGCTTTGCGAGATGTGCGCCCGTGTCCGGGACCGTGCGCGCGAGGAAATAGCGGCCGGTGGCGAGCTTCGTATCGAAATAGGGATCGGCTGCGCCGCCATTCTTCTGGGCCGCGAGCGCCGCTTTGGCCTGCAGCGTCCACATATAAGTGAGCGCCGTGATGCCGAAGAGGTTGAGATAATCATGGCTTGCCGCACCGGCATTGTCGAAATTCGTCATGCCATTCTGCATCAGCCACATCGTGCCTTCCTGCAGCTGCGCCTTGGTCGCCTTCAGCGCTTCGACGAATTCTTTCAAATCTGCATCGTCTTCGTGGTTGTGCGCGAAATCATCGAGCTCGTTGAAGAAAGCGAAGATCGCTCTTCCTCCGTTGGCGCCGAGCTTGCGACCGACGAGATCAAGCGCCTGGATGCCGTTGGCGCCTTCGTAGATTTGCGTGATGCGGGCGTCGCGCACGAACTGCGACATGCCCCACTCTTCGACATAACCATGGCCGCCATAGACTTGCTGAGCGTTGGTGGCGTTGGCGTAGCCCTTATCGGTCAGATAGCTTTTGATCACCGGCGTCATCAGACCCATGTAATCGTCGGCCTTCTCGCGCACTTTCTCGTCTGGCGACGAATGCAGCAAATCGCCATGCAGCGCTGTCCAGAACGCAAACGCGCGCGCGCCTTCGTTGAACGCCTTGGCGTCCATCAGCATGCGGCGAATATCCGGGTGAACGATGATCGGATCGGCGGGGCCGTTCGGATTTTTCGCGCCGGTGATCGAGCGCCCTTGCAGACGATCCTTCGCGTAGGCCACCGCGTTTTGATACGCGACTTCCGACTGCGACAAGCCCTGCAAGCCAACGCCAAGCCGCGCGACGTTCATCATCACGAACATGGCCGCCAGGCCCTTGTTCTCCTGACCAACAAGATAGCCGACAGCGTCGTCGTAATTCAGCACGCACGTCGCATTGCCGTGAATGCCCATCTTCTCTTCGATCTTGCCGCAGGAAACGCCGTTGCGTTTGCCCAGCGAACCATCGGCGTTGATCAGGAATTTCGGCACGACGAAAAGCGAAATGCCTTTCGTGCCAGCCGGCGCGCCTTCGATGCGCGCAATCACCAGGTGGATGATGTTTTTCGCGAGATCGTGCTCGCCGGCGGAGATGAAAATCTTCTGGCCGCTGATGCGATAGCTGCCGTCGCCTTGTGGGATCGCTTTCGTGCGGAGCATGCCGAGATCGGTGCCGCAATGCGGCTCCGTCAAATTCATCGTGCCGGTCCACTCACCGCTAACGAGCTTCGGCAAATAGGTTTGCTTCTGCTCGTCGCTGCCGTGGCGATGGATGGCTTCGTAGGCGCCGTGTGAGAGGCCCGGATACATGCCGAACGCCATGTTGGCCGAGGAGACCATTTCGCTCCACGCGAGCGCCACGATGTGCGGTAGGCCTTGGCCGCCATAGTTCGGATCGCTGGAGAGCGCTGGCCAACCGGCTTCGACGAGCTGGTTGTACGCTTCCTTGAACCCCGGAGGCGTCGTCACCGAGCCGTCTTCGTGACGCGTGCAGCCGTGCTCATCGCCGACCTTGTTCAGCGGCGCGATCACGCCTTCGCAGAACTTCGCGCCCTCTTCCAAAAGCTGCTCGATCAAATCGAGCGGCGCTTCCGAGAAGCCAGGCAGGTTCGAATAGCGCTCGATATCGAGCACGTCCTTCAAGAGGAATTTGTATTCGCGGACGGGCGCCTTGTACGACGGCATCCTGCTCTCCCTGATTTTATCTTTGCGCCTTCTATAGAGGCGTTAGTGCGCTTCTTCGAGGCGCTTCTTGGCTTCCTGTTCGAAAGCGCGGGCGTTCGCCATCGCGGCGGAGGTCGCGGGCTTCGACAGGAACTTTTCCAGCTTGGAAATCGAGTCCGTCAGCGTTTCGATCGCGGCGTCGATATCTTCGCGCTGCGCTTCGAGCGCAACGATGCGCGCTTGATACTTCTTGAGCGCCGTCTGCGCCTGGGCGCGTTGATCGACTTTGTAGAGATCGAGGATCTCTTTGATCTCAATCAGCGAAAGGCCGACGCGCTTGCCGCGCAGTATAAGCTGCAGCTTGGCGCGATCGCGATGCGAATAGACGCGGTTCATGCCGTCGCGCCGCGGAGTCAGCAGCCCCTTATCCTCGTAAAACCGGAGCGCCCGAGGGGTGACCTCGAACTCTCGGGCCAGCTGCGAAATCGTGTAGGTGCGCTCGGTCTTGGTCATGGGAGGCCCTCGCTTTTATGCATTGCTCCCCTGCACGACTACTTTCCGTTGACGCAAGCGTCAATAGAAGTTGACGGCGGCGTCACGGATTTTCGACGAGTAGTTCGCGGTTGATATCAGCCGGCGTCCGGCAGCCGTTTTGCCCCATCATAATGTCGAGCTCGCCGATGAGGTATTCCATAACCGCCTGAACGCCCGCATCGCCGCCCAAAGCCAGTCCATAGACATAAGGACGGCCAATCCCGACGGCCGAAGCGCCCAGAGCCAGCGCCTTGAAGATGTCCGCCCCACCCCGAATGCCGCTATCGAGCATAACCGGGATTTTGCCCTTGGTTGCCGCAACGATACCCGGCAGCGCGTCCAAAGTGCCGATGCCGCCATCGATCTGCCGGCCGCCGTGGTTGGAGACGAGGATGCCGTCATAGCCCTCAGCTACGGCCTTTGCGGCGTCGTCAGCGCGCATGATCCCCTTCAGGATCACCGGCAGTTTCGTCCACGATCTAATCTTGGCGATACGCGCCCAATCGAGCGTCGGATCGGAGAAGACCTGCGTGAACGTCACCGCGGCCGCCATCGGGTTTTCCTCGGGCGGCGCCGGCAGCATCGCGCGGAACGCGGGATCGGACGTGTATTGCGCGATGCCCATGCTGCGCAGGAACGGCAGGTAACCCAGATCGAGATCGCGCGGGCGCCATCCGAGTATAGTCGTGTCGAGCGTGATGAAGATGGCCTTGCAGCCCACCGCCTCCGCCCGCTTCACGAAGCTCTCAGCGATCGCGTCGGACTTGCCCCAATAGAGCTGAAAGAAACGCGGGCCATCGCCATTGGCTTTCGCGATTTCTTCCATCGGTTTCGACGCTTGTGATGAAATGATCATCGGCAGATTGAGCCGCGCCATCGCGCGCGCCACTGCAACGTCCGCTTCCGGGTGCATCATCTCAAGCACGCCGATCGGCGACGTCATCACCGGCGCCGCAGCGCGCACGCCGAAGATTTCGCAACCGAGATCACGCGGACCTGCGCCCGCCAACATTCGCGGCGCGATCTTTTGCTTTAGAAACGCCGCGCGATTGGCCTCCATCGCACTCTCTAATCCAGCGCCGCCAGCCGTGTACGCCCACGCTTCCGTCGACATCTTTCGTTGCGCAGCCGCTTCGAGCGGCGGGAAGCTCGTCGGCACATCCGGCTTCGCGCCGCCGAGACCGCGCATGTAGATCGCGCCCTGCGTTTCGGGACCGAATTGTCGCGGTGTGTCAGACATGGCTAATCCTCGTTTACGATTTTACCGGCCATTAACACGCCAGCCCCTTTGATCGACACTGCAAACTCGTGAGCGATTCTCGAATCTTTCGAGTTTCGCTCTGGGGTTGGGCGTTAGGCGGCGCGATGGCGCGCTGCATCAACGCGGGCGAGGGCTGAGTATGAGTGGCGCGCAAAGCTGGAGCGTGAAGGGCATCGACCCGAAGGTGCGAGAAGCGGCGCGTGAAGCCGCAGCGCGCCAAGGCTTGAGCCTCGGCGAATATCTGAGCCAAGCGCTCGCCAGCGGCGCCGCAACGCCCGCTCCTAGCAACGTGACGCCGCAACCGCCGCGTCCGCGCTCGACACGTTATCTCGGCGCGCTCGACGCGGAGAGCGAAGACGACTGGAGCGTCAGCCCGCGCGCCAGCAGCGATCCTTCGCGCATCACGCAACGCATTGAATCGATCGAGCGCCGCACTCAACTCGCCGTCACCGGCCTCGATCGCGCAGTCTCCACCATTGATCGCTCGGTGCTCGGCCTCGCGGCCCGCATCGAAGACGCAGAAGCCGCCGCCACCGATGCAGCCGACCGCATCTCGGAAGCGCTCGAACAATTCCGCGCTGCCGGCGAAACGCTGAGCGGCAAACTCGCGCGCGCTGAAGAAGACGCGCTCGAGAGCAAACACGCATACGAAGGCGCAAAGAGCGACATCGACGCCGTTCGCCAACGCCTCGAATATCAAGTCTCCGTCGCAGACGAAGTGACGCGCCGCGCAGAAGCGGCCGCCTCTTTCCTCACCGGCGAAATGGAAAACGGCGAAAGCTTCGCTGCGAAGACGCTCGCCGAGGCGCGCACGATCGCCGAAGAAGCCGCGCGCCAAGCAGCGGAAGCTTCTGCTGACGCGGTGCAGGAACTGCGCCGCCTGCAAGAAGAAATGAGCGAGCGTCTGGCGGAGACGGAAACGTCGACCCGCCGCGCCATCGAAACCGCCGTCGCCGACGTCCACACCGAAACCCGCGGCACGCGCGAAGCCCTGCTCGAAGAAGTGGTGCGTCTCGAAAGCGAGATCGCAAAGCGCGTCGGCGCCGTTGATACTCTGAAGGCCGAACAAGCCGCCCTCATCTCGCGCATCGAACGCGCGGAAGCCGGTTCGCGCGAAAGCACGGCAGGTCTGCGCCAAGCCGCAGGTGCAGCCATCGCTGATCTGCGTAATGCCCAACTCACGCTCTCGGCGCGCGTCAAGCAAGTCGAAGACATCGCCGGCGCCTCTGGCGTCATCGATCTGACCGACCTGCGCCAAGCGCAGAGCGACATCGCCGAACGCCTCGCCTCACTCGAAAGCAAGACGGACTCAAGCCCGGTCTCGGACGCGCTCGCCGCGTTTGAGGCGCGCATTGCCGGTATCGAGGCCAATGGCGTCAACAACGCCAAGCTCGATCATGTCGATGGCGCTGTGCGCACGCTCGACGAAGCCCTGAGCCGCCTGACGGCGCGCCTGGCCGAGACCGAGTCCACCGCCAACACCGCCATTCGCACGTTGGAAGAGACGGTCTCTTCGCTCGGCGCCCGCGTTGAGCAAACGCAAGCGGTGCAGGAAACCGAAGCTGTCCGCGCGATGCTGGAGCAGCGTCTCGACACGATGGCGCAGCAAGTCTCGACCATGGTCGGCGAAGCGCGCGATCAGCTGCAAACGCAACTGCACGCAGCGCTCGAAGGCGCAACTGGCGAAGGGCTTGAAGGTGCGCTGGCGGACGTGAACCGCCGTCTGGCCGCTGCAGAGCGCCGCCAAGCGCAGACCATCGAAGCAATCTCGCTCGAAATCCGCCGCATGTCGGAAACCGTCGACAAACGCTTGCGCGCCGTCGAAAGCCGCAACGATGACGCCGCAGGCGCTGCCGTTCGCGAAGAACTGGCGCGCATGTCGAACACGCTCGAACAGCGGTTCGACGATATCGAGCGCCGAGAAGCCGCTGCGTTCGACCGCATGGGCCTCGAAGTCGGCCGTCTCTCCGAGCGTTTGGAAGAGCGCGTCGGCGCGGTGGAAACCCGCAGCGCGCAGGCCATCGAACATGTTGGCGAGCAAGTCGCTCGCATGGCCGAGCGCTTCAACCAGCGCCAAGACACGATGGCCCGCGAGCTCGGCGAGCGCATGCTCGACAGCGAAGAGCGCGCTGGCGCACGCGTTACCGAAGCCATCAACTCCATCATGGAGCGTCTGGCGGAAGTGGAAGAGCACTCTGCAGAAGCCATCGCGCCGGTGCAGAAGGCTGTCTCCAGCGTCGCCACCAAACTTGAGCAGTTCGAGAACGCACACGAGCCGACTGCCGCGCACGCGCCGGTCGCTGACGCGATCCCGACGCCTGCCCGTCGTCACGAAGACTTCCCGATCTTCGGCGACATCGAAGAAACCGAGACCTACGTCTCGCCAATGGACGCAGCCCAGCCGATGCGCGCAGCCCCGCTGCCGCCGCGCGCACCAGCGCCGCAACCGGCCGCATCAGATGACGACATCTACTTCTCCGAGGAGATCGACGATCTACTCGAAGACGATGCGCAGCTGCCGCCGATCGAAATCGACGAACCGGTGATCGATACGCCGTTCGGGGCGGTTGATGAGCCGACGCCTGAGTACAAGTCGATCGAATTGGCGCATGACACCGATCTGTTGATCGACGAGCCCTTCCTCGACGACATCGATCTCACCGCACCCGCCCCGATCACCACTGAGCAAGCAGACGACACGTTCTGGTCGCCGGACACCGAGGCCAACGCGACGCCACTCGCGGGCGTGCACGATGACTCCGCGTTCGGCCCGATCGACGCGCTGAGCGAAGAGCCGCAAGCGCTGGCGCTGACCGACACGGACGTTGAGCCAGCACAACCGGCTGGCAAGAACGACTATCTCGCCAACGCGCGCAAAGCCGCGCAAGCGCAGGCTGAAAAGGCCAACACCAAAGAAAAGAAAGTCAAAGAGCCGAAGGCCCCGAAGCAAGCGAAGCCGCCGAAGGTCAAGGCCGAGAAGAACACCGAAACTGGCGCAGCCCCGCAACTTAGCCTGCGCGGCTCCAGCCGCATCGTGCTTTGGGGCGCGACGGGCCTGATCGTGCTCGCGCTTGTCGCCGGCGCACGCTACTTCGCCGACGGCCAATCGACCGAAGCCGGCCCAACATCGCCTGAAGCTGAACCGCCTGCCGCCACCGATCCGAGCGCGTCCTTGCCGGCGCCATCACAGGATCCGTTTGCGGAAGCTCCGGTCGAAGGCTTTGCGCCGGATGGCGCTGCGCCGAGCGCAGACGGCGTCCCGTTGGCCCAAGGCGGCGCACCGGCGCCGGTGGTTGCAGCGCCGCTCGCGCCGCGCAACGTCTCGCTTGAGCAAGCCGCCCAATCAGGCGATCTGACGGCGCAGTACGAACTTGGTCTGCAGCGCCTCACAGCCGGCCGCGCCGCAGAAGGCGCGACATTGCTACGCCGCGCCGCCGACCGTGGCTTTGCGATGGCGCAGTATCGCTTGGCCAAACTCTATGAGCGCGGCGAAGGCGTGCCAGCCGACCTCACCGTCGCACGGCAATGGACTGAACGCGCCGCGGGCGCCGGCAATCGCCGCGCCATGCACGATCTTGGCGTCTTCTTCGCTCGTGGCGAAGGCGCGCCGCTGGATGAGTCAGCCGCTTTCCGCTGGTTCCGCCAAGCAGCGGAACTCGGCGTCGCCGACAGCCAGTACAATCTGGGCGTGCTCTATCAACAGGGACGCGGCGTAAACGCGAGTGCATCGGAAGCGCTGTTCTGGTTCATGGTGGCCGCGCGTCAAGGCGATCAGGACGCCGCCGCACGCGCCACCGCACTCGAAGCGCAGCTGACGCCGGCGCAGGTCGAACAGGCTCGCGCCCGCGCGCAAGCCTTCCGCCCACGCGCGGCCAATGCGGTCGCGAACGGCGAATTCGGCCCGCGCGCTTGGGCGGCTCGTCCGGCCACCTAAGACCCGCATAAACCCCGCATGAATAAGGGGGTCATTTTCTGCGTTGAGCGGCGTTGCCACGTCTTGCGACGGCGCCCATAAGGGGCGCTGGGCGAAGACGCGCACGCGTTATTCAGTCAGAGCTGGAAATTGATCTACCTGCCGATCGCCGAGATGCCGGTGAACGTGCTGCTTGTCCTATTGGTCAGCGGCGCCGTCGGCTTTGTGTCCGGCTTGGTCGGCGTTGGCGGCGGTTTCATCATGACGCCGGCCCTGATCTTTCTCGGCGTGCCCGCGCCTGTCGCCGTCGCCACCGGCGCGAGCCAGATCGCGGCGACGTCGTTCTCCGGCATCATGACGCAGACACGCCGCAAGAACGTCGACTGGCGCATGGGTCTTTTGCTCTCGATCGGCGGCATCGCCGGCAGCGGCGCCGGCGTGTGGCTGTTCGAACGGCTGCTACGCCTGGGCCAGCTCGATCTGATCATCTCGATCTTGTACCTCTTCCTGCTCTCCGGCGTCGGCTTCCTGATGCTGCACGAGACGTACTCCATTTGGCGCGGGCGAACGACGCGCGGCGTCTCAATTCTGCGCCGCCCCGCGCGCACGGTTGCGCACACCTTGCCGTTCCGCATCGCCTTCCCGCGTTCGGGGCTCTACATCAGCGTGATCCCGCCGCTGCTGCTGGGCTTCGTCATCGGCGCGCTCGCAGCCGTCATGGGCATTGGCGGTGGCTTCATCCTGATCCCGGCGATGATCTATTTGCTCAGAATGCCGACGCACGTCGTCGTCGGCACGTCGCTTTTTCAAGTGCTGGTGGTGGCGTCATTGGTCGTGATCCTGCAATCGGAAGCGACGAAGACTGTCGACCTGGTGCTCGCCGCGCTGCTGATGCTGGGCGGCGTCGTTGGCGCACAATTCGGCGCGCGCATCGGCGCCGGCTTGAAGAACGAGCACATCCGTGGCCTGCTTGGTCTGCTGCTGATCGCGGCGAGCGCGAAGTTCCTGTTCGACCTGGTCATCCGACCGCAAGAACAATACGTCCTTGGCGGTGGCCTGTGGTGAAGCGCCTCGCCGCCGCACTCGCCTTTCTCGCCTTCGCTGCGAGCGCGTCGGCGCAGCAACCCGGCGGAGCTTTGAACGAACTTCCCGCGGCGGTCGCCGAAGATCAGATCACGGTGAGTTCCGACTATCGCGGCTCCTACATCACCGTGTTCGGCGTAAACCCGGACCGCTTTGGGCGCGGCGACATCGTCGTGGTGCTGCGTGGACCAAACGAGAGCGCCGTTGTGATGCGCAAGCGTCAGGTGTTTGGGCTTTGGATCAATGGCGACCCGGTGGAGTTCGCGCAGGCGCCGACCTTCTTTGCCGTGCTCTCCAATCGCCCGCTACGCGACATCGCCAATCCGCGTGCAATCTGGGAATACCAGCTCGACCCTGCCGCCTCCGCACAGCTCGCGAGCGCCGTGCCGGATGGCGCTGATCCTTCTGCCTATCGCCGCGCTCTGGTGCGGCTGCGCTACGCGCAAGGACTTTACCAATCCTATGACGGCCGCATCCGTCCCGGCGAACGTGGCGGTCTCACCATGTACCCACGCGGCCTCTTCCGCGCTGTCGTGCGCCTGCCAGCCAACGCACCGATCGCGCAATACAACGCCGACACTTACCTCTTCCGTGACGGCCGCCTGATTTCCTCGCAACGCATTCCGATCACGATCTCGCGCGTCGGTGTGGAGCGTCGCATCCACGATCTCGCCACCAACGCATCGTGGCTCTACGGCATCATGACGGTGCTGCTCGCGCTGGCGGCAGGCTGGGCGGCAGCGCTACTCTTCCGCCGGACGTGACCGCCGAACCGCCACCTTTCTTGCCGCGTGCAGCATTGCGCCTCGGGTTCCTGGGTCTCGTGCCGCTCGCCGTCAGCGCGCTTGTCACACTCTCGCAGGATCACGACACCGCCTATGTCGCCGCGATCGCGTTCTCGCTCTATGCGGCTGTGCTGCTCTCGTTCCTCGGCGGCGTACGCTGCGGCATCGAGATTACGCGCGCGCCGCAAACACCCAGCCCGTCACGCTTGTTCTACAGCGCCGTCCCTGGCCTCGCCGGCTGGTTCGTCGCAATCTTCGTATTCCTTGTGCCCGCAGGCGTCGGCGCGGCTTCTGTGTTTGCCGGGCTATTTGCCGCTCAGTATGTTTGGGATCACCGCAGCGCCATCGATGCCGGCGCGCCTGAATGGTATCCGTTGTTGCGCAAAGTGTTGACGGGCGGCGCGATGATGATCTGCCTGCTCATTCCGCTGGCGACAGTGCTGCAGCGGATTTAGCCGCCAGCGAGCAAGCGCTCATACGGCGCGGGCAAAACACGTTCTTTTCCCAGCACCAGCGCAGTTACACCTTCAGGGAAAAGCGGCGCGAAAGCTCGATCACGCACATTCAGCCCGCCTGTGAACGCGCCAAAGGCCGGCATCACCAAGCGCTCGCCATCGAACGCGAAGCAACGCCGACGCACGCTGCGTCCGCGCCCGCTCACGCGCGCGCATGGATGCAAGTGCCCTGCGATCTCTCCGGCCGCCGGGCCTTCGGTCGGTTCGTGCCGCAGCACCAGCGCGCCCAGATGCAGCACATCGCGCACGCCGCCGCCTAGCGTTTCCGGCGAGCGGCCATCGTGATTGCCTTCGACCCACACCCAATCACAGAGTCCGATCATGCTCTGCAGCAGATCGCGATCGCGTGCATCGAGCCGCGCCGGGCCTTGGCCATCATGGAAGCTATCGCCCAGCGACACCACGATCTCCGGCTGATGCGCCTCCATCAGCGCCGCTAAGCGCGTCAGCGTCGCGTGCGTATCGTAAGGCGGCAACATCTGCCCATGCAGCGCGTACGAAGAGCCCTTCTCCAAGTGCAGATCGGAAACGATCAGCGCCTTCGCGTCAGCAACCCAGAGCGCGCCATGCGGCAGCGCCGTCACCGTGACGCCGCCAAGCCGCGCTTCGACCGTCGCGCCAACAATCGCCAGCGGCGGCAGCGCGCGCACAGCCGCACCGCGCGAGCGCGGCGCTCTCTTCGGCGCTTTCGACAACATCGGCATTGGCTAACCGCATCAGATTCGTCACGGCGTGACGATAGCGAAATTCGGGTCCGGGGTATCGAACACTTCGTTGAGGCCTTCAAGGGAGCCTCTGTCACCGCTAATGCGGATCGAGCCGTTGATCACAGCCCGGCGCATGGTCCCCGTCCCCAACGCCTGAAAAAACACGGCGCGCGGCGAGGTGATGGTAGGCGCATCCGCCAAGGTGACGCCGCTCTCATGCACCAGCACGCCGTTCCGGATCGTCACGGCAAAGCGCTCATTGCGTTCCGGAAAGACCAGATTAAACGCAAACCGCCGATCGCCAAGCCGCTCCGGATCGAGACGCACCGCGAGTAGATCGAGCACCTGCGCGGTCGGCGTAGCGACGACGAGATCCGCTGCCTGCGAAACCCCGCCGCGTGGTGTGATCCCGCTTTCCAACTCACGCGCTGCCGTCAGATACATGTTTCGCCAGATTGCGCTCTCGGCCTGATAGGCCATCTGCCTGTGCGTGCGCGCGAGTAAGGCGCGCGCTTCGGCGTGATCGTCGGACGCGAAGATCAGGTGATTGAGCAGCGTCGCCGCCCAGCGATAATCGCCGCTGTCGAACGCTTCTTGCGCTTGCGCCATCACATTCGCCGGCCCGCCCATCGCTTGGACATAGCGTGTGGCTTCATCTGTGGGCGTGTGGCGATCGAGGTTCGCCGGGTTGCCATCATACCAGCCCATGTAGCGCTGATAGACCGCCTGGCTGTTGTGCATCATCGTGCCGTAATAGCCGCGATTGAACCAGCGCTGCTCCAGAGCCTCCGGCAAGCGAACCGTCGCTGCGATCTCGCGGCTGGTCAGTCCGGCATTCATCATGCGCACAGTCTGATCGTGCAGATACTTATACGCATCGCGGTGCGAAGCGATGAAATCGCGCACGCGCTCGCCGCCGAACCGCGGCCAAGCATGGCTCGTCACCATCACGTCCGTGCGATCACCATAAAGACGCAGCGCTTCCGTCAGATAGTCCGCCCACGCCTTCGCATCACGCACCAGTGCGCCGCGCGGCGTCAGGATATTGTGCATCGTCGCGTTGGCGTTTTCCGAGAGGCAAAGCACGCCAAGGTCCGGAAAAAAGAAGCTCATCTCCGCCGGCGCTTCCGTGCCCGGAGTCACCTGAAACTCGATGCGCACGCCGTCAATCGTTATCGTCTCGCCGGTGCGCGAGATCGAGCGCGTCGGCGCGATGAGCGAGAGCGTGCCGTTCGAGAGCGCGATGCCGATGCCCGACGTGATAACGCCGTCCGGCCCCGGCGCAGTGCCGACGCCAAACTGATAGATTGCGCGCCGCGACATCGCATTGCCAGCGATGACGTTTTCGCTGATCGCGTGATCCATGAAGCCTTCCGGCGCGATCACCTGCACGCGCCCGGCCGTGACGTCAGCCGGATCAATCACACCGCGCACGCCGCCGAAATGGTCGGCATGGCTGTGCGTGTAGATCACGGCCACGACTGGCCGATCGCCGACCGTTTGCCGCGCCAAGGTCAACGCCGCACGCGCCGCCTCCACGCTGGTCAGCGGATCAATAATGATGAGCCCGGTGTCGCCGACGATGATCGTCATGTTCGACACATCGAAACCGCGTACTTGGAAGACGCGGTCGGTCACGCGGAAGAGCCCAGAGCGCACGAGCAACCCCGCATGACGCCAAAGGCTTGGGTTCACCGTCTCCGGCGCGGGTCCTTGCAGAAAATCGTAAGCGCGGAAATTCCAGACGACGTTCCCGTCTGCGCCGCGAATCTCATCTTCCGGCCAAGCTGCGATAAAGCCGCGCGCAGCGAAGTCTTCGTCTTCACGATCGGCGAACGGCAACTCCGCCGCGGCGGCGGTGTTGATCTCGCGTGTCGCCGTGCTTGCCTGCGCGTAAGCCAAGTTCGGCGCAAACGCCAAAGCCAACAACATCGCCCGAACCGCTCGCATCGTTTCCCCCGTGGTGTTTGACGCGAAAATGCGCCGCCACGCCCGCGGGCGCAAGCTCAGCTCATCGCCTCGGCGATGAGTGACGCAGCGTCCTCCAGCACAGCTTCTTCAGCTTCGCCCTGAATAGGCACACGCCCGACCTCCAACATCACCGGCGCGGCGAATGGCGAAACATGCTTCAGATCACGGTGGACGATATTGCCCTTGATGCGCCGCAGCAACGCGCCGAGGCGGCGGATATCCAGATACCCCTCGCCCGCATCGGCAAACGCTGCCTGCATCAAGACATGATCCGGCTCATATTGCTTCAGCACGTCGAAGATCAGATCAGCGGAGAACGTCACCTGCCGACTCGTCTTCTTCACCGCCGCAGGCGCGTTGCGCTGGATCATGCCAGCGATCATCGCGCACTTGCCGAACGTGCTCTTCATCAACGTCGATTCAGCCAGCCAGCTCTCGAGGTCATCGCCAAGCATGTCTTCGTCGAAGAATGCGGCCATGTTGAGGTCGCCCATCGGCTCGAGCGCCCACGCAGCGACAGCATATTCGCTCGCGAGAAAACCAAGCGGTTTCTTGCCGGCGCGCTCCAAGCGCCGTGAAAGCAGCATGCCGAGCGTCTGGTGGGCCAAGCGCCCTTCGAACGGGTAGCAGACGAGATAATATTTGTGCCCCCGTGGAAAGGTTTCGACCAGCATCTCTTCGGGCGCTGGCACGACGGAGCGGCGCTTTTGCATCTTGATCCAGTCGCGCACCTGCTGCGGCAGTTTCTTATGGCGTTTCGGATCGTGGATCAGGTGCCGCACGCGATCGGCGAGGAAGGTCGAGAGCGGAAACTTGCCGCCAGCGTACGAGGGAATGCTTGGATTATCGTCGCTCGCGCGCACGACCAGTGCATCCGTCTCACGCACGCCGATCAGTTTCAGAATTTGCCCAGCGAATAGAAACGTGTCGCCGGGCGTCAGCCCCTCGATGAAATATTCCTCGATCTGCCCCAGCCTTTGCCCTGCAACCAACGGCGATGGGGCCTCGCTCTTGGCTACACCCGGTCGCGCCCGCACGCCTGCGCGCACAGCAAGGCGCACATTCAGCATCTCGCTCTCGATGATCGCGCCGACATTCATCCGATGCGCCTGCGCTACCGCCGGATTGCGCGCGCGCCAGCGGCCAGTATTCAAGTCCTGCACGATCCGCTTGTAGCGATCATAGGAACGCAGCGCGTAACCACCTGTCGCCACCAGATCGATCACCCGATCGAAGTGCGCGCGTGAAAGATCGGCGTAAGGCGCAGTCGAGACCACCTCTTCATAGAGCTCGTCCGCATCGAACGGCTCGCCGCACGCACAGCCCATGACGTGCTGCGCCAAGCAGTCCAAGCCGCCAACGCGCGGTTCAGCGCCATCGAGCGCGCCCGCGAGCACCGCCTCTTGCGCCGCCCGGCACTCAAGCACTTCAAAACGATTGCTTGGCGCGAGCAGCGCTTGCGACGGCTCATCCAGCCTGTGATTGGCGCGCCCGATGCGTTGCACCAGACGCGCGCACCCCTTCGGCGCGCCGATCTGGATCACCAGATCGACATCGCCCCAGTCGATCCCAAGATCGAGCGTTGATGTGCACACCACCCCGCGCAACTCGCCACGCGCCATCGCCGCTTCGACCTTGCGGCGCTGCTGCACATCGAGCGAACCGTGATGCAGCGCGATCGGCAGCGCATCATCGTTGATGCGCCACAATTCCTGAAACGTCATCTCGGCTTGTGCGCGCGTGTTCACGAACACCAGCGCCAACCGCGTGCGCTTGATCGCTTCATACACCTCCGGCATCGCGTGCCGCGCCGTATGCCCGGCCCACGGGATGCGCGCGTCAGAGTCGAGCACATCTATGACGGGCTTAGCGCCCGGTGGCGCTTTCACGATCGCGCCCTCGACCGTCTCGCCCATAAGCCAACGCGCCAGCGCTTCTTCATCCGCAACCGTCGCGCTCAAACCCACGCGCCGATGCCCCGGCGCCCAGCGGCGCAGACGTGCAAGCGCGAGCGCCAGCAGGTCGCCGCGCTTCGTCGGCGCGATGGCGTGGATTTCGTCGATGACAACAGCTTGCAGGTCTTCGAAGAATACGCGCGCGTGCTCACTGGCAATCAGCAAGCAGAGCTGCTCGGGTGTTGTCAGCAACATATCCGGCGGATGCGCGCGCTGGCGCTGGCGTTTGTGCGGCGGCGTATCGCCTGTGCGCGTCTCGACACGCACGCCAAGCTGCATCTCGCGCACCGGCGTTTCCAGGTTGCGCGCGACGTCGGTGGTCAGCGCCTTGAGCGGCGAGATGTAGAGCGTGTGAAGTTTGTGCGCGCGTTTGAGGCCACCCTCTTCCGCCAGCGGCGCAAGCTCAACCAGGCTCGGCAGAAAGCCGGCCAGCGTCTTGCCCGCGCCTGTCGGCGCGATCAGCAACGTCGATAGCCCCGCATGCGCCCGTCGCACCAGTTCCAGCTGGTGCGGACGCGCACGCCAGCCGCGGCCGGCGAACCAGGCCTCGAAGCGCGGCGGTAGTGCGGGGGTGCGGGCGTCCATCCGGCGTTCAATTTAGGCGCTGCAACTGAGCGCGCACAGTAGCGATGCAGCGCTGGTCGTGGCAAAACCCGTCCATGTTCGCCCTTATCCGCGCCCTCGCCATCGCTGCCGTGCTCGCCGTCGCTTGGTCTGCGGCAGCGCAGACGACGGGCGCAGCGCTGCTCTCGCAAGCGGTCTCGGCCACCCAGTCGGCGCGCGCTGACTATGCCTTCGACATGGAGCTGGAGACCTCCAAGCAAAACTGGCGCGCCCGCTACGAGCCCAGCAGAACGCCCCGCATGCGCCTGGTCCAGCCGCGTCTCGAAGACTTGGAGAACGACGAACGCCGCGCCTTTCAGCGCATGGCCGAACAGAGCGAAGGCGTAAGCTGGTGCGCCTCGGAATATATCGGCCGCGTTCGCGATGTGCGTCTCGTCCGCGAGGACGAAACCAGCGCGACCTTCTCGTTCCAGCCAACCGCTGAAAGCGTACGCGGCGAGCAAGCGCGCCGGTTCGCCGATCGCCTGCGCGGCGAGATGACTATTCTCAAAGCTACGCCCGACATCACCCGCGTGCGGCTCTACATTCCCCAGAGCTTTAGCCCGATGCCGCTTGTGCGTGTCGCCCACATGAATGTCGTCATTACATGCCAAGCTGCGCCGAATGGCCGGCGCTACGCAGCCGAGACGGTAACGACGCTGCGCGGCTCGGCGTTCGGCACTGACTTCGACGAGCGCAGCGTGCAGCGCATGCGCAATCTGAGCGCATCTTGAGGGCAAGGTGACGACCTATCAGCACTTGCGCGCTGACCGCATCCTGGCGACGCTCGACCAACTGCACGCCCGCATTGTGGCGCGCTTTCCGGACGCGGGTCTGGCGCGGGTCTGCGCTGATCTCAAAGACACGGCGAGCTTTACCGCCCGCGACGCCGCGCGCTTGGCGCGGCCTTCGTGGGGCTGGCGCCTAGCCTCGTTTGCGCTCATCGCCCTCGGCGTCGCCGCCCAGATCGCCGCCTTCAAGTTTCTGCGCGTGCAGAACGAAACGCTGAGCGCCCCGGAAGTTGTGCAAGGCCTGGAGGCGGCGGTGAACTTGCTCATTCTGTTCGGCGGCGCCGTCTGGTTTGTATTGACCCTCGAAGAGCGAACCAAACGCCGTCACGTTCTCGACTCGCTGCATCGCCTGCGGTCGCTCGCACACGTCGTCGACATGCATCAGCTCACGAAAGACCCAACCGTCATTCTGGTCTCGCAGAAGACGAGCGCCTCGCCCGAGCGCACCATGAGTCAGTTCGAACTCACGCGGTACCTCGATTATTGCTCCGAAATGCTGGCGCTGATCGGCAAGCTTGCAGCGCTCTATGCTGAACGTATGCGCGATGGGGTGGTCGTCGATGCGGTCAACGACATCGAAAATCTGACCACGAGCCTCGGGCGGAAGATCTGGCAGAAAATCACGATCCTTAGTGCACTTCACGAGAGCCGTTGACGACTGTGCTTTAACGCCTCGTCAACTCTTCGCTTCAGCACTCCCTAATGAGTTTGCCGTAACGTCCGCCGGCTTATTGTGGGGGCCGCGGGCGCATCATGACCGAAGTGTTCGATCCATCAGGATTGACCGCGCTCGTGCTCGACGAGAACCACTACGACCGTGGCATCACGCTCAATCTGTTGCGCGCCATGAACTTCGGCCGCGCCATCGGTGCGGCCAACACCATCGAAGCCTGGGACGGCCTGCGTAGAAACAATCCGCACATCCTGTTGATGGATTGGATGGGTGGCCAGGGCGATGGCCTAGACTTTGTCCGCCGCGTGCGGATGAGCGAAGAGATCCCCAACCGCGCCGTGGCTACGTTCATGTTGACCACGCGCGGCTCGCAAACCGACGTCGAACAAGCGCGCCTCGCCGGCGTTGACGGCTATCTGCGCAAGCCGATCTCGGCGCTGGCGCTGCAGCAACGCGTCGCCACGGTGATGGCCAATCCGCAGCCGTTCGTCGTCTGCTCAGCTTATGTTGGCCCCTGCCGCCGCCGCCGCCGTCTCGATCTGAATTATCTCGGCCCGCTGCGCCGGCTCGATGACGCAGCGCCGGCGCCGCTCGTGCACGGCGACGAAGAAGAACTGGCGCTAAAGACTGAATTGGCGCGCGCGCGCGTTGCTGCGCTCGAAGAACAAGTCGCCAAGCTTACGCCCGGCGACCCGAATGCTGCGCGCACGGTTTATCGCGCGGTGCAGGATCTCGTCGAAGTTGGCGAGCACATCGGCGATCCAGCGCTTGCGCTCGGCGCACGCGAGATGGCGCGCTACCTGCAGGCGCAGGGCGCAACCGATCGCCTCGATCCGGAAGTCGTGCGCACGCACGTCGCGGCTCTGCACCAACTCGTGCATCTGCCGCACGCGCTCTGCGAAGAACGCCAGCGCGTCGCCGAGAGCCTGAAGCGCATGGTCGATAAGAAACTGCGCCAAGCCGCTTCCGCTGCCTGATCCAGCCAAGGCCGGAACCCGTACCGCTCTCAAGTCTTAGTTGAGAGCCCATGACCTATCTCGTCGCCTGGATCGCCACTGGTTTGTGCTTTGCCGTGATCGACGCGATCTGGCTCACCAACGCCGTGCCGCGCGTTTATCGCCCGATGATTGGCGAGTTGCTGGCCGATCGTGTCAACATGGGCGCGGCAGTCGCGTTTTATCTCATCTACGTCACCGGCATCGTCTTCTTCGCCGTGCGCCCTGCCCTCGACGAAGGCTCACTCGCCAAAGCCGCTCTTTTCGGCGCCGCCTTCGGCTTCTTCGCCTACGCCACCTACGATCTCACCAGCCAAGCCGTGCTCAAAGTGTGGGACACCCGCCTTACGATCATCGACATGACGTGGGGCACGATCGCCACCGCGATCGCGGCCGCAGCGGGCTATGCGATCGCGGCTCGGTTCGCGTAGCGCGCTGGCTGTATCCAGCATCGAACGCAGCTCCCGCCCTTAGATTTCCAGGCTTCGCACAGAATCTATCCCACCTCGTGCGCGGCCGTATCATCGGCCCGTCCGCATCATCGAAGGGGCTTTGGATGCTCAGAACTGCCCCTTGAGCGCCGCCGCCGTTTCACGCGCGATCTTGCGGATCGCTTGTTCAGCGGCGGGGGCAGCACTCGGGAAAGCGACAAAGCCGTGCGGCAGATTCTCGAAGCAATGATACTGCGCCTTCACACCGGCATCGCTCAACCGCTCGGCATAAGCCGCGCCCTGATCTTGCAGCATGTCGAAGCCCGCCGTGTAGATCAAAGCCGGCGCGAGGCCGCGCATATCTTGTGTGCGGATCGGCGAGACGCGCGGATCGCTCGGATCGGCGTTGTCGGGCAGGTATTGCTTCACGAAGAAATCAATCGTCTCGGCCGTCAGCGGCCATGCATCGGCGAAATCGTGCATCGACGGCGTTTCGCTCATGAAGTCGACGGCCGGATAGATCAAAATCTGCGCCACTGGCGGCTTCGTCTTGCGGAATTCCTGCGCGATGATCGCCGAGAAGTGCCCGCCCATGCTGTCGCCGCCGACAGCCGCCTTGCCGACCGGCGCGCCATAACGCGCCGCATTCTCGACGGCCCAGGCGTAGGCAGCCAAGCAATCCTCAAGACCAGCGGGGAACTTGTGCTCCGGCGCCAAGCGATAATCGATAGAGACAACCGGCGCGCCTGCCTCCTTGGCGATCAGGCCACACAGCCGGTGGCAGCTCTCAAGCGAGCCGATGACGCCGCCGCCGAAATGGTAATAGACCAGCATCGCCGCCGAATTATCGCGCACCGTTGGCAGATAAAGCCGCGCCGGGACGGAATGGCTCCGGCCTTGAATGTAAATCTTCTCGACGCGGACGCCGGAAACTTTGCCACCGCCAAAAATCTCAGCGCCAGCTTCCGTTTGCTGACGCAACGCCGCGACACTCATCGAATCCCACGGAATCGCGCGCAAACGCGCCTGCGCTTCCAGGAATTGCATGCGCGGATCGAGCGTCATGCCCCGCACTGTACGGGGCTCACCGCCGGACGCCTTGATCAGCGCTTCATCGGAACGCGACAAAGCCAGATGCACGAGCGCTTTGCGCAGCCAAGACACGCTATTCTACCCCTAAACTCAGGACTTCTTCGCAGCGCCGGGCAAGCCGTTCAGCAGCAAGCCAGTGACGAAACGCGCCGCAGCATCCACGTCATGCGGATAACGGCGCAGCATTTCACCGCCCACTTCTTGGGCCATGCCGATACAGGCGCAAGCCAGATAGTCAGCATCGACATGCGGTGCATCGCCTCGTGCGATGGCTTCTTCAAGGCTCTGGCGCACTTCTTGGTAGACCGCCACCATTTCGGGCGTGTCCATCCGCAACACATGCGGACGCCGTTCGCCGATCGGGCGGCCCTCGGCGCTGTTGTCGGCGAGGATGAACTGGAAGTACGCGACGAAAGCCGAATGCAGATAATCTTCGAAGCTGCGCGCATTCTCACGCGACATGCGCAGGATCGGACGAAAGCGCCGCGCGCCGTCATCGGCCAGCGCTTCGTACACTTCCTCCTTCGACTTGAAGTAATTGTAGAAGGTGCCGGACGCGAGATCGGTGCCGCGAATGATGTCGCGCACAGTGGCGGCTTCGTAGCCGAGCTGCGCAAACACAGCCCGCGCGGCGGCAAGGATCGCCTGGCGGTTCGCCGCCTTGGTCTTCTCGCGCTTGCCGACCGGCTCCAACGTCGTCGCGTCGCTCATACCCGCTCCCGATTCCCCCACCCAAGTCTTAGGCGCCATAGCGTCACAAAAGTGACGTTTCGTCAATTTTCAACGCCTTGGCGCGGCGCGGGCAGCGCTGCTAGCACCGGGGCATGAGCGGCGAAACCCATTACGGCGAAGGCGGCGACGTCTTCGAGCGCGTCAAAACCATGATGGAGTGGACGCCGCAGGGGCGCGCCCTGGGATTTGAGCTGACCAAGCTCGACGGGGCCAAGGTCGTCGCGCGCGTGCCCTACAGGCCAGAGCACGTCGGCGATCCAGAGACGGGCGTGATTGCGGGCGGCGTCATCACGACGTTCCTCGATCTCCGGCATGGCGACAGTGCTGGCGATGAAAGAGCCGGCAATGGTCGCCACCATCGACATCCGCATCGATTACATGCGCGCCGCAACGCCCGGTCGCGACGTGTTCGCTGAAGCGCATTGCTACAAGATCGGGAGAAACGTCGCGTTCGTCCGCGCCATCGCGTTCGAAGACAGCGTCGACAATCCAATCGCGCACGCGACCTCCACCTTCATGGTCAACGCCACCCGCGCCTTCGGCGCCAACCTGCGGGAGAAAAAGAAGTGAGCCCGCAAGAGCGCCTCACCGCCGCCCTTGCGCGCATCCCGTACGCGACTTTCCTCGGCGTGCGCGCCGAGTTGAAGGGCGACGAACTGACACTTGTTCTCCCCTACGCTGATCACCTCGTCGGCAATCCGCTCCTGCCCGCGCTACACGGCGGCGTGGTTGCTGCGCTGATGGAGCTGACGGCGATCACACAACTCGCCATCGCCTCAAAGAGCGAGAAGTTTCCCAAAACCATCGATGTCGGCTTCGACTATCTGCGTTCAGGCAAACCCGTCGATACCTACGCCCGCGCTCGCGTCGTCAAAATCGGCCGCCGCATCGCCAACGTGCAGGCCGAAGCCTGGCAAGGACAACGCGAGCAACCGATCGCGGCGATGCATGGGCATTTCTTGGTGAGCGAGGAAGAGAAGCAGTGACACACCGAGCGCTTGCTCTCGCGTGCGCGCTACTTGGTGCGAGCTGTGCTGCACCAAGGTCAATGCTGGAAAACTTGATCGGTGACGATCCGCACCAAGCCGACGGACGCGTCTACGTAACCCAAATCTATCCCGTCGATCTGTTCGGCGATCCCGAGCGCTACATCATCTGCTTCACGCCATGCACGCCGTCGCAGGCGCAGAACAGTCCCGTTGTCCTGTTTCCTCTTGTCCCTGGCGCCTACGATGGCTGGGACGGCTCACGTGAAGTGAGCGTGCGAATGATGTTTAGCGCCGATTGCTTTCAGCCACGCTCCGTGTGCATTGCGCATCGGCCATACATCTTCGATGAACTCAGTTCAGCACCCCGAACAGAAACAGCAGAATGATGATCGGCAGCGGGATGCCGATGACCCAGAGAATGCAACCTTTGCCAAGTTCTTCCACGATGCATTCTCCTCAAACGCGCGGCGTTGCTTGATACGGAATGCCATCATCCAAACGCGGACGGCCTTCCCACTTAGGATGATGCGAGCCCAGCCAGCCGCCAGCGATTGAGCCGGCGAGGCCGAGCGAAAGTGCGCCGACCGTCCACCAGGAGATCGCGGCGAGCGCGTCAGCCGTGTCTTCAGCGGTGGCGAGATCCGAAGCGTTGGCGCCTTGGCCGTCGGTCGCATCGCTCAGTTCGCCGATAGTCTCTGCAACACCCGACGGCAGAGCATCGCCGCTCACAGCTTGTCCGGCCGCAAACGTCGCGAGCGACACAGCAATGAACACAGCGAGCGCCCAAACGAGAAAACCCGTGAGCAGACCGCCAAAGTGATCCGGATAACGCGAGCCGCGCGCGGCGATGTAAGCGCCAACTTGGAACGCCACGAGCTGCGCGAACATCACATAGAGGCCGCCGCCGATCGAGATCGTCTCGTCCTGCGCGTTGATCTCGTACGGATTGAACGCAGATGCGCCAATGGCGAGGCCCACCATGTTCAGCAAAAAGCCAATCGCGATTGCGGCGACGGTGCCGGCTGCAATCGTCGACCATTGGATGAGCGGGTGCGCGTAATGGCGCCCCGCGATCGTGTAATCGGGATCAAATCTGTAGGCGACCATGACGCGCTCCGAAGCTTCGATGCCCGGTAACGCGACTCCGTTCGGGTTCGTTCCAACCGTCCACCTGAAGCACGCCTGTTACACGAAAGCGCCCATCACGATGCCATTGGGAACAAGCCGGCTCGCTCGATCGCGCTACCAAAAATCGCTCGCGGCTAATCACCAAACGCGAATGCGATGGCGCGCGCGACCAGAGCGTCCGTTGAATTGATCAACGGCGCGCGAGCGGTCTCTTCGGTGAGCACGAGCGGCACTTCCGTGCAAGCAGCGACGATCGTTTGCGCGCCCGCATTGCCCAGGTCTTGCGCGAACGCGGCCATGCGCTCGCGCGCGCCCGGCCCCACGTCACCCGCCTTAATGGCGTAGACTAGATCCATGAACCCAGCTTGCGCCTCATCGCTCAGGAAAACCGCATCGGCGCCGCGCTGCGCGAACGCGCGCTGATAGAGCCTAGCATTGCGGCAACCATCAGCGGCCAGAACGCCGACGCGCGCGCTGGTGATTTCCATCGCGGCATCCGCTGTCGCATCAATCATGCTGATAAGCGGAATGCGCACCGCCGCTTCGATGTCGCTCTGAAATGCGTGTGCTGTGTTGCAGGCGATGACGAGAAAGTCAGCGCCCGATTGTTCAAGCCCGCGCGCACCGGCGGCGAGTTGCGGCGCAGGCGATGGCCCGATGCCGGCGAGCGCATCGTTGCGATTGGGAATGCGCGGATTGTTATCGACGAGGATACGCAGATGATCCTGATCGTACTGCGCCGGCGTCGCCGCGACGAGTTTCGCAAACAGGTCGACGGTCGCCGCTGGGCCCATGCCGCCGATGATGCCGACGACCTTCGGCATGCTCAGGTCAGAACCTGTTGATATGCGTAGAGCGCTGGCGATCCGCCGGTATGCACGAACAGCACGCGTTGGCCGCGCTTGAAATCGCCGCGCCGCGCTAAGCCGATGAGCCCCGCCATCGCCTTGCCGCTATAAACCGGATCAAGCAGCACGCCTTCCAGCCGCGCCAGCATGCGCACGGCTTCGATCATCTCGTCCGTCGGCAAGGAATAGCCGCCGCCGACCCACTCATCGAGCGCCGTCACATCCGTTGGCTGCGGAGGCTCAATCTCAAGCAACGCCGCAGTCTCGCGGGCGAGCTTCAAGAGATTGCCCTCCTGCTCAGCGCGCGGTCGCCTCACATTGATGCCAGTGATGGGCGCGTCGAAGTTCACGCTCTTGGCGCCGACCAACAAACCCGAGTGCGTCCCGCACGAACCGCTGGCTACGACAACGGCGTCAAAGCTCACGCCCTGCTCAAATGACTGCGCCGCGATCTCATGCGCGCAAGCCACATACCCCAAGGCGCCCAGCGCATTCGAGCCGCCGCCGGGAATGATGTAGCCTTTGCGCCCATCCGCTTCGAGCGCAGCGGCGATGCGTTGCATGGCTGCGTTCAGATCATCGCCGGCATTGACGACATCGATCGTCTCAGCGCCAAGCAGAGCATAGAGAAAATTGTTGCCGGTCGCGTCCGGCTTGTAGCTGCCTGGAATGCGCTGCTCGAGCACGAGGCGGCACTTCAGGCCCTCCTTCGCGGCGGCGGCGAGCGTCAGCCGGCAATGGTTCGATTGCGGCGCGCCGACCGTGATCAGCGTATCGGCGCCCTGCGCCAGCGCGTCGGCAACGAGAAACTCGAGTTTACGCGTCTTGTTGCCGCCAGCGGCGAGACCAAGCAGGTCGTCGCGCTTGATCCAAATCTCGGGTCCGCCCAGCGCCTCGGAGAGTCGCGGCAAAGGTTCAAGCGGCGTGAAGTGCGGCGTGTAACGCCGCCGCGGAAAGCGGGCGAGTTGCATCGCCAATCTATGGACCGTTCGCGCTGCGCCCGCAAACCAAGGCCCCAAATTAGGCGTTGGCGCGACGCGTCAGCGCCGAGAAGTCTGACATCAGTTGCTCGGTGATGTTGCCCGGCTTGAAATTCAGGCCGGCAATCTCGCGCACCGGTGTAATCTCCGCCGCTGAGCCCGTGAGGAAGCACTCGCTGAACGAGGCCAGTTCATTCGGCCACATCGCACGCTCGCGTACCTCAATGCCGCGCTTCTCGGCGAGCTTGATGATGGCCTGACGCGTCAAGCCGTTCAAAAAGCAATCCGGGGTCGGTGTATGCAACACACCGTCGCGCACGAAAAAGATGTTCGCGCCCGTGCCTTCAGCGATCTGGCCGCGCCAGTCAAACATTATGGCGTCGTCGAAGCCCGCATCCATGGCAGCGTGTCGCGAGAGCGTGCAGATCATATAAAGACCGGCTGCTTTCGAGTTGGACGGCGCGGTGTCCGGCGCGGGGCGGCGCCATGGCGCAACCATCAGACGCACGCCCTTCATCTTATCCTTGAAATAGTCGCCCCATTCCCACGCTGCGATTGCGACGTGCACGTCATCACGCTTGGTAGCGACGCCCATCTGCTCGGAGCCGCGCCACGCGAGCGCCCGCATATAGCAATTCTCAAAGCCCTGCTTCTTCACCAACTCCGCCTTGGCGCGATCAAGTTCTTCGGCGCTGTACGGCAGCTTGAAGCCAAGGATGTTTGCCGAGACATGCAGCCGCTCGCTGTGTTCGCGGCTCTTGAAGATGACGCCGCCATAAGAGCGCTCGCCTTCGAAGACACAGGAGGCGTAGTGCAGCGCGTGGGTCAACACATGCACGCGGGCGTCGCGGTGGGGCACGAATTCCCCGTCCATCCACACCCAGCCGTCGCGATCGTCGAAAGACTTTGCGGCCACCGGCATCTCCTCCTGCTAGTTCTGTCTTGCCGAACCGCGCCGCACAGAGGCATGGTTCGGGAACTGGTTTTGTCCGTATTTTCGGGTCAGCGACATGCCTGTCAATGAAGCGCCTAGCATCGTGGCAGATTTTGCCGTCCACGCGTCCATTTTGGCCAATCCTTGCCTCAAGGAAGCGACATGAACGTCGCCCCCGCCTTTGACGCCCTCGACCGGCAGCCACACCTGCTCCTGGTCGACGACGACGACCGCATCCGCGAACTCTTGAAGCGCTACCTGGCGCAAGCAGGCGCGCGGGTCTCGGCGGCTCACGACGCGGCCAGCGCCCGCAAATTGCTGGAGTCGATGGATTTCGACCTCCTCATCCTGGACGTCATGATGCCGGTCGAAGACGGCTTCTCCTTGGCCGAAAGCGTGCGCCGCTCGTCGAAAGTGCCGATTGTACTGCTGACCGCGCGCGGGATGCCGGAGGACCGCATTCGCGGCCTCAGCATCGGCGCCGACGATTATGTCCCCAAGCCCTTCGAGCCCGCCGAGCTGACGCTACGCATCAACGCTATCCTGCGCCGAACGGTGGCCGCACGCGGCGAGGCGCCGGAAACGGTGACGTTCGGGCCCTTCAGCTTCAACGGCGCGCGCGGCGAACTGACCCGCGAGGGAACGCCGGTTCGTTTGACCGAGGCTGAGGTTGCGCTGCTGCGTATTCTCGCTGCTCGCCCAGGCGATGTCGTCAGCCGCGAAGAACTCGCCAAGCGCACGAGCGCTGGGCTCGAACGATCGGTCGATGTGCAAGTGACAAGGCTGCGCCGCAAAGTCGAAGTTGATCCGCGGGCGCCGATCTATCTGCAAACCGTGCGCGGCGTCGGCTATCGCCTCGCGGCAGATTAGCGCTAAACATCGCGGCGCAAACGGGGGAAGGACGAACCGATGACAGGTGAGCGCAAACAATCGCGCTGGCAGCCGTTCGCCATCAGCCTGCTGTTCTTCCTTCCGGTGATTTCCGGCGTCGTGAACCGCCTCACCGAACCGTCGCGCTGGTTTCGCGACTACAACGCCATGGCCTGCGGCGCGGAGAAATGGCTCGAAGGCGCGCCGATCTACGATCGCGAACTGCATTGCGAAGGCATCGATGCGATGCCGTTCGTCTATCACCCTTGGGTCGCTGAAGCGTTCGCGTGGCCGCTCAATCAGCTTGGCCAAGGCGGCTTGGTGCTGGCCTACGCCGCCATTTATTTCATCGCCATCGCCGCAATTTTCTGGCTGATCGTTGGCCGCTCAGCGCCGACGCCGCGCACGCGTCGCGCATGGTTCGCGGGCTTCATGACCGGCAGCACGGTCGTGTGGGGCAATATCGCTATCATTGTGCATGCGCTGATCGGCGTGATCGCCATTCAGCTGCGCAAGCGCCCGTCGCTGCTCGTGCTGGCGATTGCGTTCGCCGCAATTTTCAAGCCCGTGTTTCTGACCTTCGCAGCGATCTTCCTCGTCGCGCGAATGCCGCTCTGGCGGCGCATCGCTTATGGCCTCGCCGCCATCGCGCTGGGTGCTGCGCCTACGGTGTACTTCGTGCTCACCGGCGGCGAAGTCGCCGAGCAATGGCGCGAACTGCTGGCGTATTGGGTTTATGTCGGCAAACCGGGTGACTCCTATCTCGGCTGGCTCAACATGATCGGCCTCTCCGGCGAAAGCACAGCAGCGACCTTGGGCTATCTCGCCTTCGCAAGCGTCGCGGTGCTTTGCGCCATCATCATCGCCGAAGGCCTCAACATGCCGGATGACGAACGCGCCGCGCTTGGCGTCAGCATTGGCATTCTGGCGATCCCACGGCTGATGTCGCACGACATGATGCTCTTGGGCCTGGGCTTTGCCGCCACGCTCACCGCGATCAGCGCCGCCAGCGAAGGCGCGGGCAAATGGTTCGGGCGGGCGCTGCTCGCGATCTGCGTCACCGCACTGGTCGGCAACATGGCCGATCTCGCCGATTGGACGACGCGTATCTGCACATTCCTGCTGGCGATCTATCTCATTGTCGCAGCGTTCTGGGTGATGACCTCGCAGAAGTTCGGCGCCGGCGCCCTGTTGCGCGCGCTCTGGAGCGGGCGCACATCAGCGCCAGCATGAGCAAGCGCTTTCCCTTTCGCTTCAGGCTCCGCGACTACCTTCCGCGCGGCCTTTACTGGCGTACAGCGCTCATCGTCATCGTGCCGGCGGCGTTGCTGCAGCTCATCATCACGCTGGTGTTCTTGGACGATCACTGGCGCTTTACGTCCAAGCGCCTGAGCCAAGCAGCGGCCGCCGACATCACTCTATTGGTGCAGATGTACGAATCCGAGCCTACGCCGGACACACTCGCGTTCGTGCAGCACATAGCCCGCACACCGCTACGGCTTGAGATGACGCTGGAACCGAACGCGCCGCTTGCGCGACAAACCTGCGATCGCTCCAGCACCGACATCATCGACCACTACATCACTGAGCCGCTGACGTCAGAGTTTCGTCGCGAGATCTGGTACGATCCGAGTTGCCGCGGGCAATTCGTCTATATTCGCGTACCGACTGAAGGGGGCGTCTTCGCTATCCGTGCCGAACGCGACCGCGTCCAGGCTCGCTCCGGTCCGCTCTTCGTTATGTGGATTCTGACGGCGACGGTGTTCTTCTGCTTGGTCTCGATCCTCTTCATTCGCAGCCAAGTGCGCCCGATTGAAAAGCTCGCTGACGCGATGGAGCAGTTCGGCCGCGGCGACGATAGCGGCGGCCAATTCCGCATTCGCGGCGCACGCGAAGTACGTGGCGCCACACGCGCCTTCTTCGACATGCGCGAACGCGTAAAGCGGCTCATCGATCAACGCGCGCAACTCCTCGCTGGCGTCAGCCACGATCTGCGCACGCCGCTGACGCGACTTAAGCTGCAGCTGGCGCTGATGTCGCCCTCCGGCGAGATCGAGGACGCAAAACGCGACCTCGCCGACATGGAAGAGACGCTCGATGAATATCTAACATTCGCGAAAGGTTTGGGCGAAGAGGCGCCTCAGACCATCAATGTCGCCGCGGTTGCGACGGAAGTTGTGGAGAACATGGCCCGCGCCGGCGCCGATGTCGCACTCGAACAATCTGGCGATGTGACCACGCCCGCCCGCGCCCGCGCCATTAAAAGATGTCTAGCTAACTTGATCGATAACGCTGCGGCGCATGGGGATAAAGTACGCGTCACGGTACGAGGCGAGGACGATGCGGTGATCGTTGCCGTCGACGATAACGGCCCTGGAATCCCAGAAGAATTGTACGAGGACGCCTTCCGGCCCTTCTCACGCCTGGATGCGACTCGCTCGCGAAACCAAAAGGGAGTGGGCCTCGGCCTCGCCATCGCGCGCGACGTTGCGCGTAGCCACGGCGGCGATATCGCCCTCAGTCAGAGCCCGCTTGGGGGCTTGCGCGCGTCACTGCGCTTACCGCGCCCTGCTTGAGTCAAGCCGCTTCCAAAGGTGAAAAAGTGGAATATGGTCCGCCTCGAACGGGCGGACCTGCATGGCGGACAGCGGCGACATTTCACCTCGCGCACGGATTTGTATCGACTTCGGTACGGCATTGTCGAAGGCATCGATTTGCCTCGACCCGATGCTGCCACTCGAAGTCGGCGTAAAGCCGTTGCCGATTGGCGCAATCTCCGGCGCGGAGCATCCCTTGCTCACGCCATCGGTGCTCTATGTCGATCAAGGACGTTTGTTCTTCGGGCCGACAGCATTCGAACATGCGCGCCGCGGTGTTGAAGATGCGCGCGATCCGCTGCTCTCATTCAAGACCGTGCTGGGCGCGCGCAATCTCGACGAAGCGCTCGTCTCGAAGCTGCGCCCTTCCGTCGATCCAACCGGCACGTTCTCACAGCGAGACGCGCTGGCGCTCTATCTCGCCTACCTCGATCAGCTGATCCGCGAAGCCATTGATCTGGCGCCGAACATTCCGAACGGCGCGATGTATGCGCGCCGCCGCTACACCAGCCCGGTCTGGCGTCCGGGCAGCGGCGTTGAGCGCGTGTTCGAAGGCATCTTCAACGAAGGCGCGGCGATCTCGCAAAAGCTCGGCACGCTCCTTCTTGGCCCCGCCGGCATCTCGATCGCCCAGTGCCGCGACGCGCTCGATAAAGCGCGCGCCAATCCTGGCGACGGCATGTTGGAAACCGGCGTGTTCGAACCGCACGCCGCTGCCGCTTGCGCGCTCGCCTTCTCGAACGAGCCGACGAACTTCGTCATGGTCTTCGACATGGGCGCCGGCACGACCGATATCGCCGCGTTCGAATTCGATGACCGCATCGAACCGCCGACGCTCTCCGAGATCAACGAAGCGCGCCAGTGCAGTGCGCTCGCGGGCGACGAAATTGACCGCATCCTGATCGACCTCTTGCTGCGCAAGTCCGGCATGGAAAAAGGCAAGGACGAAGAGGTGCGCACCGCCCGTATGGCGCGCCTCGTGGGCCGCGAGCTGAAGCGCGATCTGCTGCGCGAAGGCAAGTGTCAGCTGAAAACCGGCTGGCGCACCATTTCCGTCCGCGCCAGCGACATGATGGAAGACGAACGCTTCCGCGCTTATCTCGGCGCCCTCGCCGGCGGCATCGCCAAGAGCTTGCAGGCTGTGGTGGCGCGCGCTGAAGCGCGCAATGAGCGCTTGATCGATGTCGTGCTCGCCGGTGGTGGCGCGCACCTCTCTTTCATCCCGGCGCTGGTGCAACGCGCGGCGACGACGCTGAACACCAATGTGCAGCTGCGCATTGGCCAGCTCTCGCCGCTCAACCCGCTCTATCAGGGCATTGAGCCTGCGCTCGCGCCGGTCTTCCCGCAGATCGCCATGTCTGTCGGCGGCGCGCTGGTCGAGATGATGCCGGCGCGGGCTTAAACCGCGTCGCGCGCCAGCTCGGGAAACACTTTCGAGACTTTGCCAATGAGGTAGTCGCCGTATGTGCCGCTCCATGCGTGCACGTTGGCGCGATCCCAGCGCTCGGCGCTGTCGTCGCTCGCACTGACATGCGGCAGCGGCACGATCTCGGCATCGAACGCCGGATCGAAGAAGAACGGAAACGAGAGCCGGCTCTTGCCGCTCACATTCTTCACGCGATGCGGCGTCGACTTGTAGAAGCCGCCGGTCAGGCGATCGAGCATATCGCCGATATTGCAAATGAGCGCGCCCTCGATCGGCGGCGCATCGATCCAGCCGCGCGGCGTGCGCACCGCCAAGCCGCCGTTCTCATCCTGAGCGAGCAATGTGAGCAGGCCGTAGTCCGTGTGCTCGCCTACGCCCCAATTCTCATCGCGCACCGGCGCTGCCGGATATTCGAAGATGCGGAAGAGCAAAGTCGGCCTCGCGGTGTAGGTGCGACGGAAGTACAGCGCGTCGAGCCCAAGGCTCAGCGCCACACCCTCCATGATCGCGTGCGCGCTCTGCGCCGCCTCGTCCGTGAAGCGCAACACGAGCGGCTTCAGCTCCGGTGTTGCATCGGGAAACAGGTTAGGACCGTGCAGCGGCCAGCCGTCGCGCACGCGCGCGTCATCGGCGCCAAGCTCTTCGCCGAAATAGAGCCCTTGCTTCAGATCCGGTTTGCCCGACGTGAGTTCGCCGCCAACGGGAAAGTAGCCGCGCCACGCTCGGCCGCCCTTCTCCATCGCGATGCGCATCTTCTCGTCTTCCGGCAACGCAAAGAAGCGCCGGCTCGCTGTATCGAGATCGCGCAACGTGGCGGCGCCGATGGCGTGACCGGTGGCGTAGAAGAAGCCGAGTTCCCGGCATGCAGCGCCGATCTCGCGCGCGACTTTACCGCGCGCTTGCGCGTCGCCGCCAAACAACGGCGCGACATTGATGATCGGCAATGCAGATTGCATGCGAAGCGAGCCTCCTACAGCGCAGATCAAGCTATCCGTATGCGAATAGAGATTGGTCTTGGCGCCACCGACTTCATCCTACACTTTTCGCCTCAGCGGCGAGATGTTCTTGTCATCGAAGCTTCGTATTTCGCCGCAACGCGCGCGGCCGTGCGCGCGGGCCGGGTCCGTGCGGCTGCCTATCCCTCGCCCGCGTGACCCGGCCTGCCTCATTCTCCGCGCAAGAAGGAACTATCGTTTAACCGAACGCGTTACCGTTCGAATGCACGGTGGGAGCCTCAGATGCGTTGCTGGCTGTTTTTCAATCGCGATCTGGCGCCCGATGTGCCCGAAGCGCACGAGGTCACGCGCTTCATCGAGGCCGCTGAGGCGCTCGATATCGAACTGCATGTGCTTAAGCCCAACGAGTTCGATCTCGTCGTCGATAGCGGCCATCGCTGGTCGGCGATCTACCAAGGCCGCGAACTCAAGAAGCCCGATCTCATCATCCCGCGCACGGGCAGTGAGACCACCTATTTCACGCTCGCTGTGCTGCGCCACTTCGAGCGCCAAGGCGTTGCGATCGCCAACAGCCCTGCCGCAGTCGAGGCCGTCGCCGACAAGCTGCACACGCTGCAAGTGCTCGCGGGCGCGAAGCTGCCAATTCCGAAAACCATTCTCGGCAAGTTTCCGATCGACGTTGATCTCGTCGAGCGCGAACTCGGTTTTCCGGTCGTCGTGAAGAAATTGCGCGGCACGCGCGGCGCCGGCGTTGTGCTCGCCGAGAACCGCAGCCAGTTCGACGATCTCGCCAACCTGTTGGACGGCGCCACGTCCGCCACCGACTTCCTCTTCCAGCAATACATCAAAGCCAGCCACGGCCGCGACGTGCGCGTGCTCGTGATTGACGGGCGCGTCGTCGCTGCAATGGAGCGCCAATCGACGGATGGCGGCTTCAAATCCAACATCTCGCTCGGCGGCGAAGGCAAACCGTACCGGCCGACGCAAGAGATGGCCAAGCTCGCTCAAAACGTCGCCCGCGAACTCAATCTCGATATCGCCGGCATCGACATCCTGTTCGACAAGAATGGCTATCGAATCTGCGAAGCGAATTCCGCGCCAGGCTTCCAAGGCCTGGAGCGCGCGTGCGACATCAACGTGCCGGAACTCGTCTTCCTCGCCATGGGCAAGAAGTTCGGCATTCCTGTGCGCCATTCGGAGCGTTGGGAGCAAGCGATCGAAAAGGCCGCAAAAGCCGTGTTGAAGCCGATCCGCGCGCCGAGGCCTGCGAGCTTGGTTGAGAAACTGGCGCCAGCGCGTACGCGCCGACGCAAGCCAGTGACCTAGATCCGCGCGATCTTTTTCGCCGCGACCTCGGCCAAGTCTTGCAGATCATGAACCGCCGGCTTGTCGCGTGCCGGCATGCGATTGAACGCGTCGAGCGCTGCAATCTTGTAAGCTTCGGCGAGCGTCGGATAGTTGAACGTGTTCTCGACGAAGTAATCCAAACCGCCGCCAAGATTGAGCACGGCCTGCCCGATATGGATCAGCTCCGTCGCGCCCTCGCCGACAATATGCACGCCAAGCAAGCGACGTGTATCGAGCGCGAAGATCATCTTCATGAAGCCGGAGTTCAGCCCCATGATGTGGCCGCGCGAGGTTTCGCGGAAGCGCGCGATGCCCGTCTCGTACGGAATGCGCTGTTCGCGCACTTGCTCTTCGGTCATGCCGATCGTGGAAATCTCCGGCACGGAATAGATACCGTACGGGAAAAATTCCGGCGGCGCGTGCGCAAGTTCGCCAAAGGCATTGCACGCAGCAATCCGTCCTTGCTCCATCGAGGTTGAGGCGAGACTTGGGAAGCCGATCACGTCGCCGACAGCATAGATGTGCGGGACGCTGGTGCGGAACGTCGCCTTATCGACGGCAAGCCGCCCGCGCTCATCCGCCGCCAACCCTGCCGCCGCGAGATTAAGCGATGCGGTCGCGCCTACGCGCCCGGCCGCGAACAACACCATCTCAGCGACCACCTGGCGCTGATCGTCGAGCTGCACCAAGCAACGTTCGGCCGATAGCTTCTCGACGCTCACCGCTTTGCTCTTGAACCTGAGGCTCACGCCCCGGTCGCGAAGGTCGTGGACAAATTCATCCACCAGCTCGCGATCGACAAAGCCAAGCAAGCTATCGCCCGGCTCGATCACCGTGACCTTCACATCAAGCGCGGAGAAGATCGTGGCGTATTCGATGCCGATAACGCTGGCGCCGATAACAACGATTGAGCGGGGCAGCCGCTTCAGATCTAAAATCTCATCGGCGTCAACAATGCTCTCGCCGTCGAACGGAATGTGCGCGGGGCGATAGGGATGCGTGCCAACGGCAAGGATAATGCGATCGCCGTGATAGTGGCGCACCTCGCCGCTCTCGCCCGTCACCTCGATCGCGTTTGCGCCTAAGAACCGCGCCGCACCCGCCGTCCATGTCACATTGTTGCGCGCGAACTGGTGCTCCAGCACCTCCACTTCGTGATCGAGCGTGATGTGCAGCCGCCGGCGCAAATCCTCCGCCGTGATCACATCCTTGTTGCGATGCGCGCGGCCGTAGAAACCGCGCTCGCGCCAGCCGGAGAGATTGAGCACGGTTTCGCGCAACGTCTTTGACGGGATCGTTCCGGTGTGCACACAAACGCCGCCAACGCGCCGCCCGCGTTCGACCACCAGCACACTCTTGCGAAGCTTGGCCGCCTGCACGGCTGCGCGCCGCCCGGCAGGGCCGGAGCCAATGACGATCAAGTCATAATGCTGCGCCATGCGCCGAGGCTTGGCGTGCATCGGTTAAGAAATGGAACAATGGCGATGTCGGGAACGGACGGCGCGGTTCGTCCTTGGATCAGCTAAGGAGAAACTCATGCGTAAAGTCATCGTCGCCGCCTTCCAATCGCTCGACGGCGTCATCCAGGCCCCAGGCGGGCGGAGCGAAGACTGGACCAGGGGCTTCAAATTCGGCGGCTGGCTCGTGCCGTTGATGGATGAGCAAGTCGGCGAAGAAATCGGCACGCTGTTCAGCGAGCCCTACGACCTTCTACTCGGGCGCAAGACATACGAGATCTTCGCCGCGCACTGGCCATTCTACCCCGAGGCCGACGAGGGCGACGGCCTCATCGCCAAACAATTCAACCAGATCACCAAATACGCATGCACCCGCTCCGGCGACGTTGATGCCAGCTGGCAGAACACCACCGTCCTCCGCGATGCGGCCAAGGACGTCGCCAAGCTGAGGCAATCGGACGGCCCGAACCTGGTCACCCAAGGCAGCAGCGACCTGATCCAAACGCTTCTGGCGGGCGATCTCGTGGATGAAATCCGCACCATGACCTTCCCGGTGGTGCTCGGCGCCGGCAAGCGCCTCATCGGCCCGAATGCGCATGCGAACGCGCTGAAGCTGGTGAAGCACAGCGTATCGGCGAACGGGGTGATCTTGGCACGCTACGAGCGCGCAGGCCCGGTGGAGGTTGGCGACTACGGGTTGGTCGATCCCTCGCCGCTGGAAGCCAAGCGGCAGGAGCGGATGAAGCGCGAAGGTTAGAGCGTGAAGCTGGAGAGGCGGCGGCTGAAATCGGTCGCCGTCGCCGACCAGGCGTCGGAGACGCGCTCTACGTTCGGCGCGATCTGCTCTTCATATTGGATCGAAGCGGCGGCCATAACAACGAACGCAGCACCGAGGCAGAAGCGGAACACGCGGTCCCAGCGATCCATCGCCCGATGCTTCATCTCAGACAGAGCAAATCCGAACATGATGCGCGCCTTCTTGGCTAAAGCGCATTCATCTTTGCGCTTCAAACGTAAACAAGCGCTCACCAACCGGTTAACAGCAAGCACGTCGCGCAGTCGAATTGCAGTTCAATCGTAGCGGATGAAGAAGCGCTTCTTCATCGGCGCCAACACGCGCCAAATGCCTTTGAAACCGGGCTCAATCACAAAACTGTCGCCCGCTTCGTAACGCTGCGCATCGCCGTCATCAGGAACAAGCTCGCACGCGCCTTCGAGCACATGGCAAAACTCGTACTCTTCGTATTCGACACGCCACGCGCCAACGCCGGCTGACCACTCGCCCGCGTAGCTTTTGCTATCGCGCTCATAATCCAGCCGCGTCGTCGCCACTGGCGCGCCTTCAACGAGCCGATCAGCGGCAATCGGCGCCGTCTCAGTGGCGCCTTCACCACGCACGGCTTGCAGTTTGGTCACGGTGCGCCGCTCGTCTCGTCCGCTTTCGGCTTTGCCTCAAACCCAGCCCAGCGGCCAAACATTTCTTCGGCGCGGCGGAGGTTCTTATCGAGCGAGGCCATCGTCTTGTTGAAGTCGCCGGCATCGTCGCCACGCCACGCAATGCGTGCTTGGCCGATGATGACGCCCAAGCCTTGCGCGCGCGCTTGGCCGGTCATGCCGTCAGCTTCGAGGCCGGAGAGCGCCAGCACCCAGCGGGCGCAGCGGACGTGACGCTGGTGTGCGGCGGCCATCAATGTCGGATCGCGGTCGGCCCCCACTTCCATTGCGAGCACGGCAGCGCGGTGCGGCTCCATCGCTTCGAAGCGGCGCATGATGAGTTCGAACAGCCGATCCCGGACGCTCTGGCCCGGGTCGAGCGCTTCGAGATTGTCGCCGATGGCGCGGTCGAACGCCTCCTCGACGCAATCGACCGCCTCGCCCAGCGAAGCGCCGTAGAAATCGGAGATCGGCCGCGCGGCGCTATCGGCCAATTTCAGCAGCGTCACTTCGCGCCAGGGCGATGCCGCCGCCAAAGTCAGCGCTGCGCGCGCCAGATCGCGGCGCACCGCGGAGTCCAATGTCGTGCTCATGGGAGTGATCAAGCCCCGGCCAGCCGGGGCGTCAAGCTTCTAGCGCTTGCCGAGATCGCGCGAACGCTGCGCAGCGGCGGAAACCGCGCGCCGCAGCAAGGGGGCGAGCCCGTCGGCGCTGGTCAGCACGTCGAGCGCGGCTTCGGTGGTCCCGCCGGGCGACGTGACCTGCTTGCGCAAAGCGCCGGGCCCTTCGCCGGTTTCCAGCATCAGCGCCCCCGCCCCAGCGACAGTTCGGCTGGCCAGACGCATCGCCGTGTCTTTATCCAAGCCTTCCTGCTCAGCGGCAGCGGCGAGAACTTCGGCGAGCAGAAAGACGTAGGCCGGTCCTGAGCCTGAAACCGCCGTCACCACATCCATAAGCCGCTCAGCCCCCAAGGGCTCGACCGTCCCTAACGGTTCAAGCAGTTGTTCAATTAGAGTGCGATCCTCCGCCGTGCACGCGGGCGACGCGACATAAGCGGTGACGCCGCGTCCGATACGCGCGGGGGTGTTCGGCATGCTGCGAATGACGCGTTGGGCGCCTAGCTCATTCGCCAGCTTATCCATCGGAATGCCGGCCATCACCGAGAGCACGCGCGTGTCGGGGCCGACAAAGCCGCGCGCCGTCTCCGTCGCCTGCGCGAACGCCTGCGGCTTTACCGCCAGCACAAGCACATCGACCGGACCGGGATCGGGCGGATTGAGAACGGCGCCGACGCTTTCCAGTTCTTGCGCCAGCACAGGATCGAAATTCGGCTCGACAACCGTCAGCGTAAGTCCGCCGCCTTTGCGCACGGCTTCAATCCAGCCGCGCACGAGCGCACTCCCCAGCGCACCCGCGCCGACCAGAGCTATTGAAGGGGCGTCAAGGCCGCTCACGCTTCTCCGCAGGTTTCAAACATAGCGGCTTGCGATGCGCCTTCCGCGTCCATGCCGCCAAGGATAAGGAAGTGGAACGCAGGCTGGAAGCGCTCCGCTGCATCCATTCCCGCCGCCAACATCGCCTGCACTTCGCCGACGGAGATATCGTCACGGCCGATCATCGGCATGGCGTGGCGGAAAATGATGGTGCCGTCGTCGGACCAGACATCGAAATGTCCGAGCCAGAGATTTTCGTTGATCAGGCTCGCAAGCTTTACCGCCTGGTCGCGGCGCGAAACCGGCGCCTGAATGTCGAAGCCCAGCGTGAAGAGCAGCGCCGGCAGTTCTTCGCGGTAGCTGAAGTAACCGACCGTCTCGCCAGTCGAGCATTTGAAGCTGAAGTGAACGTCACCGTCCTCGGCGCGCTCATATTTGAAGCGATCGTCGGACTCCAGAATGGACTCCACCGTCTCCAACGGGTCGGCTGCGACTTCGACTTCATCGTCGAGATAGAGATCCATGAGCATCCCCTTCAGCTCAAAGCAGGCCGAAGCCCAGCCATTTGATCTCTTCGCCTTGGGCGCTTCTAAGTTGAGCGCTCGAATCAAGCCCCTATCGATAGGAGAGCGCCCGGAGTGTTGCGCGGAGATTAACGCGAGCGTTTACGCCCACAGCGGCGGGCAAACTTCACCAGCTTGTCACGCAATCGAGCTCAGGCCTTATCTTTGAGCAATGCCTCGAGCGCCGCGACCCGCTCCTTCAGCGCATCCGCCTCAGCACGCGCTTCTGAGGCGACCTGCTTCATGGCCTCGAACTCATCGCGGCCGACCAAGTCCATTTCGGCTACAAACCGATCCGCCTGGGCGCGCATGAAGCTCTTGGCCTCAGCATTGGCGCCCTGGGCCATGCCCATCGCGCCAGTCATGAGTTTCGCCAGATCGTCGAAGACGGAGCTTTGCGTTTGCATGTAGATCGTTCCTCATCCGGTGTTTAAGAAGCGCCCGGACGCCGCGCAATGCGGCTTATCAGCTTGGTAAGGTGGGCGGGCGTGATCCTAGAAGCCATTCAGTTCCCCAGTATCGACCCCGCGGCGTTGACGATCCCGCCCGTGTTCGGGTTCGGGCCGTTCCATCTGCGCTGGTACGCGCTGGCCTACATCGCCGGCCTCGTCCTCGGCTGGCGCTATATGGTTTGGCTGGTGCGCCGCGATAAACTCTGGGCGCCGGGCAAGCCCGCGATGTCGGTGCCGCAAGTCGACGACTTTCTGTTCTGGGCGACGCTTGGCGTCATCCTCGGCGGTCGCTTGGGCTATGTTCTCTTCTACAAGCCGGACATGATGTGGACCATCGCGCCAGGCGAAGGCTGGTGGACCGGCATCGTGCGCGTCTTCCAGATTTGGGAAGGCGGCATGAGCTTCCACGGCGGTCTCATCGGCGTCGCGCTGGCCGCACTCTTCTTCTGCTATCGCCTCGAGACGAAGCCGAAGCTCAAGCTCATCAACCGTTTCCACGTCAACGAAGAGCGCTTTGCTGAACTTGCGAAGAAGCACGCCACCGCATCCGAACCGTCGCCGCAGCATCGCAACGAATATGTACGCGTCAGCGGCATCGGCTGGATGAAGAAGAAGGACGTCGAGGACGCGCGCCAAAAAGCAAAGACCGACACAGTCGATCTGCTGCGCCTCGGCGACCTTGCTGCGGCAGCCGCGCCGATTGGCCTTTTCTTTGGCCGCATCGCCAACTTCATCAATGGCGAGCTCTGGGGCCGGGTCACTGACGGCCCGTTCGGCGTGATCTTCTGCAATGAGCGCCTGATGAACCCGATGACGCTCTCCTGCCCCGCCGGCATGAGCCCGCGCCATCCGAGCCAGCTTTATGAAGCCGCACTCGAAGGCCTGATCCTGTTCATCGTCATCGCTGTCGCCACGCTGCGCTTCGACAGCCTGCGCCGCCCTGGCCTCAACACCGGCATTTTCCTTGTGCTTTACGGCTTCTTCCGCGCGATCCTCGAGACCGTGCGTGAGCCTGACCAGCACATGCCGGAAGAACTGCGCGGCATCGTCACCATGGGCATGCTGCTCTCGATTCCGATGATCATCGCTGGCGCCTGGCTCATCAACCGCGCGCTGAAGCAACCAAGACCGGCGGCGGCGTGACAAGCGGCGAAGAACGCGCATGGGAGGCTTTGCGGGCCTTGCGTCCGGAAGGCATCCACGCCGTTCGCCAACACAAGATTGGACGCTACACAGTGGATTTCGCGATCAGACGTTCTCGGATCGCAATCGAGATTGACGGCGAAGTGCACAGCTTTCCCGGACGTGCAGAGTACGATGCGAAGCGCCAACAACACCTTGAGAATCTCGGATGGCAATTCGTGCGCATCTCTAGCGAAGCAACACGCGACCCCAAGAATGTCCTCGACGCCGTGCGCGCCATCATCCCCCTCCCCTTGAGGGGAGGGGGTAGGGGGCGGGGTGACGCGCAGGCGTCTGAAGGTGAGCGTGAAACTGGCGCCAAGGATTCAGGCAGCGTCGCCTCACCCCACCCCCCGGCCCCCTCCCCTCAAGGGGAGGGGGAGTTTGCGCCTCACCTTCAACGCCGCACGCGTGCGAACCGTAAGCTTCCGCCGAGGCGCAAAACATGAGCCTCAAAGAGAGATTGATCGAGCACATCAAAGAAAACGGCCCGATGACCGTGGCCGAATATATGGGCGCGTGTCTCTACGATCCGCAGGACGGCTATTACGCCACGCGCCCAAGCATAGGCGGCGCCAGCGCGGACTTTCTGACCGCGCCCGAAGCCAGCCAGATGTTCGGCGAGTTCATCGGGCTTTGGTGCGCGCATGAATGGGATGTGCTCGGCCAACCGGCGTTCAATCTGATTGAGCTCGGCCCCGGCCGCGGCGTGCTGATGCAAGACATGCTGCGCGCCACGCAACGCATCGAAGGCTTTCGCGAGGCGTCGAGCGTCATCTTCATCGAGACCAGCGCGCCGTTGCGTGAAGAACAAGCCGAACGCGTCGCCGACGCCGAATGGGGCGCGCGCTTGGAAGACGCGCCGCCCGGGCCGTCGCTGATCGTCGCCAACGAATTCCTCGACTGCTTCCCGATCCGCCAATTCTTTCGCGGCGAAGATGGCTGGCACGAAAAGCTCGTCGGTCTCAACGAAGCCGATCAGCTGATCTTTGGCTTGAGCAGCGCACTGCCCGCGCCTGACAGTGAAGATGAAGTCGGCGTTGTGCGCGAGATCGCGCCGGCGCTTGAAAGCTTCATGTACGAACTCGAACGTCGCCTGCACGAAGCGCCGGGCCGCGCGCTCTTCATCGACTACGGGTACGTCCGCTCCGAAGGCGCGGACACTCTGCAGGCGTTGAAGAACCACACCAAGGTCGATGCGATCGAAGCGCCGGGCGAAGCCGATCTGACCGCGCATGTCGATTTCGCGCGCGTCGCGCAACTTGCCGATGCCGCCGGCCTGCAAGTGCACGGCCCGATGACGCAAGGCGACTTCCTGCGCGCACTCGGTTTAGAAATGCGCGCCGAAGCACTCTCCAAAGCCAATCCACAACATGCTGAACGCCTCGCGCGCGAAGTGAAACGCCTGAGCGATGCGACCGAGATGGGCGCCCTCTTCAAGGTGATCTGCATCTCAAGCCCGGGCCTCGAACCGCCGGCAGGGTTTTGAGCGCACTTCTCTCCCCCGCGTTCGTCGCATCAAATCTAGACGGCGCACGTCACGGTTTCTTCGGCCGCCAAGGCGGCGTCTCCACCGGCATCTACGCAAGCCTAAATGCCGGCACGGGCTCGAACGATGACCCCCAAGCCGTCCGCGAAAACCGCGCACGCATCGCCGCTGCGATGAATGTCGCGCCGACACATCTGATCGGCGTACATCAAGTGCATTCGTCGACCGCAGTGTTCGTCGATGGCCCGTGGAGCGGCGAACGCCCGCAAGCCGACGCGCTCGTCACCAAGACGCCGAGCCTTGCGATCTCCGTGCTCACCGCCGATTGCACGCCGGTCCTCATGATCGACCACGCGGCGGGCGTCATCGCCGCCGCACACGCCGGCTGGAAAGGCGCCATCGGCGGCGTGCTGGAGAGCACTGTCGCGCTCATGCGCGAACACGGCGCGACCGATATCCGCGCAGCTATCGGCCCGACGATCCATCAGCGCTCCTACGAAGTTGGCCCAGAGTTTCACGAGCGTTTCGTCAGCGAAGCCGCCGACTACGATCGCTTCTTCATCAGCGGCGCGCCCGGAAAGTTCCATTTCGACTTGCCGGGCTTTTGCGCCGCGCGCCTTGCGCTGGCTGGCGTCAGAAATGTCGAGATCGCGCCGCTCGACACCTATGCTGAAGACGCATTGCTCTTCAGCCATCGCCGCAGCGTCCACGCCCGAGAAGACGGCTATGGCCGGAATTGCGCCGCCATTGTGCTATAGGGCGTGACACATGACTGTGTTCGGCACGCTCCAAACTCTCCGCGAAAAACCGATACCGGCGCCGCTCCCGAAAAGCGGTTATCGCGGCGTGCCGATCGCGTTCGATGGTGAAGCCAACGCAGAGCCGCTCGTCAGCGCGGGCGCCTATGGCATCGCCGGCGAGAACTTCTACGCCAGCGAACGCAACCCGCCCTACTATCACCGCATCCCCGGCAGTATCGACGCGATCATCATGCGCGAAGGCGCTGCGCACCGCTTGCATCAAGTGAACGCGCAACTCGCATCAGCCAATCTTGAGCTCTTCATCTTCGATGCGTGGCGTCCGCAAGCTGTGCAGATCTACTTCCACGACAAATGGCTCCCCGCCGAACTGAAGCGCCGCAATCCGGGCCTTAACGGCGCGGAATTGCTGGCGGAAGTCGAGACCTATTGGGCAGCGCCTAGCGAAGGCGGCGATGCGCCCTCGCCGCACTCCACAGGCGGCGCCATCGATCTCACCATCCGCTGGCGCGGCGGCGATCCGCTGTGGATGGGTTCGCTCTTCGACGACGCGTCGTCGCTCGCTCACACTGCCCATTTCGAAGGCGCCGAGACGGACGCAGCGTTCAGCTTCTCCAACGAAGAGGCGCGCGCCAATCGCCGTTTGCTCTATTGGCTGATGTGCGACGTTGGTTTTGCTTCCAATCCGAACGAGTGGTGGCATTTCTCCTATGGCGACCAAATGTGGGCGCAAACCACCGGCGCCCCTGCCGCGCTCTATGCCGGCGCGGAATTCGCCACATGAACCGTGTCGCAGCCGCGACAAGTTCGACAAAGCAGCCGCCCTGCCCGTCATAAAAGTGCAGCAGAGCCTTTCGCAGGCCCCGAGTCGCTCCTAGACACTGAGCCGTCTAAGCAGGATCGCGACGGGGCCCGCCTTCCATGAAATTGTTGTCCGCGAATTCGAACCAGGCGCTCTCCAAAGAGATCGCCGACCATTTGAACACACCGCTCGCGAAGGCGGAGTTTCAGCGTTTCAAAGACAACGAAATTTTCGTCGCCATCCAAGAGAACGTCCGCGGTGAGGACGTCTTCTTCATCCAGTCGACGTCCTACCCCGCCAACGATCACTTGATGGAATTGCTGATCGGCATTGATGCACTGCGCCGCGCCTCTGCGCGCCGCATCACCGCGGTGATCCCCTATTACGGTTACGGTCGCCAAGATCGCAAAGTCGGCGGCCGCACGCCGATCTCAGCCAAGCTCGTGGCGAACCTCATCACCACGGCTGGCGCCGACCGCGTGCTGACGCTCGAACTGCATGCCGGCCAGATCCAAGGCTTCTTCGACATCCCAACCGACAACCTCTTCTCGACACCCGTATTGGAGCGCGACATCCGCGCTCACACCAAGGACACGACGAAGCTGATGATCGTCTCGCCGGATGTCGGCGGCGTCGTCCGCGCCCGCGCATTGGCGAACCGCCTCGGCGCCGATCTCGCCATCGTCGACAAGCGTCGCGAGAAAGCCGGCGTCTCGGAAGTCATGCACATTATCGGCGATGTCGCCGGCCGCGATTGCATCATGATCGATGACATCGTCGATAGCGGCGGCACGCTCTGCAACGCCGCCGATGCGTTGATCGCTGAGGGCGCGACTTCAGTTTCCGCCTACATCACCCACGGCGTGCTTTCGGACGGCGCAGCCGCGCGCATCGACAAGAGCAAGCTGAAAGAGATCGTCGTCACCAATTCGATCGACCCCAACCACCACAAAGCGCCCTGCAAGAAAGTGCGTGTGGTCTCCATCGCCGAACTGATGGGCGACGCTATCTGGCGAATTGCAAACGAACAAAGTGTGTCGAGCTTGTTCGAGTAATCTAGCGACAAACCTGCGCCTGGCGCTCCAACACCATGCGCAGCGCGCTGGCGCGGTCCTGTTCCGAGAGCGCGCCGCGCGCGGCTAAGTCTTCAAAAAGCGTGCGCGACTGCGCGTAGAGTGGGCACGCTTCGCGATTGCTGGCGTTGTCGGCGTAGAGATCGGCGAGCATCGCTAAACTAATTGCATAGGCGCGCGCATAATCCGCGACATCGGGCGAGGCTCGATGCAGCGCTTCGCGACTGGCGATTTGTGCGCGCAGCAAGCGCACGCCCTCTGGCAGATTTCCGGACATCGCCAAAGCTTGCGCGCGCGCTGTCAGCACGATGCGGTCCAACCGCCGCGCCGCCTCGTCGCTGGGCTCGAACGCGAGCAGGCGCGGGATCGGTTCGGCGGCGATGTTCAGCTCAGCCAATGCTTCGCGTGCGCGTCCCCGCTGCAGGAGTGTTGTCGCCAGCGCCCAGCGCGCGCGCACGGCATAGCGCAAGGCGTTCATGTCGCCTGGGTCTGCGGCGGCATAAGCGGCAGCGTCTTGCGCAGCAATCCGGTACTGCGCCTCCGCATCGGCGAGTTCGTCTTGATAATAATGAGCTTCGGCTAAGGCATCACGCGCCCGCAGAGCCAATGGAGCAGGCTGCGCGCCGGCCATATTGAGCGCCCGCTGCGCACTCGTGATCGCGTCGTGATATCGGCCTTGCCAATTGGCAAGCGTCGCCTCTTCCACGGCGAGCGCGATGTCCAGTTCGCCCGCGGCGTCGAACGTATCAGCGAGAGCCCGCGCCTCGGCGAGCAACGCGGCCGCGCGGGGCAGATCTTGATCGACGTCCATCGCAATGCTCGCGCGCGCCAAGGCGATCCGCACGCGCAGTGCGACGACATCGTCACGTGGCGGCAATGCCGCAGCCAAGCGCTCAGCACGCTCCAAGCTTGCGCGCGCATTATCGAACTCGCCAAGATTGGAGCGCTGCCCGCCACCCTGCAGCTCAGCAACCCGCAGCAAGCCTTCGATGGTCTCGATCCGCACATCGAGCGGCGCATTGGGGGTTCGCGAAAGTTGTTCCAGATAGCCCTGTGCTTCCCGGGCGACATCGCGGCGCATCGCAAGGGTTCGCGGCGAGCGTTCAAGCCGCTCGTAAACGTCGAACAGCAGATATCGAGAAAGCCCGCGCACATCGGCGAAGCGCTGTTCGGCGAGCTGCCGCGCGCGATCCGCTTCGAGATAGAGATAGGTCGTGGCCGCCAAAGCGCCGAGGATCGCCACAAGCGCCGCCGCCGCTGCGCTGACCGCCCACTTCCGCCGCTCAACGAATTTGCGTAGCGCGTGGAAGCGCTCGCCGCGGCGCGCTGCGAGGGGACGGGTTTCCAGCCAAGCACGGAGATCGTCACGCAAGGCGCCAGCGGATGTGTAGCGCGCCTCGGATTTCGACGCGGTCGCGCATGCGGCGATTGCAGCTAAGTCGGCGTGCGGCTTGTCGCCGAGCAAAGTGCGCAGCAGAACGCCAAGCGCGAACACATCGTCAGCAGGCGCCGGCGCTTCGCCACGCGACCGCTCGGGGCTCGCATAAGCGGCAGTGAAAGGATAAATTGCAGCGCCGTCGGCTTCGGTCTCCGTCAGCAAACGCGCTACGCCGAAGTCGATCACCTTCGCGTCGCCCGCTTCATTGACGAGCACGTTCGACGGTTTGATGTCGGCGTGAACGATGAGATTCTGGTGAGCGTACTGCACCGCGTCGCACACATCGGCCACGAGTCTAGCGACGCCGCGCGCATCGAGCGCCTTCGCATACTCGTCGATTGGCGCGCCGCGCACATACTCCATCACCAGATAAGGCGCGTCGTTCTCAGCCACGCCGCCATCGAACAGTTGCGCGATATGGCGATGACTGAGCTTCGCCAACGCACGACGTTCGCGATCAAACAGCGCGCGCGCCGTTCCAGCCATGCGGCTCGGACGCATGAACTTGATCGCGACTTCGTGCTCGAAGAGGCCATCATCGCGCGCGGCGAGAAATGTCTCGCCCATGCCGCCGCCGCCGAGGCTGCGCAAGATCTTGTAATGGCCCACACGCTCGGGCGCAGCGATTGGCGCAGCCGCCATCGCGCCGCCGGTCGGCATCAAGCTGTCGCCGCGCCGGTCGGCGGCGATCAGGCTTTCGACCTTGGCGCGCAGCGCAGGATCGTTGGCGGTGGCGCGCGTCAGCCAATCGGCGCGCGTGTGCTCAGGCTCGCTCAGAGCCTCTTCGAACAGATCGAGCGCGCGCTGTGAAAGCTCCGGCCCCGCCAATGCCGCCTCCCGCGTGACTCCTCCCGCGCCCGCCGCACAAAATCAATCGCTGGCCGCGAAGGGGCTGACGGCGGGCGACAGCTCGCTTACCTGTTGGCCCATGCCCTTGCCGTTGCGATCCCTCGCCGCCCCATTCGTCGCCCCTCTCGTCGCCCTTGCCGCCTCCGCCTGCGCCATCGGCACAAGCGAGGACGATAACGACCGCTTCCCGACCTCATCCTCCTACCCAGCCGGCACGATGGAGCGGGTGGAGTTTATCGCGGGCGTTGAGGAAGCGTGGCGCATCTCGGCGCTGCAAACACCAGTGCGGCCGGATGCTGACTGGAAGATCGTCATCATCACCGGCACGCCGAGCTGGAGCGAGTATTGGGCGCCGACCATCGCCGACCTGCCCGCCAACCGCGAGATGATCGTCGCCGATCGCCCCGGCTTCCGGACCTCGGAGCCGCAAGATGCGGTGCGCGACATCGCAAAACAGGCCGAAGCGCTTTCGCCTATGCTCCAAGCCCGCCCTGGCCAGCGCGTTCTCCTCGTCGGCCAGAGCTTTGGCGCGCCCGTCGCCACGCTGATGGCCAGCCGCTACGCAGACCAGGTCGACGCCGTGGTCCTGGTCTCCGCCTATTTCGGCGACCGGGGCCCCACCGCCCGGCGCATGTTCGGCCTGGGCCGGGTCGTCCAGGGTGTCCTCCCACGCGACCTCCGGAACTCAATCTCTGAGGTTTCCTCTCAGGGGCCACAGCTCCCTGCCGTCTGGACCGCCTTCCGCGGCCTGCGGCAGCCAGTCGTCTTTATCCACGGTGACAACGACACTTTCGTCCCGCTGGAGGCCGATCAGCGCATCGCGGCCGAGTACGGCCATACCCTGACGACCGTCCCGGGCGGCGACCATTTCCTCAATGCCTGCTGCGTCCCCGAGCTTTTGGCCGCTTTCGAGCAAGCCATCGCCGAGGCCGAGGGTCGGGACGAGGCAGCCCCTCCAACCGGCAGGCCGGCCGATCCAGACCCGGCTGGCGGCCCTGCGCTTTGAGGCTGGCCGCCGCCTTGCTCCCTGCCCGGCCTTACTGTAGAAGCCCCGCTTCAATTTTCCCGTCTGACGGAATTTAAAGGGGCCCGGGTCCTATGGCCGGCATTGTTCTGAACGTCGAAAAGCGCGAACGCATTGGCACTGGCGGCGCGCGCGCCACCCGTAATACCGGCCTCATCCCCGGCGTCCTCTATGGCGGCAAGCGCGGCTCGATCCCGATCGAGATCAACGCCAAGGACGTCGACATGGCGATCCGGTCGGGCAAGTTCCTCTCGCACATGGTTGAGCTCAACCACCAAGGCGAGAAGCAGCCGGTTATTCCGCGCGCCATCCAGTTTCACCCGGTGACCGATCAAGTGATCCACGTCGATCTCTATCGCGTTGAAGAAAACGCCGAGATCGCGATCGACGTCGTCGTGCACTTCAAGAACCACGACGCTTCGCCCGGCCTGAAGCGTGGCGGCGCGCTCAACGTCGTGCGCCACACGATCAAGCTGAAGTGCAAGGCCAACAAGATTCCGGAAGAGATCGTTATCGACCTCACCGGCCGCGACATCGGCGACTCGATTCACATCTCGCAGATCGCATTGCCGGAAGGCGCTCGTCCGGTCATTCGCGACCGCGACTTCACCGTCGCCACGATCGTCGGCCGCAAGGTCGAAGAAGAAGTCGCCGCAACGCCGGCTGCTGAAGCTGCGCCGGCTGCCGGTGCTGCTGCGGACAAGAAGGAAGGCTAATCCGCCTTCTCTTCCCGCGAACGGGAAGCTTAGAAGGTTGGAATGCTGCTCCTTGTCGGCCTCGGCAATCCGGGCGCGAAATACGCGAACAACCGGCACAATATCGGCTTCATGGCCGTAGAGGCGATCGCGCGCGCGCATGGCTTTGGTCCATGGAAGAAAAAGTTTCAGGGCGAGTTAGCCGAAGGCCACATCGATGGCGTGCGCACACTGATCTTGAAGCCGCAGACCTACATGAACGAGAGCGGCCGCGCGGTTGGTGAAGCGGCGAACTTTCACAAACTCTCCCCGCACGATGTCGTCGCCTTTTACGATGAGATTGATTTGGCGCCCGGCCGCTTCCGCATGAAAACCGGCGGCGGCGCGGCGGGCCATAACGGCATCCGCTCGATCATCGCCTCGCCCGTGGGCGACGGCTTCCGCCGTGCGCGCCTCGGCGTTGGCCATCCGGGTCAAAAGGATCTCGTCCATCACTATGTGCTGAGCGATTTCTACAAAGCCGAAGAAGATTGGGTGCGCGCGCTGCTCGACGCTTGCGCGCGCGCGGCGCCGATGCTGGCGAAGGGCGATGATGAAAAGTATCAAGGCGAAGTGATGCGTCTGGCGCCGGCGGCGAAAGCCGATCCGCGCAAAGGCGTAGGTGGGGAGAGCGAATAATGCTGCTCATTCTGCACTATCTGCCGGCTGTGATTTGCGCTGTTCATGCCGTGCGCACGGGGCGCCAACAGCCCTGGCTGTGGCTGCTCATCATCGGCGGCAGCTTGGGCGCCGCGGTTTATTTCTTTGCCGTGATCGTCCCTGATCTCGCCGGCGGACGCACAGGCCGCGCTGTAGGCAAAGCCGCGATCAATACGATCGATCCAGAGCGCGAGTATCGCAACGCCATGCGCGCGCTCGACGATACGCCATCCATTGGTAACCGCATGAAAGTCGCGCAAGCCGCGAGCGCGCTCGGCCGCTGGCAAGACGCAGAAGCGCAATGGGCGCTTTGCGCTGGTGGTCACGGCGGCGACGACCCGGCTGTTTTGCTCGGCCACGCGCATGCGCTGCTCGAACTCAATCGCGCCGAAGAAGCACTGAAGAACCTTGAGCATTTGCGCGATCTCGGCGGTCCCGAAGGTAAAGCGCCGGTCGCTGCTCTCGCCTTCGCCCGCGCTTACGAAATGCTCGGCCGCAATCAAGAAGCGGACGAAGCCTATCACTTCGCCGCCGACCGCGTGCCAGGTCTGGAAGCCGGTTCGCGCTATGTCGCTTTCATGGCCAAGACTGGCCGGCGCGAAGACGCAGAGATCGGCTTCACCGAGATCGAGCGCCGCTTAAGCAAAATCGCCCCGCCTCTCCGCCCCGAAGCGCGCATCTGGCGCGACATGGCGGCGAAGGCGTTGGGCCGCAGCTAACAAACGAAGGAACGGACATGGGTTTCAAATGCGGCATCGTCGGCTTGCCGAATGTGGGCAAGTCGACGCTCTTCAACGCGCTGACCAAAACCGCCGCTGCGCAAGCGGCGAACTATCCGTTCTGCACGATTGAACCGAACGTCGGCGAAGTCGCGATGCCGGAGCCGCGCCTGAAGAAGCTCGCCGAGATCGCGAAGTCGAAAGAGATCATCCCTACGCGCATGAACTTCGTCGACATCGCCGGCCTCGTGCGCGGCGCCTCGAAAGGCGAAGGCCTGGGCAACCAATTCCTCGCCAACATCCGCGAATGCGACGCCGTCGCTTATGTGCTGCGCTGCTTCGAGAATGACGACATCACCCACGTCGAAGGCCGCATCGATCCGATCGCCGACCTTGAAACGGTCGAAACCGAATTGATGCTGGCGGATCTCGAAAGCCTCGATAAGCGCCTGACCAATCTCGAGAAGAAAGCCAAGGGCGGCGACAAGGAAGCCAAGCTCTCGCTCGAACTCGTCCTGCGCGCCAAGGCGCTGCTTGAAGACGGCAAGCCTGCCCGTCTCACCAAACGCGCCCCGGAAGAGCAAAAGGCATTCGAAATGCTGCAGCTCTTAACGGCGCTGCCGGTGCTTTACGTCTGCAATGTCAACGAAGCCGACGCTGCGGGCGGCAACGAACACACCGCGCGCGTGCAAGAACGCGCCAAGATCGAAAACGCCGCGTGCGTGATCATCTGCGCGCAGATCGAAGCCGAAATCGCAGCACTCTCAGACGAAGAGCAGATCGAGTTTCTGGAAACTGTCGGCCTGCAAGAGCCTGGCCTCACCAAGCTCATCCACGCTGGCTACGATCTTCTCGGCCTGCAAACCTATTTCACCGTCGGCCCCAAAGAAGCGCGCGCCTGGACCATCCAGAAAGGCTGGACCGCGCCGCAAGCCGCCGGCGTCATCCACGGCGACTTCGAAAAGGGCTTCATCCGCGCCGAGACCATCTCGTACGACGATTACGTCACCTTCAAAGGCGAGAGCGGCGCCAAGGAAGCCGGCAAGATGCGCCTCGAAGGCAAGGAATACGTCGTCAAGGAAGGCGACGTAATGCACTTCCGCTTCAATGCCTGACGGACCCGCTCCTCCCCGGGCGGCGCTCTCGACGTTTGAACTGGTTGCGATGGTGGCGTCGCTTTCGGCGCTGAATGCACTGGCGATCGACGTCATGCTGCCGGCTTTGCCCGACATCGGCCGCGCCTATCAACTGGCGACCGACAACGACCGCCAACTTGTCATCACCGCATACGTCGCGCTGTTCGGCGTGGCGCAGCTGGTCTACGGCCCGCTGACCGACGCCTTCGGCCGGCGCAGTGTTCTGCTCTGGGCGTTGGCGATTTTCATTCTGGGCTCTGTGCTCTGCGTGTTCGCACCGACATTCGAGCTGCTGCTTGCGGCGCGTGCGCTACAAGGCGTCGGCGCCGCCGCGACGCGTGTGATCGCGATGGCGGTTGTGCGCGATGTGAGCGAAGGCAGGCGCATGGCGCAGATCATGTCGATGGCGATGACTGTCTTCATGGTCGTACCCATCATCGCACCCGGCCTCGGACAGCTCATCCTCTTCGTTGCGCCGTGGCGCTGGATATTCGGTGCGCTGCTGCTCTATTCGTTCGCCGTTGCGGCCTGGATGTATTTTCGTTTGCCCGAAACATTGGCGCCGGAAAACCGTCGCGCCTTCGCGCCACACGCAATCGCCAGCGGCTACGCTATGGTGTTCAAGGATCGCCAAACGATCGGCTACATGATCGCCAGCACTTTCCTGACCGCGTGCCTCTTCGGCTACATCACCTGTTCCGAACAGATTTACGTCGATGTCTTCGGCCTCGACGCGCTGTTCCCGCTCGCTTTCGCGGCGATCGCGATTTCAATCTCAATCGGCACGTTTTCCAACTCACGCATCGTCATGCTCTTCGGCATGCGCCGGATTTCGAACATCAGCATGCTGTGGTTCGCTGCGATCGCGCTGTTGCACACAGGCGTCGCTGTGACACTCGGCGATAGCTTCTGGACATTCATGGGGCTCTTGGCGCTCGGCTTTTCTGTGTTCGGCCTCATGTCGAGCAACTTCAACGCGCTGGCGATGGCGAACATGGGCCACGTCGCCGGCTCCGCGTCAGCAGTGTTCGGCGCCGTCACCGCCACATTCGGCGCAATTCTCGGCGCACTCATCGCCCGCGCTTTCGACGGCTCGACAACGCCTTTCCTGATCGGACTTACGCTCGCCGCCTGCGGCATCATCGCCGCCGTACTCTGGACCGAGCGCGGCAAGCTCGCACTCAGCGCCGGTCGTTGATGCGGAAATGCACGGTGGCGCGGCCGTAATCGATCGCCATGGCGTCGGCGACCGAGATCACGTCCATGCCAAGTAAGATGGTTGGCTCAGCCAGGAGCCCCCATACTTCGAAGATGTGATAGTCACCGACAAACGCGACGACATTCTCCGCTTCGAGTTCGCCGATGCTCATGCTCTGCAGCACGACAGCACGATCGAGCGTGATCGTCTCCGTCGCGGTAGCGGCGCGTTCGGTGTAGCCGCGGCGCGGGCCGCGACGCGTTTCGATCGCCCGGATCAGCGCCGTGTTCACCAACGACGTGTCAGAGCCGGTGTCGATCAAGACATTCACATCGAGCCCCGCGACCCGCCCGCGCACCACCATGAGATGCCCAAAGCGCAACTGGCCGCGCGCAGTCGTCCAGTTGCGGCTGCCTAAACGCGGCGCGCCTTGCGATGGGATTATCTCGATGCAGCCGCGCCGAAAGTCGAGCATCAGTCGCCGCCCCGTCATGCCGTCGACGCCCAGCAAGCCATGCTCGCCCGCGAGAACACTTCCGCCCAGCACCGGCATGCGCCCACTTGGCAAAGCGAGCGTGCCATAGCTCAGCGCGCGCACGTCAGCGAACGGCGCGGACGCCACGCCGTAAACCGAATGCACCAAGCCATCGCCGTCGGGCGCCAAGCCCAGCCGCGCCGCCAGACGCTCCGACACGACCGAACGATTGGCGCCGGTATCGACGATAAAGCGAAACGGACCTTCGCCATTCACGCTCACCGGCGCGACTACCCGGCCAACGCGATCGTTGCGCGTTGGCCCCGCGGCTTGTGCATCTGCGAACGCTTCCGCCGCGGGCGCGCTGCGGCACTCGGCCCACGCCGCGCCAGCGCAGAGCCATGTCAGCACCGCAATCAATCCAAATCTCAACCGCACGCTTCAAGCATGACGCTGCGCGTGCGATCACGCCACACACAAACACGATAACTCGACGGATGGCGTGGCGCGTGCGAGGGAGAGCCATGATCGAACTCACCTCTTCTCACGATGGCTTCCGCTTCAGCGCCCATCGCGCCGATCCGGCAAGCGCGCCCAAAGGCGGCGTTGTGGTGCTGCAGGAAATTTTCGGCGTCACCGATCATATCGTGGATATCTGCACCCGCTTCGCTGACGCTGGCTACGCCACGATCGCGCCTAGCCTCTTCGATCGCGTCGAGCGCGGCTTCCAAGCGGGCCACGATCCGGACGGCGTGAAGAAAGGCATTGGCGGCGTCATGGCTTCGCCGTGGCCGCAAGTCGTGGCCGATGTGCAGGCTTGCATCGATGCGCTGCCGAAGCCCGTCTATGTCACCGGCGTTTGCTATGGTGGCGCGGCAGCTTGGGTCGCGGCCTCGCACTGCACCGGGCTCAAAGCCGCTTCGTGCTTTTATGGCCGCTTGATCGCCGATCTGCTCGATAAGAACACACCTGCAATTCCCGTCATGCTGCACTACGGCGTGCACGACGCGTCCATCCCGGCGGAGAATTACGAGAAGGTGCGTCTAGCAACGCCGGACTCGCCTCTCTATCTCTACGACGCAGGCCACGGTTTTTGCCGCGAGGACAGCAACGATTTCCATGCAGCGTCGCGCGACCTTGCCATAGCGCGCACGCTTGATTGGTTCGCGCGCTGGCGCTGAGAGGATGCTCCCATGCTTGATCACGTCTCTATCGGCCTCACCAACGTAAAGCGCTCGAAGGCCTTCTACGACGCCGTTCTGGCGCCGCTTGGCATGGCGCCGGTGATGCCCATCGAAATTCAGGGCCAACTCGTTGGCGTTGGCTACGGCAAGCCAGGCAAGCCGAGCTTCTGGATTCAGCTGCCGATCGACGGCCAGCCCGCCAGCATGGGCAATGGCGTTCACATCGCCTTCCGCGCCGACGCGCGCGAAGCGGTCGACGCCTTCTATCTCGCCGCACTCGATCAAGGCGGCATAGACGACGGCAAGCCCGGCCTGCGCAGCGAATATCATCCGGACTATTACGGCGCGTTCGTGCGCGATCCGGACGGCAACAAGATCGAAGCCGTCAGCCACACGCATGCCTGATCGCGCGCCGATCGCCATCATCGGCGGAGGCCCAGCAGGCTTGATCGCAGCGGACGTGCTGAGCGCCGCCGGCGAGCGCGTGATCGTGTTCGAGCGGATGCCAAGCGTGGCGCGCAAGTTTCTAATGGCCGGACGTGGCGGGCTAAACCTAACCCACTCAATGCCGTTCGAAGAATTCATGACGCGTTATGGCGAAGCGCAGCCGAAGCTGAAACCGATCCTGGACAGCTTCACACAAGCGGAGCTCATTGCCTGGGCAGACGGCCTCGGCGCGGAGACGTTTGTCGGCTCAAGCGGGCGTGTATTTCCGAAAGCGATGAAAGCCTCGCCGCTGTTGCGCGCTTTATTGGCGCGGCTTTCAGCTCAAGGCGTTGAGATCGTCCCGCGTGCGACGTGGATCGGCTGGACACAAGACGGCGCTCTACAATTTGCCGACCACGCGTCGATCCACGCCTCGCAAACGCTCCTGGCGTTAGGCGGCGCGAGTTGGCCGCGACTCGGTAGCGATGGCTCGTGGCGCGCCGCGCTCGAAGCACGCGGCGTAAGCGTCGCGCCATTTGCTCCATCCAATGTCGGCTTCAACGTCGCTTGGAGCGAACACGTCCGGCGGTTTGCGGGCGAGCCGCTGAAAACCATCGCGCTTAACTGCGGCGAGCAAGAAGTGCGCGGCGAAGCGATGGTCACAGAGTACGGCATCGAGGGCGGCGCCATTTATGCGCTTTCCGCAAAACTGCGCGACCAAGCGCCCGTCACGATCCATATCGATCTGCGCCCAGCGCTGAGCGCGGCCGATATCGCGGCAAAACTGGAGCGCACCAAGGCGAGCGATAGTCTGAGTTCGCGCCTGCGCAAGGCGCTTGGTCTTTCGCCGCTTGCCGTCGCACTCATCAACGAGAACGGCCCGCCCCCCCGAGAGTTGGCAACGCTCGCGGCGCACATCAAAGCGATCCCTGTTCGACTTGAAAGCCCACGCGGCCTCGATCGCGCCATCTCCAGCGCGGGCGGCATTACCTGGGATAGCGTCAGCGACGCGCTTGAACTGAAAGCGCTCCCTGGCGTCTTCGTTGCGGGCGAAATGCTCGATTGGGAAGCGCCGACTGGCGGCTTCCTTCTGCAAGCGAGCTTCGCCACCGGGGTTCACGCCGCACGCGCAATGTTACGGCGCGCTGGCGCCGATCGCTAAGGCGCTCTCACGCAGACGCGTCACGTCTTGCACGGGCGGCGCGCCGAATAAGCGTCTATACTCGCGGCTGAACTGCGAAGGGCTATCGTAGCCCACCTCATGCGCAGCGCTCGCCGCATCTTTTGCTTCAGCAAAAATCAGACGCCGCGCTTCCTGCAGGCGCATTTGCTTTTGGTACTGCAGCGGCGAGAGTGACGTCACTTGCTTGAAGTGCAAGTGCAGCGCCGATGAACTCATGCGCGCTTCGGACGCCAGCGCATCAATCGAAAATGCCTCGCGGAAGTTTGCTTTGATCCAACTGATGGCGCGGTTCACCTGACTGATCTTCGAATCCGCGACCGCAAGCTGGCGTAGTCGCGCGCCATATTCGCCGGCGAGCAAACGATAGAGCAATTCGCGCTCCGCCATCGGAGCGAGCATTGCTATGTCGCGTGGCGTTTCGGCGAGACGCAGCAGGCGCAAGGCAGAGTCGAGCAGCTCAGGCGTCACAGGGCTGAGCGCTACTCCGGGCGCAACATCGTCCGTCGCCGCCGGCCCCATCTCCATCGCAAGCGCGGCGAGCATCGCGCGGTCGATCTCGAGCTTGAAGCAGAGGTACGGCGCCTCGGGCGACGCCTCGATCACTTGACCGACGACGGGCACGTCCACGGACGCCGCCAAAAAACGTCCGCTATCATAGTCCAGCGCCTTATCGCCGATGAGCACCCGCTTCTTGCCCTGGACGACCAGGCAAATCGCCGGTTCGTGCAAGGCGTGGAGCGGCTCAGTCGGCGTCGAAAAGCGGAAAAGCTTGACGCGCGGGATGCCGGTTTCGTGCACACCGTCCGTTCCGGCGGAGTATTTTTCAATTAATTCAATCAACTCAGTGAGGCGAGGCATGGCGGGCGTCCTTGTTTTCCGCGCTCTTTCGATAGCACATCTGTGCGCGCCCACGAGGCGCCGCAAGCCATTCTTGGAGTTTTAGGCAATCATCGCGGAGCCCTGTTCTACCGCTTAGGGCCTCCCATCCCTCATCTTCTCCTCATCGCCGCTGGCCCCGCCGCGGCCCCCAATCTGACGGAGAAGCCACCATGTCTATCCAAGGCAAAGTCATCGCCATCACCGGCGCATCGAGCGGCATCGGCGAAGCCACAGCCCGCGAACTCGCCGCCCGCGGCGCAACCGTCCTCGTCGGCGCACGCCGCACCGATCGCCTCGAAACCCTCGTCGCCGATCTGCGTAACCAAGGCGCAACCGCCGAATTCCTCGCCCTCGACGTCACCAACCGCGACAGCGTGCAAGACTTCGTCCGCTTCGCCACCGAGCGCTTCGGAAAGCTCGACGCGATCGTCAACAATGCGGGCGTCATGCCGCTCTCGCCGCTTGAAGCACTGCATGTCGAAGAGTGGGAGCAGATGGTCGATGTGAACATCAAAGGCGTGCTCTACGGCATCGCCGCCGCGCTCCCTGTGTTCAAGAAACAAGGCTACGGCCATGTCATCAACACATCGTCGATCGCCGCTTATCGCGCCATTCCAACCGGCGCTGTGTATTGCGCGACTAAAGCCGCAGTGAACTTCATCACCGAAGGCTTGCGCCAAGAAAACAATTACGTCCGCACCACGATTATCTCGCCGGGTGTGACGGAATCTGAACTGGCGCACACGATCACGCACGGCGCGACAGCGAAGTTCATCGACGACTATCGCAAGAACTCAATCCCTGCCGACGCGATTGCCCGCGCTATCGCCTACGCCATCGAACAGCCGGACGGCGTTGATGTGAACGAAATCGTCGTTCGCCCGACCGCCGCCAACTAACGAAAGTACGACGCCATGAATTATCTCTTCGTCACCAAGCAAACCTACGTCGAGTATAACGGCGAAGATCCGCAAACCTATCTGGGTGCTTGGAAGAGCGCGGGCGGCTTCATCCGCCACGAACTCCTCCCGGACGGGACCTACATCAAGCACAAGGGCAATCACGCCCCAGTCACCGGCCGCTACGAAATCGAAGATGGCCGCATCTCGTACGAAAGCGCCGACGGCAATTTCTACGAAGGCAAGTTCGCCGATGGCCGCCTGATGCAGTCGGGCATGATCTTCTACAAAGCCGCTTAAAGCAGCCAAAAACCGGGCGCTGTTCCCCTGGGACAGCGCCCGCCCTTGCCGCCTCCCCCCGGCGCTGATAGCACGCGCCACCCATGCCCCAGACATCCGCGCTCCTGAACGTCATGATCGCCGCCGCGCGCAAAGCCGGCCGGGCGCTGGCGCGCGATTTCGGCGAAGTCGAAAACCTCCAGGTCTCGCGCAAAGGCCCGAGCGACTTCGTTTCTTCGGCGGACATGAAGGCCGAGAAGACTCTGTTCGAAGAGCTTTCCAAAGTGCGTCCCGGCTACGGCTTCGTCATGGAAGAGCGCGGCGTCGTTGAAGGCACGGACAAAACCAATCGCTGGCTCGTCGATCCGCTCGACGGCACCACCAACTTCCTCCACGGCATCCCGCACTTCGCCATCTCGATCGGCCTGGAGCGCGAAGGCGTGCTGATCGCGGGCGTCATCTACAATGTCGTGCGCGATGAGCTCTTCTGGGCCGAGAAAGGCGCCGGCGCCTTCCTCAACGACCGCCGTCTGCGTGTCTCTGCACGCAGCGACATGCGCGACGGGCTCTTCGCCACCGGCACACCGTGGCTCGGCAAACCGGGACACGAGAAATCACTGAAGGAAATCGCCAGCGTCATTGGCAAGTCCGCTGGCATTCGCCGGTTCGGCTCAGCCGCGCTCGATCTTGCTTACGTCGCGGCCGGGCGCTTTGACGGCTATTGGGAACGCAACCTCAACGTCTGGGATATCGCTGCCGGGGCGGTGATTGTGCGCGAAGCCGGCGGCACTGTGATCGAAGTCGATGGCGGCGACTTCATGCAGACCGGGTCTATCCTTGCGTCAAATGCGTCGCTCACCCCGCTGCTCGCAAAAGCAGTGCGCGAAGGTTGATTGCCCGCCTGCGCTCATAGACACTGAAGCCTCAACGGCTCGCCTGCGCGCGCAGGACAAGAGACGCGCGGAGGACCAGTGACCCAAACACATGCGACGGAGCGCAAAGTCTCCGCCCTCGACTTGGCCGCCTTCGCAGCGCCCGCAGCGCCGCTCCTCGCGCTTGGCCTACCGACGATCCTATTCCTGCCTCAGTACTTCATCCGCGATCTCGGCATCGAGGCGGGTGCTGCCATCTTCGTCGTTGCGCGCATTCTCGATGTCTTTATCGATCCCGCCATCGGCGGCATGCAGGATCGTACCGAGAGCAAATGGGGGCGCCGCCGGTTCTGGCTCGCTGTTTCTTGTCCGGTGTTGATGTTCTTCGTGTGGTGGGCGTTCATGGGGCTGAACTCCGCCTCTGGCCTGATCGCGGCCACCATCGTCGTGCTGCTGCTGTTCTCTTCATTTGCGTCGATGATGATCGCCCATCTCGGTTGGGCCGGCGAACTAATCCCTACCTATCACGGTCGCACGCGCACTCTCGGCATCGTGCAACTGGTCAGCCTCATCGGCCAAGTCGGCGTGCTGGCGCTTGCTGCTTATGTACAAACGCGACCGGGCGCCACCGAGGCCGATGTCGTGGCGGCCATGGGGTGGTTCATCCTCATCGGTTTGCCGATCACAACGGCGATCGCGATTCTAGTTGTACCCGAGCGTCAAACACCGCCGCAGGCGCATTTGGGTGTCGTTGAATCGCTTCGGGCCGTATGGCGCAACACGTTTGCGCGCCGCGTATTGCTGGTCGATCTGCTGTTCGGCTTTGCTCAGGGCATCGCCGGAACGCTTTTCGTTTTCTATTTTCAGTTCGTGCTTGGGTTCGAGACGACATCGAACGCATTACTGTTCGTCTATTTCGTCTCGGGGCTCCTCGGCGTGCCGCTTTGGATTTGGGTTGGCCGCCGCTGGGGCAAGCATCGCGCCTTGCAAGCAGCTTTTGTCTACACGGCGGTCACGACGGCGATGATCGTGCTCATGCCTGCGGGCAACTTCGCGCTCGTGGCTGTCGGCATGGCGATCGCGGGGCTGGCGCAAGGCGGCGGCATTCTGCTCACGCGCGCGCTGATGGCTGACGTCGTCGACGCCGACGAACTGCAAACCGGCGCGCGCCGGTCAGGCCTCTATTTCGGCTTGATGCTCACCACATCGAAAATAGCCATCGTATCCGGACCGCTGGCGTTGGTTGTGCTGCAATTGATCGGCTTTGACGCAGGGCTCGGCGGCGCCAATTCACCCACGATGTTGTTTGCACTCGGCGCCGTTTTCATCGGCGGTCCCGCCGTGTTCTCACTCGCGGCGGCGTGGTTACTGCAAGACTATCCGCTGGACGAGAAAGCTCAGGAAGAGCTTCAGGCAGCCATTGCAGCGCGCCACGCGGCGAACAGCGAGAACACTTTGGGGCCGGTGACCAAATAGCGCTTCCACAGCCGCTCGGGCTCGCTGGCGAGACGATAGAACCATTCCAGACCCGCCTTGCGCATCCACAACGGCGCGCGTTGCGTTTGGCCGGACAGAAACTCCAGCGCTGCGCCAACGCAGAGGCCTACACCCGTGGCATCGCCGCGCTGCGCAATTGCATACGCGATCAATTCCTGCTGAGGGGCGCCGACGCAAATGAAGGTAAAGCGCGAAGGCTGCGCCGCCGCGAACGCCGCCGCTTTCACGATGGCTTCCGGCTTGTGCTTCAGGCCCATCGGGGCGCGATGCCAGCGTATGTCCTGCAACGCGAAGCGGCGCTTGAGTTCTTCGATCATCGCCTTGTCGCCGCCGATAATGGTGATCGGCTCGCGGCGATCAATGACATCATCGAACAGACGCTCGGCCAGATCGGCGCCCGTCGCCACAGGCAATGAAAGCCCAACGCGCTTGCCCAGGCGCTTCAAGATGTTGCTGTCGTTCAGCGTCATCCACGCGCTCTCATAGAGCGCGCGGCGCGCAGGTTCGGATGACAAGCCGACGACGTGATCGACGTTCGGCGTCACGACATAAGCAAAGCCGCCATCGATGCTGGCGCGTGCGGCGACCGCATCGACCGCCTGATCGAGATCGAGTCCGCTGAATTCGAAGCCGAGAAAGTTAATCCGCGCACGAGCGCGCGACGCGCCATCGTAAGGCATTGCTCTTAACCCAAATGCGGTTTTAACGCCGTTTGAGCGCCCGATGCAGGAAACGGGCCGGATGTATTGCGTCGAGAGAGTTTTTCGGCAGAGGCATGATATCGCCGCACATTTCAGCAGCGATGCGTTCGCCGAGCAGCGGCGCCAAGGTTAACCCGCGCGCGCCGAGCCCGCCGAGAACGTAAACGCCGGCATGCGCCGGCGGCTCCGCGGTAGCGTTAATCGCACGCCCATGCGCGAGGTCTTCGTATTGCGCGAGCCACGCCGGCGCGTCCGGCAGCAAGCCCGCGATCGGCGCGCGATCCGGCGTCGTTGCGCGATAGCTCACACGCGAACTGCGCGCACTTGCCGTGACGCTGGCCGCGACATCCGGCGCGATCTGCGCGAGTGCTGCGAGATTGCGGGCGCGCGCCTCCTCTGTCGGCTCTTCACCAAGCGCAGCGCCTTGCGGCAGATTGTCGAACGTCGCACCGAACAATACGCCGCCTTCGAACGGCGCGACGTAAGCGCCGCTTGTGATCGCATGGGGCGGCGCGCGCCCCGCGCCCCACTCGATCTGCCCGCGCGACACTGTGATCGGCAGAAACGCCGCCGGTTCGAACTGTTTCAGCGCCGCGCCACACGCGAGCACGACGGCGTCCGCTTTCAGCAGCGCACGCTTGCCCTCGCCGCGCAGCACCCATCCGCCGCCATAAGCCGCGTCCAGCGATCGAACCTCCGTTTCGTACAACACCGCCGCGCCGCGCAGCATCGCCTCGATCGCCGCGCGCGGGCGCACCAATCCGGCGCGCGCATGCAGCGCACCAGAATCAAGCGCGGCGAACCAATCTTCCGGCAAAGGCGGATCGGCGATCAGATCCGCCAGCGCCGCCGCATCGCGCTCGTCCTGCGGGCGCTGCTCAACGCCGCACGCATCGAACACGCCGAGCGCCTCGTATGTCGCGATCGCATCGAGATAGGCGGCCAGAAACAATGTCCCGAGCGCGCCGCCGCCGCGATCGAAGCGCGGCATCACCAAGCCGGCGGGATTGCCGCTCGCGCCCGCGCCCAGATCGCGCGCCGCTTCGACGACGATCGTTTCCACACCCCTTCGCGTTAACGCCTGCGCACAGGCCGCGCCGGCGATCCCTGCGCCAATGACGGCGACGCGTTTCGGATTGCATGACTGGTAGGGATAGAAAGCGGTTCTTGGAGCGCGTGCGCCCTCGCCGGCGTGCGATGCCCGCTTCTGCTCCGGAGCTACGTCTTGAAACACCGACTCGAGTCGCTCGCGCTTCGAGCCGAAGCCGGGTTTTTTCTCCACAGCAAAACCCGCCGCCTGGAGACCGCGGCGGACATCGCCGGCGACCGTGAACGTCGCCGCCCGCGCGCCGGGCGCGCTCAAGCGAGCCATCTCGGCGAAAATCGTTTCGCTCCACATTGCGGGGTTTCGCGCTGGGGCAAAGCCGTCGAGGAACCAGGCGTCGAACTGGCCCTCCAGCTGCGGCAAGATCGTTTCGGCTTCGCCGACAAAGACGGTGAGCGACAAGCCGTCCTCGGGAAACCAGATCCGCTGCGGCGCGTATGCGCGTACCGGCCAGCGCGCCAAAAGCTGCGCCGAAAGGCCCTCAATCCCAGGAAAATGAGCCAAAGCCCTGGCCGCATCAGTCCTTGCTAGAGGGAATGCCTCAATGGTTGAGATATGCAATTGCGCATGAGGTAATCGTGTCTTTTTCCAGGCATTCCAAAGGCCCAAGACATTCAAACCAGTGCCGAATCCGAGTTCGCAGACAGCGAAACGATCCTTGCATTTCCAGGCATCTGGCAGCCCACAGCCGCCGAGAAACACCGCCTCGGCCTCCGCCAGCCCTCCGGCCTTGGAAAAGTAAACATCTCCAAAGGCCGAGGCCTCTGGCGTCCCTTCGGCGCTCCAATCGAGCGCGGGGTGCGGGGGCAAACGGCGCGTCACCAATACCCCCAATAGCAAACGAGCCGCCCTTTCGGGCGGCTCGTCGCTAGCTTTTGGCTACACCGTAATGAAATTACGGGGTGGCCGGGGCCGGAGCGGCGCCTTCAGCCGGAGCAGCAGCCGGATCGGCAGCCGGATCGGCAGCCGGTTCAGCAGCCGGTTCAGCAGCCGGTTCAGCAGCAACTTCAGCAGCCGGCTCTTCAACGGCGGTCGTTTGGCCACAGGCCGCGACGCCGAAGGCGAGAACGGCAGCGGCAGCAGCGGCCACGCCCATTTGGATCTTCGTCATAGGTTCTACCCCTCGTCTCAGCGCCGGGGTCTGCCCCCAACGCAGGATGCGACTCCAATGCCAAGGATTAAGCATGATGACAAGCGAGCCCGTGCCGACATGGCTATGCAAAACCGCATAGCGCGGAGTCAGAGCATCAAGCCTCGGCGGCGGCTGCCAGCGCTTCTTCGAGCTGTGCAAACGTCGGCTGCATCGAGCTCGGCACTGAACCGCGGCCGATTTCCACTGAAACCTGCGCCGCATTGCCGTGCAAGTGCGCCACGAGCACATCGCGGATGATTTTATAGAATTGCGCGTCGTGTTCGATGACCGCGTTCAAGCGCGACGCCATCGGGCCGACAATACCGTAGGCGAGGAACACGCCGAGAAATGTTCCGACGAGCGCCTTACCGATCATGAGGCCCAGGATTTCCGGCGGCTCGTTGATGGCGCCCATGGTTTTCACAATGCCAAGCACGGCCGCGACGATGCCAAGCGCCGGCAGGCCGTCGGCCATGCCTTGCAGAGCGTGTGCGGGATGCAGCGCCTCGTGGTGGTGTTTCTCGAGCTGCTTTTCCATCGCGTCCTCGACCTGGTGAGGATCGTCGAGGTTCATGGTCATCATGCGCAGCGTGTCGCAGATGAAATCGACCACGAAGTGGTCTTTGCAGAGCTTGGGATATTTCTGAAAGATCGCGCTCTCGGCGGGCTTTTCGATGTGCGCTTCGAGCGCCACGACGCCCTTCGTCTTCATCAGCTTGGTCAGCTGAAAGAGCAGCGCGAGCAGATCGCCGTAATCCTTCTTGCCCCACTTAGGCCCCGACATCACCTTGCCGAAGCCGCCCATGACGCCTTTCAGGCCGTGCATGTCGTTTGAGATGATCAGCGCGCCGACGGCGGCGCCGAAGATCATCATGAACTCCATCGGCGCTGCTTCGATGATGACTTCGAAGTGGCCGCCGGCAAGCGCGAAGCCGCCGAACACCATGCCGAACACAACAAGGAGGCCGATAATGGGAAACATGGATAACGCGCGTTTACCTGAGGCGTTCTGCCGAGCCCGCGTTATGCCTGACGGCGCTTAACGCGCCGTTTCGGTTAGCGGAAATTTGCCCTGCTCAAAGCACGTGTTTCCTCATCGTCAACCACTTGGAGCGTCCAGGGCTTACGCGTACTAACACGCGTTAAGGCTCATGCCAGATTCCCAAGCCCCCCTGCCCGAGCACGCGCCGGTCGAACCGCGTTCGCCGATCGGGCGCAATCGGCAGTTCATGCTGCTATTTGTGTGCTTGCTGGTCATCGGCGCCGGCAATTCGATGTTGCTCGCTGTGGCGCCGCCGCTTGTGCGCCAACTCGGGTTGTCTGACTCAAGCGTCGGCTGGATTTTTTCACTCTCGGCTTTGCTCTGGGTGTTCTGCAGCCCGCATTGGGGACGCGCGTCCGACAGCGCTGGGCGCAAGCCGATCATCGCGCTCGGCCTTGGCGCCTATGCCGTCTCGATGGGATCGTTCGGCGCCGTCGTGATGTTGGGCTTGAACGGCCTCCTCTCAGGCATCTGGCTCTTCGCCATGCTAATGCTCGCGCGTTCGATCTTCGGCGCGTTCGGCTCAGCGTCTTCACCCGCCGCGCAAGCGTACATCGCCGATCGCACCACGCGCATGGAGCGCACTGAGCAGCTTGCGGGATTGAGCGCCGCATTCGCGTTCGGCCAAGCGTTTGGTCCCGCGATCTGCGCAGCACTCGCAGCGAAGCTTGGCCTGGTGTTTCCAATCGTGCTGGTCGCGGTGTTGGCGGCCGTGACCTCGTTCCTGATCTGGCGCTTCCTGCCGGAGAACACGCCACCGAAAACCGAGCAGCGCCGCGCCAGCGATTGGAAGGAATCTCTCAAGCTCGCAGGCGATCGCCGCCTCTCCGGCTTTCTGATCTACGGCTTCGGCCTGTCGCTCATCGCCGGCATTACCGTGCAGGTGTTCGGTCTCTTCACGATGGACCGCCTCAATGTCAGCGGCGAGCAAGGGGCCGAGTACGCGGCGGCCGGCTTCATGGTCAACGCGCTCGCATTTCTGGCGACGCAGCTTGGCATTTTGCCGCGTTTGAAAATGTCGCCGCGCATCTTGATGGCGTGGGGCGCTGGCTTGCTTGCGCTTGGCGTGATGATCCAAATCATGTCGCCTACGCTTGGCGCGTTGATGGTAGCGCTTGCGGTGCAAGGCCTGGGCGCGGGGCTTGCGCGCGCGGGATTTGCTGGCGGCTCATCAATCGCCGTGCGCCCCGAGGAGCAAGGCTCCGCCGCGGGACTCGTCGTCGCCATCAATGGCGCGGGCTTTGTGTTCTCGCCACTGCTCGGCGGGGTCGTCTATGAAAACCTCGGCATGAATGCGCCGCTTTACATCACGGTCGTCATTCTGCTTGGCATGTTGGCGTTCACGCTGCGCAGCCGCCGCTTGCGCCAATCGCTTGTCATCGACCAACCGCCGCCAGAGCCGACGACGCCCGCTTGACTTGAGCACACGCGCACGTCCAACTCCGCAAACATCGGGAGGGATACTATGCGAGCAATTCTGACTTTGGCCGTTGCACTAACTGCGCTCAGCGCGCCCGCGTTTGCACAAACAGCGGATCGTAGCGCTTCAACAGCGGCCTTTACGCAGGCATGCATCGCGAGCCCGCAGATGCAGAATGTCTCGCGTCCCGAGCAAGGCTGCGCCTGCACGGCGGGCGTGCTTTCTGGCCGATCGACTGATCGCCAATTCTACATCGCCGCGCGTCTCACGCCGTTTGGCAACGACAACGCCGCCATGCGCAACGAAATTCAGCGCATGATCAGCGAAGGCTACACGGCCCAAGAGATCATGGAAGTCGGCACGCTGATGACCGGCACCGGCGATCTCATCAACAGCACCTGCGCCGTGTTCGAACGCTAACCGGCGGCGGCGCGCGCCGCTTCCAGCACAACATCCGTTGCGCGGCCACGCACCGGCATACCCTGCGCGCGCTCGAACGAACGGATCGCTTCACGCGTGCGTTCGCCAATGCGCCCGTCCGCGCCGCCAGCGCTGTAGCCCAAGCGGTTCAGCAGACGCTGCAGTTCGCGAATGCCAGCGCGTTGCAGGCCACGCGGGGTACGCGGCGCTTCAACCGCGACACCGGCTCTCGCGCGCACTTCGTTCAGAATATCAAGCGTCGGGAAGCCATCGGCCGGCAGATTGGTCGCTGCCTGGAAGCCGCGCACCGCGCGCCGCGTGCCCGAGCCAAACAACCCGTCCGGCGTGCCGGAGTCAAAGCCCAAGCCATTGAGCAGCGTCTGCAGCTCGAGCACTTGCTCGCGATTGAGCGAACCAATCTGCGTCGGCCACGGTGTTTCCAAACGCTGTGAGCCGCCGTCGAACGAACGCGCCAATAGCGCCACGACAAGCGCGTAGCGGTCAGAATTGTTGTAGCGGCGGATCACACCGAAGTTGTGGTGCAGCAGAAGCGCAGGCCCCTGCGCGCCCGCGGGCAAGAAGAGCTGCGCTTGCAGGTTACGCTCAGAGCCGCTCCAGTTGCCGCCAATACGCTGAACGCCAAGACGCTCCCACTCGCCAACGCCACGCTGCGTGCCGTCAGCCAACGCGTAATCGAAGTTCGACGGCAGACGCACTTCATCGAACACCGGCTCGCCGCGGCGCCAGCCGCGATCGGCGAGATAGTTTGCGATAGATGCAGCAACATCGCCGCGGTTCGTCCAGATATCGCGATGGCCGTCATTGTCCCAATCGACCGCGGTCGTCAGATAAACGTCCGGCATGAATTGCGGCTGACCCAACGCGCCGGCCCATGACGAGCGCAGCTGCTGCTGATCGGCGAGCCCGCGCTCAACCATTTCCGTCAGCGCAAGCAGATACGTCTCAAACTGCGCACGGCGGCGGCCTTCGTAAGCAAGCGTCGCCAGTGCGGCTTGCGCATCCCAGTTCAGCGCCGCTTCACCGTAATTGCTCTCAAGACCCCAGATGCCGAGGATGATGCCGCTCGGCACGCCGTAGCGGTTCGACACGGCATCGAGCGTCGGCTGGATCGCATTGCGCAGCGTGCGGCCGTCATTCAAGCGCCGGTCGGTGACGCGGTTGTTCACATAGTCCCAAACTGGGCTGACGAATTCCGGCTGGCGCTGATCCAGTTCGATCACCCGACCATCCGGGCTGATGCCGCTGAGCAGACGGCCCAGCACCGCCGGGTCGCGCCCCTGGCGGACCGCGCGGGCGGCGAAATCGTCCCGCCATGCGTCAAAGTCAGCATTGCCGGAGCTGGTAAAGGTCGGCGGTTCGGGCGTTTGCGCGCCGACGACGGACGGGCCACAGGCCACGGCCAAGGCGATCGTCGCCGCCAAAATCAAAGCCCGCGCCATCCAGAATCCTCTCTTCATGCCTGCCCAACGCCTCTAGGCTGCGTCGGGGCGCCGCCGCAACGCATCCAAGACCTGGGCCACGTTGACTTCCCCCGGGCGGCCCTATATCCACCCCGCTTCCTTTTCGACCCCGGAATCTCGGCCATGAAAGTCAAGTCGTCGCTCAAGTCGCTCAAAGCCCGTCACCGGGCTTGCCGGGTCGTGCGCCGCAAGGGCCGGGTCTACATCATCAACAAGGTCGACCCCCGGTATAAGGCCAAGCAGGGCTGAAATTAGGCCCCGCTGAGCTAACCGGGCGCACTCACGCCCTCGCCGACGCTGTGAATTTCGGGTAGGGTATAGCCCTTCCCGATTCAGGTCGTTTATGCGCCGTTTGCTGATTGCTATCGCTGCCGCCGTGACGCTCGCCGCTTGCGGCCAGAGCGCGACTGCACCCGTGCGCACCGATGCGGAACTCGACGAACTGTTCCAGCAGCTGGAAGGCGCGGAAGACGCCGCTTTGGCGGCCTCGGTGGAGCAAGCCATCTGGACCCGCTGGGCCGATAGCGGCTCGCCGACTGTGAACATCCTGCTGGAGCGCGCCACCGCCGCGGAAGCCGCCGGCGATCGCGATCTCGCCTCGTCCTATCTCGACCAGGCCAGCGACCTCGCGCCTGATTTTGCCGAGCCGTGGAACCGGCGCGCCAACCTCGCCTATCGCGGCGAGGACTATCCCGGCGCCATCTCGGCCATCCAAGAAACGCTCCGTCGCGAACCGCGCCACTTCGCGGCCTACGCAGCACTCGGCCTGATCTACGAAGAGCTTGGCCAAAATCGCGCAGCACTCGAAGCCTTCCGCGCCGCGCTCGCAATCCATCCCCACTACGAAGCCGCCATTCAAGGCGTGCAGCGCCTCGAACCACAAGTCGACGGCCGCGAGGCATGATCCTGTGGCTGACGGCCGCCGCGTTGGCGGTTGGGCTCGTAGGGTACGCGCTCGCCCGTCACGCCAGCGCCTACACACGCCGCACTGAAGCAGCGTTCCCGCCAACAGGTCACTTCATCGATGCTGACGGCACGCGGCTGCATGTGCGTGAAGCCGGCATGGAAGGCGCGCCGCGTATTCTGCTGATCCACGGCGCGAGTTCGAACCTGCTCGAACTCTGGGGGCCTTTGGCTGATGAGTTTTCGCCGCTCCACCGCGTCATTGCGTATGACCGTCCCGGCATGGGCTATTCCACGCGCATCAAGCGCAATGGCCATGCGATGGCCTATCAAGCCAAATGCGCCGCGCGTGTGCTGGAGCAAACCGGCAGCGATCCCGCCATCATCGTCGCGCACTCGCTTGGCTCGTCCGTTGCGCTGCGCTTAGCGCTAGATCATCCGCAGCTCGTCCGCGGGCTCGTGCTGATCGCACCAGCCGCCAATCCCTTCCCGCAATTCAAACCCGCATGGTGGGCGCGTCTTTCGGCGACGCCGATCCTTGGCGACATCTTCTGCAATCTGATCATTCCTTTTTTTGGCCCGCCGATGAGCGGCGCGAGTGTCGCCAACAATTTCTGGCCCGCGCCTGTGCCTGTGAATTACCAAGAGCACGCAGGTGTGCCGCTCATCTTCCGGCCCGTCGCGTTTCGCTCATCCGCGCTCGACGTCTGCGCCGCCAACACTGAGTTCGCCGCGCAATCGCAGCGCTACGGCGACTTACTCACACCCGCGATCATCCTCACAGCGGAGAAAGATCGCATCGTCTCCCCGAAGCGCCACGCCCGCGCGCTTGCCGCCACCTTGCCCGCCGGGGAACTCGTGATCGCGCCCGACACTGGGCACATGCCGCATCGCCTGAGGACAGATCTGGTGATCGCCGCGATTCGGCGTGTCAACGAGCTGACGAGCACCGCGCGAGAGAGCTAACCTCACCGAAACGATTCGATTCTCGAAACGATAAAAGGATGGGGCTGACCATGCCGGATTTTGGTGGGGCGGATACGGTCGTCGCGGTGCAATCGCTGACGCAAACGACGCAAGAGAAGCTGCGCCAGATCGTGGCGCGCATCGAAAAGCTCGAAGAAGAAAAGAAGTCGATCTCCGACGACGTGAAAGAGACCTACGCGGAAGCCAAGAGCTTCGGCCTCGATCCGAAAGTGCTCCGCCAAGTGGTGCGCATCCGTAAGCAGGACCGCCAAGAGCGCGAAGAGCAAGAGCAAGTGCGCGATCTCTACCTGCACGCGCTCGGCGAGATTTGAGCCTTCGTCATTCCGGGGCAATGCGCCAGCATTGAACCCGGAACCCAGGGGCAAACGCTCAGCTCGTGGCCTCTGGGTTCCGGATCACGCTTCGCGTGTCCGGAATGACGATGTAACCTCCGCGCGCGATGGCCCGTGAGGTTGATCAGAAAAAGACGCGCAAGGCGCTGCGGATCATCCGCAAGCTCGCCGCTAAGGGCGCGTCGGCTGAGAAGATCGATCCCGAGACCGGCGAAGTGAAACCGGGCGAAGACGCGGTCGAGTATTCGGGCTGGGAGACCGAGTTTCTCACCGAGGTCGATAAGCGCCTCGAAAAATACGGCTCCGCCTTCAACGACCTCAGCAAAGGCCGCAAGGACGAAGCGCTCTCGAACTTGCAGACGGTGAAGCTGAAAGAGATCGCCGCCAAAGCCCGCGGCAAGAAGCGCAAAGGCATGACCACGAAAAAGCCGCTCGGCTGGAAGAACCGCCCGCCGCCGCGTGAAGAGCGCGACTAGCCGAAGACCTGCCCCAAGATCGCCGCGCGCAACTCCGGCGATAACAACCACGCCGCAGCGGCGATGTTCACCAGCAACGCGCCGATCAGCAGCGTGCGGAACGGTTGCTTGCGTGTCTTGTGACGAAAGAATTGCTGACCCGCGACAGCGCCGATCGCGCCGCCGAACAAGGCCAGCAACAGCAGATGGTTCTCAGGCAGGCGCTGGCGCTCACGCTCAGCGCGATCCTTATCGACCCCGAATGCGACAAACGCCACGATGTTGACGGCGACCCAGGCTGAAAGCGCGATCACCATCCACATCGTCATCGCGTTCACCCTTCAGCGGCGGCCCGCTCTTCAAGTCCATATTCGCGCAGTTTGCGGTAGAGCGTCGAGCGGCCGATTCCCAAGCGACGCGCCACTTCAGACATGTGCCCGGCATAATGGTCAATCGCGAGTTCGATCAGATCGCGCTCGATTTGTTCGAGTTGACGCAGATGGCCCTCGCCGTCGAACACCGGCACTGGCGGCGGCACGACATCAGCAGCGGCCTGAACGGCGGCGCTGAACACGGCGTGCGACGCGGTGACGTGATGATCGTTCGCCGGGACCGGAACGCCTTCCGGCATTGAATCGTTCGCTGCCATCAACGGCTTCAGGCCGGAGATTTGCGGGAAGTCTTCCGGCTGCAAGAGATCACCTTCGCAGAGGATCACCGCGCGGAACACCGAGTTCTCCAGCTGACGCACGTTGCCCGGCCAAGCGAAGGCCAGCAGCATGTTCATCGTCTGCTCCGAAGCGCCACGGACGTTGCGGCCTTCTTCGGCGTTGAAGCGCGCGATGAAACGCGACACGAGCGTCGGCACGTCTTCCTTGCGCTCACGCAGCGGCGGCGCTTCGATGGGAAACACGTTCAAGCGATAATACAAATCTTCGCGGAATTTGCCGTCAGCAACGAGCTTCGCGAGATCCTTGTTCGTCGCGCTGACGATGCGAACGTCGACCTTCACAGCGCGCTTAGCGCCGACCGGATCGACTTCGCCTTCTTGCAGCACGCGCAGCAACTTCACCTGCATGTCGAGCGGCAGTTCACCGACTTCGTCGAGGAAGAGCGTGCCGCCGTGCGCTTCAACGAACTTACCAGCGTGGTTGTCGGTGGCGCCCGTGAACGAGCCCTTGGTGTGGCCGAACAGGATCGACTCGACGAGGTTTTCCGGAATGGCGCCACAGTTGACCGTCACGAACGGACGGCCCGCGCGCTCGGACGCGCCTTGAATGCAGCGCGCCAGAACTTCTTTGCCGACGCCGCTTTCACCGGTGATCAACACCGGAATGTTGGACGCAGCCGCGCGGCGGCCCATGCGCACCACCGGGCCCATCACGGCAGCGTTCGCCACCATGTCATCGAACGAGAGCTGACCGGAGGCGCGCTTCTTCATGCGGCCAACTTCGGTTTTCAGGTTCGACATTTCGAGCGCGTTGCGGATCGAAACGAGGATGCGCTCAGGCGAAGCCGGCTTCACGAAGAAGTCGCACGCGCCCGCTTGCATGGCCTGCACAACCGTGTCGATGCCGCCCGAGGCAGTCAGCACGATGCACGGCAGATCGCCGCGGCGCATGCGAATTTCTTTGAGCGCTTCTTGGCCGCTCATGCCCGGCATGACGAGATCGAGCAGAACCGCATCGATGTCAGCGTGCGTATCGACAGCCGCAACCGCTTGCTGGCCGTTTTCCGCTGCGCGTGTCAGGAAACCGTTGCGCTCTACTGCCGCCTGCAACAGGCGGCGCTGCGCCGGATCGTCATCGACGATCAGGATCGTCTTGCCCATGTATAACCCACCATGTTTCGCCGCGTTTCTCTGATGGAAACGCTGTTCGATGGCTGGACCATACGGAGGAGACGTTCAGGTCGCGTTAAAATGGCACACTGAAACGCGATTTTCGTAAGGGCTCGTAGTGGTTATCTAAACAGCGTGTTCACTATGCTCTCACCCATTCCCGGGGCGTCGCGCAGCGACGAGCCCGGGACCCATAACCCCAAATGCTTGATGTTGCGCGTTGGCGGTTCAGCTTCTCGTGGACGCAAACGTGTTTATGGGTCCCGGACTGAATGCTGCGCATTCATCCGGGAATGGGTGGTGTTTTGAGCGACGCGCCAAAAGATCCCGAGCGCAACCGCATCACCGCCCGCATCGGGCGTGTGGCGCAGGTGGGCGCCAACATCTCCGGCGCTGTCGGTGCGCGTGTCATGGGCGCAGACGATGCAAAGCTCGCGAAAGCGATGCGCATGGCATTGGGCCGCTCAAAAGGCCCGCTGATGAAAGTAGCGCAGCTGCTTTCAACAATTCCTGACTTGCTGCCCGAAGCCTACGCGAAAGAGTTCCGCGAACTGCAATCGCAAGCCCCCGCCATGGGCTGGCCGTTCGTGCAACGCCGCATGCGCGCTGAGCTTGGTGAGGATTGGCTAACCAAGTTCCAGAGCTTTGAGCGCGAAGCGGCGGCTGCAGCCTCACTCGGCCAAGTGCATCGCGCGACGGCGCACGACGGCCGCGTCCTCGCCTGCAAGCTTCAATATCCGGACATGGCCAGCGCCGTCGAAGCCGATCTCGGCCAGCTCCGCACCCTACTCGGCCTGTTCAAGAATATGGACGGCTCGATCGACTCTTCCGAAGCGGTGATCGAAGTCGGCGAGCGTCTGCGCGAAGAACTCGATTACGAGCGCGAGCTGAAGCAGATGCGGCTCTTCGCGCTGATGTTGGCCGGCCAGCCCAACATCAATACGCCCGAGCCACTGGAGGAACTTTCCACCAAGCGCCTCCTGACGATGACCTGGCTCGACGGCAAAGGCCTGATGCACTGGCTCGATGAGCCACAGGAAACCCGTAACCAAATCGCCGAACTGCTCTTCAACGCCTGGTGGGGGCCGATGACGCATTACGGCGTCATCCATGGCGACCCGCATCTCGGCAATTATGCGCTCACCGAAAACGCCGAGCGCTTACATCTGCTCGACTTTGGCTGCGTCCGCATCTTCCCGGCGCGCTTCCTTGAAGGCGTGGTCGGCCTCTGGCAGGGCCTCAAGGCCAGCGACATGAACCAGGTCGCGCACTCTTACGAAATCTGGGGCTTCAAGAACCTCAGCGCCGAACTGATCGACGCGCTGACCATGTGGGCGCGCTTCATCTATGGCCCCCTGCTCGAAGATCGCGTCCGCACCATCGCTGACGATGTCCCGCCCGCCGAGTACGGCCGCCGCGAAGCGTTTGAAGTCCGCAAGCGCCTGAAGACGCTCGGCCCCGTGCTGATCCCACGCGAGTTCGTGTTCATGGACCGCGCCGCCATCGGCCTGGGCGCGGCGTTCCTGCATCTGCGCGCAGAGCTCAATTTCGGCGCCATGTTCGCAAAAAGCGTCGAGGACTTCTCACCGGAAGCCCTCGCACAACGTCAAACTCAAGCTTTGGCGGAAGTCGGGCTCTAGCTCAGCACCGTCACCACGCCGAGATACGCAGCGCCCGCACCCACAATCATGGCCTGCCCGCTCAAGCGGTAGATCGCGTTCGAGGCGCCGCTCCAGCACGACGCCAACAAAACCATCGAGCCGATCGCCGCCACCGGGCCGACCCAGAGCGGAAACGTGCCGGCGAACGCCAAACTGATCGGCCAAGCAACGAGAGAAACAGTCACCAAAGCGGCAGCGATCGAGCACCCCATCGCGCGCCGTTCGAGCGCATCGCGGAAAGTCGCCACGCTCATATACAGCGCCACCGCCAAGAGCGGCGCCGCCACTATGAGCGGCCACATGCCGACGCGTCCAAGCGCCAACGCCGTCACCACACCTGCGGCAAGGCCAATGGCAGCGCCGCCAGCCAGCAGAACGATACGCTCGTCGCGACGGAATGATCCGTTGCCTGCAGCTTCGACAGTAGCAATCGCTTCGTAAGTCATGATCAGCCTCGGATCCCTCTGGAGCCGGGCGAGAAACGGACGGTGCATGAACTTTGTTCCAAAAGTGGCGCGCGCTTCTTGTGCCCGCGCCGCGCATCTGCGTTTATAGTTGCAACAAGGAGACAGCGTTCAGCATGGAAACTCACGGCTTGGTCTCGACCTTAGTGGCCGCGATCGTGCTGGCGTTCGTTTTCGGGTTTCTGGCGCAGCGTCTCCGGCTCTCACCTATCGTTGGCTATCTCGTCGCCGGCATTGCCGTCGGCCCGCACACGCCTGGCTTCGTCGCCGAGACCGATTTCGCGCTGCAGCTCTCCGAGATCGGCGTCATCCTGCTGATGTTCGGCGTCGGCCTGAAAATCTCGATCGAGGATATCTGGTCGGTCCGTTGGGTGGCCGTGCCCGGCTCGGTTCTGCAGATGGTGGCGGCAGCGCTGATGGGGACAGGCGCTGGACTGGCGCTCGGCATGCCGCTCGCTGAAGCGGTCATCCTCGGCATCTCGCTCTCGATCGCGAGCACCATTGTCTTCATGCGCGTCATGGAGGAACGGCGACTCTTGAAGAGCGAGGAAGGCCGGATCGGCATTTCCTGGTTGCTGGTCGAGGACCTTGTGATCGTGCTCGCCATCGTCGTGCTGCCAGCCTTGGTGGGCGCGATGGCGACAGGCGACGCCGTCTCGCCCGTCCGCCTACTCAGCGCGCTGGGCGTCACGTTCCTGAAGATCGCGGTGTTCGTGGCGGCGATGCTGGTGATCGGCGCGCGCTTCTTTCCGTGGCTGATCGTGCGCATCGCCCACGCCAAATCGCGCGAACTGCTTTCGCTGGGCACCTTGGCGTTGGCGCTCGGCGTCGCCTGGGCGGCTTATTTCTGGTTCGACGCCAGCTTCGCGCTCGGCGCCTTCCTCGCCGGCCTTGCGCTCAACGGCTCGAAGTTCAGCCACCGCGTCGCAGAAGAGTCGCTGCCCCTGCGCGATACGTTCGCCGTTATCTTCTTCGTCGCCGTCGGCATGTTGTTCAACCCGATGGTGCTGTTCGAGGAGCCATTAGCGGTCGCTGCCATCGTGCTCGTCATCATCGTCGGCAAAGCCATTCTCGGTTACATTCCCATGCGGATGCTCGGCCAATCGCACGAGGCCAGTCTGCTCATCGCCATCGGCTCAGCGCAGATCGGCGAGTTTTCGTTCGTGCTCGCAGGCCTCGGCGTGCAGCTCAACGTCATGACGATGGACACCTATAGTCTCATCCTGGCCGGCTCGATCATCTCGATCGCGCTGAACCCAATCCTGATGCGCCTCGTGCCGCACATCACACCGCACCCGGAAGTGAAGCCCGAGCCCGTGCGCGCCTCAGCGTAGCGCCTTCCGGATCACCAGTTTGAGGCCGGACCACGTCTCGTCCACGGCGCAGACCTTCACGTCCACGAACCCCATTGGCAGCGCCACGGCGCGGATCACATCCTCGGTGATGTCCGTCTCCACCTTCGCGGCTTTCTTCGGCCACGAGACCCAGACCATCCCGTCCGGCGCGAGCTTGGCCCTTAAGCTCTCCAACTCGGCCTCAAGCTTTGCCGCCTTGGTGTGGAAAATGTGCGCCGCCGCCAGCGCCTTGGTCGGCCGGCCCAGATAGCGAGGGCCCGCCTCCCGATCCAAAACCGCCTTCACCGAAGCCGGCATCCCCGACGCCCAAAGCGGCTGGGCCGGCTTGAACCCCAGCTTTTTCGCCAACGGCGTCCCTGAATACCCGGCTGGCATCCGGCCTCCTTGCGGTTCTGACGGCTTTCCTGTATCAGCCCGCCTTCGATTTTCCCCAGACCTCCTCAAGAACACCAGGAATCCCGGTCATGAAGTCCGAAGGCCATCCCGATTACCACATGATCACGGTCACCATGACCGACGGCTCGACCTTCAAGACCCGTTCGACCTACGGCGAAGAAGGCGCGACTTTGGCGCTCGACATCGACCCGAAGTCGCACCCGGCCTGGACCGGCGGCAACCAGCAAATGCTGGATCGCGGCGGCCGCGTCTCGCGCTTCAACGACAAGTTCGGCGGCTTCATGAAGAAGAAGGAAGGCTGAGCCTTCTCTCTCGACCGAAAGTTTAAAGGGCGTCGGATCACTCCGGCGCCCTTTTTCTTTGCTCAGTCTTCGACGGGCCCGAGATAGGTGATGTAGTCGCGATTGAGAGCGTTCTCGACGCTCCACAAACCTTTCGCCTCGGCGATCTCGCGTGTCGGCCAGACGCGCCGCGACACATGACGACCGGGCCCATCCTCGATGGTCCCGTGCGGCGTGACAAACTTTAGACGCTTCGCCAGCCAGTAAGTGTTGCGCCAGCGCTTGGAGGGAGGCGAAATGTTCGTCTCTTGCGCATTCTCGAGTGCAATGTCCGACATGGCCGGAGGTATAGCACAAACGCGCTTAACGCGCGAACGCCTGCTGCAACAAAGCCAGCTGATTGTTCACCGGGTTCACGTCCGCATCAGTCTCCCCGCCGTCATACATGGTGACGTCGAGGCGGCGGACGCGTTCGTAAATCGCGCCGCCCTTGATGATGAGCGCCTTCAACGCTTGCGGCAGTTCATCGGCGGCGGTGAAGTTTGGCGACGGCTGCGGCTCGCGGGAGATCAGGCGATACTTTTCGCTGGCGGCCTCCGTCAGCTGAATCTCGCCGTCGCGAACGGCGCGTTGCACGAGTAACCACGAGGCGACCTGCATGAGCCGTGTCGTCAAACGCATGCTCTCGCCCGCATAAGCGAGCGCCGCACCGCGTGAGAGCCGCTTGGACGCAGCCCGGCCGGGGCCATCGAGATAAGCGGCGGTCTCTTCAACCAGCGCCATGCCTTCTTTGAAAGTACGGTCGAACACCTCCGAACGCGCGAATTCCATCGCGCGCTTGGGGTCGAAACCCGCCTTCATTGGGGAAACTTGGTTCGTGTCGGTCATGATTTCAAATTGTTCGCAAAGCCTGGGCCGTTCAGGCCACGGCGTTTACGAAGGTTTCCCGAACACGCTGTCAGCCGCTGCCCGCTGCGCCCGCTTGGCGACGATGGCCTCTTCGCATTGTGCGATCTCAGCCTTGAGCTTTTCGATCCGCACAAGGAGTTCATCGACAGAGGCGTTCTCAAGCTGCTGTTCCAGGGGTACAGCTTTCTTGACCGGTGGGGCAAACGGATCGTCGTCGAGCATGGGCCAATCCTCCTGCCGCCAGCATATCTCAAAACAGCGCCGCGTTTAAGCGGCGGCGCCGGAGAGACTTGATGCGCAAGATCATCCACGGAACCGACCAGCCCCTTACACTCGCCGTCGTCGCGCGCCCGGAGCCCGGGCCCGGTGAGGTTCTAATACGAGTAGCGGCGGCGGGGGTTAACAGGCCCGATCTTACGCAACGCGCCGGCTTTTATCCGCCACCACCCGGCGCGCCGGAGACGCTCGGGCTCGAAGTGTCGGGCGTGATCGAGAGCGTCGGTGATGGCGTCACGCGTTGGCACGAAGGCGACGAAGTCTGCGCGCTGCTGCCCGGCGGCGGCTACGCCACTTACGCCATCGCGCACGAGGGCTCAGTGCTGCGCGTGCCGAAAGGCATTTCGCTGATCGAAGCCGCCGGCCTGCCCGAGACCGTCTTCACCGTGTGGGCCAACGTCTTCGAGAGCGGCGCGCTGAAACCGGGCGAGACCTTCCTCGTCCACGGCGGCGCGTCCGGCATCGGCACCACCGCGATCCAGATGGCGAAAGCTCACGGCGCGCGCGTCTTCGCCACTGCAGGCGATGCCGAGAAAGCGAAGCTCTGCGAAAAGCTCGGCGCCACGCGCGGCATCAATTATCGCACCGAGGATTTCGAGACCGTGCTGCGCGATGAAGGCGGCGCCGATGTCGTGCTCGACATGGTAGGCGGGCCTTATGTGCAGAAGAACCTCGACCTGCTCCGCGATCACGGCCGCTGCGTGATGATCGCCTTTTTGAAAGGCCCGCAAGCGGAGGTGAATTTGATGCGCCTCATGCTGAAGCGCCTGACGCTCACCGGCTCAACACTGCGCGCGCGCCCGAACGAAGAAAAGGCGCGTATCGCGCGCGAAGTCGAGCGCGTGGTGTGGCCCTGGATCGAAGCCGGCAAAGTAAAGCCGATCATCGATTCAACCTTCCCGCTCGCCGAAGCCGAACAAGCGCACGCCCGGCTGCAAAGCGGCGGGCATGCTGGGAAGGTTCTGCTGATCGCGGGCTAGGGCTTAGCGCTCCCGGACTCCACGTCCTCAGTCTTGTGCGTCCGCTCCTGACCGCCGAACACGTCCTCCTCATCTACAGGCCGATCCGGCGTGCGCGTCTTATCCGTATTCGGCGTCTCGCCCGGCGTGACGCCGGTTTTCGCGTTGGGCTCGCGAGGCGGTTGCTGCGGCGTGGCCATTACTTGCTCCTTCACAGAGCAAACGAAACGCAGAACTGCGCGGTTCCCGCATCGAGCGCGCGGCCAATCGGTGACGAGACATGACACCCCGCTCCACGCCCCAGTTAAGTGCGATTTCCCCGCCCCGTCACTCGAATCCCGCCTTCCCTTCCGCCACCCCCGGCGCTATATCCCGCCCCAACTGACCTCGTCCGCGCCCGGATGCGTCAGCCCGTTGCACCAGATGGCTTGCGCCTGGCGACGACGCCGGGCGCTTTTGCGTATCTGGAGCCCTGAAATGACCTCGAACGTGCTGATGCCGAAGGCCACCGCCGTGTGGATGATCGAGAACACCTCGCTCACCTTCAAGCAGGTCGCCGATTTCACCGGGCTCCATCCGCTCGAAGTGCAAGGCATCGCCAACGAAGATGTCGCAAAGGGCATTCGCGGCGTCGATCCGATCGCCGGCGGCTTCCTATCGCGCGAAGAGATTGCCAAGGGCGAAGCTGACGAGAGCTACACGCTCAAAGTCATCGAGCAGAAGCGAGTCGATCTTCCGCAAGTGAAGAAGAAGGGCGCCCGCTACACGCCGATCGCGCGCCGTCAGGATCGGCCCGACGCCATCAACTGGTTCTTGAAGAACCACCCGGAAGTGCCGGACTCAAAGATCGTGAAACTGATCGGCACCACCAAGGCGACGATCGAGCAAGTGCGCAACCGCACGCATTGGAATTCCAACCAGATCAAGCCGGTCGATCCCGTGACCATCGGCCTCTGCACGCAGATAGAACTCGACGCTGTCGTCGCCGATGCCGCCGCCGCCAAAGCCCGCGCCGATAAGCGCACCGCAAAGGCCGAAGCCAAGACATTGAAGGCGGCGCAAGAGACTGTGCCGGCCGAGACCTACAATGGCGGCAACGCCGAAGACGACGCCGCGGGCAGCGAAGCTTAAGCGCTAACGCCGCCAAACTTCGCGCAACACCCGGTCACGGCCGCAGCCAGCGCGATACGCTGCGTATTGCGCCGGATTTCGGCGCGCATAGTCGCGGTGATATTCTTCAGCCGGCCAGAACGTCGCTGCGTTGAGGATCGGCGTCAGCACGCGGCCGTTGACGCGGCCCGACGCGATGATCTCGCGCTTGCTCGCTTCCGCGATCGGGCGCTGCGCCGCTGTGACGAAGATCGCTGTGCGATAGCTCGAGCCGCGATCGCAGAACTGCCCGCCATCGTCGGTCGGATCGACCAAGGGCCAATAGCGCGCGAGCAATTGCTCGTAGCTGATGCGGCCTGAATCGTAGCGCACGCGCACCGCCTCGTAGTGGCCGGGGTGGTTCTCGTACGTCGGATTATCGTTGCGCCCGCCGGTGTAGCCGCTCTCGACCGAGATCACGCCAGGGATCGCCCCCATGTCGTGCTCCATGCACCAGAAGCACCCGCCCGCGAAAATAGCCTCCTCCACCGCGCCCGTCGGCGGCGTTTGCGGCTGTGCGGTCGCGGGCTCGGACGGCGAGCAAGCGACGGCGAGAAACAAAAGACTGGCAAGAAGCGTGCGGCGGATCATGCTGCTCATACGCACGGAGCGTGCGTTTGGTTGCCGGCCGGCGCAACCGGGCGCACCTCTCAATCGTAGAAGCTCACGACCAAGGAGCTCCCCATGCGCATCGCCACCATTGCCGCCATCGCGCTACTCGCCGTCAGCGGCGCCGGCTACTACGCCTACGCCCAAACCCGCGAACGCCCGGCCCAGACCGAGCGCTCCCCCAGCGCGCTTGAGCGCCTGCGCACCTGGGTCATGGACGAAGGCGGCACTGAGCGCGCGTTCGACAACGAATATTGGAACAACCACGAAGCCGGGCTCTACGTCGAAGCCCGTACCGGCGAGGCGCTCTTCGTCTCCACCACCAAATATGACAGCGGCTCCGGCTGGCCGAGCTTCACCCGCCCCGTGAGCGAAGGCGCGGTCACGCTGCACGAAGACTACACGCTCGGTATGCGCCGCATCGAGGTGCGCTCGGCCCGCGGCGGCGCACATTTGGGCCACGTCTTTGACGACGGTCCGCGCGGCTCAGGTGGTCAGCGTTTCTGCATCAACTCGTGCGCGATCCGCTTCATCCCGCGCGCGCAAATGGCGGCGGAAGGCTACGCGCAGTATCTGCCGTTGCTCGATCAGTGAGTGCGTACGCTCGCGCCGATGCGAACCGCATCAGGCATTAGGCGCGAGCGCCACGCTGCGCGCTAAACGCGCATACCGTCTCAGGAAAGATGCCGCCGTTTTGGCGGGCTAATGATGATCCAAACCCTGTCGGATCGTTTCGATTTCTTCTTTAAGCTTGAGCTTCTGGCGTTTCATGGCCGTGAGCCGCGAAGGGTCCACGGAAGGCCTTTGGGCCTCGTTCTTGATGATGATGTCCAGATCCCGATGCCGGGCGTCGAGTTCGCGTAAACGCTGCTCGATAGCCATCGAAGGCGCCTCCTCTTAGTTAGGGCAGAAAGAGTGTGCGCCCGTTTTTTCGCGTTGTCTCCGGGCAACAGTGATTAAGTTTGCATTAATTTCGCTTGCCCTTGTTCCGCCGCACAAATTTGGCGAACCCTACCGCTTTACAGCGCCTTTCTGGCGTGGCTTACCTCGTTCCATCACCGGCGCAAACGCCGGTTCCAACGGCGGAAATTGGGCTTATGGACGCCGACGATCCTGTTGAGTTCGACATCAATGACACGCCCGAGAAGCGGGCGCTGCGCGCGCGGCTGTCTGAGCTGCGCGAAGAGCATCGCGCGCTCGACGCGGCCATCGCTGCACTGCAAGAGAAAACCGGCGACATGCTGCAGATCGCGCGCTTGAAGCGCAGCAAGTTGGTGCTGAAGGACCAAATCCAATGGATCGAAGACAGGCTCACGCCAGACATCATAGCCTGAGGCATTATCGCCTGAAGCGTTTGCTCACGGGCGCGGCGTTGATGGCCGCACTGCCAGGCATCGCTTACGCGGATCGTCCCGACGACGAGAAAGGCGTGCTCTCCATCGCTGTGGAGAATGACAGCCTCTCCTCCGGCGCCGATCGCAACTACACCTCTGGCATCAAGATCGCTTACGTCTCGCCTGATGAAGGCGTGCCCGATTGGCTGCGTCCGGCCGGCGCCTTCACGCGCGCGTTCACGGGCGAGAACCCGGACTTCTGGGGCGTCGCGATCGGCCAATCGATCTTCACGCCCGAAGACATCCAAGCCGTCCCCGCGCCCGCCGATCAGCATCCCTATGCGGGCTGGCTCTATGTGCAGCTCATGGTCGGCGCCGAAGCGCGCAACGATGCAGGGCGCCCAACACACCTCGACACTTACGAACTCGAGTTCGGCATCGTCGGCCCATCGGCGATGGGCGAACAAGCACAACGCGGCATCCACGAATTTCTGGGCGCCCCCGATCCGCAAGGCTGGGACAGCCAACTCGAAGACGAGTTCGCCTTCGCCGTCTCCTTCGACCGCCGCTGGCGCGCCCTGCGCGGCTCCACCGATTTCGGCGGCCTCGAATTCGACGTGACTCCAAACGCCGGCGTCACCCTCGGCACATTGCGCACCGAAGCGCGGGCCGGCCTCACTGCACGCCTCGGCTGGCGCATCGACAATGATTACGGCCCACCGCGCGTGCGGCCATCACTCTCCGGCGTCGAACACTTCGAAGGCGGACGCCTTTCGTGGTCAATCTTCGCCGGCGTCCAAGGCCGCGCCGTCGCGCGCAATCTCTTCCTCGATGGCAACACCTGGGAAGATGACGGCCCCTCAGTAGAGCGCACACCCCTCGTCGCCGATTTCCAAACCGGCTTCAGCGTCAGCGCCGGCGATTGGCGCTTGGCGTACACTTACGTGTGGCGCACGGAAGAGTTCGAGACGCAGCCGACGCGGCAGGATTTCGGCGCGCTGGCGCTGAGTTGGCGTCTGTAGCGTCCGCCTCAACCGATGCGATATCGCCGTGCACACCTGTTACGCTGACATACTGGCCCTCACGCCGCACGAGCCGCACTGGTTCGACGAATATGCCGTTCCACGCTTCGTCGACTTCGAACCGATCAAAATCGCGAACATCTACGCGAAGGAAACTGCACTCGTCGAAATTGGCTGCCAAGCGTGCGGCCGAGCGTTCAATGTCGCTTTCTCTTCAGGAAGCCGCACAAGCGATTTGCTGTCAGTCGCGATCACCAACAACACTCTGCACTACGGCGATCCGCCCAACATCGGCTGTTGTCTTGCTGGCCCCACGATGAACAGTGAGCGGCGCCGCGTTATCGAGTATTGGTCCACGCTAAACCCTGACGCAGTTGACGTTGACGCTTTGCGCGACCGCTTGGCGTCAGATCGAACGACACTTCTTGAGCACCTTAGTTCGGGAAGTGAAATTGCCGCTCTGGCGAAGCCCTGGGCGCAAGTCCTCGCTCAAAACCTCGCGCAAGCGATCGTTGATCTAGACTCGCGCACCGCGCCGCCTCCAACGCAGGAGCTGCGTGGTTGGAGGAGAGATCGCAGGCTCGAAACGCTAGTCTACCCTCAATATTGGCTCGATCTCTTCGGCTCCGCCTGGCACCTCGCCCCCAAATAGTCTTTCGTGCATCAAAGGCCGCAACGGAAACTCTCGAACGCGCACTTGATGTATTATGACGAGGATCCCAGCAAGAAGAGACGCCCGCTGGTGAAGGCGGCACTAGCGGTTCTGTTGGTCGTGGTTGCGGCGCTCGTTGCCTTCCTCGTCATTCGAATGATCGAGACGTTTGGCCTCTTTCACCAGCTTATGACAATGGAGCATTAGGCATGAGACACGCAGTTCGCGCACGGTGGAGCATGACCCTCGTATGACTAGAGTTCAGCTCGCGCGCCTGCTGCTCGTTACGAGCATTGTGTACGTCATTGGCTTCTACTTCATCGGCGCCGCGATAAAGCCTGGCTACTCGCAACTATCGAACTTCGTCAGCGAGTACAACGCGACGGGAACGCCCTGGGCGAACACGCTCACCTATGCAGGCTTTCTCGCGACAACGCTTTTGTTGTCAGCCTTCGTGCTCGTCTCGGCGCCACTCATTCAAGCGACCGGCGCGAGCCGCGTCGGCAAGTGGCTGCTATGGTCTGCGCCAGCATCGTACTTTCTCGCCGTGGTCGCGCCGTGCGATGCAGGCTGCCCGCTCGATGGCTCGCTGAGCCAAATCCTGCATAACCTCTTTGCGATCATCGCCTATTTCGGCATGGGCGCGAGCATCGCGCTCCTATCCCTCGCACCAGGCTTTCGCTCGTTCCCGATGCGCCGCACCTTCATGCTGCTCTCGGGCTTAGCGTTCCCTATCGTGTTTTTCGCGATGGTTCAGCCAGACTTGGAGTCTTGGGGCGGCCTCATGCAGCGCTCACTCGACATAGCGCTCGCCACATCGCTGATTTTTGTTGCGTGGACTCTGCTTGCGCCGCGTCAGAGTGAGGAAATCAGCAAGCCGCTCCCTTAGCGCTCAAAGCGCCGCGAACGCCTGTGCTTGTTCGGCGCGGCGCGCGTACTTTTCCGCGTACATCGCTTCATCCGCGCGCGCGATGGCGGCTTCGGGATCTTCGGTCATCGCGATCGGATGAATGCCGACGCTCGCCTGGATACGGTGACGCTGGCCCGCGAACACGAGCGCGCTCTTATTGATGAGCTCGCTCAGCCACGCCGCTTTCACGCGCGCTTCTTCGGCGCCCGCATGATTGAGGATCACGCCAAACTCGTCGCCGCCTAAGCGCCCGACAACGTCGGACTCGCGGACATTCTCCGCCAACAGCGCGCCGACATGGCGGATGATCTCGTCGCCTGCCGCATGGCCGAAGGCGTCATTGACGGCTTTGAAATTGTCGAGGTCGATGTAGAGCACGGCAGCCGGCGTTCGGTAGCGCTCAACCTCGGACATCGTCCGGTGCAGCTCACGCAGGAAGCCGCGGCGGTTGAACACCGGCGCCAGCATATCGCGATCAGCAAGCGCCTCGGCGGCCGCCAAACGCTCGGCCAGCAGGTCGCGCTCAGCGCTGAGTCGCGCCAAAGCCTCCAGCGCCGCCTCCGAGACATCGGCGCGCGCAAGCCCAAGCCCTTGCAGGAGCTCGTTCGTTTCGGAACTGGACTCGGACAGGCCGAAGGCCATGGGGGACGCCTCTTATCCCCAGGCATGCCCTGACGAGGTAAAGGCCGCCTTAACTCTGGACGCCGCGCCCGGCTTCCATTACTGGCGCGTTTTTTAGGAGCAGCCGAAACATGGCTACCCCCGCCCCATTGGTCGGCCTGATCATGGGCTCGAAGTCCGACTGGGAAACCCTCAATCTCGCCGCCGAGACCCTGAAGGCGCTGGGCGTGCCGTTCGAGGCCAAGGTCGTCTCTGCCCACCGCACGCCGCAGCGTCTCTACGAGTACGCGACCAGCGCCAAGGGGCGCGGGCTGAAAGTCATCATCGCCGGCGCTGGCGGCGCGGCGCACTTGCCCGGCATGGCCGCCTCGATGACGCCGCTGCCGGTGCTCGGCGTGCCGATCAAGAGCCGCGAACTCAAGGGCCTCGATAGCTTGCTCTCGATCGTGCAAATGCCGCGCGGCGTGCCGGTTGGCACGCTGGCTATCGGCGAAGCTGGCGCCGTGAACGCGGCTTTGATGGCGACGTCGATCCTGGCGCTCAACGATGAGACTTTGGCCAAGCGCCTCGACGCCTACCGCCAAGCACAAACAGACGCCGTGAGCGAAAGCCCGACATGAAACCGCTGACGCCGGGTTCGACCATCGGCATCTTGGGCGGCGGCCAACTCGGCCGCATGCTCGCGATCGCCGCCGCACAACTCGGCTTCGACGTCTGCATCTACACAGACGAGCCCGACAGCCCCGCCTCCCGCGTTGCCGCAAAAACCATCATCGGCAACTATCTCGACAGCGCCGCGCTCGCTGATTTCGCGCGCCGCGTCAGCGTCGTGACCACCGAGTTCGAGAATGTCCCGGCGCAGACCGCTGAGGCGCTGATCGCCGCGGGCGCACGCGTCGCACCCTGTCCGAACGCGCTCGCCATCGCGCAAGACCGCTTCGACGAGAAAAGCTTCCTCCAATCCATCGGCATCGCCACGCCGCCTTTTGCAGCGATCAACTCACAAGCGGATCTGGAATCCGCCGTCGCACGCATCGGCCTGCCCGCGATTCTGAAAACGCGCCGCTTGGGCTATGATGGTCGCGGTCAGATCCGCTTGAAGAGCGAGGCCGATGTCGCCGGCGCTTACGAGAAGCTCGGCGCGCCCGGCATCCTCGAAGGATTCTGCGCATTCGAGCGCGAAGTTTCGATCATCGCCGCGCGCGGCTGGGATGGCGCCATCGTCCACTACGATCTCTGCGAGAACGAACACGCCGGCGGCATCCTCTCGCGCACCACATTGCCAGCGAATGTAAGCGTATCCGTTCAAGGCGCAGCACTTGAAGCCGCAGAGAAGGTGCTCACCGCGTTCGATTATGTCGGCGTGCTCACCATCGAGTTTTTCGTGATGGTCGATGGCTCACTGATCGCGAACGAAATGGCGCCGCGCGTTCACAATAGCGGCCACTGGACCATCGAAGGCGCGCTCACCTCGCAGTTCGAACAACACATCCGCGCCGTCGCTGCCTGGCCGCTTGGCCCAACGACACGCACGGCGCAGATCGAAATGCTCAACCTGATCGGCGAAGACGCCGACGCATGGCTCGCACTCGTCGCCGATCCGAACGCGCGGCTTCATCTCTACGGCAAGCGCGACACCCGCGCCGGCCGCAAGATGGGCCACGTTACGAAGCTGAAGCTCTAACCCGGAAACGCTTCGTCGCGCGCCGCATAGAGCCAGAGCCCGATGACATAAAGCGACGGCAGGAAAAACCAGAGCACACCGGAAACGCTTTCGACCCAGCCTGGGATCATCCGCGCTTGGATCGCCATGCCGTCGCCGTCATCGATGTTCACAAGGGAGCCGGTCTGCATCAGCACATAGACCAAGAGCCCGACGCATACCCAGAAGGCCACGGCGGTCGCGATCAGCGGAAACGTACGTTCCGCGTAATCGTCAGCCGGATGCTTCTCCATGTTGAAAATGCTTGGCCAAACGGCCAGCGGCCAGAGCGCGGCGCTCATCAGCCGCTGCGGAGATGCTTGCATGCGCTTGCCTCCTCACGGTTCCGTGATGGCGCGCACTCTAGCGCGAATTTCGCGAAATGGCGCGCGTATCGAAAATTTCACCCGCCGCCACGATGGCGCCGCTGACGCTTGGCAAGCGCACTTCCGCCTCTAGGATAGGTTCAACCGGGGGAGAGACGGATGCTGGCGCGTCTAATTGCAAGTTTGGTGTTCGCTTTTGCCTGCCTGTTCGCAAGCGCAGCGTCAGCGCAGGATGGCCGCTGGTATCGCGCCGAGAGCGCCAACTTCATCGTCTATGGCGATATGAGCGACCAGCAGGTCCGCAACGCCGCTCAATCGCTCGAAGACTTCGACCTCGTCCTCCGCGCGCTGATGCGCCAGGCCGAGCGGCCAACTGAAACGAAGCTCGAAGTTTACCTCGTGCGCAACATTCGCGGCCTGCGTGTCGTTGCGCCCAATATGAGCGACGATGTCGGCGGCTTCTACACAGCCGGCGGCGACATGATCGCGGCCTTCTCGCGCTACGACCGCGACATGGGCCTAGATCGCCGCACCATCCTTTTCCACGAATACGCTCACCACTTCATGCTGCACTATTTCCCGGCGGCGTATCCGGGCTGGTACATTGAAGGCTTCGCCGAATACGTCTCGACCGTCGAGATCAGCCGCCGGCGTGCAACGATCGGCCGGCCGTCCGAAAATCGCTTCGCCTGGCTCGACGTGCCCGGCTACGAAGATTTCGAGATCGAGAACTTGATCGCGCCGGAACGTGTCACGCGGCCGACCAACATGTTCATGCAGCAGTATTATTCGTACTCATGGTTTGCCGCGAGCTACCTCTCGAACAACACCGAGCGCCTGCGCGGCCTTGAGCGCTACGTCGCGCTGCTCGGCGAAGGCGGCGATCCGATGCAATCATTTGAGCCGGCGTTTGGCATCAGTGTCGAGCAATTCGGCGAAGAGCTCGACCAATACCGCCGTGGCGGCGGCCGCTCGCGTTTGCTTCACATCGACATGCCGCCGGAAATGGCGCCGGTCACGGTGACGCGGCTGCCGCGCTCGGCAAACGACTTGCTATTGCCGCTTGCACGCTTGCGCACAAGCAGCGCCGACGTCAGCGACGAAGACGCCGCTGAAATTACCCAAGCAGCGCAAGCCTACTTGAACGACCCAATGGCGCGCCTTGTACTCGCCCGTCTCGCCATCCGCCGTGGTGACAATGCCGGCGCGCGTGGCCACCTCGATGCGCTCTTCGCCGTGCAGGAAAACCATCCCGAGGGCCGCTACTTGCTGGCGAAAATGATTCTGGACGAGACGGACGAGCTTTCACCTGATGAAATGCGCGCCGGGCTCGTTGAAGCTCGTCGCCACCTTGTGCGCTCGTTCCGCGAAGATCCGGCCTACTACCCGACACTCTACCTCTACTCGCTTACCTTCGCCGGCGAATACGAGCCGATGAGCGACGATCAACTCGAAGTTCTCGCGCGCGCGCTCGAACTCGCGCCGCAGGCCGATCACATTCGCACGCTGCTCGCGCGAGAATTGATACGTTCGGAGGAATACGACGCCGCCGTCGCTACGTTGCGCCCGGTGATATACGCGCCGCACGGCGGCGATTCAGCCATGTATGCGCGCTGGCTCTTCGACGCCGCGCAAGCACGCGAACAGCCGCAAGGGCACTGGCGCGATCGCGATACGCCGGCTGCCGTCAATGATGGCGGGAACTAGCGCCCCGGATAGCGGAAGCGCGCCGCAACACCGATCGCGGTTTGCACGCCTTCAGAAAGCGGCTTCAGCTGCGCTTTGAACTTCTCGAACTGCATCACGTTTTCGATGCGCGCATCGAGGAACGCCCACGTCGCCTCGTGATCGGCGCTTTCATCGGAGAACCAGCGTGCGTAAGTGCTCGCGAGTACGCCCGAGAGAATGGCGCGCTTGGAATAGTAATTGCCGTCAGTGCTGGTATCGCCCAGCGCCCGCCAAATCCGATCCGCCGTGCGCCACACCAAGCGCGCCGCCAGCGGCCCGCGATCCGGACGGCTCAGCGCCCGCGTCATCGCGCGTGCGGCTTCTTTGTACGGCGTCTGCGCTTCCAGCCTCACCTGCACGCAGGCTTTGACCCGCTGGCTGTAGCGCATCGCGGCCAGATCGAGCCCGTCGAGCGCCTCCAGCATGGCCTGGTCGGCCCGGTCGGCGAAGGCGTCCATCATGTCCTCGGCCCCATTCGGGCAGGCGAGTGCTGCCTCCCCCTCGGAAAGCTGGACTTCCTCACAGGCCGCCTTCAAAGCCGCGTCCGTCCACCCCAAGCGGGCGGCATGGGCAGGAAAAGCCTCGAGAATTCGGGTGCGGAACCGGGCTGAGGGCGCTTCGGACATGGGCCAAAGCTACGCCCGCCCCGCCCTGCCGTCGACCCGCTGCGGCATGGACAGGGGCGCGGCCTTTTGCTATTGGCCCCCCTTCGCTTCAGAACGGGGCTCGCGGCGCATAGCGTCAGCGGCCGCTTTGGTATTGGTTTCGGGTTACGGGAGACGTCCCCTGGTTCAGATTTTCGTTCGCGACAACAACGTCGATCAGGCGTTGAAAGCGCTCAAAAAGAAGATGCAGCGGGAAGGCACTTTCCGCGAAATGAAGCGCCGTAACCATTACGAGAAGCCTTCGGAAAAGCGTGCGCGTGAACGCGCTGAAGCCGTGCGTCGCGCCCGTAAGCTCGCCCGCAAGCGCGCTCAGCGTGAAGGCTTACTGCCGCGTCCGCCGAGCCGCACTGGCCGGTAAGGCTTGAAGCACTTAGAGTTTTGAAAGCGCCGCTCGGAAACGGGCGGCGCTTTTGTTTTAGCTGCGCGCCAGTTCGAGCATCAGCTCCGCCGCATCCGCCAGTAGCGCGCGCTGTTCGCGCGGCAGCTTGGCAATACGCGCTTGCAGCAGCGCCAGCCTACGCTTGCGGCCCGCTTCGAGGATCGCGCGGCCTTTCGCCGTCGATTCCACGCGCACGCCACGGCGATCGTTCGGGTCAGCGCGCTTCACCGCCAACCCCTCGCCTTCCAGATCGCCAACAAGCTTCGACATCGTCGCCGCCGTCACCTGCTCGGCGCGCGCCAGACCCGTGAGGCTCTGCGGCCCGGCGAACACGAGCACGGAGAGCGCTGATAGCTTCGGCGCGCTGACGCCTGTTTCATCGTCCGCCACCCGCACCGCACGCAGCAGCCGGATCGCGCCGCTGTGCAAGCGATCGGCGGTGTGGAGCGCGTCGTGTCTAGCCATAGGCGAAATGTGCATTGACTTATTTAGTTAGTCAAACTAATTACCAGCTCAAAGACGGAGATGGGAATGACCGAAGCCGCTTTGCTCAATGGCGTCTGCCAAATCGGCATTGCCACATCGCAGCCTGAAGCGATCGTTGCGTTTTACCGCGATGTCCTGGGCGCGCCGGTTCTGTTCGAAGCGAGCGGCATGACGTTTATGCGCGTCGGCGGCACCTCCGTCATGATTGGCGGCGTGCCGGAGGCGAAGCCGCCAAGTGGCGACGTCATCATCTATTTCGAGCCCGCCGATTGGGACGCGGCCAACGCTCGGCTTGAAGCCGCCGGCGTCGCTTTCATTCGCGACGCCATGGTGGTGCAGCGCGACGGTTCGCGCGAGCACATGCTGCGCCCGTTCTCAGATCCGGAAGGCCGGCCGATTTATCTGCACGGCTGGCGCAACACTTAGCCACCGCGGCCCGTGTAGAAGACCGCGAACTTGTTTCCGTCGAGATCGCGGAAATAGCCGAACTCACCAAACGCGCCACGCGCGCCGGGTTTACCTTCGCAGGTTGCGCCCAGCGAAATCGCCTTGTCGTACACGGCGGCGACTTGCTCTTTGTTGTCGACCTCGATCGCAATCATGCCGCCATTGCTGACGGTGGCACCTTGGCCATCGTATGGCCGCGTGACCATGATCATCGCGCCCTTGCCGAGCCGATAGAGCAGACCATGCGGCGTCGGAAACAGGCGCTTGCCGTCAAGATCGGCGAGCAACGCATCGTAGAATGCAGTCGCACGATCGAAATCATTGGTGCCGACGCACACATATCCAATTCGAGCCATGAAGCTCCTCCCTGTTCTATTGCGCCGGACAGTGACGCCGCGCGCGGCGGCGTCAAGTTGACGTTGGGGCTATTGCGTCCGCTCCGGCGCCTTCACGATACCGAGCGGCTGATTGAGGTCCGGCGACTGCACCTCGGCCCAGACAGAGCGGAACGGCGTGTGCGAGTCGCAGCGGTCGCGGATAATGTTGAGCGAACCGCTATCTTCGAAACCGACGACGTCGATCATTTCCGCCACAATCGGCTCGCCGACAATGTTGGGATAGCCGCGCAATACGTCGCGCACCGCCGGCAGCAAGCTTGAGTAACGATATGTATCGCTGCTCTCGCGCCCCATCCGCGCCCGCGCCTCAAGCACTTGCATCGGTTCAATGACGACGATCGAATTTGCAGGCACCCGCACCACAGGCGCTGCGCGGTCGTAACAAAGCATTTGCACGACATTGTAGCGCGACACCGTGTCGGTGATCTGCAGGACGGCATAGTCGCCGGGCTCCATGCGCGCTTTGGCGTAGAGCGATGTGCCGATCGTCTCGCCTGCCGCGTCGGTCACAACGAGATGGTTTTCCGCCATCATGAAGATCGTGTGGCTCGGCCCGATCGGCATGCCGGTCGTAACATCGACGCGCTGCAACTCCATGTGCGTCGCCAAGAGACCGCCGACCTGCGGGCGCGTCATCAGCACGAGCGATTCCGGCTCAGTGGTTGAATAGCTGAAACTCGTGCGCACCCCAGCACATCCCGCCAAACATGCAAACGCCAGCGCGATCAGCGCGCCTGCACCTAATCTCCGCATTTCCATCCCCCTTGGAAATCTCAGCCCTTCGCGTCTTTGCGTCCGCGCCAGCTGGACATGCTGACTTGATCGACGACGCCAGCTTTGAATACACGCGCGGCGAGCGCAAGGATGATCGCGGCACTCGCGGCCATCAACGCGGCCATGCCTGCTATCTCGATCCATTCGAGACCGGAGGGGGCGCGGATCAACAGCAGGAATGGCGTAAAGAGCGGGATCCAGCTGGCGGTCTCAACGATCGGTGCGTTGGGATTATCGAGCGCCGGCGTCAGCAGCATCATCGGAATGGCGAGCACGAGCGCCACCGGCCCGAGCAAGGTCTGCGCTTCCTGCAACGACTCGCAGAGCGATCCGAGCGAGAGGAAAATCGCGCCGTACATGATGTAACCGAACACGAAGCCGAACAGGAACGCCGCGATCAGGCGCGGCTCCAGGAACGCCGCCGCGACTTGGCCGAAAATACTGTCGCCCGCGCGATCCGCTGCGAGACTCAGCAATCCGCCGCCGAGCGCACCCCAGAACAGGAAGAGCGTCAGGCTTACCATCGCAACGCCGATGAGCTTGCCGGTGAGGATTTGCAGCGGCGTAACGCTCGTCAGCAAGGTATCGAGGATCTTGTTGGATTTCTCTTCGATCACGCTGGAAAGCAGCATGTTCGCGACTGAGAACACCACGCTCCACAGAATGAACGAGAGCGCCAAAGCCGCGTAGGACGGCGCACGCTCGCGTAAAGTGACTTGCCCATCGCCTGATGTGGCCCGCGGATCGAATTGCGCGACTTGTGGATCGAACGCGTCGATGCGGTCTGCTTCCGTCGGCGCCAGACCTTGCGCCGCCAGCGCCTCGCGCTGCATCGCCAAGCGCATAGCGCGGCGGGCGATGTTCGAGGGCTCGCTGTGGCTGAGGCCCACGCTCCAATACTCAATCACCGGCGCGCCTTCGACGCGGCGGATGTTGACCGCGCCAAACAGCGTGCGCCCATCTGGCAGCAACTGCGTGCCATCGAGATAAGGTCGCATTGCTTGAATATCGGGCGCGGGCGCCTGAATGATCTGATAGCGCTCCGTCGGCGTGGGGAATGCCGCCACAGCGCGCGGCGCACGGCGCGCCACAACCGCGCGCGCTGCTTCGATGCCTGCAGCGCGATTGGGTGCGGCGTCAAATGCCGCGGCCGCGTCGAGCGCGATCGCGGGCGCCGCCGCATCGAGATAAGCGCGAATTTCAGTACGCGCTTCGCGTCGAGCGTTCTCCGCGAAGGCATCGCGTACGGCGGTCAGATCTTCTGAGCGCTCGGCGACGATCGCCAGCACACGCGGCGGCTCGGCCCGCGCCAGCAGCACAGGGCCGAACAGCAAGAGCGCGATGATGATCGGAGCAGTGAACAGCGAGAGCCAAAAGCCCCATGCGCCGACATAAGCGAGGTATTCACGGCGCGCGACGAGGAAGACAGGAGACATCTTCAGGCTCCCGCGTTCGGCGTTGCTTTGTCGCCAACCAGCGCGACAAACGCTTCGTGCAAACTCGCCCGCGCCGGCTCGAACAGCGACAACGGCGCGCCGACTTCAACGCAAGCCTGCAACAATTGCCGCGAGCCGTGGCCATTCTCCAAGCGCACGCGCCAACGGCGGTTTCCGTGTTCGCCGAGTTCTTCGTCGACGATGAATCCACGGCCGCTCAGCGCGGCGCTAAGATCGTATTCGCCACCATCGGTTTCCAGCACGGCTACGCTGGGTGCGAGCGCGAGCGCATCGCGCACCGTGCCTTCGAACGCAGCGCGGCCATGCGCGATCAGCAGAATGCGATCGCACAACCGTTCTGCATGCTCCATGACGTGCGTGGAGAACAGGATGGTGCGCCCGGCTTTCGCTTCGGCGCGGATCGTTTCTTCCAGCACGCGCTGATTGACCGGATCGAGACCCGAGAACGGTTCGTCGAAAATGATGAGATCAGGCTCGTGCGCGATGGCGGCGAGCACTTGGACCTTCTGCGCCATACCCTTGGAGAAGGTCTTCAGCTTCTTGCGCTTGTGCTTGCCCAGGCCGTGCGCTTCGAGAAGCTGGTCAGCACGCTTGAACGCTTTACCGGCGGGCATGCCCTTCAGCCGCGCGAGATAAGCGATCGCCGCACGCGCGCTCATCGAGCGATAGAGCCCGCGCTCTTCCGGCAAATAGCCGACGCGCCTCATAGTCTCGCGGTTCGCTGGCCCGCCCAGCACGGTGATCGCACCCGAGGTTGGCCGCAGCACGCCGACAAGCATGCGCAACGTCGATGACTTGCCCGCGCCGTTTGGCCCGAGCACGCCATAGATCGATCCCTGCGGGACCTTGAAACTGAGGTCTTGAACTGCCGTCCGCGCGCCGTAGCGCTTGACCAGCCCTTCTGCTTCCAGCGCGGCATTCATGCGCAGCCACGTTTACGGGGCTTTGGCCGGAGATCAAGCGCGCGCGATTGACGCGCGAGTACAAAGCGCAGCATGGTTGAAGCGCCGCAACGGGGGTTGTCACAATGGCTGTCGCTCGTCTCATTCTCGGGATCGTGATCGGCATCGCCGCGGGGATCGGCGTTGTCATGCTTGGCGACATGCTGAATCATCGCTTTTTTCCGCCGCCGCCCGAGGTGCAGATCACTAATCCCGAGGCGATCCGGGATTATATGCAAACCGCGCCCGTTCTCTCGTTACTCGGCTTGCCGGTGACATGGACGATCGCGGCTTTGGTTGCTTCGTTCGCAGCTGCGAAGATCGGCGCCCGGCGCTGGGCGGGATGGGTGGCGGGCGGCGCGCTCTTCGCGGCGACGTGCTTGAACCTGGTGATGATCCCGCATCCGCTCTGGATGCTGATCGCGGCGATCGTCTTCGTCCCTGCGGCTGCGTGGATTGGCGCACGATTGGGCGCGCCAAAGGCGCAAACCTAAAATTTTCGCCGCCAGCTTGTAGCGCTCGAAAACTAGGCGTTAGCTCAGCCCCTCTTCTCGGGGGTCGATCCATGAAGAAGCCTGATCCGGAAAAGCTGAACGCGTTTCTTGGCAAGCTTGTCGGCGATCTTGGCGCCTGTAGCGGCGCAGCACTCGTCCTTCTAGGCGACAGGCTGGGCATCTACAAAGCCATGGCCGACGGCAAAGCCGTCACGCCTGAAGAGCTCGCCGCAAAGACCAAACTCAACGCGCGCTATCTGCGCGAATGGCTCTCGGCTCAGGCCGCGGCGGGTTACGTCGACTACAGCCCGAAGAGCAAAAAATTCAAACTGAACGCCGAACAAGCCTGCGCCTTCGCCGATGAAGGCGGCCCGGCATTTTTCGCCGGCGCCTTTGACCTCGTACAAGCCATGTGGCTCGACGAGCACAAGGTCGCGGAAGCGTTCAAGAGCGGCAAAGGCGTCGGCTGGCACGAACACTCGCAATGCCTCTTCCGCGGCACGGAACGCTTCTTCCGCCCGGGCTATAACGCGCACTTAGTCTCGAGCTGGATCCCTTCGCTCAAAGGCGTGGAAGACAAACTCAAGAAGGGCGCGAAGGTCGCTGATGTCGGTTGCGGTCACGGCGCATCGACCATCCTGATGGCGCTCGCCTATCCGAAGTCGAAGTTCTTCGGCTACGATTATCACGCGCCTTCAATCGCGCGCGCCAAAGAGCTGGCGAAGGAAGCCGGCGTGGCGAAGCGCATCACTTTCGCGCAAGCCAGCGCCAAGGATTATCCCGCGCTTGATTACGATCTCGTCGCCTTCTTCGATTGCCTGCACGACATGGGCGATCCCGTCGGCGCCGGCAAACATGTGAGCGAAGCGCTTGCGGATGACGGAACCTGGATGATCGTGGAGCCCTTCGCGCACGACGATCTGAAGGACAATCTGAACCCCGTTGGCCGCGTCTATTACGCGGCGTCGACCATGATCTGCACGCCGGCTTCGCTTAGCCAGGAGGTCGGCCTGGGCCTCGGCGCACAAGCCGGTGAAGCGCGGCTGAAAAAGGTAGCCAAGGACGCGGGCTTCTCTAAATTCAGACGCGCCGCCGAGACGCCGTTCAACCTGGTGTTCGAGGCCAGAGCCTAGATACGCCAGGGGACTTTCAATGCGATCTCTGATTTTTGCCGCCGCCGCTTTGTTCGTGGCGGGCGCCGCGCACGCTGAGCCCGTCACCTACGCGCTCGATCCCGCGCACACGCAGGTCGCCTTCTCGATTGATCGCTTCGGTTTCAACCGCGTGCTTGGGCAGTTCGATACGGTCGCCGGCGAAGTGATCCTCGACGAAGCTAATCCGGCGAACTCCTCCGTCCGCGCCACTGTGCAAGTCTCCAGCATCAGCGCCGGCAACACGACGCGCGACGAACATCTGCGCGGCGCGCGCTGGCTCAACGCGGAGCAATTCGCGACGATGGAATTCCAATCCACGTCCGTGCGCCTCATCAGCGACACGCGCGCTGAAGTCACCGGCAATCTGACGCTGCTCGGCCAAACGCATCCGCTGGTGCTTGATGTCACGCTAAACCGCATCGCCGACGCGCCGAACAATAATCGCCGCACCGCCGGCTTCTCCGCCACAGGCACGCTCGACCGCACGCAATGGGGCCTGGCGACGGCGCCGAACCTGATTGGCAACACCGTCACCATCACCATCGAAGCGCTTGCCCAAGTGCCGGCGGCCGCCAACTGATGAAGTACTGGCTGATCAAGAGCGAACCCGACACTTGGTCGTGGACGCAGCACGTCAAGAAGGGCGCGGATTCCTGGACTGGCGTGCGCAATCACCAAGCCAAAGCGCATCTGCAAGCGATGAAGAAAGGCGACCTCGCCTTCTTCTACCACTCGAACGAAGGCAAAGAGATTGTCGGCGTCAGCGAGGTGGTGAAGGAGGCGTATCCGGATGCGAGCGACGCGACGGGTAAGTTCTATTGCGTCGACTTCAAAGCGGTTGAGCCGCTGAAAGAGCCGGTGTCGCTGGCTGCCATCAAGACCGAGAAAAAACTCGCCGACATGGTGCTCGTGAATAATTCGCGTCTCTCCGTGCAGCCGGTGACGGCTGACGAATGGAAACTGATCCGGAAGATGGGTGGACTGAAATGACGACGAATCTCGATCCCGCCCTCTTCTCGGACGCCGCCATCCCGCCGGAGACGCGCTCGTGCAATGAAGCGATCGTCGCCGCCATGACAGGCATGGCCGAATGGTGGGACGTTGGCGCGCAGAAGGTGCGTGAAGCGCGCGAGCGTGGCGAAGGCGCGTTTCCGCCGGCGGCGAAGTCCGAACGCGCGAAGTGGATCGAGATTGATGGTCCTGCCGGCAAGCTGAAGCTGCGCGCCGTGGCGCCAGCCAAATCGCGCGGCGTTTATCTGCACATTCACGGCGGCGGCCATGTGCTTGGCGCCGCGGATCAACAGGACCGTCTGCTCGAAATTATCGCCGATACGACGAACCTCACCGCGCTCAGCGTTGAGTATCGTTTGGCGCCGGAAAATCCCTACCCTGCAGGCCCGGACGATTGCGAAGCGGCAGCACTCTGGGTCAGCGACCATCTCTCCGACTTCGGCGGATCGAAGCTCGCCATCGGCGGCGAGAGCGCCGGCGCGCATCTTTCGGCGATGACCATCTTGCGTCTGCGCGACAAGCACGGCCGCACGCCGTTCAACGCCGCCAATCTCGTCTTCGGCGTCTTCGATCTCGGCCTCACGCCAAGCGCCCGCACGTTCGGCGACAGCGAACGCCTCATCCTGCGCACCATCGACATCTACAAATTCGGCGACGCCTTTCTTCCAGGCCTCACGCCCGAGCAGAAGCGCGCGCCGGAGCTCTCACCGCTCTACGCCGATCTCAGCGGCCTTTGCCCCGCGCTCTTCACAATCGGCACGCGCGATGCGTTGCTGGATGACAGCCTCTTCATGCACGCGCGCTGGATCGCATCCGGCAATCGCGGCGAACTCGATGTGTATCCGGGCGCGTGCCACGGCTTCCTGGCGTTTCCGATCCCGCAGACATTTGCATCGCTGCAACGACAGACTGCGTTCTTGAACGAAGCGCTCAGCTGAACGTCATTCGTCGCAGATTGATGTCGTTTGCCGATGGATTACGACGTGCCGTCTAATCGTCGTTGAAGCTCACGTGCAAGGTGCGGTGTTGTGATCTTCAACGCCTCTACCCTCCGCCAGCAGGACGAGGCGGAGAGCGCCGGCGGCGGCATCCCTCCGAGTATGCCCGTCGCCGGTGTTCTCAAGACGCGGCGTTGGCGGACGTAAGGCGCGGCCCCCCGCCGCGGACCCACCCTTCCCTTACGCTCCGCCCAACGCTGCGATGCTTATTGCTGCAGCTCAGCCACCAACGCCTGCATGCCGTAGACGTCCGAAAGCGCGACGCGGATCGCTGACGCGGAGACGCTAACACTGCGATTGAGGCGCGCATCGTAGAAGTACTCGCCGCCGAGCGCATGCATGTTGTTGTCGAAGATGATGCCGACAACGCGGGCGTCGCGATTGAGCAGCGGGCTTCCCGAAGCCCCGCCGATCACATCGTTCGAGCTAGAGACGTTGAACACGACATTCGGGTTGAGACGCGGCCGCGCATCGAGCCACGCTTGGCTCAGCTGGAACGGCGGCGCGCCGGTGGCGCGCTCATACAAGCCACTGAGCTGCGTAAACGCCGGGATGACTTCGCCGTCCGGCTCCGTCCAGCCTTGCACCGTGCCGTAGGAGACGCGCGGGCTGAACGTGGCGTCCGGATAAGTCTCGGTGCCAAACGCACGAAAACGCGCGCGCGCAATGCGTTCCTGAGCGCGCGCCACCGGCGCTTCTACTTCACTGACATAGCGGGCCCGCACTTCGCGTGCGTCAGCATCCCAGGCGCGCACGAACACGATGAACGGATCATCCGACGCAGCGATCGCCTCGGCGCCACCATCCCACAACGCTTGCCGCACCGCAGGTTCAGCCAAACGCGATTGCGAGAGCCGCGCCGCCAGCGCTTCCGGCGTTTCGCCGTTGAACACGCGCTGCAGCAGCGCCGGATCGCTGGCGAGATCGCGCTGCAGACGCTCCAACCAATAGCGGAGCTGCATCTCTTCAAATTCCGGCGCCACGGTCGCCTGCGTCCGCATCGTCGCTGCGATCGCCGGCAAGCGCGCTTCGGCGTAGCGCGGCAAGCGTTGGCCGTTCGGCACGCTGCGTTCGGCCGCGCCGCGCACCAGATCACGCGCCCAGATGAACAGCATCGAACGCTCAGCGGCGCGCTGTTCGAGATTTTGGTAGCGATGGAACATGGCGCGATACGTACGTTGCGCACGCCGGATTTCGCCCCACGCATCGCCCATCTCGCGCGCCGCTGCGCGGTTGCGGTTGACGCGCGCTTGTAGATCCGCTTCGCGCGCCGTGACTTGCGCAAAGCCCGTGGCATCGACCAGGGCGTTGCGACGACCAGTAAGGCCTTTCAGCGCATTCTCGACATTCTGTAGCGCGCTCGATGCGATGCGCGCCTGATCCGGCCCTTGCGCGGCGTAAGCGCTGATCCGCGCGCGCTGCTCGGTCAGACCTTCAATCTGCCAAGGAAGATTTACATCGCGCTCGAACTCAAGCTCGGCGACGCTACGCAGCCGCGACGTGCGCCCCGGATTGCCGGCGACGAGAACGATGTCGCCCTCTTCCGGCGGATCGAAATCGAGCGAGAGATGGTTCGGCGTCGAAGCCGGGACGCCATTTTCGTAGAGCCGCAGGAACGCGAAATCGAGGCAGTAACGCGGGAACTCGAAATTATCGACGTCGCCACCAAATGCCGCGACACGATGCTCAGGAGCGAACACCAAGCGCACATCGGTGAAGCGGCGATAGCTATAACGCGCGTAGCGGCCCCCCTGATAGAGCGTGACGACCTCGCAGCGTTGACCCGCTTGCTGACACTCGCGCTCCTGGCGCGCGAACTCCGCGTCGCGCAACGCGGCGAAGGTCTCCGGCGGGCCATCTGCGGTGGCGCGATTGATCTCGTCCGTGATGTCGACGATGCCGGTGAGCACGTCGATATTCATGTTCGGACAGCGCAGCTCTTCTTCGCGAATGCGCGCTTGGAACCCGTCCTGAATAAAGTTCGCTTCCGTCGTCGAGAGCGCGGTCACGCAAGTGATGACGCAGTGATGATTGGTCAGCATCAAGCCATCGCTGCTGACATTCGATGTCGAGCAGCCAGGCATCCGCGCCGTCGCCGCCATAACGCGATCGAGCCAAGCTTGATCCGGCGCCCAGCCCAGATCTTCCTGCATGCGCTCGCGCGGAAAATTATCGAACGTCCACATGCCTTCATCGGCGCGCGCGGGCGCTGCAGAGATAAGGCTCATCAGTGGAAGCGCGGCGGCGGCCGCATGCAGCATTCTGCGCATTCTTGTCCCCGAATCAGATCGAAGACAGGAAAGCGCATGCAGACGCGCGCGGGCAAGCACGCGTCTGCGCTTGTGTATTATTCGAAGCCGAGTTCCGTCAGCAGCTGCGCTTGAACGGCCGGCGAGAGTTCGTCCGCTTCGGCAATGAACTCACGCACCGCGGCTTCGTCCATACCGGAGATGCGAATGTAAGCGCGGTCGTCCGCTTCGCCTGGACCACCTTCATCGGCGTGAACGACGATGTTTTGCTCGCCGCCGCCAATGCTCATCTGCACGCGGCCATTATCGCCATTGGCGTCGTCTTCCGTCCCGCCAACGCTCATTTCAAAGCCGGGTACGCGCATGGCGAAAACTTCCGGCACTTCCTCGCTGCTCTGGGGCGGCGCCTCGGCGGCAAGCGATTGCGCGCGGGCGCTATCCATGAGCGCTGACACGCCTTCAGCTGCGCGGGCGCCAACGGTGCGGCCTTCCGGCGTCATGATGAGGTAGGTCTGTTCGAGTTCGCTGGCGCGGATTTCTACGGTGTAGCCGCCCGCCTCGCCCACATCGACGCCGTTGACATTAACGCTAGAGCCATCGCAGGCCGCCACCATTCCGAGCGCCGCCAGGGCCGCCAACCAACGCATGAACGCCTCCTCTTTGGTCCCATTGTCCGCCCAAGCGGACGCGCCCGCAAGCGCGGGCCGTATGAGGGAGATGCGGCGCGCGGGCGGCTTGGATGCGCGGCCTAGCAGGCCAAATGATCAGGGGCGCGGCGGTTTTCTTCCTCGCATTGCTGCTGGGCGCGCTCATCGACCAGTGCACTCAGGGTCGAGGCGCAACCGGACAGCACCGCCGCGGCCGCCAGCAGGAACAGCACTTTACGCATCGCTTCACTCCTGGCCCCAGCGGGCCGGAGCTTAGCGCGTCCGTTCGAAGCGGACCACCTTCTGATCGCGGTCGAGATAAGCAACCCGGTAGCCGGCGCGCATCCAGGCGCGAGCGTGCGAATGGTGATCCTGGTTGTCGTTGGCCCAGAATGAGCGATGCTTGTAGGCGCTCTGGGGCAGCTCTTTGCCGATGATCTCTTCGATGTCCTCGAAGCTCAGCATTTCGGCGCGGCCGGCGCGTTTGTTGAGATGCTCGTGAAGCGCTGCGTATTTGCGCATGACCTCTCTCCCCGCTCGTGTTGATGCGCATGCGCAACAACACTGACGGATGTGGATCATGAACTGATTTGCTGCTTATGCACAGGGGCGCCGGAACGAGTTGTGCGTCCCTATCTCTACGGATGATTGCGCGATCGGAATGTGTTGCGCATGGTGCGCACGGAGGATCGCATGAGAGACGTCGCTATTGTCAGCTATTGCCGCACCGGCATCGCCAAGGCGCAGCGTGGCGCGCTGAACCAGACGCACGGCGTCGCCATGGCGGCGCATGTGATGAAGGCGGCGGCTGAACGCGCGCGCATCGAAGCTGGCGAGATCGAGGATGTCGTGCTCGGCTGCGGACTGCCCGAGGGCGCCACCGGTCACAACGTGGCGCGCAATGCGGCTTTGTTTGCAGGCTTCGGCGCCGGCGTGCCGGGCATCACGGTGAACCGCTATTGCGGCTCAGGCTTGAGTGCAGCGTCGTTCGTGGCGAACGCGATTGCGCGCGGCGAGATCAGCTGCGGCATTGCTGGCGGTGTTGAGAGCATTTCGCTGGTTCAGTTCAATCTGAACTTCAACGGCTTCTTCTACGAGCCGCTGCAGCAGATGATGCCCGCCGTCTGGTGGACGATGAACCAGACCGCCGATTTCGTCGCCGACAAGTACAACATCTCGCGCCGCGATTTGGACGAATACGTCGTCATGAGCCAAGGCCGCGTCGCAGCGGCGGCCGCGGCAGGCAAGTACGCGGACGAGATCGTGCCTTTTGCTGCGAAGATGAAAGTCACCGACAAGGCGACGGGCGAGAGCAGCATCAAGGATGTGGTGCTCGATCGCGACGAGGGCCCTCGCCCCGATACGACCATCGACAAGCTCTCGGCGCTGAAGCCCGTCTATGAGGGCGGCACGACGACGGCAGGCAACGCGTCACAATTGTCCGATGGCGCAGCCGCAGTCGTGATGATGGACGCGGAGATCGCTGCACAGCGCGGTTTGCCGATTTTGGGCTATTGGCGTGGTTATGCGCTTGGTTCGGTAGCGCCCGAGGAGATGAGCATCGCCATCACGCCGGCTATTCACAAGCTGATGAAGCTGAACGCTGTGAACGCGGCCGATGTCGATCTCTGGGAACTGCACGAAGCGTATGCCGTGACGACGCTCTACAATCAGCGCCAACTCGACACGCCGTGGGAGCGCACCAACGTCAATGGCGGCGCCATCGCGCTAGGCCATCCGTATGGCATGAGCGGCATTCGTTATCTGGGCTCCACCCTGCTCGAACTCGGTCGCCGCAACGCCAAGCGCGCCGTCATCGGCGTCTGCACTGCTGGCGGCATGGCGACGGCGGCGCTGTTGGAGCGTTAGAGATCGAGGACCTGGCACGTCGTCGGGCGGGCAGTCACGACGAAGCGATATTCCGTGTTCGGCGGCACATGCACGTAATGCTTCGAGCCATCGACGAGTGTGTATTCGATGACGAAGTCATTCGGACGCCGGCATGGGCGGATGCTGCTGTTGAAGGTCGCGCAGTGACGAACGCCGGGGCCAGCCGTCATGTCGACCATGCCGCTCTCGTGGATGCGCGCAACGGCGGACGCGGCGCCATTCTCGCGGAATGTCCTGTACTCTGCTTCGCTTATGCTGGCGCATGGCACAGTCGGCGCATTCAGTGGCGCGAAGGACGGTCCGCACGCCGCGAGCATCATCAACGCCAATCCTGCCCACGCTTTGCGCATAACGCCTCCCTCTCAGACAGCGCATCATGGCTGCTTTGCGCAGCGCGCGGAAGCGCAAAGCTTGATCCGGCGCGCGATCCGGGGATGATGGCGCCCCATGGCTGATGCAGACGCCCCCCGCGCCTCGCCCTGGGACTTTGATCGCGGCCGCGCCGGCTATTGCTGGCGGGCGGCGAATGCGCGGGGCGTCGTGTTGCTTACGCATGGCTTTGCCGAATATGCCGAGCGTTATGTCGATCATTATCACGGCTTAATCCCGCGCCTCCTCGCTCTGGGCTTCGATGTCTATGCGTTCGATATGCGCGGGCACGGCCGATCGGCTGGGCCGCGCGGTGTTGTCGATATGCGCGAAGCGGTCGCCGATCATCGTGCCGCGCGCCGCGCGCTGCGCCAGCACGGCAAGCCTCTCTTTCTGTTCGGCCATTCGCTCGGTGGCCTCGTCACCGCAGTCAGCGTGGCCGAAGATGCAAGCGATGTCGCCGGCGTCGTGCTGAGCGCCCCCGCGTTGCAACTCGCCGCGCCAGCTCATTTGCAAGCGATTGCCAGCATCGTCGCGGCGTTCGCGCCCGCCGCGCGGCTGGTTCCGCCGCTCGACGCCGAAGGTTTGTCGCGCATTCCCGACGAGGTGCGCGCCTATCGCAGCGATCCAATGATCAGCGACACGCGCGTGCCGGCGCGGACGGGCGTTACCGCGATTGCCGTCGCCGAGTCCGGCTGGCGGCGCTACGAAGCGTGGACGACGCCAGTTCTGGTGCTGCACGGCGAACAGGATCGCGCCACTGATCCGCGCGGCAGCAAGCGCTTCTTCGAGATGATCAAATCGAGCGACAAGCGGCTCGAATTGTATCCCGAGGGCATGCACGAATTGCTCAACGATCTTGAACGCGATGCTGCGTTGGAGCTCATTTCCACCTGGCTCGGCGAGCACGCGCCCCGCCGCTGACTGAGGCGCTAACTGACGGAATTGTCAGCTAACTTCTGAGATCGTCGTTCAAGCGCCGCTCAGCTTGCGCACGTCATCTTCACATCACTCAGACGCCGGTCGAGGGGCGCTCTGAACCAGATGTGGAGCAACAGACATGAAACGCCTTCTCACCACTGCCGCCGCTTTCGCCATGATTGTCGGCATGACGGTCGCCCCTGCTTCGGCTCAGAACCGCACTGTCGTAACGCAATCGGGCTACGCTAACGCTACGGGCTCGGCTCAAAACGGCAACGGCAATGGCAGCGTCGCCAACCAGGACGGCCGCCGCCAATACTCGCGCGGCGTTCAGGAAGGCTTCAACAACTTCCTGCGCATGGATCAGTACGGCACGCGCAACAACGCCGACACCGTGCAGATCGGCCGCGATAACTTCGCCGTCACCGGTCAGGAAGGCCGCCGCCTGAGCTCGACCACGATCCAGACGGGTCGCGGCAACGTCGCCGGCACGGCGCAGATCGGCACCGGCAACCGCGCTGTCACTGACCAAGACGGCACGAACAACACGTCCGGCATCATCCAGGTTGGCAACAACCAAGATGTCGAAGTCCGCCAACGCGGCAACGGCAACATCTCTGTCGTTGTGCAGAGCGGCTACAACTAACCAACACGCGGCGGGGGTGGCTCCGGCCATCCCCGCCTCCGCCTTTCGGGAGCACCGATCATGTTGAAGTCTTATCTTGCTTCTGCGGTAGCCATGCTGGCTTTGATCGGCTGCTCCGCATCTGCTCTCCCCAATGAGAGCGCCGTACCCGCCGCCGTTGCGATCGCTGTTGAAGCGGACGCGAGCTTGGCGCCTGCCGATCTCGATGTTGCGATGCCTGCCGCCGCTATGGCGCCGGACATTGCGCCCGCGCAGATCGAACGCGTCCAGTATCAGCCTGCTTCCGCCATGTGCGACATCGTCATTCGCCGCACGTCGCACGGCGCGCTGATTGAAGCATTGGTCGAGAGCGACACTTGGCTCGACGCCGAATACAGCTTCGATCTCGACGTTTCCGGCAGCGCCGGCTCGTCGACGATCAGCCAAGGCGGCGCAGTCACGCTCGATGCCGGCGACACCGCCGTCGTCGCGCAGAACGAAATCAGCTTGAACCGCAACAGCCGCGGCCGCGCTGAACTCACGGTCTTCGATGAAGACGGCGAAGTTTGCAGCCGCACGCTGAGACTCTAACGGAGCGACGATCATGAAACGCACTTTCGCATTGATGGCCGCGGCCCTGATGATGGCGAGCTTTGCCGCGCAACCCGCCTCGGCTCAATCGCTTCGTGACATGCTTCGCTCACGCGCCAACACGGCGAGCGTCGAGCAAAGCGGCAGCGGCAATGGCGCCGGCGTGGTGCAGAACGGCCGCGGCAACGATGCAACGCTGCTGCAAGGCGGCCGCAACAATACCGGCACGATCCAGCAAGACGGCAACAACAACAATGCCTGCTTGGTCCAGTACGGTCGCAACAATGACGCCAACATCGCGCAAGCGGGCAATCGCAATAATGTTGGCGTCATCCAAGGCACATTTGGCACGCAAGTGATGTCGGCCGAAGAATGCCAACGCCGCGCATCGCATCCGGCCAACCGCCTGTTCGTGCGCCTCTATGGACGATAAACGCGACGCGGCCGTTGCAGCCATGCTGTGACGGCCGCACACGCGTGAGCGCTGCGGAGATGGGAGAGCAAAGGCGCGCTTCGACTGAAGCTTCTAAGAATAGTGTTGGGTTTGCCGAAGCGCGCCCTTGCGCGGAATGTTGTGCAGCCGGCGGGAGCATCGTGGCGTTCCTACGGACATCCGGGGGCCATGCGTTTGCTGACAGGCGAACTGCTGAGCGTGTCGCGACGACGCTCAGCACGAAGGTCAATGTGGACTTCTCCCACCACAGCCGATGTTACTCGAATTGACCGTTCGCGACGCTGGGTATCCGGCGAGCCTTAGCGCCATACTCCCGTTCCCGGCTGACGTGCATTGCAGACGCCAAATCGTCCGCAAGGTTCTCCGCTTTCCTTCATCTTACGGAGCAGCGGCGTTCATCTTCGCAGACTTCAACCGCATCACGTTCAAACCGCATCTCACAACGCTGTCGGCTTTTGGATCCGGAGCCTCCCGTGTTGGAGATGCGTGCATCATCGCACGAGCTGAAGTCGGTCGGATTGATTTCGGCGCGGCTCAACGAATTCAAGAGGTTGCGTCTGCCCGCTGAAGGATAGCGTCCTGCCCTGTCCACAGAAACAAGAGCGGCGGTTGCGGAACATCTCGCCGTCATGGACGTTCGCGACGCGCGGGTTCTCGAATGCAAGGAGAGGCATGTGAGCCAAGGACCGACAAGCCAAGGGCCAACCAACGGCACCCATAAGATCACGGCCTCCAAAGGCGGCGGCGCAGGCAAATGGGTGCTCGGCGCGGTAGCCGCCGTGGTACTCGCCGGCGCCAGCTACGCTGCATGGCGTACGACGCAACCCAGCGAAATGCAGGATCAATACGCGATCAACAACGAATATTCGGACGAATACGCGGGCGATGACGGCCTGCGCGCCTCTCCGCTTGGACAAGCGGACTCGGCTGACAGTGCGATCGCTGAACCAGCCTCGGAAGACGCAGCGCCCGCGCCGCGCGCGCGTTCACGCGCCGCCAGCACGCCAGCGCGCGCCGAGCCTGTGCCGGAAACGACGATCGGCGTCACGCCGATCAGCGCGTCGAGCAGCGAGAGCGTCGATGAAAGCGAAAGCGTGATCGTGACGCCGCCGCGCGGTCCGGTTTGGGCGCGCGTGCCGACGGCGCGCCGCCTCTCCGCGCTTTATCCGGCGCGCGCGCTTGAGCGCGAGCGCGAAGGTGAAGCGCGCCTGGCTTGCATCGTGCGCGATAGCGGCCGCTTGGCGTGCGAGAATGTCGAACAAACGCCGGGCTTCGGCGGTGCGGCTCTGCGTGTCGCCAACACGCTTGAACACGCGCCTTATTTGGCTGACGGCTCGAGCACTGCCGGCACGCCGGTGAACCTGCGCGTCGTCTTCCGCATGGAAGACGAAGAAGGCGATCGCTACGCCTCGCGCTAGGGAATTGCGCTCGCACTGAATGACGGCCGCGTGGCGATGAGCTGCGCGGCCGTTTTCTTTGGACGATCGCATTAACCATACTTGCGCTCTGCCCGCCGAGGTTGTTAGCTGGCCCTGGGTGGAATGGTCGGGGAGCAAGGCAATGGCGCTGACAGACGCGCAACGCGAAGCGATTTATCGGCTGCGGCTCAGGAAGCCGAATGCAAATGGGCTGTTCAAGCACCTCGCTGAGATGCAGCAGAGACGACGCGAAACCTCAGTCGCCGTGGTTGAGAAGTTCTCCGGCCTCAATCGGCCGCTTTCGCTGGAGCTGATGCGCGACATCGCTGAGACGGGCGTAGCGAGCGTCCAAGGCGGTGGCGGCGGTCAAGAAAGCTATTTGGCTTGGGTTGAAAGCGTTGATTGCCGCGAGATCGGCAAGGATACCGATCAGCCACTTCGCTAGCGCCTGAAGTCTTTCACACTTACTGACTCGCCGAAGTCGGCGACGAACTGCGCGCGTATCCAGTCGAAATACTCTGATCTCGACGGGCCGAAGCCTTCAATAATGATGGGCGACATGCCTTCTGCGCGTAGCACCTCGACTGCGAAGTCGTCAGCGGTCCATGAGGTGCGCGAACGATCAAACGGCGCATGCTCAGCATCGCCGCAGAATCCACCACCGACGCAGACTTTCGTGAGCAGTCCATCGATCGCGAGACGAAATTGCTCACCGGGCGAGCGCCGAGAGGATTTTTGCTTGAACTCGTTCTTGTGCTTGCTTGCGGCTGCCTCCCCTAACGCCCGAACTTCTGGAACTTGATGCGGCTTGGGATTATTTCGCTGACGCCCAGTCTCCGCATTTTGTCTTCTTCGTAGCTGTCGAAATCGCCTTCGAACCATTCGACGTGGCTGTCGCCTTCGAAGGCGAGGATGTGCGTCGCGAGGCGGTTCAAGAACCAGCGATCGTGGCTGATGACGACGGCGCAGCCGGCGAAATCTTCGAGTGCAGCTTCCAGCGATTGCAGCGTTTCGACGTCGAGGTCGTTGGTCGGTTCGTCGAGCAGCAGCACGTTGGCGCCGGTGAGCAGCGTTTTGGCGAGGTGGACGCGGTTGCGTTCACCGCCTGAGAGCTGGCCGACTTTCTTCTGCTGATCCGCGCCCTTGAAGTTGAAGCTCGACACATAAGCGCGCGACGGGATTTCGCGGTTGCCGACTTCGAGAATGTCGAGACCGCCGGAAATTTCCTCCCAGATCGTCTTCTTGTCATCGAGCGCATCGCGCGATTGATCGACGAAGCCGAGCTTCACGCTGTCGCCGATCGTGATCGTCCCCTCGTCCGGCTTTTCCTGGCCGGTGATCATGCGGAAGAGCGTCGACTTGCCGGCGCCGTTTGGGCCGATAATGCCGACAATGCCGCCAGGCGGCAGCTTGAACGTGAGACCATCGATAAGCAGCTTCTCGCCGAAGCCCTTTTTCAAACCCTCGAAATTGATGACGTTGTGACCCAAGCGCGGGCCGGGAGGGATCTGTATCGTCGCGAAGGTCTGCTTTGCGCGTTCGGCCTCGGCGGCCATTTCCTCGTAGCGTGACAGACGCGCTTTCGACTTGGCTTGCCGCGCTTTCGGCGATTGGCGCACCCATTCCAATTCACGCGACATGACTTTTTGCTTGCCTTCGGCCTCGCGCTCTTCCTGCGCCATGCGCTTGGCCTTGGCTTCGAGCCACGCCGAGTAATTGCCTTCGTACGGGATGCCTTTGCCGCGATCGAGTTCGAGCGTCCACTTCGTCACTTGATCGAGGAAGTAGCGATCGTGGGTCACGAGGATGACGCAGCCCGGGAAGTTTTCGAGGTGATGCTGCAGCCAGGCGACGCTTTCCGCGTCGAGGTGGTTGGTCGGTTCGTCGAGCAGCAGCATGTCCGGCTTCGAGAGAAGCAGACGGCAGAGCGCCACGCGGCGGCGTTCACCGCCGGAGAGCTTTTCGACGCCGCTATCGTCCGGCGGGCAGCGCAATGCGTCCATCGCCATGTCGATCTTTGAATCGATGTCCCACGCATCCGACGCATCAATCTGCTCTTGGAGCTTGGTCATCTCCTCCATCAGCTCGTCGGTATAGTTCTCACCGACTTCCATGCTGACTTCGTTGAAACGCGTGACCAGTTGCTTCTCGCGGCACCAGGACTCGACGTTCTCGCGCACGTTCATCGATGCATCGAGCTGCGGCTCTTGTTCGAGATAGCCCATCTTGGTGCCGGCCATCGCAAACGCTTCGCCGGTGAAATCCTTGTCCATGCCGGCCATGATTTTCATCAGCGTCGACTTGCCCGAGCCGTTGACGCCGACGACGCCGATCTTGGCGTCCGGGAAAAACGACAGCCAGATGTTCTCGAACACCTTCTTGCCGCCCGGATAGGCCTTGGTCAGGCCTTGCATCGTGAAAATGTATTGCGCGGGCTGTTGCGCCATGGGTGGTGTCCGTTCTCTCGGGAAAAGCGAAGCGCGGATATAGCGGCGCTCGGCGGTTGCGCCAAGCGATCCGCATGCGGGTTTGGCCCGTATTCGCTGCAAAATCCGGAGGGAGAGCGGGCATGTGGTCGCGGAGAGCGGTTTTGGCGGGCGCCGCTGGCGCGTGTTTGGCGCCGGGCGCTTGGGCTGAAGAGTTGGGAGATCTCTCCGGCGATGTCGCGATCTTGCGTGACGCGTACGAGACGGTGCATCCAGGGCTCTATCGCTATGCGACGCCTGCGCAGGTGAGCGCGCGGTTTGATGCGCTGGCGCGCGCGTGGGCGCGGCCGCAGACGCGGGCTGAGGCTTATCTCTCGCTGTCGCGGTTTCTGGCGACGGTGAAGTGCGGACACACTTACGCGAATTTCTACAATCAGTCTGACGCGGTGCAGGCAGAGCTGTTCGACAATCAGCGTTTGCTGCCGTTTCATTTTGTCTGGATCAACGGGCGCATGGTGGTGCTCGCTAATCAATCCAGCGATGAGCGCTTAGAGCGTGGCGCGGAGGTGCTGAGCGTTGATGGCCGATCTACGCGTGCGATTTTGCGCGCGCTGATGCCATACGCCCGCGCTGACGGAAGCAATGATGACAAGCGGCGCGCATTGCTAGAGGTGCGTGGCTTCGATCGTTACGAGACGTTCGATGTGTTTTACGCGCTGACGCACAATCCGGGCGCCACGGTGCGGCTTCGCGTTCGTCCGCCGGGTTCGGCCCGGGTGGAGACTTTCGACGTTGCGACGATTGATCTTGCGACCCGGCGTTCGCTGTTGGTGGCTGAGGCCGAAAGCGACGACCCGATCTGGACGCTCGCCTATCCGCGGCCGCAAACCGCCCTCCTCACCATGCCGAACTGGGCGCTCTACGATTCGAGTTGGGATTGGCGCGGCTTTCTGGATCAGAGCTTTGCAGAGATCGCGGCGCGCGGCGTCACTAAGCTTATCGTCGATATTCGCGGCAATGAAGGCGGCAATGATTGTGGCGATCTGGTCGCTGCGCGGCTGACAGACACACCGATCGCGCGTGAAGGTTACGCGCGCCGCACGCGCTATCGGCAAACGCCGGAGCGGCTCAACCAATATCTCGACACCTGGGATCGCTCGTTCCGTAACTGGGGTGACGATGCAGTCGCGCGCGACGACGGCTTCTTCGATCTACGCGGCGAGAGCGATGTCGATCAAATCGAGCCGCGCGGACCACGCTTTCGCGGTTCAGTCGATGTGTTGACTGATGCACAGAATTCGTCGGCGACGTTTCAGTTTGCCAACTGCATCAAGGCCAACCGGCTTGGCCGCTTGATCGGCGCGCCGACGGGCGGCAATCAACGCGGCATCAATGGCGGCGCGTTTTTCTTTCTCCGCCTGCCAGCGTCCGGCCTGGAGGCAGACGTGCCGCTGATCGGGCGCTTTCCGCTGACGCCGAAGCCGGATGCGGGCATCGAGCCGGACGTCGCTATCGCCCTGACACGCGAGGACATCGCCAACGGACGCGACGCGGCGCTGGAGTTCGCGTTGGGCTGAGCGACGGAAACGCTGCAGAGCCGCGTTTGAAACTCCGAGGGGCGAGAGACCGGAGGAGTTTCCACCATGAAACAGATGTTGGCGTTGTGCGCCTTTGCAGCGTTTACCGCGTTGGCGGCGCCTGCCGCGCATGCGCAGAATTGGGATCGTATCGAAAACCGCTTCGACCGCGCCGAAAACCGGCTTGATCGGCGCGAGAACCGTTTTGATCGCCGCGAAGACCGTCGCGATGTGCGCGAAGATTATCGCGACGCGCAATTCCAAGGCGGCTGGCGCGATCAGCGCGAAGATGTGCGTGACGCGCGTGAAGACGTGCGCGATGCGCGCGAGGACGTTTGGGATCGGCGCGAAAATCGCTGGGACCGCCGCGAGAACCGTCGCGATCGCCGGCACTGATGAGGTTTAGGGCGGCGCGAAAGCGCTGCCCTTAAGCCGCGGTCGCCGCTTCTGCGTCCAGCGCGTAGCCGGCGCTGCGCACGGTGCGGATCGGATCGCTCTCGGTGCCGACCATGAGCGCTTTGCGCAGACGCCCGATGTGGACGTCGACGGTGCGGGCTTCGACGTAAACGTCGGAGCCCCAGACCGCATCGAGCAATTGCTCGCGGCTAAACACACGGCCAGGGTGCTGCATCAAATGATCGAGGATGCGAAATTCGGTGGGCCCGAGATGCACATCGCGGTCGCCGCGCTTCACGCGATGCGAGACGCGGTCCATGACGATATCGCCGCAAGTGATCTTGTCGTCGGCGAGGCCGGGGCGGATGCGGCGCATCACAGCGCGCAGGCGCGCCAGCAATTCGCCCATCGCGAACGGCTTGGTGATGTAATCGTCGGCGCCGGTGTCGAGGCCGCGCACGCGGTCTGTCTCTTCGCTGCGCGCCGTCAGCATCACGATCGGCGTGTTGCGCGTTTCCTGGCGCGCGCGCAGGCGGCGGCAAACTTCAACGCCGGCCGCCTTCGGCAGCATCCAATCGAGCACAACGAGATCAGGTTGCGCTTCCTGCGCGACGACCAATGCTTCCTCGCCATCCATGGCGACGGAAACGCGATAGCCTTCCTTCTCGAGATTGTATTTCAGAAGCTGCGACAGCGCTTCTTCATCCTCGACCACCAGAACATGCGGGGCCTTGGCCATTGGATCAGCGTCCCTTACTCGGCGTCCGCGTCGGCGCGCGGCCGCTGCGTGGCGATTTCTTCGCCGGTGATGAGGAAGTGGATGTACTCAGCGATATTGGTGCCGTGATCGCCGATACGTTCGAGGTTCTTGGCGATGAAGAGCAAGTGCGCGCACGAGCTGATCATGCGCGGATCTTCGATCATGTAAGTCAGCAACTCGCGGAACAGCGAATTGTAGTGGGCGTCGATATTGTCGTCGCCGTGCCAGACAGCGATCGCGCCCTGCAAATCCTTGTTGGCATAAGCGTCGAGCACTTGCTTCAGGTGTTGCGCGGCGATTTTGCCCATGCGCTCGGCTGAGCGCGTGAGCTGGATCGGTTCGGCCTGGTTCAAAATCAGCGCGCGCTTGGCGATGTTCTTGGCGAGATCGCCAACGCGCTCGAGTTCGCCGGCGATGCGCCAGGCGGTGAGCACGACGCGCAGATCGGACGCCATCGGCTGGCGCAGTGCGAAGAGCTTGATCGCGCGGCGTTCGATTTCACGCTGGGCGGCGTCGATCTTGGCGTCGCGCTGCATGACTTGCTGGGCAAGCTCGGTGTCGCGGCGCGCGACCGCGCTCAAACTGTCATTGACGGCGGCTTCCGCCAAACCGCCCATACGCGCCACTTCTTGGGTGATCGCGTCGAGTTCTTCCGTGAAGGCTTTGACTGTGTGTTCGGCCATGCTTGCTTTCACCCGGCGGGCGAGCGCCGGAGCGCTGGTTTTACGTTTCGGCGCGGCCACGTCGGGATCAGCCGAACCGGCCCGTAATATAGTCTTGCGTGCGCGAGTCGCGAGGGTTGGTGAAGATTTCCTCGGTTGGGCCAGTCTCGACCAGCTTGCCCAGGTGGAAAAAGGCGGTCTTTTGCGAGACGCGCGCTGCCTGAGCCATCGAGTGCGTGACGATGATGATCGTGTAATTGCCGCGCAATTCGTCGATCAGTTCTTCGATCTTGGCAGTCGCGATCGGGTCGAGCGCCGAGCACGGCTCGTCCATCAGGATGATGTCGGGGTTCACAGCCACGGTGCGGGCGATGACCAGACGTTGTTGTTGACCGCCGGAAAGACCGGTGCCCGGCTGAAGCAGGCGATCCTTCACCTCTTCCCAAAGGCCAGCGCGCTTCAGCGACTTTTCGACAACGACGTCCATGTCGGCCTTTGACTTGGCCATGCCGTGAATGCGCGGACCGTAGGCGACGTTTTCGTAGATCGATTTCGGGAACGGGTTCGGCTTCTGGAAAACCATGCCGACGCGGGTGCGGAGCACAACCGGGTCGACGTTTTTGCCGTAGGCGTCCTTGCCTTCGATCTGCAGTGTGCCGGTGACTTTGCAGCCGTCGATGGTGTCGTTCATGCGGTTGATGCAGCGCAGGAACGTGGTCTTGCCGCAGCCCGACGGGCCGATGAAGGCGGTGACGGCGCGGTCCGGAATGTCGAGCGAGACGTCAAACAGAGCCTGCTTGTCGCCGTAGAAGACGTTCACATCGCGGGCGGAAACCTTGGTGGCGGCGCCGGCGATCGAACCAGCGGCGGCTTTCACGGTCGGGGCGGCCATGGCGACAGCTGGCGGAACTTGCGCGCGTTCCGTGCCCGCTGCTGAAAAATCTTCCATTTTCAACCCTTTATACCCAGGGCGCAGCCAGCCGCGACTCGCGTCCTTTGCCCACAGCCGCCTCTTACGGGCGTTCCGTGACACTGATGTGAAACTTCGCCATGCGAAGCCTCAATCCTCCTCCGCCAATTGCACATAGGCGGCGAAGGCCGATCCCTTACCCGGCTGACTTTCGACCAGCAGGCCGCCGCGGTGGCGGTTGACGATATGCTTGACGATGGCGAGGCCCAGGCCAGTGCCGCCGCGCTCATTGCCCAGTTCGCGCTCGACCCTGAAGAAACGCTCGCCCAGGCGCGGCAGGAAGTGCCGATCGACGCCAGGCCCGCAATCCTCGACGCGAATATAAGCATAAGAGCGGTTGGCGATGGCGGCGGGCGTCAGCAAGGCGGCGCGTCCGGCCTCTTCCCACCGCCGGCCGGCGAGTACGGCGGTGTCTTCGCGATCACCGCCACGGTCCATGATGACGCGCACGACGCCATCCTTGGGCGTGTACTTGATCGCGTTGTCGACAAGGTTTTGCACCACTTGCGCAAGCTGAAAGCGCTCGCCGACGACATTGAGCGGCGCCTGCGGCGCCTGCAGCTCGATGCGCACGCCGCGTTCGTCCGCCACAGGCTTCAAGGCATCAACGACTTCGCGCGCGACAGCGGTGAAATCGGCCCGATCAGACGGCGGTACATGCTCGTCGAGTTCGATGCGTGAGAGTGACAGAAGATCAGCGATCAGCCGGCGCATACGGTCGGCCTGCACCTGCATCATGGCGAGGAAGCGATCGCGCTCCTCAGAATTGTCGCGCGCCGGACCAGCGATGGTTTCGATCAGCAAGGTAAGCGAAGCGAGCGGCGTGCGCAGTTCATGGCTGGCATTGGCGAGGAAATCCGCGCGCATGCGTTCGGTGCTGATTTTTGCACTTTGATCGTGAAAAACCAGCATTGCTGCGCGATCAGCGCCCCAGGTGACGGGTGCGACGTAGCAGCGTGTATGGCGCGTGCCTTGGGTCGAAGTTTCGTACTCCACAGCACGCGTCACGCCGTCTTGCACCGCAGTTTGAACCGCTTCGAGCACGTCGGGGTGGCGCAGGATCGAGGTCAGGTATTGACCCCGCGCCTCGAACTGCATCGCCCTGCGCGCTGCCACGTTTGAGCCGACGACGCGCCCGTGCGTATCGACGAGCAAAGCCGGATCCGGCAGCGCTTCCAAAAGCGGCGTCAATTCACCGAGACCGACAAGTTCGATCTCATCGTCTGTCGGCGCTATGGTGAAGCGGCGGGCTTCCTTGAACGTCCAATAAGCAGCCGCGGCGGCCAGCACCATAAGCACCGCGGCGGCGCCATCTGTGGCGAAGGCGAGAAGCAGCGCCAGCGTCGCGAGCGCACCTGTCGCCCAGGCCAGCGCCGGGATCCGGTCCAGCCGCAAACGCGCCGTTGTGAATCGGTCCATCGCCATTGGGTCGGGCGGGCTTAGGCTCCAGCCCCGCCGCCTGCAACATGTCGGAATGGCCCGCCACTGAACGTCTTGACGGTATCAGGCGACTAAATGCTTGAGCCGGACCCGGGGGCCGCATCCAAAACCCGCGCGACCGGCATCCAAGCGGTGACATAGGGGAGAACGGCCAGCGTGTGATGCATAGGTAACATTATCGAATTTCAATATTCTTTTATTGACTTTCGATGGAGTTCCGGTAGGTCGTCGGGTGTGAGGGACTATGAAAAGTAGGGTGCGGTTTCTGATCGGCATGGGCCTTTTGGCCGCTGCTGGATCGTGCGCGAGCGGGCGCGGCCTGCCGCCTGAGCCGGACACCTATGTCGCTGCCGATATGATCGGCGCCGAACGCGCTGCCGAGCTTGCAGCGTCACCCGCTTCGACTTGGCTCGATGATCTCAACGCACCCGAAATGTCCACGCTTGCGCGCGAAGCGCTGGCTGGCAGCCCCGATCTGCAAATCGTCGAAGCGCGCTATCGCGCTTCGCGCTGGCGCGCGCGCGGCGCGTTCGGCGGCAATCTGCTGCCGAGCTTGAACGTCGGTCTCGACGCATCGCGCTCGGAAGCGCCGTCCGTAGGCGACACGCGCCTGCGCGAAGACCTGCTGACGTCGAGCGTCGTCGCCAGCTGGGAGATCGATCTCTGGGGCCGCCTCACCGCCAACACGATCGCCACCAATCTCAGCGCCAACGCATTGCGTGAAGATCTGAACGGCGCACGCATTTCAGTGTCCGGCCAAACCGCGCGCGCGTGGGTGTCGCTGATCGAAGCGCAGCAATTGCTGGCGTTGGCGACGGAAGATTTGCAGACGCGCGAACGCGCACTCGATCTGACGCAACGCCGCTATGACGCCGGTATCGCCAACTCGCTGACGCTGCGTACGGCGCGCAGCCAAGTCGCCTCGGCGCGCGCGTTCGTGGCGCAAGCGCAGGACTCGACTTTGATCGCCTCGCGCCGCCTGCAGGAATTGATGGGCCGCTATCCGGACGGCTCGCTGCGCGCGGAAGGCGCGCTGCCGCAGCTTGAAGCGATCGCCGCCGCAGGCGCGCCGGCTGATCTGCTTGAGCGCCGCCCCGACGTGCTGGCGTCCGAGAACCGCCTCCGCGCCGCTGGTTTCCGCATCCACTCGGCCCGCACGGCCTTGCTGCCGCGCCTCACCTTGCGCGCCAGCGCTGGCGCCAGCGACGCCGGCCCAGAGCATTCCTTCGACAATATCGACGATGCCGAAAACATGATCACCAACGTGGTCGCCGGCCTCACCATGCCGATCTTCAATGGCGGCGCGTTGCTCGCGGAATCGCGTGCAACGGTGAACGACCGCCGCGCCGCCGCCGCCGACTATGTGCGCACCACGCTCGCTGCTTGGCGCGAAGTCGAAGCAGCGATCAGCGCCGACCAGAGCTTGGAAGTGCGCGAGCGCGAGTTCGCGATTGCCGCCGATGAAGCGCGCGAAGCACAAGCCTTGGCAGAGCGCGAATATGCGCGAGGCGTCGCGACATTGTTCGAACTGATCGATTCCTACACCCGCCGCATCGACGCAGAGCGCGGCCTGATTTCGGCGCGCGCAGATCGCGTGTCCAACCGCATCTCCTACCACGTCGCCCTCGGCGGCGGCGCGCGGACGGGCGGCATCGACGAAGACCGGGAAGCTGTCCAATGAACAAGATGGACCTCAATATGATGTCGCAAGCTGCGCAGGAAGAAGAGTCTAAACCCCTTGGGTTCTTCGGCACGATCAAGCGCATCGTGATTTTTGCGTTGCCGCTGGTGGTCATTGGCGGCTTCATCATGATCTTCGGCGTGTTGTTGGCCACTGGCCCGCAGCCGAAGGAAAAGGATAGCACCGCCCACCCGCCGGCAGTGCAGTTCGCCACCGCGCAAGCACGGCCGACGACGATCGGCATCACGATGCAAGGCGAAGCGCGCCCGCGCAACGAAGCGACGCTCGCCGCACAAGTCGCCGGCCGCGTCGTTTGGGTGAGCCCAAATTTCTCCGCCGGCGGCGCGTTCCGCGAGGGTGAAGTCATCCTCCGCGTCGATGCAGCCGACTATCAGCTGGCCGTGGTGCGCTCGCGTGCGCAAGTGGCGCAAGCGGAAGAAGGCCTGGCGCGCGAGGAAGCTGAATCCGAACTGGCGCGTCAGGACTGGCAAGCTTTGGGCCGCGGCGAGCCGCCGCCGCTTGCCGTGCGCGAACCGCAATTGGCGCAAGCGCGCGCGCAACTGGCGTCGGCGCAAGCCAGCCTGCGTTCGGCTGAACTCGATCTCTCACGCGCCTCCGTCCGCGCGCCGTTTACCGGCCGCATCCGCGAGCGCCGCGCCAATGTCGGCGATTATGTCGGCCCCTCCTCGCCGGTGGCTGTCATGTTCGACACAAGCGCGATGGAAATTCGCGTGCCGCTGACCGACACCGACTTAACCGCCATGCGGCTGCCGGTCGGCTTCACCGCGACCGCCGCCAATCCCGGCCCGCGCGCTGAGGTCAGCAGCGTTATGGGCGGACGCATCCAGACTTGGGAAGGTCGCCTCGTCCGCACCGAAGCGTCGATCGATGCGCGCACGCGTCTCGTCTACGGCATTGTCGAAGTGCGCGATCCGTTCGCGGCGACCCACACCGCGCCTTTGGCGCCGGGCATGTTCGTGAGCGTCCGTTTGCAAGGCTCGAGCAGCGAGAACTTGGTCGCTGCGCCACGCAACGCGCTGAAGCGCAATGAGTATGTCTATGTCATCACCGCCGAGAACACGATCGAAGTGCGCCAAGTGCGTCCGGCGCAAACGACGGCCGACGAAGTGCTCTTCCGCGACGGCGTCGCCGACGGCGAGCGGCTGGTGGTTTCAGTGCTCTCGCAGCCGCGTGAAGGCATGGCGGTGACGCCGATCGCCAGCGCCGCGCAAGAGGCCGAGGCGGCGGCGGAAGCGGCGCCCGCTGCGCAAGAACAATTGGACATCCGGCAATAGCGCTTAGACCGCGCTAGGAGCGACACTATGAAGGGCTTGGTCGATTGGTGGGGCCGTAACCCCGTCGCCGGCAATCTGCTGATGATCGCGTGCGCGATCGCAGGCCTGCTCTCCTTCTTCAACATGGAGAAGGAATTTTGGCCGCCAGGGCGCGGCAACAGCGTCTACATCCAGGCCGGTTGGCCGGGCGCGAGCCCGGAAGACATGGAAAGCCAGGTCACGGTGCGCATCGAAGAAGCCGTGGCTTCGCTCGATGGCGTCAACTGGGTGCGCTCGCGTTCGAGCGAAGGCTTTGCGTGGGTCAATCTCAGCGTTTCTTCCAGCGTCGACATCGATGCGATGACGGCCGAAGCGCGCTCGCTTGTCGATGCGATCTCCGGCCTGCCGCCCGGCATGGAGCCGATCCGCGTGCAGCGGCAAGTCGGGCGCAACTGGTCGATCATTCTTGGTCTTCACGGCGACGTCGACGAGCGCACGTTGCGCGATACGGCCGAAACCTTGCGTGACCGCATTGCGCTGCTGCCCGGCGCGTCCAACACCATCGTTGTCGGGACGCGTTCGCCGGAAGTGTCGATCGAAATCTCGGAAGCGTCGCTGCAAGCGTACGGGCTGACCTTCGACGACGTCGCGCGCGCCGTGCGCGCGAGCTCGCTCAACGCCTCCGCCGGCGCCGTGCGCACCGCGGACGGGAATTTCACGCTGAGCGCCCGCAATCTCGCCGACACGCAGCGCGACTTTGAAAGCATCATCGTCCGCCAGACGCCGGAGGGCGGCACGGTTTATCTCTCCGATGTCGCGCGCGTCATCGACGGCTTCCAGGACGTGAACCTGTGGTCGCGCATGAACGGCGAGCCGTCCGTGCTGATCTCGGTGCAGACAGCCGACCAGTTCAACATCTGGGATACGGACGCTGCGGTGCAGGAATTCCTGACCGAAGCCCGCACCGAACTGCCCGCGGGCATGCAGATCACGACCGTCTATAACGAAGCCGAAGATTTCAACGCACTCCTGGATATCCTGCTCTCCAACGCCATCCAGGGCTTCATTCTGATCTTCGTGCTGCTGATGCTTACGCTGCATCCGAAGGTCGCCTTCTGGGCGACGATGGGCGTCATCGTCGCGTTCACCGGCGCGTTCTTCATTCTGCCGTACCTCGATGTGTCGCTGAACTTCCTCACCGTGTTCGGCTTCCTTCTGGTGCTGGGCATCATGATCGACGACGCCATTATCGTCGGCGAGGCGGTCTATGAGAGGGCCGAACGCGGACACACTGGCGTAGACGCTTCGATCCTGGCGACGCAGCTGGTGCTGAAGCCGATCATGGCGTCGGTTTTGACGACCATGCTGGCGTTCAGCCCGCTCATGCTGATCGAAGGCGACGTGCGCCAGTTCACGCGCGCGATCTCGATCGTGGTCATGTCGACCTTGTTCTTCTCGCTGGTGGAATCGCTGCTGATCCTCCCGGCGCACTTGGCGCACGTCCACCCGATCGACCCCAACGGCAAAGGCTTTTGGGGCCGGCTGATGCGGCTGCAAATTCGCAGCGCCAGCGTCATCGTTTGGGTAGCGCGCAATATCCATAAGCCGATGGCGACGGCGGCGGTGAAACTCCGTTACCTGACGCTCGCCGTCTTCATCGGCATCTTCATGCTGGCCATTGGCCTGGTCGCATCCGGGCGCATCAAGCAGACCTTCATGCCTGAAGTCGAAGGCGACTTCATGCAGGTCTCGATCGAACTGCCGCAAACGACGCCGTTTTCGCGTATGGAGCAGATCGCCGAACAGCTCGACGCAGCACGCTTGGCGCTGGAGGCGGAAACCGCCGACATCGCCTACGAAGACCCCAATACCGGGCAGATGTCGCGCGGCGTCATCCGCTCGTGGAATCAATCGATCGACGACACCAGCGTGCAAGCATGGGTCGGCCTCACGCCGCCGCAGACGCGGGAGATGCGCTCCAGCGACGTTACCATGCGTCTCGAAGAATTGATGGGCGCCGTGCCGGACGCCGATCGCGTCAGCTTCTCGCTGAACGGCGGCAACGAAGGCAACACCATCGATCTCGCGATCATGGGCGAGAACCCGGAAGACCTGCGCGCGGCAGTCGATGAAGTGAAGGAACGGCTGCTCCGCTTCGACCAGGTGCTGAGTGTGCGCGATAGCGAAGAAGCGGCGCAGGAAGAACTCTCGTTCTCGCTGCTGCCGGGCGCCGAGCAATTGGGGCTGACGCTGCAGGACGTCACGCGCCAAGTCCGCCAAGCCTACTATGGCGAAGAAGTGCAGCGTCTGCCGCGCGAAGGCGACGAAGTGCGCGTCTATGTCCGCTATCCGCGCGACGATCGCCGCACGTTGGAAAGTCTCGCCGACTTCCGCGTGCGCACGGCTGATGGCGCCGAGGTGCCGCTCGCCGCTGTGGCGACTTGGGAGTTCCGCCCGGGCGTCACCGGAATTGATCGCCGCCAGCGCATGAGCTCGATCATGGTGACGGCCGAGCTGACCGAAGGCGACGCGCGCGCGAACATCATGCGCGTGCTGGAGGCGGAATTCTTCCCTGACCTGGAAGCGCGCTATCCATCGGTGACGCGCCGCTCGATCGGACAAGCGGAAAGCCAAGCCGAGTTCATGAACCAGCTGCAGACGTACGGTCTGATGGCGCTGTTCGGCATGTACTTCCTGCTGGCCGTGGTCTTCCGCTCATACGCACAGCCGGCGTTGATCATGACGGTGATCCCGTTCGCGTTCGTCGGCGCCGTTGTCGGCCACTTCACGCTGGGCATCAGCTTCGCGCTCTTCTCATACTTCGGGATGATCGCGGCGATGGGCGTCGTCGTGAACGACAACGTCGTGCTCTTGAACCGCGCCAACCAGATACGCGGCTATTTCATGCTGCGCCGCCGCGGCGCTGGCGGCGCCTTGCCCGAAGGCGAGAGGCCGCTCGAACACGCCGGTCCCAACGGCGAAGCGTTCGAGGTCGTCAGCCTCGACGAGGAACTGGAGATCGAAGAAGACGATCTGCGCGCTGGCATCAGCGGCAATTTCACCAAGTCGACGCCGATGGAGCTCCGCTCCAGCCGGCACATGTTCTGGGAAAAGAGCGCGCTGCGCGAACGCACGGAAGCGCTGGAAGCGGTCGGGTTCCAACTCGTCCGCGTCCGGGCTGAGTACGGCATTATTGGCGCGTCGGTCTCGCGGTTCCGTCAGATCTTCCTGACCTCGATCACCGAGTTCACCGCCCTGCTCCCGATGTTGCTGGAAAACGCGGCCATCGTGCAGTTCTTGAAGCCGATGGCTCTGGCGCTGGCGTTCGGCGTGCTTCTCTGCATGCCGGTCACATTGCTCTTGACTCCCGCCCTCTACATGATCGGCGTGGATATCAAACGGGGCGTTTCCGGGGTGGTGGGCTTCTACGCGCGGCTTTATGGTGGCCGCCGAGACAAGCTTGCGGCCGCCGAGTAGGCCCTGCCGCGCAATTACTCGGAGGACTTACATGGTAATGCTTACACGCCGCGCGATGGGCGCGTCGTCACTGGCCCTATTGGCGGGCTGCGCTACGGGCTCGAATTCATCGTCGAGCGGCGGCTCGAGCGGCGGCGGTGCGCCAGCCATCGGCTCGTTCGGCGTCGATCTCGCCGGCCGCGATCTCAGCGTGCGTCCGGGCGACGACTTCTTCCAGTATGCGAACGGCACCTGGGCGCGCGATACGCAGATCCCGTCCGACCGCACCCGCTGGGGCACGTTCGATATCCTGCGCGAAATGGCTGACAACAATCAGCGCGTGATCATCGAAGAAGTCGCTCTCGCCGGCGGCGCGCCCGGTTCGAACCAGCAAAAGATCGCCGACTATTACAACGCCTATCTCGACCAAGCCGCGATCGACGCGCGTGGTCTGGCCCCGATCCAGCCTGAGCTCGACCAGATCGCTGCGATCACCAATCACGAGCAAGCGATCCGCGTGATCGCCTCGCCGGGCATTTCGGTGACGTCGCCGATCGCGATGTATGTCGGTCTCGATGAACGCAATCCGAACCGCTACATCGTGAACATGTCGCACAGCGGCCTCGGCCTGCCGGAGCGCGAATATTATCGCCGCACTGACGGCGTCTTCCCGGGTCTGCGCGAAAACTATGTCGCCCACATCGGCCGCACGCTCGGCCTCGTCGGCCAAAGCGACACGACGGCGAAGGCGCAAGCGATCATGGCGTTCGAAACGCAGATCGCCGAACGCCATTGGCTCCGCGCCGATCGCCGCGATCGTTCGCGCACCTACAACCTGCTGACCCGCGCACAAGTCCGCGCACTGGCGCCAGGCTTCCCGTGGGATGCGGCGTTCGACGCGTCGGGCTTGGGCGCTGCGCAAGAAGTTGTCGTGGCCGAGCTTTCGGCGATGGGGCCGCTCGCCGAACTCTTCGTGGCGACGCCGATCAACACGATCAAAGCCTACCTCACCTATCACGTCGTCCGTAACAACGCTTCGGTCCTGCCGACCAACATCGACAACGAAGTGTTCGAATTCCATGGCCGCACGCTGCAAGGCCAACCGCAACAGCGCGAGCGCTGGAAGCGCGCGGTGTCCGCGGTCAACGGTTCGCTCGGCGAAGCTGTCGGCCAGATCTATGTGCAGCGTCACTTCCCGCCGGCGGCGAAAGCGCAAATGCTCGAACTGGTCGAGAACATGCGCACCGCTTACGGCCAGCGCATCGATCAGTCGGCATGGATGTCGGCGGAAACCAAAGTGCTGGCGCGCGAAAAGCTCGCCACCTTCCGTCCGAAGATCGGCTACCCGGATCGTTGGCGCGATTACTCGGCGCTCGAAGTCCGCGCCGGCGACGCGTACGGCAACTCCAAGCGCGCGCAAGTGTTCGACTGGAACGAAAGCGTCGATCGCCTCGGCCGCCCGACCGACAAGGACGAGTGGTTCATGACGCCGCAAACGGTGAACGCCTATTACAACCCGGTGTTCAACGAGATCGTCTTCCCGGCCGCAATCCTGCAGCCGCCCTTCTTCGATCCGAACGCCGATCCGGCCGTGAACTATGGCGGCATTGGCGGCGTCATCGGCCACGAAATGGGCCACGGCTTCGACGACCAAGGCGCCAAGTCCGACGCACAAGGCGTGCTGCGTGATTGGTGGAACGCTGAAGACGTTCGCCGCTTCGAAGAAGTCACGGGCCGTCTGGCTGCGCAATACGAGCGCTTCGAGCCGCTGCCTGGCTTGCACCTCAATGGCCGCCTGACGCTCGGTGAAAACATCGGCGACAATGGCGGTCTGCAAGTCGCCTATCACGCCTACACGATCTCGCGCGGCGGCCAGGAAGCAGAAGTGCTCGACGGCGTCACCGGCGATCAGCGCTTCTTCCTCGGCTGGGCGCAAGTCTGGCGTTCGCTGATGCGCGAAGAAGCGATGCGCAACCAAGTGCTGAACGGCCCGCACTCGCCGGGCATCTATCGCGCCAACGGTCCGGTGCGGAACATGGATGCTTGGTACGCGGCGTTCGACGTGACGGCTGAAGACGATCTCTATCTCGCGCCGGCAGACCGCGTCACGGTCTGGTAAGCGCGAGGCTTAGAGTTGGAATGACGAAGGGGAGCGGTGCAAGCCGCTCCCCTTTTTCGTCTTCTCCCCTTGCGGGAGAAGACAGACCGCAGCGAAGCGAAGGTCACATGAGGGGTGCTGGCGCAGAACTTTCAGGCGTCGGCGCTCTCACCCCTCACCTGCGTTTGCTAACGCAAACGCTGTCCTCTCCCACCAGGGGAGAGGATCTATTCCGGATACTTCTTCGCCATCGCCTTCCAGCTCTTCACCGCAAGCTGACGCAACACATCACCATCAACGTCAGTCAGCTTGTTGATGTAGAGGCAGCTCCGCCCTGTCTTGTGCTTGCCGAGCTTCTTCATCAGCGGTTCGCCTTCGTAGCCATCCATCATATAGAGCACGAGATTGGCCTTGCGCGGACTAAAGCCGATGCGCGGCCACTTGCCCGTCGGCCCCTCATACTCGCCATAGCCGATGATTGTCGGCCCCCACATGGCAGGCTTCTCGCCGCTAATCTCGCGCAGCATTTTGTCGACAGCCTTCGCATCCTTGCGGCGCGTCTCGTCTTCGACGGCGGCGATGAATTGCGTGACGGAGGCTTTGGTTTTTTGGGTCTTTGGTTCAGCCATTGGCTACTCCGGCGGGTGTGCGGCGAGAAAGTCATAGATGTGCGGATACATGCCGTCGCGCACAAGCGTGGCGTGATCACTGCCGGTCATCGTCACGAACTGCCTTGGCTCGTTGGCGAGCGCGTAGAGGCGCTGACCTTGCGCGTACGGCACGACGCTATCGCGATTGCCGTGCACGATCAGCACCGGCATATGAACATCGCCGATCCAATCACGCGAACGGAAACTATCGCGGATGAGCACGCGTGCGAGCGGCGTGAAGTACGTGGCGGCGACATCGTCAACGCCAGTGAACGGCGCTTCCAGAATGAGCGCACGTGCGGGCACATCGCGCGCGAGATGTGTGGCAACGCCGGAGCCGAGCGAGAAGCCGTGAACGACAATGTCGCCCGGCGCATAGCCTTGCGCGATCAACCAATCATAGCCGGCACGCGCATCGCGATGCAGGCCGGCTTCGCTTGGGCGCCCAGTCGAGCCGGAATAACCGCGATAATAGACGGCAAGGAATCCCGCACCGCTCTCCGTGATCCTGCGCCACCGCCCTTCCCAAATTTGCGGACGCCCGCCATTGCCGTCGAAGAAAAGGAAGATGGGTTGGCCCGCCTGCGGCGCGCGATACCAGGCAACGATGGATTCATCGTCGCTGGTGGTGAGACGGATGGCTCGCGTCTCCGGAAAGTTCGGCGCGACTTCCTCTGCGTGCGGATGATAGATGAGCGAATTGGCGTGACAGGAGAGCAGCGCGAAGGCTGTGGCGATGAGTACTAACGCGATGAGTGCGATGCGCTTCACTTTCAGCGCCCTACGATGCCGCGTTTGAAGGCGCGCCGTACGTTTCATTGAGCATGACGTGAAAACAATCTCTGTCCCAGGCCGTGTTCACTTTGACGGCGCCGCCAGAGGCGAGCTTCAGCTCCGTGATATTGCCCGTGGCCTTTGCTCTCGCGCCGAGATCAAGCGGCCGCCGCTGGCCTTTGTACTGGACGCTGCCATCGGCGAAGAACGTCTTCCCATCGTACTCGAAGAACCCTTCGCGCCGCATCTCGTCTCGGTAAGGCGCTAGGCGAAACTCGCGTGTTGCCTCGAGAACCTGCTGAACCTTGGCGGCGAACACGGCGAAATCGCTTTTGTTCAAACTGGGCGACGCCCATGCCGGAAGCGGTCCATCGCCCACGCCCAAAGTCAGCGGCTGGCCCGATGCAAACTCAAACGTCAATTCGTAGGTGTAGGAGACGCCCAGCGGGATAAAATAGAAACGCCGCAGTCTCTCAAATGATTGCCATCGTATGCCGCGAATGTCGGCATAGTCGAAGCGGTCGTCATAAATCTCAAAATGCCGCTCCGAGACTTTGAAGGCGCTCGGGTCCATCAAAGCCCCTTCACGATCTCGTCCGTCATTTTCTTCGCGTCGCCGAACAGCATCATGGTGTTGTCACGGAAGAAGAGTTCATTTTCGACGCCGGCATAGCCTGAGCCCATGCCGCGCTTGATGAAGAGAACAGTCTTGGCCTTTTCGACGTCCAAGATCGGCATGCCGTAGATCGGGCTTTTTGGATCGGTTTTCGCGCTTGGGTTCGTCACATCGTTGGCGCCGATGACGTAGGCGACGTCGGCTTGTGAGAATTCGTTGTTGATGTCTTCGAGTTCGAAGACTTCGTCGTACGGCACGTTGGCTTCGGCGAGCAGCACGTTCATGTGGCCGGGCATGCGGCCGGCGACCGGGTGGATGGCGTATTTCACTTCGACGCCTTCCTTCTTCAGCATGTCGGCCATCTCGCGCACGCTGTGCTGCGCTTGGGCGACGGCCATGCCGTAGCCCGGCACGATGATCACTTTGCTGGCGTTCTTCATGATGAAAGCCGCGTCGTCGGCGCTGCCCTGCTTCACCGGACGCGTCTCGACATGGCCAGCGGCCGCGCCGCCATCTGCGGTGCCGAAGCCGCCGAGGATGACGCTGATGAAGCTGCGGTTCATGCCTTTGCACATGATGTAGCTGAGGATCGCGCCGGATGAGCCGACCAGCGCGCCGGTGATGATGAGCGCGACATTCTCAAGCGTGAAGCCGAGTGCTGCAGCAGCCCAGCCCGAATACGAGTTCAGCATCGAGACGACGACCGGCATGTCGGCGCCGCCGATCGGGATGATGAGCAACACGCCGATCAGCAGCGAGAGGCCGGCGAGCGCCCAGAAGTGCCATGCGACGGTGCCGTGCGCGCCGATCATCATGATGATGAGCACGACAATCATGACGGCGATGGCGATGTTGATGGCGTGGCGCGCGGGCAGAATGATCGGCGCGCCGGACATGTTGCCGTTGAGCTTCGCGAACGCGATCACCGATCCTGTAAACGTGATCGCGCCGATCGCAGCCCCAAGCGAGAGCTCGATCAGCGACTGCATGTGAATGGGCGTGCGCAACAAATAAGCGCCGACGCGTTCGTCCGAGGCGATGCCAAAGCTCTCCGGCGCGTAGAACGCTGCTGCTGCAACCGCGACGGCTGCAAGACCAACGAGCGAGTGAAACGCCGCGACCAGTTGCGGCATGTCCGTCATTTTGATCGAGCGCGCGATGAACGCGCCGGCGCCGCCGCCGATCACGAGTGCGGCGACGATGATCAGCCATGTCGTCGTATCGGGCGAGACGAGCCAGAGCGTCGTGCCGATGGCGATCGCCATGCCGAGCATGCCGAAATTGTTGCCTTGCCGGCTGGTCTCAGGGCTTGAGAGCCCGCGCAGCGCCAGGATGAACAGCACCCCGGAGACGAGATACAAAATTGCGGCGAGATCAGCGCTCATGTCAGCCCCTTGGTCCCTGCCGGCGCATGCGCGTCCAGCCGGAGATGAGTGTTGCTGCCGGAGCAGCGAAGAAGACGATGGCGGCGAGCCATGTCGGCCAGCCTTCTGCCGTGGCGCCGAGGAAGGCGAGCACGTTGCCGATGATCGGCACGAATGCGAGGATGAAACCTAGAACGGCGGACGGCCAGGCGCCCCACTCGAACTCGGCCTGAATCCATTCGCTCACGAAGTAGATTTGCAAGACACAGAGCGCGACCCAGATCAGCGCGATGACACAACCCACACCGACGCAGCCTGACATCTGAACTTGGAAACGGCGCACATCTTCGCGGGCGCGCGTGCGATCGAATGTGTGCGGGGCGACCGCTGGGCCGGAATCCTCGTCCAGCATGGAGAGCGTGCGTTGGGCGGCTTGGCGGAGTTCATCGTCATTGACGACGCCCTCTTCCTGCACGTCGAGCACTTGCGCTTCGAAGGCTTCGACGTGCGATTGCAGGCTGGCGATTGCGCCAGGGACGCGCCCGGCGCTTGCCCGCCAGGCTTCGATAAACCGGCGCATGAAGGCTTCGGCCGACAAGCGGCCGTCGAGATAAGCTTCGATCAGTGCGCGCCAGTCAGCAGGCGTCACGTCACTTCTTCTCTTTCTTCTTGTACATCGCCAGCATGCGCTGGGTGACAAGGAATCCGCCGAAGATGTTGACCGCCGCGAGCGCGACAGCAATGCCGCCCGCGCCCTTTGCGATCCAGCCGCCATCCGTCATCGCGCTCGCCGCTGCTGCGATGAGCGCACCGACGATAATGACGGATGAGATGGCGTTGGTGACGGCCATGAGCGGCGTGTGCAGAGCCGGCGTCACCGACCAGACGACGTAATAGCCAACGAAAATCGCCAACACGAAGATGGCGAGATAAAATACGAACGGATCAACCGCTTCCATGTAGCCCTCGCGGATACGTTGCGGGGGATAAAGAAGCGGAACGGACGCCGGGTCAACTGCAACGCGTTGGAAACGCGAAACGATTAGCCTGCGTAACGGTCGCGACAGGCGTTGGCGGCGGCTTGGCGTTCGGCGGCGGACTGTTCGCGCCAATAGCCCTTCGCGGCGTCGGCGGCATAGCGGCCGGTCATGCCTTCGACGCCCTCTTCGCGATTGAGCTGCTCAAGGATGCGGCCGAGCACGGACGCCCACTCGCCATTGGCGCCGCGCGGATAATTGATGACGTCGAGATTGCCGACGGCGGCGACGGCCCCGGCGCAAAGGCTCAAGTCCTGCGCTTGGCTTGCGTCTGGCGATTGTTGCGCGGCGGCAGGTGCAGCGATCAGCGCGCAAGCGAGTGCGGCGGCGGCGAAGCGATTGAACATGTTTCCTCCTCCGGGGACCGGTTAGGAGGTTTCGTACGTCGCTTCTGCGCGCACAATAAGGCTGCCCAGCCCATCCATCTCGTGATGTTCCGCAGAACGCTCACCGCGATGATTACGATAGATCAAGGTGTGGCCGCGGGCGCCGACGAAGATGGCTTCCGGCGTGAAGGTCAGATCCGGCGCGCGTTCGAGTGCGCGTTGGAAATAGAGCTTCAGCATGTCGCGGCCATGAATGACGCCATCCGGTGCAAAGCCGAGCGCTGCGATGTACGGCGACGAGAACTCTATGTCCTCATGATAGAGCGCGATGATCTGATCGAGATTGCGCGCGTTCCAAGCTTCGTAATAGCGCTTGGCGAATTCGAGATCGTTCATGCAGCCGATTTCGGGGCGAAGTGCGGGTGCACCAACGCGCCGCCTTTGGAAAGCATCGCGCCTTGGATGATTTCGTCGTCCCAAGCAGGCGCGAAGGCTTTGGTCTCCTTGTCCGCGAGCAGCGGCAAGAGAGCCAGGAAGTTCTTCGCGTAGAGGGAGGATGCGTCGGCCGGCAGGCGCGCCGGCAGATTGGTGAAGCCCAAGATTTTGACGCCGCCGACTTCGACGACTTCGTCCGGCTTCGAGAGCGGGCAATTGCCGCCCTGCGCAACGGCGAGATCGATGATCACCGACCCAGGGCGCATCGACTTGGCTTGCGCTTCGGTGACGAGCACCGGCGCTGGGCGGCCCGGAATGAGTGCCGTGGTGATGACAATGTCTTGTTTGGCGATGTGTTCGGTGACGAGTGCGGCCTGCTTGGCTTGATACTCGGCGCTCATCGCCTTGGCGTAACCGGCCGTCGTCTCGGCTTGCTTGAACTCTTCGTCCTCGACGGCGACGAACTTGCCGCCGAGAGATGCGACTTGTTCTTTCGTGGCCGGGCGCACGTCAGTCGCGCTGACGACAGCGCCCAAGCGGCGTGCGGTGGCGATGGCTTGGAGGCCGGCGACGCCGACACCCATGATGAAGCACTTGGCGGCAGCGATCGTGCCAGCGGCCGTCATCATCATCGGAAACGCGCGGCCATAGAGTTCAGCGGCTTCGATGACGGCGCGATAGCCGGCGAGGTTCGCTTGAGAGCTTAGCGCGTCCATCGATTGCGCGCGGCTGATGCGCGGAATGAATTCCATCGCCAGCGCGTCGATCTTGGCTTTCGCCAAAGCTTCGACCGTGCCGCGATCGCCGTACGGCTCAAGCAGCGAGACGAAGCCTGAGCCCGGCTTGATCGCGGCGATTTCGCTATCGTTGGGGCGGCGCACTTTGACGATCAGATCAGAGCTGCCGATCGCACCGTCGGCGGCGAGTTCAGCGCCGGCCGTCTTGTACAACTCATCCGGATACGACGCGGCAGCGCCAGCGCCGGTTTGCACCGTGATGGTGTGCCCGAGGGCGACGATCTTCTTCACCGTCTCCGGCGTTGCGGCGACGCGGGTCTCGCCCGCAGCGGTTTCCTTGAGGACCGCGATCCGCACCGGCTCAGCTCATCAGGCCAGAGAGAGCGGGAATAACCATGCCGCCGATGCCCATGAGCACCCAGAGCACGATCTGCGTCGCCCAGAAGACGCCAGGCAGCTTGAAGGCGAGGCCGACGGCGATGCCGATCACGGCGAAGGCCGCAAAGCCAGCCCACCAGCCGGCGCCGATGGCGAACGCCAGTGTCAGCAGCGCGACCGATTGGATGACGAGGCAGCTGGTCCAGACCGAAGCCGAAAGGAACCCTTCGAAGGTCTCCTTCTGGTCGCGGATATCCATGTTCCCACGCGCGTCGCTGTGCGACCCCATCGCCTTGCTCCTCGAAACTGGTCGCCGGGGTGTAAACCGCGCCGCGCGGGCGAACAAGCCGGGCCAAATGGCGCGGGGGTTCTAGCCCACCCGGATGCTTGGCCGGTGGGTGACGGACACGAAACTGACGTCCTCGCCCTCGAAGCGCGCCGCGGTCAGCGTGCCGGAGGCGTAGGCGCCGGTATCCACCGCGATGCGGCGGTCGTCGGCATAGGGTTTGTCCACCGGCGTGTGGCCGTGGACGACGCGGTGCGAGAACGGACGCTTGCTGGCCAGGAAACGCTCGCGGACCCAATAGAGGTCTTCGTCGGTCTGCTGATCGAGTGGCCGGCCCGCATCGACGCCGGCATGGACGAAGGCGTAGTCGCCGAGGGTGATGTAGCGCTCGAGGCTATCGAGGAAGGCGACGTGCGTCGGCGGCACCGCGGTGCGCAAGGCCTCTGCCGCCGCCTGCCACTCGTTCTCGTTGGCGGTCATCGGCGCCGGCGGATTGACGCCGTAGGCGATCAGCGTTTCCGCGCCTCCCTGAAGGATCCAGGCGCGCGCGCTCATCGGGTCGGCCATGAAGGCCTGCATGATCTGTTCGTGGTTGCCGCGCAGGAAGCGGCGCTCGAAACCGCGCGGACGGCCTGAGAGCAGCAGGTCCAGAACCTTGTCGCTCTCTGGGCCGCGATCGACGTAATCGCCGAGGAAGATCACGATCGGCGGACCCCCCGGGCGGGTGTCGATTTCGGCACGGTCTTCGAGGCGTTCGATCATCAGCGCGAGCAAGTCGGCGCGGCCGTGGATGTCGCCCACGGCGTAGCCCACGCGACCCTCTTCAAAGCGGGCGGCGGCGCGGGCCTGCGGGCGATCGAACATCCTCAGCAGGTTCATAAGTCCATTCCGTTATGCGCCACTCCGATAGGGCGCAAGCCGGTTCCCCAGTACGCTGAAGTCCGCTGAACGCGGCGCATTAAGCTTGAATAGCACAGATTTGCGCACTTTGCCGCGCGTCGGAGCATGGCCCCTTCTTTGCTTCCCGTAGGGGTTCGCGTAAGACATCGCCCCAGAGGGACGCCCATTCATGACTTCGCCGATTTGGCACACGCGACGCGCGCTGCTGCGCACTTTGGCATTCGGTGCTGGCGCTGGTGTCTTGGGCGCGTGCGCTTCTGCCCCGGCCGCGGGCGGCGGCGCCTGGCGTCCGGTCGAGTATCGCCTCGGACCGGCAGATCAGCTGCGCATCACCGTGTTTAACGAGCCGGGCCTGACTGGCCCGTTCGTGATCGGCGCTCAGGGCAACATCGCGTATCCGCTGGTCGGCGACGTCCGCGCCGCGGGCCTGACCGTGCCGGAATTCACCGAAGCTTTGCGTACGGCGCTACAGCAATATGTGCGCTCGCCGAATGTGAGCGTCGAAGTCACCAATTATCGTCCGTTCTTCATTCTCGGCGAAGTGCAGCGCCCGGGTTCGTACCCGTACGCGATCGATCTCACCGTGATGAACGCCGTCGCGACCGCGGGCGGATTCACCTATCGGGCGAACCGCGGCCGCGTCTTCATCCGCCACGCCAACGCGGCGGAAGAACAATCCTACGATCTCACCGCCACGACGCCGGTGATGCCGGGCGACACCGTCCGCATCGGGGAACGTATTTTCTGAGTGCGTTAGCCATTTCCATGCGCGGCGCGGAGCGTGCATGGACTAAGCGTCAAACGTACTGATGGCGCCCATGACCGTGATGAACACCAACGCAGAACTCCAGCCCAGCGCCCCGCGCGGGTTGGCGGATGTCTTGGGCATCAGCGCCGCCATGCGTGTAATTCGCCGCCGTCTGGTGCTCATTCTCAGCATCGGCACGGTTTCGGCGCTGGCGGCGTTCGCCATCCTGATGATGCAGCCGGCGACCTATACGGCCTCGTCTCTGCTGCTGATTTCGCCCCGCACGCCCGAGATCGCAGGTACGATTAATCCACTGGCGACAACGGCGCCGACGGTTTCGCCGGTCGATTCTGAAATTGAATTACTGCGCTCGCCGGCGCTCATGGACGATCTCGCGCAGCAACTGGGCATGCGCGGCAGCAACCAAACCAATGCAGCCGATCTCGATCTCGCCAGCGTCATCGATGTCGAGCGCCGCGCCGGCACCAATGTCATTGAAATTCGCGCCCGCTCGGGCGATCCCGCGCGCGCGCAGCTGATCGCCAACACATACGCCGACATTTATCTGACCGGCCAGCTTAACGCAGCGCTCGGCGGCAACATGCAGGAAAGCAACGTCGCGTCGGAGCGGTTGGCGCAGCTACGCGAGGATGCTCAAGCGGCGGAGAGTGCTGCTGAAGCCGCGCGCATCGAGGCCGGCGCCAGCACGGGCAGCGAAGGCGCAGGCGATCTCGCCAGCCAGGTGCAGCAGGCGCAGAGCGAGCTCGCCGCCGCGCAGACGCGGCAGCGGCGCATTCAAGAATTGCGCAATGCCGGCGGCTCGGCTGAGAGCGTCGCTAATGCGCTGGGCTCTGCGAACCTCAATGCGCTGATGCAGCGCTCGGGCGAACTCAATCGCCGACTGGAAGATTTGAACCAACGCTACCTGCCCTCGCACCCTGATCTCGTCGCCGCCAATGCAGAGCGCGCCGATCTCGATCGCCGCATCCAACGCGAAATTCAGCGCGCATCCGTCGATGCCGCGGACCAAGTCTCGGCGGCGCGTTCGCGCCTGGAAGCGCTGCAAGGCGCGATGCGCAGCGCCGGCAACGATTTGCGCGGCACGACCAGCGCCAGCGAGCGGCTGCAAGAGTTGGAACGCCAAGCAGCCGAAAGTCGCCGCATCTATGAGAGCTTCCTTGAACGCCAGCAGGCGATCGTTGGCGGCGGTGGCGGCACCGTCGATGCGCGCCTCCTCTCCTACGCGACCTTGCCGGCTGCGCCGACTTCGCCGCAGCTGCGCTTGGCGCTGGCGATTGCATTAGCGCTGGGCATTTTCCTTGGCCTTGGCGCAGCCGCCTTGGTCGAACTCTTCGATCAATCGGTGAAGAACGCCGACGACATCGAAGCCAAGACCGGCGCGAAAGCCATCGCCTCGATCCCGGTTATCTCGAAGCGCTTGCTGCGCCAAATGCCGCCGGCTGAGCGTCATCCGTCCGGTTATCTCGTTGGCCGGCCGATGTCGGCGTTCACTGAAGCGCTGCGCGTGCTGCGCACGGTGATTGTGTATTCGAAGCTCGATTTCTCGGTGAAAGTCGTCGCCGTGACGTCGGCGGTGCCGAACGAAGGCAAGACCACGGTTTCGATGTGCCTTGCGCGCGTTGCTGCGATGTCGGGCCAGAAGGTGTGCGTGGTCGATTGCGACCTGCGTATGCAATCGATCAACGACGTCATCGACATCGAAACCGATGTCGGCATCCTGCAAGTGCTGGCCGGCGAAGCGCCGTGGCGCTCGGCCATCGTGCGCGATCCGAACTCGGACGCGCATGTGCTGCCCGTCGCGACATCTGGCTTCACGCCGCGCGACGTGTTCGGCTCGGAAGCGATGGCGACGCTGCTTAAGGATCTGCGCGAGCACTATGATCTCGTGATCCTCGATTGCGCGCCGATCCTGGCGGTAGCGGAGACGCGCATTCTGGTCGCGCAAGCCGATACGACGGTGATCGTCGCGCGTCTGGGCAAGACGCCTGTCGGCGCCATGCGCGCGGCAGTGCATCAAACGACAATTGCCGGCGGCAACGTGTTGGGCATCGCGCTGAATTGCGTGCTGCCGAACTGGCAGACGTTCTCTGACTCGCTCTATTTCGATCAGAGCAAGAGCTATTACAGCGTTTCGTAAATCAGCTTAGCCATTCGAGCGTTTGCGCACGACGACAGCGCGCTGCGCATCGGCTTTGCCGCGCACCAGGCCTGGGCTCCAGAGTTCGCCGCGGTTGCGCAGCGAACGCAGGCCGTCCCAGAAGATCAGCGCGTCGGTCAGGAATGACCAGGACATCGCGTATGCTTTGTACTGCGCCAGCGTGTCTTCGTGCCCATCGAGGATCACCGAGACGCCGACAACGCCGGGGCGTGCGCTCAGATAGTGGCGCTTGGCTGACTTCATCGGCTCAAGCTCATCACGCGTCAGCGGCGACGGGCCGACGATCGACATCTCGCCGCGGAGCACGTTCAACAATTGCGGCAAACGCTCGAGTGCATGCACCCACTTGGCGCGGCGATCTTCAGCTTGCGTTTCGATCACGCGCCAAGCGCGCGTCTGTTCGCTGTCGTCGCCGCCAGCGACGATCTCTTCGACCTTCTGCGTCGGCGGCTCGATGCGCAGCGAATAGCGCAAGAAAGCGCGTCCGCCATAACCGATGCGTTCATCGGCGATGAACACTGGCGCGCTGTGGCGAAGCTTGGAAATGCCGGCAGCGATGCCGAGCACCGGCGCCCAGAGCGGCGTGGTCAACAGAACCAGCGCAACGTCGAGCGCGCGTTTGCCCCAACCGCCAAGCACCGCATCATAAGAAACGACAGGCGCGCTCGCGAGATCGCGGCGAAGCGCTGCTTCGAACGTGTTACGCGCTTCTGCGCTGTTGGGACCCGGTTGATCCGACGGTCCGCGTGGCATCTGGATGAGCATTGAACGACCCTAGCGCCCTCTCCGCCCAGAATTAAGACTCTGCCTGCAAAGCGCAACTCGCCTTACCGGCTTTTCTTAAGGTTATTCGCCGTTCGCACATGAACGCCATAGACCGCGCTCAGCGCGGGAAATGGCGCCACAAAACACGCCAACTCTGTGGATATCTCTGGTGCGTCTCCAGGCGCATCTTTGGGCGCATGTCTGGGGATAAGTTCGCAATCGCACGATGCGGTTGGGGATTGCACCACCCGGCCAAGCAGAGCAAACACAAGGCGCTGCGCATATCCCAGGCGGGGGAAAGCGAAAGGGGCTGCTTTGACGTCTCAAATGACAGGCGACCGGAGCCGATTCGAGCCCGGGACGCTTGGCGCTGCAACCCTGCGTTCTCGCCGCCCGCCGTCACGTTCGCTTACCCTGGGCCGCGCCCAACGCGCTGTCGGTCGCCAGGCTTGGCTCTTCGCTCTTTTGGCGGTTGTGGTGGCCGGCGCCGGCGTCGCCTACGACCTCGCCGGCGGCGTGCGCGTGTTGTCTTCTCTCGTTTTCTGGGCGCCGATCGGCATCGGCATTGGCCTTCTCGTCGCGGTGGTGCGGGAGCTCAACCGCAACACCGTCACCGTGCTTTCGAACCTTGGCAAGCATCGCGGCTACACAGTGCTCGGCGCTTCGCCGCAGCTGACAGAACGGTCATTACGCGAACTCGCTCCGGACAAGCGCTCGCCGTTTGGTTGCGTCGCGTTCCAGCCAGCGTCGCCCTTCGCCACCGCCTTCCGCGACCTGCAAGGGGTGCTGCGCGAGGACCAGCTGGTGGCGTTCATCGGCTCATCCCCGAACGAAGGCGCGACGACGGCCGCTCTGTGCACCGCGGTCGCTGCGGCGCAGCAAGGACGGCGCGTCATCGTCGTCGATTGCGACACCCGTCGCCGCTCCCTGACCAAGGAGCTTGGCTCCAATCCAAGCGCCGGCATCACTGAGTGTTGCGACGCGCCGCAGAACTGGCGCTCGTTCATAGAAGAAGAGCCGGAAACGGGCCTGCATCTGCTGCCCGCCGCGCGCATGAGCAATCCTTGGAAGACGCTGGCCGCTTCGGCCAACGGGCTCGCCGCACTGATCGGCGCATTACGCGAGAACTACGATCTCGTGATCCTCGACTGCCCGCCGGCGCGTAACAACGAAGGCGCGATCTTGGCGAGCTATGCCGATAAGGCCGTGGCTGTGGCGGCGTGGGATCAGACTCAGATTTCTGCGATCCGCCAAACCGTGAAGACGTTGCAGAACCGCGCCGGCGTGCGCACGGCGGTTTACGTCAATCGCGTACTGCCCGGTTTCCGTTTCGGACGTCTGCGACCGGACTGAACATACCTTTTGCAGCAAGCATCGTATCCGGCGCGAGCGCGCCGCCGATGGCGATGGCGAGTTGCGGGAACACTGGCGCGAGGTTGCCGCGGAACTCCGGTGCATGCGCCCATTTTGGTGTGGCCGGGCGCGGCATGACATGCGGACGCGAGCCGCGCGTATTCTTCGATGCGATCAGAGCCTGAATGAACGGCGCGCTGGCGCCGCCGCCGACAGCCACCGCTTCAACGCTGGTGCGTCCGCGCGCCGACGCATCATCACGCACGACGGCGACGCAGTGCTCGTAGGCTTGCTTCAGCTCTTTCGCGAACAATTGAAAGTCCTTGTCCTTCTCAATGTCGCGCACGCCGATCATGAACATCTTGTCGCCGTAGCGCACGCTGGCTTGGCCCTCGGCGAACAGCGTTTCCTTGGTGTCGCGCATGCCGCGCATCAGGTGCGTCCAGAGTGCGGCTTGCTGATCGGTGGTCTTGGCCCACTTGGCCGCGTCGATGGCGCGGTTGGCAATGACGCGGTCGATGAAATCACCGGCTTGTTTCAGCGTCGAGCGCGCTTCCGGCAGCTCAAACATGCGCGAGCCGATGCGCGCGAGTGCTGCGATATCGGTGGTGCCAGCGCCCATATCGACGACGAGCAGATGTGAAGCGTTATCGTCCAGACCGATCGAGGTGTAGGACGCAGCAGCCGTGGCTTCGTAGATGAGGCCCATATCGAGCGGCTGAGCCCGCTCCATCGCCGCCGGCAGTTCGCGCGCCACCGCATCGATGCTGAGACCAACCTCGGAGAGCAGCGCATCGCCCATACGCATGCGCATCGCTTCAGCTTCGCCGAAAAGCTTGACCACCGTGCCGTGCAAACCGGCGCTATCGCCACCGCGCCAAGCCGGCGCTGCATAGCGGCGGGCGATGCGGCCAGTGATGGCGCTATCGAGCGAGCGCGCCTTCTCGATCGCGGCCAGCAAGTACGCGAGATAGAGCACGATCAGATCGCGCATCTGGAAGATCCGGTGCGGATCGACGCTCAAAGGCGCGTTGGTGTTGAGCGCGCGATCGAGATCGGAAACCGAGAGCAGCGTCTTGAATGACTTCAGCGCCGTCCGCTTGCCGCCAAGCGCATCGGCGCGGGCGATGGCGGAGCGACCGAAGAGGATGCGGTCAGCATCGACGAAGACAGCGCTGTCGAGCAGGAAGGCGTTGCCGCGTCCGTCATGGGCGCCGAGGCGTAATGGACGCACGCGTGCGGGATCAAAGCGCGACCAGGCTCCGGTCGGCGCAACAGCCGCCTTGGAAAAGGCGGTGCCGAAATCGATGCAGAGCGTCCAGTCGCTCATCGCCCGCTCTTCTTCCGCGCCTTTCGCACAATTGGATCGACCCGCGGACGCAGTAGAATTTCTGCGCCGCGCGCTACTCCCCGTGCCGCAATACGCACGTTCCTTGGCATTTTCGCGACGGCCCCGGCAAGCTCGTGACGCTGTTGGTCGTACTTTTCCGCCGCTCCCAGTTCGCCAACGCGGCTCAAGCCCCTTTTGCGGGCAGCGCGCGAGAGCGCCTGCGCCATCAACGCCATGGCGTTGTCACGCTGCTTCTTGTTTTCGGCCGCCATCAGCGCATCGCACTCGATCAGCGCTTCCGCCAGCGCCTGATCGGCCTCCGCCCACGCCGCTTCGGCGAGCGCATCCGAAAGCGAAGGCGCCGCGCTGTTGGGCGCGGCGCTCCGTGTCTTGGGCGCCTTTACCGATTTCTTCGGGGCCAGTTTTTTTGTGGCCGGGCGCTTCGTCGTTTTCTTCTTCGCGGGCATGGTTCTTTCTGAGCCTTACCCGCCTGCGGCCTCTGGTTAGAGGCGCAGGCTGAGACCAACCGTGACAGCTTCGACTTCGAAGGTGCGGGCCGGCACGGTGGAGTCGATGTCGTCAACCGAATAGCGCGCACGCACGGCGACGCGGCGGTTGATGATGTAATCGGCGCCAACATCCCAGCGGAGGTATTCGTCGGTACGATCGATGCCTTCATACTCACGCTCGCCGCCACGAACGCCGGCGGTGAGGATGATGTTGCGGCGCAGTTCGTGATCGACGCGCGCGCCGTACTCGGAATTGACGTACGGAACGCCCGAAGCGAGGCCGATTTCGTTGTCGGCGGTGCGCGAACCATCGACCGTGACGGTGGTGAGCGGCGTCACATACCATTCGACGCGGCCAGCGATCGCCAGACCATCAAGCGTACCGAACGCCGGGTTATCGTATTCGCGTTCGAATTGGCCGACCGAGACATCGCCACGGAAGAGATCGCCATTGTACGAAACGCCGGCGAGCAACGAGCGGCCTTCCGAGTTCGAGCCCGGATTGTTGTCGTAATCGCGCTCATCCATAGACGCGGTGGCGAAGAGGCCCACGCGCGGCGAGATTTCGTAGTTCACCCGGCCACGCAGACCGGATTGGTCATAGTCGCGGACAGCAGCGGCGCCTTCATACTCACGTTCGCTCTGGAACGCATCGAGACGCACGCCGAGACGGGCGAAGCGGTGCGAAACGCCGATCGTGGCGTCGGTGCGGTCGAACTCGACCGGAGCGGCGATGAACGGAATGTCGGAGTCGGTGCGTGCGATGTATTCGTGCGCGATGCCAGCTGAGCCGTGGAAGGCGGTGTCGGCGTTGACGTCCCAGCGGCCGCCGAGGCGGGCATAGTGGGTGTCGACATCTTCGCTCGAGAAATCTTGGTGATCGCGCAGCACTGCACCGCCTTCGAGCGTCAGTTCGTTGCGCGACCAGTTGGACGAAAGCCGCGCACGCGGAGCGAGTGCGTAAATCACATCGTCCTCTTCGAGGCCGCTCGGCGACGCGAACAGGTTGTCCGTCGAGGTGGCGTCGAGATCGACGCTGGCGTTGAGCGTGAAGCCGCCAAGACGCACGCCGAGCGGATCGAGTTCAGGGCGCTCGCGTTCGCGCACCGAGACAACGTCCTGCCGTCCATCGACGTCCTGCGCCATCGCGTGCACTGGAAGCATGGTGATGAGGGTCGCTGCGAACAGCGAAGCAAAAGGATTGAGCCGCACGTTTATGTCCCCGCCAAAAGGCCCCCGTTCTGGAGGCGCATGGGTATCTAGCAGCAAAATCCCGCGTTCATGGCCCGAAATGCAACGGATTGCGCGTTCTGCGGGAATGTTCTGTGCGGTATTTCGGTCTGTACGCGGCGAAGTAACCATGCCCTCGGCTCCAAAGCGATTTTCAGCGTTGGCGCGACCATGCGGCGAACATAGTTAACGGGTTTGAAACCTGGCCGTGTGGCCGGCATTTCGTGAGTTATTCGAACACCCGGCGCGTCTACTTTTTGGCGTTGTAGGTCCGATAAACCGGCTCTGACGGGCGCCCGATCAGGAAGCGATCGGTGCTGCCGGCGTCGAGCGCCTGCTTGTAAACGCCCATCGCGCCGCTGATCGCTTCGATGGTCTGATCGATGTCGGCGTCAGAGTGCGAGTAGCACACAACTAGAGACGGCATGATGAGACCGCGCTTGATCGTCTCTTGCAGGAAGAGCGTGCGGAAAGCTTGGCTCGGTTTTCCGTCGTGATCGGTCGTGCCGTAGAGCAGATTGCTTGAGCGGCCCATGACGGTGACATGGTCCTGAACGCCATTGGCGGCGGCGGCTTCCGCGAAGCCTTGGCGCAAGCGATCGCCCGCCTCGTGGAGACGCTCGATCACCGGCTCGCTTTGATAGACCTGCATTGTCGCGATGGCGGCGGCGAGGCCGTGGGTTTCGCCGCCATGCGTGGTCGACATCAGGAAGACGCGCTTGTGATCGGTTTGCGTGAGATCGCCGAGGCGCATGAACTCGCGTTTGCCTGCGAGCGCCGAGACCGAAAAGCCGTTGCCGAGGCCTTTGCCCCAGGTCGAGAGATCGGGATCGACGCCGTAAACGTGTTGAGCGCCCTTCTCGTGCCAGCGGAAGCCGGTGATCATTTCATCGAGAATGAAAAGCGCACCATCGGCGCGGGCGAGCCGCTGCAGCTCGTGCAGGAAATTGTCTTTGGGGGGATCAATGCGTTCGGCTTCGAGGATGAAGCCGGCGATGCGGCCCGGATATTGGGCGAGCAGCGCTTTGACGCTTTCGATGTCGTTATAGCGGAATTTGACCGTCAGATCGCGCACCGCATCTGGGATGCCGCCATACATGGGCGTAGAGCCGATGAACCAATCATCGACCGAGAAAAACGGGTGATCGCCGCAGATCGCGATGAGATCGCGGCCAGTGTAGGCGCGTGCGAGTTTGACGGCGCCTGAAGTGGCGTCGGAGCCATCCTTAGAGAACTTCACCATCTCGGCGTTGTCGGCGATGGAGAGGAAGCGCTCAGCGGCTTCAACTTCGATCGCGGCAGGCCGCGTGTAGCTCACGCCCTTATCGAGTTCGCGCTTTGCAGCTTCAACAACAGCAGGGAACGCATGGCCGAGCGTGACGGCGCGATTGCCGTTGCCGTACTCGATGTACTCGTTGCCGTCCGCATCCCACACACGACAGCCCTGCCCGCGCACAACATGGCTGAGCGAACGGATCGGATATTGGTCGTCGCCCTTGGCGTAGGTGTGGCTGCCGCCCGGGATCAGTGCGTGCGCCTTTTTGCGGAGGCGCTCGGATTCATCGAACTTGTTGATCATTTGAGCAGCACCTTGCGCGCATAGAACGCCTCGGCGTAGCGCGCCCGGCACTCGACGCCGCGCAGCCGCGCGAGCCCGCGGAAGGTCTCGTCATCGAACCAGGCTTTCGAGCGTTGGGTGCCGAAGTGCTTCATCAGCAGCTCGATCTTGCGCGCCAACGCTTGCTCGCTGATCTCAACGTAGGTGTTCGGCTGGCCGAGATCGCCATCCCACTTAGGGATTTCGTATTCGAGGATGAGGTGATCGCGGAAGGTATTCCAGGTCAGCTCATTGATGAGGCGGTGATCCTGGTGCGCGTCGTTGCGTTGGTGCGTGAGGATGACGTCGGGCTTCAGGCCTTTCAGGCTCTCGACCCAATCCTTCACCGCGCTGCGATCCGCCGGCATGTAGCCATCGCGGAAGTTGGAGAGATGGAGATCAGCGCGCGCCGCGCCGTTCAGAAAATCGCCAGCACTCGCGCGCGCTTCATCGGCGCGCTCGCCCGGCGCACTCGCGACGCACCAATCGATCTCAACGCGCGCGCCGGACGCGATCCCAGATTCAATCCAAGTCAGGATCGTTCCGCCCGCACCGATTTCGATGTCGTCGGAGTGAGCGCCGATGGCGAGGACCGAAAGCGTCTTGCCCGGCTGCGCAAGAGCGAGCGGCAGCATTAGCCCGGCTTCTTAAGATGATTGCCGTTGCGCCGCCAGGGCATGTCGCCCTTCTCGATCATATCTTCGAGCACTTGGCGATCGCGCAGCGTGTCCATCGAGCGCCAGAAGCCTTCGTGCTTGTAGGCCATCAGCTTGTTTTCGGCGATGAGCCGCGCGAACGGCTGTTCGACCAGCTCTTCGCCGTCGCTCATATAATCGAAGATCGCCGGCTTCAGCAGGAAGAAGCCGCCATTGATCCAGATGGTGGAATTGTCCGACGTTAGGAACGCTTGTACGTTGCCGTCATCGGCGATGTTGGCGATGTGATAGGTCACTGGTGGGTGAACCGCGAGGAAGCACGCGACCGCGTCGCTGGCTTTGAACTTCGCGATCATGTCGTCGAGGTTCACGTTGGAGAGACCATCGCTATAGTTCGCGAGGAAGATCTCTTCGTTCTGCACGTGCTCGCGCACGCACCAGAGGCGGCTGCCGATATTGCGCCACACGCCCGTATCGATCATCGCCACGCGCCAATCTTCTTCGCGCGCGCCGAGCATTTCGACCTTCGAGCCTTCAACAATCACGTCAGCATAGGATTGCTGCTTGTTGTTGAGGAAGAAGTCTTTGACCGTGTTGGCCTTGTATCCGAGGCAGAGCACGAAATCCTTGTGCCCGTACTCGCTATAATAGTTCATCACATGCCACAGGATCGGCTGGTGACCGATCGGGATCATCGGCTTCGGCACCGCTTCGCTGTACTCGCGAATGCGCGTGCCCATGCCGCCGCAGAAGAGAACAACCTTCATTGCGCGCTCTCCGGATCGATGACAGTCGCTTCCGGGATCGGCACGACGAATTTGCCGCCCCATTGGCCGATGTGGCGCATCTGCGCGACGATTTCTTTGCGCAAATTCCACGGCAGGATCAGCACATAGTCCGGACGCGCCGCATCGAGCGCTTCGACCGGCAACACCGGAATGTGGGTGCCCGGCGTGAAGCGGCCGTGCTTGTGCGGGTTGCGATCAACGGTGAAGTCGATGAAGTCCGTGCCGATGCCGCAATAGTTCAGCAGCGTGTTGCCTTTGCCCGGCGCGCCATAGCCAACAACGCTTTTGCCGGCGTTCTTGGCTTCGATGAGGAAGGCCAGCAGCTTGCGCTTGGTGGCTTTCACTTGCTCATCGTACGCGGCGTAAAGTTCGAGCGACTTGTAACCCAAGCGTTCTTCGCGCGCGATCAGATCGCGGACAGCCGGCGCGACTTCCTCATCGCCTTCATGGGCGAGGTAGACGCGCAACGAACCGCCGTGCGTTGGGATTTCTTCGACGTCGAAGAACACCAGGCCGTGCTTCTTAGCGATCGCTTCGATAGCGATGGCCGAGAAGTAGCAGAAGTGCTCGTGATAGATGGTGTCGAACTGGTTTTGCTCGATCAGATTCTGCAGGTGCGGGAATTCGAAGGTGATCACCCCGCCCTGCTTCAGCAGCGCCTTGGCGCCGCCGACGAAATCGTTGAGATCCGGCACGTGCGCCAGCACGTTGTTGCCGAGGATGAGATCAGCCTTGCCGTGCGCGGCTTCGAGTTTCTTCGCGAGCGCTACGCCAAAGAAATCGACCGTGACCGGGATGCCTTTGCCTTTGGCTACTTCAGCCGTGTTGGCCGTCGGCTCGACGCCCATAATGTTGGTGACGCCCAGTGGCGCGAAGTGCTGGAGCAGATAACCGTCATTGCACGCGATCTCGACGACAAAACTCTTGTCGTTCAAGCCGCGGCGTTTGGTGATCATCTCGCAATAGCGGCGCGCATGCTCGACCCATGATGTCGAGTAGGACGAGAAATACGGATAGTGTTCCGTGAAAATGCCGTCGGCGGCGACGTATTCTTTCAGCTGCACCAGCCAGCAGGAATCGCAGACCAGAACGTGGAGCGGAAAGAACGGCTCCATCATGTCGATCTGGCGCGTGTCGAGGAACGTCTCGCAAAGCGGCGATTTACCGAGATCGACCAAGCTGTGCTTCAGCCCTGCCCCGCACAAGCGGCACGAGCCCGACGCCTTGTGCGCGGCGCTGAATTCGGTGGCGAACTGGGCAGTCATTCTCGGTGGCGCCTTTCGGTGCGTTCTTAAGCAAGGTTCGAGCCGTTCAGGCGGTGGTTAATCGGCCTTCGCCAAGCGGTCGCCGAAGTATAGGACTTTGTCGCCCTCGGCGCTCCCGTCATCGTAAAGAGCGATCAGCTCTTCCGGCAGTTTGGCCAGATCGGTGGCGCGCAGATAATCGCGCATCGTCGTGCCGGTCGACTTCGAGTCGATGTTCGGCGCGCCGACTTTGTTGGCGACATCATCGAGATGCACAGTGCGGAAATCGATCGAATAGCGTGCAAGGTCGGTGGTGTTGGCGACGGTTTCGTGCAGCTGCGCGCCGGAGAACAGGATAATGCCGCCCGGCGGCGGGACGTAGCGCAGGTTAACGCCTTCAACCGGCTCTTGCGGCTTCGGCTGTTCGCGCGTGTCGCTCTTCACGTGTTGGGCTGCGCTGGCGCGGTTCTTCGTGTTCCACTCGTAGTAATTATAGATCTCGGAATTGTTGGCGACCGGATCGGTGAAGTTGCGCGGGTAAAAGCCCATGCCGTTGTTGGGATCGACCGGATAAATCGGCAGCCACCAATTCAGCTGGCACATCGGCGCCGAATACCAAGTGTCGCGGTGCGGGTGGAACGCGTAGGCGATGCCCGACGACAGAAAGTGCGACGGGTAAGCCGAGCGCATGCGCGGCACGTCGAAATAAAGTTTCTCCAGATCGATGCCGCGCTCGGCCAGGATTTGCGGCAGCAAGCGCTTGCACTCGGGATGGTGAATGAAGGCGGGCTTCATCACCGAAAGGATCGCAGCGACCTCTTCGGCGGTCTTGTGATGGTGAATGGTGCGCGGATCGAAACCGGCGAACGCCTCTTCGAGCATCTTGCGGCCGAGGGCGACCAGTTCGAGCGTCGTATTTGTCGGCGTGAACAGGAAGATATCGCCGGCATAAAGCCGCGCGCGACGCTCGGCGTCGGTCATCTCGGAATCGATGAATACGTTGGTCATTGGGAGGGTGTGACCTCAGCTTCCTGTTAGCCGGTTTTAGTGCCAGAAACGGGCCGCTTCAAAAGAAATCCCGCGCCCGGGGCGCGCGGCTTGCAGGCCACGATTACCAAGCATGCTGTTTACCAAAACCGATCTCCACGGCGCCTGGCTGGTCGAGCCCGAGCCCAACCGCGACGCCCGCGGCTGGTTCGCGCGGACGTTCTGTGAACGCGAGTTCGGCGCGCAAGGGTTAGAGACGCGCTTTCCGCAGCACTCTACGTCACAAAACGTCGAACGCGGCACGTTGCGCGGCATGCACTACCAGCGCGCGCCGCATGGCGAGGTGAAGCTGGTGCGCTGCCTCAAAGGGGCGATCTGGGACGTGATCATCGATCTCAACCCCGACTCGCCGACGTTTAAGCGTTGGCAGGGCTTCGAGCTCTCGGCCGAAAACATGCGCCAGCTCTACATCCCCAAAGGCTTCGCCCACGGCTTCCAAACGCTGAGCGACGATTGCCAGATCGGCTACCTGATCTCGGAATTCTACGCCCCGGATGCAGCCACCGGTGTCCGCTGGGACGATCCGGCGTTTGCGATTGAGTGGCCGCTGCCGGTTACGGTGATGAGCGATAAGGATCGTGGTTGGGCGGATTTTGTGGGCTAGGTGTTCCACACCCATTCCCGGATTGCGCGCAGCGCAATTCCGGGACCCATAACCCCGCTTGTTTGAAACGCTTGCGCGAGCCTGAACCATGCGTGTTTATGGGTCCCGGGCTCACGGCTTTGCCGAGCCCCGGGAATGGGTGAAGGGTTAGAGGCGCTTCAGCAGGCCGGCTTCTTCCAGCAAAGCCGCCGTCGCCTCAATCACGCTCAGCTCCGTCCCTGCCCGCTCCGCGATATCTTCAAGCGAGTGATCGCCGTCCGACAGGTTCAGCACCCAGAGCATCGCCATGCTTTTCGCGTAGCTATCCTTGTCGCCGCCGATCGCAGCGTAGAGGCCACGGCGGCCGAGTTGGGGTTCGCCGTGGGGGGCGGTGTTCAAGTAGCGGCGTTCGTTTTCGAGGGCATCGATAGCGCTGACGATGGCGCGATAGCTGCCGGCCAGCGCGTCGGGCGTGATGAAATCGAGGTTGTCGCCGCTCGTGTGATATTCGGGGAATGTCGCGAACTGCGTGCGTTGGAAAAGGCCGACATCGAGATCGAAGCCGGGCGACGCGTATTGGCGCTCGTCATAGCCGTACGGGAAAAAGTCGATGACGTTGGCGTCATGCAGAACGCGCGTCATTACGCGATCGATGCGGGCGTTGCCGCGGCGCGTGCGCTTGTAGGTAAAGCCACCGCGATCGCCGACGCAGGACATCACCAGGCCATGCTTGATGCGCTTGGCCGCCTCGCCGTTGCGCGCAAGCCAGGTGATCGCGCCGATCGTGCCGGGGGCAAAGAGAAAGCGATATGTATGGCGGGTTTTGACGTTCGCCATCGCGCCGGCGAGCAACGCCAACAGCGCCATGCCGGAGCAATTATCGTTGGCCAGCGAGGGATGGCAAGTGTGGACGGAGAAGAGCACCTCTTCGTCGCTCGCGCCGCGATGAACGATTTCGCCGTAAGTGAGCGAGCCGTCCTTCAGCTCTGAATCAACGCACACTTCGTAGTCGCCATCCGGCAACGCATTGAGCGCGTTTTGGCTCATGCAGAAGCCCCAGCGCTCGTTGTAGTATGAGGTGCGGTACGGGATGAGATCGGGCTGATCGGGCAGCGTGAAGATGTTTTTCTTCAACTCCGCCAGCGGCAGCGTCGCGCGGATCGGCGTCGAATAGTTGAGCACATGCAGATTGTGCTTCTTGAAATCGACGACGCGCTCGCCCGCAGCATTCTTGATCCACGCATCACGGATCACCCATTCTTTCGGCACGGTCCAATCGAGCACAGGCGTTCCAGTTGCGACTTCGTGCTGAACAATCGGCGCGTGCTTGGACAACGCACGCAGCGTTTCGCGCACGCCCTCGCCCGTGATCGAGCGGCAGATCGCATAGATTTCCGACGCCAGCGCGTAGATCGCTTCACCGATGGCGGGGCTATCGAGCGCGGCTTTTAGGCTCGCGCCCGTTACAGATTGCGCAGCGCTATCGGCGCTCACGCAGTCTCCATCGAACGCACGCGCAAATCGTTATCAAGCGCTTGATCGGCGAGGAGCTTGCGGATGTGGGCGATGCGATTGTAGCGCACGCCTTCGAACTCCTCGAGTGTGATGCCCGACTTCTTGTAGGCGGCGTAGAGTTGCTCGGCGCCCTTGCGCGCATCCCATTGCGGCTTGAACGCCGGCAGCGCCTTGGCAATCTTTTCGAAGCTCACTTTGTACGAACGCGTGTCCGGGCCGGCGTCGGACGCCAGCTCGATCTTCGTGTTCGGCACCACTTCGCCGACGATCTCGGCGATGTCGCGGATGCGATAATTGTGCGCGGTTTGGCCGACATTGAAGGCTTCGTTGTGAATGACCTCGCGCGGAGCTTCCATCGCGGCGATGAAGGCGCGTGAGATGTCTTCGATATGAACGATCGGACGAAGCGGCGTGCCATCGGACTTCAACAGAATGACGCCCTTGGTCATGCCCCAGGCGACGAGGTTGTTGAGCACGATATCGAAGCGCAGACGCGGGCTGACGCCGTAGGCGGTCGCGGGGCGCAGGAAGGTCGGTGAGAAGCTATCGTCGGCGAGCTTGCTGACATCGCGCTCGACCCAGACTTTTGACTGGCCGTAGGCGGTGACGGGATTCAGTTCGCCGGTCTCGTCAATCATGTTGTCGCCGGACTTGCCATAGTTCGAGCACGACGAGGCGAACAGGAAGCGCTCAACGCCCGCCTGCTTGGCGAGCTCGGCGAGCTTCACGCTGGCGCGGTGGTTGATGGCGTAGGTCAGATCCGGGTTGAGATCGCTCAGCGGATCGTTCGAAAGCGCGGCGAGATGGATGACGGCGTCGAAGCCTTCGAGGTCGCTGGGCTCCAGATCGCGCAGGTCCTTAATGATAGACGGGATCTCGATGATCTCGCCGCCCTCTTCGAAGGTGCAGCGGCGATAGAGGTTGGCGTCGATGCCGGTGACGTCATGGCCGGCCGCGCGCAGCATCGGCGCCATCACCGTGCCGATATAGCCCAAATGACCGCTCAGCAGGACCTTCATCGCTCGCCTCATTGTTCCGCGCTGAACCGCTGGTCCAGCACGCTCTTCTACACCTGGTTGATCTTGCAAGAAACGCCGCTGACGGCGCTCGTTAGTGCGCGTCCGCCTTTAGCAGCACTTTGATGGTGCGCAGGAAGATTTCGATGTCCCGGCGCCAGGACCAGGCTTGGACATATTCGATGTCATAGCCGGTGCGGAGCTGGATCTTTTCTTCCGTCTCGGTGGGCCCACGGCTGCCATTGACTTGGGCCAGGCCGGTCACACCCGGGCGAGCGTTGAAGCGGATCGGGTAACGGGCATCGACCTTTTCAAAGAGGACGTCGTGCTCGAGGGCGTGCGGGCGCGGGCCGATGATCGACATGTCGCCCAGCAACACGTTCACCAGCTGCGGCAGCTCATCGAGACTGGAACGGCGCAGGAAGCCGCCGAGGCGGGTGAAGCGCACGTCTCTGGTGCGCGCCTGCATGACGCCGCGGTTCTCCATCACCGTCATGGTGCGGAATTTCCAGATCCGGAAGGTCTTGCCGCGGAAACCGCCACGCTCTTGCTTGAAGATCGCCGGGCCACGGCTTTCCAGCTTTACGATCAAAGCGATGAGCAGAAGCAGCGGCAGGAAAACGACCAGCGCCGAAGCCGAAACGAACACGTCAAACGCGCGTTTCGAGAGCCCGCCCACCGGCGGCTCGTCGCCAGGGCGAACCGGCGCCCAGAAATGGATGATTTCGACTTGGCCGTTCATGTCATTCGCTGCACGGCGCGACGTCGCAAAACGGGCGCCAGTGTTGGCGCGTTGGGGCGCGGAGTGCACGCGGGCGTCTGCGCTGCGAGGGCGCGCGCCATCCGGCTTTGCGTGATCTCTCATGACGTTCCCCACCGCGCGCGAAGGACCCCTTCTGAGCCCCGCGAGCAGCGAGGCCTATAAAGCGTGCGATGCAACATGATGCAAGCGAACACTGAGGTCGCAGAACGCGATTCGTGTGAGGTTCGCGCGTCTGGCGAAGCGGTGGCGTGCGCGCAACACCGCGCCGTTCCATTCATCTTGCGCTCAGAGTGAAACCGCTATTTCACGCGGTTTTTCTGACACCCGGTGTCAGGTCTCGCGAAACTCGTACATCGGATACGAGTAGTAACCTGGCATGCGGCGATCGACGCTGTTCAACGCAATGCCGCGCACCGTCGCGCCCGAAACATTAAGTTGCTGCAGCGCCGCACGGACGGCGCGGATCGGCGTCTTCTGCCAACGCGTCACCATGACTGCGCAATCCGCCTTCGAAACGACGACGCGCGTGTCGGCAACAGCCAGAACCGGCGCGCAATCAAGGACAACGAGATCGAACGCGCCGCGCAATTCAGTGAGCAGACGATCCATCTCCTCACCGCCGAAAAGATCCTTCGGCGTGAAGCCGCTATCGCTGACCGGCAGCACATGCATGCCGCTCGCGTCATCAAGATAGATCGCTTGGCGCCAGTTCACTTCACCGGCCAGAACCTGCAACAAGCCCGTCGGCGGTTCGAAATCGAGCACGTCCTTCACCGAGCGGCGGCGAAGGTCGCAATCAACCAGCAGAACGCGCTGGCCGGAGAGCGCCGCGACGCGCGCGAGACACAGCGACATCGTCGTCTTGCCTTCGTTCGGCAGCGCCGACGTGATGGCGACGACTTGCGTCTTCGGCTGACCAGCCGCGAACAGGATCGCTGTACGCAGCACACGGCACGCTTCGGTGAAAGCCGAGACCTGCCGCTCCAGAAGATAGGCTGCGGGATGCTGCGAAGCGATCGGCAGATTGCGTAGTTCGCCGCGCCGCAGCTGCGGCACCATCGCCAGCGCCGGCAGGCCGATCTTGCGTTCGACCGTATCGCTATCGTTGAAGCCCTCATCGAGCGCTTCCGCGAGAAAGCCGGCCGCTAGGCCAAGGCCCAGGCCGAGCGCCATGGCCAGCACAAAGGCCATCGAAAGACGCGGCGATGAACGCACCTGCGGCGGCACGGCAGCGGAGATCAACTCAGCCGGCGCTGCGCGCATGGAGCCTTGATCGGCGATTTCGTGGAAACGCTGCAGGAAGGCTTCGTAAACCGCGCGGGCAGCGGCGGCTTCGCGTTCGTACTCGCGCAAGCGCACCATTTGCTCGTTGCTGCCGGTGAGTTCACCGCGCATCTCGGTCATGTTGCTTTCAAGCATGCGCAGACGCGCGCGCGCGACCTCAACTTCCGAGCCGAGGCCGGACACGCCGCGACGAATCTCGGCATTGATCTGGTTGCGGTTGTCGGCGCGCTCGGCGCGGACATTGATCACCGTTGGGTGCGAGTCTGAGTAGCGGCTCTCGGCATCAGCCAGGCGACGCGCGATTTCGGATTCCTGCGCGCGCAAGCCGTCGAGCACGCTTGAGCGCAGCACCGCAGCGATCGAGTCGGTAGACTGACCACTATTGACCATCACCTGCACTTGCTGGTGGCGCGCTTCTTTCTCGGCGAGATCGGCGCGCGCAGTCAGCACTTGCGTCTGCACGTCCGTGGTCTGGCGTTCGGTAAGCAGCGAGCCTTGCGTGGAGATCAGGCCCGTTTGAGCGCGGTAACGCTCGGCGATGGCCTCTTTTTCCTGCACGTCGCCGCGCAATTCTTCGACCCGGTGCGCGAGCCAATCGTTTGCACGCTCGGCGCTGCGCAGGCGCGCTTCCATTTGGTAGAGCTGAAAGAGTTCGACCAGACGATTGGCCATTTGCGCCGCGCGATCAGCGGTCGACGCGGTCACCATGACTTCGGCAGCGAACGTGAGGCCGCGGCGGCGGACATCAACTGAACTCGCAACGCCATCGACAATGTGTTGACGCAGAAGGGCCCGTTCTTCCGGCGTCATAGGCGGCGCCGGTCGGCCGCTTTCCTGCGCCTCGCGCAGCACGCCATTCCACTCCGGGTCGTCCATCAAGCGGAGGTCATCGACAAGGCGACCTGCGAGCATCGCCGAGCGCAGCACTTCGAGTTGGCTGTCGATCTGGGCGGTGTTGCCCACCATGTCGCCGTTGACCATCTGCTCGGGCGCCAGAATGCGTTCCTGGCCACCTTGCAGCATGATCAATGCGGTAGCGGTATAACGTGACGGCTGCAGCGCGAAGTGGGCAAAGGTAGCGATTGCCGCGACCGCGCCGACAGCGCCGATCAGCATCCAACGCCGCATCAGGAACGAGAAGATCCACTTCAGGCTGATAAGCCCGAGTTCGCCATCGTCCTCTGGCGGCCGGTAGACCTCTTCTGTCCGCTGGCGGATGGCGATGACGTTCATTGCGTTATCCTAAACCGCGCGCCATTCGGGCGCGCAGTGACCGTTTTTCCTAGCAAAAGCACGGCCAAGCGCGGTCTCTTAGCATGTCCCCTTTCGGCGCACAGGCGCCGATTGATGCTCATTCGCAACAATATCAGTGAATTCGTTAATTTGGGCGGGCGATGACATTCGCGCGAGCCGGTCAGCGAGACAAACGGCTAAGCGGCGGTAATGCCTGGGGATAAACCAGCGGCGCCGGTGGAGGAACTGGAACCGAGAGCGGGCGTTACCACACTGGATGTTGACCAAAATTAACTGGTCGGCGCCGATTAGCTCAGCCGATCAAGGCCTTAGCGTTTGAGTCACAGAACACAGCGACAACTGTGTCGAGGGATTAAAGAGGAAGCGTCTGGGCGCTATCGTAAACACCATGAGCCCCAAACCGAGGGTCCAACCGCCGGAAGCTGATGTCGTCCGGCCCATTACGGACGCGCCTCGCCGTCGCAAGCGGCGTACGCGCCGTTGGCCGGTCATTGTCACGCTCGTATTCGCACTCGCCGCCAGCCTTGCCCTTTGGTGGGGCATCTTCGCGCTCGGCGGCGCAGCCATGCGCTTGTTCAACTGATCCACAAGTCGCGTGCGAGAATTCGCCTCACAGGCGAAGCGTTCCTATTGTCCCGCGCTGGCACGCCAAACCGTTAAGCGCATGCGTCCGGTCTCATCGCCGAGACGATCCTCACCTTCGCGCGTTGCGACGACTTCGACGATTGGGGTCGCGTCATCGACGGTGCGCGCAATCACCCACACGCGCTCGTACTGACTAAGGATCGCGGCGGCGTTCTCTTCGGTGACTTCCGGACCTTCGTAGAACTGGCCGATGCCGAGCACACCGCGCGGCGCTTCCTGCGCCAGTACATCGACGTCGCCGCAGCCGTCTTCGCGGCAATAATAACTGAAGTTGACGGCGCTCACGCCGCTCGAGGTTAGGATCGCATCGCGCGGGCCGGCTTGCTCGCGCAGGATCTCCGCCACTTCGCGCCACGGCTCGCGATAGGTGACGCGCAGCCAGTTGAGTGAATCCGCAATCAGCACCAACGCGATCGCGGCAGCAGCGGCAACGCGCCAGCGCGCCCAGGGCAGATTGACGACGCCAACCGCGAGAACCGCGAGATAGATGAACTGCACCCAAAAAAGCGTGCGCTCGAGAAAGATCGGCCGCGCCAAGCTGACGCCGAGCAGCACAAGCGGCACCCCTGCTCCGAACACCAGCGCAAACACGCGCCGCTCCAGCGGCAGCTTCCACCAGCCCCACGCCATCACCGCGCCGAACACACCGGCGATAAGCACATTGGCGATTTCAAAGCTGCGCGTCGCAACGACGTGCGAAACGATAGCGACCGTATCGACGATGGTCGGCTTCGGAATCCAGGAGACTGTCTCGGCGCCACCCTGCATTTGCTGCACAGTGATCGAGGCCCACCAGCCCCAGAGCGCTAAAACGGCAAGGTTTGCGCCGATCCAGCCGAGCGCATCGCTCAAGCGGCGCGGCGTTGCGAAGAACCAAAGCCACACGATGAAAATGTTGGCGAGCAGCGGCAGAATGAAGAACGTCGTGTGCGTGTAGAGCGCAACCGTCGCGCCTGCAGCGTAGATCGCGTACGGCTTCCAGAGTTCCTTCACGCTGTACGCACGCTCGCGCCATGCATCGGCAATGCGCAGCAGCGCGTAGCCTGCGAGCGTTGCTGCGAGGAAGCCCAGAATGTAACCACGCGCTTCTTGGCTGTAGCCGAGCTGCTCAGCGGAAAGTGCGCAGAACACGGCAGCGCAGAGACCGGCGATGGTCGAGTGCAGCGCGCGCGTGAACACGAAAACCGCAGCAATCGCGGCAAGTCCGAACAGAACGGACATGGCGCGCACGGCGAATTCGCTCTCGCCGAAAACGTCCATCCAGCCGTTCAAAAGCGAGTAATAAAGCGGCGGATTGGTCTCGTAGACCATCCAATCGCTCCACATCATCCCCACCGGCACGCGCCCGAAGGCGACCGACGCAATCTCATCAGCCCAAAGCGACGGTCCGCCCAAATCCCAAAAGCGCAGCAACGCGCCAGCGGCGATAATGAGTGCGAGTGAGAGCCAAGGCCGCTCCTCGATGAAAACAGAGGCGCGGGCGAACATGGCTTCTACTTACGCCACGTGTAGACGGCGCTGACGGCGTAGTTCCACACCGCGCCGAGCAGAATGCCGGCGAGCGCAGAGAACACCCAGAACGTCTGCTGCACGAACAGATAGTTCGCGACACCGACATTCGCGGCCATGCCGACAGCGCAGATGGCGGCGAACGAGATGAGACCCGTGATCCAGCGGAAGCCTTTGCGGCGGCGATCGCGATAGGTCAGCATGTTGTTGAGCGTATAGTTGAACACCATCGCCACAGAAGCAGCGATCGCTTGGCTCCACGCGAAGCCCTGCCCCATCAGCTGAAACAACACCGTCAGCACAGCGAAATGTATGACGACGCCAAAGCCGCCGATCAGACCGAACGAGACGAAGCGCGCCGGTACGAGCTTACCAATGCGCTTGTCGATCAGCAGCAGGAAGAAGTCCCACAAAGCTTGCGTATCGAGCTTGCTCTCACCAGCGACGCGGTTGCGAAACTGGTAGGGCTGCTCGTGAACGCGCAGCTTGCCTTTGCCGCTGGCGAGGATGTCGAGCAGGATCTTGAAGCCGAGACCGGAAAGATCGCGGACGACGCCATTGAAGGCTTCGCGGCGGAGCAGGAAGAAGCCGCTCATCGGGTCGGAGAGATTGACGCCGGTGACTTTGTGCGAAAGCCAAGTCGCCAGTGCGCTCATTTGGGCGCGCGACTGGTTCCATTCGCCGATCGAGCCGCCCTTTGCGTAGCGCGTGCCGACGGCGATGTCGGCGTTGCCGGAGCGGACGGCGGCGAGCATTTGCGGCAAGACGGTTTCGTCGTGCTGGAGGTCGGCGTCCATGACGGCGACGAACTCGGATGATGACGCCAGCGCGCCTTCGATGCAGGCGGTCGAGAGGCCACGGCGGCCGATGCGGTGAAGAACGCGCACGCGCGGATCGGTTTGCGAAATGCCGCGCACGACATTGGCGGTGCCGTCGGGGCTATCGTCATCAACGAAGATGACTTCCCAGCGGATGCCTTGCAGCGCTGCGTCGAGCACTTCGACCATACGCGGGACGTTGAGAGACTCGTTGAACGTCGGGATGACGAGCGTGAGCTCATAGCCGTCAACCGCCTCTTCGGCGGCCGGCGCAAGGCTCGGCGCTTCGCTCATGCTGACGTCTCCCAAAACGGGCCCTCTCCTGCTTGAAAAGCAGACGTATGTCACGCGGCTTTCATGGGCGGGAGCAGTTACGCGCGGGCGGTGAGCGTAAAGAACCGCTTATGCTTGCGGCGGCGCGAATTAACTCTGTGGGTCTTCCAAGACCCGGATCGCGGTGACGATGTGATAAAACGAGCTGGCCGTAACCGGTTCGGCGACGAAGCTGTTATCGGCGCGGAGCTGGTCGTACCAGAGGCCGGGCGCTGGACCGCTCAGATAGCGGGCAAGGATTTTCGCGGCGGCGAGCGCGTGCTCGTGTTCGCCGAGAATGAGCGCGGCTTTCAGATACTCGGTCTGCGCCCAGAGACGCGCGCTTTGCGAGACCGGCTTGAACGCATCATCGACCGCTTCGATGGCCGCACCGCGGCGCGGATCGAGGCCGCGGACGCCTGAAGCGAAGAGCTGACGCGCGATTCCGGTTTCGCCGACGCGTGCGAGCAGCCATGCCCACTCGAACTGATGCCCCGGCTCGACGCGGCGACCGTCTTCGCCGGGCGCGGGCGACCAATCGGCGGCGTAGAACTCGCGGATGAAGCCGCCGTCGCGATCGTAGAAACGCGTGCGGGCAAGCTCGAGCAGTTCAGCGGCGAGCTCTTCCCAGACCTCACCACCGCCCGCTTCGCGCCAGGCGAGTGCGGCCTCGAAGAGGTGCATGTGGGCGTTGGCTTGGAATGGGTGGCTCGAGTTTTCGCGGAAGCCGGCGGCGGCGTGGCGATAGGATTGCAACGCACCGATTATGGCTTCGGCTTTGCGCCGGTGGGCTTCGTTGCGGTCGATTTCGTAGAGCGAGGCGAGCGCGAGCAGTGCGAATGCCTGATCGTAAATCAGCGCGTCGTCCTTCAACGTCTCGCCATCGGGCGCGACAAGCGTGCGATAGAGACCGTCAGCGCGGAGATAGGCGGCGTCGAGATAATCGAGCGCATGTTGCGCGGCGTGCCGCCACGGTCCAGGCCAGCTCATCAGGCCAGCTTGCGCATAAGTGTAAGCTTGGCGGGCTTGCACGCGCATGCGGCGCGGAAGATCGACCCCGGCGCCATCAGCGGAAAGCGCTTCGTGATAACCGCCGCGCACGTGATCGGCGCCGAGGCTGGCCCAGAGAGGCAACGCGCTCATGCGCAGCCAGCGGCTGAACCATGCTTTGGCGCCGGCGATATCGTTGAAGGGCGGCACGTCCGCTTCCGCCCCGCGCGCTTTCAAACCATCGACCAGCGTTTTGACGCTTTGGCTTTGCGCCAGATCGGCGATCAGGACGTGGCCACCCTCGGCGACGATGGCGAGATTGCTGACGCCGACAGTCGCCACATGCACGCCAGGCGCAGCGTGAATGAGGTTTCCACTGCTCGCATGTTGGCTAACGGCGCCGCTGGCGACATTGCCGTCCGCGTCTTTATCGCTGGCGCTCCACACTGAGTCCCAGGCGCCAAGATCGGACCAAGCAAAGCTCACCGGGATGACGGCAGCGCGGTCGGTGTTTTCCATCACGGCGTAGTCGATGGAGATTTTCGGCGCGGCGCGGAAAGCATCGCCAAGAATGCGCGCACCGCTCTGCTCTGTCGCTTGCACAACACCCGCACGCGCCGCGGCGGCGACTTCCGGCGCGTGGCGATCGAGTTCGGCCAGCATCACCGAAGCGCGGGCGACGAAGTTGCCGCTGTTCCAGAGATAGCCCTTGGCAACGTAGTTCTGCGCGGTCGCTGCGTTCGGCTTTTCCACGAACGCGCTGATTTTGCGCACACCGCCCTGCGCGGCGCCGGGATCAATGTAGCCGTAAGCAGTGTTCGAGCTCGTGGGTGCGACGCCCATCGTGACGATCACACCCTCCTCGGCTGCATCAGCCGCCATCGCCGCGGCGGCGCGGAAGGAGCCCGCATCCGGGACGTGGTGATCGGAGGCGACGACGATGGCGACGCCGTCTTTATCGCGCGTTTCGATCCAAGCGCAGGCGGCGGCGATGGCGGCGGCGCTGTCGCGCGGTTCGGGTTCGAGCAGAATGGTGGCGCTCACGTTGATCGCAGCGAGCTGCTCCTTAAGCGCTGCCGCGTGCGCGACGCCAGCGACAATCACCAAGTCGGCCGCGCCCTCGATGCTGGCAACACGCAGCGCGGTTTCTTGAAACAGCGAACGCTCGCCGATCAGCGGTATGAATTGCTTCGGACGCGCTGCGCGCGAGGCCGGCCACAGCCGCACCCCCGCTCCGCCACACATAATGACTGGATAACGCGCCATGATCTGATCAAGCCCAGTTCGTCATGGCCGCTTCTGCGGCGCGGGTTCGCCCGCCCCCGCCTTACGCGCTTCGCGCCAGATGAGCCAGCCGAGGCCAGCCCAGATCAGCAGCAAGGGCAAGAGCGTGACGAGGCCGTCGAGCTTCAGCGCCTTGTAGATCATGGTCTGGTGCAGGACGCCCTGGAAGAAGAGCGGGAACACCCGGTCGGTGAGCGGGCTCGCGTGCTCTTCGGTCACCGTCATATCCACAGCGACGGCGGCGAGATTGATGAAGATGCCAACGGCGACGACCGCGAGGATCGCGCGGCGCGCCCACAATCCCAGTGCTGGCCAGCTCATCCCCAGCGCCAGGCCAGCGAAGGCCAGAGCCGGCGTTAAGTAGCGCGGGCCGGTCGAGGCGCCGCCGAGCCAATACGCGAAGCCGCCATTGATAAAGAGAAACGCCGCGAGAGTGAGCGCCAAGCTGATCACCGCCGGTCTCGCCTGCGGTCGCTTCCAGGCGAGGATGCCCGCAACAAGCGCGGCCACGGCGGCCGGTGCGTACCAGATGAGACCACGCCGGGCGCCGGCGATGAGTTCGCCGATGATCGGCAGGTCCGGCCAGGTCACGCCGAAGAGGCCCGAGCGCGTCTCTTCATAGACGGCGGCGAAGCCGTAGCCGGTGGTGAACGGCGAGCCGAAGGCGGCGTTGTGATAAATGAGCGTCGGGACGATCGCGACGAAGGCGGCGCCGACAGCGATGGCGAACATCCGCACCAGCGGGATCAGCGTCTCGCGCTTCAGATGGCCAAGCCCGATGACCGCACCGATGATCACCGCCGCGATCGCCGAGGTGTATTCCACAGAGACCGACGCGCCGAGCGCCAGGCCGCCAGCGACCGCCAGCCAGGCGACGCGCTTGCCTGACCCGATCCGGCGAGCAGCGGAGTCGAGCGCGATAAAGCCGATAAGAAGGAACGCCGCCGCCGCCGCGTGACTGAAAAATGACGTGGCCCAGCCGAACACAGGGGTCGCGAGGCCATAAGCGACCGCGCCAACCAGAGCTGCGCCTACATCACCCGTGCGGGCGTGCAGGTAAGAAAAGAGCACGACGCCAGCGAAGGCCGACCAGAACACCGATGTGGTCAGCGTCAGCAGATAAAGGAAGATCGGCCAGCGGCTGCCCTCTTCCGCCGTCGCGCCCTCGATCGGAAGTACGGCTGTGAATAAGAAGACGGCGGGCGCGCCGAGGAAGCTCATGCCCGGCGCCTTATCGCAATAGTAGACGCCGTCGCGGACCGAGAGGTCCTGGGTCATGTGCGCGTAGTCGTCGATATCCACACGGCCATGCTGGACCATGTTGGCGCTCAGGCCGGCGCGGCAGACGACATTGTAGCTGTACTCGTTCTGCAGGAAGTAACCATACGAGACACCGAGCAGCGCGAAGACGAGCAGCATCAACGCCGCCAAAGGCGCCGGCGCGCCGATACGCGCGAAGCCACTCCGCCAACCGCTGTTCACTTGTTCCGGGCCTCTTCCTGTCGCGCAATTTATACAAGTTGCGGGCCGCCAACCAGCACACGCGCGTGTGACGATCAATCCATTGCGCGCACCGAAAAGAGTGGGCAAGGCGTGGCTATTGCAGCGCGCTGACCGATGTGACGGGCAATCTCGCCCGGCGCTTGAATTATGCGCGTAGTCCGCGTGGAACTTGTCAGCGAAGGAGTGCGGGGCCGCTAATGCCGTTCATTTCGACGCACTTTGTCCTGTTCTTCGCGATCGTAGCGGTGGTGAACTTTCTCATCCCGGTACGCTGGCGCATGCATTGGTTGACGCTCGCGAGCCTCTACTTCGTCGCTGTCGGCGGCATCGTTTACCTTGTTCAAGTTCTGCTCGCCGCGGCCTTCACCTATTTCATCGGCCTGCGCATCGAAGGCGCCGGCGATAAGCCGAAGAAGCAGAACTGGCTAGCGCTCGGCGTCATCGGCCTCGTCGCCAACCTCTTCTGGTTCAAGTACGCGTCATTCTTCAATGAGAGCTTCCGCGCGCTCGCCGAGGCGATGGGCTTCAACTACACGGTTCCGGAGCTCAATCTGCTCCTGCCGCTCGGCATCTCGTTCTATACGTTCCTGCTGATCGGCTATCTGATCGACATCCTGCGCGGCACGAAGGCTGAGCGTGACGCCGGCGCGTTCGCGATGTTCGTGACGTTCTTTCCGAAATTTGTCTCCGGCCCGATCGAGCGCAGCAAGAACCTGCTGCCGCAGATCCATGTCGATCACACGTTCGACGCAGCGCGGATCGCTGCCGGCACGCAGCTCGCCATGTGGGGCGTGTTCAAAAAGGTGGTCGTCGCCGATCGGATCGCGCCGTTCGTCAACGAGGTTTACGCGAACCCCCAGGCCTATGACGGGCCGACGCTGGCGATCACGACCTTCCTCTACGCCTTCCAGCTCTATTGCGACTTCTCCGGCTATACGGATATCGCCCTCGGCTGCGCGCTGATCCTCGGCTACAAGCTGATGCCGAACTTCAACCGGCCGTACTTCGCCACATCGATCCAGGATTTTTGGCGCCGCTGGCACATGTCGCTGACGACGTGGCTGACCGACTACGTCTACACACCGCTGACGCGGCAAAAGTGGCTCAAGGTGAAGTTCTTCACCATGACGCTGATCGGGCTCTTCATCACTTTCGTGGTGAGCGGCCTCTGGCATGGCGCGGCGTGGACGTATGTCGCGTGGGGCGCGCTGCATGGCAGCTATATTGTCGTGTCGTTGATGCTGCAAAAGCCGTGGAACCAGTTCGCGCGCCAGATCAAACTCGACAAAGCGCCGAACCTCTATCGCGGCCTGAAGATCGGCGTGACGTTCATTCTCGTGTGCTTGGCCTATGTGCTCTTCCGCGCCGAAAGCATGAACGATGCGATGTTCATCTATGCGAACCTGCTCACCGGCTGGGGCGGCCTCATGGAAGCACTGCGTGAGATGTTTGCGCGTGGCGCGGATGAGCTCACGCTGTCGCTCGCCGGCATCATGGTGATCGTCTTGGCCGACTTGCTCCAGGGACGCGCCGCGACAGCGAAGCGCCCGTATGTGGTGCAATCGGCGCCGGCACGGTGGGCGTTGGTGAACGTCTGCGCACTTTCCATCGTGCTCATCGGCGCCTTCTATGGCGCGCAGCAATTCATCTACTTCCGGTTCTGACGATGAACGCCGACGCTCCCCCTCCCGCAAAACGCCCAGCGCGCGACGCGCTGCGCCTCGCCATGAAGGCGCTTTCAGTCGCGCTCGTCTGCGCGGTTTCGGTGTTCGCAATCTTCTGGTTCGTACCAGAGGGCGGCACGTTCGCCCACGCGATCGTTCCAAAGCATGAGCGCTTGGTGTCGATCGAAGGCCCGAAGATCGTGCTCGTCGGCGGCTCCAATCTCGCCTTCGGCATCGACTCGCAGCTGATCCAGCGCGAGACTCAATGCCCGGTCGCCAATATGGGCATGAACGGCTATCTCGGCGTCCGCTACATGCTGGAAGAAGTGCGCCCCGCAGTTGCCGCCGGCGACACCGTGGTCATCGCGCTCGAATACGACAGCTTCTTCAAGTCCGTCGATGGCACGCCGTCGAACCTGCTTCTGGTGGTGAAAGAGTTTCCGGAATCGGTCGCCTTTCTCACGGGACGTCAGCAGCTCCAGCTCATCGGCGCCATGCCTTATGTCGCGCAGCAAAAAATTCTGCGCCTGATCCGCGCCGTCGCGTTCGGCCTGCGGGACTCAATCCTCGGCCGCGACGATGGTCCGATGGAAGCCGATGAGCTCATCGCATCCATCGAAGCGGCGGAGTCGTTCAATGCCGAGGGCGATTTGGTCAGCCATCTTGGTGTCGAGTGGCCGATCGCCATTGGCGACGGCATGCCGGGCGACTCCCCGGTGGATCCCGGCATCATCCCGCTGTTGCGCCAGTTTCAGGACGACATGGACGCTCGCGGCGTGCGCGTCATGGTGTCCTACACCCCGCTCGAAGGCGCATTCTATGCGCGCTACCAAAGCGGCATTGACGGCATCGAGACCCGCATGCGCGAAGCCGGGTTAAACGTCGTCTCTTCAGCACGCGACTACGTTTACGACGAATCTTTTTTCTTCGACACGGTCTTCCACCTCAATGCCGAAGGCCGCACGATGCGCTCGGAGCGCCTTGCGCAGGACATTAACCAATTTAACGGCGGCAACGCAGGCTGCGTGCCCGCCCCTGGAGCAGAGTGATGACGGAAGAACAGATTCTCGGCGAGATCGGCAAAGCTGTGACGCAGATCCTCAGCGATAAGGGTCTACCGGCGCCAACGCTTTCTGCCGACACCGAATTGCTCGGCGGCGATCTGCAAATCGACTCGCTCGATCTCGCCATGCTGGTGCGCGAGATGGAAGAGCGCGTCGGCCACGACCCGTTCCAAGACGGCTTCATCGATTTCCGCACGGTCGGCGAACTGGCGAAGCTCTACGTCAAATGAACGAACGCGGTCTGGCCCTTCATGTGAACGCCGACGCCGCTCTGGTGGCGCGCGGGGCCGATCGCTTTTCGCGCGGCGACGTGCAAGCGCGCGTCAATGAGCTGGCGGCAGCGTTCAACGCGCGCGGCGTCAAGCGCGCTTTGGTTTGGAGCGACGATCCCGTCGATCTGCTGCGCGCCATCGGCGCTGCCGACGCGACCGAAGCCGATCTCTTCATCGCGCACACGAACCTGCCGGCTGCGATCGTTGACGAAATCGCCGAACAACACAGCGTGCAGGCGCGGATCGGCGAGACGGACGCGTTCGTCGCAGCCGAAGCGCCCACACCTTCAGGCCGCATCTATATGATGACCTCGGGTACGACCGGCCGCCCGAAGATCGCCACGCACACGCTCGACGCCTTGATGAGCCGCGCGCGCGCCGGCGCGAAATCGGCGCAAGCGGCCGACAGCAAGTGGCTCCTCACCTATCAGCCGACCGGCTTTGCCGGCATTCAAGTTCTGCTCACCGCAGTCGCCACGCAAGGCATCATCGTAGCGCCCGAACAACGTACACCCGGCGGCTTTGCAACAGCCGCGCGCGATCACGGTGTTACGCAAATCAGCGGCACACCGACGTTTTGGCGCGCTTTCATGATGGTGGCGCGGCCGAGTGAGCTGGCGCTGAAGCAGATCACTCTGGGCGGCGAAGCGGCGGATCAAGCAACACTCGATCGCTTGAAAGCTGCATTCCCGAACACGCGCATCACGCACATCTACGCCTCGACCGAGGCCGGCGTAGTGTTCGCTGTGCACGATGGCCGCGAAGGTTTCCCGAAAGCCTGGCTCGATGAGCCGCCAGCCGGCGTGGCGCTGCGGATCGTTGATGATCTGCTGCAGATCAAATCGGCCAACCTGATGGGCGGCTATCTCGGCCACGATGCCCAGCCCCTTCTTGATGACGGCTGGCTCTCCACAGCGGATCGCTGCGAGATCGCGGGCGATCGCGTGCGAATTCTTGGGCGCGACGATAGCACGATCAATGTTGGTGGTTCGAAAGTATATCCGCTGATGGTCGAGCAATTCCTGCTGCAACAAGCGGGCGTGGTTGAGGCGCGCGTGTTCGCGGTGCCAAACCCGGTGAGCGGCTCGCTGGTCGGCGCCGAGATCGTGTTCGCGGAGGATCAAGATCAGGCTGAAGCGCGCGCGCGGGTTCTGGCGGCGGCGCGTGAGAATTTGGCATCGTATCAAGTGCCGCGCGTGGTGAAGATCGTGGATCAGATCAGCGTGCGCGCGTCCGGAAAAAAGGGTGCGTCATGAGCGGGCGCAAGCACATCATCGTCACCGGCGGCAGCCGCGGCCTTGGCGCTGCGATGATTGCGGGTCTGTTGGCGGACGGCCATCGCGTCTCGACGTGCAGCCGGAAGAAATCGGCGGCGATCGAGGGCTTCCTTGCAAGCCACGCTGACAGCTTCTTCTGGCAAGAAGCGCAAGTCGGCGAAGCCGATCAAGTCGACGCATTCGTGAAAGCCGCCGGCGAATGGGCCGGCGAGGACGGCATGTACGGCCTCGTCAACAATGCCGGCGTGGCACAGACCGGCATCCTCGCCTCGTTCCCGAACGTCGAGAGCGAGCGCATGATCCAGATCAATCTGATCGGTGCGATCCAGATGGCGCGCGCTGTGTCGCCCTTCATGATGAAGCGCGGAGAAGGCCGCATCATCAATATAAGCTCGATCATCGGCCAACGCGGCTATAACGGCATGTCCGCCTATTCCGCGTCGAAAGCCGGCATGGATGGCCTGACACGCGCGCTCGCGCGTGAGTTGGGCCCGCGCCAGATCACGGTGAACAGCGTAGCGCCTGGCTATGTAGCGACGGAAATGTCGTCGACGCTGACACCGCCGCAAATGAAGCAGATCGTCAACCGCACGCCGCTGGGCCGCTTGGCCAGTGAGCAAGATGTGTTTGAACTCGTGCGCTTCCTGCTGAGCGACAAAGCCTCGTGCATCACCGGCCAAGTGATCCTGGTCGATGGCGGCATCTCCTGCTGACGACATGGTGGAGCTGCTTCAAACCCTGCGCGGCAGCGGCCTTCTAGCGAACCCGGTCTATTACACCGCGCTCGCCTGCGGGCTGTTTGCGCTGTGGTATCTGTTCAAACGCGGCGTCAGCGAGCGCGTGATCTGGATGGCGGCGATCGGGCTCTCAGCGCTCATGGCCGTGTTCGTCTTCATATTCAGCGTGCCGCCCTCGCCGTTCCAAGATTTCACGCGCGCCTATTGGGGCGCGGGACGCGGCGTGCATTCGGGCTGGGAGGGCCTGTCGCAGCATTACGGGCGCGAGGTGTTCGGCTTCGTGAACCTGCCGATCCTTGCGTACTTGTTCGCGCCGTTCGCATTGCTCGAGCCGCAACCGGCCGCATACATATTCACAGCGCTCGGCTTCGCTGCCGTCATCTTCGCCTGGTGGAAGATCTGCGGCCTTTACAGCTTCGACTTGCGCACGCGCGTATTCAGCCTCTTCCTGATCGCCGCGTTCGGCCCGCTGGTTTACTCGTTCCGCGAAGCCAACACGACGCACATTCTATTGCTGCCGCTCGTGCTTGCTGTTTCGGCCATGCGCAACAAGCAGGACTTGCGCGCTGGTGCGCTGATCGCGACGGCAGCTCTGATTAAACCGTTCCTCTTGCTGATCGGCGTTGTCGCCTTCCTGCGCGGACGTTTTCGCATCGCGATCGGCGGCGGTATTGTTGTCATCACGACCGTGCTTCTCTCCCTCCTCGTCTTTGGCTGGGAGGCGCATGTGCATTGGTACGAGACGGCGATCGCGCCCTATTCCGGCGCGCCGCTGCCGGCCTTCAACTCGCAATCCATCGCCTCGATGCTGGCGCGCGCGGAGCTTGGGCCGGGCGCCTATTGGAGTTTCGATGTCGCGCCGCTCGGCGGCGGCTTTCGCATCGCGCTCTACGCGATCTACGCGCTCTTGCTCGCAACATTCGTGTGGGCGGTGAAGCCGTGGCGGGCGGCGCGGGCTGACGACCGCGCGTTCGAGGGCGAGATGATGATCGCGCTCACGCTCTCGCTGATCGTTTCGACGCTGGCGTGGACGCACTATTTCGCGCTGACGCTGCTGCCAGTTGCGTGGTTGTGGACGCAGCTCACAACGCAGCGCGAGCGCTGGGTTCTGGCGGCAGCTTATGCGTTGGCCGCACCAATTGTGTTCTACGGCGTGCGCATGGGAGAAGGCGACTTCGGCCCGGCCTTCTATGTGCTCGGCTCGCACGTCGCAGTTGCGGCGCTCATCTTCTACGCCCTGCTCCTCAAGGCGCGCGCGAGGCTGACGCCATGACCAAGCCGCTCGTTGCCATTTACACGCCCGTCTATAACGGCGCGAAGTTCATCGAGACCGCGATCAAGACGGTGCTCGCCCAAACCTATCAGCCGATCGTGCATGTGATCGTCGACAATGCCTGCACGGACGGCACGGACGAGATTATCGCGCGCTACATCGCCCAAGGCGCCAACATCATCGTCAAGCGCAATCCGGAGACGGTGCCGCAGGTCGAGAACTTCAATCTGGCCGTCGAGATGGTGCCGGCGGAAGCCAAATACATGCGCCTCATGTGCGCCGATGACGGCATTCCGCCGACGGCGATCGAGCGCATGGTGGAAGCAGCCGAGGCCGTCGACAATGTCATCATGGTCGGCGGCATCGAACGCGTGAACGGCGTCGAGCAGCCGCATTACTTTCCGCGCGAAAGCACGGTGTTCGAATCGAGCAACGCGATCGCGCGCTGGTTCGCGGACTATGCACGCATTCCGATGATGCACATTCTGACGCGCACCGATACGCGCCGCCAAGGCGTGCCCTATTACAACACCAACGTGAACAGCGCCGATACCGACATGATGCTCCGCGTCCTCTCGCAAGGCGGGCGCTACATCCACTTGCACGAACCGATCGGCGACACGACTAATCACCCAGGCACGCGCCGCGAAACGCTCGACGCGCGGATCATGACGATCATCTGGGAGCACACCTATTACGCCGAAATCTACGGCGCGGCGGCGCTCTCGAACTCAGAACGCGAGCGTGTGCGGCGTTCGCATCTGCGCGTCATGTATCGCCGCTTGCTGTTCTGGAAGTTCAGCAAGCCGGACTTGGCGAAACGCGACTATGAGTTTCTGAAAGCGCGCGGCCTGCAGCCAAGTTTGGCTGACTATCTCGACGCGCTGCTCTTCTGGCCCGAGCACATCTACATCAAGCGCTTCAGCGGCATGAACCTGCCGAAGCCGTGGCCGGACGATGCCGTGCGGCCCGGCAGCTAGCGCGCGATCGCGGCGCACACTTGCCCTTCTATCTCGCGCACACGCACTTTCATTGCTGCAACACGCTGCGCGACAATGGCGCTGTAGTGGCCTGGATTGGCGGCAATCGTATCGACGTGGCGGGTGAGCAGATCGAAATCGAAGAAGTCCGCGTGCTGGCAAAATTCGCCGATGCCCGCTTCAGCCATCAGCAGATCGTGCTTGGGACCATAACTCAGCGAAATGCACGGACGGCCGAGCTTCAGGCCCGCAACCAGGATATGGAAGCGCGAGCCGATGACGATGTCGCAGTCGCGAATGACGTTCATCACATCGTCTAGCGTCGTCATATCGCCGCCGCCGCGATCGACATCGTCGCCAAGCAACGCGTTCAGCTTAGCCAACGCACGCTTGTCGGACGGTTCGGCGACCAGCAATCGAACCTGGTGCTGCCGGCCTTCGGCCCAGCGCACGAAGCGCGCGAGTTTCTGCAAGTAGTCTTCGCCGAGCGCCTCATCGATGCGCCAGCCGCGATAGGACATGACACCGAGTCCGATCGTAAGCGGCGGCGATGAGCGAACAGGCGGTGGCGCTTCGACTTCTCGACCCATGACGATGTCTGGCATCACCGGGCTCTTGCTTTCGTCCACGCCGATGCTTTGCATGAAGTCTCTCGAGCCCACATCGCGATAAGAGCGATAATCAGCGCATTGCGCCGCGCTCTTCAGAAAGAAACGACTGAGCGGATTGACGATCGGCCCGGCGCCCACGCCATAGAAAATGAGCCGCTTACCGGTTAGCCGCGCGACAACGGACCAGCGAAACACTTGCGCCGGAAAGCCAAGCGGGCCGGTGCGATAATCATCGAACACGCCAGTGCCAGGCCACAGCATCACGTCAAAGCGGCGCGCGATCCAGAAGGCGCGGAGCCAATTCAGCGCCCCGCTTGGAATACGCATCAACAGCGTGTCGAGCAGTCTTAGAATGCCCTTGGGACGTACCGCCAGTTTCGCCGAAGGCATGCCGAACGCTGCGCTCACGAGCGCCGGGTCGTCGCAAAGGCATTCGAAACCGGCCTCTGGAAAAGCCGCGCGCAGAACCAGGAGCGCTGCTTTTAGCGACGCGTCATTGCCAAAATTGCCGTTGCCGAAGCCCCCCGCGAGCGTGATGCGGAGGGTCATCCGATCGCGGCCTCCAGCACATCCCAATAGCGCCTAGCCGCGATTTCCGGCCCGTACGCGCGAGCGCGTGCCGCTGCGCGCGCGCCATACTCGAGCCGGCGCTCAGCCGTCATCGCGCGCAACGCTTCCGCCATGGCTGCGATGTCGTTGGGCGGCGTCAGCACACCGTGCTGCGCGAACGTCAAACCACTCACATTGCCGCGCGCGGTTTCAGCCAGAATTTCGGACGGGCCCGATGCGCAATTGGTTGCGACCACTGGCGTTCCGAGCGCCATCGCCTCAACAAGTGCGTTAGGGAAACCCTCGTCGTTTGATGACAGCACGAACAAGCTCGCACCGCGCATCAGTGGATACGGGTTCGCCATGAATCCGGGCAGCGCCACCCGATCAGCGACGCCACACTCGCGCGCGACGGCTTCAAGCGCGAGGCGTTCGCTCCCCTCGCCGAGGATAACGAGCCTCTCCGCTAGGTCCGCCTGCGCATAGGCGCGAATAAGCATCTCGAAGTTCTTGGATTTCACCAGTCGCCCAGCGGCGAGGAGATACGCGCCGGCCGGCTTGAAACGCGCTTCGCCCGCAGCCTTCGCTTCGATCGCAGCGACATCAATGGGGTTCGCTATCGAGATCAGCTTATTGCGCGGCACGGTAAAGTTCTGCGCGAGATCATCGGCGACGCCGTCGGACACGGCGATGATCTTGTGCGCGCGCGGATAGGTCCACTGCACCAAGCTTCGCGCCGGGAGGTTGCGCAGACCTGGCAGGTGCGCGGTGGCATTAGAGCGTTCACTGATCACGCATGCACCTTTCGCAGCGAGCACGTTGGCCACGTTGGCGCGGTTCAGGAAGCTTAGCGCAACATCGGGCCGGAGCTCGGCATGGAGCGCGTTAACCGTCCTCACGCTCTTCAGCATTGATCCAGCGCAATCCAGTTCACGCACTTCGACCCAATCGGGCGCGGCATACGCTGCGGGCTCACGGTCGAGCAGAGCCAAAATGATATCGTAGCGCGCGCGCATGGGCTCGGAATGGCGCAGCAGCGTGCACATGACACGCTCCGCGCCTCCCCCGGCAAGCGAGTTGATCAAGAAGAGTGCGCGCCGGCGATGTATGGTCGTCTCTCCGCTTCCCGCCCTCGTGCTGAACGCACGGGCGACGCCCTCTGAGCGCCGCCCGGAATAGCCTCTCGCGGATGATTAGCCATGCATTTTGTCGGCCAGCCCGCGCAAAGACCGCGCGGGCGGGCGCCGGCTTCTGTATAACGCGGCAATGACCATCGCCTCAGCCTTCGCGGGCCCGCACTTTGCAAGCCACACGCGCGGCGGCGCGGCCGCGGATGCGACCGATTAACCATGCCAGGCTCGTTTTACGTTCCAGCTCTCCTGCCGATGCCGCTTATCGCCGTGGTGGCGCTGCTGACGGCTGTGCTGACTGTGCTGGCCATGGTCCGCGCCAAAACGCGCGCGGCGATCTACGTCATCGGGATCAGCTGGATCCGCTACATCATGCAGGCGTTCCACACGATCACCTACCAGCCGCTGGCGGCCGGCGTGTCGATCAACGCCGTGGGCACAATCGGCTTCTTCCTGGTTGGTCTCACCGTCATCAACTGGCGCAACCTGGCGCTCAAGATGATGACGCCCTTCTACATCATGATCGCGGTCGCGTTCACAAGCATGGTGATGAACGGCGGCGAGCTTTCGCTAATGATCGAAGGCTTGACCAAATATGGCTTCCTCGTCGTCGTCACGCTCGCCACCTATTCGGGGCTCCGCCAAAGCAAGGACGGCGCGTTCATGCGCTTGTTGTTGTGGACGTTCGTGCCAGTCGTTCTGCTTCAGATCGCTTCGATCGGGTTGGGCATCGGCAAGAGTTCGGAAACGGCGCCCGGCTCGACCTCCTTTATTGGCGGCTACAATCACGAATCAATCTTCTCCGTGATGTTGGCGACTGGCCTGGTGGTCACATGCCTCAGTACGCGTTTGAACCGTGCAGTTCAGTTCGGCCTCATCGTCGTGTTCGTGGCCGGAATCATCTTTGCCAACTACCGCACCACCTTGCTCGCCATCGCACCGCTCCTAGCGATGTTCTTTGGCATGTCGACGCTTCAACAATTCCCCAAGCGCGACCGGCCGCTCATGATCTGCCTCGTGCTCGTCCTCGGGATGATCGCACTAGGCTTGGCCAGCGTCGCGTTCACGCAACGGTTCGCGGATTTCACAGTCCTGTTCAGTGGCGAAGTCAATCTAATCAAGCCGCCGGATCATTACACGATCGAAGAGACGCGCCTTTTCTCCGGCCGCGCCAAGATCTGGAGCATGTATATTTACGGCTGGTCGCTGAGCACGCCATTTCAGCACTTGATCGGGCTGGGGCCTGAGGCATGGAAAGGCGTGTTTGCGCTTTACGCTCACAACACGCTGATCAACCAACTCTACGAATACGGCATCGCCGGCGTTGTCGCCTTGATCTTCCTGTGGGGCTCGATGCTGGCCGCAGCGCTGCGTGTGCGCCACCCGCAACGCGCCACGCTTGTCGGCGCACACTTGATGTTCCTGATCCTCAACATGGCGACGATGCCGATGTGGATGATCGAAGGAAACATCCTCTACGGCATCATCTGCGGCTACACGCTTTACCTGCTCTCGCTGCAGGGCCGCGTTGGCCAAAACGCAGCGCCGCAACAACAGGTCATGGTGCATCCACCGCGACCGGGAGCGGCGTAAGTCATGGCGCTCCGCCGCATCGCATTTGGCGCCGCCGCGCTTTCAGCGGCGCGCATGTTTCAGCTCGGCGCGAGCTTTCTCACCGTGCCATTCATGGCGCGCCTGCTCGATCCGCACGAATTCGGCGTCGTCGCCATCGCCATGGCGATGGTAGCGCTGACCTTGGCGGTGAGCGACGCAGGCCTCAGCCGTTCACTCATTCGCACCGACAATATCGAGAGCGACGCTTGGTCGACGGCGCATTGGCTCATCATTGCGGGCACAGCAGTGCTTTCGCTGATCCTAGCGCTCTCCTCGTGGCCGACAGCGCTCTTCTTCGAGACGCCAGCGCTTATGCCCGTACTGTTGGCGCTTTCGATCATCCCGCTGATGCAGGGATTTCTCGAACTGCCAATTGCCGCGCTCATTAAGCGCGAAAACTTCATGCCGCTGGCAATCGCCGACTTCGCGGCGGCTCTAGGTGGCGCTGCGGCGGCGATCGGGTTCGCGCTGGCAGGCTTCGGCGCTTGGGCTCTGGTGGCGCAGAACATCGTCAACGTCGCCATCCGCGCGCCGGTCATTTTGCTTGCAGCACGCTACACGCCGCGCTGGGTGTTCAATCTCGCAGCGCTCGGTGAGCATGTGCGCTTTGCGCGCGACACGATGGGTTACGCGATCATGCAGACGGTGAGCCGTCAGGTCGATCCGTTCGTCATCGGTAAAGCGCTCGGCACAGCGCCGCTCGGCCTCTACTCCGTCGCCTTCCGCATCATGAATTTGCCGGCAGGCGTCGTCGCCACGCCGGTACAAACCGCGCTCTATCCTCGCCTCGCGCTTCTCCGTGACAAGCCTGATGAATTGCGCGCGCTCGTGCTTGCAGCGACCATCGGCCAAGCCGCGTTGGTTTTCCCGGCAATGGCCGCGGTCGCGGCAGCGAGCCAAGCGGTATTTGAGATTCTTCTGTCGCACCGTTGGGGTGCCGCGGGCTTGGTGTTCTCGGCGCTCGCCGTGGCGGGCATGGTGCAGGTGATCACCAACTTCAACAGCTCGCTCCTGCAGGCGATCGGCAATACCGGCACGCGGTTGCGGATTACGTTCGAGTTTACGCTGCTGTGGGCGATCGCGGCGTTGATTGCCGCACAGTTCGGGCTCATCGCGGTAGCAGCGACATTCAGCATCGTCAGCGTGCTCTACTTGCCGCGTTCGCTCACCGTGCTGCTGACGCGACTTCAGTGTTCGTTGCTCGATTATTTGAAGGTGCTTATCGCGCCGACGCTCGCCGCGCTGGCGATCGTGGCGACCCATTTGCTGCTGATGCGCTTTGTCCACCTGAACAACTGGCAGGAACTCGCCGCGGTCGTGGTCGAGACGCTGGCCGCTTATGCTGGCTTGCTGATCTTCGGGCGCCGCGATTTGGAAGAACGCTTGCACCAGGTGCGTTCACTCATGGCGCAAACCGGGCCCGAACACGAACCCGTCTCACCCGGTTAAGCATTTCGCACGCTGGACGCAGCGCCCAGCACGCGGCAAGAAATCTGCACGGAAACACAACACTGTCACCAACCGAACCAACGATCGTGAACGCCTCCTCGCCCCCCACAATCTCGGCCATCGTCGCCTCCTATAACCGCGCCGACTCCTTGATGGTCGCGCTGGAGAGCGTGTTCGCGCAGACGCTGCAGCCGGTGGAAGTGTTCGTCGTCGACGATTGCTCGCCGAAGTTCGACATCTTTGAAATCATGCGTCCGCTAGAAGGCCGTGTGAAAGTGTTACGCAACGCCAAGAACTCGGCCGTTGGCCATTCGCGTAACCATGCCGTTCAACACGCCATCGGCGATTACGTTGCATTCCTGGACGATGACGACACTTGGAAGCCGCACAAACTGGAGCGCCAGCTCGCGCAAATGGGTGACGCCAACATGTCGCTCTGCGGCTTTGAGCGCGTGCCGGATGGCACGACCAGCATCTGGCCGATTAACGAAGTACGGCTCGACATGCTGAAGCGTGGCAATCCGTTTTGCCCGCCGAGCGGCTTTGTCTGCAAACGCAGCTTGTTCGAGCGTGAGCAGTTCGACGAGGCGCTCCGTTATGGCGAAGACTGGGATTTCCTCATCCGCGTGGCCAAGCTTGGGCCTCTGAACTATGTGCCGGAGCCGCTTTACAACTATCAGATGCCGCAACAAGCCGGCACGTCGATGGTCAACGAGATCAAGCAGCTCCAGCCGACGCAGCTGCAAGTTCGCTATGACGCCACAGACAAGCACCGGGAATTTCTAGGCGAGTATCACTACAAGCTGCGCATCGCGACGAGCACGCTCGCTTTCGTCGGTTCGCGGCGCAACCGCATGCCGTTCATCCAGCAGGCGATCCGTAAGGCTGGTGTGACACCCACGTTGCACGCTTTAGCGAACGGCGTTGTGCGCCGCGTGCGTCAGACGCTCGGCGCCAATCCACGAATGTAATGCTCAGCGCGTGATGCGCACCAAAGCGCGCACGCGAGCGGCTTCATCGCCCCAGTTTTCGCGCGGCGCGTTCAGCGTAAGCCCATGCAGATCGACGCGCGCGCCTTCGTAGTCGATTTCGAACAAGGGTGTGCCGGCGTCCGCTTCCTCAATCGTCAGCCGGTCAATGCGCACGCGCGAATGTTCGCCGCCGATCCAGATGTGAGAGGATTCCGTATCCTCAACGCCTTCGCCGCGGAAATGCGGCTCGCGGCTGATGCAATCCTCCATGACGGCGTGATCGCTCCAGATGCGGAAATTGCGTTTGTTGTCCTCGGCGATACAGCGGCGGAGCACGACGTTGCGGCTCTTGCAATCGAAGCCGCCATCGGTTGAGCCGCGCGCGACGCAGTCTTCATAAACGATGCCGCGATTGTCGGGCTCGCAGGAAAAGCCGTCGCCATTCCAGTACGCACCGGCGCGCCATTGCTGGAAGTTCTCCATCACGCACCGGCGAAAGGTGATGTCGTGGGCGCGATCGTCCAGCGCGCAGCCGGCTGGAAAAATGTCATCGCCCTCGATCGGCACGCCGGCGGCCGCGCAATCTTCAACGACTCCCGCGCTTGAGCCATATCGAATGCGCAGGAAACCGCGCTCTACGCCTCTCCCAGTGCAACGGCGCACGGCGAAGCCTCGAATATCTGCGGCGCGCTCGTCATCCACGGTGTTTTCGAGAAAACGATAGATATCATCGAACGTGCAGTCTTCGATTATGAGATCGCGGATCGGCGCGGCGATGCGGAAGCAGCCATTGCCGATGCGACTGAAGGCGAAGTGCGAGAAATGCAGATGATCGGCGTGGCGCACCAACCGAAACGCTTCGGCGCCGACCTCATCGGCACCTCGATCGCCAATGATCTGCGCCGCCATCGGCGCGCCGGTTTCGCTGTTGACGCCGCGGATGCGCACAAGCGCGCCTGCGCGTCCGCCTGCGCCGATCCACATCGGCTCGTCAATCTCGTAGGGCCCGCGCTCCGCCGCAAAGAGAATTTCGCCGCCCGGCCCGGCGCGCGCTACGAGACTGTCGATATTGTCGATGGAAGCGGCGTCATCCCAATCGCCGCCATCGCCATCGCCGTCAGGCGTCACATGCAGGACGCGCGCGCGTGCAGCCGCTGAGCACGCCGCCGCCAGCGGCAACGCTACAAGTAAGGTTCGGCGGTCAAGGCGCATGACTCAAGCTTGGGCTCAGTTGCGAGAGGCCGTCCATCGCAAAACCGCGACAGGCTAACCTTGGTAGGCGCGTTCGCCGGGGCGCGGATCGCGTTGTTGGATAGGTTTGAAGACTCCCGAGCCAGTGATCAGCAGGCGATCGCCCGTCCAGATTTTGCCCCGCACGACGTAGAGGCCATCCTCGGTCGAGAGCACTTCGCTTGAACCCTCGACCCAATCGCCGATTTGCGCGCTGGCGAGGAAGTCGAGCGTCAGCCGCACCGTCACCCAGTAGGACGAGGTCTCCACCGAGACCACATGCCCCCAGGCCATGTCGGCGAAGCTCATCATCATGCCGCCGTGGGCGTTCTTCAGGCCGTTGGTGTGGTGATCCTCGACCCGGAAACCCATCGAGAAATCGCCGTTGCTGCGATAGCGCCGATAGAGCGGCCCGATCTGGCGCACGAACCCTCGGCGCCAATCGAGCGCAGTATAGCCTTCGGGGATCTCAATGGCCGGGGAGGCGACGTCGTCTGACATGGGCGCGACCCTAAAGGGCGACGCACAAAAGCCCAAAGCACAAAGCAAAGCGCACAAAAGCAAAAGGGCGCGGACCCCGCGGCCCGCGCCCTTCCCCGCCCGAGAGCCCGCCCAGGCTCAAGCCTTATTCAAAGTCGATGTCGTCCGCGTCACGGTCGTAATCCTCGATGAAGACGTCTTGCGGTGCAGCGGCGGCGGGATTTTTCGGGCGCGGCATGCCGTTGATGAGGTCGCTGCGGACGTCAAAACGCGCCGCGCGGATGGCCGGGTGGAAACCGACATTGTGGAGCATGATGGAGACCGCCTGGCCCCGTTCGGCCCAATAGGCCTCGATCTTACGCTTCAGCTCCAGCGCGCCCTCGCGTGAACAATAATCGACTTCATCGCCGCGGTCGGCGCCGAACGTCGCTGCCCAATCTTCGAAACCGCCTTCCACATCAGTCTTTTGCAAAGCCAGCGGCTTCATCTTGCTCATCCTTTGGGTCCGGACCTAAATGCCTGTCTTCACAAATATGACAAAAACAAAGAACCGCGAATATTGCACATAAGTCTTGTCCGAAGACCTAGAGCGTATGTCACCGGTGGCGTGATTTCCGGCATAGACTTGCGCTATACCATTCGGCCTATGCCGTGAATCCAACTGCCAGACCTGACAGCGACGTGCTTCCGTAGGTTCATGGCCTCTGCCTCCCGGCCCCTGGCGCTCGTCATCGAAGACGATGAGTCCTCCGCTGAAGCGCTCGCCCTGATCTTGAGCGATTGGGGTGCGGAGGTCGTGCGAGGCAGCAGCGGCGCGCAGGCCGAAGATGTTGTCGGCGGGCGCGCCGGCGACCTGCGCTGGATCATCACCGATTTCCATTTGGGCGATGGGCCCGACGGCGTTACCGTTGTCCGGAAAATGTCAGGCGCAGCGCCGCATGCGCGCGTGCTGGTGCTGTCGGGGTCGTTCCACGGGCGCGCTCAAGACGCGGGCACGGCATGGGGCTATGACGTGATGCAGAAACCGGCGCGCGCTCAGGCGATCGTCGCTTGGCTTGAAAGCGGCTGACGCAACGGCGCGAGGGCGGATGAATTCGACGCAGCTCCAAAAAGCCAAATCCTACTTCCGCGCAGACTACATCCTTCTCGGCACGACGATCGTAATGTGCGTGCTTGTCAGCTTGATCCTGCTGACGCTCGCGCGGGAAAGCGCGCTCAACACTGAGACGCTGCGGACGGTCCAAAACTCACGCGCCGTGCGCGACGCCAGTCTCGCGCTCAATCAATCGGTCGCCGATGCAGCCGCCGCGCGGCGCGCCATACTGATTGCGGGAGACAGACGTGCGATCGCGCCCTACGAGGATGCTTCGCGCAACATACGAGAGCAGGTCGATCGCCTGGCAAGCATCAATGCCACGGACCCTGGAGTCGCGGCGGCTTCAGTGCGGCTCCGCGCGCTTACGGAATCCTATCTTGCCGAGTTGGCGGCGGTGACGGTTTCTGACTTGCGTTCGGCGCGGCTTGAACCGACTGCAGCGACCCAACGTCAGATAGCGATCGCCGCCGACGCGGTGCGCGTAAACTATAGCGCCCTCAACGATGCAGCGCGCGCCCGTCAGATCGAAGCGCGACGGCGCATCGATCTCATCAGTATCGCACTTGCCGTGGTGGCGTTTTTGGCCCCGGTGCTCGCCATTCTCGCTGTCCGACGCGAGCGTCAGTTGTGGCGCGCCGCCAACGAGATCGCGGAAGCGGCGCGCGAACAGGCTATGGAGGCAGATCTAGAAAAATCGCGCTTCCTTGCCGTCGCCAGCCACGACATGCGCCAACCACTCCACGCGCTATCGCTTTACATCGGAGCGCTTGAGCGGCGCGTCGACACCCCCGATGCGCGCGACATCCTCACCAAGATGGACCGGGCGACTCAATCGCTTGTCGGCATGTTCTCGAAGCTGCTCGATCTAGCGCGTGTTCAGGCAGGCGCCGTGAAACTCGAATTAGTCGCCGCGCCGCTGCAAGACATCATTGATCGCGTCGCCGCCGAACATCCTGAAAGCGCGGTCACCTTCGCGCGCTCGCCTGCTGTCGTGCGCACCGACCCAATCCTGCTTGAGCGCCTGCTGGGTAATCTTGTTGGAAACGCATTGAAGCACGGCGGCGGCAAGGCGCGCATCGCCGTGCGCGAACACCCGCAGACTGTTGATATCACCGTCGCTGACGATGGTCCGGGCATCGCAGCAGAGGATCAAGAGCGCGTCTTTGGTGAATTCGTGCGGCTCGGGCGCAAGACGGACGGATTGGGATTGGGTCTCTCCATTGTGCGGCGCATCGCCGAGTTGCTCGAAGCGCCACTGAAGCTGGAGTCGCGGCCCGGCTCAGGCGCGCGCTTCACGATCACTGTGCCGCGTGCGCAGACAAGCCAGATCAAGCCGAGCGCGGCCGGCGACAGCAACACGATTGCAGGTCAACCGATCCTCGTCGTCGATGACGATCAACTCGCGCTTGAAGCCATGCGCCAGGCGCTCGCCGATCTCGGCGCCGATGTGCGCTCCAGTGCGCGAGAGGCCGATGCTGAACAGCTTCTTGACGCTGGATTCGCGCCGCGTCTGATCGTCATGGACTTGCGCATCGACGGCGAGATCGCCGGAATCGACATCGCCAGACGCTTACGTCGGCGCCTCGTTCCGCCGCCGCCAGTTATCGTCGTCACCGGCGACACAGCGCCGGAAACACTCGCGGTGCTGCAGCTTTCAGGCTTTGTGTGGCTGATCAAACCGATCAATCCGGCCGATATTGAAGAGGCCGCGCGAACCCTACTCAGCTCGACTTGAGCTTGGCGATCGCTTCCGCGCGGGTTCGTACGCCAAGCGCGCGATAAATCGCAGCCAGGTGAATCTTGACGGTGCCTTCGGCGATATCGAGCGAGCGCGCGATCTCCTTGCTCGCCTGCCCCTTCAAGAGCTCGTTGAGCACTTCGCGCTGGCGCAGCGTGAGCTTGTCGCCGCCAGGCGCTGCCGGCGCTGCGAGCGCGGCGCCGCTGCCGGAGTCACGGCGACCAAGAATGGCAGGTACATAAATCTGGCCGTCGAGCACTTGCCGGATCGCGGCAGCGATCTCATTCGATGAGAGCGATTTCGGAATGTAGCCGTGGACGCCTGCGCTCAGCGCCTGAATGATCTCAGCGCGCTCTTCCCACGCTGAAACGACCGCAACCTTCGCATCCGGAAAGCCGTCGCGCAGCGCCGCCAGCGCTTCACCACCCGACATGCCGGGCATGCGAAGATCGACGAGCACGAGATCGCCGGCGCCTTCATTGGTCAGCATCTCGATGGCTTGATCGAGCGTTTCAGCTTCGCGCACTTCCTTGGCGCTGAGCACATCTTCGAGCAGCTGGCGCAAGCCGCTGCGAAAGAGTTCGTGATCATCAGCAATCAGTACGCGCATTGGCAATCGTAAGCGTTGACACGGGCCTGCCCCAAGCTGCCCGACACGCCAACATGCGACGGATTTAGGCCTCGCTCAACCTGGAATTTATGGCGACGCGGCCGAGGCCGCGCCTTGCAGCGAAGCATCTGTCGCTTCGCTGGCGCGCGCGCGCCGCAGCGTGTCGATTCGCATGCGCTCGATGTTGAACAGTTCCAGCGCGCGACCCTCAAGATTTCGTCCGTTAGCGACGCGCAGATTGATCGGGTTGATCTGTTGTCCGCGCCGCAGCACTTCGTAGTGAAGGTGCGGACCAGTAGAGCGGCCGGTACTGCCGACGTAGCCGATCACCTGCCCCTGGCGCACGCGCGTACCTGCGCGGATGCCGCGCGCGAAACGAGACATGTGCGCATAGGCGGTTTCGTAGCCGTTAGCGTGGCGGATGCGAACATAATTGCCGAACGCGCCGAATGGGCCGGCGCGAACAATGGTTCCCTCGCCGGCGGCTAGGATCGGCGTACCCACGGGTGCTGCGAAATCGGTGCCGCGGTGCATGCGCGAATAACCAAGGATCGGATGGCGGCGCATGCCGAAACCAGATGAGAGGCGCGCGCCATTGATGGGCGTTCGCATCAAGAAGCGGCGCGCGCTCTTACCGTCGGAATCATACCAATCGACTTGCGCGTCGCCTGGCGCGAGGAAGGCGTAAAAATTGCGCGGACCTTGGCGCGTTTCGAGCGAGATGAACAACAGGTCGCCCGTGCGCACCGTATTGCCTTCGTCATCATAGTAGCGCTCGAACACGAGCTCGAAGTGGTCGCCAGGTTGAACGTCGCGTTGAAAGTCGACGTCATAGGAGAACGCACTGGCGAGCGCAGAAATCTCCCGATCGGTGGCGCCAAGCTCGCGCGCCGTTGCATAAAGCGTCGTATCCACTTCGGCAGAAATATGCGCGTTCTCGAACGTCAGCGGCATCAGCACTTCGCGCGCTGCGAAAGCGCCGGCGGTTGTGCGATTGGCGGTCACCGACGCGCCCGGCTCAGACCGGAACGCGACGCCAGTGAGCTGCGCGTCAGAGAAGAACAAGCTGACCGATTGGCCCGGACGAATGCGGCGCGGATCGTAAACGCCGTTAAGAGAAGCAAGCGCCGCGTTTGCTTCAGCGCGCGAAGCACCGGCGCGGGTTAACAGCCCAGCAAGGGTTTCGCCGTTGCCGACGCGCATCTCGCGCGCGGTGTGATCAAGGTAAGCTTCCGTAAACGCCAAATGCTCCGCCCGGCGCGCAGCTTGCTCGCGCACTTGAGCAGTCTCTGCAGCCTCAGCGGCCGAGCCGCCGCCGAACAAGCCAGTGTTCCAGGCAAGCACGAGCCCAAGGATGAGCGACGCGGCCATCAGGCCGAATGCGGTCAAACCTTTCCGGGCTTTCATCAGCCGCTGGGTGAATTCTGCACTCAACGATGTGCTCCAACCGTCCGCATCAGCGGAAAACATACAAAGGACAAGACCTTTCGTCCTTTGGTTATCCCACCAGAAACCGAATTCGGGGCATTCCGTTAGTCGTGAAAAGCGCCATTTGAGACGATTAACGAACGAGCAAGGACCGCGCCAAGCGCAGAAGTATGCCACATAGGTCTGACCAGGCCGTTGCGAGTCAAGAACAAGCGGCGTCGCAGCCGCCCGATGACACGCCGCCGGCCCGCCGAACGATTATCGGCTGGACGACCGCCCTGGCGGCGCTCGGACTGAGCACGGCTGGGGTGATCGGCGTGCTCTGGCTCGCCCGCATGCCGATCGCGAGCTTCTTTATCGGCGCAGCGCTGGCAGATCGAGGCGCAGAAGCAGATTTTGACCTTGTTAACCTCGATCTTTCGCACCTGGTGCTCGAGGACCTGCGCCTGGGCTCGGAAAGTTCCCCCGATGTGGCGGCGCCGCGCATAGAAGCGCGCTGGACATGGGACGGGCTGACACCCCGGCTCGACGCGGTGCGCGTCAGCGAACCCGTCGTGCGCCTGCGCATCACGGACGAGGGCCGCATCACCGCCGGTTCCCTTGATCGCTTGAGTGCAGGCCCGCCGGGGCGGCGGCGCGCGTCGATCCCAGCTATTGAACTCGAGATCGTCGACGGCGCAGCCGAGATCCTCGCGCCGTTCGGCACGCTTGCGGCGACATTCGAAGGATCGGGCCGTCTCGGTGACGATTTCCAAGCTGTCGGCCGGATTGAAGAGACAAGCCAAGCCGAAGGCGAACATGCGCTAGATCGCGGCGGCGCAAATCTTGTCGTTGCATCGCGCGATGGCGTGCTGGCTGCACAGATCAACGCCAACGTGGTTTCGCTGCGCTGGGGCGACACGACATTCGAACAAGCAGCGGTGCGCGTCACCGCGCGCGCGCCGCTGGATCTCTCGCGCTATGAGGGCGAAGCAGCGTGGCGCGTCGCCTCGCTTGAGGCGCCGTCGATGTCGGCACGCCAACTGAGCGGCGGCTTCGGCGGCGAGGCCGCAACAAACGAGACGAACACACAGCCGCGCGTATGGCAGGGCCAAGTGCGCTTCAATGCTGCAAGCTTGCGCGTTAGCGGCAATGCGGTGCAGACGCTGCGCTTCGACGCGCGTCTAGAAGGCGACGCGGCCAACGGCGACGCGCGCTGGACGCTGACCGGACAAGACTTCGACGGCCTCTCAATGCTGGCGCCGCAACTCACGGCGTCGGGCGATCTGCGTTTCGCCACGAACGGCGCGGCGAACGCCACCGGCACGGCGCGCGCGGCGCTGACACAGGCGCGCCTCACCGCCGAAGCGCAAGAAACGCTGCGCGAAGCGTTCCCCAATCTCGCCGACGCGCCAATCGGCCCGACGTTTGCGTCGGCAGAGGACGCGCTCGTCTCCGCGGCGCAGCGTTTCGATCTCACCGTGCCGCTCGAACTGGCCATCGACGATTCCAGCACGCGCATCACGGTTTCGGCGCCAGTCGAGGCGCGCGCGGCAACGGGCGCGGTAGTGCGCCTCGAGCCGCTGCGCGCGGATTCACCGACGCTTGTGATGCAATGGCCGGGCGCTGCGTTACATGGCGCGGCAGCGCTCAACATTTCCGGCGGCGGCGCGCCACGCACAGCACTGCTGATCGACAGCATCGATTGGGCGCCGGGTGCGCCGTTCGAAGCGGACGGAACGCTGACGCTCACCGAATGGCGCGCTGGCGCCGCCAGCATCGCCACGAACGAGCTCGCCGTCGCGCTCAACATCGCGCCCAACGGCGCTGGCCGGTTGGAGTTGCGGGGGCCTGCAAGCATCACCGGCCCGATTGGCGATGGTGAAGTGCGCGACATGGTCGCTGCGCTCGATCTTGCTGTGCTGTGGTCGCGCGGTTGGCGGGTCGTGCCGAATGGCTGCGTGCCGATCCGCATGGGCGGGCTGGACGCAGCGGGTCTCTCCTTCTCCAACGGCGCCTTTTCGCTCTGCCCCACTGGCGAGGCTTTGATCGCGGCCGATGCCGGGCGCAATCTTTCCGGCGGCTTCTCCATCCGCGGCCTCGCGCTCAACGGACGCATGGCAGGGCCCGAAGCTCAACCTGCGCAGATCGCCGCCGATGTGCTCACCGGCCAATTCCGTGGCGTGACCGATGACATCACGCTGGCGCTGCAAGCGTCGCGGCCGCGCCTCAACATCGTCATGGGCGAAGAACATACATTGGCGCTGGCGTTGCAAAGCGCCTCCGCTAACGCGCGCATTGGCGGCGGGACGTGGAACATTGAAGGCGATTTCGAGCAAGGCACGTTGAACGATCAGTCGCTGCCCGGTGTGGTAAGCACGATCGCGGGCCAATGGCGCGCCGCGCCGCGTGAAAACGGCGAAGGCCCGGTCATCGAAGTCACGTCCGGCGAAGCGCTGCTGACCGCCCACACGCCCGCGACCGAGGACGAACGGCCCCTCTTCAATCCGATGCGTCTGGCGAACGTGCAAGCCGTACTGGCGGATGGCGAGGTCAACGCCAACGGCGCCATCGTGCTTGATGCGAGCGAACAACAACTCGCGGCCTTCACCGCATTTCACGATATCGGCGACGGCGCGGGCTCAACACGCATCAGCGCTGCATCCGTGACGTTCGACGAAACGCTGCAGCCCTACAACATCACCGAACGCGCGCGCGGCATGGTTGAGAATGTGCGCGGATCAGCCTCTGTCGTCGCCGACGTGACGTGGACGCGTGACGTCCTTAGCGCCACCGGGACGATCAGCACAACCGGCGTCTCGTTCGCCACCGCGACGATGCCGGTCGTCCAGGACGTGCGCGGGGCGATCTATTTCGACGATCTTTTCAATCTCACCACCCCGCCCGGCCAGAACGCCACGATTGGCTTGATCAATCCGGGCCTGGCGGCGCGCAACGGCCAGATCCGCTTCCAGCTCTTGCCGGAACAGCGCGTGAGCATCGAGCAAGCCGAGTTCGAATTCGCCGGCGGCGTGCTGGCGATGGCGCCGGCAACGGTTCGGCTTGGCGAAGATGAAACGCGCATCGAGCTTACATTGCGCGATGTCGACGCGGCCGATCTCATCGCCAATCTCAACGTGCCGGACCTTGCTGCGACGGGTAAAGTCGAAGGCTCGTTTCCGCTTCGCTTGACGCGCCAAACCGCGTTCATCGAGGGCGGCGTGCTGCGCTCACAGGGCGAAGGCGGGATTCTTTCCTATACCGGCACAGCGGGCGAAAACGTCGAAGGCTTCAGCCGCATCGCGTTCGATGCGCTGCGTCGCTTCAACTACGACAATCTGGTGCTGACGCTCGATGGCGATCTCAACGGTGATGTCGTCTCGTCGATCGAGTTCAGCGGCCGCAATTCCGGTCGTCCGGTGGAATTGGGCGACATGACCGCGATCCCCGGCATTGGCAGCGTACAGGTGCGCGGTGTGCCATTCGACTTCAACGTGCGCATCAGCGCGCCTTTCCGGAGCCTGGCGCGCACGGCCGCCGGCATCATTGATCCCGGAACAATCATCCAGGGCGCCCAAGGTGAAACCCAAACCAATGTCGAGGTCACGCCTCCCACCGAACAGCCGGAAACGGTTGACCCGAACGCCCCTGGAACAAGATAAGAGCCTAGATAAAGCCCCGCTTCAGGCCGCATTCAGCCGCGGCGTGGAGAGATGTCCATCGTGAGGAGCTCCAAGCATGCGAGCACAAATACTGACAGGAATTGGCGCGGCGATAGCCGTCGCTGGCTGCATCCCGGTGCAGATCCAGGCGCCGGACGAGCCGATCGAGATCAATCTCAACGTCAACATCCGTCAGGAAGTGATCGTGCGCCTTGAGCGCGATGCAGAAGAACTTCTCGAAAACAATGAGGGGCTGTTTGGCCCCGGAGGCCAGTGACCATGAAACGCAACATCGCCATCGCTTCGGCGCTTGCTGCTTTGGCTGCAGTAGTCGCCTTCTCCATGCCCGCCGCCGCGCAAGACGCAGCGTTGAACCAAGCGCGCAGCCAAGGCCTGATCGGCGAACAAGCCGACGGTTATCTGGGCTTCGTGCCGGGTGCGTCTATCTCCGCCGACCTGCGTGGGCGCGTCGAGCAAAACAACATTCAGCGCCGCTCGCTCTATACGCGCCGCGCTGCCGAACGCGGTGTTTCGGTCAACGAAATGGCTGCGGCCGTTGCGTGCCAAGTGTTCGAACGTCCGCAAATCGCGGTTGGCGAACGGTATCGCAACGAAGCCGGCCAATGGCGCCAACGCACCGCCTCAGCCGCGATCGAAGTGCCGAGCTTCTGCGGCTAATTCTTGTTTCAACCGCCGGGCCTCGCCGGCGGAAGCCATGATGTCGCGCGGCGCCGGTGTGGCTGGCAAAGCCATCCGGCACGCCACACATTAAAACCATGAAGGTCTTCCTGCTCACCGTATCGCTGGGCGGCATCCTCGCGGCTGTCATGTTTGGCGTGCTGACGGGCTGGGATAGCTCCGCCATGAGCATTCACGGCTGGATCGCACTGGCGCTCGGGACCTTCTTCTCGCTCGCCGTCGGCGGTGGCCTGATGGCGCTGGTCTTCTACTCCGCCCGCAAAGGCTACGACGACAGGATCAGCGTCGACACGCCTGACAGCGACGCGTGACGCCTTATAGTCTGGTTGAGCATTATTATGCTAGGTGATTAGCACATTATGTGCTACATACCTGCCTATGAATATCGGCGAATACATCAAATCCAGCCGCGTGAAGGCCGGACGCTCGCAAGCGTGGCTGGCTGAAGCGATCGGGGTCAAACAGAACACCGTCTCCAGCTGGGAAAAGGGCCGCACCGAACCCAGCCGCGCTGACACGCGAAAAATCGCGACGGCGCTTTCGATCGACATTTCGTCCCTTGAGTTGGGCGACGCCGAAGTAAACACAGACGCTGAGCCCAGCGCAGCCTGCTTCAACAACATCTACAGCCACGGCTTCGTGCGCGTGGCCGCATGCTCACCCGTTGTTGCCCCGGCAAACCCAGCCCTGAACGCCGCGCGCATTCTGAAATTCTGGCGCGAAGCTGATGAAGAGAGCGCCGCCGTACTGCTCACGCCAGAGCTTTCGCTGAGCGGCTACGCGATCGACGATCTCTTCTTGCAGGACGCTTTGCTCGACGGCGTTGAAGCGGCGATCGCGACACTGAAAGCGGAGAGCGAGACACTCTTTCCCGTTCTCATCGTCGGCGCACCGATCCGCTTACAGGGCGCGCTCTACAATTGCGCTGTCGTGATCCATCGCGGCGAGATCATCGGCATCGTGCCGAAGACATATCTACCGAACTATCGCGAGTTCTACGAGAAGCGCTATTTCGGCGTCGCCTCCGACTTCCACATGCGCACAATCGCGTTCTGCGGCAGCACGGTGAATTTCGGCGCGAACATGATCTTCGCGCACGCTGACAACAGCGATTTCACCTTCCATGTCGAGATCTGCGAAGACTTCTGGTCACCACTGCCGCCCTCCACCAAAGGCGCACTCGCCGGCGCGAACATCCTCTTCAATCTCTCCGCGTCAAACATTCTCATCGGCAAAGCCGAAGATCGCGCAGTGCTGTGCGACAGCCAATCGCGCCGCGCGATTGCTGCTTACGTCTTCGCCGCGTCCGGATATGGCGAGAGCACGACAGACCTCGCCTGGGACGGCCAAGTCATCGCTTACGAGATGGGCGAGAAAATCGCTGAAGGTGAGCGCTTCGCGCGTGAACCAAAGCTCGTCACCGCCGACATCGATGTTGAGCGCATCGCGCAAGAGCGCATCCGCAACGGCACGTTTCGCGATAGCGCCATGCGTTTCAAGGACGAGCTCCCGCTCTGGTCGCGCATCCGTTTCGACCAGCCGCTCCCTACCAGCGACGTGCCGCTGAAACGCAAGCTCGATCGCATGCCCTTCGTGCCGGACGATCTTGCCCGCCGCGACCGCGATTGCTTTGAAGCCTACAACATCCAGGTCCAAGGCCTCGCGCGCCGCATGGAGGCGACGGGATCGAAGCGCGTCGTCATCGGCGTTTCTGGCGGCCTCGATTCAACGCATGCGCTGATCGTTATCGCACGCGCGTTCGATCTACTCGGCCTGCCACGCAAGAATATTATCGGCGTCACTATGCCGGGCTTTGCGACAAGCGAAGGCACGAAGGCGAATGCCTGGGCGTTGATGAACGCGCTCGGCATTGACGGGCGCGAGGTCTCCATCGAACCGCTCGCGCAGCGCATGCTGGAGGACCTCGATCACCCTGCAGCGCGCGGCGAACCGGTGTACGACATCGCCTACGAAAACGTGCAAGCGGGCTTGCGCACCGATTATCTCTTCCGCCTCGCCAACAAGGAAGGCGGTTTCGTCGTCGGCACAGGCGACCTCTCCGAACTTGCGCTCGGCTGGTGCACTTATGGCGTCGGCGATCACATGAGCCACTACAACGTCAATGGCGGCGCGCCGAAGACGTTGATCCAGCATCTGATCCGCTGGGTGTCGGACTCAAATCTCTTCGATGCGAACGCGTCGAAGACGCTTATGAGCGTGCTTTCGGGCGAGATCAGCCCAGAACTTATTCCGGGCGCCGCGCCGCAAAGCACGCAAGCGGTTGTCGGCCCATACGAGCTGCAAGACTTCAATCTTTATTGGTTCACGCGCTACGGGTTGAAGCCGAGCAAGATTCTCTTCCTGGCTTGGAGCGCGTGGCGCGAAAAGTACGATTACGCGACGCTGCGCAAATGGCTCGAAGTGTTCCTCAAGCGCTTCTTCGCCAACCAGTACAAACGCTCCGCTGTGCCGAACGGCCCAAAGATCGTCTCAGGCGGCGCGCTCTCCCCGCGTGGCGATTGGCGCATGCCGAGTGACGCGGCCGCAACCGCCTGGCTCGACGAATTGCACGCCAACAGCCCCGAGAAGCTGGACTAGCACGCGAACGCGTGGTTGATCCGCCAACGATGGCGGACTTCACACTGATCGACCTGATTGAACTCTCGCTCGCGGCGGGGCGCGAGATCATGGACGTACGCGCACGCGGTTTCGATGCGCAGCACAAACTCGACGGCTCCATTGTCACAATAGCGGATCAACGTGCGGAGCTGATCATCGAGCGAGGCTTGGCGGCACTCGCGTCAGAAATCCCAATGATTGGAGAGGAATCCGTCGCCGCCGGACGCATTCCACAATGCGGCGATCGTTTCTGGCTCGTCGATCCGCTGGACGGCACAAGAGGTTTCTCAAAAGGCGGCGACGAATTCACCGTCAATATCGCGCTGATCGAACATGGCGCGCCGACATGGGGCGTCGTCTATGCACCGGCGACAGGCGAACTTTACGCCGCCGAGCCCGGCTCTGCGTTCAGCGCGCAGTGCGATGTCGCAACCGCGCTGCCGCGGACCTCACCGAAACCGATCCGCACCGCCGCGCGCAAGCCGGCGCAATGGCGGATCGTCGCCTCCACCACGTCCGGCCGCGATCCGCGCACGAGCGCATTCGTGCAAACACTCGACGGCGTCGCCAAACATGCGAGCTCGTCGATCAAGTTCTGCCTCGTCGCCAGCGACCAAGCCGATCTCTATCCGCGCTTCGGCGAAGTCAGCGAATGGGACGCCGCCGCCGGCCACGCCATCCTGCGCGCGGCGGGCGGTGAGATCATGACTCTGAAAGGCGAACCGCTGCGTTACGGCAAGGCTGCTCCGGACTTTCTGGTGCGCGGGTTCGTTGCTTACGCCAATAACGAAGCGAAAGCTGCAGCGCTCGCGGCGATCGACTAAGCGCTCAGGCGTTTCACTAGGCGCTGCATGAAGGCAGCGCCTTCGTCGATCTGGCTGCGCTCGATCCATTCATCCGGCTGATGCGCTTGCTCGATCGAGCCGGGCCCGCATATCACAGCGGGCAAACCAGCTTGCTGAAACAGCCCCGCCTCCGCTGCGTATGAGACGACGCGCGTTTCGTTATCGCCTGTCAGCGCGCGAGCCAGCGTTTCCGCTTCGCTGTCGCGCGCGATGGAAAGACCCGGCGTTTTCGAGCGGCGCGTGACGCTCACGCCGCCTTCCGGCGCGCGCGCTTTAATCTCGGCATCCAGCGCCTCGGCGGCAGCGCGGAAACGCGCTTCGATCGCGTCGCCTTGCGCCATCTCTGGGCAGCGCAAATCCCAAACGAACGAACAGCGCCGCGCCAGAATATTCGCCGCCGTGCCGCCTTCGACGCGGCCGATCGTCATCGTCGCGGGCGTGAAATGCGCGTGGCTGACAAGTTTTGCTTCGCGGCCCATCTCGGTCACGAGGTTCATCAGCTTAAGCGCTTCCATCACCGCCGAGACGCCCTGCTCCGGCAGCGACGAATGCGCCTCGCGGCCGGTGATCTCGACAACGAACGAGCGCACGCCTTTGTGCGCCGAAACCACCTTCATCAGCGTCGGTTCGCCGACGATGACGGCGGCAGGCTTCGGCAAATCGCGCGCAATCTCCGAGATCATCGACGGCGCGCCAAGGCAGCCGACTTCCTCATCATACGAAAACGCCAAGATCATCGGCCGCTTCAGCGGCGCGGCGAGCGCTTCATCGACGTGCGCGAGCGCCAGCGCGATGAAGCTTTTCATATCGGCCGTGCCGCGACCGTAAAGCTTGCCGCCACGCTCGCTCAATACCCACGGATCACTGGACCACGGCTGACCATCAACCGGCACAACATCCGTGTGGCCCGACAGCACGACGCCGCCCTCAACAGCGGGCCCAACCACCGCGTAAAGATTGGCCTTTGAGCCGTCCGCGTTTGCCACGCGCCGCGAGGCGACGCCCCGCGCACCAAGGAAATCCTCAACCCACGCGATCAGCGCGAGATTGGAATTGCGCGAAGTCGTGTCGAACGCGATGAGGCGCGCAAGAATATCGAGCGCGGTCGCGCTCACTCTCGCGCTTCGACCGGCTGGCCGCCTGGCTCGACGTAACCGAGAAGAATGATGCGGAAGCGGAGCGCCGCGTTCGGCGGGATCGAGCCGCGGCCTTCAGGGCCGTAACCGAGATCGCCGGGGAAAGTCGCGATCACTTCGTCACCCGGACGCATCAGCGTGATCGCCTCGGCGAAGCCATCGACGACGCCTTCCAGCGGAAACTCGGCAGGTTCACCGCGCGCGATTGATGAATCGAATTCTTCGCCACCATCCACGAACGAGCCCGCGTAGTGCACGAGCACACTGGCGTCCATGGTCGGGCGGCCAAGGGATTGATCCTTACCGCGGCGGATGAAGCGCACTTCCAGCCCCGACGGCAAAGTCTGCGCCTCTTCATCGACGGCGTTGCTGAACCCGTTGAGACGATCTTCGATGTTACGGGCGCGTTCTGCCTCGGCGTTTTGCACTTCGTCCAACACGCTGTCGGCGCAAGCGCCCAACATCAGCAGCGCCGCTGCGGCGAGAACAAATCGTTTCATGTGCCGGTTTCTCCGTTGAGCGCTCTAGCGATAGAGCGCTTCACTTTCTTCAATGACCCAAGTTTCCGCCTCAGCCGCGCGCTCCCATTCCTGGAAAGCGGCATCGGCGAAGATGGCGGCGCAATACGTTTTGGCAAATGACGGGGTCTGGACTGCGTACGTCCGCAACCGCGTTGCTACCGGTGCAAACATCGCATCGGCGATCGAGCGACGGCCGAACAAGAACGGGCCATCGTAAAGCGTCAGCAAATAGTCCCACAGCTCAAACAGACGCTTCAAGTCAGTGCGCGTGTCGACGCCCCATTGCGGCTCGCGCTCCAAGCGGCGGCGCACATTCATCGACATGTCGCGGCGCACTGCGGCGAAACCCGCATGCATTTCGGATGCAACCGCGCGGGCCTCGGCGCGCACGAGTGAATCGGCGGGCCACAACGCCGGCGTTTGTTCAGCCGCCCATTCGCATATCGCTAGGCTTTCATAGATGACGGTGTCGCCGACATGCAGCGCCGGCACCCGGCCGCTTGGCGAGACGGCGCGAATTTCCTTGATTTGCGATTGCCCATAGCCCTCCCCGCCCAGCGGGATGATGCGTTCCTCGAACGGGATTTCGCCCCATTTCAGCGCCAACCATGGGCGCATTGACCAGGACGAATAGTTCTTGTTGCCGATGTGGAGGACGGGCGCGGCCATGGTCCCGGCTTGTTTCAGAGGCCACGCGCGAGATCAAGCGGCGTCCGCCGCTTTCCCCCTTCTACGGCGCAGGCTAGGCTCATAGTCTGAGGGCGGGAGAGACATCTGATGCGTATTGCGGCAGCCGCGGCGACGATCGCTGCGTGTGTTTTGGTCAGCATCGCGACGAGCGGCGGCGATGACGCGCCGCTGGCGCGCTTTTCCAGCTTTACCGGCGCGAGCGAGACGGCGCAGCTCGCCACCCTGGAGCCTGAAAAGCAGGACAGTGGCGTAAAGCCTGGCGTCGACCCCGGTCCGGCGCAGCAAGGCAACGACTCGTGCCGCTGGGCCAATGACAATGAGTGCGACGATCCTGATATCGGCACAGGCGCATGCCCGATGGGTACGGACGTTTCCGATTGCCGTCGCATCCGCAACGGCACGGAAGATGATTCATGCCGCTGGGCCCGCGACCGCGAGTGCGACGAGCCGAGCTTCGGCACCGGCGCCTGCCCGCAAGGCACGGACCGCACCGATTGCGGCAACATCGCCTGGATGCGCAACCAAAGCGATCGCTGCGCCACTTCGTTCAATGGCATTTGCGAAGAAGCCGCCCGCGGCGGCAATGGTTCATGCGCGGCGCGCACGGACCGTTCCGATTGCTTCACGCGCGATCGTCCAATGTCGATCACCGATCACTTCTTCGGCCGCGACGACCGCGCGCGCGTAAACCCGCAACAAGCGCCGTGGCGCTTCATGGGCCGCTTCACTAATGCGAATGGCGAGCAGTGCACCGCGACCCTCATCGCGCGCGACGTCATCATCACCGCAGCGCACTGCATCCATACTGATAACGGCATCACCACTGGCGGCACGTTTCGTCCCGAAGCTGGTGGCCAGGAAGCGCAGGCGACGGCCTATCTGATCGATCGCCGCTTCAACTATCGCCAATTCAACACCACCGATCAGATCGATGGTCTGGACTGGGCGCTGATCCGGCTCAACCAGCCGCTCGGCGACCGCCTGGGCTTTGCCGGCGTGCGCAACATTACCGGCCAAGGCACGCGCACGGCCGCAAGCTTTGAACTCCTGCAAGCCGGCTATTCCTGGGACACGGGCGAAACGCTCTCGGCCAATATCGATTGCAACATCGTCGAGGCGTTTACCGACGGCACCTTCGCGCACGAGTGCGATACGACGCGCGGCGATTCCGGCTCGGGCTTTATCGTCCGCAACGGCAATAGCTTTGATCTGATCGGCGTGGACTCGAACTTCCGCTCGAACCCGAACGGGCCGTTCATTTACATCGCCGTCAGCGCCATGTCGTTCCAGCCGCAAGTGGCTGACTTCGTTGCCGGTCGCACCGGCACGGCGTTCGGCGCACGCGCTGGCGGCGGCGTTAAGTTAATCGGCGAGCCCCGTAGGCGTTAGGCCCGGTCCTTGCCTCGCCTGCCGCGCGAAAGTGCGGGGCAGGCTAACGTGCGTCTTGAAACGATACATCCTCATGAACTGGGGCAGGCTGAACGCGACGCTTGGCGTGCGCACCAGGTTGCACGTCCCGAACTGGCGAGCCCCTATCTGACGCCGGAGTGGGCGCTGCTCGTCGGCGAAGCACGCGCCGACGCCCGCATCTGCATTATTGATGGCGGCAAAGGCTTCTTCGGCGCACAGCGGCTTTCGTCGTTTACGGCGATGGGCATGGGCGCGCCGATCGCGGACTATCAAGGCATTGTCGCCAGCGAACCGCTCGACATTAACGCTGCCGCGCTCTGCCGCGCGCTCAATGTTGGCCGCATTGATCTCACGCACGTTCCAGCCGGCACTGCGCCGATCGAGGTGGCAGGCGAAGAAGGCTCGTGGATCGCCGAAACGCAAGGCGCACGCGAACTCTACGAAGCCGCGCTGAAACAGCGCCGCAGCGAGTTCGTCCGCCAGACCGACAAGAAATCCCGCAAGCTGGTGCGCGAAAAAGGTGAGCCGGTATTTCGCGCCATTACCGCGCCTTCGCCGCAGTTCGAAACGCTACTGGCGTGGAAGAACGCGCAACTTGAGCGCACCGGCCAGCCGAAGATCTGGGGCGCGCCTTGGGTGCGGCAGGTGCTTGAGCGCTGCGCCGAAACACAGACGCACGAATTCGCCGGCGTCACGTTCACGCTTGAGATTAACGATCAACTGGTCGCCGGCGCTTTCTGCCTGAAGAGCGCGCGGACGCTGCACTTCTGGATCGTCGCGCACGACAGCGCCTTCGACGCCTACTCTCCTGGCGTGCAGCTGGCGCGCTGGATCATCGGCTGGGCCGCCGATCACGGCGTCGCCGAGATCGACTTCGGCCCAGGCGACTACCAGTACAAGCGCCAGCTTTCGTCGACACAGCGCATGCTCGGCTACGGTGTCGTCTCCGGCGCTTCGTTCTCCGGCATGATGCGCCGCACAACGTACGCGGTGCGCACCGGGCTCGAACGTGCGCCGAATGCGCGCCTTGCCGCGCTGCCGGGTAAAGCGATGCGCCGCCTCGATCTGATGCGCGCGTTGGGCTGAAGCCGGATTGCCCGCACTTGCCGTGGCGTCTAGAAGGCGCGCATGGCGAACGAAGTCACCTACGCAGACATCCAGGCAGCGGCCGCGCGCATTAGCGGCCGCATCGAACGCACGCCCACGCATCATTCGCGCCCGCTCTCGCGCGTCACCGGGCTCGACCTCTGGGTCAAATACGAAAACCAGCACGACACCGGCGCCTTCAAGGAACGCGGCGCGCTGAACCGCGTGCTGCAACTCAATGCTGACGAGCGAGCACGCGGCGTCATCGCTGCGTCCGCCGGCAATCACGCGCAAGCGCTGGCGCACCACGCCGCCGCGCAAGGCGTACCGTCAGTCATCGTCATGCCGAAGGCGACGCCGAACGTGAAAGTCGAGCAGACGCGTGCGCGCGGCGCCGAGATCGTACTTGAAGGCGATACGTTCGATGACGCCTATTCTCACGCGATGAAACTGCGCGAGGAACGCAACCTCGTTTTCGTCCACCCCTTCAACGACGCGCAGATCATCGCCGGCCAAGGCACGGCGGCAATTGAAATGCTGGAGGATGCGCCGGAGCTCGACACTTTGGTCATCCCGATCGGCGGCGGCGGCTTGATGGCCGGCATGGCGATTGCGGCGAAGGCGATCAATCCGGCGATCCGGATCTATGGCGTGGAAGCCGAGATGTATCCCTCGTTCACGGCTGAGGGCCGCGGCGAGAAACTCACCAAGGGCGGCCAAACCATCGCCGAAGGCATCGCCGTCAAACAGATCGGCCCGCTTCCCTTCTCGCTGGCGCACGATTTGATCGAAGAGATCATTCTCGTCGACGAACCGGGCTTCGAGCGCGCCATCGCGCTTTATATTAGTGCTGAGAAAACCGTCGCCGAAGGCGCGGGCGCGGCGGCGCTGGCAGCCGTGCTGGCGCAGCCGGAGAAATTCCGCGGACGCAAAGTCGGCCTCGTGCTTTCGGGTGGCAACATCGACACGCGTTTGCTCGCCTCTGTGTTGGAGCGATCAATGGTGCGCGAAGGCCGCATCGCAATTCTGCGCTTCGTCGGTGACGATCGCCCAGGCATTCTCGCCACTGTGACGCGCATCATCGGCGACGAAGGCGGCAACATCATTCAAGTCGCGCATCATCGCATGACGCTCGATGCGCCAGTGAAAGGCGTTGAGTTCGATATCGAAATCGAAACGCGCGACTACGCACACACCAACCTCATCATCGCCGCGCTGAAAGCCGCCGGATACGACGCGCGCAGCGTCTGATTCCGCCTCCGTTTTTAGTGACCTCCCCGTAACGCTGTGGTAGCAGAGGGGCGAGGGATAGCTGGGCCGCGCGTTATCAACTTAGCGTCGGTCCGATGGAGGGTGAGAATGCGCCGAACTTTCAATGCATTGGCTGTGGCTTTTGTGGCCGCGGCGGGCTTTGCCGTCACGGACGCGCACGCTCAGCGGGCCGGTCAGCCGCGCGCGACCGAGAGCACCACGCCGCAAGTGCCGCGTTGCACGCAAAATCTCGGCACCATCTCGATTCAAAATGGCGACACCTATCAAGGCTGGCGTCAGATGAACTTGCAACCGCCGGCCGCTCTGCTGCGCGTCGTCGTGCAGCAATCGGGCTGCTTCACTGTCGTTGAACGCGGCGCCGGCCTCGATGCCGCGATGCGTGAACGCGACCTCGCCGGCGGCGGTCAATTGCAACGCGGCTCGAATGTCGGCGCCGGCCAAATCCGCGCTGCCGATTATGTGCTGCTCGCCGACGTCGTGGCGCAGGACAATAATTCGGGCGGCGGCGGCATCGGCGCTGCGGTCGGTGGCGTTGTCGGCGGCCGCCTCGGCGGCGTGATCGGCGGCTTCGGTTCGCGCACACAAACCGCGCAAACCACTCTGACGCTCGCCAATGTCCGCACGACGGAATCATTCGCAGCCGAAGGCAATGCGCAGAACCGCAACATCACATGGGGCGGCGCCGGCTTCCTCGGCGGCGGCGGTGCGGCTCTCGGCGGCTATACCGACACTGAAATCGGCCGCGTCGTCACCACCGCCTTCATCGACGCCTACACCCAGCTCGTGATGCAACTCGGCGTGCTGGATACGTCGCAATCGGCAGCGGCCGCTGCGCCGCAACGCACCTTCCGCACAACGGCTGCAACGCCACTGCGTTCGCGCGCGGGCGGCGGTCAAACGCTGCGCAACTTGCCGGCAGGCGCCGTCGTCTATCCGACAGGCGAGCGTGACGGCATGTGGTGGCGCGTCGCCGACGAAAACGACAACGAAGGCTGGGTCAACAACGACTTCCTCGCGCCGGTCGAGTAAGCCAACTTAGCTTCGACAAGGCTTGAAGGGGCCGTGCAGCAATGCGCGGCCCCTTTTGATTGCGCGGAACGCGGGCTCGTTGCGCGGAACGCGACCACGGCGGCGGCGTTGGAAATCAAAGGAGAAATTCATGCTTCATGATGGTTCCGCCTGGTTCCTCGTTGCCGATGGTCGGCGTGCGCGTTTGTTGGTCGAGCGCAAGCGCGGCGTAGAACTACAACAGACGTGGGCAGAAGAGATCAGCGAAGAAGATACATACGACCCGCAAGACCGCCCGCCGCGCAGTTTCGATCGCACCGGCGCTGGGCGTCACGCCATGGATAAGGGCCGCAGCCTGCACGAGCAGGAAGAACTGAATTTCCTCAAGCGCATCGCCGGCAAGATTGCCGACGCTGAGAAGCAAAACGACTTCGAACACCTCGTGATCGCAGCGCCGCCACGCGCGCTTGGCACGCTGCGTGAGCTTCTGCCGGCAAACGTTAAAGCGCGCGTTCGCGCTGAGGCGTCGAAAGATTTGGTCGATGAAACGCAGGATCAGTTGCGCGATCGCCTAAGCGATCTGCTGCGCAACTAGTCCGAGGGTTCTGCGACAATGTAATTCACTTGGACAGCCACCCCTTGGGTGCGCGGTCCACGTCGCAAGACTCTTAGTGTAAGTTCACCACCTTCGATCATCGTAGAAACTAGAAAGTCTTCTGCGTTTCCAGAAGGCCGAACCGCAGCGACACTTGCGAATACGACGGTGCGACCGGCAGATGGCGCCATCCGCACGCTGGTCATGGCTTCAGTCGCGCCTTCGGGAAAATGCACTGTCGCGGTGTTCGCCCACGGCATGCGCCCTAGCTGCGATCGTATCTCCTCAATTTGCTGCGCGCCCTTCTCGACTGTGGAATAGTTCTCTTCGAACTCGTTTAGGCGAGCGTTGTAGCTGGCGAGCGTCCAAACGGCGCCTACGACGCCTGCGGATAAAACTGTGCCTAGCACTGAGGTCAGAGGATTCTTCGATACTTGTCCAAGCAGCGGTTCAAAGAACGCGACCACTGGATGTTTTACTCTTTCACGATGTCCCGTTTCCGCGAACGGATTGCCTCCGCCGGTGAGAACATCATGCCAGCCCTGACCAAAGTGAGACGCCTTCGTGTCTGGCTCGTCCGCCCCCTTGACCTCAGTCAAGAATAGCGCGGCCACGTCCAATCCGACCTGCAGCTTGATGATGTCGTTCGACTCATTCTTCAGACGGAGCTTGATGATCCCATCCCACCCATTGCTGAGATAGCTAGTCTTGACCGTCAGGCCGTTCGCATCTCGAGTGACTCTGCTGATTATGAAGCCACTGAGGTTGAGCGGTAGCTTCAAGCGCTCTGAACTGAAGGCTGCCACGCTCTCACCTGGCGCGAGGTCGTATGTTCCGCCCTGGTCCAGACGAGATATTCTCTCATATCCCTGGTAGCGGTGAGCGGCAGGCACGGAAGCTTTGGTCAGTGACGCCACAAGCGGCCCTAGCGTGAGCGCAATACGGACGCCATCAACTTTTCCAAGGAATAGTGTTCGCGCAACGGAGTCAGTAGTCGGAAGGCACTGACGATGAAATTTCTCGCCGTCGTAATGACACCATGCAGTGAGGCGTCCGTCCTCGATCGCTTTAGCAATCTCCGACTTCGACAGTATGCTCATGGCCTCCCCCGCAACTAACGCCCTACTCCGCCGCTACAGCCTCGGGCGCATCGTGCTCGGCCACATAATGGCCGGGCGCGACCTCCATCCATTGCGGCCGGTATTGCGTGGCGTCCGGATTGTCGATGATCTTCGACTTCAGGAAGCGCAGCGGCGCGCGCGTATCGAGCGGGCTCGGCAAATCGCCAACCAGACGCACGCGCGGCTTGTTGCGCGCGATGTCTGGATCAGGCGTGGGCGCAGCGGCGAGTAGCGCCTTCGTGTACGGGTGACGCGGATCGTTGAGGATCACTTCGCTGGGGCCGTACTCCACCGCGCGGCCGAGATAGAGCACGAGCACGTTGTGGCTGATCTCGCGCACGACGGCGAGGTCGTGGCTGATGAACAAGAGGCTGGTCTTGAACTCGCGCTGCAGATCCGCGAGCAGCTTCAGGATTTGCGCTTGGATCGACACGTCGAGCGCCGACACGGCTTCATCACAGACCACGAGCTTCGGCTTCATGATCATCGCGCGCGCAACACCGACACGCTGATTCTGACCACCTGAGAGTTCGTGCGGATAGCGGTTGATCAGATCAGGATCGAGACCGACCTGCTCCATGATCGCTTTCACACGCACTTCGCGCTGATCGCGCGTCAGCAGCGGCTCGAACGCCAGCAGCGGCTCAGCGATCGAAGCGCCCAGCGTCATACGTGGATCGAGACTGGCAAGCGGATCTTGGAAAACGATCTGCAAGTCCTGACGCGCCTTGCGGATCGCTTCTTTCTCGCTGGGCAGAAGATTGCGACCAAGGAAAGTAACGCTGCCGGCATTGCGCGGCAGAAGCTGCACGACCGCGCGCGCCAAAGTCGACTTGCCGCAACCGCTTTCGCCGACAATGCCGAGCGTCTCACCGGCGCGCAGCTTGAAGCTCACGCCATCAACGGCGCGCAGCGGCTTTTTCTTGCCGAAGAACGAGCCATCCTTGATCTGCACCGGGAACGTCACGCGCACGTCGTCCACTTCTAGGATCGGCGGCCCTGAATCCGGCGGCGCAAGCGTTTGAGAGCGCTCGCCGTCAATGCGCGGCACGGCCTTCAGCAGCATGCGCGTGTAGTCGGCCTTGGGCGACGCATATATCTCATCAACCGCGCCGGTCTCGACCACCTCGCCCCGGCGCATCACCGCCACACGTTGCGCCATGCGTGCAATGACGCCCATATCGTGCGTGATCAGCGCGACGGCCGCATCGGTGTCCTTGCGCAGATCTTCGATCAGATCGAGCACTTGCGCTTGCACCGTAGCATCAAGCGCGGTGGTGGGTTCGTCCGCGACAAGCAGCGCTGGTTCCGACATCATCGCCATGCCGATCATCACGCGCTGACGCATGCCGCCGGAAAGCTCGTGCGGGTATTGATCGAGGCGGCGCGCCGCTTCCGGAATACGCACGCGCTCAAGCCACTCAATCGCACGCTCGCGCGCGGCGGCGCCGGTGACTTGGAAATGGTGGCTGAGCACTTCGGCCATTTGCGCGCCGATCGTCATGTGAGGCGTCAGCGCCGTCAGTGGGTCCTGGAAAACAAACGCGACATGTCGGCCGCGGACCTTGTTCAACTCGTCGCGGCTGATGCCCAAAACTTCGCGGCCTTGGAACTTCACCGAGCCCGAGACGCGGGCGTTCTGTGCGGTCAGGCCGAAGGCGGCGAGGAAGGTCTGGCTCTTGCCGGAGCCGCTTTCACCGACAATGCCGAGGCACTCGCCCTTGTCGATCGTGAACGAGACGCCCTTCACAGCTTCCACTTCGCCGTCCGGCGTGTCGAAGGTGACGGCGAGATTGGAGATTTCGAGAACGGGTCCGGTCATGGCGGCGGAGACTACTGATGCTTCGCCTCAAGTCCACACCCGGATGCCGCAGCGGCAGCTGTTCGCATTGCCGCAGCAAACGCGCTATGTCCGGAACAAAGGGAGCGACGCCTCATGGCTCTGATGAATTACCTCACCCAATGCACGTTCGATCATGGCGCGCTGGAGCAGACGCCGAAGGTCTTGGAGCGGCTCGGCGTGAAGCGGCCTTTCGTGGTCACCGATCCGGGGTTGAAGAATAACGGCCTGCTCGCCGTGCTCCTCGCGGCTTTGGGCAAGGAGCCTGCCGGAATATTCACCGACACGCCGCCCAACCCGACTGAATCCGCATCAGAGAAAGCCGCCGAAGCGTACCGCGCCGGCCAGTGCGACGGCATCGTTGCGTTTGGCGGCGGTTCGTCGATGGATTTGGCCAAGGCCGTCGGTCTCATGGTCAATCACGAAGGACCGTTCGAGCGCCTTGGCGGCAGCGTCAAAGGCATGAAGCATATCGGACCAATCCCGCCGCTCGTCGCAATTCCGACAACGGCAGGCACCGGCAGCGAAGTTTCACCTGGCGCGGTCGTCATTCTGAACAACGGCCGCAAAGAGACGTTCGTCTCGCCGTTCCTCGTGCCGAAGGCCGCGATCTGCGATCCGGATCTGACCATTGGCCTGCCGCCCTCGCTTACCGCCGCGACCGGCATGGACGCGATGACCCACTGCATCGAAGCGGTGCTGACCCCGGTTGTGCATCCACCGGCCGAGGCCATCGGCGTCGACGGCGCCGAGCGCATCGGCATTTGGCTCGAACGCGCTGTGAAGAACGGCGAAGACAAGGATGCGCGCTGGCACATGATGATGGGCTCATTCGAAGGCGCGTTGGCGTTCTCGAAGGGCCTGGGCGCCGTGCATGGCCTCTCTCACGCGCTCGGGCGGATCGAAGCACTGCGGCTGCACCACGGCACGCTCAACGCTGTCATCCTTCCCCACTCACTCGCCATGATCGGAAATCAGGCTGAAGCAAAGTTCGCGCGCTTGCGCCGCGCCCTCGGCCTGGGACCAAACGGCGACTTGCCGCAATACATAGCGGACCTGAATGCTCGTATCGGCCTGCCTGCAAGCCTCAGCGAGATGGGCGTGAACGAAGGGCACGGCGAAGGCGCGATCGACTACGCTGTCACCGACCTCTCCACCATGAGCAACGCCATCCCGTTCGAGGGCGAGCAATATCGCGAACTGTTCAAGCGTTCGCTGTAAGCGCTCGCCTCACGGGGCGGCGACTTTGGTCCATTCCATGATCCAGTCGTCGTCCCAGGTCGCGCCAGCATCGCGCGAGTAGGCTTGCAGCCAGCGATGCGATGAACCGGTGATGCGATCCCAAAGACCGCGTACGAGGACGGTCGTGCCGTTGTCATCGTACTCAGAAGTGAAAATGCCATCGCCATTGACGAAGCCGCCCGTCGTGCCAGGCGTGGTGACAACGCCGCTCTTGGCATTGACCCAATAGTCGCTCCAAATTCGCTGCTCGACGTCAAGCATACGCAAGCCTAACCCGCTGAAATCCCGCGCCGGGATGCGCAGTTCCTCGACGCTGCCGATGCCATTGAGAATGGTCCAGCACGTCGCTTCACCTTCGAACACATCCCACGCGCCATCGCGACGCTTGCGGTGAGCGATGCGCCATTCGCCCTGCAGAAAGTTGAACTCGCCAGGTGAGCCTTGCGGCACTGGTCGTGCGGACGGTGTCTCCTGCCCTTGCGCTTGTGCTTTGCCGGCGGCGCCAGCCAACAGCAACGTCGTCGCGCCGACGAGGGTTCTTCGATCAGTGTTCATGGTCGCTCCTTTGAACACAACACCTAAATTGCTAAACCTGACATCCGGCGTCAGGTTTTGTGCTACACTGCAAAAATGCGTGCGAGCCGGCTTCTTTCCATTCTGATCATGCTCCAGCTCCGGGGTCGCCTCAGCGCCGACGCGCTGGCGCAGGAGTTTGAAGTCTCGATCCGCACGATCTATCGCGACATCGATCAGCTCAGCGCCGCTGGCGTGCCGGTTTACGCTGAACGCGGCCGCTCGGGCGGGTTTGCGCTCCACGAAGGCTACCGCACCCGCCTCACTGGCTTCACCACCGCAGAAGCCGAAGCGCTTTTGCTCGCCGGCGCAGGCCCAGCCGCATCCGATCTCGGCGTTGGCCCCGAAGCGGCGGCAGCACAACTCAAACTGCTCGCCAGCTTGCCGCCCGACGCTGGCGCAAGCGCACAGCGCATCGCATCGCGCTTCCATCTCGATCCGATCGATTGGTACGCGCGCGACGAGAGGCTCAATTTTCTCCCGGCGCTCGCCGACGCGGTCTGGCGCGAACGGCGCGTGAGGCTACGATATGAAAGCTGGAAAGACGTCGTCACGCGCGAGCTCGACCCGCTCGGCCTCGTGCTGAAAGCCGGGCGCTGGTATCTCGTCGCGGCGAGTAAAGGCAAACCACGCACCTATCGCGCGTCAAACATCCAAGCGATCGAGACGCTAGATACCAAAGCGCAACGCCCGCCGCGTTTCGATCTCGCCCGCCATTGGACGCAATCTTTGAAAGATCTCGACGCGCGATTGCTGCGCGAGCGCGCCGTTGTGAAGCTCTCACCCGAAGGCATGCGCTTGCTCCGCGAAATCAATCCCGCTGCCGCCGAAGCGGCGGACGTGGAGCATGCCGCGTGCAAACCCGCAGGGTGGATCAAGGCCGAAATACCGATCGAGGATAGCCCGCACGGCTTGCGCCAATTCTTGCGCATAGGGCCGGAGATCGAAGTGCTGGAGCCTGTAGAACTACGTCGGAAAATGCGCGCAGAGACCCAAAAACTGGCGAAACTCTACGCCACGTCCTGATCAATCGGCTTTCGCCAGGAAATCCAAGATCGCGTCCCACGAATCCGGTTCATCGAGCGATGGCGCGTGGCCGATGTTTTCGATGGTGGCGGTTTCGAGCGCCGGATTGATGCTCTTCATGTGCGCCACGCCCTCGGGCGTCAGAATGTCCGACAAGCCGCCACGCACTGAGAGCACCGGCTTCGCCGAGAGCGCTTGAAAGAGTGGCGTCAGATCGGGCGGCGTTGCGTCCTCGTCGAAATCGGCGAAGGCGAGCGCAATGTGCGGATCGTAGTCGGTTTCAAGCTGGCCGTCGTCACGCTCGCGAAACGTACGGCGCGCCGCGCGCATCCAGAACGCATCATCATCGGCGCGCTCCGGAAATGCCGTTCCGTTGACGGCGCGCACAGCTTCCGCTGCTTCGATCCACGAACCAACTGGCTGCGAACGGCCAACATAGGACGCGATGCGTCCCAACCCCGCCGTCGACAAACGCGGACCGACATCATTGAGCACGGACGCTGCAATCCGATCCGGCGCGATGGTGGCGAGAACCATCATGATGAGACCGCCCATGGACGTGCCGATGAATACGGCGCGCGGGATTTCGAGCGTGTCGAGCAGCTTCAGCACGTCTTGCGCGTAAACCGCCGGCACATAATGCGCGGGATCGGGATCGTTGGCGCTTTGGCCGCGACCGCGCATGTCCGGCACGATGACGCGACGGCCAAGTGCTGCGATGCGCGGCGCGATCACTTCGAAGTCGCGCGAATTGCGCGTGAGGCCGTGCAGGCAGACCACCGGCAAGCCGGTCTCCGGCAAGAGCGGCGGATAATCGCGCGCGTACAGCGAGAGCCCGTCAATGGTGGCGACGATGCGTTCTTCGAAGCCGCCAATCGCGACCGGAGCGCCGGAATCCATGCTCATCTCCTAGCCTGCGCGTCCTTGCGTGGCTGTCGTATTCGCGTCGGCATAAGCGACGGCGCGCATGGCTTGCAAGCGCTGAAGCCAGCGCGCTTGTACGGCCGCGCGTTCACTCGCCGCGATGGCGTCACAGGTGCGCAACACGACTTCCGCTGCGCCAACGGTAAAGCGATCGAAGCAGAGGCCGGCGAAGCTGTTCTGGCGCCGCAGCTGCGCTTCGATCGTGCGCTGCGCCGTGCTGGTATCTCCGCGTGTGGCTTGCGCTTGCGCGCGCGCGATCGGGCCGTTGCCGCGGAAGCGGACGAGGAACCCGACGGGTTCCGCTTGCGCTTGCGCCACATGCACCGGCGCCTGCTGCTGCGCTTGCGCAGCCGGAGCTGGTTCAAGCGCAAACATCAGCGCGATCGCGATCGCCGCGCTGCTCGCGCCGATGCCCCAGAGCCGCATGGCGTTCAAGTCCACGCTAACCTCCCAACGCGCGCGTTAGATCAAGCGCCCCTAGCCCACTCGGCCTCGCGCACATGGCTGAGCCCGCCGAGATCGGCGTCGCGTTGCGCGAGCGTGCGCATTCGATTTGGCCGAAGTCGGTCGGGTGCGGAGCGACGGCGCGCGAGATCAGCAATGTCTCTAGCTGGCGTCCGCGCAATCCGCTTTGCGACGCGAGCAACGCAAGCGCGGCCGAGACGTGCGGCGCAGCCATCGAGGTGCCTTGCTGGAACGAATAATAGCAACGCTGCGTCGAGCTTGAGTTCAACGGATCGTAGCAGCCCGACGTCGTCGCCCGCGTCGAGAGAACGCCATCGGGACGGCCATCGCCGTCACTATCGGCGTACACATCACCGCCAGGCGCCAGCAGATCGAGTTCGGGGCCGAAGTTTGAATAGAACGACAAGCCGCCCCGCGCATCGCCCGCGCCAACAACGATGACGTTGTTGCAGTTCGCCGGCGCATAAAGTGCAGCCTGGTTCGACTTATTGCCAGCCGCCACAACAACAACGACATTGCGCGCCACTGCCGCGTCGATCGCCGCCTGCATCGAGGCCGGACACGGCGCCTGCAGCGACAAGCTCATATTGATGATGTCAGCTGGGTTGCGATTGACGATCTGCTGGCCAGCAGCATTCACCGCAGGCGCAATGCCCGCGGCCCAGCGGATGCCAGAGACGATGTCGGCCAATTCGCCACCGCAACGCCCAAGCACGCGCACCGGAATAACTGTGACATCCCACGCGCCGCCCGCCACGCCAACGCGATCGTTAGTCGCCGCCGCGCCAATCGTGCCGGCGACGTGGGTGCCGTGATACGAGTGCTCGGTTGCAGCGCCACAGCGATCGCCGGCATCGTTGGCATCCGCATCAACGCCGTCTCCATCGCCGCCACGTTCGGGATTGGTGATGAGATCAATGCCGGCGCTGACGTTGGTTGAACCGGCAATGTCCGGGTGCGAGGTATCGAGGCCGGTATCGATCACTGCGACGCGGATCGTGCGCGAGCCAACTTGCTGTGCTTCCCAGAAAGACGTGAAGCCGGCGCCGCCTGGCGACTGCCCTTCGCCTGTGCCGCGCGGACGATAGTGCCATTGCAACGCGTAGAGCGGATCGTTCGGCAAGCCGCCGCGCGCTGGCGTTGGTGTCGGCGCTGGCGTTGACGGACCAGGCTGCGTCGGCGTCGTGCCGGGATTGGATGGCGCCGGTTGTTGCGGCGCGGGCTGTTGCGGGCGCGGCGCGGGGCGACGCTCCCAGCCGGCGTCGGCGATGTAGTTCGGCTCGACGTATTCGAACTGCCGCGCCGCTTGTAGACGCTGAATGGCGCAACGCGTCGCAAGCGCCAGATCGTTCTCCAATTGCCCGGTGGTGACAATGCGTGGGCAGCGATCTGCAGCATTCCACTCAACGGCTGAGGGGATCGGCGCTTGCGTTGCCGCATCGCCGCCTTGCTGCGTCATGCTGAGCGCAGTCGGGCTGACGCCGCTCGTGAGGTCGATTGTGACGACGCCCCCTGGGCGCACAACAACTTCACCCTGGATGCCAAGCCGACCGAGCACGTCTTGCGCCGCATCCTGCGCCGTCGACGATGCTTCCGCTTCGGCGCGGGAACGCACTTGCTGAATGACGTCGTCAGGCAACTGCTCGATCGCATCCAAACCTTGCGCGCGCAGTGAGCGCACGAAATTGCTGGCGAGGCCCATCTCGGTCGCTGTCTCAGCCAATTCTGCTTCAACGCGCGCGCCGACAAGAATTTGTCCCGGCGCAACCATCACCGGCTCAGGCGCGAGCAATGCCGCGATCTGATCTTGTGGCTGCACCGAGCCTGCGAGCGCGCGCGCTTCAAGCGGCACGCTCTCCAGCTGCGCGGGACCAGGGCCCTCTTCGCCGCCGCCGCGGATGCGCTCCCAGATGCCGCCGAGCTGATCGCACGCACCTAGAGCGAGAAGCGGCGCCAGCGCCAACGCCAACAATGACCAGCGGCGATGCGACATGCTTGGCTCCCCACACTTTTTCGCAGAAACTGACCCTAGCTTGGGCCCCCGCGATGACAAGGCGATGTCGCGAAGGGGTCGTGGAGAAGGCGGCCGGTTCCGCGCGATGAGTATTTTCCCCCTTGCGGCGAATTTGGCCGCGGCGCGCCAGCCCGACGCGCCGCGCGCCCGCACCGAAGACGAGGCCACCAGCCTGGCTGGCGGGCCGGTGTTCCTTGCCGTTGAGGAACTGCCGACTGCGTTCGAAACGCCAGAGGACGCCGAGAAGGCTGTGCCCGAGCTTTACGGGACTGGGCTCTATGAATTGCTGTGGCGCGACGGATGGCGCGTGACCATGCGGTACTGGCGCCCCGCACCGCCGGCGCCTGTCGCGCGCACCGGCGGCGCGGCAGTGAAAAAGCCGCTCGGCCATGCCCGCACGCCAGAGGAAGCGCGCGCTATTCTTGGCGCGCCAGCGGAGCTCGCGCAGGATGTGTTGCCGCGCCTTTACGCTGACCACAAATCGCTGATGAAACGCTGGGGCGACCGCGTACGGAATGGACTAGCGGAGATCGTCGAACGCGAGGGCAAGTTCGCGGTGGCTGTCTCCTACTGGCGCCCGATGCATGCGCCGGGAATTGCAGCGCCGCTCGCGCCAGTGGAACGCATCGAGCTCGCCGAACGTGTCGCCGCACCCTTGCGCAGCGAAGAGCCGCAAGCGGACTTGGACATCGGCCTCTTCGAAAACCCAGCGCCGGAAAATCCGAACGTCGTGCTCGTCACCGAAGAAGGCGACGGCCGTTATCGCGGTAGCGAGTAAAAACTCGAAACATCATAATTAATCGCGCTTTCACCACGCTTGCTAAGACCGCGTAAGCCCTCTTGCGACTATGTAACGGCCGATACAGACGCGGGGCGGCCCGCCTTTTCTGGTGGGGCTAGAGCGCGATGATCCGCGTCCTTTCGTGCGTCTTTGAAGACCACAATCTTCTGCTCGTTCTGCTCGCGGCAATTATCTGCGTGAGCGCGTGCGCGAGCACATTCTTCGTGCTCGACAACGCACGCAACGCGGAAGGCGCCTCGCGCAAACGCTGGATTTTCCTGGCCGCCGCACTCGCAGGCGTGGGCACTTGGGCGACGCACTTCGTCGCCATGCTCGGCTACAATGCCGGCATGCCTGTCGGCTACGACGCAGTGGAGACGCTGTTCTCGGCGGCTATCTGCATCATCGGCGCTTGGATCGCGCTTGAAGCCTACGATCGCTACAACAACCCGCTCATGCGCATTGGCGCGGGTGTTATCCTCGGCGGCTGTCGTCGCGATGCACTATGTCGGCATGATGGGCGTAGCAGCCGCGGCGGAACGCGTGTGGGCGCTTGATCTCGTTGTCGCTTCGCTCCTGTTTAGCGCCGGCCTTGCGGTTGCGGCATTGCACGTGTTTGCCATCATGCCCGCCGGCTTCAAGCGCGGGCTCTTCGCGGCGGGCTTGCTCGTTGTGGCGATCGTATCGCTGCACTTCACGGCCATGGGCGCGCTGACGCTGCTGCCGGATCCCACGCTCCCCGGTCCGAAGAATGTTCTCAATCCTGAGTTTCTTTCAGTCGTAATCGCCATCGTGGTTGCCGGCCTGATGATGGTCGCCGTCGTGCTGACCCTGGCCGATCGCCGCGTCACCTCGGTCGAACTTGCCGCCGCCAAGCAAACCGCCGCGATGGCGCGCCATGATGCGCTGACCGGCCTGCCAAACCGCCGCCACCTGTTCGAAGCTTTGGGCGAACGCCTCGCCGCACGCGGTAGCGACGAGACGTTTGCCGTCGTCGCCGTCGACCTCGATCGTTTCAAACCCGTCAACGATCTCTACGGCCACGCTGTCGGCGACGAATTGCTGATGCGCATCGCGCGCCTGCTGACCGATGAAGTTGGCGAAAAAGGCTTCGTCGCACGGCTCGGCGGCGACGAATTCACGATGGTGCTTCCCTATCAGAGCGTCGATGCGCTGATTGAGCGCTTGTCGGCGTTGGTCATGCGCTTCGATATGCCGATTAGGCTCTCGCAACACGAAGCATCAGTCGGCGCCACGCTTGGCGTCGCACTCGCCCCCGCCGACGGCGATGACGTCGACAACTTGCTGCGTCGCGCCGACGCGGCGCTCTATCGCGGCAAGGACGATGGCCGCGGCCGCTTTGCCTTCTTCGAAGCCGGCATGGACGCGCGCGCGCACGAGCGGGCGGTGATTGAGCACGATCTGCACCTTGCGATCCGCAACGATGAGATCGTGCCGCACTTCCAATCCTTGGTGCACTTGGAATCTGGTCAGGTGAACGGCTACGAAATCCTCGCGCGCTGGAACCATCCGGTGCGTGGCGCCATCTCACCGGAAGTCTTCATCCGCATCGCCGAACAGACCGGCATGATCGGCGAACTCACCTTCAACATCTTGCGCCGGGCTTGCACTGAAGCCGTTAACTGGACCGGCGCGCCGCCGCTTTCACTCAACATCTCGCCGGTGCAGCTGAAAGACCCCGGCCTGCCGCACAAAATCCTCCGTACGTTGGCCGAATGCGGCTTCCCGGCGGGACGGCTTGAGATCGAGATCACCGAAGACGCCCTGGTTGGCGATTTCGAAGCCGCGCGCTCAGTGTTGCTCTCTCTGAAGAATATCGGCATCCGCATTGCGCTAGACGATTTCGGCACCGGCTATTCAAGCCTACGCCACTTGCGCGAGTTGCCGTTTGACTCGCTCAAAATTGATCGCTCGTTCATCTCAAGCATGGGCGAGAGCGAGGAGTCTCGCGTGATCGTCCGCACTGTCGTGCAGCTGGCGAAGAACCTTGGCCTAGGCGTTACCGCTGAAGGCATCGAGACGCCGGCGCAAATCGCGGCGTTGCACGATCTCGGTTGCGATCGCGGCCAAGGCTATCTGCTGGGCCGTCCGTCGGCGAATGGCATGGACGAGAAAGCGCGCAAGTTCGACGCGGCCTAACCCGGCAGCGTCACACGCAGCAGCGCGCCGCGCTCCGCTTCTACGATAACGACATCGCCGCCATGCGCGCGCGCGATAGAACGCGCCGCCGCTAGACCAAGGCCGGCGCCCCGCGTGCCGGCTTCGTTCAAGCGCACGAACGGTTCGAACACGGTTTCGCGCTGGTTCGCGGGGATACCCGGGCCGTCATCAGCGACTTCAACGATCACCACGCCCTCTTCGCGATGAAGCGCAATGCGTGCGGTCGCGCCGTACTTCAGCGCGTTCTCGACCAGGTTGGTGAAAAGCCGCTTCAGCCCGAGCGATTGGCCGGTGATGACCACTCGATCACCGGCGTCGAAACTCACATTGCGGCCAGCTTCGACATTGTCGTCGGCGATGCTTTGCAGCAGCGCGCCGAGATCGAGCCGCACCCGCGCTTCTTCCGCCGGATCGTCGCGCGCAAACGCGATGAAGCTGGCGACCAGCGCTTCGACTTCTTCGATCTCCTTAGCCATCTTCTCGCGCTGTTCGGGCGAGGCGTTTTCGGCGACGAGACGCAGGCGCATCAGCGGCGTGCGCATATCGTGTGCGACGGCTGCTAGAGTTTTCGTGCGATCGGCGATCAGCGCACGCAAACGCGCTTGCATTGAGTTCACCGCACGCGCCGCGCCGCGCAATTCGCGCGGTCCCTCTTCTCGCACCGGCTCACTGCCAGGATCGACGCCGACGGCTTGCACAGCCTCTGAGAAGTTGCGGATCGGTCGCGTCAGCCGGCGCGCGAACAAAGCTGCGAGCAACATCAACACGAGCAGCGCGCCGCCGACGATCAAAGCAGCGCGGCCAATCCAGCCGATCTCGGCCCAGTTGCGTCCTTGCTGCATGACGAGCCAGCGGCCGTCAGGCAGTTGTGCGCCGATCTCGAAACCGGAGATCAGCACCACGCCTTGCGGCGCGGGCGCAAACGTAGGCGCCACGGGCGCGACGGGCGGCGTAGGCGCTACTGGCGGCGGCCCATCGCCCTGCCAGATCACGCGCGGCGGCCTCGCACGCGGCGCGACGGGCGGTGCAGCCGCATCGGGCGGCGCCGGAATTTCGACTTCGATGGTCGTGCCGTCGCCGTGCCCGGCGTGAACGGTGACGGACTCCGTGCTCTCCGTGATCACGCGGCCCGTGCGCAAGCGCATTTCGCCTTCCGGTTCGCGCACGCGGAAGACGAACACATCGCTGCGCGCGACTTGCGCGGCAGCGATGCGTACTTGTTCAGGCTCAAGCGACAGGTCGTTCGCAAGCTGCGTGCGCGTGCTGCGCATGCCGGGAATATCGATGGTGCGCGGCGGGCTTTCCTGGACGCGCCAACGCGCCATTGGGCTTTCCATCGGCCGGCCCAACTCGCGCATGTAGTCGTAGCCCTCTTGGAAATGCGCCGCGACCACATCGGCGCGCATCACATCTGGCGGGCGCGGCGGCAGCCAGATGACGATGGCGATGACCGCGACAAACGCCGCCGCCAGCGCCAACGCCATCAGCGCGACGAGATAAGCCGCGATCGGCATACCGCGAAAGGATCGAGCGAGCGCCATTACGCGACCGGCTTCACCGCAAAGAGGTAGCCCTCGCCGCGCACCGTGCGGATGATCTCGATGCTGCCGGGGCGCTCTAGCTTCTTGCGCAGGCGGCTGACTTGCACATCGACAGCGCGGTCAAACACGTCGCCGTCATTGTCGAACGCATAATCGAGGAGTTGTTCGCGCGAGAGGACACGCTGGGGACGCTCAACGAGCGCGCGCAACAAACGGAACTCGCCGGCCGAGAGCGGGATTACAACATCATCGGGATCGACCAGTTCGCGGCGCGGAATGTCGAGGCGGAAACCGGCAAAGCGGATTTGCTCCCCCGGAGGCGTTGTCTCCGCGTCTTTCTGCCGGCGCAGCACAGCGCGAGCACGCGCGACCAACTCACGCGGGTTGCAGGGCTTGGAGAGATAATCGTCAGCTCCGATTTCGAGGCCGACGATGCGATCCGCGTCATCGCCCAAAGCAGAGAGCATGATGATCGGCGGACGGCCCTTGCCGGAGAGACGCTTGCAGGCGGAGAGCCCATCCTCGCCCGGCATCATCAGGTCGAGCACGATCAGATCGGCGCCCTTCGCGGCGAGCGCCTTTTCCATCGACGGCACATCGCCGGCGCTAGAGGCAGAGAAGCCCGCGCGCTCGAACACTTCCACCAAGCCTTCGCGGATGGCGACGTCGTCATCGACGATGAGTACGCGCGGGGCCTGAATCGGTTCGGACATAAGCGCCATTCTATTGCGGCCCCATCTTATGGCGACCGGGGACCCGCCAACAGCGGAAACACTGATTGCGTCATGGCTTCGGCAGTCGGCGGCTCGCGATTGGTGAGCACGATCCAGGTCCACGCGCCATTGCCGTAGAGGACAGCGTTCACGCCCGGCCCGCCACCGGCAAAGCCGACGCGAATCGTGGACCGGCCAGTTTGCGCCTCACCGCGCATGATCTGCGCAGCGTGTGCGGCATTGACCAGTCGGCCCTCGCGCAAAGCGTTGTCGAAACTCAGAAGATCGCGCAGCGTTGAGAACGCGTTGCCGGCAGCACTGCCCGCATAACCGTGGAAGCGAGACACATCCATGAGCGCGCCTTGCGGTCCCTGCGGACGTCCGATGAACGTCGCGGTGTTCGCGGGTAGCGCATCACGGCGCAGGAACGCGGTGTTCGACATGCCCGTCGCGGCGAAGACGTTTTCCGTGACGTAGGCTTCGTAGGTTCGGCCGGTCACGCGCGCGATGATCTCGCCCAGCACGACATAGCAGCCGTTGCAGTACTCCTCGCCCGCGCCGGGCGCGAACATCGGCGGCTGGCTTGAAACGAGGCGATAATAGTCAGCGTTGCCGACAAACTGTTCTTTCGGCGCGGCGCGGAAGTGCGGGCCGAAAATGTCAGCGACGCCGCCTTGATGATTGATCAGCTGCGCGATGGTGGCGGCGCGCGTCGCGGCTTGCGGATAGTCTGGGATGATGTCGCCGACCGTGGTGTCGAGCGAAAGCCTGCCTTGTTCGATGAGCTGCATGATGGCGGTGTGCGTGAACACCTTGCCGATCGAGGCGATCGGAAAGCGCGTGTCCGCATTGATCGCGCTACCGCCCTCGAGCGCGGTGACGCCGCGGGCGCCGGAATAGATCTCGCGGCCATCACGGGCGATAAGCACGGCGCCGTTGAACGCGCCCTGTCCACTCAGCTCACTCAGCCAAGCGTCCATACCGGCGCCGATCTCGGCATCGCTCATGGCTTGGCTCACGGCTGGCGCGGGCAGCGCCGGCATCTCACGCTCCTGAGCAGCGGCCGGGGTCAGCGTCAGCGCCAAACCCAGCGCGAATACGGCGCGGAAATCCATGAAGGCCCTCTCTTTCCAGGGCCGGGACAGATACGGACGCTCTGTTGCGCCAGTGTTTCAGCCTTTGACGTACGCCGGAAACGTAAGCGCGCCATATCGTCGGCCATCAGACGCCCAAAACGGGCATCAGAGGGAGTTTTCCATGAGATTGGCTTTAACCCTGGGCGCGGCGGTCGTCGCTTTGAGCGCGATGACGGCATCGGCCCAACAGAACGACGAAGCGGTTGATCGCGTCGTGATCCGCCATGTCGGCCACGGCGCCGGCGGCGGCGACGCCAACGAAGATGGCTGGCTGTCGCGCGAAGAGGCCGCAGCCCAAGCCGACGCCATGTTCGCCGAACTCGACAGCAACGACGACGGCCGTCTCAACCGCGACGATCGTCGCGAACACGTCATGCAATTCAGCAGCGACGCGCCAGACGCGCACAACCCGAACTGCGAACGCACCGAGAGCGGCGACGCCGGTAACCGCCAAATCACTGTGATTTGCCGTTCTGAGGGCGGTGCGACCGTGACCAGCGATGGCGACCGCACCGTCATTATCCGCCGCGGCAATGGTGGTGGCGAGTGGACACGCGAAGGCGGCGCCGCTGCGCCGATCGCACCGGTCCCGCCCGTGCCGCCGGTTGCCGGCGTGTTCTGGATCGAGATGGGTGAAGACAGCGAAGCCGATACCAATGGCGACGGCGCCCTCTCTCAAGAGGAATTCCGCACCATGCAGCTGCGCATGTTCGACGCCCGCGATGTGAACGGCGACCGCCGTGTCCGCGCAGCGCGCCCGCCGGCGCCGCCGGTTGCGCCTGAGGCCCCGCGTCCGCCCGAACCACCCCGTCGCCGCTAGGCGGCGAAACGGCGAGGGCCGGGACTGGTTGGTCCCTGAAACCCGGCCCTCGCCGCCCCTTTTACCGAGCGTGACCACGGTCACATCGGGCCCTGCATCCAATCGCTACCTTCACTGCATCAAGAGTTCTCTTCGCGCCAGTCGCGATGGCCGCGCTCAACCAAGCTGCTTTGATCGTCGCCTGATCCCCCAAACCCGCCCGCGACGATCATTACGGAAGCCGCGGACCTCACGGTCCGCGGCTTAACTTTTGTGCTTCGTGCAACGTCGCGCTTCGACAAGCTCAGCGTGACGAATTCTTCGTGACGCGCAGAACTCAGCGTCAGCCTGAGCTTGTCGAAGGCCGAGCGAGCAGCGTTAAGCGTCCCCGCAAAATTGCAAACTTCTCATGCGCGGAAAAAACATTGGCGCGCATCCAAACGCGCGGGCGCCGGCATCTCATAGTCAAGAGAACGCAAACACCTAAAGGGGAAACCGAGATGTCGAAAATTGCTTACTTCGCCGCCGCACTGGTTCTGTTTGCACCGGTCGCCATGGCTACGCTGATGCAAGCGGCCGCGATCGTCGCCTAACGAAAACTGCCTGATGAAGCGGCTGCCCCGCTTCTCACTTTTGATCCCGGCTTCCCTCCCGAAGCCGGGATCTTTTTATGTGAGTTGCCCGCAGAAGCGCTGAATGCGCGTGCATGCATCTTCGAGACATTCGTTCGATGTCGCGTACGAAATGCGGAAGCACGGCGCCAAACCAAACGCCGTGCCGTGCACCAGCGCCACTTGCTCGGCTTCCAACAGCTCCAGCGCAAACGCTTCGTCGGTCTCGATGATCTTGCCGCTCGGGGCCTTCTTGCCGATCAGCTTGGCGATCGAGGGATAGACGTAGAACGCGCCTTCCGGCGTCGGGCAATTCACGCCGTTCGCTTGATTCAGCATGGAAACCACGAGATCGCGACGATCCTGGAAGAGCTTTTTGTTCGTTGGAATGAAATCCTGCGGGCCGTTCAGCGCTTCAACCGCGGCCCATTGCGAGATCGAACACGGGTTCGACGTCGTCTGCCCCATCACGTTCGCCATCGCCTTGATCAGCCATTCCGGACCAGCGGCGTAGCCGATGCGCCAGCCCGTCATCGAATAAGCTTTCGACACGCCGTTCATGGTGAGCGTGCGCTCGTACAAGCGCGGCTCGACTTGCGCGATGGTCGTGAACGCGAAGTCGCCATAGGTCAGATGCTCGTACATATCGTCGGTGAGCACGAGCACATGCGGATGCTGCAAGATCACAGCGGCGAGCGCTTTCAACTCATCAGCCGTGTACGCCGCGCCTGACGGATTGGACGGCGAGTTCAGCATCACCCACTTCGTGTGCGGCGTGATCGCTTTTGCCAATGCTTCGGGGCGCACCTTGAAGCCATCTTCCAAAGTCGTATCGACGAACACCGGCGTGCCGCCGCAGAGCAGCACCATGTCGGGATAGCTCACCCAATAGGGTGCGGGAATCACGACTTCATCGCCTGGGTTCAACGTCGCCATGAAGGCGTTGAAGATCACCGGCTTGCCGCCCGGCGAGACGTTCACTTGTGTGCGCTTATACTCAAGCCCGTTCTCGCGCTTGAACTTGCCGACGATGGCGTCCTTCAGTTCCGGAATGCCGTCGACATCAGTGTATTTGGTCTTGCCGTCCTGGATCGCGCGGATCGCGGCCTGCTTGATGTTTTCCGGCGTATCGAAATCCGGCTCGCCTTGGCTGAGCGAAATGCAATCACAGCCTTGGGCTTTGAGCGCGCGCGCTTTGGCGCTCATGGCCATCGTTGCCGAGGGTTTCACACGCTTCAGCGCGTCAGATGTCGTTTGAGTCATGATGGGGGTCCGATTCGCACGATGCGGACCTTAGGACAACCCGTCGCGGGGCGCGTCAAAAGTACATGATTTGACCTGCCCGCTTCGGCGCCTATATCCGGCGTTAAACGGAGAGCCCCCATGCCGCTTTTGATGTGCCCGAACTGCAACGCCTCGATGACCGAGGTGAAACGCGATGACGTCGCTTTCGACATGTGCCCGACCTGCCGTGGCGTGTGGCTCGATCGCGGCGAACTGGAGAAGATCATTTCCGGCGCGCGCACTGAAGTGGCGGCGTTTGAGCAAGATCGTGCGCAATTCTATCAGGATCCGGACGCCTATCGCCGGTCGCATCCGCAACAACCGCCGCAACAGCAATACCAACAGCGCCCGAGCCAGCAGCCGCAAGGTTACGGCTATGGCGAGCGCGGTGAACGGGGCGAGCGCGGTGAACGGGGCGAGCGTGGAGAACACGGCGAGCGCGGCGAAGGCGGTTATACGCAGGACGGACGCCGCCGTCGCCGTGGCGGTTTCGATCTGTTCGATATCTTCGACTAGTTCCCATTCGCCGCGCCGGGTGGTCGTTTCGCAGAGCCGCGATTGTTTGCGGCCGCGAACTCATCCACGACGAGGCGCATGGGGATTTCGAACAAACTGACTTGGCTTGTTTCTGCCGCAATTCTGGCCGGAACGAGCGCCGCCGCTCACGCGCAAACCTCGCCGCCTCCGCCGCCGCCCGCACCAGCGGAAGCCGCGCCGGCCGACGAAGCTCTTGAGGAAGAGTTCGGCAACGACGAAGAGATCGTCGTGCTCGCGCCTGCCGGCGATCAGGTGCGCATTGATCGGCGCACCTACACACTGCGCGACGACGCCACTGCGCAAAGCACGAACATGTACGATGTGCTGGGCCGCATCCCGTCCGTCAGCGTCTCGCCGGACGGCGCCTCGGTGACGCTGCTCGGCGCCGGCGATGTTGTCATTCAGGTGAACGGCCAGCCGGTCCCAAGCGCGAACCTCGAACAGATTCTGCGCAGCATTCCCGGCAGCCAGGTCGAGCGCATCGAAGTCATCACCAACCCATCGGCGCAATATTCCGCTGCGGCCTCGGGTGGGATCATCAACATCATCACGCGCCAGCGCTTTGAAGGCGGGTTCAACGGCTCTGTTCAGCTCAACGGCGATTCACTTGGCGGCTATCATGTGGGCTTGGCGCCCAGCTGGTCGCGCGGACCTTGGTCCTTAAGTGCGCAAGTCGGCACCTATTCCGGTGGCCAAGACCAAGCGCTGCTGCGCGAACGCCAAGACTTGCCGGCAGGGCCGCCACTGACCGAAGAAGGCGAGCGCGAGATCAACTGGCAGGGCTGGTACGCAAGCCGCCTGCAAGCGGGCTACCGTCCCAACGATCGCCGCCGTCTCACCGCGGCGTTCGATTTCGGCAATCACAATTCAGACTTCCGCCAAGACTCGGATTTCTTCAACACCGGCGTCCTCACGTCATCGCGCCTCTCGGACACCGAGAATTCCGGCGAAAATAACGGCTTTACGTTCGAGTGGCAGGAAACCGGCGATCAGCCGCGTGAATTGTTCAAGCTGAACCTCGCGCTTAATCGCTTCGAGAACATGTCGGAGAGTCTCTACGAGCTCACGCCAGTGATCGGCATCGCGAGCTTGTACGAGACAACGTCCGAACAGAGCACCGATAGCGCCGACATCAAGCTCGATTGGGAAAGCCCACAGCCCAACGACAACTTCATGACTTACGGTCTGAACTTCAACATCAGCGATCAGCAGATCGACAATCTCCTGGACGTCGTCGCTGGCCCCGGCCCGCTGGAATACGACGCGACACTCGAAGGACGCCAGCAAACGCTCGCAGGCTATGTCACCTATCAGTTTGAGACTGGCGATTGGACATGGTTGCCGGGTTTGCGCGGTGAAAGCTATCGCCGCGAAGTCGTCTCCGGACTTGCCGAGACCGATGGCACGGATGATCGGCTCTTCCCGAGCCTGCATATTCGCCGCGCGATCGGATCGAACATCAATCTCGATCTCAGCTATTCATCGCGCATCCAGCGACCCGGCATCCAACAGCTCGATCCATCGCTGCGCTTTGTCGATGTAAACCGCGCCATTTCGGGCAATCCGAACCTCGAGCCGACGACTACCGACGCGTTCGAAGCAAACCTGATCTATCAAGCCAATGGCGCAAGCTTCAGCCTCACCTTCTTCGATCGCATCAGCGACGACATCGTCTCGCAATTCATCGAAGTGAACGGCGACGGCGTCATCGTCTCGATGCCAGTCAATGCCGGCGAGAGCGAGCAACGCGGCGTGCAAGCGCTGCTGCGGGGCCCACTCGGCGAACGCTGGCGCTATTCGCTGAGCGGCAACGTGCTCAGCCGCGAGTTTGACGTGCTCACGAGCAGCGGCTCGCTGCAGCGCCGCGAAGAGGTCGAGTATGACGGCATCTTCCAGCTCGATTATCGCGATCCGGATCAAAACGCCGTCGGCGCCGATCAGCTGCAGTTCGAGCTGCGCTTCCAGGGTCCGCGCTACGGCCTGCAGACGGAGATCGATCCGTTCTACATGTTCAACGTCACATACCGGCGGAAACTCACCGATCGCATCTACGTCGTGCTCAACGCCATCGATATTTTGGACAGCGTCGATCAGGTCAACGAAGTGACGACCGCCGACTATATCGAGCGCACCGAATTCCAGAGCCCCGGCACACGCTTCCGCATTGGCCTGACCTACCAATTCGGCGATGGCCCGCAACGTCCGCCACCGGATCAGCAAGGCCCCGGCGCGCCGCCAATTCCGCAATAACGGTCAAAAACAAAACGGCCCGGGATTGCTCCCGGGCCGTTTCTTTTCTTGGACGTTTCTTCCCTAAGTTTTTATTCGGCAGCTTCGGTCTGACCGATGCGGGCGTCTTCGCCACGCTCGATCGCCAGCTGCTCGTCGCGTTCGGCCGCGAGCTTTTGGTAGCGGCGCAATTGGCCGCCCGTGCCCGCCGGGATCAGACGCCCGACGATCACGTTTTCCTTCAAGCCCTCAAGCGTGTCCGACTTGCCGTACGAAGCGGCTTCCGTCAGCACGCGCGTCGTTTCCTGGAACGACGCCGCCGAGATGAACGAACGCGTTTGCAAGCTTGCCTTGGTGATGCCGAGCAGCATCGGCTGAGCCGTGGCGCCCTTCAGACCAAGTTCCGCAACGCGCTTGTTCTCGTCTTCGAGATCGAGCGCTTCGACAGCTTCGCCCTTCAGGAATTCGGTGTCGCCCGCATCCATGACTTCGACCTTCTGCAGCATCTGGCGAACGATCACTTCGATGTGCTTGTCGTTAATCGGCACGCCCTGCAGGCGGTACACTTTCTGAATTTCCTCAACGAGGTAATTCGCCAGCGCTTCGACGCCGAGAATGGAGAGGATGTCCTGCGGCGCGGGATTGCCGTCGAGCAGGTAATCGCCCTTCTTCACGAAGTCGCCCTCTTGCACCGGAATGTGCTTGCCCTTCGGGATCATGTACTCGATCGGCTCGAGCGTTTCGTCTTCCGGCACGACGCGCAGACGGCGCTTGTTCTTGTAGTCCTTGCCGAACTCCACGCGGCCATCGCCTTCGGAGATGATCGCGTGATCCTTCGGACGGCGGGCTTCGAACAGTTCCGCAACGCGCGGCAGACCACCCGTGATGTCGCGGGTTTTGGCGCCGCCCGTCGGCATACGCGCGAGGTCTTGGCCAGGCGTGACTTCATCGCCGTCGGCAGTCGAGAGAATGGCGCCGACTGGCAGCGCGTAGGTCTTGGTCACCACGCCTTTGGCGTTGATCACCGAAACCGACGGCTTCAGCTCAGAACCCTTCGCGGTCGAACGCCAGTCGATGATCACCTTCGAGGAGATGCCCGTCGCTTCGTCGAACTCGTCGCGAACCGAGACGCCTTCGACCAGGTCTTCGAACTTCACCTTACCGGCCGATTCCGTGAGGATCGGCGTCGCGTAGGGATCCCACTCGGCGATACGATCGCCGCGCTTCACCTTCGACTTCTCGTCAACACGCAGACGCGCGCCGAACGGCAGCTTGAAGCTTTGACGCTCCTTGCCCTCTTCGTCGAGCACGACGACTTGCATGCCGCGGCTCATGACGATGAGATCGCCGTGGATGTTCTTCACCGTGTTGCGATCGACAAAGCGGATTGCGCCTTCGTGCGCCGATTCCATCGCCGAGGTTTCAGCAACCTGCGCCGCGCCACCGATGTGGAACGTACGCATGGTGAGCTGCGTTCCCGGCTCGCCGATCGATTGCGCGGCGATAACGCCGACAGCTTCGCCAATGTTGACCGGCGTGTTGCGCGCGAGGTCACGGCCATAGCAGGAGCCGCAAACGCCCGTACGCGTTTCGCAGGTCAGCACCGAACGCACTTTGACGTTCTGAACGCCCGCCTTCTCGATCACGATGACCATGTCTTCATCGAGGAACGTGCCGGCAGGCGCGACCACCTTGCCCGTGCCCGGCTCGACGATATCGACAGCCGCGGTGCGGCCGAGGATCCGCGTTCCGAGCGAGACAACGATGTCAGCGCCGTCGATAACGGCCGTCATCGCGATGCCGTCCTGCGTGCCGCAGTCTTCTTCGGTGATGATGCAGTCTTGCGCGACGTCGACGAGACGACGCGTCAGGTAGCCCGAGTTCGCGGTCTTCAACGCCGTGTCCGCGAGGCCCTTACGGGCGCCGTGGGTGGAGTTGAAGTACTCGAGAACCGAGAGACCTTCCTTGAAGTTCGAGATGATCGGCGTCTCGATGATTTCACCCGACGGCTTGGCCATCAGGCCGCGCATGCCAGCGAGCTGCTTCATCTGGTTCTTCGAACCACGTGCGCCCGAGTGCGCCATCATGAAGACGGAGTTGAGTTCGCCCTGGCGGCCATCCTTGAGTTTGGCCGGCTTGGACGCCTCTTCCATCATCGCGTCAGCGACTTTGTCGGTGCACTTCGACCAAGCGTCGACGACCTTGTTGTACTTCTCGCCACGCGTGATGAGACCATCGGCGTATTGCTTTTCGTACTCAGCCGCGCGCTTGCGGGTTTCTTCGACCAGCGTCTCCTTCGCCTTCGGCACGACCATGTCGGCCATACCGAACGAGATGCCGGCGCGGGCTGCTTCTTTGAAGCCGAGCTGCATGATGCGGTCGGCGAAGATCACCGTCGCCTTCTGACCACAGAAACGATAAACTTGGTCGATCAGGTTGCCGACTTCCTTCTTGGTCATCGTCTGATCCAAGAGCTTGTGGCTGATCTTCGGGTGACGCGGCAGCAGCTCACCGAGCTTCATGCGGCCCGGCGTGGTGTCGATCGTCAGACGGACCGGCTTGTTGTCCGCATCGACGGTTTCGTAACGCGCCTTGATCTTCGTGTGCAGCGTGACGATGCCGGCTTCGAGCGCGGACTCGATTTCACCGATCGAACCGAACAGTTTGCCTTCGCCCGGCTCGCCATCTTTCACGGTGGAGAGATAGTAGAGGCCGAGAACGATGTCCTGCGACGGCACGATGATCGCCTTGCCGTTGGCCGGCGAGAGGATGTTGTTCGTCGACATCATCAGCACGCGCGCTTCCAGCTGCGCTTCGAGCGACAGCGGAACGTGCACGGCCATTTGGTCGCCGTCGAAGTCAGCGTTGAACGCGGCGCAGACCAGCGGGTGAAGCTGGATCGCCTTGCCTTCGATAAGCTTCGGCTCGAACGCTTGGATGCCCAAGCGGTGAAGCGTCGGAGCGCGGTTCAGGAGAACCGGGTGCTCGCGGATGACTTCTTCGAGCACGTCCCAAACTTCCGGACGCTCTTTTTCGACCATGCGGCGCGATTGCTTCACGGTGCCCGAGAGGCCCTTAATGTCGAGGCGCGCATAGATGAACGGCTTGAACAGTTCGAGCGCCATCTTCTTCGGCAAGCCGCACTGGTGCAGCTTCAAATCCGGACCGACGACGATGACCGAACGGCCGGAATAGTCGACGCGCTTGCCGAGCAAGTTTTGACGGAAGCGGCCTTGCTTGCCCTTCAGCATGTCGGCGAGCGACTTCAGCGGACGCTTGTTGGCGCCGGTGATGACGCGGCCGCGGCGGCCGTTATCGAACAGCGCGTCGACAGCTTCCTGCAGCATGCGCTTTTCGTTGCGGATGATGATGTCCGGCGCGCGGAGCTCCATCAGACGCTTCAAGCGGTTGTTGCGGTTGATGACGCGGCGATAGAGATCGTTCAGATCCGACGTCGCGAAGCGGCCGCCATCGAGCGGCACCAGCGGACGCAGTTCCGGCGGGATCACCGGCACGACCGTCAGGATCATCCATTCCGGCTTGTTGCCAGAACGAATGAACGCTTCGACCAGCTTCAGGCGCTTGGCCAGCTTCTTCGGCTTCAGCTCTGACGTGGACTCGGCGATTTCCTTGCGCAGTTGCTCAGCCTCTTTTTCGAGGTTGAGCTGCATCAGCAGTTCGCGGATCGCTTCGGCGCCGATCGAGGCGGTGAAGCTGTCTTCACCGTACTCGTCCTGAGCGCGGATGTAGTCTTCTTCGGTCAACAGCTGCTTGGCTTCGAGCGGCGTCAGGCCCGGCTCAAGCACGATGTATTGTTCGAAGTAGAGAACGCGCTCGATGTCCTTCAGCGCCATGTCGAGCATCAGCGAGATGCGGCTCGGCAGCGACTTCAAGAACCAGATGTGCGCGACAGGCGCGGCCAGTTCGATGTGGCCCATGCGCTCGCGGCGCACGCGCTGCAGCGTAACTTGGACACCGCACTTTTCGCAGATGATGTCCTTGTACTTCATGCGCTTGTACTTGCCGCACAGGCATTCGTAATCCTTGATCGGGCCAAAGATACGCGCGCAGAAGAGACCGTCACGCTCAGGCTTGAACGTGCGGTAGTTGATCGTTTCAGGCTTCTTGATCTCGCCGAAGCTCCACGACTTGATCTGCTCGGGGCTCGCGATCGAAATCTTGATCTGATCGAACACCGGCGCCGGCGGCTGGTTGCCGAACGTGTTGTTGATCAGGTCTTGGTTCATAGCATTCATCGTTTTTGACCTTCCGTCGCTCTGGTCTGCGGCCAGAGCACCGTGGGTTCACATCCGAGTTGTCCGGCGCGCCTCACCCGAGACGCGCCGGCTCCACTTATTCGGCCGCCTTCAGCTTCAGACCGTCGACGAGTTCGACGTTGAGGCCGAGGGACCGCATTTCTTTGACGAGGACGTTGAACGATTCCGGGATACCGGCCTCGAACGTGTCGTGTCCGCGCGTGATCGCTTCGTAGACCTTGGTGCGGCCGGCGACGTCGTCGGACTTCACCGTCAGCATTTCCTGCAAGGTGTACGCAGCGCCGTACGCTTCTAGCGCCCACACTTCCATTTCACCGAAGCGCTGACCGCCGAACTGCGCCTTACCGCCCAGCGGCTGCTGAGTGACGAGCGAGTACGGGCCGATCGAACGCGCGTGGATCTTGTCGTCGACCAAGTGGTGCAGCTTCAGCATGTAGATGTAGCCGACGGTGACCGGACGCTTGAACGTCTCGCCCGTTTGGCCGTCCTTCAGCCACACCTGACCAGTTTCGGAGAAGCCGGCTTTGCTGAGCAGCTCGCGGATATCGCTATCCTTGGCGCCGTCGAACACAGGCGTCGCCACCGGCACGCCCTTGGAGATGTTCTGCGCCAGTTCGCGCAGCTCCTCGGTCGTCTTCGGCAGTTCTTCCTTCTCGCCGTAAACATCGCGCAGCTTTTTCTCGAGCGGCTTTTTATCGCCGTCACGCTCGAACACTTCGAGCGCTTCGCGCACTTGCTTGCCGATGCCTGCGCAGGCCCAGCCCAAGTGGGTTTCGAGAATCTGACCGACGTTCATGCGCGACGGCACGCCCAGCGGGTTCAGAACGATGTCGACGTGCGTGCCATCATCGAGGAACGGCATGTCTTCGATCGGCGTGATCTTGGAGATGACGCCCTTGTTGCCGTGACGGCCGGCCATCTTGTCGCCCGGCTGCAGCTTGCGCTTCACCGCGACGAACACTTTGACGACCTTCATCACGCCCGGCGGCAGTTCGTCGCCGCGGGTGAGCTTATCGACCTTGTCGGCGAAGCGTGCATCGAGACGCTTCTTGGCGTCGTCGTACTGCTTCTTCAGCGCTTCGATCTCGGCCATGCCGGCTTCGTCTTCGATGCCGAACTGCCACCACTGGCCCTTCGAGTGCGTCTCCAACGCTTCCGCGTCGATCACGCCCTTCTTGAAACCTTTCGGGCCGGTCGTCGCCGTCTTGCCGGTCAGGATCTCGGTCAAGCGGCCGAAGATGTTGCGCTCAAGGATCGCGAGTTCGTCGTCGCGGTCCTTCGCCAAGCGTTCGATTTCTTCCTTCTCGATCTGGAGCGCGCGTTGGTCCTTATCGACGCCGTGGCGGTTGAACACGCGCACTTCGACGACCGTACCATTCACGCCCGGCGGCAAGCGCAGCGACGTGTCGCGCACGTCGGAGGCCTTTTCACCGAAGATGGCGCGCAGCAGCTTTTCTTCCGGCGTCATCGGGCTTTCGCCCTTCGGCGTCACCTTGCCGACGAGGATGTCGCCCGGCTCGAGTTCGGCGCCGATGGCGACGATGCCGGCTTCGTCCAGGTTACGGAGCGCTTCTTCACCGACGTTCGGAATGTCGCGGGTGATTTCTTCCGGACCGAGCTTGGTGTCGCGGGCGGCGACTTCGAACTCTTCGATGTGGATCGAGGTGAACACGTCGTCTTTGACGATGCGCTCGGAGATCAGGATCGAGTCTTCGAAGTTGTAGCCGTTCCACGGCATGAACGCGACGAGCACGTTGCGGCCGAGCGCCAGCTCGCCGAGGTCCGTGGACGGGCCGTCAGCGATGATGTCGTCAGCTTTCACGACATCGCCGACCTTCACGATCGGGCGCTGCGTGATGCAGGTGTTCTGGTTCGAGCGCTGGAACTTGAGCAGACGATAGATATCGACGCCGGGCTTGGCCGGGTCTTTTTCTTCCGTCGCGCGGACAACGATACGTTGGCTGTCCACTTGCTCGACAATGCCCGTGCGGCGCGCGGTGATGGCGGCGCCGGAATCGCGTGCGACCGTGCCTTCCATGCCCGTGCCAACGATCGGCGCATCTGCACGCAGCAGCGGCACCGCTTGGCGTTGCATGTTCGAGCCCATGAGCGCGCGGTTGGCGTCATCGTTCTCAAGGAACGGGATCAGCGCCGCGGCGACCGAAACAACCTGCTTCGGCGACACGTCCATGAGATCGATTTCTTCGCGCACGATCAGTTGCGCTTCGCCGTTCTCGCGCGCTTGCACCAGATCTTCGGTCAGGTTGCCCTTGCCGTCGATCTCAGCGTTGGCTTGGGCGATCTTGTGCTTCGCCTCTTCCATCGCGGAGAGATACATGATCTCGCTCGACGGCTTGCCGTTCGCGACCTTGCGGTACGGGCTTTCGATGAAGCCGTACTTGTTCACACGCGCGTGCGTGGCGAGCGAGTTGATCAGACCGATGTTCGGGCCTTCCGGCGTTTCGATCGGGCAGATGCGGCCATAGTGCGTCGGGTGCACGTCGCGGACTTCGAAGCCCGCGCGCTCACGCGTCAGACCGCCCGGGCCAAGCGCCGAGAGACGGCGCTTGTGGGTGATCTCGCTGAGCGGATTGGTTTGGTCCATGAATTGCGACAGCTGCGAGGAGCCGAAGAATTCACGCACCGCGGCAGCCGCCGGCTTGGCGTTGATCAGGTCGTGCGGCATCACGGTTTCGATGTCGACGGACGACATACGTTCCTTGATCGCGCGCTCCATGCGCAGCAAGCCGATGCGATACTGATTTTCCATCAGCTCGCCGACCGAACGCACACGGCGGTTGCCGAGATTGTCGATGTCGTCGACTTCACCACGGCCGTCGCGCAGATCGGAGATCGTGCGCAGCACTTCCAGGATGTCTTCCAGGCGCAGCGTGCGGACAGTGTCGTCCGTATCGAGGCCTAAGCGCATGTTCATCTTCACGCGGCCGACCGCGGAAAGATCGTAACGATCGCTGTCCGAGAACAGACCGTTGAACAGCACTTCCGCAGTGTCGATCGTCGGCGGTTCGCCGGGACGCATGACGCGGTAGATGTCGAACAGCGCTTGTTCGCGGTTCTCGTTTTTGTCGAGCTTCAGCGTGTTGCGGATGTACGGGCCGTTCGTCGCCGGCTCGATGTCGAGGATCGGCAGTTCGTCGATGCCCGCTTCGATCAGCGTCGCCAGCACGTGCTCGGAGAGCGCGTCGCCCGCTTCAACGTAGATCTCGCCCGTTTCCGGGTTGACGATGTCTTCGGCGATGTAGCGGTCGAACAGGTCTTCGGACGGGACTTGGATGTCCACGACGCCGTCTTCGACCAGCTTGTTGGCGATACGCGCCGAGATCTTCTTGCCGGCTTCAGCGACGACCTTGTTGGTCTTCGCGTCGACGAGATCATAGCTCGGCTTCACGCCGCGCCAGCGCTCCGCGCGATAGCGGGTGGTCCAGCCCGAACGCGTGCGCTTGTAGGTCGAGGTTTGGTAGAAGGTGGCGAGGATTTGCTCGCTCGACATGCCGAGCGCGTAAAGCAGCGTCGTCGCCGGCAGC